>JACTMI010000028.1 GCA_014584695.1 Acidobacteriota bacterium
GCGATCCAGTCGCCGTCGGTGGCCAGGGAATGGCCGAAGCGCTCGCCGTTGCCCGAGCCCGCGAGCAGCGGGGAGAAGCTGCCGGTGGTCGGATCGGTGTAGGCGATCCACACCTCGCCCCCCTGGCCGTTGCGTCCGGGCAGGCCGACCAGCGCGAGGTTCGGACTGAGCACGACCAGCGAGTAGCCAGCCTGGTCGAACAGCTCGCCGTCGAAGCGACGCTCGAGCCACCATTCGTTCTCAATCTTGCGAAAGAAGCTGACCGCCCCTCCGGCGCCCCGGAAGGGCTGACCGACGGCGATCAGGTCGCCGTGCTTGGCGACGCTGTACACGGCATGCTGGGAGACCGCAATGTCTTGACTCCCGATTGCCGTGGTGCGGACGATGTAGTAATCGAACCAGCCCATGCAGCAGAAGCTGATTGTCAGGTGCTCGCTCTCTCCGTCGTGCCCGGAGGCGAACGGCTGGGGTCCGAAGTTGTAGGGCTGCTCCCACACGGTGACCCACGAGCCCTCGTGAAGCTCGAGAGCCATCGTACCGTGTGCCTCGGTCGCCCCCACCCGGACGTAGCCGGGGCTCGCCTTGGCGGCGGCCACGCTGCCGCCGAACGCCGCTCCCGGCGGCAGGACATAGTCCGGGCCAGGGGTCTCGTCCCAGAGAATGACCTGGTGCGGCGGAATCACCTGTTGGCCCTCGGCCGGAGTCGCCACCAGCAGGGCCAACGCGGCCAAGACCGGGCCGCGGCAAAGACGGACGGACAGCGATCGACCTCGAGCCACGCGCATGGCGAGTACCCCCTCGCCAAGACGTGCGTCGAAACCGCCCAAGCCGCGCCATGAGCGCCCGGGGGCCCCCACCAGCGCTCACCGCGGCGCGTCGATCGGGATCCGGCCCCCGAGGTCGATGATGGGGATGAACAGGTAGCCCTCCGCCCAGACCAGCGCGGTCCGCAGGCCGGCCGCGCCGAGCGCCCGAACATTCCGATGCGCCCACACGATCCAGCGCGCGGAGGCGACGTCAGTCAACAACCAACCGGTGAGCTCCACGAGCCCGATGACGAACGAGAGTCATCGCGACCACGACCCGCGAGGCGAGTCCAAGAGCGACCAGCGGCCACGCCAAGCACGCCCCCGGTAAGCCCGCACGCTCCCGATCAGCTCACCTCTCGGCGAGCCCGTTCCACGCCATTCCACCCGCGAACAGACCAGGCCAGGAATCGCAGCGCAATCGGCACGTGCAGCCGCAGCCGCCGCACGCACGCACCACCCCCTCGACATCCCCCGCTCCGCCCTCGGCCCCCCACCCCGCTCCAGGCCACCCTTCGGATGAGCCCCGTGACAAAGCCCCCTTGCTCCAGAAACCCCGGAGCCCTAAACTCGCCCACCAGGTCGCACTGCACCATTCCCTTCGCCCCACGGGAGGCCCCCATTTTCCGCAGGGTAACCCCCATGTCATACGCAATGGCATTCAGCCGTGGCGGGGTCAATCCTAGGTAGGCGGCAGGCTCAATATTTAGGAGGCTTCATGAACTCAATTCCGAACGTCTCTGGACTTGAGGATTGGGAAGTTGGGGTTCTCCAAGAGATGAGGCTACTCAAGCAAGAGAACCTCCTTGAGCCGGTTCTCGACGCGATTGCTTCCTGCTTGGGCGTTCTCTATCAGCGCGATCAACAACAAGCCGAACGTGACAGTAAGAAGAAGACTCCGACATCACCTCAGGGTCCACTCGCTGCCAAGCTCGCGAAACTAAAGCCCCAACTTGAGCGGCGCGAGATTGAAGGACTGATCGCAGCGAAGACAGTCGCGGGCCAGATGCTCTCGAAGTCGAAGTACACGCGTAAGGACATCCTTTGGGTCATTGCCGAAGAGCTTGCGGCTAAACGACAGATCGTTAGGGCCAGGCAGTGCAGTGTCTACATTAGGAAGGGCAATGCGTTTGGTGCTTTTCAGGGTGGCCTGCCTAGCCTCGGTAAGAACGGGTGATCACATTTCTGCGGCTGCCGCCTGACAATTCGTTCGAGCTGGCAACAGGGCTTCGCCCTGTTGCCGCTCAACTCATGATCCGTTATGCCGCTAGCTGACGAGAGCTACTTGGCTACCGTAGATGAGGCCGACCTAATCGAGGCCTTCGAGGCGTGGGTCTGGTTGGCTGGCTCGGAGATGAAGCCGCTCTTTCTTTCGCTGTCCGGTGACGTCTTCATTCGTGATGATTCAGGAGCGACCTTCTGGGTTCAGACTGGAAGTGGTTCATACGAGCGCCTAGCCGATTCCGTGGCTGAGTTTGAAGAGGAGCGGGCCGACGGCTCGAAGCGAGCTATTCGCCGTCCCGTATTGCACTTGCCAGTTCCGGAGAAACGTGAGAGAGTCCGGTCGTGCGAAAGAGCGATCGGAGGACGCTGTCGGTGGAGGCGCGAGTGGAGCTGCGCAAGCAGCTCGTCGCGCTTCGCCGCGAAGGTAAGACCCTGGTCGAGATCAGCGCGATCACCGGATACGCGCGGACCTATTGTTCGCAGCTCGCCAAGCAGTTCGATGCATCGCCGCGAGCTGCGGCGAATCTGAAGCGTGGAGGGCGGCCCGCAGGGAACGGTCGCAAACTCAGCGCGAAACAGGAGGAGCAAGTTCAGCGATGGATCCGCGATCGCTGCCCGGATCAGCTGCGGCTGCCCTTCGCGCTGTGGACCCTGCGCGCGGTGCAGGAGCTCGTGCGCAGAGAGTTTCGGATCCGACTTCCGAAGAGTACGACCGCGGTCTACCTGTCGCGCTGGGGCTTCACGTCGCAGCGACCCAAGAAGCGCGCCTACGAGCGTGACGACGCGGCCGTGAAGCGCTGGCTTGAGGTGGAGTACCCGAGAATCGCCCGCCGTGCCAAGCGCGAAGGCGCCGAGATCAGCTGGGGTGACGAGACCGGGCTTCGTAGCGACCAGGTGCGGCATCGCGGTTATTCCCCGAAGGGGCTGACGCCTCTGATCCGCATCCCAGCGCGCCGAAAGAGCCTTTCGATCTTGTCCTCGATCACGAATCAAGGAAAGGTCCGCTTCATGATCTTCAAGGGCGCCCTGAAGACGACCACTCTCGTCACCTTCATGCGCCGACTGACCCGCGACGCGGAGAAGAAGGTCTTTCTGATCCTCGACAATCTCAACGTCCACAAATCGGCGCCGGTCCGAAAGTGGGTCGAGAAGCACGCCGACGCGATCGAGGTCTTCTTCCTGCCGCCCTACTCGCCAGAGCTCAATCCAGACGAGTACCTCAACAGCGACTTCAAGCGCTCCGTCTACACCGACATCCCAGCCCCGGATCAGGCTTCGCTTCATCGGCAGGCACTTGGGCACCTTCGCCGAATTCAGAAGTCACCAGCTCGCGTTGCTGCCTACTTCAAGCATCCCGCCATCCGCTACGCGGCGTGACGCGATGGCAACTGCAATGTTGGACTTTCAATAGTTGGGCGGCAGGAGACTCGACGATAGATGAATAGGGAGCGCCCCGCACGCTTGAGCCTCTCGCGCGCTCTTCGATTTGAAGTGTTCAAGCGCGATTCCTTCAAGTGCCAGTACTGCGGTGCGACCGCACCCCAGGTCCTTCTCCACCTTGACCACATTGTCCCAGTGTCTGCGGGCGGAACGAACGAGATTACGAATCTCGTGACTAGCTGTATTGACTGCAATCTCGGAAAGCGAGCCAAACTCCTCGCCGATGATGCGGCGGTTACGAAGGCGCGGAACCAACTTGAAGAGCTTCAGGAGCGTCGAGAGCAGCTGACAATGATGATGGAGTGGAACCTCAGCCTTCGGGAACTCGCACAGCAAACTCTCGACGTGGCTGCCGACTACTGGCAACACTACACACCTGGCTGGTCGGTCGCCGACGAAGGTCGCCGCGACCTGGCCAAATGGATCAAGAAGTTTTCTCTTCAAGAGGTGCTTTCCGCCATGGATGTTGCCGCAACGCACTACCTAAGATTTGAGGCCGAAGGCGCGATAATTGAGGAATCTTGGGATTCAGCATTTTCCAAGATCCCGGGAATTTGCCGCGTTGAGCGCGAGTCCAAGGATGATCCAGAGATCAGGGAGCTCTATTTCATTCGTGGCATCGCGCGCAGAAACTGCGAGAACTCCTTCAGGAATGCCGAGGCTCTGGAGCTCTTGAAAGACGCCCGCTTCTATGGGATTTCCACTGACACACTTCGCACAGTGGCCATTGAGTCCTATTCTTGGTACCGCTTTTCGACCGATCTCCGGTTGCTAATCAGAGAGGCTCGCGCCAGTAGCGAGGGAGAGTCCGATGAAACATAGGCGATCAAGCACCCATGTGTATCTGCCGTTCAACCAATCGTTGGAGCGGCCGGGCCTCGACCGCCTCGTCTCGCTTCGCTCGGCCCCCGCGGTGCTGGCCCGCCCTTCAACTCTGATCCTCTGGCACGCTGCTGCCAAGCCCGCGTTTCGTGGGGAATCTCGCGGGCGGCTGCAGTTTTGAATCAGCCAGCACATTCGGAGGGCCTTCCGATGATTGGCGAATCGATGCCGCCGCTGGGTCTGTTCTACAGCCTTTCGCTCGGGACGTTCGTTCCGACGGACCACCTCCTGCGGCGGATTCGGCCGCTGGTCGGCGACAAGGCCGTTCGGCGAACCTGCCGGGCTCTCTACTCGAAGACCGGGCGAACGGCGATCCCTCCGGAGCAGCTGTTTCTGGCGATGGTGGGCGGTTATCTGCTCGGCGAGCTGTACGTGTTTCGAACGCGCTTGGAGAACGCGAAGTAGAGCCACCAAGCTGCAGAAAACAGCATCGCCTGGAACACGACGCTGAAGGCACCGCCCCACATCGCTACCCAAATCTCACGCGGCACTTCAGTGGCACTTGCCATACCAAGGATCTGAACGAGTAGCGTGCCACCCGCCTTTATGAGTAGGAAGCGCCTAGCATGCTGTCTGCCACTCGGGTCGCCCGCCCACACTAGCGCACCCACCACTATCCCATAGACAACAAGGGCTCCGAGCCCCACTCCATCTACCCACACTGCGGTGCGCAAGGCGGGCAGAGCCTCGAACCCGAGTCTTGCCTGCTCCCAGTTATCCTTTGAGGCGACGATAAACGCTAGCGGTTGGAGAAGCGTCAGAGTGACGCAGAAGAACAACAGCCAGCCGCCGATACCGCTGGGACCAACACTTATGACTGACCCCTGTGGCTGGGTCGGTGTCGGAGGTGCGGGTGGATTCCGCGACGCGGTTGGAGGTATAGCCAGCTCGCCCCTTGAACCGTAGAGCAGAGAACTGAGAGGGATCCATTCAGCAAGCCCTTCTGCCCACGAGAGTGCAGCTGGACTCAATGAGCCGTTCTCTACTAGCTCTTCGACCCGCTTGCGAGTGTACGGTCCCAATTGCTTCCTATCTTGATACACGAAGATCAACTCTCCCATCGAACCACCCCTCGTCGGCAGATGGGGCCCCTCAAGACCTGACCCCGCGAGAGGAGTTCCCGGTTGGCAGTTGCACGCGCGGATGTTAGCTTGCTCCAAGAAGAGGAGGACGAAGACAGCGCGCTGCGTGAGTGCAGGCCGCAAGACGTCGGAGCGAACCATGAGAGGCCATACTCGCTACGCGACACTCGGAAAACCCATGACAACCACGGAAGGTGAATCGGCACCTACGGCCAGCGATTTCAATGCCTCTCCGGTCTGGTAGTACTCAGATAGCGAGACCGCTCCACTCATGAGCCGATGGACGGCCAGGGAGTCCAGGAGGTTGATGCTACGCTTTCATGGGGAGGCCCACAATCTTTCGTGCGGCCGGTCCTCGATTCGCCTTCTTGTTCTTCTCGCGCGAGGAAGCGCGGCTCCATGTTCATGCCATCGGGCCCGAGGGTGAGGCGAGATTCTGGCTCGAGCCGGAGATTGGAGTCGCGCGCAACTTCGGACTGAGCGAGCGCGAGATCCGCGAGGCTCTCCGGTTCGTCGAGGAGCACGAGAATGAGGTCAGAGCAGGTTGGCGCAAGCACTTCGGCAGCTGAGGTCACGAACGTCTCGCCCCACGGATTCTGGATTCTGCTCGACGACAACCAGAGGTTTCTGCCATTCGAGCGGTTCCCTTGGGTCGCCGAGGTGTCGATTGCTCGCCTCTCCAGGGCAGAGCGGCCCTTTCCGCATCACCTCCATTGGCCCGAGCTCGACATCGACCGTCACGTCGAGTCGATCGACGATCCAGACTCGTATCCCCTCGTGAGTGGCGCGCGGCCTGACGAATCGCGCGAGCGAGCACCGGCTGCGCGGTCGCGCCGCCGGCGCCGCTGAGCACGGAGCAGTCGGACGACCTGGGATTCTGCCGTGCCGATCAGCGAGATCGAAAAGAAGCGAGCGGACGCAACCCTCCGGGAGTACTGCGAGGGCAAGACCCAGCCAGAGATTCGCCACGAGCTGGAGATCGTCTATCGTTTCGAGGGTCTGTTCGCCTATGTTTCCGAGCGGCGGCCCGACTGGAGGGACGAGACCGTCTACCGAACCCACGATGTGGCGAAATTCCGGTTCTCCGTCACCACCCGAGAGTGGAGCCTCTTCTGGCGCGACAGGAACTTGAAATGGCATCGCTTCGAGGACTGCCCCCCTTCCACCGATCTCGGCGACCTTCTCGGCGTTGTCGACGAGCACCCGATCTTCTATGGCTAGATTCGTCCCGCACTGTCCCTCGTTCCAGCGGGCAAACGGGCTGGCGGCCGTTCGCAGCTGAGCTCGCGGCCCGCCATGAGGCCTGAAGAGTGATGCCACCCGAGATCCCAGAGAAGGACTGGAAGGTCTTCCGCGAGCTTCGCGAGGTCGCGCTCGAGCGCCTGTGCCAGCGCGCCCTTCGAGACGCCAAGGCGGTGGTCGAGAAACCGGCCACTTCCCAACGCGAGAGGTTCAGTGAGCTGTTTGCTCTGGTCGAAGAGCGCAACGAGCAGATCGCCCGCGGCTTCGACGACCCGAAGCGGTCCGCCATGCTCCTCCAGCTCGCGTTCATCCACCGCTTGGGATTGCTCGAAAGCCAGGAGCTGGCTCGATTCTCAGAGGGTATCCGCGCGAGGATCGAGTCGCTCGCGAAGCTCATGTAGACCGCGCCGGGTGGCGCCATGTCCGCCGCGAAACCGCATTGCTGCGCAACGACGTGAAGTGTCGAGCTCGTGTCACCGACCCGGGCCAGAGGGGCCAGCCCAACAGCTCAACCCCTCAGACGCGGCCCTCGCCTGGATTCTCGCCTTTGGCCTGCCGGTAGGCGCGCTCGATGGCGGGTGACAGGACGAAGGCGTCGAAGGCTGGGCCGCGGTTGCTGTCTTCGGGGGCGAGCTTGGCCTTCCAGTCGGGGAGCTTGATCTTCTCCTTCGCCTGCTCGAGCGTGAGGCCGTCGGCGACCGCCTGCTTGGTCTCGGCGACGATGGCGCGCAGCAGCTCCTGCACCGTGTGCAGGTAGGCGCGGTCGCGCATCACCGGGCCGTGGCCGGGTACGATGACGTCGGCCGGCAGCGCGTCGACGGCGGCCAGGGTGTCGATCCACTCGGCGTAGTACGAGCCGAAGCAGAACGGGATCGGATAGACCAGCAGATCGCCGGTGGCGACGATGCGCTCCGCGGGCAGGAAGACGACGATGTCGCCGGCCGTGTTGCCGCGCCCGAGCCAGCGCAGCTCGATCGTGCGCGCGCCGCGCTGCAACACCAGCTGGTCGGTGAACGTCAGGTCCGGCGGCATCTCCCGCTGCTGCGCGAGCTCGACCACGGCCATCGAGTAGAACGCCGCGAGCTCGCCGGCGCGCTTGCGGCGGCGCTCGACGAGCTCCTTGCCCTCGTCGTCGAGACCGGTCTCCGCCCAACGGGTGAAGCGCGCGGCCGCCTGCTCGTACTCCTCGAGGATCCCCGGCCGTGGCCTGTAGGTGTGCTCGAGGATGAGAGGGCGCGTCGCGGCGTGAGAGACGATCGTCACTTCGGGCCAGAGCTCGCGGTAGAGATAGTTGCCGCCGTGGTGGTCGTCGTGCCAATGCGTGTTGACGACGTAGCGCGCCGGCTTGTCGGTGATCTTCCGGAGCTCGGCGATCAGCCGCCGCGTCGTCGACGGCAGCAGCGCCGTGTCGACGACGACGACATCCTCGTCGTTGACGATCACGAGCGAGTTGCCCTCGATCGGATCCTGCAGCGGGTCCTGCCAGGTCATGGCGTAGACGCCTTCGGCGAGGCGGGTGACCTCGAGCTCCCGCTCCGCCAGCGGCGCGCCCGCGGCGCGCGCGGCCCCGGCGGCGGGCAGCGCGGCGCAGAGAGCGGCGAGCAACGTACCGGCGGCGACGACGGAGCGACTGGGCGGCATCGGAGACTCCTCGGTTCGAGGACTGACTACGTCGGCCGCGACCGGGGGTTCTCGCGCCCGGCTCGAGTGGGATCGACCGGTCTCCCCGTGTTACCGCCGCCTCGGCGCCCCGCCTCAGCGCGGCGTTTCGCGAATGAACAGCGCTTCGCCGTCTTCCGTGAGGGTGAGGAGGAGAATGCGCCCAGGTGCGAGGTCGATCGGGGTGTCGAGGTGGAGCGCGGGGAGCGCGGCGTAGGCGGAGAGGAGGTCCGGGGGGGAGTCCGGGGGTGGGGGGGCGGGGGCGAAGTGGAGCTCGAGGTGGCGCCGGCCGGCGGGGGTGGGGAGGGTGGCTTCGACGGCCAGCGGGCGGGTGCGACGCAGGCCGCTGGGGGAGACCGTGCGGGCGAGGCGCTCGGTGCCGTCGAGCTTCACGGTGAGGTGATAGTCGAGCGCGGTCTCGGTGCAGATCCTCGGGCTGCGCATGTGGATCGGCAGCGCTTCGAGCTCCCGCGCGGACGGCTCGCGGCAGACCTCCAGACGTGCGTGCGTGGTGCGGAGCGCCAAGCGGAGGGCGGCGTCTCGGGGCGGCTCGCCGAGCGGGACGCGGGCGACCAGCGCGGTGCCGGCGACCAGCGCCAGCGAGACGACGGCGCGTAGCGCCAGCGTGGCGGCGCTCGGTCGCGCCTCCGGCGCCGGCCGTGGCGGATTCGGAGCCGCGAGGCGCTCAGCCACGACCCGCTCCCACCGCGACGGGAGTCGCCGCCGTCGTCGTCGCGCACTCGATCTCCGGCTCCGCGGCGTCGACCGGCGGCGGGGCGAGCGCGGTGACGCGGGCGGCGAGCTCGGCGATCGCGCGCGCGGCGGCGGCCGACTCCGAGGCCGAGAACGAGGCGAAGGCGATCCGGCGGCGGTCCACCCGCTCCGGAAGCTCCGCCTCGCGGCCGTCGAAGAGCCGGGCCGCGAGCCACTTCGGGCCCTCTCTGAAGCGGCAGTCGCGCGGCGGGCAGGTCAGGAGCAGCACGCCGCCCAGCCCCTGTCGCAACGCCAGCTCCACTCCCGCGGTGTGGATGCTGCCCGCGCACGGCACCGTCTCCACCAGCACCCCCGGCCGCTCGAACGCCGAGCGCTCGCGGACGACGCCGTTGCGGCAGCCGAGCACCAGGATCTCCCGGCCGGTGAGCGCGGCGCCGGCCAGCCGTGCTCTGAGCGCCGCCAGCTGCTCCCGCCCGGTCCAGTCCGTCGGGCCCACCCCCATCGGCGCGCAGGCCGCCGCGCAGATGCCGCAGCCGACGCAGCGCGCCGGGTCCACCCAGGCGACCGTCGCCGAGCGGGCGAGGCCGGCCGTGCGCGGCACCATCGTGATCGCCTCGTAGGGGCAGTCTCGCGCGCACGACTCGCAGCCCGTGCAGCGGTCCTGGTCGACCGACGAAACGCGGATCGGCGCGCGCGACCGCCAGATCCAGGCGAGCGCGGTCAGGCCGCCGAAGAGCGCCAGCCAGAAGAGCGCCTGCGCCGCCGGCCCGACGCGCCGCGCCAGCGGCAGCCAGAAGGCGTAGAGCAGGTCGGTCGGCACCTCGCCGGGGAGCGCCAGCAGGTCCGCCGCCGGGCCGATCCCCGCCGGCACCAGGATCGCCGCGAGAGCGAGCGCCGCGAGCGCCCAGCGCCGCACCGGCGGCGGCGGCAACCAGACCGGCCGCGCCACCCGCGAGACGTGCAGCCAGAGCAGCGCCGCCAGGCCGAGCGGGATCGCCACGTGGAGAAAGAGATTCATGAAGAAGAACGACGACGGCACCGGCTGCGCGCCGTCGAAAGCGCGCGCCAGCGGCTGCGACATCACCGGCAGCAGATCGATCAGCCGGGTGCCGCGCGCCGCGATCTCGAGCCCCTGCGTGTCCCAGACCATGACCAGGCCGGTCCAGCCGCAGGCGAGCAGCGTGCCGAGCAGCACCACGCCGCTCACCCAGGCGAGGACGCGCGGGCCCCAGGTGTGGCCGGCGAGCAGCTTGCGGACCAGGTGGACCGCCGCCGCGACGATCGCGAGATCCGCGCTCAGCCGGTGCAGCGAGCGGACCCAGGCGCCGAGGAAGATCTCGCGCTCGATGCGCAGCACCGACTCGTAGGGCTCGGCGATCCGGTAGAAGAGGAAGAGGTAGAGCCCGGTCGCGATCGAGACCAGCAGACAGAGGACCGCGAGGTTGCCGCTCTGGTGGAGCGGATTCCAGCGCGAGCCGTAGATCCGGTCGAACAGGCGCTCGAGCGGCGCCACCGCGCGCTCGAGCCAGCGCGCCGCCGGCGGCGGGGCGGCCGGGCCGCCCCGCGCCGAAGTCATGCCCGCTCCCGTTCCAGCCGCGCGACCGCGCCCACCAGCCAGCTCGCCGGCGGGTTGAGAAAGCGGAACGCGATCCGCCCTTCGCCGTCGAGCACGAAGACCAGGCCGGGGTGAGTGATCTCGCCCGTGGCCTCGTCGCGGACGGCGCCGAGCCCGTAGGCCTCGTGCACCGCCAGCACCTCCTCGACCGCGCCCGAGAGGAGCCGCGCTCCGGGCACCGCGGCGACACCCCAGGCCTGGGCCAGCGTCGGCAGCGACGAAGGGGTGTCGCGCCAGGGATCCAGGGTGACGAAGAGCGCGGTGGCGCGCGGACCGGCGCGCTCGCCGGCGAGGCGCACCGAGCGAACCAGACCCGGACAGACCGTGGCGCAGTGGGCGTAGGCGAAGGTGACGATCGCCGGCTTGCCCGCGAGCGCCGCGGGCTCGAGCCGCGCGCCGTGCTGGTCGACGAGCGGGATCGCCGGCGCCGGATCGAACGAGCGGGGATAGGCCGCGGGCAACGGCTCGCCCTCCGCCGCCGAGAGCGCCACCGGCCCCGCCGACAGGCGCGCGATCTCCGCCCGCCGCTCGATCAGCCAGGCGCCGGCCAGGAGCGGCGGTAGCGCCACCGCGCCGAGCAGCACCGCCCCCGCCGCGGTGCCCGAGAGGCGGCGGCTCCAAGCCGCGAGATCGCGCCCCCAGACCGCGACCAGGAAGACCAGAATCGACAGCGGGCTCGCCACCAGCAGCATCCAGCCCCAGGTGTCGGGGAGGCCGCCCGGGGGTGAGCCGAAGCAGACCGCGCGGGCGCGGTCGAGCCACTCCGGCGGCGCCGGCAGGGGAGCGAGCGCCATCCCCCACCAGGCCGCCGTGGCGGCGAGCCAGCCGAGGAAGCCGAAGGCCGCGAAGCGCGAAGGGCTCCTCGAGACCGGCGGCGGCGAGGTAGGGGCGAGCGCGAGCATGGTGGATCCTCCCTCTCAGCCCATCTTCCAGAGCATCGACAGCACCTTCCAGTTGGTGAAGTAGTAGAGGATGAAGACCGCCAGGAAGACGAACACCAGGATGACGGTGCCGGGGGCGCCGGCGCGATGGGCGGCGGCCGAGGCGTCGACGTCGTGCAGTTGCGGCGGCAGCCGGACGATCCCCTGCGGCACGCCGGGCTCGCCGGGCTGCAGGCGCTCGAGCGCCACCGTGTCGCCGAAGAAGACCGACTTGACCGCGATCGCGATGTAGAGCAGGACGGCGATCGCGGCGAGGGTGCCGCCGATGCCGATCCCCGCCATCAGCAGGTCGACCACCGGCGGCAGCTCGAGCGTGAAGGGCGCGTTGGGGAAGGTGATGTCGGCGTGGCGGCGGGGCACGCCAAAGCTGCCGGCGAAGGTCATGCTGACCGACATCAGGGCGATGCCGGCGCCGAACAGCCACGGCTGCCAGCGCGCCGCCCGCCAGAAGGCGACCCGGCGCTTGAAGACGAGCGGCAGCAGGTAGTAGGTGAGCGCCATGAACGCGAGCGCCGTGCCGCCGACCACCGTGACGTGGAAGTGCCCCGGCACGCGCAGCGTGTTGTGGGCGATCAGATTGATCTGCTCGGTGCCCTGGGTGACGCCGGTGATGCCGCCCATGAAGCCGAAGATCACCAACGACAGGAAAGTGCCGGAGAAGCCCGGGTCCGACCAGGGGGCCCGGCGCAGCCAGTCGAAAGCGCCGCGCGTGAAGCCGCGCAGTCGCATCCCCATCTCCATCCCCGCCGGCACGGTGAAGCCGTGGATCATCGAGGCGAGCACCGCGAGATACATCGCGTAGCTGGTGTTCCAGACCTTCCAAGCCGGGCCCATGCCCGGGTCGACCAGCAGGTGGTGGGCCGAGGCCATCGAGATGAACAGCACGTAGAGGACGAAGGCCCAGCGGCTGACCTTCTGGTTGACCACCACCGCGCCGATCGTCAGCGCGCCCATCAGGTACCAGACCGAGACCATTGCCGCGACGTTGATCTGCTGCGAGGAGTGGCCGAGCGCCCAGAACATCAGCCGGTAGACCTGCGGGTCGATCTCCATCATCCCCATCGACCAGAGGAAGGCGGGGATGTAGATCGCCGCGCCGTGCAGCAGCGTGATCACCGCGATGATCGCGGCGGTCAGCGCGCCGAACGTGACCAGCGGCACCGAGCCCTCGTAGCTCCTCTCCCGCTTGGCGACCACCAGCGAGGCGAAGAAGAGGCCGACCGCGATCAGCGCCCCGACCGCGAACAGGATGATCCCCAGGTAGTAGAGGGGATGGGCGCGCAGCGGCACGTAGGAGGTGAACAGCACGTCGGCCCGCCCCCACAGCACCACGAAGTCGACCAGCAGGGCGCCGGCGAGCATCAGGGCGAAGCCGGTCCAGGCCGTCTTGGGCGCCGGCTGCCGGGCGTTGAGCAGGATCGGTCCGGCGAAGTAGAGGATCGCCATCTCGAAGAAGATGATGAAGAAGATCAGCATGTTGAGCCCGTGCAGGGTCAAGATGCGGTAGTACCAGACCGGATCGAGCAGGTGCACCGCCTGCCAGCGGGTGAGCGCCAGCAGCAGCGCCGCCACCGCGCCGACCAGGAAGAAGACCACGCCGGCGACCGCGTTCCAACGCACCAGCCGCTCGGAGTCGCGGTTGACCACCAGGCCGGTGACCGGGCAGACGCGGGCGAGCGCGCGCCAGAGGAAGTTGCCATCGCCACCGGCTTGGTTGCCCGGCGCCGCGGCGCCGGGGAGAGCTTCGCTGACGGTGCTCATGGTGCCTCCTCGGTGGCGAACTGGACGCGCGGAGCCGCGGGCGCGAGCGCGGCGCTCTTGGCCGCCGGCTCGACCAGGATCCGTCCCAGCATCTGGTGATGGCCGATGCCGCAGAATTCGTTGCAGATGATCCGGTACTCGCCGGGCTGGTTCGGGGTGATGCGCAGCCCGTAGTCGTAGCCGGGGATGACCTGGATGTTGAGGTTGGCCGGGTAGAGGCCGAAGCCGTGGTTGACGTCGAGCGCCGAGAGGTGGAGGGTGTAGGTCGCCCCCTCCTGCAGCACCAGCGCCGGATACCAGCGCCACATCTGGCCGAGCATGTAGACATCGGCGCCGGGCGGCGGCGCCACCAGCGGCATGCCGTTCTCCTCGCCGATCTTGTAGTCCTCGACGAAGCGGAAGGTGCGCGAGAGGAAGTCGGCGGGCGCGACCTTGGTGCGGATGCCGGAGGGGTTCTGACCGCCCTTCAGGTGCCAGAAGGGCATCATCGCGAACAGCACCAGGCACCAGCAGAAAGCGATCGCGATCCAGAGCCGCTCCTGACGGCCGGCCGGCTGCCACCAGTTGCCGCGCGGCGCCACGAGTCCGGAACCGAGCTGCGAGCCCGCGCTCACGGCAGCGTCCCCGCCGGCAGCAGGGCGATCTCGAGCAGCCCCCAGCCGGTGTAGAAGAGGAGCATCACCAGCAGCCCCGCCGCCAGGAGGAGGAAGGGCCGGTCGAACAGCCGCTGTCCGAGCGGCGGCGGGGTCTCGTCGGTCGTCGCGCGATCCGGGGGCATGGGTCCCTCCTTCGTGGGCCGGGGGCGGGGTCGCCCTGTGGTCACGGCAACGCTAGGAAACAGGACCGACCAGGTCCTATGACGACGGTCATGCGCCCCCCCGCACGGTGGGGGGGGGGCACCTGCGGGCCGTGCGAGAATCGCGGCATGGCGACGGCGGCGGACCGGCAGGCGCTGGTGGAGCTGGTGCGGGCCTCGATCCTGGGCGACGACCAGGCGCTCGACGGGCCCTTCGGGCCGCGCCGGATCACCTACGCCGACTACACCGCTTCCGGCCGTTCGCTCGGCTTCCTCGAGGACTTCCTGCGCTCG
This sequence comes from Acidobacteriota bacterium, assembly GCA_014584695.1. Taxonomy (GTDB): domain Bacteria; phylum Acidobacteriota; class Thermoanaerobaculia; order Multivoradales; family JAGPDF01; genus JACTMI01. The sequence continues at coordinate 14,457 of JACTMI010000028.1, forward strand.
GAAGTGCTGCCGCGCTACGCCAACACCCACACCGAAGCCTCGGGCACCGGCATGCAGACGACCGCGTTCCGGGAGGAGGCGCGCGGAATCGTCCACCGCGCCGTGGGCGCCTCGGCCGCCGATGTCGTGCTCTTCTGCGGTAGCGGCGCCACCGGCGCGATCGCCAAGCTGATCGACGTGCTGAACCTCCGCCTGCCGGCCGATCTCGACGCCCGCTTCGGGCTCTCGGCGCGGATTCCTCCGGCGGAGCGGCCGGTGGTCTTCATCGGCCCCTACGAGCACCATTCGAACGAGCTGCCCTGGCGGGAGTCGATCGCCGAGGTGGTGGTGATCGCCGAGGACGCCGACGGCCGGATCGATCTCGAGCACCTCCGCCGCGAGCTCGAGCGCCACCGCGGCCGGGCGCTCAAGATCGGCAGCTTCTCGGCGGCGTCGAACGTCACCGGCATCCTGTCGGACACGGTGGCGATCACGCGGCTCCTGCACGCCCACGAGGCGCTGTCGTTCTGGGACTACGCCGCGGCGGCGCCCTACGTCGACATCGACATGAACCCGTCGGCGCGCGACGCCGCGCTCGCCGACGCCGACAAGGACGCGATCTTCCTGTCGCCGCACAAGTTCATCGGCGGGCCCGGCACGCCCGGCGTGCTGGTGGCCAAGCGCGCGCTGTTCAGGAACCGGGTGCCGACGGTCCCCGGCGGCGGCACGGTCGCCTACGTCAACGCTTTCGAGCACGACTACCTGCGCGACGTCGAGCACCGCGAGGAGGGGGGGACGCCGGCGATCCTGGAGTCGATCCGCGCCGGGCTGGTCTTCCACCTCAAGGAGGCGGTGGGCGCGGAGACGATCGAGCGGCTGGAGAGTGGGTTCGTCCGTCGCGCCCTCGAGCGCTGGCGGGCCCACCCGAAGCTGCGGCTGCTCGGCAGCCTGCAGGCGCCGCGCCTGTCGATCGTTTCGTTCCTGGTCCGCCACCGCGACGGCTATCTGCATCACAACTTCGTGGTGGCGCTCTTGAACGACCTGTTCGGCATCCAGTCGCGCGGCGGCTGCTCGTGCGCGGGGCCCTATGGCCACCGGCTGCTCGGCATCGACCTCGAGACGTCGCACCGCTTCGAGCGCGGCATCCTGGCCGGCTGCGAGGGGATCAAGCCGGGCTGGACGCGGCTGGGCTTCAACTACTTCCTGTCGGAGGCGGTGTTCGAGTTCCTGCTGGCGGCGGTCGAGCTGGTCGCCGAGCAGGGGTGGCGGCTGCTGCCGCAGTACCGGTTCGACGCCACGAGCGGGCAATGGCGGCACCGGCAGCGGCCGCTGCGCCCGGCGGCGCGGCTCGGCGACATCCGCTACGACCTCGGCCGGATGGACTACCGCTCGATCCACCTCACCGAACCCGAATCGGCGCTCGCCGGCTACCTCGAGGAGGCGCGCCGGATCCTGGCCGCGGCCACCGCGGCGCCGGCCGACGGCGATGGTGTCATCGAGCCACTGCCCGAGGAGCTCGAGGCGCTGCGCTGGTTCCCGCTGCCCCACGAGGCCGCCGCCGAGCTGGCCGGCGCCGGCGGTCCGGCGACGCACTCGATCCTGCGCGGCTGAGCACCCGGTCGACGCGGAACCGCGCGGGCCGCAACCGCGCGCGCCGAAGCTACCGGCGCGACCGTTCGATCAACCCGCGCACCTGCGCCAGATGGTGGCGACCGTGCCAGGCGTACATCGCGACGCTCTCGTCGAGCCGCCAGAGCTTGCCGGTGTCGCCGTGGACGAAGCGCCGTGGCCAGGAGTCCTCGCGCAGCGCGCGCAGGAACGCCACCCACCGCGCGTGCACGGCCTCGAGCAGCGCGAGCGGCGCCGAGACCTCACCGACCAACACGTCGGGCGTCGCCGCCCACGCCTTCTCGTCGTAGCCGCGCACCGTCGGCTGCTCCTCCGTCACCGTCAAGCGGTGCCGGACGTAGGCGTTCAGATGGCTGTCCGGAACGTGGTGAACCACCTGCCGGACCGTCCACCCACCATCCCGGTAAGGCGTGTCGAGCTGCGCAGCCGTCAGCCGAGCCACCACCCCCCGAAAGTCGCCGGGCAACCGCTCGAGCTCGCCCAGGAGCTCCTCCCGCAGCCCGCGCGAGATCGCCGCCACCGCCTCGAAGCGGCCGATGGGATACCGCAGATCCAGATCGCTCATGCCCACATTTCTATCGCACCCCCGCTCCCACCGGCACGCCGCTCATCTCGAGCAAGAGACGCCTCCGAGCCAAGAGCGAAGAGCGAAGAGCGAAAAGCGAAAAGCGAAAAGCTCCAATTAAGCGGGTAGTGGGCGGGGCGGGGGAGGCGAGGGCCTGGCGGCGGTGGTGTGCGGCGCGTTGGTTGGGAGCAGGTTCCTGGCCAGCCTCGCAGATCCAGCGGGTGCCGAGGACTCGCCACGGGTTGGACACCACCCACCCCCTTCAACAGAACGCTTTTCAACACCGCTCCGCCCGCACCGGCCGATGAGGACCCGCCACCGGCGGAACACCACCCACCCCCTTCAACAGAACGCTTTTCAGCACCGCTCTGCCCGCACCGGCCGATGAGGACTCGCCACCGGCGGACCCCCCCCACCCCCTTCAACAGAAAGCCTTTCAACAGCGCCCCGCCCACACCGGCCGGTGAGGACTCGCCACCGGCGGAGCACCGCCCACCCCCTTCAACAGAACGCTTTTCAACAACGCCCCGTCCGCACCGGCCGATGAGGACCCGCCACCGGCGGAGCACCGTCCACCCCCTTCAACAGAAAGCTTTTCAGCACCGCTCTACTCGCACCGGCCGGTGAGGACTCGCCACCGGCGAAACACCACCCACCCCCTTCAACAGAATCCTCCTCAACAGCGTTCGGTCCGCATCGACGGGTGCGGCCTCGCCTCGGCTGCGCGAGTGGCCACCGCTGTCGGCCGCTAACGGGTGGAAAGGTCAGCTGGAGCCTGATGAGGGGCGGACGGTCGGAAAAGCGCCGCGGAGGGAGCCGGCGTGGAAGCGGAGGTTGCCGGCACGAAGGTCATCAGTGAGCTGGGCGCGTGCTCCCCGGTAGAGCTGGAATTGGGCGTCGAGGACGCACTTGCCGACCTCCGGGGCGGGGAGCCGATGGACGATCTCCCGTGCCTCCGAAAGGCGGAGCCGCCAGTGGCGGGAAAGCTCGCCGGCATCCGGCGCGCCGCCTTCGAAGTCGAGCGTGTCGACCTCCGCTTGCGAGTAGTGACTGGTGCGCGCGGCGTGTTCCAGGATCGACGCCGGAGAGAAACCGGGGTCCTTGCCAGCGGCCGCCCAGGCGAGGTAGCCGAGCGGTTGAACTCGTTCGTCGAGGGTCATGGAGTCGATCCAGTCTCGAACCTCGAGCCGGCCGACCAGGGCGAGCACCTTGTTGGTCGCGAGATCGAACGGGTGGAGCGTCAACCCGAACAGGTCGTGCTCGACCAGAGGAAAGAAACGGAAGGCGCTGTCGCTGGACCAGTCGATGCGCAGGCGGTTCTCGCCTCGCCGCACCTCGGCGGTGACGAATCCGCGCGTCTCGCGCAAGGTCTCCACCGAACAGCCGGCTTCGGTCAGGGTCCGGCGATCGGCCTCGAAGCTCTCGGCGACCGCCTCGCGCGCGTCGTGGAACAGGTCGAGGTCGCGGGACCGGCGCGACGCCGCCAGGATCTCGTTGAGAGCGGCCCCGCCGGCGACGTAGCTCTCGCCACTCGCCTTCCGCCTCGCCGCTAGGAGGCGGCAGGCGTCGCGTTGGAAAGGGTCGAGAGCCATCGTCTGAGCTCCGCGGCGCGCAGGAAGGCGGCCCGGTCGCCGTGCTTCTCGATCGCGTCGAGCGCCATCCGCGCGGTCTCGAAATCCACCGGCAAGAAGTCCTCGCGCATGTACCAGAGACACAGCGCTCGCTGCTCCTCGACGAAGCGTGCCAGCTCCTCGCGCAGCGGGTCGGGAAGCGATTCGACAGCGTGGCTCGGCGCAGACATGAGCAGAAGGTCCCGAGGAGGTCCCTCGTATGCTACCCCAGCCCGCCCGGCACTTCGTCACCGCATTCTCCCCGCCCTCCACGTGCGCGCGCGAGCGCAACGACGGGTCTCCGCTTCCGGCGAGAGCCGGAGAACGAACCGCCAACCATCAGTCGCCTGGAGCAAGGAGCGGGAGGCCATGTGCGAAAAGCGAAAAGCGAAAAGCGAAAAGCGAGAAGCGAGAAGCGAAAAGCGAAAAGCGAAAAGCGAAAAGCGAAAAGCGAAAAGCGAAAAGCGAAAAGCGAAAAGCTCCAATTAAGGGGGTAGTGGGCGGAGCGGGGGAGGCGAGGGCCTGGCGGCGGTGGTGTGCGGCGCGCTGGTTTGGAGCAGGTTCCTGGCCAGCCTCGCAGATCCAGCAGGTGCCGAGGACTCGCCCCGGGCTGGACACCACCCACCCCCTTCAACAGAGCGCTTTTCAACAGCGCTCCGCCCGCACCGTCCGATGAGGACTCGCTACCGCCGGAACACTACCCACCCCCTTCAACAGAACGCCTTTCAACAGCGCTCCGCCCGCACCGGCTGGTGAGGACCCGCCACCGGCGGAGCACCGCCCACCCCTTTCAACAGAACGCCTTTCAACAGCGCTCCGCCCGCACCGGCCGATGAGGACTCGCCACCGGCGGAACCCCGCCCACCCCCTTCAACAGAGCGTTTTTCCAGAGCGCCAGACGGACCGAGATCGTCGAGGCTTGGCGACCGTTGTGGGAGCGGCCCGTCCCTTCCGGCGAGCGTGCTCGCCCGGAGGCGATCACTCGGCCGCGGGCAGCGGCGTCGCCTGCCAGTCGCCGGTGGTGAGCTCACGGGCGGCGAGTTGCCAGACGATGGCGCGGACGCCGGACAGGCGGGTCGAATCGCGGGCGAGCTCCTGGGCGAGAGCTTCGCGGGTGGCTTTGGCGCCGCCGGCATTGCGCAGGATGCGGTCGACCGGCAGACCGAGGTGGAAAGAGAGCCGCTCGGCGAGCCCGCCGCCGGCGCCGAAGCCGAGCTCGGGTTGGGAGTAGATGGCGGCGAAGCTGTCGCCCAGGAGCAGCACCGGGGCGGCCCGCTCCGGGCGCCAGGGCGAGCCGTCGGCTTGCTCGACGCGAGCGACCTCGACCCGCTCGGCCCCGAAGCGCGCCAACGGAGTCGGCAACCCGAGCAGGGCCAGGCTGTCGCCGATCCCCTCGACCGTGACGCTCCTCTCGCGGAACCGGCCCGTCTCGCCCACGGGGAGATCGGCGAGCGCGCGCAGGCGAAGCGCGATCTCGCGCGCCACGGCGTCCATCGCCGCCGGGCGCCAGTGAGTGTCCCGTTCGAGATAGGCGAGATCCTCGCCGCGCGCGCGCGCCGACCAGCGCAGCAGCCGCGAGGGCTCGAGCAGCGGCACGCCCGCGGCGGCGAGAGCGCGCGCGAACGGCTCGTCCCTGGGACCCTCGACCGGCGCCGCGGCGGAAGCGCGGCCGAAGCGGTCCGGGTGGACGGCGGGCTTAGCGGGCGCGAGCACCACCAGCAGCGCGATGCCGCGCTCCTCGAGCGCGCGCGCGAAGGCCGCGGTCTCTCGGCCGGCGCGCTCCGAACCGGCCCCGGCGGCGACCGCGCGGCGCGTCGAGTGGTCGAAGTCGTCGCGAAAGACCAGAAGTCCCCCGCGCCCGACGTAGGCCTCCTCGTTGCCGAAGCCGAGCCACGCGGTGAGCGCGAGCTGACCCCAGGGGCGGATCACGCGGGCGATCGCCGAGCCCTCGTCGAGCCGGTGCTCGATCTCCCGCGCCGCCGCCAGGAGGCGAGCGTTGCCGGTGCCGAAGAGGCGATCGGCCGCGAGCGTCGGCGGCGGCGGCGGCAGCGGCGCTGGGAGGCGAGACTCCCCGCGCGCCAGGGCAACCGCCTCCAGCACCAGCGCGCACGCGAACAGCGCGAGGGGCAGCCCGACCAGCGAGCGGGCGGTGCCCCGGCCGACGCGAGTCGCCGCCATCTCCTCGCGGGCCTCCCGTTCGCGGGACGAGGGATCGAACGGGGCGCGCATCAGAAGATGAAGTAGATGAACGGGTTGAACTTCTGGGTCGCGAGCGCGGCGACGGCGAGGCCGAACAGCGCGAGCGCGGTGGCGACGCGCGCCGGGGTGAGCTCGCGCGTCCAGGTCCAGCTCGGCGGGCCGAGCCAGACTACGGCGGCGGCGGTCACGAACGAGAGCAGCAGATAAGGCGAGTGGAGGAGGCCCGGGAGCAGGGCGGCCCCGGCGGCGGCGGGAGCGAAACCCGCCAAGCGGGCGAGGAAGTCGAGCGTGGCCGGAAAGTCCGCGGCGCGGAAGGGGACCCACGCGATCGTCGCGATGCCGAAGACGACGGCGGTGCGCATGGTGCCCGGAAGGCGGCCGTAGAGCCGCTCGACCCCGACCGCGCGCTCGAGCGCCAGCAGCGCGCCGTGAATGCCGCCCCAGAGGACGAAATTCCACGACGCGCCGTGCCAGAGACCGCCCAGCAGCATCACCAGCGCGAGATTGACGTAAGTGCGGGCGGGGCCTTTCCGGTTGCCGCCCAACGGCAGGTAGAGGTAGTCGCGCAACCAGGTGGACAGCGACAGATGCCAGCGGCGCCAGAACTCGGTGATCGAGCGCGAGCGGTAGGGCTGATCGAAGTTCTTCGGGAAGACGAAACCGAGCGCGAGCCCGAGGCCGATCGCCATGTCCGAGTAGCCGGAGAAGTCGAAGTAGATCTGGAAGGAGTAGGCGGCGAGGCCGTACCAGGCGTCGAGCATCCCCGGGCCCGCGGCGTCGAAGACGGTGTCGGCGATCTTGCCGCACGGATTGGCGAGCAGCACCTTCTTGGCCAGGCCGACGGCGAAGAGCGCCGCGCCCCGGGCCGCCAGGACCAAGGTGGCGCGCCGCTCGCGCAGCTGGTCGGCGACCTCCGAGAAGCGGACGATGGGGCCGGCGACGAGCTGCGGAAACATCGACACGAAACAGGCGAAGTCGACGAAGCTCCGCATCGCGGCGGCCCGCCCGCGGTAGAGGTCGATCGAGTAGCTCATCGACTGGAAGGTGTAGAAGCTGATGCCGAGCGGCAGCGTGACTTCGAGCGCGGTCTCGATCGCGGCGGCCGGGACGCCGAGCGCGGCGGCGAGCCCGTTCCAGCTGCCGACCGCGAAATCGAAGTACTTGAAGAAGCCGAGGATCGAGAGGTTCGAGATCACCGAGGCGGCGACCGCCAGCCGCTGCCGCCGCGTCCGCGGCGCCCCGGGATCGAGCGGCGCCGGCTCGGGGCCCCAGGGCGTCGCGCCGGCGAGCACCAGGCCGCAGATCCAGTCGATCGTGGTCGAGATCAGCAGCAGCAGGCAGAAAGCGGGATTCGACCAGCCGTAGAAGAGATAGGAGAGCAGGGTGAGCGCGAGGTTGCGCCCCCGTGACGGAACCGCGAAGTAGAGCCCGAGCGCGAGCGGCAGGAAGCCGAACAGGAAGAGGTAGGAGCTGAAGACCATGAGTCGGCCCGCCGCGGCCTAGCCGCCGCCGCTCCAGGCGACGTCGAAGCCGAGCGGCGGGCCTCCCGCTGGCGCCGGTGGCAGCGTGTCCGAGAGGACGACGCTCTCGAGCTGCGGCTGGGCCGCGTGCGGCTCGAGCCGGAGCCGGCGGACGGTGCCCAGCGGGTCGGCGGCCTCGGGCGTCGGCGCGCCGTCGAGCAGCGACCAGCGGGCGACCCGGATCCTGCCGGCGAGCGGCACGCCCGCGAGCGCGCGCAGGACCTCCCACTCCTCGGTGACCAGCGCCTGGCGGTAGGGCGAGATCTCCTCGAGCGTCGGCGGCCGCGAGCGGGCGAGCAGGCGCGCCTCGACCTCGGCGAAGGGGGGAGCCGGCGCCGACGCGAGCGCCGCCAGCGCCAGCCGAGCGCTCGCCGCGACGGTCCCTGCGTCGAGCTCCGCGGCGTGAATCGCCAGATGCGAGAGCGCGCCGCGAAAGCGCTCGTCGCTGCCGGCCTCGGCGCCGATCAGGAGCCAGCCATTCTGCCAGTGGAAGAAATCCCCCGGTACCGGGAAGCGTCCGGCCGGCTCGCCATCGAGGTAGACCGCCAGGCGGCCCGGCGAGTAGGTGAAGGCGACGTGGCGCGGGCGCCGGTCCTCGAAGCGGACGAGCTCGACCGGCGACCCGCCGGTGCCGTCGGTCTCGGCGGTGCGCAAGACGAGCCGCAGGCGATCTCCCGCCTGCTCGACCCGGAAGCTGCGCCGCCCCGGCCGGACCGAGAGCGCGACGATCGGGCCGGACGCGCCGAGGTCCGCGGGCTCGACCACCGCTTCGAAGCTGAGCGTGTTCGAGGCCCTCAGGGTCTCGATCACGCGCCGCGAGGTCGTCTCGTCGGCCTGGAAGTAGCCGCCGCCCAGACTGATGCGGCCGCGCCGGTCGAAGGTGGCCCGGCCGTGCGCGGCGAGGACGTCGCTCGCGGCGTCGGCGGCGATCCGGTTCGGACGGTCCGATCCCTCCCAGACGAGCGCCAGCCGCTCGCGCGCCGCCGGCCAGCTGGGCGCCGCCTCGACCGCCGGGGGCCGGTCGGCCGCGGAGGGGTGCGGCCGGGCGGGGGCGCGCGGCGGCGGCTCGGCGCGGAAGAGGTCGGGGAAGCGGTCGACCGCCGGATGGGTCGTGATCCGGATCGCGCGGCCGATCGGCGCGAGGCTCTCCGGATCGACCTCGATCACCAGCACGTCGTAGTCGGAGCTAAAGTGGTCGTGGGCGCCGTCCGAGCCGGCGACGGCGAGCAGCGAGCCGTCGGGCGAGAGGCGCGGAAAGTAGAGATAGCCGCGCTCGCGCGGCAGGCGCGGATCGCCTTTGGCGAGCAGGGTGAAGCTGCGCCGCGTCTCGAGCTCGAGCGCGTCGATCGGCCCCCCCGCGCCGGCCGACCAGTAGCCGAAGCGCCCGCCGCGTTCGAAATAGGGCTGGCAGCCGCCGAGCGGCGTCGCGCGGGCGATGCTGCCGTCCGACCGGCGCGCCGAGAAGGACGGGGTGCCGCCGCTCGCCCAGCGGCCGGTCGGATCGACCAGCCAGCCTTCGCCGTCGGCCGGTCCGCGCGCCATCACGCGGCGGGCGCCGGTCGAGAGGTCGAGCAGCACGCTGGCGTTCTCCCCGTCGATGTAGAGCAGCTCGTCCTCGCTCCACCAGACCGCGGCCAGGTGCTCGCCGTAGTGGCGGGCCGGGCGGGCGACGACGCGGTCGAGCGACCCGTCGGCGAGCATCAGGTGGAGCTCGCCGTCGGTGGTCGGGGGCAGGTAGGTGCGGCTGCCGCCGGGGATGGAGAGATAGGCGATGCGCTGGCCGTCCGGCGAGACGTGGGCGCAGCAGTGGTCGCGGCCCGGCTCCTCGGCCGAGAGCTGAACCGGCGGCCCGCCCTCGAGCGCGCGCCGCCAGATCCGGAAAGCGCCAGTGCGGTTCGACTCCCAGACCACGAAGCCCGGGCCCCAGGCCTCGTTGGCATCGCCCTCGAAGCCGAGAGCGGTCGCTCCGGCGACGGTGCCGGCCGCTCCCTCGGCGCGGCAGCCGGCGGCCGCCGCGCCGGCGAGCAGGCAGACGAGAAACGGCGCGGTCAGAGCCGCCGGGCGGGCGCGCATCGCCCGCCATCGTAGCAATCGCCGGACCGGAGCCGGCTACATGCCGAGCGCGCGCTCGAGCTCGCTGGCGAGCCGGTCGCGCTCCTCGCCCGTGGGGAGCCACCCGCGGCCGGCGGCGAGGTTCTCCTGGAGATGGCCGACTTTCGAAGTCGCCGGAATGGCGCAGGTGACCGCTGGATTCCCGAGCGTCCACTTGAGCATCGCTTGCGCCCAGGTCTCGACGCCGCGCTCCACGAGCCAGCCGGGCACCGGCGAGTTGCCCAGTCGCCGGAACGCCGCGCCGCCGGCGAAGGGCCGGTTGGCGAGCACCGCCACGCCGCGCCGCAGCGCCAGCGGCAGCAGCTCGCGCTCGGCCTCGCGCTCGCCGATCGAGTAGTTGACCTGCACGAAGTCGAGGCCGCCCCGCTCGATCCTTTCGGCGAGCGCGCCGTGAAAGGAAGCGGTGTAGTGAGTGATGCCGACCAGGCGAACCCGGCCGGCGCGCTTCCACTCGGCGAGCGTCGCCAGGTGCTGGTCGACGTCGAGCAGGTTGTGGACCTGCATCAGATCGATGGTGTCGGCGCGCAGCAGCCGGAGAGACTCCTCCATCTGGCGGATTCCCGCCTCGCGCCCCTCGGTCCAGACCTTGGTGGCGAGGAAGAGCTTGGCGCGGGCGCCGAGGCGCTCGGCCAGGGCGCCGAGCGCCCCTTCCGCCCGTCCGTACATCGGCGAGGTGTCGACCACCGTGGCGCCGGCAGCGACGAAGGCGGCGAGCACCGGCTGGAGCTCGTCGAGCCCCCCTTCGTCGACGTCGAGCACGCGATAGGTGCCGAGGCCGACGATCGGCAGGGTCTCGCCGGTCGACGGCACCGGCCGGCGCAGGAGCTCGGCCGGCGCGCTGACGCTGGCGCGGCCGGGAGACGGCGCGACCAGGGGGCCGGTCAACGCTCCCGCGGCGACCGCCGCCCAACCGAGCAGCTGGCGACGGGTGCAGGGGAGGGCTTCGGGTTCGAGATTCGGCGCTGGGGTCATGCGCGGCATTCTAGGCGCAAGTGCGCGCGGGGGCGCCGGCGCGCCGCGGCTCGCGCGGCGCGCCGGTGGCGGCGACCGCGTCAGTTCGTCGCTGCGACCATCACCGAAGTGTGGTCGAGGACGTGCTCGCCCAGCCACTGCGCGAGCACCTCGCGCGGCACTTCGCCGAGCGTCGCGGTGATGCGGGTCTCGGCGCCCTGGCGCGCCACGGTGTAGTTGATCTGCTTGCCGGGGGCGAAGCCCTTCTTGACCTTGGCGATCTGCTCCTTGTTCTCCTCGCCCAGCTTGACTCCCTCGAGCGCCACCAGCACGTCGCCGGCGCGGAAGCCGGCCTGCGCGGCGGGGCTGCCCGCCGCGACCGCCTTGACGGTGTAGCCGCCGGCGGCGTTCTTCTCGGTCTCGAGGCCCAGGTAGCCCTTCTTGGCCATCTTCTCGGCCATCTTCTGGTAGTCGGCCTGGGAGTGGGCCTCGGCGCACTTGGCGCCGCCGGCGAGTGCGGCGGTGCCGCCGAGCAGGGCGACGGCGGCGGCGAGGGCGACGGCGAGACGGATCGGGTTGCGCTTCATCGGTTTCTCCTGCGCTCTGACGCTCCTCCGGGCCGGGCGCCGGCGGCCGGGGCTCGTCGGCTGTTGACATCGATGCGGCGCCTCGAGTTGCAAGGTACGCCCCGGAGCTGTAAATGTCGGGTCCTTGGGGTCAAACGAGGTCAAGGATTGTCAAAGTTCGGTAAACGTCGGTGGTCGGAGCTGGCGCGCGGCGCGCGCTTGTGGTCTAAAGCGACCATGGGTGCCCCCACGATTCCGAGCCGGCTCGGCTCGCGCCGGACCTGGGGGATCGTCGCCGCGGCGCTGGTGCCGCTGGCGCTCTTGTTGCTGGTCCAGTACCGCTGGCTGCAGCGGCTCGAACGCGTCTCGGCGGTCGCCCACCGCGCCACGTTGGACAACTACCTCGAAGCGGTCGTCTCGGCGGTCGAGCTGCGCTACCGGACGCTGGGCGAGCGGGCGCTCAATCTGCCGCCGGGGCTGTTCGAGAACGGCCGCCTGGGCAAGGCCGCCTACCATTTCGCGAAGAAGGGCGGCGACGGCGCGCGCGCGCTGTTCGTGGTGCCGCTCACAGGCGAGGGGGCTGGCATGCCCCAGTTCTTCGATCCGGCGACGGAGACGCTCGGAGCGCGCCCCTGGACGGAGGAGGTGCGGGCGGTCTACGTGGCGGTGGCGCCCTGGAAGGTCATCGCCGCCAAGGGCGGGCACGTCGAGCGCGCCGCGCTCCAGGTCGAGGTTCGCGATCCCGAGCACCGGATGATCCTCAATCCGGTCTCGGACGAAGCGGGCAGGCTGGTCGGACTCTCCGGGCTGATCGTCGACTTCGAGCGCTTCGAGAGCACGGTGCTGCGCGAGGCGATCGACGCCGCGCTGCCGAAGTTCTTCGGCGATGATCGCGCGCGCCGGCCGGTGGTCTCGCTGGCGCGCGCCGGGGGGGGCGCCGCGGTCGACCTGACCGGCGGCGGCGCGGCGGCGCGGCGGCCGCCCGAGGCCACCCGGCCGGTCGGCTTCCTCTTTCCCGACCTCGAGCTCGGCATCCGCAGCGGCCACGAGACCGCCGCCGCCTGGGCGCGGCGCAATTTCCTGCTCAACCTGGCGCTGTCGGCGCTGCTCGCCAGCGCGGTGGCGGGTGGCGTCCTGTTCGCGCTGCGCGCCGCGGCGCGCGAGATGAAGCTGTCGCAGATGAAGAGCGACTTCGTCTCCAACGTCTCACACGAGCTGCGCACGCCGCTCGCCTCGATCCGGGTCTTCGGCGAGCTGCTGCGGCTCGGCCGAGTCGACTCGGCGGAGAAGGTGCGAGAGTACGGCGAGTACATCGAGACCGAGAGCCGACGGCTGACCCAGTTGGTCAACAACATCCTCGATCTCGCGCGCATCGAGTCGGGTCGCAAGAGCTACCGATTCGCGATCGCCGATCTCGAGGCGGTCGTCGGCGAGACACTGCGGACCTTTCGCGTCAGTCTCGCCCAGAGCGGCTTCCGGATCTCCTATCTGCCGCCGCTCGAGCCCCTGCCGCCGTTGCCGATCGACGAGGCGGCGGTGGCGCAGTCGATCGGCAACCTGCTCGACAACGCGATCAAGTACTCGGGCGAAGCACGCGACGTCGAGATCGGCATGCGCCGCGAGGGCGCCCACGCCGTGGTCTGGGTGCGCGACCGCGGCATCGGCATCGCGCCGGACGACCAGGAGCGGATCTTCGAACGGTTCCACCGCGTCTCCACCGGGCTCGTGCACGACGTCAAGGGGAGCGGGTTGGGCCTGGCGATCGTGCGCCACGTCGCCGAGGCCCACGGCGGCCGCGTCGAGGTCGCGAGCCGCCCCGGCGCGGGCAGCACCTTCTCGCTGTTCCTGCCGCTCGCGCCCGCCGTCGCGGCGCTCGCTTCCGCCGAGCTCGGCACCGCCGGCCCGCGGACCTCGGAGGCCTGATGCCCAAGGTGCTGATCGTCGAGGACGACGAGGCGATGTCGGTGGCGCTCGCCGATGGCTTCGCTTCGGAGGGCTACGAGGTGCGCTTGGCGCGCGACGGCGAGGCCGGCCTGAAAGCGGCGCGGGCCGAAGCGCCGGACCTGCTGATCCTGGACGTCATGCTGCCCAAGCGGACCGGGCTCGACGTCTGCCGCGAGCTGCGCGGCGCGGGCAGCTCGGTGCCGATCCTGATGCTCACCGCGCGCGGCCAGGAGATCGACAAGGTGGTCGGCCTGCGCACCGGTGCCGACGACTACGTCACCAAACCGTTCGGCTTCCTGGAGCTGATCGCGCGCGCCGAGGCGCTGCTGCGGCGCACCGGCGGCCTGGCGTTGGCGGCGCCGCTCCACCTGGGCGAGGTCGAGATCGACCTGCGGCGCCATCGCGCGACGCGCGCCGGGAGGCCGCTCGAGCTGACCGCGCGCGAGTACCGCCTGCTCGCGTTCTTCGCCCGCCACCGCGGTCAGGTGGTGACGCGCCAGGCGCTGCTCGAGTCGGTCTGGGAGTATCGCGGCAGCCCCACCACGCGCACCGTCGACATGCACGTCGCCAAGCTGCGCAAGAAGATCGAGCCCGACCCCAGCGAACCACGCTTCCTGCTCACGGTTCACGGCCTCGGCTACCAGCTCGCCGAGTGATCTGGAAGGGGGGCGCCCGGGGGCGGTGTCAGAGCCCGGTGACGCGCACGACTTCTTCGAAGGTGGTCACGCCCTCGGCGAGCTTGCGCAGCGCCGACTGGCGCAGGGTCCGCATGCCGTTCTTGACCGCCTCGCGCTTGATCTCCGGCGCGTCCTTGCCTTCGACGATCAGGTGCTTGATGGCGTCGTCGATGGGCAGGATCTCGAAGATGCCGCTGCGGCCGAGGTAGCCGGTGCCGCGGCACTCGTGGCAGCCCTGCCCCTCCTTGACCTTGATCTTCTTGCCCGGCGGCACCGACAGGCGCAGCGTGTTCGCCTCCTCGTTCGACAGCGCGCGCTCGGTGACGCAGTGCGGGCAGATCCGGCGCACCAGCCGCTGCGCCATCGAGCCGATCAGCGTCGAGCTGATCAGGAAGCGCTCGACTCCGAGGTCGACCAACCGGCTGATCGAGGTGGCGGCGTCGTTGGTGTGCAGGGTCGAGAAGACCAGGTGACCGGTGAGGGCGGCCTGGATCGCGTACTGCGCGGTGTCGGGATCGCGGATCTCGCCGACCATGATGACGTCGGGATCCTGGCGCAGGATATGGCGCAGCGCCGCCGCGAAGTCGATGCCGATCTTGGGCTGGATCGCGGTCTGGTTGAAGTCCTCGATCACCATCTCGATCGGGTCCTCGATGGTGGTGATGTTGATCTCGCGATTGGCGAGCGTCTTCATCGAGGAGTAGAGCGTGGTCGTCTTGCCCGACCCGGTCGGTCCGGTCACCAGGATGATGCCGTGCGGGCGCGAGATGAACTCGTTGAAGGTGACCTGCTCCTCGGGATAGAAGCCGAGCGCGGTCAGGTCCTGGGTCAGCACGTCCGGATCGAAGATGCGCAGCACCGCCTTCTCGCCGAAGGCCACCGGCAGCATCGAGACGCGCAACTCGACCTCGCGGCCGCCGCGCGTGGTCTTGATGCGACCGTCCTGGGGGCGGCGCTTCTCGGCGATGTCGAGGCGCGACATCGTCTTGATGCGCGAGACGATCGCCGCGTGGACGATCTTCGGAATGGTCTGGATGTCGTGCAACACGCCGTCGATGCGGAAACGGATCAGGCTCCAGTCGCGCTTGGGCTCGATGTGGATGTCGGAGGCGCGGGTGTCGAAGCCGTGCTGGAGCATGAACTCGACGGCGTTGACGATGTGCTGATCGCTCGACTCGATCTCGGCCTCGTTCTTCATCCGCACGAGCTGTTCGAGATTGCCGAGGTCGATGCCGGCCTTGAGATCCTTCTCCGCCCGCTTGACCGAGTGGCGCAGGCCGTAGAACTCGGTGATGGCGCGCAGGATGTCGGGCTCGGAGGCGACCACCATCTGGAGGTCGCGCCCGGCGATGCGGCGGAACGAGTCGATCCCCTCGATGTCGTGCGGGTTGGCGCAGGCCACCCGCAGCTTGCCGTTCTGCATCGCCAGCGGGATCATCCGGTGGCGCTTGGCGAACGGCCGCGAGATCTTGGATTCGATCAGATCGGCATCGAGCTGGAGGGTGTCGATGCGGACGTGCTCCAGGCCGGCGTCGGTGGCGATGGCGCGCGCGATCGCCTGCTCGTCGACCGGCGTGCCGCGCTCGAGCAGGTTCGGGAAGCGGAAGCTCGCGACCAGGTCGTAGGCGACCGCCTTCTGCTCGTAGGTCGTCGGCGCGCGCAGCCGCGATGGCAGCTGCCGCGCTTCGCGCTTGACCTCCTCGGCCTGCTCCGGCGTGATGAGGCCCTGCCGCTGGAGCACGTCGGCGACGAAGATCGGGGAGAGCGACATCGCGCCGTAGTGTACCTCGCGCCCGGACGGCCGGGGGCGGCAAAGCGGGGCGGTGCTGGGGTAGATTCGGCCGCCCGTGGACGTCTCCCGCGCCTTCGCGCTCGCCGCCGCCGCCGCCGTGGGCTGGGCGCTGTTCGATCTCCTGCGCCGGGCGCTCGCCGACCGCCTCTCGGCCTGGTCGCTGGTGGCGGCGACGACGCTCGGCGCGCTGCCGCTGCTCGCCCTGGGCACGGCGCTCGACGGCGACTGGACGCTGGCGCCAGGGTACTGGCTGCCCGGCCTCGCCTCGGTCGCGCTCAACGTGGCGGCCAACTTCGGCTACTTCCGTTCGCTGCAGATGTCGCCGTTGTCGGTGACGCTGCCGATGCTCTCCTTCACCCCGATGTTCGCCTCGGCGCTGGGCGCGATCGTCCTCGGGGAGGAGCTGTCGGCGCGCGCGCTCGGCGGGGCACTGCTGGTGGTCTTCGGCGGCCTGGCGCTAGGTCTCAAGGAGGGTGGCTTGCGCTTCGAGCCGGGCAGCGCGGTGATGCTGGGGGTGGCGCTGCTCTGGTCGGCGACGCTGTTGCTCGACAAGCGCGCGATGGACTTCGCGAGCCCCTACCTGCACGCCCTGGTGCTGAACCTGGGCGTGGCGGCGGGCGGTGTCTGCGCGCTGGTGCTGTCACGCCGGACGCGGGAGCTCGGTGTGGCTGGGCGGCACGCCGGCCTGCTGACGCTCGCCATCGCGGTCGGAGCGCTCGCTCTGGTGGTTCAGCTGCTGGCGCTGCGCGAGATGCCGGTGGGGGTGATCGAGACGGTCAAGCGCGGCGTCGGCGGTCTCTCGGCGGTCGCCTTCGGGCGGTGGCTCTACGGCGAGCCGGTGACGCTGCGCAAGATCGGCGCGATCCTGCTGATGACCGCCGGCGTGGCGCTGCTGCTGCTCTGAGCAGGCGGGGCGGCCGACGACTCCGGTCGGCGTTCGAATCAGAGCTGACCGGAGTCGAGCGTCGCCAGCCGGCGGCGGTAGTCGGGGTCGTCGTAGCGGCCGGGCAGGAAGGCGCGCGCCCAGTCGGGGATCGCCTCGCCGGCGATCTGCGCGGCCAGCAGCTCGCCGGCCGCCGGCGCGGCCATGATGCCGAAGCCCGATAGCGCGCCCAGGACCCAGGCGCCCTCCAGCTGGGGCGAGAGGGGGCCGATCAGGGGCCGGTTCTCCGCCGTCTTGGTGTAGTAGCCGCCGTCGACGTAGGGGCGGCGGCCGCGCTCGAGGTAGACCGAGAAGCGCGGCACGATGCGGGAGACGCCGCGCAGGACGACGGCCAGATGGAGCGGATCGATCTCGAACGGGAACGCCCGCTCGGTGGCGCCGGAGTGGTAGTTCCAGAGCAGGATCGCCGACCGGCTGTCGAGACCCCCTTCCGGCCGGAAGTGGACGCCCGCGGGCAGCGGCGCGAGCAGGGGCGCCGTGCCCGGGTCCTCGGCCAGCGCGGCGCGTTCCTCTTCGCTCCAGGCGATCGTCACCGGGTCGGTCCAGATCGCCAGCGGCGCTTCGCGGGGCAACACGCGCAACTCGTCGTCGAAGAAGACCTTGAGATGGAGCTCGTGGCGGACCGGCAGCTCGACGCCGGCGAAGGCCGCGACGTCGGCGACGAAGGGGCCCGCGGCGTCGACGAAGCAGGGAGTGGCGATCCGGTCGACCTGGCCCCGGCGGGCGATGTCGACGCCCACGACCCGGCGCCCCTCGCGCGCGACGCCGACCACGGCGGCCTCGATCAGCTGGGCTCCGGCGGCACGCGCCCGCTCGAGCCAGAGCATGCCGAGCTGCTGGGCGGAGAGCCAGCCGCAGGCGCGGGCGTGGAGGCCGGCGACGGCGTCGGGGGTGACCCAGGGGAAGCAACGGCGCAGCTGCTCGGCGTCGAGGAACAGGTCGGCGCCGCCCGGGCCGGCCTCGAGCCGGTTCCAATGCGGCGCCTGCCAGGGCGGGTCCGCCGGGTCTCCCCGGTGGAGACGCAGGTCGCCCGCGCCGGCGGTCGAAATCTGGCGGGCTCCGCGCTCGAGCGCGGCCGCCCCGGCTGCGGTCGCGGTGAGGTAGAGGTAGCCGTTGCGATTGAGCGCGAAGGCGTCGTCCGAATCCGCCGCGAGCTCGTCGAGCAGCGCGATCGAACGCGCCGTCAGCTCGATCATCGGCCGGTCGGGCCACCAGTTGCGGTAGCACTCGGTCGACTTGTCGCTGGTGAGCGTCAGCGGCGGGCGCGGATCGACCAGGACGACCTGCTCGAGCCCGCGCCGCGCCGCCAGATGCCAGGCGGCGGAGAGGCCCGCCACCCCGGCGCCGCAGATCACGGCGCCGGCCCGGGCCGGCGGCGTCAGCTCTCGGGCCATCGCCGGACGAGCTCGCGGCTGGCGGCGGCGTGGAGCAGCAGCTCGGCCATCGAGTCGCCGCCGTACTTCTCGAGTGCCGCGTCGGCGAGGACCAGCGCCAGCATCGCCTCGCCGATCACCCCGGCGGCGGGAAGGGCGGTGACGTCGCTGCGTTCGTACTGCGAGCGCCGCGCCTCGCCGGTGTCGAGATCGATCGACGGGAGACCCTCGCGCAATGTGGCGATCGGCTTCTTGTACAGCGTCACCACCACGTCCTCGCCGTTGGTGATCCCGCCTTCGAGGCCCCCCGCCCGGTTGGAGGCGCGGGGGAAACGGCCGTCCTCGCCGCGCGGCAGGATGGCGTCGTGGGCGGCGCTGCCGTAACCGTTCGCGGCCGCGAGGCCCGCGCCGAGCTCGACCGCCTTGACCGCCGGCACCGACATCATGGCCTGCGCGATGCGGCCGTCGAGCTTGGCCGACCAGGAAACGTGGGAGCCGAGGCCCGCGGGCACGCCGCGCGCGATCACGGTCACGGCGCCGCCCAGGGTCTCCCCGCGCTGCTTGGCGTCGTCGACCAGCGCGATCATCGCCGGCTCGAAGTCGCGGTCGATGGCGCGCAGCGGCGATTCGTCGTCGACCGCGGCGACCTCCTCCCAGGTCGGCGCCGGCCGGTCGGCGCCGATCGGACCGAGCGCGCGGACGCCGCTCCGGATCTCGACTCCGAGCGCGGCGAGCAGCATCTTGGCGAAGGCTCCGGCGGCGACGCGACCGGTGGTCTCCCGCGCCGAGGCGCGCTCCAGGATGTCGCGCAGGTCGCGACGCAGGTACTTCTCGCCTCCGGCGAGATCGGCGTGGCCCGGGCGGGGGCTCTTCAGACGGCGCAGCTCGGCGAATTCGGCGTCGATCTCCTCGGCCGCCGCCGCCATGGCGCGCCGCCAGTTGGGCCAGTCGCGGTTTTCGATCCAGAGCGCCACCGGCGAGCCGAGCGTCTCGCCACCGCGCACGCCGCCGCGGATCTCGGCCACGTCGCGCTCGATCTGCATCCGGCGGCCGCGGCCGTAGCCGTGCTGGCGCCGCGCCAGGTCGAGCGCGAGTCGAGCGGTGTCGACGCGCAGTCCCGCCGGCAGCCCCTCGAGGACGACGGAGAGGCCGGGGCCGTGAGACTCGCCGGCGGTGGTCAGGCGGAGGCGGTTCACGCCGCCAGCTTACCGGAGCGCGGCGGTGGGCGCGCCGCCCGGCGGGCCGTCGGGCAGGAACGCCGCGAAGGGGGCGTAGAGCTCGGCCGGGAAGCGGGTCGGGTGACGGCTCGCGGCGTCGACCCAGACGTGCTCGGTCGACGCGGTGGCGAGCAGCAGGTCGCAGCGGGAGATCCGGTAGGCGAAGGTGACGCCGCGGCTGCCCAGCCGGTCGACCCAGCAGGAGACGACGACCGACTCGCCGTAGCGCGCTGGCGCCCGGTACGACAGCTGGACGCCGGTGACCAGGAGCAGCAGCCCCCGCTTTTCGATCTCGGCGTAGTGGAATCCGGCCTCCAGGCAGAGGCGGGTGCGAGCCAGCTCGCACCAGACGATGTAGTTGGCGTGGTGGACCACACCCATCTGGTCGGTCTCGGCGTAGCGCACTTCGACCTCGACGTCGACGTGGCGGGGGGGAAGTCGGCGGCTCATCGCCGCGGGATGCTACCGCGCCGGCGGCGGCTCACCCGCCGTCACTTCGGTGGGTAGGCCGTCAGGTAGAAGTAAGCCGCTTCCAGCTCGGCGTCGCGCAGGTAGGTGAGCTGGGGCCCCCGCCCGGCGCGGCTCGGCTTGCCTTGATGGCGCGCCAGCGCCAGGAAGGGCCGCACCGCCGCGGTCGAGGTCATGGTTTCGAGCGGTACCAGGCTCGGATCCTTGGCCGGCCTGCCCGCCTGCGCCCGCGCCGCGTGGCAGATCTGGCACGTACCCTTGACGATCCGTTCGCCGACGCGGTCGACCGGCATCTGGAGCGTATCGTCGCGGTGGCGCGGGTCGGGCACGCTCGCGAGGCGCTCGAGGTAGGCGAGCAGGATCTCTTCCTCGTCCGCGGTGAGATCGAACGCCGGCATCGCCGGGCCACCTTCGGCGATTCGGTGCCGGAGCAGCTGCTCGGCGGCGGCGGCCCGCCGGCTCGCCACCTCCGCGGCGGTGCCGCCCCCTTGCTGGAGCTCGCCCGAGGTGGTGCGGACGACATCGACCAGCGGCCGGATCTCGGGCGGGGAGCCCACCCCGGCGGCGCCATGACAGGCGCGGCAGGTGAAGCGGTAGAGATCGGCCCCGCGCACGGCGAAACCCTCCCGCAGCCACGTTCCGCCGGTCGGCGCGGGGGCCTGGAGCAAGGCGTCCTGCTGTTCGGGCCCGAGCGCGCCGACGCGGCCGAGGGCCGAAGCATCGTAGGGGCGCCCGAGGTGCTCGATCCAGCTGGGGCCGGTGGCGGAGGTGGTCTCGGCGGAAGCGCTCGCCGCCGCGGCCGGCGTCGAGACGACGGCGGCCAGTGCGAGCAGCCGCCCCGCCATCCCGAGGAGCACGTGGAAGCTCGAGTTCGGTCTCATGGCGGGCTAGGTTACACCGAGCGCGCCGGTTGTCGCCGCCCCCCGAGGCGGTCCCGACGGGCCGGCCGGCGGCGGGATCGTGGGATATTGTTTCGGGTTCGAGCCCGGGCCCGCGGCCCGGGAGCGCCGAGCCGAACGTGCCGATCCATCCCCACCTCGACCGCTGGCCGCGCCTGGGCGCGCGGGTCTTCCTGGCCCCCTCGGCGCACCTCGCCGGCGAGATCGAGGTCGGCGACGACTGCTCGTTCTGGTTCCACACCGCCGCGCGCGGCGATGTCCACTGGATCCGCGTCGGCGCGCGCACCAGCGTCCAGGACGGCACCATCCTCCACGTCACCCACGAGCGGTTCCCACTCTCGATCGGCGCCGATGTCGTCATCGGCCATAGCTGCATGATCCACGGCTGCACGCTCGAGGACGGCTGCCTGGTCGGCATCGGCGCGCGCGTTCTCGACGGCGCGGTGGTCGAGTCGGGGGCGCAGGTGGGCGCCGGCGCGGTGGTTCCGCCGGGCTTCCGGGTACCGGCCGGGCAACTCGCGCTCGGAGTGCCGGCCAAGGTGGTCCGTGCCCTCACCGCCGCGGAGAGCCAGACCATCCGCGACATCGTCGCGCGCTACGTGCGGGTCAAGGACGAGTACTTGGCAGCCCTCGGGCCGGGGTTCTGAGCGTGGCGAAGCGACATGCGGCCCCGAAGGGCACGCGCGATCTGCTGCCACCGGAAACCGCGGTGTGGGCGCGCGTCGAGTCGATCGCGCGGCGGGTCTTCGGTCTGTACGGCTACCGCGAGATCCGGACCCCGATCTTCGAGGAGACGGAGCTGTTCCAGCGCGGCGTCGGCGAGGCGACCGACATCGTCGGCAAGGAGATGTACAGCTTCGTCGACAAGGGGGGCCGCAATCTGACGCTGCGCCCCGAGTCGACCGCCGCCGTCTGCCGCGCCTACGTCGAGCACGGCATGCAGCAGCTGCCGCAGCCGGTCCGCCTCTTCTACATCGGTCCCCAGTTCCGCTACGAGCGCCCCCAGAAGGGCCGCTACCGCCAGTTCCACCAGATCGGCGCCGAGCTGCTGGGCGGTAAGGGGGCGGAGTCCGATGTCGAGATATTGCTCATGCTGGTCGCCTTCTTGCGCGAGCTGGGCTTCGCCGACCTGAGGGTCCTCGTCAACACCGTGGGCGACGCCGAGTCCCGCGCCGCCTTCCGGGGGAAGCTGGTGGAGTACCTGGCGCCCAGAAAGGACCAGTTAGGAGAAGAGAGTGCTCGGCGTCTGGTGACCAATCCGCTGCGGATTCTCGACAGCAAGAGCCCCGAGGAGCAGGCGTTGCTCGCCGGCGCGCCGAAGCTCGAAGAGTCCCTGACGGCTCGCAGCCGCGAGCACTTCGCGCGAGTCCTCTCTTCAATGGAAGCTTCCGCAGTCCCTTTCCGAATCGAACCGCGGCTGGTGCGAGGCCTCGACTACTACACCAATACCGTGTTCGAGATCACCTCCGAGGGTCTCGGCGCGCAGAACGCGATCTGCGGCGGGGGAGCTTACGAAGGGCTGGTCGATGCGCTCGGTGGGCCGCCGACCTACGGCGTCGGCTTCGCCATTGGCGAAGACCGCCTGATCGAGGTGCTGCCACCGAGCTCGCCCGCGCGCGACGTTCCGCGGCCAGTCATCGTGCGCGCGGTCCCTTGGGGTCGCAGGTTGCCGAGCTTCGCCTTCGAAGACGCGGATGCCTCGGGCCGTTTCGTCGAGCTGCTCCGGGCGCGCGGAATTCCAGCGCTCGACTTCGAGTGGGGCGACGCCAAGCGGGCCTACGCGGCGGCCGAAGCCTACGGCTCGGAATGGGTGGTCCTGATCGGGGAGGACGAGCTCTCCGCGGACCGCCAGACGATCGAACGGGTCGTGCTGCGCGAGGTGCGAACCCGGCACGAACGGCGGCTCTCCGTCGCGGAAGCCATGGATCAGCTCTCCGAGACGGGTCCAAAGGCGCTCGGGTGAAATGGGTGTCAGGGATTGGCGAAGATGCCCCGCACGCGACCCCTTCAATGGAGCTTTTTCCCTCCGGTGCGAACCGGTGACTGCTGAGGAGTGGAGATCATGAATCGGACGCCTGCGGGCACGTTGACCCGGGAGGACGTCGGCAAGCGGGTGCTGCTGCAAGCCTGGGTGGCGCGGCGGCGGGATCATGGCGGCGTGCTGTTCGTCGACCTGCGGGACCGCAGCGGCGTCGCCCAGGTGGTGGCGCGGCCGGAGGAGTCGGCGGCGGCCTTCGCCGCGCTCGATCCGGTCCGCTCGGAGTGGGTGGTCGAAGTCGAGGGGCGAGTCGAGGCCCGCAGTCCCGAGATGGTGAATCCGAAGATGCCCACCGGTGAGGTCGAAGTGGTGGCCGAGCGGGCGGAGATCCTGTCCAAGAGCGACCCGCTGCCGTTCGCGCTCGACGCGCGCAGCGACGTCTCCGAGGACCTGCGGCTCAGGTATCGCTTCCTTGACCTGCGGCGGCCCGAGCTGCAGCGCAACTTCCTGCTCCGGCACCGGATCACCCACGAAGCGCGCCGCTACTTCGACGAGCAGGGCTTCCTCGAGATCGAGACGCCGATTCTCACCAAGTCGACGCCCGAAGGGGCGCGCGACTACCTGGTGCCCTCGCGCGTCCACCCGGGAGAGTTCTACGCGCTGCCCCAGTCGCCCCAGCTGTTCAAGCAGCTGCTGATGATCTCCGGCTTCGAGAAGTACGTGCAGATCGCCCGCTGCTTCCGCGACGAGGACCTGCGCGCCGACCGCCAGCCGGAGTTCACCCAGATCGACCTCGAGCTCTCGTTCCCGACCGAGGAGGCCATCTACGCGCTGATCGAGGGGCTTTTCGCGCGGCTCTTTCCGATCATCGGTGTCGAGCCCGCGACGCCGTACCGGCGGATGACCCACGCCGAGGCGATCGCCCGCTACGGCGTCGACCGCCCCGACTTGCGCTTCGGCCTCGAGATCCAGGACGTCACCGCGGCGGTGGCCGAGTCGCCGTTTCGGGCTTTCGCCGAAGCGGCGCAGACGGGCGGCGCCGTGCGCGGCCTGGTGATGCCCGGCGGCGCCGGCATCAGCCGCTCGCAGACCGACCAGTGGGGCGAGATCGCGAAGAGGTTCGGCCTGCCCGGCCTGCTCACCCTTCGCCGCCAGGGGGGCACGCTCGCCTTCCAGGTCAAGAACGTCCTGTCGGAAGCGGACCTCGAGTCGCTGGCCCGGGCGATCGGCATGAAGGACGGCGACTTGGCGGTGCTCGCCGCGGGCAAGCCGGGAGTCGTCTCGAGCGCGCTCGGCGCCCTGCGGTTGGAGCTCGCCCGGCAGTACGCCTTGATTCCGGACGGCCGCTGGGAGTTTCTCTGGGTGACCGACTTCCCGCTGCTCGAGTTCCACCCCGAGGACGGGCGGTGGTACTCGACCCACCACCCCTTCACCAGCCCCGATCCGCGCGACCTCGACCGGCTCGAAAGCGATCCCGGATCGGTGCGGGCGCGCGCCTACGACGTGGTGCTGAACGGCACCGAGCTCGGGGGGGGCTCGATCCGGATCCACGATCCGGCCGTGCAGCGCCGGGTCTTCGGCATCCTCGGCATCGGCGAGGAGGAGGCCAAGGCCCGGTTCGGCTTCCTGCTCGAGGCCCTGCGGCTGGGCGCGCCGCCCCACGGCGGCCTGGCGCTCGGCCTCGACCGGATGGTCATGCTGATGGCGGGCGTGCCGTCGCTGCGCGACGTCATCGCGTTCCCCAAGACGGCCTCGGCCACCGACCTGATGACCGAAGCGCCCGCCCCGGTCGACGCCCGGCAGTTGCGCGAGCTCTCGATCGCGGTGCGCAAGGCCTGAGCGGCGAGGAGACGAGCGTGGGCGCTGCCACTTTCGAGCTCCGCCATCCCCGCGGCACGACCACCGTGTTCGCCGGCGCGGGCGCCCTCGAGAGCGCCGCGCCGTGGATCTTCGGCGAGCTGGCCGGGCGGCCGCTCTACGCCGTCTCCTCGGCGCCGATCCTGGCGCGTCACCGCGACGGTCTGGCGCGAGTCGCTTCGGCCGCCCGCTCGCTCGAGGTGTTCGAGGTGCCCGACGGCGAGGCGGCGAAGAGCCTCGAGGTCGCCAGCGACCTCCACCGGCGGCTGGCGCGGTCGGGCGCCAAACGGGACGGCGTGCTGGCCGCCTTCGGCGGCGGCAGCGTCGGCGACCTGACCGGGTTCGTCGCCGGCACCTACCTGCGCGGCGTCGCGTTCCTCCAGCTGCCGACGACCCTCCTGGCGCAGGTCGACGCGGCGATCGGTGGCAAGACCGGCGTCGACTTGCCGGAAGCGAAGAACGCCGTCGGCCTCTTTCATCATCCCCGCGTGGTGGTCGCGGAGGCGGCCTGGCTCGCGACCCTGCCCGCCGACGAGATCCGGTCCGGGCTGGTCGAGGCGATCAAGACCGCGGCGCTGCTCGATCCCGCTCTCCTCGATCGCATCGAGAGCGAGCTCGACGAGTTGCGGCGTGCCCGCCCGACGGCGCTCGGGCCGATCGTCGAGGCGGCGGCCCGGGCGAAGGCCAGGTTGGTCGAGTCCGACCCGGAGGAGGCCGGCGCGCGCGCCCTGCTCAACTTCGGCCACACGCTCGGCCACGCTCTCGAAACGGCCGCCGGGTACGGCCGCCTGCGCCACGGCGACGCCGTCGCGCACGGCATCCGCTTCGCGCTCGTGCTGGCGCGTTCGCGGGGGCTCGAGCCGGGATTCGGGGCGAGGCTGGGCAGACTCCTGGACCGCCTGTCGATACCGCCGCTGCCGCCGCTCGACGCTGCGCGGCTGGTCGACCTGATGGCCCGGGACAAGAAGGCGCGCGAGTCCGGGCTGGGGTGGGTGCTGGCGCTCGCCCCCGGGCGGGCGGAGTACGGGGTACCGATCTCGGCCGGCGAAGTCTCCGCCGAGCTGGCGAGGTTCCTCGCCGGGCGCGAGCCCGCGCGGCCTCTATAATCGGGGTACCGGAACGCGCCCGAGCATCGGCCGCCACGACATGCGCCTGCCCTCGATCTTCCACCGCCGCCTGCGTCTTCGGCACCTCATCTTCCTGCTGCTGCTGCTCGCCGGCGCGATTCCGCTGGCCATCTCGAACTGGGTCCTGATCGCGCAGAACCGGGACCTGCTGGAGACGGAGGAGAAGAGCTACCTGACGCAGTCGGCACAGTCGCTGTCGCGCGAGCTCGGCGACTACCTGGCGGGCAACAAGCGTCTGCTCCATCAGCTGGGCGTCGGTCTGCTCGCGGCACCAGGTGCGGCGGAGATCGAAGATCGCTTGCGCGAGACCTGGGTCGGCGCCTACCTGCACCGCTTCAGCGCCGCCAACCCGAACCTCATCGCGCTGCGCGTGCTCGACACCGCGGGCGCCGGTCCACGCTTCGCTCCGCCCGACTCGGCGCCGGAGATCTCGGACGCCCTGGACGAGGCCTTCGCGATCGCTCGGGCGGAAGGGTCGACCACTTTTCGGTTCGCGGTCCTGCGCGCGGCGAACGAGCCGGTGGCGGTCCTGGCCGTGCCGGTCGCCAACGACCGCGGCGAGGTCACGCTGGTGGTCGAAGCCGTCCTGCGCCTGCGTCTGATGGAGGCGGTGTTCGAGCGCGAGGCGCAAGGCCAGGTCGAGGTCTTTCTGATCGACCGCGACGGCACCCTGCTGTGGTCCGAAGGGGCCGACGACAGGACGCGGGCGTCGCTCGCCCACTCGAACCTGGTGCTCGATTTCGTGCGCAAACCGCTGCACTTGACGGCCGAGTACACCATCGCCACCGCGCGGGGACCCGAAGCGATGCTGGGTCAGGTGGCGCCGGTGGAGGAGACCGGCTGGGGTGTGGTGGTCCACAAGCCGGTGGCCACCGCCTTCGAAGCGGCGCGCAAGATGGTCGTTTCGGCGGTGCTCGCGTCGCTCTTGCTCCTGCTGCTGGCGGCGCTCCTGGCGCTGGTGATCTCGCGCTGGGTCGGGCATCCGATCCGCCGGCTGATCCGTTCCACGCACGAGATCGCGAGCGGCAATTTCGGCATGCGCCTCGAGGAGGAGCGAGTCGTCGCGGAGCTGTCCGACCTGGCCAGAGACTTCAACCAGATGAGCGGTTACGTCGAGGCCTACGTCGGCAAGCTGCGCGAGGCCGCGCAGCGCAACCGCGACCTGTTCATCAGCTCGATCCGGGCCTTCGCGGCGGCGATCGACGCCAAGGACCCGTACACGCGAGGCCATTCGGAGCGGGTGGCGGAGCTGTCGCGCGCGATCTCGCGCCATCTCTCGCAGAGCGAGGAGTTCCAGCAAAAGCTCTGGATCGGCGCCCTGCTGCACGACGTCGGCAAGATCGGCATCGAGGATCGCGTGTTGCGCAAGGGCGGCGTGCTCACCGCCGAGGAGTTCGAGCAGATGAAGCGCCATCCGACGGTCGGAGCCGACATCTTGCAGCCGCTCGAGGACCTGCGCGACATGCTGCCGGCGGTGCGCTGGCATCACGAGAACTGGAACGGCCGAGGCTACCCGGACGGCTTGCGCGGCGAGGACATCCCGCTGATGGCGCGCATCGTCGCGGTGGCCGACTGTTTCGACGCCATCACCACCGACCGGCCCTATCAAAAGGGCTACGAGCCTCGCTACGCCGCCGAGGTGATCACCAAGCTGGCGGGTTCCCGCTTCGACGCCAAGGTGGTGACCGCCTTCCTGCGCGCATTCGAGGTCGGAGACCTGGTGGTCGAGCCCGGCGACAGCACCCTGGTCGCGCAGCTCGAGGCCGAGCTGCCGGCCGCGGTCAATACCTGAACGGGGGAGAGTCGATGCCGTACCAGTACATCCTGGCCGACCTGCTGGCGAAGAACGACGGCGCGGTGGGGGTGCTCTTCCTCGACGACAGCGGCGAAACGGTCGATCTCGCTTGCGCCGACGCGAGCCCCTATCAAATGCGGGTGGTGGGCGCCTACGTCGGCATCTACCTGCGCCAGATCGAGAGCTTCCTGCGCTCCAACGATCACGGCGAGCCGCGCTGGCTCCACATCGAGAAAGACACGCTCCACCTCTACGCGGTGCCGCTGCCGGACTCCTACTACCTGGTCCTGGTCCAGCGCGCGCCGGCGCTCAGCGCGCGCGCGCGGCGCAGCCTCGAGCAGGCCCGCGAGGCGCTCGCGCGCGAGCTGTTCCCCGTCACTTGATGGAGCCCCCGAAGCCCGGTCTGTGGGGGCGCCTGCGCGGCGGCTTGGCGCGCACGCAGGAGCGACTCTCGGAGCGCCTGGGATCGCTGCTCGACCTGCCCGCCACGCTGGATGCGGCGACGCTCGAGGAGCTGGAGGAGGCGCTCCTGGCGGCCGACCTCGGCGTCCCCACGACGACGCTGTTGATCGAGCGAATTCGCGAGCGGGTCCGCCGGTCCGATGTCGAGCGGCCGGAGCGGTTGCGCGGGCTGCTGGCCGAGGAGATCGCCCGGATTCTCGCCGAGACCCCGGCCCCCGCTGGGCTCGGCGGGCCGGAACCGGCGATCGTCCTGGTGGTCGGGGTCAACGGCGCCGGCAAGACCACTTCGATCGCCAAGCTCGCCCGCCGGGAGCTCGCCGCCGGGCGGCGGGTCCTGCTCGCCGCCGCCGACACGTTCCGCGCCGCCGCCATCGAGCAGCTGGCGCTCTGGGGCGAACGCCTGGGCGTGGAGGTGGTCCGCCAGGCCGCGGGTTCCGACCCGGCGGCGGTGGTGTTCGACGCGCTGCAGGCGGCCAAGGCGCGGCGGGTCGACCGGCTGATCGTCGACACCGCCGGGCGGTTGCACAACAAGGAACACCTGATGGCCGAGCTGGCGAAGATCCGGCGCATCATCGCGCGCGAGGCCGCCGCGTTCCGCGTCGAGACCGTGCTCGTCCTCGACGCCACGACCGGACAGAACGCGCTGGCTCAGGCGCGCGCCTTCCTGGCCGCCGCCGAGGTCGACGGGCTCCTGCTCTCCAAGCTCGATGGCACCGCCAAGGGCGGAATGGTGGTCGCCGTGGCGCGCGAGCTCAACCTGCCGGTGCTCTATCTCGGAGTCGGCGAGACGGCGGACGACCTCGTCGACTTCGAGCCTCGGGAGTTCGCCACTGCCCTCCTCGCCTGAGGCCGGGGCGCGCGCGAAGCGCCGCGGCGAGCGGCCGCCGCCGGCGATGCGGCGAGCGCTGGCGCTCGCCGCGCGGGGGCGGTTCACCTGCGCGCCCAACCCGCGCGTCGGCGCGGTGGTCGTGTCCGGCGGGAGGATCGTCGGCGAGGGCTGGCATCAGCGGGCCGGCGAGCCGCACGCGGAGGTCCACGCCCTGACGGCGGCGGGCGGGAGCGCCCGTGGCGCCACCCTCTACGTCACCCTGGAGCCATGTGCCCACCACGGTCGGACCCCGCCCTGCGTCGAGGCGATCCTGGCGGCCGGGATCGCCCGGGTCGTCGCCTGCCATCGCGATCCCGACCCCCGCACCGCGGGCCGGGGCTTCGAGCGCCTGGCCGCGGCGGCAGTCGAGGTGATCGTCGGGCCGGGCGCCGCCGAGGCGATCGAAGGCAATCTGCCGTTCCTGGTCTCGCGAGCGCTGGCGCGTCCCGCGGTCACCCTGAAATGGGCGGCGAGCCTGGACGGGCGGATCGCCACGGCCGCGGGCGAGAGCCGCTGGATCACCGGCGCGCTCGCGCGGCGCCGCGCGCTCGAGCTGCGCGAGGAGCACGACGCGGTGCTGGTCGGGAGCGGCACCGTGCTGGCCGACGATCCGCGCCTGAACCGGCGCCTCGGACGGGCGGATAGCGCGATCGTGCGGGTGATCCTGGACCGCCGCGCGAGAACGCCCCCGACGGCGCGGCTGTTCAGCGAGGCGGGACAGGTGCTCGTGTACACTGAAGCGCCGGCAGCGGCCGCGCTGCGGGCGCGCGGAGCCGAGGTCGTCGTGCTGCCGTCGGTCGTGCCCGGTGCCGTGTTGGCCGACCTGGCCGCGCGGGGTATCCAGAGCGTCCTGGTCGAGGGGGGGGCCGGCATCGCCGGCGCCTTCGTCGACTCCGGCCTGTGGGATCGCCTGGAGGTCTTCGTCGCGCCGCTCGTCGTGGGCGGCGCCGGCGCGCTGCCAGCGGTCGCCGGTTCCGGGTGGCCGGCGCTCGCCGCGGCAGCCCGGGTCGAGCGGCTGCGAGCTCGACGCGCGGGGGAGGACTTGCAGCTGAGTGGAGTGAATCGGGAGTGTTCACGGGTCTTGTCGTCGAGCGTGGGCGCCTGATCGCGGATCCGAGAAGGTCGGATCAGGGGGGAGTGCGCCTGGTGATCGGACACTCGCCCGCGGTGGGCCAGCGGCTCGGGCCGGGGGCGAGCCTCGCCGTGGCGGGGGTCTGCCTCACCGTGGTCGCGGGCGACGAAACGCACAGCGAAGTCGAGCTGTCGCGCGAGACCCTGGCCCGCACCCGCTTCGCCCAGCTCCGCCGGGGCAGCGAAGTCAACCTCGAACCGGCGCTGCGGTTCGGCGACCCGATGGGCGGGCACTGGGTCCAGGGGCACGTCGATGGTCTGGTCCGCCTGCTGCGTCGCACCGATGTCGAGGAGCACTCCGATTTCGAGGTCGAGCTGCCGGTGGGGCTCGAGGCCTGCGTGGTGGAGAAGGGCTCGGTGGCGCTCGACGGCGTCAGTCTGACCGTGGCGGGCCTCCTCGCGACGAGCTTCACGATCGCGCTCATCCCGCACACGCTGGCGGTCACCACGCTGGGCAGCGCCCGCCCCGGGGATCGATTTCATTTCGAGGCCGACGTCCTCGCGAAGTACGTCGAGCGCGCCCTGGCGGCTCGCGGCCTCCCCACGTGACCTGGCGAGAGCTGGCCCCCGAGCCGTCGAGGTTCTGGATCCGGTGGGCGCCGCGGCGTCGCGCCGGGACCGAGCTGCCGTTCGTCGACCTGATCGACCGGCGGATCGTCTGGCCGGAACCGGAGGGTGCCGCGACCTCCGGGGGCCCGGAGCCGGTGTCGCCCTCGCGGGCCGATCTGACCTATCTGCCCCCGGCGCGCGCGGCCGAGCGGGAACAGCGACAATCGGCCCTGCTCGCCCTCGCCGCGGCCGGCGTGCCGACGCTGCTGCAGCATCCGGCGGGAGCTGTCGCGACGTCCGCGCCAGCCACGGTCACAGTCCTCGATCTGCTCCCCCGGCTGCTCGCCGGGGCCGGGGCGGCGCCGCTCGCCATCGATCCGTCCGATCGCCCCGCCGGGCGGCTCTGGGTGCTCCTGCCGCTGCTGCCGGGAGCGATCCCGGAGCCGTCGGGCTTCGCTTCCTGGAGCGTGGGCCTGACTGGCCTGGCGGCCGAGGCGGTGGTGCCGATGCCACTCGATCTTTCCGCCACCGACCGCCGCCGGATCACGGAGGCGCTGGGCGAAGAGAGCTTCGAGGCGGTCTTTCACTCGCCCGCTCCCGACGAGCGGCAGGTGGCACGGGCGCTCGACCTCGCCGGCCTGCCCCTCTTTCCCCTGCGCCCCGAAGGGGGAAGCGTGTCGCCGCGATTGGCGCGTAATCGCCGGCTCGCGGCCGCGCTCGCCGAAGCGGGCGAGCTGACGCTGGGCCTCGGCGGCACCGAGCCCGAGGGACAGGCGTTGCTCGCCGCCGCCCGGCACCTCGAGACGACCCCGCTCGACCTGTCGGGGGTGGCCGCCGAGGGCAATCTCGACGTCGTGACCTGGCTCTCGCCGGGCGCGCGCGCGATCGTGGCGGAGTGCCTGGGCGGCGGCCGTTCGGCCACCCTGGAGGCGTTGCGCCGCCGCTGGCTGAACCCCGAGGTCGGAGACTGACCGCGGTGCAGACCCTCGGCATCTACCTCCATGTGCCGTTCTGCCGGACACGCTGCCGCTACTGCGATTTCTACCGCGTCGGCGAGAACCGCGCCCGCATGGACCGCTTCGTTTCGGCGCTGGCACGCGAGATCGAGGGTTGGGCGGCGCACGCGGGACGCCGCGTCGACACCGTCTTTCTGGGTGGCGGCACGCCGTCGCTGCTGGCGCCGGAGGAGATCGGCGCCATCCTCGGTTGGCTGGCCAACCGGTTCGATGTCGATCCCGAAGCGGAGGTGACCGCCGAGGCGAATCCCTCGGATCTGCATCCGGAGCGCCTCGCCGGCCTCCGGCGGGCCGGTGTCAATCGCCTTTCGATCGGCGTCCAGTCGTTCTGTGACCGAGAGCTCGGCCTGCTCGGCCGCCGTCACGACGGTGCGCGCGCCGCGGCGGTGATCGCCGAGGCGCGCGCGGCCGGGTTCGAGCGCCTGAGTCTGGACCTGATGGTGGGCATTCCGGCGCAGACCGAGGCCTCCTTCGCGGCTTCGCTCGAACGAGCGATCGCCCTCTCTCCCGACCACATGTCGCTCTACCTGCTCGAAGTTCACGGCGGCTCCGAGCTCGACTTCCTGAAGCGAGAGCGGCCGCGGCTCTTTCCGGGCGAGGAGGCCGAGCGCCGCCGCTACCTCAGGATGCGAGAGCGCCTCCGCGCCGCCGGCTTCCGGCACTACGAGATCTCGAACTTCGCGCGTCCGGGAGCGGAGTGCCGCCACAACCTCCGCTACTGGCGCAGCGGCGAGTGGCTCGGCCTGGGCCCCGCGGCCCATTCCTCGCTCGGCGGGCGGCGGTTCCGCCACCCGCCGGACCTCGAGCGCTGGTTGGCCGACCCCCTGGCCATCGAGGACCTCGCCGCCGATCCGGCGACCGAGCGGGTGCTGCTCGGCCTCCGGCTCGAGGAGGGAGTCGAGCTCGGCGCGCTGGCGGCCGCGGGGGTGGATGAAGCCGAAGCGCGTCGCCGGGCCGACCGCCTCGCGCCGTTCGTCGAGATCCGGGGCGACCGGCTGCGGCTCCGGCCGGAGGGCTATCTGGTCTCGAATTCGGTCCTCGCCGGCCTCCTCGGCTGAGCGGATGCCGGGTCCGGTGCGCCGGCAAGCGGGTAGAGTGGCGACGTGGAACCGATCGACCTGCGCTCCGACACGGTGACGCGACCCTCGCCGGCGATGCGCCGGGCGATGGCCGAGGCCGAGGTGGGTGACGACGTCTACGGCGAGGATCCGACGGTGCGGCGGCTGGAGGAGGAGGGCGCCGCCGCGCTCGGCTTCGAGGCGGCCCTGTTCGTGCCGAGCGGGATCATGGGCAACCAGATCGGCACGCGCCTCCTGGTGCCGCGGGGCCACGAGCTGCTGGTGGACGAACGGGCGCACCTGGTGCTGTTCGAGCTCGGCGCGCTGGCGGCGATCGGCGGCATCCAACCCCGTACCCTGCCCTCCGCCGACGGTCTGCCTCCGATCTCCGCGCTCGACCGCGGCTACGCGGCCAAGGGGGGCTATCGCGATCCGACCGGCGGCGTGGCGCTCGAGAACAGCCACAACATGGCGGGCGGCCGGGTGTTCGCCCGCGCGCGGATCGAACCGATTCTCGACTGGGCGCACGCTCGGAATCTGCCGGTGCACCTCGACGGCGCGCGGATCTGGAACGCCGCCACCGCTCTCGGCACCACGCCGGCCGAGCTCGCGCGGGGGTTCGACACGGTGATGTTCTGCCTGTCCAAGGGGCTGGGCGCGCCGGTCGGCTCGCTAGTGTGCGCCGCGGCCGATCGAATCGCCGAGGCGCGCGAGCTGCGGCGGCAGCTGGGTGGCGCCATGCGACAGGTGGGCGTGCTGGCGGCGGCCGGGCTGGTCGCCCTGCGGGAGGGGCCGGCCCATCTCGCCGAAGATCACGCGCAGGCGCGGCGCCTGGCGCGCGCGCTCGCCGACCGCTCCGACGTCGAGATCGATCCCGACCTGGTCGAGACGAACATCGGCATCTTTCGCGTCCGGCCTCGTGCCGGTGAGCTCGCCCCGGCGCCCCGTTTCGCGCACGAGCTGGAAGCGGCCGGGGTGCGGATGTCGGCGATCGACCCCGACCACGTCCGCTTCGTCACGCACCGCGACGTCCCCGCCGCCGCGATCGACCGGGCGCTCGCGATCCTGGGCACCTACGGCGCCTGATCAGCCCGGCAGGCGGGCCACGAGGTCGATCTCGACGCGGGCGCCCTTGGGCAGGCCGGCGACGGCGAAGGTGGAGCGGGCCGGCTTGTGGTCGCCGAAGGCCGCGGCGTAAATGCCGTTGAGGGTGGGGAAGTCGGCCATATCGGCCAGGTAGACGGTGGCCTTGACGACGTCGCCGAAGCCGCAGCCCGCGGCGGAAAGCACCGCACCGAGATTGGCGAAGACCTGGCGGGCCTGGGCATCGAAGCCGCCGGCCACCAGCTCGCCGGTGGTCGGATCGAGCCCGACCTGGCCCGAGGTGAACAGCCAGCCGTTGGCCGAGACGGCCTGCGAGTAGGGGCCGATCGCCGCCGGAGCGGCGTCGGAGTGGTGGCGTGCGAGCTGCCGGTCGGTGCTCATGCGTGTTGCTCCTCCTCGAAGAACTCGACCACCCCGACATACGGGAGGTTGCGGTACCGTTCGTCGTAGTCGAGCCCGTAGCCGACCACGAAATCGCGGCCGATGCGGAAGCCGCAGTAGTCGATCGGTACCTCGGCTTCGCGGGCTTCGTGCTTGTCGAGCAGCGCGCACAGCTTGACGCTGCGCGCGCCGCGGAAGCGGAACAGATCCAGGATCGTGCGCAGCGTCCAGCCGGTGTCCACGATGTCCTCGACCAGCAGGACGTCCTTGCCGCGGATCGAGAAATCGATGTCGCGCTTGATCCGGACCTCGCCCGCCGTGGTGCCGGCGCCGTAGCTCGAGGTCTGGAAGAAATCGATCGCCACCGGCACCGCCAGGCGCCGGACCAGGTCGGTGAAGAAGAAGATCGAGCCCTTGAGCACGCCGATCGCGACCAGGCTGTCGGAGCTCGCGTAGTCGCGGTCGATCTCGGCCGCCAGCTCCGCGACTCGGGTGGCGAGCCGGTGCTCGTCGATCAGCGGGCGGACGCGGTGATTCGGCATTCCCGCGGGCATGGCTTAGAATCCTCTCCGTCTTCCATCGAGAGTGACATGGATTCCGATCAGAGCTCGCTCCATCGACGCTACGTCGACCTCGCCGCGCGCTTCAAGGCCAGGTGGACGTTTCACCAGTTCCTCCAGGGCATCCAGAAGTTCTTCGTCGAGGCCGACGTCGGGCGCTACCCCTCGGACTTCCAGGAGATCCACGCCTCGCTCAAGACGGTCGCCGACGCTTTCGGCGGCCCGGTCGACGAGCGGGTCGCGGCGCAGCTCGACCAGGCGGGGCGGCAGCTCGATCAGATGGCCGCGATCCTGAGCGCCGCGGACGCCCGCGTCTCGCCCTCGCTGCTGCGCCAGTTCTTCGATCGCGTGAAGAACTTCGACGATCAGATCCTAACCCAGATGGTGAAGTTCTATCTCTACACCGCGATCGAGCGTGGCCTGTCGGGAGACCGCCTGGACAAGGTCGACTATCTGCTGACCAAGCTCGCCGAGGAACCCCTGCCCACCGGCGGTCTGGTCTCCAGGGACCGGACCCGCCTGCGCGAGATCTTCGAGGGATTCTGGGGGATGTTCGAGGGCATAGTGCCGGATCCCGGCTGGCTCGAGGAGCGCAAGGCCGAGATGGCGGAGATCCGGCGCGGCCTCGGCTCGGTGGCCGATCTCGAGCACCTCAACGAGTCGCAGGCGGTCGTCCGGTACCGGGATCTCAAGCAGCAGCTCGGCCGCTATTTGCTCCACCCGGAGCTCGGTATCGGCGTGGTGGAGACGAACCTGTCGATCAAGAACAAGATCCGGCAGCACTTCCACCTGGAGGAGCAGAAGCTGCTGTCCGATTCGCAGCGGATCTTCGAGCTCGAGAACAAGGTCGCGGTCGACTCCGAGCTGGACCAGGAGCTGACCCAGTTCCGGCGCAAGTTCGAGGAGTTCGAACGCAAGCAGCGGACCGACAACGTCAAGCTCGAGGATCTCGCCTACCTGCGCCGGCAGGTCGAGGGGTTGATGCCGCGGCTCGCCCGGCCGGCGACCGCCGCGGAGGAAGATCCATCCACCGACGTCACGGGACGGGCAGGCGTGGACGCGAGAGGCCACGACGCGATCCTCGGGCCGCACTGGCGGGAGCTCATGGACGGCCTCGGCGGCACCGACGACAACGCGCCCCCCAAGGCGGTCGCGCTGGCGCGGGAGATCTACCACCTCCGGCTCGAGCCGCGGGAGGTGATCGCCTATCGGCGGCTGAACGTGACCCCCGAAGGCGACCCGGAGACGGAGCGCTTCCTGCTCGAGGCGGCGGCGCTGCGCCTGCGCATGAACCAGGAGGCGGCCGAGATCACGGAGCTGCTCGACGAGACCGCGGTGACCAAGGATGCCCCGGTCTTCGCGCGGGCGCGGCAGACCACCAAGGTGGTGGACGAGTACGTCCAGCGCTTCGGCCACTTCATCGATACCTCGATCCAGGAGAGCCTGTTCGCCGAGGCGCAGCAGCTGCAGCTGCTGCGCATGCGGCTGATCCGTGACTACAGCGGCCTGTGGCTGCTGGTCAATCGGCCCGCGACCTGACCGCGGCGCGCCGCCGCCGGTTCAGCCCGCGGCCCGCGCCGGCACGAGGCGAGGGTCGGCGAGCAGCGCGGCGAGCAGCGACTGCACGCGCCGGGCGGCGGCGCGGCCGGTCTCCAGCACCTCTTCGTGGGTGAGTGGCGCATCGGTCACCCCGGCGCCGGGGTTGGCCACCAGCGAGAGCACCAGGCAGCGCAGCCCCAGGTGGCGGGCGGCGATCACCTCGTGGACGGTCGACATCCCGACCAGGTCCGCACCCAGAGTCCGGAGCATGCGAACCTCCGCCGGCGTCTCGTAGCTGGGTCCGGGCAGCCCCGCGTAGACGCCTTGGGCGAGGGCGATTCCCAGCCGCTCGGCGTGCTCGTGGGCGAGCGCGCGGAGGCGACCGTCGTAGGCATCGAGGAGATCCGGAAACCGCGCGCCCCAGTCGTCCGGCGGCTCGCCCCACAGAGGGTTGCGGGCGGTGAGGTTCAAGTGATCCGCCACCGCCGCCAGGGTGCCGGCGGGCCAGTCCGGACGGACGCCGCCGGCGGCGTTGGTCATCACCAGGACGCGCGCCCCGAGGCGCGCCGCCAACCGGATCGGGAAGACCACCTGGGCCGGCTCGTAGCCCTGATAGCCGTGGATGCGGCCGCGGCAGGAGAGCGCGCGCAGACCGGGCCGCGGCTCGAGGACCTCGACGGCGTGACCGTGGCCGGCCACGGCGCGGACCGGGAACGGGAGCCAGTCCGCCAGCGGCTCGGGGCCCTCGACCGGCGCTCCGAGGTCGACCGCGAGCCCCGACCCCGCGACCAGGACGAGATCGATCGGTGCCCGGCCGAGCGCTCGCCAACGCTCGGCTGCGGCTTCCAGCTCGACCTCGTAGTGATTCATGGCCGCGCATCCTAGCAGTCCCTTCGGATATCCTCCCTGCGCATGTCGGAGCTCGACGAGCAGATCGCCCATCGCCGGCGCAAGCGCGAGCGACTTCGCGAGCGCGGCGTCGCCGCCTTCCCGGCGCGCGCTCCCCACGACCTCGAGCCGGCGGAAGTGGTGGCCCGTTTCGGCGACCTCGACGCCGCGTCGATCGCCGGGAGGCGAGAGCGGCTGCGGGTGCCGGGCCGGATTCGTGCCATTCGCGAGCAGGGCAAGCTCGTCTTCGTCGATCTGCACGACGGCGCCGCCAAGTTGCAGCTCTTCGTGCGCCGGCAAGCCCTCGACGAGGCTTCGGCGGAGCTGCTGGCGGACCTCGACCTCGGCGACTACCTGCTCGCCGAGGGCGAGCTGTTGCGCACCCGCGCGGGCGAGCTCTCGCTCGCGCCGGAACGCTTGACCCTGCTCGCCAAGGCGCTGCGGCCGTTGCCCGAGAAATGGCATGGGCTCACCGACACCGAAGCGCGCTACCGCCAACGCTACCTGGACCTGATCGCCAACCCGGAGTCGCGGCGGGTGTTCGAGATCCGTGCCCGCCTGGTCTCCGGAATCCGCGCCTTCCTCGACGCCCGCGGCTTCCTCGAGGTCGAGACGCCGATGATGCAGGCGATCCCCGGCGGCGCCGCGGCGCGCCCGTTCGCCACCCACCACAACGCCCTCGACCTGGAGCTGTTCCTGCGCGTGGCGCCGGAGCTCTACCTCAAGCGGCTGCTCGTGGGGGGGCTGCACCGCGTCTACGAGATCAACCGGAACTTCCGCAACGAGGGGATCTCGACCCAGCACAACCCCGAGTTCACCATGCTCGAGTTCTACTGGGCGTACGCCGACTACCACCAGCTCATGGACCTCACGGAGGAGTTGGTGGCGGGCCTGGCCAACTCGGTGCTCGGGAGCGAGGCGCTGACCTTCAAAGGCAAGGCGCTGGATCTGAAGCGGCCGTGGCCGCGCTGGACGATGGCGGAGGCGCTCCACGGCCTGGCCGGGGTCGAACCGGAGCGGACGCGTTCGGTGGCGGGACTGCTGGCCGAGGCCGCCTCCCGCCGCCTCGACCTGCCCCCCGACCTCGCGGGCGCCGACCCCTGCTATGGGAAGCTCCTGGCCGTCGTGTTCGAGCAGCTCTGCGAAGCGAAGCTGGACGGCCCGGTGTTCATCATCGACCACCCGGTCGAGATCTCGCCGCTCGCCAAGCAGAAGCCCGAGGACCCTCGCTTCACCGAGCGTTTCGAGCTCTATCTGGGCGGGATGGAGGTCGCGAACGCCTTCTCGGAGCTCAACGATCCGGACGTCCAAGCCGAGCGCTTCCGCCAGCAGCTGGCGGCACGTGTGGCCGGGGACGCCGAGGCCCATCGATTCGACGCCGACTTCGTGCGCGCGCTCGAGCACGGCATGCCGCCGGCCGGCGGAGAAGGGATCGGCATCGACCGCCTGACGATGCTGTTCACCGATCGACCCTCGATTCGCGACGTCATTCTCTTCCCGCTGTTGCGGCCGGAGGCCGCAGCCGGAGCGGCCGCGGCCGGAGGCGGGGCGGCGGCCGCCGCACCGGCACAGGTCCGGTGACCGCAATCCCCGTCGAGCTCGCCCTGGCGTTGCGCTGGCTGCGCAGCACGCGCAAGGACGCGTTCACCAGCTTCCTCTCCGCCGTGGCCGCGGGCGGCATCGGTCTGGGTGTCGCCGCGCTGGTGCTGGCGTTAGCGGCGCTCAGCGGCATGCAGCGCTTGCTCCGGGCGGAGATCCTGACGCGCACTCCGGCCCTGGAGATCCGCCTGCCCGCCGGAACCGACCACCTGGAGGTCGAACGAACGATCTCGCGCGAGCCCGAAGTGCGGGCCGTCCAGACCGTGCTGCGGGGCAGTGGCTGGGTGGTCGCCGGCGGCACGGCGCTGGCGGTGGAGCTGTTCGGGCACGAAGGCGCCGTACCCGCCTCCTTCCCCGACGCGGCGGGGGCGCCGCCCGGTCTCTACTTGTCGGCCGCTCAGGCCGCGCGGCTGGGCCTCGAGCCGGGAGCGATCGTCGATCTGGCGGCGCCGCGACCGACGCTGACGCCGCTCGGCCCCCAGCCCCGGCTGTTGTCCATGCGGCTCGCTGGAACCTACCGGCCGGCGCGCACCGACGAGATCGCCCAGGCGGCGCTGCCCCTCGAGCGCGCCGAGATCCTGCTCGGTGGCGATCGCGCACGGGTGCTGCAGGTGACGACCGGCGACCTCGACGGCGCCCTCGGCCTCGCCGGGAGGCTCACGGCAAGCCTCCCCGCTGGAACCGCCATCGCGACCTGGCAAGACCTGAACCGCCCGCTCTTCTTCGCTCTGCGGCTCGAGAAGACGGTGATGTTCCTCGCCGTTTCCCTGGTGGTCGCGGTGGCCGCGATCGCCCTCTTCTCCGACCTCTCGCTGGTGGCCTCGACGAAACGGCGAGAGCTGGGCGTCCTCGCCGCGGTGGGGGTCGACGCCCGCGGCGTGCGCGCGACCTTTCTCTGGCTCGGGCTCCTGCTGTCGGGTCTCGGCGCCGCCGCCGGCGCCGTGCTGGGCTGCTCGGCCGCGCTGGTGCTCGACCGTTACCGGCTGCTCGAGTTGCCGGCCGGCGTCCTGCTCTTCGATCACCTTCCCTTCGACCTGCGAGCCCTCGACGTCGCGGCGGTGCTGGCGATCACGCTCGCCCTGGCCGCCATATGCTCCGGTCTCGCCGCGGTGCGGGCGGCCCGCCTCGATCCGGTGGAGGCCCTGAGGCGATGAGCGTCACCGTCTCCGCCCGCGGGCTCCATCGCAGCTTCCGCGACGCGACCCGCACGGTCGAGGTGCTGCGCGGCGCCGAGCTGGAGCTGGCGGCGGGGGAGCTGGTGGCGGTGGTCGGACCCTCGGGCTGCGGCAAGTCGACGCTGCTCCACCTGCTGGGTGGCCTGGACCGCCCCGACGACGGCGAGATCGAGGTCGGCGGCCGGCGCCTGTCGGCGCTGTCGCCGGCGCAGCTCGCGGCCTTCCGCAACCGGACCGTCGGCTTCGTCTTCCAATTCTCGCAGTTGCTCGCGGACTTCACGGCGCTCGAGAACGTCGCGCTGCCCGGGCGAATCGCCGGCCGCGCCGCCGGCGAGCTGCTGGCGCGCGCGGGTGGGCTGCTCGACGAGGTCGGGCTGGCGGCGCGGCGGGATCACTTCCCCGGCGAGCTGTCCGGCGGGGAGCAGCAGCGGGTGGCGCTCTGCCGCGCGCTCCTGCTCGAGCCGCCGCTGGTGCTCGCCGACGAGCCGACCGGCAATCTCGATCCCGCCGCCGGCGACGTTGTGTTCCGGCTCCTGGTCGAGCTCCAGCGGCGGCACGGGACCACGGCGCTGGTGGTGACTCACAACCCGGAGCTGGCGCGCCGATGTGATAGGATCCTGCTGCTCGAGAACGGGGTGCTGCGAGGTGGAAACCCTTGATTCGTCGGGACTTCGGTAACTGACGTGTTCGAGAAGTTCAACGAAAAAGCGCGCCGCGCGCTGTTCTTCGCGCGCTACGAGGCATCGAAGCTCGGCAGCCGCGTCATCGAATCCGAGCACGTGCTCCTGGGCATTCTGCGGGAGGGCGAGGAGTCGGTCACCGAGCTCTTCCGGCGCTTCCACGTCAAACCCGAAGAGGTCCGACGGGAGATCGAAGGGGAGCGGGTGTTCGTCGAGCGGATCAGCTCCACCGCCGAGCTGCCGCTGTCCGAAGAGTCGAAGAAGATCCTCGCCTACGCCGCCCACGAAGCGGAGTCGATGCTGCACCCGGCGGTCGGCTCGGAGCACCTCCTGGTCGGCATCCTGCGCGTCGAAGGCTGCCTGGCGATGCGCATCCTCGGCCAGAACGGCTTCGACGTCTATACCCTGCGCGAGGAGATGCTGTCGCTCGCCAAGGAGCGCGAGGCGTCGCAGCAGAAAAAAGAGCTGCCGTTCCTCTCCGAGTACAGCCGCGACCTGACGCTGCTGGCGACCCAGGGCGGATTCGACCCCCTGGTCGGCCGCGAGCGCGAGGTCGAACGGATCGTCCAGATCCTGTCCCGCCGCACCAAGAACAACCCCATCCTGCTGGGTGAGCCGGGGGTGGGCAAGACGGCGATCGTAGAAGGGCTGGCGCAGCGGATCGTCGAGGGGCGCGTGCCGATCTTCCTGGCCAGCAAGCGGGTGCTCGCGCTCGACCTGTCGCTGATCGTGGCCGGCACGAAGTACCGGGGGCAGTTCGAGGAGCGGCTCAAGGGGATTCTGAAGGAGCTGCGCGAGAACAAGGACATCATCGTCTTCGTCGACGAGATCCACTCCCTGATCGGCGCCGGCTCGGCCGAAGGCTCGCTCGATGCCGCGAACATCCTGAAGCCGGCGCTGTCGCGCGGCGAGATCGCCTGCATCGGCGCGACGACGCTCAAGGAGTACCGCAAGTTCATCGAGAAGGACCGCTCCCTGCTGCGGCGCTTCCAGGCCATCCAGGTGGCGCCGCCGACGGCGGAGGAGACGGTCGAGATCCTGGCCGGGGTCAAGGACCGCTACGAGTCGTTCCACAAGGTTCGCTACGCCGACGAGGCGATCCGCGCCGCGATCTACCAGTCCTCGCGGTACATCACGGACCGGTTCCAGCCCGACAAGGCGATCGACGTCATCGACGAGGCCGGGGCGAAGGTGAAGTTGCGCAAGGTTCGCGACACGCAGAACCTGAGACGCCTCGAACAGGAGATCCGGCAGATCGTGCAGGAGATGAAGCGCGCGATCTCGGACAAAGCTTTCGAGCAGGCCGTCGACTTGCGTGAGCGCGAGATCGAGCTGCGCGAGGACCTCGAGCGAATGGCGTCCTCCGGTGGCGAGGACGCCGAGGTCGAGGTGACGCCGCGCGACATCGAAGAGGTCATTTCTTCCTGGACCGGGATACCGGTCTCGGCCCTGCAGAAGGACGAGGCCGACCGGCTGCTCAACATGGAGGAGACGCTGCGGCGCCACGTCGTCGGCCAGGACGCGGCGATCGGGGCCATCTCGCGCGCCATTCGCCGATCGCGGCTCGGGGTCGCGAACCCGCGGCGCCCCATGGGCTCGTTCATCTTCCTCGGTCCCTCCGGGGTCGGCAAGACGGAGGTCGCGCGCCGACTGGCCGAGTTCCTGTTCGGCACGCAGCAGGCGATGATCCGCTTCGACATGAGCGAGTACATGGAGAAGCACGCGGTCTCCAAGATGATCGGCTCGCCGCCCGGCTACGTGGGGCACGAGGAAGGGGGCCAGCTCACCGAGCGCGTGCGCCGGCAGCCATACTCGCTGATCCTGTTCGACGAGATCGAGAAAGCGCATCCCGACGTTGCGAACCTGCTGCTCCAGATCCTCGAGGACGGCATGCTCACGGACGCCTACGGCAACCAGGTCGACTTCAAGAACACCCTGGTGCTGATGACCTCGAACCTGGGCTCCAAGTTGGTTCTCAGGGGCGGCCGCATGGGCTTCGCCGGCTCGAACGTCGAGGAGGCGTTTCGCCGCATCGAAGAGGAGATCCTCTCGGAGCTCAAGCGTGCTTTCTCCCCCGAGTTCATCAACCGCGTCGACGAGGTCATCGTCTTCCACCCGCTGGGCGAACGCGAGCTCGCTGAGATCGTCGACATCCAGCTCGGCGAGGTCAACGAAACGCTCGCGCATCGCAACTTGCGGGTGACCGTTTCGGCAGCGGCCAAGGAGTGGCTGCGGCGGCGTGCGGGAGTGGACCCCTCGACCGGGGCGCGACCGCTCCGGCGCACGATTCAGCGTCACGTCCAGGACGCGATTTCCGAGCTGCTGATCCGCTCCGAAGTGGACGACATCGAGGCGTTCGAGGTCGAAGTCGAGGGGGAAGAGCTGGCCTTCCGGGTCCTTCGCAGGGAGCTCTCTCCGGTGCAGACCTGACGCGCACGCCGGGCGGGTCGCGCGGCGTGCGGCCCGGTATTCCTCTTGCAGGCGAGGCGGGGGTAGTTCGACGGTGACGACGGGTGGAGGACTGCGTGACGACGGGTGTTGACGACAAGAGGGCGCGCTGGGCGGCA
The DNA here is from genome assembly GCA_014584695.1 of Acidobacteriota bacterium. GTDB lineage: Bacteria > Acidobacteriota > Thermoanaerobaculia > Multivoradales > JAGPDF01 > JACTMI01. The sequence goes on from JACTMI010000028.1 coordinate 57,235, forward strand.
TGGTTGGTCGGTCTCTGGCTCCTGGGCGCAGCTGCGGCGCCGGCCCAGGTGGTCCAGGGGGTCGAGTTTCGGGGCTTGCAGGCCCTGGCCGAGGAGACTCTGCGCTTCTATCTCGGCGTCGAGGTGGGATCGCCGCTCGACGAAGAGGCGCTCAACCGCAACCTGCACGCGCTGTGGCAGCGGCGGCTGGTCGACGACGTCCGGATCGACCGCGTCCCCGTCGAGGGTGGCGTGCGCCTGGTCGTCACCGTGGTCGAGAGGCCGATCCTGCGCTCGGTCGACTACCAGGGCCTGAAGCGTCTCTCGCGCACGGACATCAACGAACGCATCGCCAAGGATCAGATCGACGTCCGCGAGGGCGACCCGCTCGACATGGGCGAGCTGCGCCGCCTCGAGAGCGCGATCGAGGAGATGTATCGCGACAAGGGTTACCGCTTCGCCGAGGCGGTGTTCGCCCTCGAGGCCGTGTCGCCGACCGAACGACGAGTCCTGTTCACGATCGACGAGGCCGAGAAAGTCCGCATCGGCGACATCGACTTCCAGGGCAACCGCGTGGTCGGCGATTGGCGGCTGCGGTGGACGATGCGGAAGACCAAGGAGACGAATCTCCTCTGGCGGATACTCAAGAAGGACATTTACAACCCGGCGACCGTGCAGGAGGACCTGCAGAAGGTCAAGGACGTCTACCGGGCGATCGGCTACAAGGACGTGATCGTCGAGGACCCGCTGCTGTCGACCGCTGGCCGCGGCGGCAAGCGCCGCCTGCGGCTCGATATTCCGGTGGACGAAGGAACGAGGTGGAAGCTCGGCGAGATCACGATCGAAGGCAACGAGGTCTTCTCCGACCAGGCGCTCCTGCGCCAGTTCAAGCGCCCGCGCGGCGGGTGGCTGCGGTCGAAGAACGTCGAGGAGGGCGTCAAGGCGGTCGACGAGGCGTATCGCAACTACGGCCACATCTTCTCCCGGGTCGAGACCGAGCTGCGCGAGCGCCAAGCCGGCGTCGCCGATCTGGTGGTTCGGGTCACCGAAGGTGACCAGTATCGCGTCGGACGGCTGGAGTTCCAGGGCAACACCCGAACCCGCGACAAGGTCCTGCGACGGGAGTTCCGCGTCCAGGAGGGCACGCTGCTCAACATGGGCGCGATCAAGAACAGCCTGTTCAAGGTCAACCAGCTCGGCTATTTCAAGCTCGACCAGGACGACCCGATCTTGTTCGAGAACTTCGACAGCGAGAAGAAGACCGTGGATCTCGCGATCCAGGGCGAGGAGTCGGATCGCACCGAGCTGCAGGTCGGCGGCGGCTGGAGCGAGATCGACGGCTTCTTCGGGCAGCTGTCGGTCCGCACCCAGAACTTCCTCGGCCGTGGCGAGTCGGTGGGGGTCTCCTTCCAATCCGGCCGGTACCGCGACGAGTTCGACGTCTCCTACTTCGTGCCCTGGCTGTTCGATCGGCCGCAGAGCGCCGGGCTGCAGCTGTTCAAGAGCGATCTCGACTACACGTTCTTCAGCGATCAGCGGGTGGTGCGCAAGAGCGAGGGTGGGGTTCTGACCTACGGGCGCTCCTTCGGCTTCTTCAACAGCTTCAGCGTCAGTCTCAATCGGTCGGACATCCTCGACAGCCGGAGCGCCCTCAATTTGGACGGCGATCTGGTCGAGCAGCAGTTCTCGCTCTCGAACTCCTCGCTGCGGCCCGCGTGGGTCTTCGACAGCCGCGACAGCCGTGTCGAGCCGACGATGGGTCGCCGGTTCGCTCTCTCGCTCGAGCACGCGGGGGGCTTCCTCGGCGGCGACAACTACTTCTGGCGGCCCGAGCTCGGCGCGACGCTCTTCCAGACGATGACGGTGGTGCCGATCCAGACCGTGCTCGGATTCAACCTGCGGGCCGGCTACGTGAAGCCGTTCGACAACCGCCAGCTGAGCTTCCTGGAGCGCTACTACCTGGGAGGCGAGACCACCATCCGGGGCTTCCGCTTCCGCTCCATCTGGGTCCGCTGCGAGGGCGGCGAGCCCTACCCGAACCGGCCGGACCAACCCTGCGCGAAGGACGAGACCCTGATCGACGACTTCGGCTTCCCGCTCGGCGGCGACCGGTTCTTCCAGGCAAATTTGGAGTACCATCTGCTGGTCGGCGGCCCGTTCCGGCTGCTCGCCTTCGTCGATGCCGGCAACGTCTACGGCGAGGGTCAGAGCTTCGATCTGGGCCGCCTCCGCTACACCGCGGGCGCCGAGCTGAGGATCTTCGTGCCGGTCTTCGGCGCGCCGCTGCGCTTCATCTACGCCTCGAACCTGAGCTCGCTGCCCGACGACCGGTTCGAAGGTTTCCAGTTCAGTATCGGTGCGACGTTCTAGAGGAGTGCTGAGCATGCGAGGGGGATTCGAGCGGGGAACGATGTCGACGGGCGGCGCCCTGGCGGTCGGACTGGTGCTGCTGCTGGCGCTGTGCGCGGCCCCGGCTCCGGCGCAGCCGAACGGAGTAAAGGTCGCGGTGATCGACGTGCGCCGACTGGTCACGGACTCCGTAGCGGGCAAGGAAGCGCTCGCCAAGCTGAAGAAGCTGCAAGACGACCGCGTGGCGGAGGGTCGGGCCAAGCAGGACGAGATCGAGCAGCTGCGCAAGAAGCTGAACGAGGGGCGCTTGTCGCTCGCCGACGACAAGCTCTCGGAGCTCGAGAAGCAGCTCGAAGACAGAGTCACGGCTTTTCGCAGGTTCCAGGAGGACGCGGAGCGCGAGTTGGCCAAGAGCCGCGACTCCGCCTTCGCCGACATCGAGCGGAAGGTGGCGCCGCTGATCGAGCAGGTCGGACGCGAGGGGGCCTATACCCTGATCTTCAACAAGTTCGAAAGCGGCCTGGTGTTCGCGATCGAGAGCGCCGACATCACCGATCAGATCATTCAGCGCTTCGACGCCTCGACCAAGGGGCAGTAGGCCCTTGACCTGGACGCTCGGGGAGATCGCCGAGCGCCTCGGAGGCGAGCTCATCGGCGATGGCGCGCGCCCGATCGCGCGGGTGCGAACGCTCGACGAGGCGGGCCCGGGCGACCTGTCGTTCCTCACCCATCCGCGGTACCTGGAGGCCGCGCTCCGCAGCGGCGCCGGCGCGCTCCTGGTCGCGCGCCGGCTCGAGGGGGCGAGCTGTGATCAGGTCGTCGTGGCCAGCCCGTCCGCGGCCTTGGCGCAGGTGCTCGAGCTTCTCCACCCGGAGCCGGAGGCGACGGCTGGGGTCCACGAGACGGCGGTCGTCGGCGCCGGCTGCCGGGTCGACCCGAGCGCCGGCGTCGGTCCTTACGCCGTGTTGGGGCGGCGAGTTTCGGTGGGCGCCGGTGCCTCGATCGGCGCCCACGTCGCGGTCGGAGACGACTGCGTGATCGGCGCCGGCGCCGTGCTCCATCCGCACGTGGTGCTCTACCGCCGGACGGTGGTGGGAGAGCGAACCGTGGTGCACGCGGGCGCCGTGCTGGGCGCGGACGGATTCGGCTACGCCACGGAGGATGCAGGCCACCGCAAGATTCCACAAGTGGGAGACGTCGAGGTCGGCGCCGAGGTCGAGATCGGCGCGCTCTCGGCGGTGGACAGGGCCCTGCTCGGTACGACCCGCGTCGGAGACGGCAGCAAGATCGACAATCTGGTGCAAGTTGGCCACAATGTGCAGATCGGGCGCGGAGCGATCCTCTGTGGGCAGTCCGGGGTGGCGGGCAGCGCCAGACTCGGGGAAGGGGTCGTCCTCGCTGGCCAAGCGGGCGTCTCGGGCCACCTCGAGATCGGCGCTGGCGCGCGCGTGGCGGCGAAGTCGGCGGTCTACCAGAGCGTCGCCGCGGGAACCACGGTGGCCGGCATCCCCGCCCAGCCGATCGCCGCCTGGCGGCGGCAGCAGGCGCTGCTGCGTCGCCTGGCGGAGATTTGGCGGCGACTGCTGCGACTGGAAGGCCCGGGAGCCCGGGGGGAGGGGGAATCTTGACCATGCCGGCCGGGGGTTGGGACGTGCGCTGGGTGCAACGGATCTTGCCGCATCGCTACCCGATGCTGCTGATCGATCGCGTGCTCGAAATGGAGTCGCGGAAGCGGATCGTCGCGATCAAGAACTTCACCATCAACGAGGAGTTCTTCCAAGGGCACTTCCCGGGCCACCCGATCGTGCCGGGAGTCCTGCTGATCGAGGCGATGGCGCAGGCGGGCGGCATCCTGCTGCTCTCGGACGACCCGGAGCGCGAGAGCAAGCTGCTCTATTTCATGGCCATCGAGCGCGCGCGATTCCGCCGGCCGGTGACGCCCGGCGACCAGGTCCGCTTCGAGGTCGACGTGCTGAGGCTGAAGACCGCCCACTGCAAGCTGGCGGCGAAGGCGATCGTGGACGGCGCGGTCCACGCCGAGGCGGAGCTGCTGTCGACTTTCGTGTCCCGGGACGGGCGGAGCGGCGGCACGTGAGCGCGCGGATCCACCCCAGCGCGGTGGTCGATCCTGCGGCGCGGATCGGACCGGATGTCGTGATCGGTCCGCACGCGGTCGTCGGCGCCGACGTGGAGGTGGGTGTGGGCACCGAGATTCGAGCCCACGCGGTGCTGCAGGGGCCGGCGCGTATCGGACGCGAGAACCGGATTCATCCCCACGCCTGCCTCGGCGGTGATCCCCAGGACCTGAAGTACGCGGGCGAGCACGTCGCGCTCGAGGTCGGCGACCGCAACGTGATTCGCGAATTCGTGACCTTCCATCGCGGCACCGGCAAGGGAGGCGGCCTGACCCGGGTGGGAGACGACAACCTCTTCATGGTCTCCGCGCACGTCGCCCACGACTGCCAGGTGGGCAGCCGCACCATCTTCGCCAATTGCGCCACGCTGGCCGGCCACGTCGAGGTGCACGACGACGCGATCATCGGCGCCTTCGCGGCGGTTCAACAGTATGGCCGGGTCGGCCGCCACGGCTACATCGGAGGCTTTACGCGGCTGCTCACCGACGCCCTTCCCTTCGTCAAGACCGTCGGCCTGCGACCGGTGGTGCTGGGCGTCAACCGTATCGGGCTCCAGCGCAAGGGCTTCGACGCCGAGCGCGTGCGCACGCTCCAGCGCGCCTTTCGCATCCTGCTTCGCTCCGGCCTCAACTCGAGCCAGGCGCTGGAGCGGCTGGCGGTGGAGTTTCCCGGCCAGGAGGACGTCGCCTACCTGATCGACTTCGTGCGCAGCGCCCGCCGCGGCGTCGTCCGGGCGCTGCCGACGCGACGGGGCGAAGAAGGTCTGGCGGAGGAGTAGCGTGAGGGCCGGGGTCTTCGGTGTCGGCGCGCTCGGACGCCATCACACCCGCATCCTGGGCGACCTCCCGGGCGTGCGACGGATCGGCGTCTATGATCCCCGCGCGGACACGGCGGCGGCGGTCGCGGCCGAGTTCGGGACCGTCGCATATCCGAGCTTCGACGAGCTCGCCGATGGCATCGAGGCTGCCGTGCTCGCCGTACCCACGGTGCGGCACGCGGAGCTCGGCATCGCGCTGCTCGAGCGTGGCATTCACCTGCTGGTGGAGAAGCCCATCACCTCGACGCTCGAGGAAGCCGACCGGCTGCTCGCGGCGGCGGAGAGCGCCGGCCGGGTGCTGGCGGTCGGACACGTCGAGTTCCACAACCCGGTGGTCGAGGCCTTGATCGCGTCGGGGGGGCGGCCGCGGTTCGTCGAGATCGAAAGGCTGGGCGTTTTCTCGCCGCGCAGCCTCGACGTCGACGTGATCCTCGATCTGATGATCCACGACCTGCAGATCCTGCACGCGCTCGATCCGTCGCCGGTCGTGGAGGTGAGGGCCACCGGCGTGCCGGTGCTCTCGGATCGCATCGACATCGCCAACGCTCGACTGGTTCTCGCCTCCGGGCTGGTGGCGAACCTGACCGCTTCGCGGGTGTCGGCGGAGAAAACGCGCAAGCTGCGCGCGTTCCTCGCCGATCGCTACGTATCGCTCGACTTCCAGGCCCAGGAGATCAAGGGCTTCCGCCTGGATCGCGCGGGTGAAGGGCGGCGCGTGGTCCCCGATCACCGGGCGGTCGAGCGCGCCGAGCCCCTGCGCCGCGAGCTCGAGAGCTTCTTCGCCGCCTGCCGCGGCGAGCCGGCGCGCGTCGTCTCGGGTGCCGAGGCGCGCCGGGCGCTCGCCACGGCACTCGAAGTCGTCGCCGCGACGGCGGCAGTGCCAGCCTCGTGGTAGATTCCGCCGGGCCACGGCGGTCCCGTCGCGGCCACGTCCCCACGCGACGAAGGTCCCGCGGCAGCGGAGGATTTCGATGAGCGAGTACCGCATCGGTGTGATCGGTGGCAGCGGCCTGTACGAGATGGCCGGATTGACAGTGAAGGAGGAGCGGCGCATCACGAGCCCCTGGGGCGAGGCGTCGGACGCCTACGTCCTCGGGGATCTCGACGGCCGGCCAGTCGCCTTCCTCGCTCGCCACGGCCGCGGTCACCGGCTGCTGCCCACCGAGCTCAACTACCGCGCGAACGTCTACGGCTTCAAGAAGCTGGGCGTCGAGTTCCTGATCTCCGTCTCCGCGGTCGGCTCGATGAAGATCGAGTACGTGCCCGGCCATATCGTGGTGCCGGACCAGTTCTTCGACCGCACTCGCCACCGGCCCGACACGTTCTTCGGCGACGGACTGGTCGCGCACGTGTCGATCGCCCACCCGATCTCCGCGACCCTCGCCGAGGTTCTGGTGGGCGCGGCCAGCGACGAGAGCGCGACCGTGCACGCGGGCGGTTGCTATCTCAACATGGAGGGGCCGCTGTTCTCGACCAAGGCGGAGTCCATGGTGTACCGCCAGTGGGGCATGGACGTGATCGGCATGACCAATCTCCAGGAAGCGAAGCTGGCGCGCGAGGCCGAGATCGCCTATGCCTCGCTCTCGATGGTGACGGACTACGACTGCTGGCACGAGGAGGAGGAGAACGTCACCGGTGAAGGGGTGATGGAGGTGTTGCGGAAGAACGTCGCGCTGGCGCAGCGGGTGGTGCGGGCGGCGATCGGCCGCCTCGACGAGAGCGTGGTCAACGACTGCGCGGACGCCCTCCGGATGTCCTTGATCACGGACCCCAACCTGGTGCCGGCGGAGACGCTGGATAAGCTCGAACCACTGGTCGGCAAGTACCTCGACCGCTCCGGCGAACGGCTCGCCTGGCGGCGGTGAACGCATCGCGCCCGGGCGCCGGCCGCCCGGTGGAGCCGAGCTCGTGACGCGCATCCTGGTGACCAACGACGACGGCGTCTTCTCGGAGGGCATTCGCCTGCTCGCCCGCGAGCTGGGGCGTCTGGCGGAGGTCGTGGTGGTGGCGCCCGACCGGGAGCAGAGCGCCACCGGGCACAGCCTGACGCTGACGCGACCGCTGCGCATGGTGAAGCTCGAGGAGGGCTGGTACTCGGTCGACGGCACGCCCACCGACTGCGTCAACCTGGCGGTGCTCTGGCTGCTGAAGGAGGCGCGGCCGGACCTCGTGGTCTCGGGCATCAACTTCGGCCTCAACGTCGGAGACGACGTGACCTACTCGGGGACGGTCTCCGCCACGTTCGAAGCGACCCTGTTGGGGATCCCCTCGATCGCCTTCAGCCAGGAGGTCGCGGAGGGATTTTCCTTCGCGCGCTCGGCGACGCTCGCGGCGCGTTTCGTCGAGACCGTGCTGGCCGAGCCGGAGCTGCCCGCCGACCTGCTGCTCAACGTGAACTTCCCGGCCGGGGCGGTGCGCGGCTTGGCATTCACCCGCCTCGGCAAGCGGGTCTATCGCCAGTCGGTGATCGAAAAGGAGGATCCGCGGGGTCGCAAGTACTACTGGATCGCCGGCACTCCGGAGTGGCAGGAGGACCGCGGTACCGACCACGAGGCGGTGCAGAGCGGGATGGTCTCGGTCACGCCGCTGCACCTGGACCTCACGGATTACCGCGGCCTGGAAGCCTACGCCGGGCTGGCCGGGCGGCTGGCTTCGCGCGCCGGAGAGCGCTCCGGGTGATCGGCGAGACGCTGCTGCGCGACCGGATGGTGCGCGAGCTGGTCGAGGCGCGCGGGGTCCGGGATCCGCGCGTGCTCGCCGCGATGCGCGAAGTCCCGCGTCATCTCTTCGTGCGCGACCACTTGATGAGCCAGGCCTACGAGGACCACGCCCTGCCGATCGGGGAGGCACAGACGATCTCGCAGCCCTACGTCGTGGCGCGCATGACGGAGTTGCTGGAGGTGGCCGCGGAGCACAAGGTGCTGGAGGTCGGCACGGGCTCCGGCTATCAGACCGCGATCCTGGCCCGCCTGGCCCGCTGGGTCTACAGCCTGGAGCGGATCCCCGACCTGGCCCACCAGGCGATCCGCAGGATGCGTCAGCTGGGCATCGTCAATGTCAAGATCCAGGCCTTCGACGGCACCGTCGGCTGGAGCGAAGTGGCGCCGTTCGACCGGATCCTGGTGACCGCCGGTGCGCCCGCCGTGCCGAAGCCTCTGCTCGAGCAATTGGCGCCGCGCGGCCGGCTGCTGATTCCCGAGGGGGAGAAACGGCGCCAGCGGCTGGTGCTCTACGAGCGGATCGCCCACCGCGTGCGGCGGCTCGAGGGCGAGGAAGTGGCGTTCGTGCCGCTGATGGGGCGGCACGGCTGGGGTTCGGGCGAGCCGAGCGAATGACCGCCTCGCGCTTCCGGATCGAGGGGCGCGTGCAAGGCGTCGGTTTCCGCGCCTGGACGCTGCGACGGGCGCTCGCGCGCGGGCTCTCCGGTTGGGTCCGCAACGAGAGGGACGGTTCGGTGAGCGTGCTCGCCGCCGGCCCGGCGGAGCAGGTCGCGGCCTTCGCGGCGGAGCTCGCTCTTGGCCCCGCGGCGGCCCGCGTGGAGGGCGTTTCGGAGGAGCAGGCGGAGCCGCCGACGGCAACCGGGTTTCGAGTCGTCTGAGAGGAGAGGCGAGTTGGACGATCTGAAGAGCTACATCCGCGAGGTCAAGGACTTCCCCAAGCCGGGCATCAACTTTTACGACATCACCACGTTGCTCAAGGATCCGCACGCCCTGCGCATGACCGTCGATCGCTTCGCCTGGCTGTTCACCCGCCAGCCCCGGATCGACAAGGTGGCAGCCATCGAGTCGCGCGGCTTCATGTTCGGTCCCTCCCTCGCCTACAGCCTCAATGCCGGTTTCGTGCCGGTGCGCAAGCCGGGCAAGCTCCCGGCGCGGGCCGTCCAGCAGAGCTACGACCTCGAGTACGGCACCGATCGGGTGGAGATGCACGCCGATGCTCTGGAGCCCGGGGAACGCGTGTTGATCGTCGACGACGTCATCGCCACCGGCGGCACCGCGCTCGCGGCGGCGAAGCTGGTCGAGTCGCTCGGTGCCGAGGTCGTGGCGCTCGGTTTCATCATCGAGCTGTCGTTCCTGCCCGGCCGCAGCCGCCTCTCCGGGTACGAGGTCGACTCCCTGATGAGGTACTGAACGCCCCGGCCGACCACGCGAAGCGGCCTGCCCTCGCGGGTAGCGGCGGCTTCCCTTCGTCCCGGCTAGCGTTGCTTCCGCGCGGTTCCACGGGCCGCGGGAGGTGGCGGATGGCGACGGCGGAGCAAAGGAAGATTCGAGAAGCGCCGGAACGGGCGCGCACCGTGTGTCTCTTGCGCGCGACCCTTCTGATCGCCACCTCGTACCTGCTGATCGCCGAGGCGGGCTGGCGTGGCCTCGGCTCCGGATTGCTGGCCCTTCTCGCGTTGGGAGGGCTCTCGAATCTCGCCCCCATGTGGTTCTCGCGCGCGACGGTCGAGAGCAATCGGTTCCTGGCGCTGGCCACGATCGTGGATGCTGCGTGGGTCACTGGAGCCCTGCTCTTGACCGGGCGCCTCGAGGCCGAGTTCTTCTTCCTCTACTTCTTCGTCATCTTCCTCGCCGCGACGGGCGAGAGCCTGCGCTGGATCGTCCTCGGCTCGCTGGTGGTCGGTGGCGGTTATCTAGCAGCGATCACCGGAGTGGCCGGCTCGGCGCGCTTAGCGGACCACTCGTTGTTCATGAGGATTCCGTTCCTGTTCACGATCGCGTTGGTCTACGGCCACCTGGTCGAGAGAATTCGCAGAGAGCGGGGGATGGCCGAGCTGGAGCGCCGCGCCGCGGCACAGTCGGAGGCGCGTCGTGTCGAGGCTGCGGAGGCGAATCTGGCGCTGGAGAGAGAGGTCGCCGAGCGGCGGCGGGTGGAGGAAGAGCTCCGCAAGTTCGCGCGCGCGGTGGAGCAGAGCCCGAGCGCGGTGCTGTTCCTGGACGGCGACGGTCGTATCGAGTACGCCAACCCCCGCAGCGCGGCGATCACCGGTATGAGCCCGGAGAGGCTCCGGGGCCGAGCTCTCACGGAGCTCGCCGGCGTGGAGCGCGGGGGCGAGTCCCTGGAAAGTGCCGCCGCGGCATTGTGCAGCGGTGTCGGCTGGAGCGGCGAGCTCGCGCTGGAGGCCGCGGACGGTTCGCGTCGCTGGCTCGCCCTCGAGCTGGCGCCCGTGCGCGATCCGCTCGAGGCGGGAGCGCAGTTCGTGGCGGTCGGCGCCGACGTCACGGCGAGGATCGAGGCCGACGAGGCTTTGCGCCGCGCGAACCTAGAGCTCGAGCGGACCAGCGAGATGAAGTCGACCTTCGTGTCGACGGCGAGTCACGAGCTGCGGACTCCGTTGACCGTGATCCGCGGCGTGCTCGACCTGCTGGAGGGACTGCGGGGGGCGGCGTTGACGGAGCCCGAGCGCCGGTTCATCGCGATCGCGCGACGGAATGCCGATCGGCTGACTCGGATCGTTCGCGACCTGCTCGATCTGTCGAAGGTGGAAGCTGGACGAATCGAGCTGCGCTTCGGGAGAGTCGACCTGCCGCCGCTGGTCAACGCCATGGTGGCGGGATTCGAGGCGACGGCGGCGGCCGCAGGGGTCAGGTTGCGAGCCCACTTCGGGCGGGAGCTACCGCCCGTGTGGGCGGACACGCACCGGCTGGAGCAGATCCTGACCAACCTGGTCGGCAACGCACTGAAGTTCACGCCGCGTGGTGGAGCGGTCGATGTGCGGGTCGAGAGCCAGGCGGGAGAGGTCCAGATCGAGGTCGCCGACAGTGGCGTGGGAATCGCCCTCGAGCAGCAGCGACGAATCTTCGAGCCGTTCTATCAGGTTGGCGATGGACTCACCGGAAAGTCGCAAGGGGCCGGACTCGGGCTCTCGATCGCCCAGGACCTGGCCCACGCCCACGGTACGCGAATCGAGGTCGAAAGCGAGCCGGGACGCGGGAGTCGGTTCCGGTTCGGACTGCTTCCGCCGGGCCCGCTGGCGGAGGAGGCGACCGAGCTGGAGGCGGAGCTGCGCACGTTGCGGCCCTATCCGTTCTCGTGCCTGCTGGTCGCTCGTGCCCTGCCCGGATCGGAGGGAGACCGTGATCCGAGCTTTCCGATCCTGGTCGCGACCTTCCTGCGCGAATGCATGCCCAGGCAATCGGACCGGGTGCTGATCCAGTCGGGTTGGGGCCAGGTCGTCCTGCTCCTGCCGATGACGACCCGCGAAGGTGCCGAGGTGCTCGCCACCAAGCTCCGGACGGCGCTGGCCACTCTCGGAGCCGGCCGCGACGAGCGGCTGGCTGGCGTCGAGATACTGGGCCCAGCGGTGTTGCCCGAGGATGGGCGCTCCGGAGCTCAACTGCTCGCGCGCGCGGTAGTCGAGACCCGCGCCGAGGCTGCCTAGGAGACTGTCATGAGCCGCGCGAAGATCCTGGTGGTCGACGACGAGCCGGACGTCGTCGAGACGCTGCAGTTCCGGCTGGAGCAGGAGGGCTACGATGTCGTGACCGCGAGCAACGGGCTCGAGGCGGTCGGCTCCGCGCGAATTCACCGGCCCGACCTCGTGCTGCTCGACGTCATGCTGCCGGGCGAGAACGGCTACCGCGTATCCCGCATTTTGCGGGAGGAGGAGGCCGCCGGCCTCACCGCGCCGCGCCTGCCGATTGTGCTCGTGACCGCCCGCGACCTCTCTTCCGAGCCGGACCGAGAGCGGATGTTCCTCGAGTTCGCCGGCGCCAACCTGGTGATCTACAAGCCGTTCGATCTCAACGAACTGGTCGAGGCCGTCGAACGACTGCTCGAAGCCCGCCGCGCCGCCTGAGGCCACCTCGTCCGCTCGGGCCGGAGCCGACCAGCGCGAGGTATTGCGCTGGTGCTCGATCGCATCGCGGGCTCGACCTTCGTGTAGACTTCGAAGTCCGGGCGGCTGTAGCTCAGCTGGATAGAGCAGGAGCTTCCTAAGCTCTTGGTCGGGGGTTCGACTCCTCCCAGCCGCACCAGCCAACCGACACGAGATTCGTAGCCGCGCGGGAACGCGGAGAAGGCAGGAACATGGCCGATCATCTTTCGAGACAGGACCTCAAGCGCAACGAGCTCGGAGAGGCGCTCGAGGCCGGAATCCACTATGCCGAGGACCATCTGCGGACGATCCTGCTCGCGGCCGGCGGGCTGCTGGTCGTCGCCCTGGCGGGCTGGGGCGTCTTCGCCTGGCAGAGCGGCCGCAAGGCCAACGCCAACGAGCTGCTGGCCCGCGCGCTCAGCGTTGCGGGAGCGGAGGTGGTCGAGAGCGGTGCCCGCCCGGACGATCCGCTGCGTCCCAGCTTCGCCAGTGAATCGGCGCGCCGCGCCCGCGCCCTCGAGCTCTTCACCGAGCTCGAGGACCGCTACGGCTCGACCTCGGTGGGTCGCGTCGCCAACGTCTACCTCGGCGAGGCTGCTTACGAAGCCGGAGACCGAGAGCGTGCCCGCCGCTATTGGGAGGCCTACCTCGAAGGCGACGCCCGGTCCGCGGTGGCGGCGACGGTGCGGGTGAACCTCTTCCGGCTGGATCGCGAGGAGGGGAAAGCCGAGGCGCTGGCGGCCACGCTCCAGAAGCTACTGGAGGACCCGGCGCGGTCGCTGCCGGGAGACGTGCTCCTGTATCAGCTGGCGTTGACCCACGACCAGCTGGGTCGCACCGCCGAGGCGCGCGCCGCCTACCGGCGTATCGTGGACGAACACCCCCAGTCGCCTTACTACCAGACCGCGCAGCAGCAGAGCTCGTCCCTCGGCCAGGGAAGTTGAGCCGGCGCGGCCCGTACGCCATCCTGGCCGACTTGCGCGCCGGACGGCGCTTGGAGGCGCGGGACATCGCCGCGGTGGCCGCCGGAGCCGCGAGCGGCGCCTGGAGCGACGCCCAGCTGGGTGCCTTCCTGATGGCGGCCGCGATCCGCGGGCTGGACGGAGAGCAGACTCTGGCGCTGACGCGGGCCATGCTCGATTCCGGCGAGCGGTGGGATCTGTCCAGCGTCTTCCCGCGGCTCGGCGACAAGCACTCGACCGGCGGCGTTGGGGACAAGACGACGCTGATCGTCGGGCCCCTGGCGGCCGCGGCCGGGCTGCCGATGGCCATGCTGACGGGCCGCGGGCTGGGGCATACCGGTGGCACGGCCGATAAGCTCGAGGCGATTCCCGGGATCCACCAGGAGCTCGACCGCGAGCGGGCGCTCGAGCTCCTCGCCTCGACCGGGCTGGCCCTGGGCATCGCCACCGCGGGGATCGCGCCCGCCGACCGCAAGCTCTATGCGCTGCGGGACAGGACCGCGACGGTCGACTCCCTGCCCCTGATCGTGGCCAGCATCCTGTCGAAGAAGCTCGCCACCGGGGCCGCCGGAATCGTCTTCGACGTCAAGGTCGGCGATGCCGCCTTCCTGCCACGACTCGACGAGGCGCGGCAGCTCGCGACGTCGCTGGTGGAGATCTCGCGCGGTCTCGGCATCCGGGCGGTGGCGCTCCTGACCGACATGAACCAGCCGCTGGGCGACTGGGCAGGCCACGCCTGCGAGGTCGCCGAAGCGCTCGATTGCCTGGCGGGACGGGGGCCCCGTGAGACGGTCGACCTCGCCATCGCGCTGGCCCGCGAGCTCGGACACGCCCTGGGCATGGACTGGACGGAGGCGGAGCTCCGCTCCCGGCTCGCCTCCGGCGCGGCGCGGGAGTGCTTCGTGCGCTGGGCGGTGGCCCAGGGCGCGCAGCCGGGTTGGTTCGACGCTCCGGAGCTGCCGCTGGCGCCCTTCGAGTCCGTGATCGAAGCCCCCCGCGCCGGCTGGGTGGGGCGGGTGGCGACACGCCGGCTCGGCCACCTGCTCGCCGACGCGGGTGCGGCCCGACCGGTGATCGGTGCCGACCTCGACCTCGGCGTCTCGCTGCGCTACACGACGCGCCTCGGGCGCCGGGTGGAGCCGGGAGACGAGCTCGCCCGGCTCTACCTGCGCCGCGAGGATCCGGCGCTGGTGGCGCGCGTCGGCGCCTGTTTCGAGATCGTCGAGCGGCCCGTCGCCGCGCCGCCGCTCATCGTCGAGCGGGTCGCCTGACGGCGCCGGGCTCGCCGCCCCGCAGCGTCAGAACGAGCTCTTGCCGAAGTTCGCCGCCAGGATGGCGAGGTCGGAGCCGTCGATCCGGCCGTCGGAGTCGAGGTCGGCGGCGGCGCTGTAACGGCTCTCCCCGGCGCGACTGCCGAACGCGAGGGCGAGCCGGACCAGATCGAGCCCGTCGACGCGTCCGCTGCGGTCGATGTCGCCGGGCAGGAAGGTGGTCCCCGCGATCAGGAATTCCGAGACGACGCGGTCGATGGTGTTGGGCGGCGACGCCAGATCGCGGCTGCGTATGGTCAGCGACTGACGACCGGTCAAGGGAGCGATCGGGCGATAGCGCAAGGTCACCGACTTCGCGTCACCGGTCACGGAGGCGGTCAACGTCGAGTCGCCGAGCAGGAGCACCGTGGCCTCGGTGTCGATTCCGGTGCCCAGGTCGTAGAGCACCACCTGCAGCTGCGGCGTCGAAGAGACGTCGATCGAATCGTCCACTGGCAGGACGAAGGCGGGCACCGGCGGCACGCGGTCGCGCCCCAGCAGGAGGTCGGCGAAGACCCCGGCCAACAGGTCGTAGCCCGCGGCGTTGGGATGGAACTCGTCCGCGTAGAAGCGGGCGAAGAGATCGTCCGTCTGCGACAGCACCTCGTAGGGATCGACCAGCGGGGCCTCCAGCTCGTGGGCGATGCGCCGCACCTGCCAGGCCAGGTACTCCGTTTCGCGCAGGCGGGCGGCATTGGTGCCGCTCGGCCGCCGCGGCACGATGGTGGCGATCGCCACGGTCGCGAAGCCGCGCTGGCGCCCGCGCCGGACCAGGCTCTCGAGGTTCGTCGCCACGGTCTCGGCCGAGATGCCCTGCGCGATGTCGTTGGTGCCCTCCATCAGCAACAGGGTGGCCGTGCCGCCGCCGGAGAGCGTCGAGAGCCGGGAGAGGCCCTCGACGGTCGTCTCGCCGTCGACGCCGCGGTTCTCGACCACCGCGTCGCGGCCGGCGCCGTTGAGGAGCACCTGCAGCCGCGCCGGATAGCCCCCCTTGTCCGGATCGTCGCCGAGGCCGCGGGTGATGGAGTCGCCGAAGGCGACGTAGCGGCTCGACTGGGCTTCGAGGGCGGCGCCGCCGCAGAGGGCGGCGAGTCCGAGCGCGAGCGGGAGGCGGCGCAGGCCTGCCCTCACCGCCATCCGCTTTCGAGGCGCTGCTCCCCCCAGGAGAGCTCCACCGTCGCGCCGTCGACGCGGACGGCGGGCCGAGCGCGGTCGGCCGTCTCGAAGAAGGCGGTGCGGCGCGTCTCGCCGGAGCGATCGAGCTCCGTGATCGTCCAGCCGGCTGGGCGCGCGTTGCGGAACAGCAGCCGAGGCGTCTCCGCGGCCGGCACGAAGCTGGGGAAGAGCGAGCCTGCAGGGCCGGCCCAGCGCGCGGGCCGGAAGCGCTCGCCATCGAAGCGGGCGACGGCGACGCGGTACTCGCCCTCGGCGTAGCGGCTCCAGGCCACGAGTGCGCCGGTCCCCACGGCCGTCACCGCGGGGGTGATGTCGGGCGTATCGTTGTCCTCGGCGATGCGCGTCGGTTCGCTCCAGCGGCCGTCCGGGACACGCAGCGCCGCCACGATCTCGTCGTCCGATCCGTCGTAGGCCGCCCAAACGAGCAGCAGCCGGCCATCCTCCAGGCGCACGCCAGCGAGCGCGAGCTGGCTGCCTGGGCCGGGGGCCGAGATCTCCTCGACCTCCCCCCAGCCGGCACCCAGCCAGGGGGCGAAGCGGACACCGTAGGACTCCCGGCTCTCCCCCTCGAGCCAGGCCAGGCCGACCAGCTCACCGCCGGCGGTGAACGGCAGCGGCCCGTCGACGAGCGAGGCGCGGCGCTCGAGCGGCTGAGGGAGCTCGATCGCGGCGCCCGCGGGGTTTTCGAGCCGGAGCGCGAGGGTCCGGCCCGCAGGGGTGGCGCGGGTGCCTGCGACCAACGTGCCGCCAGCGAGCGCGACGCGGAGCTCGGATTCCCCGGGCACGGCCGAAGCGCTGGGCGGGAGGAGCAACGCGCCGGCCACGAGAGCGAAGCAAATGCAGGGGCTGGTCTTCACGACAGCGGATGGTACGAACCCCGCGGACGCACTGTCAAACGTCGACGCGTGGAGGCTCTGCTATCCTGCCGCGCGTGCTCGCGGCGATCGTCGCGGTCGGGTCCGAGCTGCTCTCGACCGACCGGCTGGACACCAACTCACTCCAGATCACGGCCCTGCTCGAGCGCCATGCCGTCGAGCTCCAGGGCAAGTCCGTGGTCGGCGACGATCCGGTGGCGCTCGCCGCGGAGCTGCGGCACCGTCTCGACGAGGTCGATCTGGTGGTGGTCTGTGGCGGCCTCGGCCCGACCGCGGACGACGTCACGCGCGAGGCCGCGGCGGCCATGCTCGGCCGCGAGCTGATCGAGGATCCCGAGGTCTGGGCCCGCATCGAGCGGCGGTTCCGCTCGTTCGGCAGGGTGCCGAGCGAGAACAACCGCCGCCAGGCCCAGGTGATTGCCGGCGGGCGAGTGCTCCCCAACCGCCACGGCACCGCGCCCGGGATGATGATCGAGGAGCGGGGAAAGACCCTGGTGCTGATGCCAGGGGTGCCGTTCGAGCTCACGGCCCTGCTCGCCGAGCATCTGGAGCCCTGGCTCGCCGAGCGCAGCCGCGGGAGTGAGATCGAGCGCGTCACGCTGCGAACGGCGCTGCGGCCCGAGTCCGAAGTGGACCGTGCCCTCGAGCCAGCCTACCGGGAGCTCGGCCGCGAGCGGATCACCGTGCTCGCGTCGCCCGGGGAAGTGAAGGTGCGGCTCGAGGCGGCCGGCACGGCTGCGGAGCGCCAGGAGCGGCTCGCGGTGATGGAACGACGGATTCGCGAGCTGCTCGGCGCGGCGATCTACGGCCGCGGCGAATCGACGCTGGAGGCGGTCGTCGGTGAGCTGCTGGCGACTCGTGGCGCCACGCTGGCGGTGGCGGAGTCGTGCACGGGGGGGCTGCTCGCCGAGCGGCTGACGCGCGTGCCCGGGAGCAGCCGCTATTTCCCGGGCGGCCTGATCTGTTACTCGGACGCCGCGAAACAGGCGCTGGCCGGTGTGCCAGCCGACCTTCTCGCGCGTTACGGGGCGGTCTCGGAGCCGGTCGCCCGCGCGCTCGCCATGGGAGCTCGCGAGCGGTTCGCGGCCACGTACGGTGTCGGCATCACCGGCATCGCCGGGCCCGGGGGCGGCAGCGCGGAGAAGCCGGCCGGGACCGTGCACTTCGCGGTCGCGGGTCCCGGCGGCTCGGTACGCCACCACCATCTGCGCTTCCCGGGTGACCGCGAACGAGTTCGCACCTTTGCCGCCACGGCGGCGCTCGAGCTGGTCCGACGGCTCCTGCTCGACATCGACGAGCCGCTCTGGAGCGGAGAGCGCCCGACGTGAGGGCTTTCGTTGCACTGTCGCCGCCGGCCGCCGTGCGGGCCGAGATCGCGAGCTGGGCAGCGCGCCTGGCCGGTCGGCTACCCGAGGCCCGATGGGTCCGGGCCGAGAGTCTCCACCTGACCCTCCTCTTCTTGGGCGAGGTCGAGACCGGCGCGGCGGCGCAGCTGAGCGCCGCGCTGGCCGCCGGGCTGTCCGACCGCCGGGCCTTCACCGCCCGGCTCGGCCGACTCGGCTGTTTCCCCGCCCGGGGGCCGCTGCGCGTTCTCTGGCTGGGCGTCGAACCCGAGCCGGCACTCGCCGGGCTGGCCGAGTCGGCGGTTGCGGCGGCCGAGCAGGCGGGTCGGGATTTCGATCGCCGCCCCTTCCACCCGCACCTCACCCTGGCACGCTGCAAGTCGCCCTGGCCCGCGGCGCTGCGCGAGCGGCTGGCGGCGCCCCCGATCGCCCCACCGAAGCTCGAGTTCGAGGTGGCGTCGATCGAGCTGATGGCGAGCGAGCTGGCTCCCGGTGGCTCGCGCTACTCCGTGCTCGCGTCGCTGGCCTTGGGGGCCCCGGCTTGACCCGCTCCTGGCTGCTGCTCGCCGGGTCCTACCTGCTCGGATCGGTCTCCTTCGGCCTGATCGTGGTCTGGAGCCTGCGTCGGGTCGACCTGCGTGCGCTCGGCAGCGGCAATGCCGGCGCGACCAACGTCCTGCGCGCCAGCGGCCGCTGGCCGGCGCTCGTGGTGCTCGCGCTCGACATCGCCAAGGGCTACCTGCCAGTACGGCTGGCCCGCCACCTCGAAGCTACGCCCGAGCTGATCGCCGGGGCGGCGCTCGCCGCGGTGCTGGGCCACGTCTTCCCGCTCTTCTTCGGCTTTCGCGGCGGCAAAGGGGTGGCGACCGGGTTCGGCGCTTTTCTGGCGCTCGTCCCGCTCGCCGCGGCGGCAGCCGCGGCCCTCTTCGTGGGGCTCGTGCTGCTGTTCCGCTATGTCTCTGTCGGCTCGATCGGGGCAGCGCTCTCCGTGGCGGCCTTCGCGGCGCTGTTCGCGCGGCTCGGCTGGACCGAGGAGCTGCCGGCGGGGGCGCTCGCGCTCACCGTGGTCACCGCGGGGGTCGTCCTGGTGCGCCATGCCGAGAACGTCCGCCGCCTGCTGAGCGGCCGCGAGCGGCGACTGGGGGAGGGGAGGCGAGCATGAGACCGATCGGCATCCTCGGCGCGGGCTCCTTCGGCACCGCGCTGGCGGTTCACAGCGCGCGCACCGGGCAGCCGACCCGGCTCTGGGTTCGGCGGCGAGACGCCTGCGCGGAGCTCGCCCGCGACCGGGAGAATCGGCTCTATCTGCCGGGCGTGCCGTTCCCGGAGCCGCTCGAGGTGACCCACGACCTGACTCGCCTCGCCGAGACAGAGCCGCTGGTGGTGGCGGCGCCGTCGCACGGCTACCGCTCGGTGCTCGCCGAGCTGCTGGCGGCGCGGGTCTCTCGCGAGCCGCTGACCGTGGTGTCGGCGACCAAGGGCATCGAGGTCGAGAGCCTGGCACGGATGAGCCGGGTGTCAGAAGAGGAGTGTGCCCGCGCCGGCGTCGCCTGCCGGTTCGCGGTGCTCTCCGGGCCCACCTTCGCCGCCGAGCTGGCGCGCGCGGCACCCTCGGCCGCGGTCATCGCATCGGCCGACGGTGCCCTGGCGGCGGCCCTGCGCCACTCCATGGCGAGCCCGACCCTGCGCCTCTACAGCTCCACGGACGTGGTCGGCGTCGAGATTGCCGGCACCGCGAAGAACGTCATCGCGATCGCCGCCGGGGTGGTGGCCGGGCTGGGTCTCGGGCACAACACGCTCGCGGCGCTGATCACGCGCGGGCTGCACGAAATGACCCGCCTGGTCGTCGCTTCGGGCGGCGAAGCCGAGACGCTGCGCGGCTTGGCTGGCCTCGGCGACCTGGTGCTCACCTGCACCGGTGGGTTGTCGCGCAACCGGCGGACCGGCGTCGAGTTGGCGCAAGGGCGCAGCCTGGAGTCGATCGTGGGTGGCACCACGGAGGTCGCGGAGGGAGTGCGCAATTCGCGCGCCATCCAGAGCCTGGCGCGCGCGTGTGAAGTCGAGATGCCGATCATCGAGCAGATGGTCGCGGTGATGTACGAGGGCAAGGCGCCGAAGGCCGCGGTCCACGAGCTGATGACGCGGGATCTGAAGCGTGAATCCCAACTCTGAGCCAGTGCCGGCGGGGCGAAGTACGAGGAGCGACCGCGCGGCGGCCCTCGCCGCGCTCGAGGCGGAGATCATCGCTTGTGAGCGCTGTCCCCGTCTCCGCCGTTGGTGCCGGCAGGTCGCGAGCGAGAAGGTGCGGCGCTTCGCCGCCGAGACCTACTGGGCCCGCCCGGTCCCCGGCTTCGGCGATGTCTCGGCACGCCTGATGGTCGTCGGCCTCGCTCCGGCGGCGCACGGCGGCAACCGGACCGGCCGCGTCTTCACCGGCGACCGGTCGGGGGACTTCCTGTTCGCCGCGCTGCACCGCGCCGGCTTCGCCGACCGGCCGGAGTCGATCCGGCGCGGAGACGGTCTCTCGCTCGCCGACGCCTGGATCGCGCCGTTGGTCCGCTGCGCGCCACCGGCCAACCGGCCCGAGCCGGCAGAGATCGAGCGCTGCCGGAGCTTCCTGGCGCGCGAGCTCGACCTGCTCGCCGGCGTGCGGGCGGTGTTGGCTCTCGGCGGCGTGGCCTGGAGGGGCTTCGTCGGTCTGGAGCGGCGGGCTGGCCGCCTCCAGGGACCGGCTCCCGCCTTCGCGCATGGCGCCGAGGTCGCGGTCGGCGCCTACCGGCTCTTCGGCTCGTACCACCCCTCGCAGCAGAACACGTTCACGGGTCGGCTGACGGCGGCGATGCTGGACGAGGTGCTGGCGCGGGTTCGTCGATATCTGGAGGGGCCTGCCCGGTGCTAGTCTGCCCCCCGCAACCAACGGAGGCCTGAGAATGCGTGTCCTGTTTCGTGTCGCGGTGGTTCTGTGGCTGTCGACACCGGCCCTGGCGTCCGAAGTGGTCCAGATCGTCCATGTCGGCCACCTGATCGACGGCCTGGGCGGAGCGCCACGGGAGCGGGTGACGGTCGTGGTCCGGGGCGAGCGGATCGCCGAGGTCCTCGAGGGATTCCGCCCCGCCGGCGCGGACGAGCGGCTGGTCGACCTGTCGGCGGCCTGGGTGATGCCGGGGTGGATCGACCTGCACGTCCACCTCGGCGGCGAGATGTCGCCGAGCTCCTACCTCGAAGAGTTCACTTCGAATCCCGCGGACTTCGCGTTGCGCGCCGCGCTGCACGCGCGCCGGACCCTCGAGGCGGGCTTCACCACCGTGCGGCAGCCGGGCGACATGGCGGGGGAGTCGCTGGCCCTGCGTGACGCGATTCGCAAGGGCTGGGTGCCCGGTCCACGGATCTTCTCCGCGGGCAAGTCGATCGCGACCACCGGTGGACACGCCGACCCCACGAACGGCTGGTGCGACCTGATCGTCGGCGACCCGGGGCCGAAAGAGGGGGTGGTCAACGGACCGCACGAGGCGGCCAAAGCGGTGCGGCAGCGCTACAAGGAGGGGGCCGACTTCGTCAAGATCACCGCGACCGGCGGCGTCCTGTCGCTGGCGCGCAGCGCGGATGCGCCGCAGTTCTCGGACGAGGAGCTCGCGGCGGTGGTGCGGACGGCGCGCGACTACGGCTTCCACGTCGCCGCGCACGCGCACGGGGCCGAGGGGATGAAGCGGGCGATCCGCGCCGGCGTCACCTCGATCGAACACGGCACGTTTCTCGACGCCGAAGGCATCCGGTTGATGAAGGAGCGGGGCACCTGGTACGTGCCCACTCTCTCGGCCGGCATCTTCGTCGGCGAGAAGGCGGTGATCGAGGGCTTCTTCCCGGAGATCGTGCGGCCGAAAGCCGAGAAGGTGGGCCGTCAGATCCGGGAGACCGCCGCCGAGGCGCATCGCGCGGGGGTGCGGATCGCGTTCGGTACCGATGCCGGCGTCTCTCCGCACGGGGAGAACGCGAAGGAGTTCCGCTACCTGGTCGAAGCCGGGATGTCCCCGCTCCAGGCGATCGTCGCGGCCACTTCGAGCGCCGCCGCCGTGCTCGGCGCCGAGGCGGACCTCGGCGCGGTGGCGCCCGGCCGCCTCGCCGACCTGGTGGCGGTGGGCCGCGACCCGCTGGCCGACGTCGGCGCGCTCGAGTCCGTGACCTTCGTCATGAAAGGCGGAAAGGTCGTCGTCGCGCGCTGAATCTCGCCGGCCGGGCCCCGGGGCCGCGATAGACTCGCGTTCTCCATGGCGGAACACCAGCTCGTCCTGATCCTCGATTTCGGCAGCCAGTTCACCCAGTTGATCGCGCGGCGGGTGCGCGAGAACCGCGTCTATTGCGAGGTGCATCCCTTCGACCTCGATCTGTCCGAGATCCGGCGTCGCGCGCCGGTCGGCATCATCCTCTCCGGCGGACCGCAGAGCGTCTACGACGAAGCGGCCCCCCTGCCGGTCGCCGGGCTGTTCGAGCTCGGCGTGCCGGTGCTCGGCGTCTGCTACGGCATGCAGGCGGCGGCGCGGCTGCTCGCCGGCAAGGTCGAGGGCGCGACACGCCGCGAGTACGGGCGGGCCGAGGTCGACCTGGTGGGGGAACCGGGGGTGCTCTTCGCCGGGCTCGAGCGCCGGCAGACGGTCTGGATGAGCCACGGTGACCACGTCGTGGAGCCGCCGCCGGGCGCCGTCGTGACCGCCCGTTCGGCCAACGCCGGAATCGTCGGTTTCGAGGACTCGGACCGTGGGCTCTACGCCATCCAGTTCCACCCGGAGGTCTCGCACACCATCGCCGGCGCCGCGATGCTCCACAACTTCCTCTATCGTGCTTGCGGCGCCCGCGGCGACTGGACGATGGCGGGCTATCTCGAAGAGGCGGTCGCGACGATCCGCGCCCGGGTCGGCCGGAGACGGGTGCTCTGCGGCATCTCGGGGGGGGTCGACTCGGCGGTGACGGCGGCCCTGCTGAAGCGGGCGATCGGTGACCAGCTGGTCTCCGTCTTCGTCGACACGGGACTGCTGCGCAAGGGCGAGCGACGGCAGGTCGAGATGAGCCTGACCGAAGGTCTCGGGATCCCCGTCGTCACCGCCGACGCTGGAACGGATTTCCTCTCCGCGCTCGCCGGCGTCGAGGATCCGGAGGTCAAGCGCAAGACGATCGGCCGCCTGTTCATCGAGGCCTTCGAACGCGAGGCGCGGCGGCAGGCGGGCATCGAGCTGCTGGCCCAGGGAACGCTCTATCCCGACGTCATCGAGTCGACCTCCGTCAAGGGCCCCTCGGCGGTGATCAAGTCGCATCACAACGTCGGCGGACTGCCGGAACGTCTGGGCTTCGAGCTGGTCGAGCCGTTGCGTTGGCTGTTCAAGGACGAGGTGCGCCAGCTGGGGCGCGAGCTCGGGCTGCCCGAGGAGTTCATCGGCCGGCATCCCTTTCCGGGTCCCGGCCTGGCGGTCCGCATCCTGGGCGCGGTGACCGCGGAAAGGGTGACGCTGCTCCAGGCGGCGGACGCCATCTTCCTCGCCGAGCTGCGCGAGAGCGGGTGGTACGACAAGGCATCCCAGGCTTTCGCCGTGCTGCTGCCGGTCAAGTCGGTCGGCGTCATGGGCGACTTCCGCACCTACGAGAACGTCGTCGCGCTGCGTTCGGTCGAGACCCACGACTTCATGACCGCGGACTGGAGCCATCTGCCCTACGAGCTCCTGGGCCGCGTCGCCAACCGGATCGTCAACGAAGTGCGCGGGGTCAACCGGGTGGTCTACGACGTCACCTCGAAGCCGCCAGCGACGATCGAGTGGGAATGATGGGCGAGGCGGGCGACGGAACCGTGCTCGATCCGACCGCTGCGGCGGTCGCTCTCGATGGCCTGTCGCTCGATCTCGCCAGGTTCGAGACCATCGTGCGGGACGGCCGTCGCGTCTACTTCGACCGCGGCGCGCGGGCCCGCGTGCGCGCCGCGCGCGAGGTGATCGAGCGCGCCGTGGCCTCCGGCGACGCCGTCTACGGCGTCAACACCGGCTTCGGCAATCTCGCCGACGTGCGCATCCCCGCCGACGACCTGGCGACCTTGCAGGAGCGGCTGGTGATGTCGCACGCGGCCGGCATGGGCGAACCGCTGGCCGAGCTCGAGGTTCGCGGCATGATGCTGCTGCGCGCCAACACCTTGGCGCGCGGGCACTCGGGCGTCCGCGAAGTGGTGGTCGAACGCCTGCTCGACCTGCTGAACCACCGACTCCATCCGGTAGTGCCCTCCCGGGGATCGGTGGGCGCCTCGGGTGACTTGGCGCCACTCGCGCACCTCGCCCTGCCGCTGATCGGCCGCGGCGAGATCGCGACCGCCTCGGGCCGCCAGCCAGCTCGGGTGGCGCTCGCCGCGGCGGGACTGGAGCCCCTCGCGCTCGCGCCGCGCGAGGGGCTGGGATTGATCAACGGCACACAGGCGATGACCGCACTGCTCGCGCTCGCGGCGCTGGAGGCGCGACGGCTGGTGCGAGCGGCGGACCTGATCGGGGCGCTCTCGGCTGACGCCCTGCGCGCGACCGACGCCGCCTTCGACCCGCGCATCCACGCCGTCCGCCCGTACCCCGGTCAGCGCGCCTCGGCAGCCAATCTGTGGCGGCTGCTCCAGGGCTCGGCGATCCGGGAGTCGCACCGCGTCGGGGACGTGCGGGTCCAGGATCCCTACTCGATCCGCTGCATGCCCCAGGTGCACGGAGCGGTCCGCGACGTGCTCGCCGACATCGAGGCGAAGCTGGCGATCGAGATGAACGCCGCCACCGACAATCCGCTGGTCTTCGCGCGGGAGGGCGAGGTGCTGTCGGGAGGCAACTTCCACGGCGAGCCGATGGCCTTCGCGGCCGACTTCCTGGCCATCGTGATGGCCGAGCTGGCGTCGATCTCCGAGCGCCGGACGGAGAAGCTGACCAACGAGGCGTTCTCCGGGCTGCCGCCGTTCCTGGTCGAGCACGCCGGGCTCAACTCCGGTTTCATGATGGCCCAGGTGACCGCGGCGGCGCTGGTCGCCGAGAACAAGATCCTCGCGCATCCCGCCTCGGTGGACTCGATTCCGACCTCGGCCGACAAGGAAGATCACGTTTCGATGGGCATGACGGCGGCGCTCAAACTGCGTGACGTGATCGCGAACGCACGCCGGATCCTGGCGATCGAGCTGGTAGCGGCCGCGCAAGGGGTCGACCTGCGCCGTCCGCTGGCCACCAGCCCGGCCCTGGAGGCGCTGCACGCGCGCGTCCGCCAGCGGATCGCCCCGTGGACCGAAGACCGGGAGATGAGCCCAGCGCTGCTGGCCGCCGAGGAGCTGCTGCGGGGTGGACTCGATCCGCTGCTCGCCCCGTTGAAATGAAGGTGGTGGCGCCGGCTTCCCAGCGCGCCGCTGCGATGCTACTTTCGGCGCTCGGCTGGCCAATGTGACGGAGATGACGGCAACGACCGACTCGACACCGCTGTTCGGTCCCGGGCTCGACGTGGAGGTGGCCGCGGCGACCCATCCGGGACGAGTGCGCAAGAACAACGAGGACCACCACCTGGTCGGCCGGCTCGGCCGCTCGCTCGAGGTCCTGACCAGCAACCTGCCGGAGGGCGATCTGCCGCCTCGCTTCGACGAGGCGGGATGGTTCTTCGTCGTGGCCGACGGCATGGGCGGGGCGGAGGCGGGCGAGGTCGCCAGCCGCATCGCGATCGAGGCGGGCCTCTTTCATCACCTCGCGCGGCCGGCTTGGTACCTGGGCTCGGACGAGGACGCGGCCCAGCGGGTGCTGGACCGGATGCGCGAGCTGCTGGATCGCGTCCACTCCGACGTGGTGCGCGTGGCGTCGAACAATCGGGCGCTCGCCGGCATGGGCACCACGCTCACGGCGGCCTACGCGACCGGCCCGCACCTGTTCGTCGCCCACGTCGGAGATTCACGGGCCTATCTGTTCCGGCGTGGCCGCCTGGTCCAGCTCACCCGTGACCAGACCCTGGTCCAGGAGCTGGTCGACCAGGGCAGCTTGGCCGCCGAGGCGGCGAGCCACCACCCGCTGCGCCACGTGCTGACCCATGCCGTCGGCTCGGAGCGGCTCGAGCGCCTGCCGGCCGACTTGCAGCACCTCTCTCTCGCGGACGGCGACCGCCTCCTGCTCTGCAGCGACGGCCTGACCGATCCGGTCCAGCACGCCGAGATCGAGCGCTTGCTGACCACCCACGCGGAACCGGCGGCAGCCTGCGACGCGCTGCTGGCGCGCGCGCTCGAGCGGGGAGGGCCCGACAACGTCACCTGCATCGTGGCGCGATTCCAGCTGCCTGGCGGTGCGGTGACCGTGGTGGGCTGAGGTCTCGATGGGTGAGCGCACGCCGTTGCGCGAGATCCCCCCCGAGGAGCTACGGATCGAGTTCCTGCGCGCGTCGGGTCCCGGTGGACAGAACGTCAACAAGGTGGAGACCGCCGTCCGGCTGCGCTTCGACGTCGCCGCTTCGCCGAGCGTGCCGGAAGAGGTCAAGTCGCGGTTGCTCTCGCTGGCGGGCCGGCGTGCCACCGAGTCGGGCGAGATCCTGATCGTCGCCCGGCGCCACCGGACCCAGGCCCGCAATCGGGAAGACGCCATCGCCCGCTTGGCCGCTCTGGTCGAGCGGGCGTCGCGGCCACCCACGAAACGCCGGCCGACCCGGCCGGGCGCCGCGGCGCGGGCTCGTCGGCTGGGTGAGAAGAGCCGGCGCGCCGAGGTCAAGCGGGAGCGTCGCCCGCCGCGAAGAGAGGACTGAGTCGACCGCAAGCGCCGGCCGGCCTCAACCTGGAGCCGGTTCGGACGTAACAAGCGGGGGACCCCGCATGAGCGCCGCCAGGACCCGCAGCTCCGCCACCGACACGTTTCGCCGGCTCGAACAGTTCGTCCGCGAGTACGCCGGTGGCTTCTCGGCTGCGGACCTGCGCCGGACGCTCGACCGCGACGCCACGCGGGCGTGGGGAGTCCTGGCCGCCGACCGCGGCGGCGAGCCAGAGCCGGGGCCGGGATTCAAGCGCTGGCTCCACCGCGCGAAGATCCTCTTCCTCGGCGTCTCCTATCGGCTCTCTCCGCCGCGGCGGCTGGTCTTCCTGTTGGCGGTGGTCGCCGGCCTGGCTGCGCTCGGGGACTCCACCATCCGTTTCCGCTCGGGTGAGGCGGTTCAGCTGTCGATCGACCTGTCGGGATTCTGGTTCCTGATCTCGTTCTCGGCGCTGCTCTACCTGCTGGTGGTCGAGTTGGTCGAGCGGGCCCTGGTGCGGGACGAGCTGGAGATCGCGCGCGGCGTCCAGCGCGACCTGATGCCCGCCGCGGCGCCGGAGATCGAGGGCTGGAGTTTCGCCCACTCCTACCGGACCGCCAACGAGGTCGGCGGCGATGCCTACGACTTCCTGCCGCTCGAGGATGGCCGGCTGGCGCTGGTCATCGCCGACGCCTCCGGTCACGGCATGGCCGCCGGGTTGGTCATGGCGGTCGCTTCGGCCACCTGGCGATCCGCGGTCGAAGTCGACCCTTCGCCAGCCCGGGTGGCCGGCGCCGTGCACCGCGCCCTGCGGCGGGC
The DNA here is from genome assembly GCA_014584695.1 of Acidobacteriota bacterium. Classification (GTDB taxonomy): domain Bacteria; phylum Acidobacteriota; class Thermoanaerobaculia; order Multivoradales; family JAGPDF01; genus JACTMI01. The sequence continues at coordinate 84,562 of JACTMI010000028.1, forward strand.
ACCCGGTCGCCGCAGCTTCCTCTCGCTCTTCTTCGCCCTGCTCGACCCGCGGACGGGCGCCCTCGAAGGATGCATCGCCGGGCACCCGTTTCCGTTGGTGCTGCGGACTTCGGGGCTGGTCGAGGAGCTCGGCAGCGGCGCTCTCCCACTCGGCCTGCGGCACGCCGCGGAGCCGGCGCCGCTCGCCGGCGAGCTGGGTCCAGGCGATCTGCTGGTGCTCTACACCGATGGCTTGGTGGAGACTCTGGGTCGCGATGGCTCGGCCTTCGGTCACGAGCGACTGCGGGGTGCGCTCGAGCCCGGGGGCTCGGCCGCTGCGGTGCACGACCGGATCCTCGCCGCCTTCACGGTCCACCTGGGCGACGAACCCCTCACCGACGACCTGAGCCTCATCGTCCTGGCCCGCGGCTGAGGCGCGCCAGCGCCGCAAACGAAAGGGCCGGGAGTTTCCTCCCGGCCCCAATAGCGAAACCCTCTGGGGGTACCTGCTCAGCCAGCCGAGCGTCGGCGGCGAGCCATCAGCGCCATACCGGCGAGCAGGAGCGCTCCGGCCGCCGCGGCGAGCCCGGCGCGCGAGAGCGTCGGGATCTCCTGGATGACCGGCGGCACGTAGCCGACGACGGTGAGCGATACCGGCACGACAACCAGGTCCGTGCCGTTGCCCGGTCCGACGTCCGGATCGTTGCTCGAAACGCATAGCCTGCCGGTGTAGGTACCGTCCGCGAGGCCCGTCGAGTCGAAGGTGACGTCGACCGGCGTCGAGGTCGCAGGCGCGGTCGTGCCGCCGTTGGGGCTGACGCTCAGCCAGGGGATGTCGACCGCCGCCTGGCAGGGTCCGCCCACCAGGCTGACGTCGTCGACGAAGAAGTTCGTGGTACCGGATCCCTGAACGACCGAATTGAAGACCAGGGGACGCGCGACGCCGTCGGCGTAGGCCGAGACGTCGAGGATCACCTGGCGGTAGCCGAGGACGCCGCAGGCCGCGTCCGCCCCGGTGGTCACCCAGAGCTGGGTGCCGCCCAGCGTGACCTCCATGAAGTCGGCGGCGTTGCCGCTGCAGACGAACTGCTCGACCCAGAAGCTCAATTCCGCCGGGTCTCCGGCCGGGATCGTCACGCTCTGGGCGACGCTCCCGGCCTCGAAGGCCGCGATGCCGCCGAACCAGGCCCACCAGCTGCCCGAGAGCGGGCCCGTTCCCGTGCCCGTGCCGCAATCGGCGACCGTGCAGAGGGGGGTGCCGAAGTTCGTCGAGGCTTCGGTCCAGAAGGGGTTCGGCGAGCCGGCCTCGAAGGAGCCGTCGGCGACGACCTGCTGGGCCAGGGGCGCGGGCGGATCGAGCAGCTCCTTGCCGGCGAGAGGCGCGCCGGCGGGCGCTCCGAGGCGGAGCGGGCTGCCGGTCGACGCATACCGCGTCCGCGGCAAGGACGCCTGCTCGTCGATCGACCAATTGAGCGTGCCGGTGCCCGTGTTGCCGATCGCCATCGGCAGCGTCACGACGCTGTCCTGCGGCTGCGTGCTGGCGAGAGCGAGCGGCGAGACGTCGATGTTCGAAGGCTCGCCCGCGGTGATGTCGAGGCACCAGCCGCCGGTCATCGAGCCGGAATCCCCACCGGTGTCGTCGACGATGTAGAGGCTCCAGGTGCCGTTCGGGTTGGAGCCGTTGAAGGTCGCCAGCGTCGTCGCCGCGCTGGGCGCCGGTGCGGGTGCGGGGAAGGTATCCCCGGCGCCGGCATTGGTCGGCTGGTAGCTTCCGGTCGGGATGTTGGTATTGGTCGTCGGGAATGGACCGGGCGCCGAATCGTCGATCGTCAGCGTGACACCGAGCAGGTCGCCGCTGCCTCCCACGTCCGACATGATGATCAGGTTCTGCCCCTGCGGACCGACGAGGAGAATGTCGATGTCATCCGTCCAGGTGTGGTTCATGCCGATCAGCCGGACGTCGACGTCGGTCAGCAGCGTGGGCATGGCGGCGACGGCGATGTCGGTCGGGTACACCGACGCCGCGCCGCTCGACGGAATGGTCACCGGCGTGGTGTTGCAGAACGATGTCGGCTGCGCCTGCGCCGGTACGGCTGCCAACGCCAACAGCAGCGCGCCCGCGACCACTGCCGCGAGCGGGTTCCACGATCTCCTCATCGAGCCCTCCTTGGGATCATCAGTCGGCGAATCGCCGGGATCGAACCGCTTGCCACACGATACTTTGACGCTACCAGCATCGACGCGGCCTGTCCAGAAGCGCGCAGGAGCGCTGCCCGAGCGGGCCCCCCGTCGGCCAATTCGCCGAGCGGCGACTACGGTGAGGTCTAGAATGTAGGTCATGACCTCGCCCACCCTCAGCGCCACCCGGACTGTCCGCGCGCCGCGCGGCACCGAGCTCTCCTGCCGGGGCTGGCTGCAGGAGGCCGCGCTCCGGATGCTGATGAACAACCTCGACCCCGAGGTCGCCGAGCGGCCGGAGGAGCTAGTGGTCTACGGCGGCTCCGGCCGTGCGGCCCGGAGCTGGGAGTGCTTCGACGCCATCGTCGCGGCGCTGCGGCGGCTGGGCGACGACGAGACGCTGATGGTCCAGTCGGGCAAGCCGGTGGCGGTGCTCCGGACCCACGCCGACGCCCCCCGGGTGCTGATCGCCAACTCGAACCTGGTGCCGAAATGGGCGACCATCGACGAGTTCCGCCGCCTCGAAGGGCTGGGCCTGACCATGTACGGCCAGATGACCGCCGGGTCGTGGATCTACATCGGCACCCAGGGCATCCTCCAGGGCACCTACGAGACGCTGGCGGAGCTCGCGCGGCAGCGCTTCGGCGGTTCGCTCGCCGGTCGCCTCACCGTCACCGCCGGGCTCGGCGGCATGGGCGGCGCGCAGCCGCTGGCGGTGACCATGAACGAGGGGGTCTGCCTGGTTGCCGAGGTGGACCGGAGCCGGATCGACAAGCGGCTCGAGACCCGCTACCTCGACGAGCTGGCGCCCTCGCTCGAGGCCGGAATCGATCGCGCCCTCGCCGCGCGCGAGGCGCGGACCGCGGTGTCGATCGCGGTCGAGACGAACGCGGTCGACCTGCTCGAGCGGCTGCTCGCGCGCGGCGTCCTCCCCGAGGTCGTCACCGACCAGACCTCCGCCCACGACAACCTCCACGGCTACGTGCCGCACGGCATCTCCTTCGCGGCCGCTCTCGAGCTGCGCGCGCGCGATCCGCGGGCCTATGTCGAACGGGCGATGCGCTCGATGGCCGATCACGTCCGGGCCATGCTCGAGCTGCAAGCTCGCGGCGCGGTGGTCTTCGACTACGGCAACAACCTGCGCGGCCAGGCGCGCGACGCCGGCGTCGCGCGGGCGTTCGAGATCGGCGGCTTCGTGCCGTTGTTCATCCGGCCGCTGTTCTGCCGGGGCAAAGGGCCGTTTCGGTGGGCGGTGCTCTCGGGTGACCCGGAAGATCTGCGCGCGACCGACGAGGCGATCCTCGAGACCTTTCCGGCGGACGGCGCGCTCCATCGGTGGATCCGCATGGCGCAGCGCCGCGTCGCCTTCCAGGGTCTGCCGGCCCGCATCTGCTGGCTGGGCTACGGCGAGCGGGCGCTGGCGGGGCGGGTCTTCAACGAACTGGTGGGCTCCGGCGCGGTCTCGGCACCGATCGTCATCGGTCGCGATCACCTCGACTGTGGCTCGGTCGCGTCGCCGCACCGCGAAACCGAGGGGATGCGCGACGGCTCCGACGCGATCGCCGACTGGCCGATCCTCAACGCGCTGGTCAACGCGGTCAACGGCGCCACCTGGGTGTCGTTCCATCACGGCGGCGGCGTCGGCATCGGCAATTCTCTGCACGCCGGGATGGTGGTGGTCGCCGACGGCACGCCGAGCGCCGAGCGGCGCCTGGACCGCGTGCTGACCAGTGATCCAGCCATGGGTGTCGTGCGGCACGCCGACGCCGGCTATCGCGAGGCGCTCGACTGCGCCCGTGAGAGCGGTCTGGACCTGCCGATGCCGGGCGCCTGACCGGGATCCACCGGCCGGCAAGGGGCTTGCTGTCCCGGATCGGCGGGGAGAACCAGATGCCGCGCGACCCTCGCCACCCGACCGTCGAGCTGGCCCTGCTCGCCGGCCTCGTCGTTGCGCCGTTCACGCGGCCGGCTCTCCTCGCCGCGCTCTTGGTGATGCTGGTGGCGCTGCTCTGGGGCCGGGACGGCGTCCGGCCCCGCCGTGAGTCGGTGGTCGGATGGCTCGGCTTCGGTGGGGCCGCCGTCCTCTTGCTGCTGGCCGCCGCGGGCGAGCGAGGCCGCGCCCCGGACGGGGCGGCGCTCGAGCGCGGGAGCCGGGTCTTCTGGTCCGAGCTGGCGGCGGACGCCGAGCGAGCGTCGACCCAGCTGCCGACGCCGCCTTTCGAGGGGACAGAGTTGCGCGCAGCCTTCCGGGCACTCGAGGACGCCGTGCGCGCGCACGACCACGCCGGCAGAACCCTCGTGTTGCTCGATCCCAGCGGCGAACCGGTGGTTTGGGCTGGGGCCGGGCTCCTTCATCGCCTGGGCGCCGACCGGCTGCCGGAAACCGGTTTCGCCCTGCGGCAGAGCGCGACCTCCGTCTCCACCCTGGCGGTTCGGCCGGTGCCGCGAGCGCCTGGCTGGCGCTTGGTCGCCGGCGAGAGCCGGGCGCTCGACGCCTTACCGCCGGTGGCCGGGAGCGGCGCGGAGGGCCTGCGTGGCGCCGAGTGGCGGCTGGAGGCGTCGACCAGCCCCGACGAGCCGCCCACGCTGCGGGTGCGGACGCACGCTCGGCCGCTCGTACCGCAGCCCTCCGGGCTGCTTGCGCGCGCCGCCGCGGCGCTCGCTGGCTTGACCGCTTGCGTGCTGGCGGTGCTGCGGGGCGTCGGCTTGGCGCTGCTCGCCGGCACGGTAATGCCGAGACGCCATCCCGCGTGGGCGGTCGGAGTCTCGGCAGCGCTCGGACTGATTGCCCTGGCCGCCGCCTCTGGCGCCAGCGCACCGGTGCTCTCCGGCCTCGGTCTCGCGCTGGCGGTCGCTCTCGCGGGCTGGTTCCTGGGCAGCGGCGGGCGCGGCCCGAGGGTCGGCGTGCTGGTGGCGGCTGTGGCACCGGTGGTGATCGCGGCGATCGCGGCGGGGACCCGGCTGGGCGCCTTCGACCTGGGGCTCGGGCTCGCGGGCGGCGTCGACGCGGTCACGCTCCGGTTCGCGCTCGTGGTCGGCACGGCCGGGCTGCTCGCCTGCGGCGCGGCGCTGCGCGCGCCCCGCCGCTCGGAAGCCGCATTGTGGATCTCCCTCGCGGCCGCCGCCACCGCCGCGGTGCTCGCCGACCGTCCCCTGCCGGCGCTCGGCAGCGCGGCGCTCGCCGCCGCGGCGGCGAGCGTCTGGGTCCAGCCGGGCCGGCTGCGCTCTCCGGCTTCGCTCGCGGCGCTGGCGCTGCTCGCCGCGCTCGCTGGAGGAGCGGGCTGGATGGCGGGCGAGCGCTGGCGCCTGCGGACCGATCTGGTCGAGGCGGTCGAGCGCCTGCTGCCTCCCGGGCGCGCCGAAGTCGTGCAGGTCGCGGAGGATGCCGAACGGGAGCTGGCGCGGCTCGGCGCGGAGGTGCTGCTCTCCGGATCGACCTGGAACGAAGCGGGGGACCTGGGCTATGCGCTCTGGCGCCGCTCGCCGCTCGCGCGCCCGGACCTGCTCTCGGCGCTCGTCGTCTGGCGCGAGGACGGCCCGCCATCGAGCTTCTCCTACGGACTCCCGCTCGACGAGCGCTTCGAGCTCGACACCGCGGCGGTCCGCTGGGTCGATCTGGTGCCCGAGCCCTGGCGGGTCTTGCGGCAGGAGGGGGGACTGCTGCTGCCGGCGGGCGCGGAGGTCCGGTTCTGGGTCGTCCCCCGGCCCGGCTTCGGGGGGACGGTCCCGGTGGTCTCCGAACTGGCCGCCGGGCTCTTGCGCGGCGGGCCCGGCGCGAGCCGAGGGGAGGCCGTGGGCCTGCCCGAAGGCGCGGCCTGGGTCGCGTGGGATGCGGCGGGCCGGCTCCTCGCCTCGCCCTGGCGGGAGGGCACGCCGCCGCGGGCGGCCTTCGAGCGGGCACCCGGCGAGACGGGCACGATCGACAGCCCCGCGGGTGCCAACCAGTACGCTTTCAGCGAGCGGGACGGAATCGCGGTCGCGCTGCTGGTCCCCAGGCTCACCCTGGCCACCGCGTTCGAACGCCTCGGCCTCACGAGCGCCGCGGGGCTGGGCGTGGCCGCCGCGCTCGTCCTGCTCGGCGCCGGTGTCGCGCTGCCTCGGGCGGCGGCACGCGACCTCGCCCGGCGCGCGGTCCGCAGCTACTCGACACGGCTGGTGCTGGTCTTTGGCCTCCTGCTGCTGGTCCCCCTGGTGCTCCTCTACGCGCTCCTGTCGCAGACCCTGGGGCGGCGGGTCGCGGCCGAGCAGGGCGCGTCCGCGGAGGCTGCCCTCGTCTCGGTGCAGCGAGTGCTCGGCGAGTACGTGCTCTCGCTCGAGCCGGGGTTCGGCCTCGGCACCGCGATCGACGACGAGCTGATGGTCTGGCTCTCGCGGGTCGTCCGGCACGAAGTGAACCTCTATTGGGGCAGCGAGGTCTACGCCTCGTCGAAACTCGACCTGTTCAGCGCCGGGTTGCTGCCGCGCCGGATTCCGGGCGAGATCTGGGAGCGGATCGCCCTCGGGGGAGAGGCCCTCGCTCGCCGGACGGGCCGCGCCGGCGGAGCGGAATACCTGGAGCTGTTCGCGCCGCTCGAGCTGCCGGGCACGCCGAGCGGGTCGTCGCGCCTGTTCCTCGCCATGCCGCTGCTCGCTCAGCAGGAGGAGGTGTTGGCCGAGACCGGTCGCATCCGGCGTCGCGCCCTGCTCGCCTCCCTGGCGCTGTTCCTGATCCTGGCCGCGAGCGGGTCTCGACTGGCCGCCAGCTTCACCCGGCCGATCCAGCAGTTCGTCGCCGGCACGCGCCGGATCGCCGCGGGTGACGCGGAGCTCGGCTTCCGGCCGGCGGAGCTCGAGCTCGTGGCCCTGGCGGAGGCGATCGACCGGATGGCGGCGCACATCGCCGACGGACGGGCACGCCTGGTCACCGAGAAACAGCTAGTCGAGCGGATCGTCGAGACGGTGACCGCCGGCGTGGTCGGCCTCGACTCGGAAGGGCGCGTGCTGCTCGCCAACCGCGTCGCCCGCGATCTGCTGGGAGCACGGCCCGGCGAGGAGCTCGGCGCGCAGCTCGCTCGCGATCCCGGGCTCGACCCGGTCGCGCGCTTCCTCGCCGGCCGGGTGGCCCAACCGGCCCGCGCCGCCGTGCGCCTGGCGGTCGCGGGCGAAGAGCAGGAGTGGACGCTGGTGTGGGCGCCGCTGCCGGGGCCCGCGGACCCGGCGGCGCTCCTGGTGCTGGAGGACGTTACCGAGGTGGTGCGCGGCCAGCGCCTCGAGGCTTGGGCTTCGATGGCGCGCATCATCGCCCACGAGATCAAGAACCCCCTGACCCCCATCCGACTCTCCGCGGAGCACTTGAAGGAGGCCTGGGCCCGGGACCGGGTTCACTTCGCGACCGTCTTCGAGCGCTGCACCGAGAACATCCTCGGGCAGGTCGAGGAGCTGCGGCAGATCGCCTCGGAGTTCTCGATCTACAGCCACATCCCGCGCATCGACCTGCAGCTCGGCGATCTCGGCGCGGCGGTCCGCGAGCTGGTCGATGTCTATCGCGCGGCGCCGCCGCCCGGAGTCGGCATCCGCTTCGTCGCTTCCGGCGGCGAGCTGCTGACTCGCTTCGACGGCAAGCTCCTGTCGCGCGCGCTGCGCAATCTGATGGAGAACGCCGTCCGTGCGTCGACGGGGCGTGGCGACGTCGAAGTCACGGTGGAGCGCGAGGGGGACCGGATCCGGATCGCGGTGTCCGACAGCGGCCCGGGCGTGCGCGAGGAGCACCTGGCCAGAATCTTCGAGCCCTACTTCTCGACCCACGCCGGTGGCACCGGGCTCGGCCTGCCGATCGCCCGCCGCGTGGTCGAGGAGCATGGCGGCACGCTGATCGCGCGCAATCGGCCCGGCGGCGGGCTCGAAGCCGTGATTACAATTCCGGTGGCATGAAGGCGTCCGTCGAGACCGCCCTGCGCTGGACCTGCCTGGCGATCGCGCTGGTCGCGACCGGCTGCCTCGGTGGCGAGCGAGCCGAGCGGGGGAAGGGGTCGGCGCTCTGGCTGGGACCGGATTCGGCGCCGGTCGATGCCGCGCAGCTCGGCAGGCTCGAGGGACTCGGGGTGTCGGGGCTCTTCCTCGAGGCGGCGACGCTCGAATGGGCCGGTGCCGAGCCGCGACTCGAGGCGCGCCGCCTCGCGGCGCCCGCTCGCCGCATGCCGGTGACGCTGGTGCTCTCGGGTCAGTGGCCGAGCCGCGAGCTCGAGCCGAAGCGGGTGGCGGCGGCGCTCGGCGAGCAGCTCGATTCGCTGCGGGTCGGTGTCGAGCGCGGCGGCATCCTGCCGGTCGGCATCCACCTCGACCTCGCGGCCGAGCCGGCGGGTTTCCGGAGCCTCGCGGAGGTCGCCAACCGCCTGCGCCGCCGCTTCGAGGGACGCTGGCTGGTGTCGTTGGCCGTCGACCGGCGGGCGCTCGGCGAGGAGCGCGCGCGGGAGCTCGCCCGCGGCGCCGATTTCCTGGTCTGCTTCCTCTACGGTCAGCGGCCGGGCGAGCCGGAGGATCCGGGGGCCTGGGATCTGCAGTCGGTCGAGGCCAACGTCGGCCGGCTCGAGCGGCTGGGCCGGCCCTATCTGCTCGGCGCCGCGATGACCGGGCAGGCGACCTGGAGAGCCTCCGGCGGCGCCGCGCGAGCGGTGACCTCCGAGCTCGATCTGCGGCGCCTGGTCGACGACCGGCGGCTCGAGCTGAGACCCGGTTTCACGCTCGAGGGAGTGGACCGCCAGACCTTCGAGTTCGTCGCCCGCTCCGGTGCCGCCGTCGGGTCCTGGAAGCTCGGCGCCGGCGAATCGGTGCGCGTGGTCAAGACCTCGACGCCGTTCCTCGAGGAGTTCCTCCGGCGAGTCGGCGCCTGGAACTCGCCCAACCGTCTCGGCGAGCTCTTTTACCGCGTGCGAGGCGCCGCCGAGCGGCTTTCCCTCGATACCGCGAGCTTGGAGGCGGCCCTGGCGCTCGAGGCCGCCGCGCCGCGGCTGGATCTGCGCCTCGAGCGTCCGTTCCGCTCCGACCGGCTCTGGCGCGTGAAGATCCAGCTGATGAACCAGTCCGCGGAGCCCACCGACCTCGCCTTCTTCGACACCAACTACGTCGAGCTGCGTCTGACCGAGGCCCTCGTCGGTGAAGTCGTGCCGGGCCAATTCCGGCGCTTCGAGCTCCTCTACGAGGGTCGCGAGCGCGGCACCATGAGAGCCGTACGGTGGCCCGACACGCTTCGCCTCTACGCGCCGATCGTCGAGGGCAAGGAGACGGTGACGAGCGGGGAGATCGAAATCCGGCTGCACGGGCGCTCGCCGAAGCTGGTAGCCTCCGCGGTCTTCTTGCTGCCGGAAGGGCGGCTGGCGACGGTCGAACCGATCGAATGGACTTTCGAAGAGCCATGAGTGGGTGGCTGCATCGCGGGGCGCGGCACCTGCTGGCGCCGCTGCGGGATCTGCTCGAGGGGCTCGACCTCGTGCTCGCGGGGCGTCTGCCAGCGCTGGCGTGGGTGTTCGCCGGCCTGGCGGTGGGCTGGTGGCTTTACGTGCCCGTGCACGAGCTGCTCCACGTCGCCGGCTGCCGGCTCGCCGGCGGCACCGTCGAGCGGCTGGACCTCGACCCGATCTACGGCGCGGACCTGCTCGCTCTCTTGCTGCCGTTCGTTCACTCGGGGAGCGAGTACGCCGGCCGCCTGAGCGGTTTCGACACCCGCGGCAGCGACTGGATCTATCTCGCCACCGATCTGGGGCCCTTCGTCCTGGCTTTCCTGCCGGGCCTCTGGGCGGTGCGCCGCGCGGCGCGCGCGGCACGACCGTTCTGGTTCGGGGCGGCGCTGCCATGCGCCTACTCGCCCTGGCTGTCGGCGACCGGCGACGCCTACGAGATCGGCTCGCTGGCGGTGAGCCAAGTGCCGCCGTGGTCGCCTCAGCGAGAGCTCCTGCTCGGCGACGACCTGTTCTTGCGCGCCAGCGAGCTGGCCCAGCTGGAGCAACCGCCTTGGTCAGGGTTCGCGCTGGCCGTGATCCTGGGACTGCTGTGGGCGGTGGCGATGACCGCTGGCGGGAGCGCGCTCGCTGCCAGGCTCGGACAGCCCCCGCTGCAAGCCCCCGCGCCGCCTGCCGCGCGGTAGCATCGATCCGTGCCCGAGGCAACCATGTCCCTGCCACGATCCGCTCTCGCTCTGTTCGCCGCGCCGCTGGTCCTGGCGCTCGGATGCGCTTCATCGCCGCCGGCTGCCAGCCCGGTCGCCGGACCGGTCGCCGAGCGCGCCGGCGGTGCGCTCGACCGATTGTCCGGGCTGGAGCGCCGCGCCGGCCTGATCGACCTCTACCTCGACCGGAGCACGGGGAAGCTGCTGGCGCTGCTGCCCGAACCCGACGCCGGCGGTCGCATCGGCCGCTTCCTCTACGTCGAGGGGATCCTGACCGGCCTCGGCTCGAACCCGGTCGGGCTGGACCGTGGCCAGCTCGGCGCGACGCTGGTGGTCGATCTACGGCTCCTCGGGCCGCGGTTCCTGATCGAGGCGCAGAACCTCCGCTACCGCGCCGGTACTGCCGATGCGGACGAGGTCGCCGCGGTGCGCGAGTCGTTCGCCACCTCGGTGCTGTGGGCCGGCGAAGTCCTCGCCACCGATCCGGCCGGGCGCCCGCTGGTCGACCTGTCGGGTTTCCTGCTGCGCGACGCCCACGGCGTGATCCAGCGCCTCGCCGAGACCGGCCAGGGGAGCTTCGCCCTCGACCGCGAGCGCAGCGCCATCGATCTCGAAGCCTGCCTCGCGTTCCCGGCCAACGTCGAGCTCGAATCCGTGCTCACCTTCTCGGCGTCGACTCCGGGTCCGGAGGTGCGGGCCACCGCGCCGGCGCCGACGGCGGTGACCCTGACGCTCCACCAGTCCCTGCTGGCGCTGCCGGACGACGGCTATCGCCCCCGCCGCTTCGATCCCAGGATGGGCTCGCACGCGATCGCCTTCGCCGACTATGCGGCGCCGCTCGCGGGCGAGGTGGAGCAGCGCTGGATCGAGCGGCACCGGTTGGAGAAGATCGACCGTGACGCGGCCCGCTCCGGGGTCCGTCGGCCGATCGTCTACTACGTCGATCGCGGCGCGCCAGAGCCGATCCGGTCGGCGCTGATCGAGGGCGCGAGCTTCTGGCGCGAGGCCTTCGAAGCGGCAGGTTTCGAGGACGCTTTTCGGGTCGAGCTGCTGCCGGAGGGGGCCCACCCGCTCGACGCGCGGTACCACGTCATCCAGTGGGTCCACCGCGCGACGCGGGGATGGTCCTATGGCGGCGGCGTGGTCGATCCCCGAACCGGCGAGATCGTCAAGGGCCACGTCACGCTCGGCTCGCTGCGCGTGCGCCAGGATCGCCTCCTATTCGAGGCGTTGTTGGGCGCCGAGAAAACCGGCAGCGGCGCTGCGGACGATCCGGTCGAGCTGGCGCTGGCACGCATCCGTCAGCTCGCCGCCCACGAGGTCGGACACACGCTGGGGCTCGCCCACAACTTCGCCGCCTCGACGCGCGACCGGAGCTCGGTGATGGACTACCCGGCGCCGCTGGTCACGGTCGCGGCCGATGGCTCGCTCGATGTCTCCCGTGCCTACACCCGCAGCATCGGCGCCTGGGACATGGCGGCGATTCGTTGGGCCTACTCCGAGTTCCCCGACGAGACTGACGAGGCGGCGGAGCTGGAGCGGATCGTCCGCGCGACGCTCGAGGCGGGGCAGATCTTCCTCACCGAGGGCGACGCCCGCGCGCCCGGCACGGCTCACCCCGCCGCCAGCCTCTGGGACAACGGCGGCGACCCGGTCGCTTTCCTGGCCGAGGTCTATCGCGTGCGGGAGCGCGCGCTGGCTCGGTTCGGCGCGCGCAACCTGCGCCCGGGCGTGCCCTTGGCGCGGCTCGAGGAGACGCTGGCGCCGCTCTACCTCTATCACCGCTTCCAGCTGGTGGCGGCGGCGAAGGCGCTCGGCGGCATCGACTACCGGCACGCGCTCGCGGGCGACGGCCAGCGGGGCGTCCGCGTGGTCGGCGCGGAGCGGCAACGGCGTGCGCTCACGCTCCTGCTCGCCGCCCTCGAGCCCAAGTTCCTGGACCTGCCCGACGAGGTCCTCCGCCTGCTGCCGCCTCGCCCGCCGGAGCATCCGGAGAGTCGCGAGCAGTTCGGGGCGCGGACCCGACCCGCCTTCGACGCGCTCGGCGCGGCGGCGACCGCGGCGGACCTGGCGCTCGGCGCGCTCTTCGAGCCGGCACGCGCCGCGCGCCTGGTCGACTTCCACCGCCGCGACGCCGAGTTGCCTGCGCTCGAGGAGGTGCTCGAGCGGACGGCGGCCGCGGTATTCGCGGACACGACGCAGCTGCCGCCGCGCCAGGTCGAGATCGCGCGTGTCGTCCAGAGCGCGCTGGTCGATCGTTGGATCCAGCTGGCGCTCGACGCTGCGGCGGCGCCGTGGGTGCGCGCCCGCGTCAACGGGGCGCTCAGCAACCTGTTGCAGGCGATCGACAAGATCGAGCCCATCGACGCCGGCGAGAGGGCTCAGTTGGCGGCGCTCGCCGCCGACATCGGCCGCCATCTGGCGCGGCCAGAACCACCGGCGGAGTCGCCACGAGCCGCTCGACCGGCGCCACCCGGCGAGCCGATCGGAGCGACCGCGGCCGGGCTCGGACGGGGAGCGTGCGACGCCGGGGCCTGGCCCTGAGCCGTTGCCGGCTGGCGGTTCTGGCCGGGGCCGCCGCCGTGGTCGCCGCGGCGTGTGGTGGCGTCGAAGCCCGTCGAGCGACCGCGGCGCCGGGGGATCTCCAGCCACCGCCGCCGCGACTCCCGGTCCGCGTGGTGGCGGTTCACCCCCACGATCCTAGTGCCTTCACGCAAGGGCTGCTCTGGCACGGTGGCAGGCTCTACGAGTCGACGGGTCTCGCCGGAGCGTCGCGTCTGCGCGAAGTGGAGATCGCGACGGGCAGAGTCCTGCGCGAGGTCGCGCTCGATCCGACCGAGTTCGGCGAGGGGCTGGCGAGAGTGGGGGAGCGGCTGGTTCAGCTCACCTGGCGCAACGGGCGAGCCCGCCTCTGGCGCATGGCGGATTTCGCGCCCCTCGGCGTGCATGCCTACGAGGGCGAAGGGTGGGGGCTGACGTTCGACGGCACCGACCTGGTGCAAAGCGACGGCAGCGAGCGTCTGACTTTCCGCGACCCCGAGAGCTTCGCACCGCGCCGCACGCTCACGGTCACCCGCGGCGGCGCGCCGCTCGCTTACTTGAACGAGCTCGAGTTCGCGCGCGGTCGGATCTTCGCCAACGTCTGGATGAGCGAGGAGATCGTGGCCGTCGATCCGGCGACCGGCGTGGTGCTGGCGACCTACGAAGCGCCTGGGCTGCTGGCGCGGGACGAGGCGGCGGCGGCGGACGTCATGAACGGCATCGCCTGGAACCCCGAGAGCGACCGCTTCTATCTCACCGGCAAGTGGTGGCCGAAGCTGTTCGAGGTCGAGCTGCCGCCGACGCCCTGAGTCGCTCGCGCGGCGCCTTGGCTTGTCGGTCGGCTGCGGCCGCCGTACACTCCGGGCGCGCCGACGGAGGGGCGAGAATGAGCGGAGCAGCGTGGCAGAGCGCCGAGAGGAGTCGGCAGTTGAGGGTCTTCTCGAGGCGGACGGCCGGCGCCGTGCGGGTCTCGCTGGCGTTGGCGCTGGCCTGCGTGCCGTCGCTGGCCCAGGAAGCCGGAACCGTCGCCGAAGTCCAGGACATGGCGATCGCCGAGCCCGCGCGCCCGACTCCGGAACGGGTCGAGCGGGCCCTCGCCGAGGTCTATCCGGCGCTGGTCAACATCACCGCCGTCACCCGCCAGTTCGCCGAAGGGCGCGCCATGCGCTTTCCGAGCGCCGGCAGCGGCGTGATCGTCGACGCCGCGGGACACGTCCTGACCAACTTCCACGTCGCCGGCAACACGACGCGCATCCGCTGCACGCTGACCTCGGGCGAAGTGGTGGAGGCGGACATCGTCGCGCACGATCCGCTGACCGATCTGTCGGTGCTTCGCCTCCGCCTGGAGCGGGCCGGCCGCGCGGCGCCACTCTTCCGGCCGGCGAGATTGGCGGTCGACGTCGAGCTGTCGGTCGGAGATCCGGTGCTGGCGATGGGCAACCCTTTCGCGCTCTCCTCCTCGGTCACGCTCGGGATCGTCTCGAATCCGCGCCGGGTATTCACCGACTTCGCCGCCAGCGAGATCTCGGAAATGGACCTCGGCGACGGCGAGACCACCGGCCGCTTCACGCAGTGGATCCAGCACGACGCCCTGATCCTGCCCGGCAACTCCGGAGGTCCGCTGGTCGATCTCGAGGGGCGCGTGGTCGGGATCAACCAGCTCGGCGGCGGCGGCATGGGATTCGCGATCCCGGCGCGCGTCGCCGCCGACGTGCTGCGGCGGGCGCTATCGCAGGAGGGTCTTCGCCGCGGGGATCTAGGCTTGCGGGTGCTACCCGTCGCGAAGCTCGGGAGACTGGCGGGAGCGCTCGTCTCGGCCGTGCTGCCCGGCTCGGCGGCGGCCGCCGCGGGCGTCGAGCCGGGCGACCTGCTGCTGTCTCTCGACGGCACTCCGGTCACGGTCCGGTTCTTCGAGCAGGTGCCGGAGCTCTACGAGCGGATTGCCGAGCTCACCGTCGGCGCGGCCGTGAAGCTGGAGATCGATCGCGCGGGGGAGCGGAAGGTCCTGCCCGCGGTCGTCGACGCGCTCGAACGGACACGCGGCGAGGAGGGGGAGTTTCGCGCCCTCGGGCTTTCCGCCCAGGAGCTGACCGGGCCGATGGTGCTGGCGCGCAACCTGCCGGTGCGGCGTGGGCTCCTGGTCACCGGGTTGCGGCCTGGCCAGGCCGCCGCGGCTGCGCGGCCCCAGATCCAGGCCGGCGACGTGGTCACGGCGCTGGCCGGCCGCGAGGTGGCTCGCCTCGAGGACCTGGAGCGCGCGCTGGCGGTGACGGGCGGTCCCGATCTGCTGATCGAGCTGCGCCGCGGTGAGCAGCGGTTGATGAGCGTCCTGCGGCTTCCGGATCGCCGCAACGGGCGCCAGGGCGGCGAGCTGCCGAAGGCCTGGTTGGGAGTGCGCACCCAGGTGTTGACCCCCGAGCTCGCCGCCGCGCTCGGCCGGGCCGGTGAGACCGGCTTCCGGATCACCGAGGTCTTTCCGTGGACCGAGGCTGCGCGCGCCGGCCTGGAAGTGGGGGACCACCTGCTGGCCCTGGACGGAGAGCCGCTGGACGCCTCGCGCGTCCAGGACGCGGAGGATCTGCGGCGCGCGATCGAGGAGCGCGGCATCGGCGACCGGATCGAGCTCGAGCTGCGCCGCGGGGAAGCCCATCGGACGCTGGCCGTGACGCTGGAGCCGCGGCCCCTGGGGGCCGAGCAGGCACGGCGCAGCCGTCAGGAGGATTTCGAGCTCGCGGTGAGGGATCTGACCTTCCTCGACCGGATCGAACAGCATTGGGAGCGCGAGCAGGCTGGAGTCGTGGTCACCGAGGTGACCAGCGGCGGCTGGGCGCACATGGCGGGCCTGCGGACGGGAGACCTGGTGGTCAGGGTCGGCACGGTCGAGGTTCCGGATGTCGCCGCCTTCGAGCGCGCGATGGCCGGCGCGGTGGCGGAGCGGCGGGAGCTGGTGACGCTTTTCCTGCGCCGCGGCCCGCGCACGCACTTCGTCTTTCTGGAACCCGAATGGCCCGAAGCTCCGGGAGGTGCGGCGCCATGAACTCGACTCGACTTCGTCTCCGGCGACTCTGGCCGATTCTCGGGGTGGCGGTTTGCCTCCTCGCGCTCGCGCGCGGCGCGGGTGCATCCGACGGCGCTGACTACGCGCGACTGCTCGAGCGCGTGGCTCCCGCCATCGTCAACGTCAAGGTAGTGCTCAAGACCGAGATCGACTTCGGCGGATCGATGCAGGATCAGGAGTCGACCCTGGAGGCGCGCGGCGCACTGGTGGATCCGCGCGGATTGGTCCTGGTCTGGAATTCGCAGATCTCGGCCGGCCGGCTGCTCGAGGCGGCACGGCAGATGGGTGCCGCCGAGGGCTTCCAGATCAAGATCACGCCGACCGATTTCCGGGTCTCGGTGGCCGGCCGCCCGAAGGAGTACCGCGCCTTTCTCGCCGGGTCCGATTCCGACCTCGATCTCGCTTTCCTGCAGATCGAGGACGAGATCGAGGCGCCCCTGCCGGCGATCGACTTCGACGAGGCGCGCCCGGCTCGCCTGGGGGAGACGGTCGTGGGCGTCTCCCGGCTGCTGCCCACCTTCGATCGCGCGGCCTTTTTCGAGGCCGGCCGCGTGGCCGGCGAAGTTCGCAAGCCACGCCGCGCCTGGGTGCTCGATATCTCCCCGGCACTGCTCGGCCTGCCGGTGTTCAACCTCCGTGGCGAGCCGGTGGGCGTGGTCGCCACCATTCTCTCGAGCGTCGGCGAAGGGGCCATGCCGGGGGCCGGCATGATGGGGATGTTTCTCGGCGGCGAGGGGCGCGACATCGGCCCCTTGGGCGTCTTCCTGGTTCCCGCGGATCGGGTTCGGGGGGCGTTGACCCAAGCGCGGAAGCGGGCGCTGGAATTGCTGGCCGAGAGGGCGGCTTCACCCGAGCCGGCGCCGGCGGCGACCGCCGAGCCTTCGCCGCCCCGTCGTTGACCTCGGCGAGGAGACCTCGAGGGGTCGCAGCTCAGCGTTCGCGGACCGGCTCGGGCTCGATCTTGAGCATCCGCGCCCAGGCGGCGCGGAGATTGTCGGGCAGGTCGAGCCGAGGGAACAGCTCCCGCACTTCGTCGCGGCTCACGAAGGTCCAGATGTCGTCCCAGTCGGCGTAGCGGAGCAGCTGCGAAATCGCCCAAGCGCGCTGCTCGGCCGGCTCTTCCGCGAGCAGGCGGCGCAGTTGCTCCGCGGTCATCGGCCGATCCGGGAAGAAATAGAGCGTATCGCCGCTCTGGACATCGGGCAGATCGGTTCCGGGAGCGTGCATCCGCCGATCAGTATAGCGGCTCGCCGAGCCGACGCAAGCCGCTTGACCGGGCCGGGGGCGTTCTGTAGATTGTCCCGAGAGCGCGCAGGCGCGCGGGCATAACTCAGCTGGTAGAGTGCAAGCTTCCCAAGCTTGATGTCGCGGGTTCGAATCCCGTTGCCCGCTCCAAACCGACTCTCCTCCGGCGGCCGTTTGGCCGCCGTTTTCACTGGAGGCGCCGATGTCCTTCTTTCGCCGCCGGGCCGAACCGGAGCGGACCGCCGCGAAGGCCTCCGTGCGCACCGAGACGAATGCGGAGGGCGAGACGCGGCTGGCACGCGGCATCCGGATCGAGGGAGAGGTGGAGGGCTCCGCCCCCGTCGTCGTCGAGGGCGTGATCCTAGGTCAGATCCGGCTCGGCAGCCGACTCACCGTCGCGCCGGGCGGCAGGGTGGCCGGTGCGGTCGAAGCCGACGTGGTGCGCGTCGAAGGGGTGCTCGAAGGTGATGTCCGCGCGCGGGAGCGTTTCGAGCTTCTCGCCGGCGGCTCGATGTCCGGGGAGGTTTCGGCGCCCAGGATCGTGATCGCCGAAGGGGCTCACCTCGAGGGCCAGATCCAAATGGAAAGCGGGGCCGCCGAAGCCCTCGGCGCAGCCGCCGCACGCCAACGCGACGCAGGCTAGCCGGCCCCCTCAGAGCCTCGGGGACTCGCCACCGAGGTTGGTCCAGAGCTCCACCAGATCGGAGGGTACCGGCGCTTCGAGGCGCAGAGGCTCGCCGGTGACCGGGTGCTCGAGGGCGAGGCGCCAGGCGTGCAGCGCCGGCCGAGGAAAGCGCGAGACCAAGGTCCGATCGGCGCCGGCGAGCGCGCGCCAGCGATTCTCCCCGTAGACCGGATCCCCGATCAGTGGATGCCCGAGGTGCTTGAGGTGGACCCGGATTTGATGGGTTCTGCCGGTGTGCAACTCGATTTCGAGCCAGGCGGCGGCGGCACAGGTGGCGCGCACTCGCCAGCCGGTGCGCGCCGGCCTGCCGGCCGCCCGGACCGCCATCCGCTGCCGCTCGGTCGCGTGCCGTCCGATCGGCGCTTCGATCGATCCTGCCGCCGTGCGAGGTCGCCCGTGGACGATCGCGAGGTAGCGCTTGTCGATCCGCCGCTCGGCGAATTGCCGGACGAGGGCGCGATAGGCGGCCTCGGTGCGTGCCACCAGCATCACGCCCGAAGTGTCCCGGTCGAGCCGGTGCACGATTCCGGGGCGGCCCGGGCCGCCGACTCCGGCGAGCTCCGGAAAGCGAGCGAGAAGGCGGTGGACCAGAGTCCCGGTCGAGCGACCAGCGCCCGGATGCACGACCAGGCCGGCCGGCTTGTCGATGGCCAGCAGGTGCGGATCGACGTGCAGCAGGGCGAGCGCGCCCGCCTCCGGCTCGATTCGGTCCTCGGCGCGCGCCGGTGGATCCCAGCGGATCTCGGCACCCTCCCGCAGTGCCTCGCTCGGCCTGGCCGCCGGTCGGCCGTCGACGAGGACGCGGCCGCTCCGGATCCAGGCCTGGATCTGATTGCGCGCGACGCCGAGGTGCGCGGCGAGGAAACTGTCGAGGCGTCCGGCTGCCGCATCCGCCGCGACGTGAATCGCGGCGCCGGCCGGTGGCGCTCCGAGGGGAGCGGTCACGTCCGGTCGGCCGCCGGCGCGGTCGCGGGCCGGGCCCGGAAGGCGTCGAGCAGCAGCAGCACGAGCCCAACGGAGATGGCGCTGTCGGCGACGTTGAAGTCCGGCCACCGGTAGCTGCCGAGATAGACACCGACGAAGTCCGTGACGGCTCCCGTGCTCACCCGGTCCAGCAAGTTGCCGACCGCGCCACCGAGCACCAGCGACAGGGCCCAGAGCAGGAGGCGGTCGGAGGCCGGCGTCCGTCGGAAATACCAGACCACCACGGCGATCGCGGCCGCGCCGAGCAGCGCCAGCAGCCAGGCGGCGCCCGCGGCGCCGTGATCGGCGAACAGGCCGAAGGCGACACCGGTGTTCTTGACGTGGGAGAGATGGAGCAGGCCGGGCAGGATCTCGCGCGAGCTCGGTGTCGGCAGGTGCCGTTCGACCAGCCACTTGGTCCACTGGTCGAGCGCCAGCACGGCGAGAGCGAGCAACAGGAATCGCGCCTTGATCGCGCGCGCCGGGAGGGACCCGCTCACCGAGCCGCGCGCTCCAGGACCACCACCGCCGCCGCCGTGCGGGCGTCGTGCGTGATCGAGAGGTGGATCGAGCCGACACCGAGTGCCGCCGCCCGTTCGGCGGCGGCGCCGTGCAGCTCGAGGCGCGGGACGCCGCCGGTCCCGCGGACGATCTCGATCTGGCGGAACGTCACGCCGAGCGCCCAGCCGGTGCCGAGGGCCTTCATCGCCGCCTCCTTGGCGGCGAACAACCCCGCCAGGTGAGCCACGCGCGGCGCGCCGGTCAGCGGGCGAGCCTCCCCAGGACGACAGATCCTCGCCACCGCGGCCTCGCCATGCCGGTCGAGCAGCCGGGCCATCCGGTCGAGGTCGACGAGGTCGATGCCGATGCCGAGGATCTGGGACATGACGAAGCGAGAACCCGCCCGAGTGAGGATATCGCGCAGCGCCAGGAGACCGTGAGTTTCGGAGTCGTCAGACTCCGCGCTCCGGAGGAGCCGGCGGGCCTCCGGCCGGCACACGGCGCAAGAGCAGGTCGAGGTCGTGGAGCGCCCAGATCAGGTGGACGAGTCCGAAGCCGGCGATCGCGCCCCGCGCCCAGGGGGCGAGCGCCAAGTGCCGGAGCTGGGCCCAGGGGAGTAGCTCGAAGAGGCGGCTCCAGGATGGTGTCCAGGGCGAGACGAGGAGGAACAGCCCGGCTTCGACGCAGTAGACGACGAAGAGCAGGCGAAAGAGCGATTCGGCGCGCACGGAAGGCCGGATCCTAACCCAGCCCTCCGGGCCCGCCGTCGATCAGCCATCGCCGTCCTTGTTCTTGCGCTGCTCGCCGCCCCGCCGGGCGGGCGGCGGCGAGGACTCCTTCGGTTTCGTGGGGGCCGGCGAGGCCTTGGCCGGAGCGGAGGAGGGCGGCCGCTGCGCGGGGGCGGGTCGCGCGGCGGGGGTGCCGGAACCGCCGCGTGGGCCCGCAGCCGGCGCCGGCGAGGAGACTCGGGGCGTCGCCGGAGTCACGCCGGGCGATCCCGGCCGCGGCGCCGGGGCCGGCGGAGCGACCGAGGGCGTACCGCTGCCTCGCGGTGTCCGGTCCGGAGCCGGGGCCTCGTACCGGCGTCGACTCTCCCGACCGACCTCGGCGTCCCGCTCCCGCTGCGGAGACGGTGCCGGCCGGGTCTCGGCGCCGGACGCCGGCCGTGCCGGAGCCTCCGTGCCGGGGCTCTGGGGGCTCCTGCGCACGCCGCCGACGACGCGGCGGACGGGATCCTCGCGCGGCGCCGGCGCCTCGTAGCCGCCCGAGCGCGGCGCCGGAGCCCCATCGACCCGGGGCCTGGTCCCCGGCCCCGGCGTAGCGGGGGAGGTCTCCGATCCCCGCTCCCGCCGCCAACCCTGACGATCTTCCGTGCTTCCGGCCGCCGGCGCGTCGGGAGCGCCCGTCGGACGAGGCGCGACCTCCGGGCGGGGCGTGGGAGCGCGGTCGATCTCCGGCCGCGGCCGGACTTCACGGTTCGGCCGGCGCTCCTCGACCGCGGGCGTGCCGTCGGTCACCGGCGGGGCCGGTGCGGCCCGCGGGATGGCACGGCCCACGGGCCTCTCGCCGCGCTCGCGCGCGACCGGCGTCTCACCGCTCGAACCCGGCGCGACCGCGGGAGCGCCCTCCGGGCGGGGGGCCCTTTCGAGCCTCGCCGGGCGAGGGGAATCGGGTGCCAGCGGCGTGCCGGCCAAGCGGATGGGACCCTGCTCGGGAGCCTCGACGGCGCGACGCACCGCGGGCGGCAGGTCCTGCTTGCGGGCGACGAACTCGGTGACGTCGGCGAGCTCCTCGCGCTCCCCGCGCCCCCGCCGGGCGAGCAGCGCCGGGATCTCCTCCGGCCGTTGCAGGCGCTCGCGGCTCAGGCTTCGCGTGTCCGTGGTCAGGACGCCTCGCGGCTGTTCACCAGGGGCTTCGCGCGCGAGATCGCGTCCGGTCCGCTGGTGCGGGCGCCAGTCGCGGCGGCGGACGTGGCGGCTCGGCACGAAGTTCCAGTCGGCGTAGATTCCCCAGCCCCCGCGGGCCCAACCGTAGGTGCCGAAGCGGAATCCCCGGTGGTGCCGGAAGCCGTAGTAGCCGGTGTAGTAGCCGACCGGGCACCAGCCGGTCCACCGGTCACCCCAGCTCCAGTAGACCCAGGCCGGCGAATAGACGCGGCCGGGCCGCCAGCACCAGCCGTAGGAAGAGGTCATGACCCAGGTGCCATAGTGATAGGGCACCCACCCCCAGGGCTCGTAAGAGACCCAAGTCAGACCGCTCGGGGTCCAGTGCCACCGGCCGTCCCAGTACGGGCGCCAGTCCACCGCCACCCGCGGCCGCCAGTGCCAGCCGGCGTCGACGTAGATCCAAGTGCCGTGATCGGCGAGCGGAGCGGCCGCGTAGGCCAGCTCCGGCTCGACGTAGACGACGCGGCGCGCCGCGTCCGCGGCGGTCGCGTCGAGCTCCCGGCCCCAGACCTCGAGGTCGTCCTCGGGGCCGGCGGCGGCGAGTCGAACCCGCCCGGAGGCGTCGCCGCTGGTGCGCGCCGATTCGCCACCGCGAACGATCGTCGAGCCGCGGTCGGTGAGCAGCTCCGCGTAGCCGGCGCGGACCACCACCTCGGTCCACCCCCGCGCGTCGGCTTCGATGCGGTAGGTGCCCGGCTCGTGGATGTAGACCGCCGCCCCCATCGTCCTCACCTCGGGCAGCGCATCCCCGAGCGCCTCGTTGGTCACCACCAGCACCAGTTCCCCTTCGGTCAGCGAGAGCTGTGTGCTGCGGTCCTGGCTGTCGGCCGAGAACGCCACGCGGTCGAGCGTCAGCACGGTGCCGCCGGCCAGGCGAAGGAGATTCCGGTCGGCGAGCAGAACTTCGGCCCGGGTCGCGCGTGCGAGCCGGAGCTGATCGCCCGAGAGCAGCGGCTGGAGCGGATCGCCGGTCTCGCCTGGGCCCTGCCCGGGCGCGGCCACCGTCACCGTCCCCTCGATGGTACGCAGGTAGGAGTAGCTCTCGCGCTCGTCGGCCACGGCCCCGACTCCGTGGTCGAAGTCGGAATGGGCCGGAAGCGCCCAGATTGCGGCGATTCCGAGACCAGCGAGTGCGGCGATGCGGGGAATCCGGTTCATTTCTTACCTCCCGATCCAGCCTTCCAGTCCCCGATACAGCAAAGTGCGCGCCAGCTCGCCCCGGAGTGGGTCGAAAGGCCACGCGCCGGCGCTGAACCCGAGGGACGCTCGACAATCGGCGATCTTCGTTGGTAGCGTCGCGCCTTCCGGATCCCGGGTGAGTGGATGCTGAAGAAGTTCTTCGGAGGCAAGGGGAGCGAAAAGACCGGCCCAAGTCGACCGGAGGCCACGCACTCGATCGACGACCTGATCACCCTCGAGCGCTACGACGAAGCGATCGCGGAGCTCGAGCAGCGGACCAAACGGCAGCCGCGCGACCTCCACTCCCACCTCAAGCTCGCCAACGTCTACGCCGCGACCCGGCAGGCGGCCAAGGCGCTCGACCGCTATCTCTTCGTCGCCGACTCCTACACCGAGGACGGCTTCTACGACCGCGCCCTGGCGCTGCTCGCCAAAGTCGCCAAGTTAGCTCCCCACGACGACTCGGTGCTCGCCCGGACCACGCGGATCCAGAAACTCAAAGCGCTCGAGCACAGCCGGGTCCAGGTGGTCCAGGGTCTGGTCCGGGGTGGCGAGGGAGAGAGTCCGCTCGAACGCACCTCGCCGGTCGACGCCCAGCGGGTCTGGCAGGGGATCGCCGGCTCGAAGCTCGTCGAACGGCTCGGTCCCGACCAGCTCAAGCGGCTGATGAGCGCGGTGGCGATCACCGACTGGGATGTCGGCGAGACCGTGGCCGCCAGCGAGAGCGGCGTGGCACGGATGTTCATCGTCGTCTCGGGACAGGTGGAGGCGGTCTTGCCGGATCCCGCCACCGGCAAGAACCTCCAGCTGCGGACCTTCGCGCCCGGCGATCTGTTCGGCGAGAGCGTTCTGCTCGAACACAAGCTCTGGCCGGCCACCTACCGGGTGGTCGAACGGGCGCGGCTGCTCCGGCTCGACCGGGCGGGGCTCGAGAAGGCGATGACCGGGAATCCGGATCCGCGGGCCTTGCTCGAGGCCCTGCGCGTCCAGCACTCCGACCGGGACGTGGCGGCGGCGGTGGCAAAGCTGCTAACTTCCCCCGGCTGATGCCGGTCCGCCCGATCGTCCTCTACCCCGATCCGATCCTGCGCACCCCCTGCCCGGAGGTCGAGACGTTCGATCTCCGCCTGGCCGAGCTGGTGGACGACCTGGTCGCCACCATGTACGCGGCGCCGGGCGTGGGCCTGGCCGCGCCACAGATCGGCGTCGGTGCCCGGGTGGCCGTGGTCGACGTCCGCCCCGGGGGGGAGGGCTCCGAGCTGCACGTGCTGGTGAACCCCCGCATCGTCGCCAGCGAGGGGCGCGAGAGCGATACCGAGGGCTGCCTGTCGATCCCGGGTCTGGCCGAGCGAGTCGACCGGCCGGAGCGGATCCGAATCGCGGCGCGCGACCTGCGCGGTGAACTGTTCGAGGTCGAGGCGGAGGGATTCCTCGCGCGCGCGTTCTGCCACGAGATCGACCACCTCGACGGCATCCTGTTCATCGATCGCCTGACCGGCCTGCGCAAGGAGCTGGCGCTGCGCAAGCTGCGGCGCCAGACCGCCGGGGTGCCGGCGTGAGCCGCGGGCTCGCGCTCGTCCTGGCGGCAGCGCTGGTTGCCTGTGGCGGCGGCGGGGGGGGCGGGGGCGGCGGGCCGACGGTGCCGACTTCCAGGCTGACCTTCGCGCCGTCGAGCGTCGCCGGTCCGGGCTCGATCGCCCTTTCGACCGGTGCCGGCAGCTCGACCGCGGCGCTGCGCCTGGACCTGGTCGCGACCGGCGTCGCGGGTCTCTATGGGGTCGCCTTCGACCTGACCTATCCCAACGCGGTGTTGCGCTTCGCCGCCGCCACGGAGGGGCCGTTCCTGTCGGGCGGCGGGGCCGCGGCGACCAGCTTCCAACTGTTCGAGAGCTCGCCGGGGCGGCTGGTGGTGGGCATCTCCCGCCTCGGCCCCGTCGGCGGTGTCGATGGCTCGGGCGTCCTCCTGTCGCTCGAGCTCCGGCCGGTCGCCCAAGGCGGCGGCAGCGTCGGCTTCGCGCTCCCCCGGGCTCTCGACGCCAGCGGGCGCGAGATCAGCGGTCTGAGCTGGATCGGAGGCAGCGTCGAGTACGTGCCATGAGCCAGCTTCCGATCCGCTTTTTCAACACTCTCGGGCGCCGGGTCGAGACCTTCGAGCCGCTGCGTCCGGGTGAGGTCCGCCTCTACACCTGCGGCCCGACGGTCTACAACCACGCCCACATCGGCAACCTGCGGACCTTCCTGTTCGAGGACCTGCTGAAGCGCGCCCTGACGCTTCTCGGCCTGCGCGTCCTCCACGTCATGAACCTGACCGACGTCGACGACAAGACGATCCAGGGCGCCGGCGCGCGGGGCGTCGGGCTCGACGAATTCACCGCCCCGTTCATCGACTCCTTCTTCGAGGACCTGCGAACGCTCAACGTCGTTCCCGCGGATCACTATCCCCGGGCGACGCGGCACATCGCGAAGATGATCGAGATCGTCGCCGCGCTGGTGGAGCGCGGCCACGCCTACGAGAGCGGTGGCTCGGTCTGGTTTCGCATCACCTCCGACCCCGACTACGGCAAGCTTTCGGGGGTGCGCCCCGACGCGACGCGAGTGGGCGAGCGGGTGGCCAACGACGAGTACGAAACCGAGGACGTGCGCGACTTCGTGCTCTGGAAAGGCGCGAAACCGGGTGAGCCCTCCTGGGACTCCCCCTGGGGGCCGGGGCGTCCGGGTTGGCACATCGAGTGCTCGGCGATGAGCGCCGAGCTGCTCGGCCCGACTTTCGACATCCACTGCGGCGGCGTCGACAATCTCTTTCCGCATCACGAGAACGAGATCGCGCAGAGCGAGTCGGCGACCGGGCAGCCGTTCGTCCGCTTCTGGCTCCACTCCGAGCACCTGATCGTCGATGGCCAGAAGATGTCGAAATCGCTGGGCAACTTCTTCACGCTCAAGGACCTGCTGGCCCGCGGCGTCTCGCCGCGCGCGCTCCGCTACCTGCTGATCTCGGTCCATTACCGGCAGAAGCTGAACTTCACCTTCGCGGGTCTCGACGCCGCGGCAGCGGCGCTCCGGCGGGTCGACGAGATGCGATTCCGGCTGCGACATGCCGCCGTGGGCCAGGAGCCTTCGGCGGCGCTCCAGGGCAGGATCGATGCGTTCCTGGAGCAGTTCCGCGCCGGGCTGGCGGAGGATCTGAACGTCTCCTTCTCGCTCGCGGCGCTGTTCGACTTCGTCCGGGACGTCAACAAGGCCATCGAGGAGCGGGCGCTCGGGCCTGGCGACGTCGGCCGCGTCGAGGCCGCGCTCGCCGCCGCCGACTCGGTGCTGGGCGTGCTCGACGCCGGGGTCTGGCGGGCCGCCGAAGCGGCGCCCGGGGAGTCCGATCTGGCCGCGGAGGTGGCGGCGGCGATCGCCCAGCGGCTGGAGGCGCGCAAGCGCCGGGACTTCGCCCGCGCCGACGCGATTCGCGCCGAGCTCGCCGCCCGCGGCGTGGTCCTCGAGGACACGCCCGAGGGCACGCGCTGGAAGCGCGTTACCTGAACATGGCCCGCCCGCCGCTCGGCGACTTCGACCGGCTGCCTCACGACCGCGCCCGCGGCGCCGCCGCCGAGGACGCGGCGGAGGAGCACTTGCGCTCGCTGGGGATGAAGATCGTCGCCCGCAACGTGCAGACGCACGTCGGCGAGCTCGACCTGGTGGCGCTCGACGGGGAAACGCTCTGCTTCGTCGAGATCAAGGCGCGAACCCGGCAGGACTTCGGCCAGGCGATCGAGGCGGTCGGCCCGCGCAAGCGTCAACGGATCGCCCGCGCCGCATCGCTCTTCCTCGCCAAGAACCGCTCCCAGCGGCCCTGCCGGTTCGACGTCGTCGGGTTGGACCGGCTCGAGAACGGCTCCTGGCGGGTGACCTACCTCAAGGACGCGTTCCGGCTCGGCTGATTCCCGAGCCCCGGCCTGCCCTGCGGCTCGCCGTTTGTGGACGGCGTCACCAGCGGGCGGACAAAGCCGGACTAGAATGCGGGTCGTGAGTGTCGCTCGAACTGGAGGGGCGGTGGCAGTCCTCCTGCTGCTCTCCGGTTTGACTCCCGCTCCGGCTCCGGCCGCTCCGCTGCACTGTTTCGAGATCTCCCCAGCTGCGGAGAGCCGAGCCTCGGCGCTGCTGGTGATCGAGCTCACGCTCGAGGCGGGGGCGCGGAGCATCGTCTGCGCCGACGGCTCCGCGCGCACCGCCTCCGAGCTCGGCCTGCAGCTACGAGCCGGTGGTGTCCAAGCCGGGCGTGCGTGGGCGGCGGTCGAGCGCTCCCGACTCGTCGTCGTGCGGGGCGCGAGGGGCGATCGAGTGGGTACCCTGGGGCGGGTCCTGGCGCTGGCCGGCCGGCGGGCGGTGGTCGAGCTCGCCCCGGAGCGTGCGCTCGAAGACCCTTGGAGCAGCTTCCACGCCGCGGAGTGCGGCGCGGAGAGCGCCCAGCGGCTCGCGGAGGTCGCCGAGCCGGTCGTCGGGGAGCGGGTGGTCCTCGCTCGACGGCTGCGGCGAGGCGACCGCGTCGCGGCCTCGGGCCCAGTGACGCCAGCGCTGGAGCGCGCGGTGGGGCGGGTCGACCGCGACCGCTGGTTCGCCGCCGTCGAGGCGCTCGCCGGCTGGAACCGCTGGACCCGCGGCTCGCAAATCCTGCTCGCCCGGGACTGGCTCGTGGCGCGCTTCGGAGAGCTCGCGGGAATGGAGGTCTGGACCGAGAGCTTCCCGGTGACTACCAGCACCGGCTGGAACGTCTTCGCCCGGCTGCCCGGGACGGCCGATCCGTCGACCTGGGTCTTGGTGGGGGGCCACTACGACTCGACGTCACAGAGCCCGCAAACGGCCGCGCCGGGCGCGGAGGACAACGCCAGCGGTTGCGCCGGCGTGCTCGAGCTGGCGCGAGCCTTCGCCGCGACGCCGCCGCCCTTCACCATCCTCTTCATCTGCTACTCGGGGGAGGAGCAGGGTCTCCACGGTAGCAACGATCACGCGGCGGACCTGGTGGCCTCGGGCGGCACCGCGGGTCTGGCCGGCGTTCTGATCTACGACATGATCGGCTACTCCGCCGACGCCGAGCTCGACGTGCTGCTCGAGACCTCGCTCCTCGGCGAGGATCTGGTCGAGCTCTTCGCGGTCGCGGCGGCGGACTTCACCGGGCTCGAAGTCGACATCTCGTGGAACCCCTTCGGCTCGGACCACATGCCCTACCTGAACCGCGGCATCCCGGCGCTGCTCGCGATCGAGAACGACTGGGACATCTATCCCCACTACCACCGGACCACGGACGTGCCAGCGCACCTGTCGCTGGCGATGGGCGAGGGGATCCTGCGCATGGGAGCGGGGGGGCTCGGCCGCTTGGCCGGGCTGGCCGCGCCACCCGGCCTCCTGGCGCGCGACGGCTTCGAGCGCGGGGACCTCTCGGCCTGGTCCGAGGCGGTCCTCGAGCCTTGACACCCCGTCGGACGCTTCGCTATCTTGTCGGCTCCCTGGGCGGGAATAGCTCAGTGGTAGAGCACAACCTTGCCAAGGTTGGGGTCGCGGGTTCAAGTCCCGTTTCCCGCTCCAAGATTTGTTAGACTTCGAAGGCCGCTCCCGAGCGGCCTTCGTCCTTCCGGGGCGACGTAGCCAAGTGGTAAGGCAAGGGTCTGCAAAACCCTCATTCGTCGGTTCGATTCCGACCGTCGCCTCCAACCCAACCCCCGCAGCAGCACGACCGGAAACTCGGTCTGACCGGCGGCGCCCGCCCGCGGGTGACTGCCGCTAAGATCCTCCCTGCCCGACCCACGCCGGAGTGGCGAAACGGTAGACGCAGCGGACTTAAAATCCGCGGCCCGCGAGGGCGTGCAGGTTCGACTCCTGCCTCCGGCACGGGATCCCGCGGCGGCGGGCGCCGCGTGCTCCGGGGCGTCCGGGCTCAGTTGGGTGGGGCGGTGGGGCGGGGGGCGACGAGCTCGAGGCCGATCGGCGGGGGAGTGGCGACGAAGCGCTTGACGGCGCACTGGTCGACGGCGCGGCGGATGGCGTCGCGGTAGCGGTCGGGGAACTCGTCGGGCAGCTCGAGGCGCAGGTCGACGCGCTCGATCCCGGGGCGGCCCGGGTCCCGCACCACTTCGAGCTCGACCCCCAGCCCCGCGGTCGACAGCTCGCGGCTCTGGCAGAACCGGAGCGCGTAGTAGCCGGCGCAAGTGGCGAGCGAGGCCAGGAAGAGGTCGAACGGCGCGGGGGCGCTGTCGGCGCCGCCCGCTCCGAGCGGCTGATCGGTAGCGATCACGTGGCCGCGCACTCGCGTGTCGACGCGCAGGCCACCGGGAAACTCGACCTTCATGTTCATCCGGATCCCTCTCCGCCCGCCGGCCGGGTCGCCGCCTCGTGGCGCGGCACGATCAGCAGGTTGGTGGCGGCGCGGCGCAGCACGCCGGTCGCGACGCTGCCCAGCAGCCAACGCTCGATGCCCGAGCGGCCGTGGGTGCCGAGCACGATGAGGTCCGCTTGCCGGCCGGAGGCCTCCTCGAGGATCGCGTCCCGGGCATCGCCGGTGCGCACGCAGAGGTCGAAACGATCCGCGAATGCCGGCGCGGCCGCCGCCGCGAAGCGGCGCAGCTCGTCGACCGCGAACGCCCGCACCCGCTCGGGCGCGAAGTGAATCGACGCCGCGAGCTCCTGCGGGTGGAGCACGAAGAGCAGCTCGACGGCGGGCGGTCCGCCGGGTAGCGCGGAGAGCAGTCGGATCGCCTCGGCGAGCGCCTTCTCGGCCGGCGGCGAGAGATCCACCGCGACCAGCACGCGGCTCGGCGGCAGCCGGTCGGGGCGCCGGACCACCAGCACCGGGCGCTGCGTCCGGCGCAGCAGGCGGTCGGCCGTGGTGCCGAGCTCGGGGTGCCGCGGCGGTCCGAGCACGATCAGCTCGGCGTCGCGCTCGTCCGCGATCGAGGCCAACACGAGATCGGCCGGGCCGAGACGGACCAGCGATTCGACCGCCGCCGCGCCGGTGCGCTCGACCTGGTCGCGCAGAGCCGCCGCCAGCTCCAGGCGCTGTCGGTCCAGCAGTGCCGCGTCCGGAACGAACCCGCCGCCGGGTGAACCGAGGAGGATCGGCGGCGGCGACTCCGCGTGAACCACCATCGCCAGCCGGTGCAGGGCGGTGGCGAGGGCTCGCGCCGCCTCGACGAACGGGTCGCTGTCCGCCCCGAGAGGGGTCGCGATCAGGACCGGCCGATCCCACGCCTCCGCGCCCATGCTCGAAGCCTCTCTTGCGCGCTCGACCGCGTCCACACCCGGCCGGGTGGGCCGGCCGGGCCGGAGCATCGGTCAGCCCTTGGGCGGCTCGACGATGCGGTGCCGGAGGGCGAAGGCCACCACCTGCGCCCGGTTGTGCAGGTGGAGCTTGTCCAGGATGTTGCGCACGTGGAACTTGACGGTGTTTTCCGAAACGCCCAGGCGATGGGCCAGCTTGCGGTTCGAGGTCACGCCCTCGACCAGGCAGCGCAACACGTCGAGCTCGCGCTCGGTCAGCGCGTCGGGATCCTCGCGCGTCGCCGCCGGCTTGGCCAGCTCGCGCATCAGCTTGCGGGCCAGCGAAGGGGTGATCGCCGGTTCTCCCCGCGACAGGCCCTCGAGCTGGGCGAAGAACTCGGCAGCTTCGAGGTTCTTGAGCAGGTAGCCCTGGGCTCCGGCCTTGATCGCTTCGAACAGGTTCTGGTCGTCGTCGGAGGCGGTGAGCACGACGATCTTCACCGTCGTCAGGTCCGCCGCGATCAGCTTGGTGGCGGCGAGGCCGTCGAGCTCCGGCATCGCCAGGTCCATGAGCACGACGTCGGGCTTGTGCCGGTGAGCGAGCTCGACCGCCTCGCGGCCGTTGCGGGCCTCCCCGACCACCTCGTAGGACCGCGCCTGGAGCAGGCTCTTCAGACTCTCCCGGAACAGCGCGTGGTCGTCCGCGATCAGGATGCGCATCTGGTCTCCCTTCCCATGGTCATCCAGCGCCCACCGAGGCCGCCGGCAGTCGCAACTTCACACTCGTCCCGAGCCCTGGGGCGCTCTGGATCTCGAGCTCGCTTCCCACCGTCCGGGCCCGCTCGCGCATGGTCGCCAAGCCGAAGTGGTCGGGACCTGCCCGCCGGACGTTGGCGGGATCGAACCCCGATCCATCGTCACTTACTTCGAGGAGGATCTCACGGTCCCGCCTCTCGATGACGATTTCGACCCGACTCGCCCCCGCGTGCTTGCGCACGTTGGCGAGTGCCTCTTGCGCGATGCGCAGCACCTGGGTCTCGTGGCCGGGTGCCAAGCGGATCCCCTCGGTGGCGTGGAACTCGACGGCGATACCGGTCTGGTCCTGCCACTGTCGAACATAGTCCTGTACCGCTTGGACGAGGTCCTTGCCCACGTTGCCGGCGGACCGGAGCGCGAGGATCCCTTCCCGCACGTCGGTGTAGGTCTCGCGCGCCGCCGAGGAGAGCTGATCGAGCTGCCGGACCGCCTCCTCGGCGCGGTTCGAGCGCACGTACTCGGCGATCGCCTGCGTCTTCGCGTTGACGAACGCAAGCACCTGGGCGACTCCGTCGTGCATCTCATGGGCGATGCGAAGTCGCTCCTCGGCCACGGCGCCAGCGCGCATCCGTTCGTGCAGGTAGGTGGTGTCGATGGCGATCGCCGCCTGAGTCGCGAATCGCACCAGGGTCTCCTCGTCCGAGACCGAAAACTCCGCCTCCCCCTCCTTGTCGGCCAGGTAGAGATTGCCGAGGAAGGGGCTCTCGCAGAGGATGGGCACGGCGAGCAGGGAGCGCATCGGGGGGTGACCGGGAGGAAAGCCAACGGAGAGCGGGTGCTTCGCGATGTCCCTCAAGCGGAGCCTCTCGCCCGCTCGCAGCACCACGCCGAGCAAGCCGCGGCCTTGCGGTGGGGAGCCCAGGCGACGCCGAGATTCCTCGCTGATACCGCTGGTCACGAAGGCATCGACGCGACCCTCGCGGTCGACGACCGTCACTGCGCCGTAGCGTGCGCCGATCAGGATCCTCGCGGCATCGACCGCCTTCTGCAGCAGAGTCTCCAGCTCCAGCTCGCCGTAGACGTCGACGGCCGCTCGATGGAGCGCCAGCAGCTCGGCGTTCTGGCGCTCGAGCTGCGTATGGAGCCGCCGTACGTACTGGAAGAGAAGCCCCAGCAGGACGACTCCACCGGCCACCGTCATTCCGGCGAGCAGGATGCGGGCCTGTGTGGTTCGGATCTGGGGATAGATCTGGATGCGGACCACATCCTGGGCCAGGGCGAACAGCACCAAGCCGGCAACCGCCGTCCATTTGAGGCGCGCTAGCGTCATCGGCCCGGGCGGGATGGTACCACCGCCGAGGAATCAGGGCCGACGAGTCCGAATTCCCAGGATCTCGTAGAGCGGTGACCAGCCAGCGAGGCCGGTCAGCAACGGAAGCCATGCGAATACGAAGGCGGAAAGCGTCTTGATCTCGCCGGGAGCGCCCGCCAGCCCGTAGGCCAGCAGGGCCATGCCCAGCAGGATCCGTACGGCTCGGTCCCAGCGCGCTAGATTTCTCCGGATCGGCATCGTTCGTGGCCTTCGGCGCCCGGTCAGAGCGTGCTTCAGGTTGGCGCGGACTCCATCCTGTCGGCAGGCGGCGGGCGACGCGTTGCCGGGCGGGTTGGTTCCCGCCTGTTCGGGTAGGGTCGAGCAGCGTAAGATCGGTCCTCACCGAGACCCGCCGATGCCGTTTCTCGCTTCCTCCGCACCCGCTCTCGAGCCTCCGAACGGCACCCACCGCCCCGCGGCGGCGGCCCGGGCCGGAAGGTGGGGCCGCTGACCGAGATGCTGGACGTACTGCCCTCCGCGAAATCGCTGCCGCAGAGCGAGGAGTCCGAACGGGCCGTGCTCGCCGCCGTTCTGCTCGATGCGCGGCTCCTGCCCACGGTCTCCGGCCGCCTCAAGGTCGAGGACTTCTACCTCGACCGCCACCGCCGCCTCTACGGCGCCATGCTCGAGCTCCAGGACGTCGACTCGCCGATCGACCTGCGCACGTTGCAGGCACGCCTCGAACAGCGCGGCGAGCTCGAGCAAGCGGGCGGCCTCGCCTACTTGGCCGGCCTCGACATCGATCTGCCCGACCTCGGCCGTTTCGAAACCTATGTCGAAATCGTCAAGGAACGCTCGATCCGGCGGCGCCTGATCGACGTCTGCCGACAGGTCACCGCCGATAGCCTGGACGGCGGTCTCGACGCCGCGGCGGTGCTCGGACGCGCCGAACAGGGGATCTTGTCGCTCGGCGAGGAAGCGATCCGGCGCGGCTTCGTGCCGCTCATGACCATTCTCGAGGAGACGCTGCAGGTGCTCGAGGAGAGCCCCGGCAAGGGGCTCACCGGCGTGCCGACCGGCTTCCACGATCTCGACCGCATGACGCACGGGCTCGGCCGCGGCGCCCTGATCATCATCGCCGGCCGGCCGGGCATGGGCAAAACGAGCCTCGCGCTCAACATCGCCCAGCACGTGGCGACCCGGCTGGCGCGGACGGTGGGGATCTTCTCGCTCGAGATGGGGCAGCAGGAGCTGGCGCTGCGGATCCTCTGCTCGCTCGCCGACGTCAGCTTCTCGGCGCTGCGCAAGGGGCACCTGTCGCAGCAGCGCTGGACGCGCGTGGTGCAGACTATGTCGGAGATCGGTCGGGCGCCGCTGTTCATCGACGACTCGGCGTCGCCGACCATCCTCGAAGTCGCCTCCAAGGCGCGCCGCCTCAAAGCGGAGAAACGGTTGGAGCTGCTGGTCGTCGACTACCTGCAGCTGATGCAGGCCGGGGGGCGCTTCGAGAACCGCAACCTCGAGATCTCCGCCATCACCAGGTCGATGAAGCAGTTGGCCAAGGAGCTCGACATTCCGGTCGTCCTGCTGTCTCAGCTCTCCCGCATGCCGGAGCGGCGCGGCAGCGACCACCGGCCGCAGCTCGCGGACCTGCGGGAATCGGGCGCGATCGAGCAGGACGCCGACATGGTGGCGTTCGTCTACCGCGACGAGATCTACAACGAAGAGGCGGTGCGCGGCGAAGCGGAGCTCATCATCGCCAAGCATCGCAACGGCGAGACCGGCACCATCAAGCTGATCTTCCAGGGCGACCGCACGACTTTCCTCAATCCCGCCGCCGAAGGCTACGAGGGGATGGTTGGCTGACGCCGGCGCAGCGCTGGCACCGCTGCGCGGCGCGCGGGTGGAGATCGACCTGGGCGCCCTGGAGCGGAATTTCGACCGCCTCGCGGCCCGCGTCGCGCCGGCCGGTGCGTGGGCGGTCGTCAAGGCCGATGCCTACGGCCACGGTGCCGTTGCGGTCGCCAGGACGCTGGAGGCCAGGGGCGCGGGTGGCTTCGCGGTGGCGCTGGTCGAGGAGGGCCAAGAGCTGCGGCGCGCCGGCATCCGGTCCCCCATCCTGGTGCTCTCTCCGGTGCCGCCCAGCGCCTATCCTCTGCTGCGGCGAGACGAGCTCGTGCCGGCGCTGTCGAGCCTGGACCAGGTGGCGACGCTCGAGGCCTTCGCGCGCCGGGCCGGCTGGTCTCTGCCGGTGCACCTGAAATTCGATACCGGCATGACCCGGCTGGGCATCCCTTGGCGGGCGGCGGGCGAGGCGGTGCGGGCGGTGGGGGAGTCCGCGTGGCTCCGGTTGGCGGGGGTCATGTCCCACCTCGCGGAGGCGGAGGTGCCGGAGAGCGCCGCCAACCGCGAGCAGCTCGAGCGCTTCTCGACCGTCGTCGCGGCCCTGTCCAGCGAGCAGCGAGCGCGCGTGGCCGTCCATCTGGCCAATAGCGCGGCGGCGCTCCACCAGGCCCCCACGCGGCTCGATCTGGTCCGTCTGGGGCTGTCGCTCTACGGCGTGGATCCGGCCAGCCCGGTCGCGCCGGGAGAGCTGGAACCCGTGCTCTCGGTCGTGGCCGAGATCGTCCAGTGCCACTCCGTCGCGCGCGGCGATCGCGTGGGCTACGGCGGCCGCTGGGTGGCGCAGCGGTCGAGCCGGATCGCGATGGTCCCGGTGGGTTACGCGGACGGCTACTCCTGGCGGCTGGGCAACCGTGCCGAGGCCATCGTGCGCGGCCGCCGCGTGCCGGTCGCGGGCTCGGTATCGATGGACCTGTTGGCGCTCGACGTGACCGACTCGGGCGGCGAGGTGGGAGAGCCCGCCGTGCTGGTGGGCAGGCGCGGCGAGGCGGAGGTCACCGTCGGGGAGCTCGCCGGCGCGGCTGGCACCATCGCGTACGAGCTGCTCTGCTTGTTCGGCCTGCGGCTTCCCCGGCGTCACCTGCGCACGTCGGCGTCGGCGGGCGTGAGCCGTCCGGCCGCCGCGGGAGCGGGCGCGACGAGATGAAGCTGCCGGGTCTGGCCGAGACCTTCCTCACCGAGGTCGGACGCTTCTTCCAGATGCTCTGGCGGGTCCTGCTCTGGACGCCGCGGCCGCCCTACGATCTGCGCGAGCTCACCCGGCAGATGGTGCGAGTCGGCGTCGACTCGCTGCCAGTGGTGCTGTTGACGACGCTGTTCACCGGCATGGTGATGGCGCTCCAGACCTTCTCGACCCTCAAGCGCTTCAATGCCGAGGCTTACGTCGGCTCGCTGGTCGCCCTCTCGATGGTGCGGGAGCTGTCGCCGGTGATCGCCTCGCTGCTGATCGCCGGCCGCTGCGGATCGGCGATGGGAGCCGAGCTCGGAACCATGCGGGTCACCGAGCAGATCGACGCCCTCGAGGTCCTGGCCACCGACCCGATCCACTACCTGGTGGTGCCGCGGGTCTGGGCCACGGTCCTGACACTGCCGCTGTTGATCGTCATCGGCGACGCGGTCGGTATCGCCGGCGGCTACCTGGTCTCGGTGGTCTACTTCGGGGCCAATCCGGTCACCTACATGGCCAACACGTTCCAGTTCATGGATCTGGACGACGTCACCTCGGGCCTGATCAAGGCGGCGGTGTTCGGCCTCATCATCTCGGTGGTGGGCTGCCAGAAGGGGTACTTCACGCGCGGTGGCGCCGAAGGCGTGGGCCGTGCCACGACGCGCGCGGTGGTGCTCGCCTCGATCGCCATCCTGATCGCCGACTTCTTCCTCACCAAGATCCTGTTCTGAGCCGATGCCCGCTTCCTCGACGACGAAGATCCGCCTCGACCAGGTATCGAAGGCGTTCGGTGACAAGCAGGTCCTCGACCGGCTCGACTTCGAGGTCTACACCGGGGACTCCGTTGTCGTACTCGGCGGCTCGGGCACCGGCAAGAGCGTGCTGCTCAAGCACATGATCGGGCTGCTGCGGCCCGACTCCGGCCGCGTGCTCGTCGACGGCACCGATCTCGCCACGCTCGACGAGCGGTCGATCACCGGCTTCCGCCGCCGCTTCGGCATGGCGTTCCAGGAGGGGGCGCTTTTCGACTCCATGACGGTCTTCGACAACGTCGCCTTCGCCTTACGGCGCGCCAAGCGGTCGCCGCGAGAGGTCGCCGAGCGGGTCGCGGCGTGCCTGGAGATGGTCCACCTGGAGGGCGCCGAGCGGAAGATGCCAGCGGAGCTGTCGGGCGGCATGCGGCGGCGAGTCGGCTTCGCGCGGGCGATCGCGCTCGAGCCTGAGATCCTGCTCTTCGACGAGCCGACCACCGGTCTCGATCCGGTGATCAAGGCGGTCATCGACGAGCTGATTCTCGAGCTGCAGGACAGGCTCAGGTCGACCGCGGTGACGATCACGCACGACCTCGGCAGCGCCTTCCGGATCGCCGACCGCATCGCGCTGCTGTTTCGGGGCAGGATCGTCGCCTACGCGCCGCCGGAGGAGTTCCGGCAGCTCGAGGACGCGCGCGTCCAGCAGTTCATTCGCGGGCTGGCGAGCGGCCCGCTGACCGAGTGAGACGGGGAGTCCTGGAGAACGAGATGCCGCAAACGCTCAAGGTCGGTCTGTTCATGACCATCGCCATGCTGCTGCTGGCCTGGCTGATCCTCTCGGTCGAGGACCTGCGACTGTTCGGCGGGCCCGGCACGCGGATCGATGCCCGTTTCGACTCGGTGGTCGGACTCGACGACAAGGCGGCGGTTCGTCTCGCCGGGGTGCGCGTCGGCCGCGTCGACGGGATCCGCCTCGAGGGTCGGCGGGCGCGCGTGACGCTGCTGCTCGACGAGCCGCTGCCGCTCACCGAGGGCACGGTGGCCGCGATCGCCAACCAGGGGCTCCTGGGCGACAAGTTCGTCGAGCTCCTGCCCGGGCCGGAGGGCGCGCCGCCGCTGGCGCCGGGCGCGGTGCTCGACGGGCGGACGCCGATCTCCTTCGACCAGGCGATGGCCAAGATCGAGGAGATCGGGTCCTCGATCCAAGGGGCTCTGGGCGGGCTCGGCGGAGAGGGCGGCGGCGGCTTCGGCTCCCTGGTCACTTCGATCCAGGCCACCGCGGACGAGCTGCGCGCCGTGATCGCCGAGAACCGCGCCCAGTTCGCCGGCACGATGCGGAACTTCGAGCGCTTCAGCGGCACGCTCGCCGACGAGCTGCCGCGGTTGACGGCCCGGATCGAACAGGTGCTCGCCCAGGTCGACGAGGTGGTGGGCGAGAACCGCGGCGATCTGCGCGAGTCGATGGCCAACATCCGCGAAGTATCGGAGCGGGTCCAGACTTCGGTCGACAATCTGAACCTGATCACCGACAAGATCGCGCGTGGTGAGGGCACGATCGGCAAGCTGGTCAATTCCGACCAGGCCCACGACGAGCTGATGAGCGCCTTGGGCAGCGTCGAGAAGGGTGTCACGGCGCTGGGCGACACGCTCGGGCGGGTGCAGAAGCTGCGCCTCGACCTCGGCTTCGACGGCGTCTACCTCGCCGACCTCGACGACTCGCGTAGCGCCTTCCGGCTCGACCTCCTGCCGCGCGGCGAGGAGAGCCCGCGGCTCTACCGCGTCGAGCTGGTTTCCGACCCCCGCGGCCGCCTCTACGAGAGGTCCGAGACGGTGACCGTGCGGCTGCCGGACGGGACGGAAGAGACCACGGTCACCGACCGGCTGGTGCGCGACGAGCGCCGCTACAACTACTCCGTGCTGTTCGGCGTTCCTTTCGCCGAGCGTCGGGGCGCCTTGTGGGCAGGCCTGATCGAGAACACGGGCGGCGTGCAGGTCGACTACAGCTTGCTCGACCGCCGCTTCTGGCTCACTTTCGAGGCCTTCGATTTCGGCCGCGAGCGCGACCTCGATCCGCACCTGCGACTCACCGGGCAGTGGAACTTCCACCGCAACCTCTACCTCAAGGCCGGCTACGACGACCCGCTGGTGGACGAGTTCAAGAGCCCCTTCTTTGGCGCGGGCGTTCGCTGGTCGGACGATGACCTGAAGTACCTGCTGGGCTCGGCGCCGAAGTTCTGAGCGCGCGGCCGAGGGTCGTCGGACCCCGCCGATGAGGTAGCGTTGCCGCCCGATGGCCTCGCCGCGCACGATTTACGCCTGCCAGTCCTGCGGATTCCAGTCTTCGAAGTGGCTCGGCCGCTGCCCGGAATGCGGCACCTGGTCGAGCTTCGTCGAGGAGACCCGCGAGGCGCCGCGGCGGTCGCCGCGCGCCGGCGTGCCGGCGACCGGGCTGGTGCCGCTCGCCGAAGTGGAACAGGAGGGGGTCGCCCGTGC
Organism: Acidobacteriota bacterium; assembly: GCA_014584695.1. Classification (GTDB taxonomy): domain Bacteria; phylum Acidobacteriota; class Thermoanaerobaculia; order Multivoradales; family JAGPDF01; genus JACTMI01. The sequence continues at coordinate 122,596 of JACTMI010000028.1, forward strand.
GCCGTCGGGTCTGGCGGCGCTCGACCGGGTGCTCGGCGGCGGCGTGGTCGCGGGCGCCGCGGTGCTCCTCGCCGGCGAGCCCGGCATCGGCAAGTCGACGCTCCTGCTGCAGCTCGCCGAGCGGCTGGCGGCGGCCGGCCGGCCCGTGATCTACGCCAGCGCCGAGGAGTCGCCCCGCCAGCTGCGGCTGCGCGCGGAACGGCTGGGCGCGCTCTCCGGCGGCGTGCTGGTGGCGGGCGAGACGCGCCTCGAAGCGCTGCTGGAGGCCGCTTCGAGAGCCGCCCCGGCGGCGCTGCTGGTCGACTCCATCCAGGCGCTGAGCAGCGACGAGCTGGAGAGCCCGCCCGGCTCGATCGGCCAGGTGCGCCATTGCGCGAACCGGCTGGTCGAGCTGGCGAAGCGGAGCGAGACCGCGCTCTTCCTGGTCGGGCATGTCACCAAGGAGGGGACGATCGCCGGGCCGAAGTCGCTCGAGCACCTGGTCGACACCGTGCTCGCCTTCGAGGGCGAGCGCGAGAGCGACTACCGCATCCTGCGCGCGACCAAGAACCGTTTCGGGCCCACCGGCGAGATCGCGATGTTCGAGATGCGCGAGTCCGGACTCGAGGCGGTCGGCGACCCCTCGGGGGTGCTGCTTGCGCGCCGGCGCGGCGGCGCGCCGGGCTCCGCGGTGCTGCCCACGATGTCGGGTTCCCGACCGCTGCTGGTCGAAACGCAGGCTCTGGTGGTGCCGACGGCCTTCCCGGCGCCGCGCCGGATGAGCGTCGGGCTCGACCCGAACCGGGTCATCCTCCTGGTCGCGGTCCTCGACCGCTTCGCTCGCCTGGGCCTGGGCGATCGGGACGTCTTCCTGAACGTCGTCGGTGGCTTGGCCTTGCGCGAGCCCGCCGCCGACCTCGCGGTCGCCGCGGCCCTGATATCCGCGGCGCGCGGCACCGCGCTGCCGGAGCGAGCGGTCTTCCTCGGCGAGGTCGGCCTGTTGGGCGAAGTGAGGCCGGTGGGGCAGGCGGAGTCCCGCTTACGCGAGGCCGTGGCGCACGGCTTCTCGGCCGCATACCTGCCACGCGCCGCGAGCGTGCCGCGGCGGTCGGACCTGGAGTTGGTCGAAGTCGAGAGCGTCGAGGACCTGGCGGCGCGAATCGCGGGCTGAGCCCGGAAGCCTGGCGTACGGCCTTCCGGTTCGACCCTCCTTCAGCGCAGCGTGCCGGGCCAGATCAGGTCGGGCGGCGGGTTCGCCGGTCGACCGAAGACGTAGCCCTGCGCGTAGTCGACGCCGAGGTCGATCACGCTGTGCAGCTCGGTCTCGGTCTCGACGCCCTCCGCGATGACTTCCGCGTCGAGCTCGTGACAGAGCTCGATCAACGAACCGAGCAGACGGTACTGGCGCGTGTCGCCGTGCACGCCAGCGATCAGGTCGCGGTCGAGCTTCACGACCTCGGGCTCGAGGTCCGAGATGTACTTGATATTCGAGAAACCCGCACCCAGGTCGTCGATCGCAAGCGAGATCCCCTTCTGGCGGATCTCCGCCAGCACCGAGTGGCACTGCGAGAAGTACTTGATCGGCACCGACTCCGTGATCTCGACCGTGACCGCGTAGCGGTGGCGGAACATCGGATCGTCCGGGCGCACCAGCCAGCCGAAGTCGAACTCGTGGGGCTCGACGTTCAAGAACAGGGCGTGGCCAGCGCAGTAGCGGACGGCCTGGTCGCGGTGGAGTCGGCCCAACTCGGCGACGCGTCCGGCCTGCACCGCCGCCTCGAACATCTCGGGCGTCGAAGCGAAGGTCGAGGTGGTGCGCCGAGCCAGCGCCTCGTAGGCGTGGAGGCGCCGCCGCCGCAGCTCGACGATGGGCTGGAAGACGATTCCGACGTCCTGCCGGTCCAGCAGGTCGTGAACCGCGCGGACCTTCTCGGCGTCGAGCACGGCCGCCGAGGCTACCTCAGAATCTCGGTTCCCCGCCGGTCAGGCGGCGGAACGCCTCCGCGTAGCGGTCGCGGGTCCCGACCACGACCTCCACCGGCAGCTGCGGCGGCTCGGATTCGTGATCCCACCCCGAGCGGTCCAGCCAATCGCGGACGAACTGCTTGTCGAAGGAGACGGGCTCGGTGCCGGGTTGCCAGGCCGCGGCGTCCCAGTACCGGGACGAGTCGGGCGTGAGCACTTCGTCGATCAGAACCAGCTCGTCCTCCACCCAGCCGAACTCGAACTTGGTGTCGGCGAGCAGGAGACCGCAACTCTCGGCGTGGCGCGACGCGTCGGCGTAGAGCTCGAGGGTCAGGTCGCGGAGGCGACCCGCCAGATCCTCGCCGAGCGCGCCCGCGAGATGACCGAAGTCGACGTTCTCGTCGTGCCCGGTCTCCGCCTTGGTCGCCGGGGTGAAGATCGGCTCCGCCAGTCGGCTCGCGCGCACCAGCCCGGGTGGCAGCGCCGATCCGCAGACCGTGCCGGCGGCTCGGTACTCCCGGTAGGCGCTGCCGGCCAGGTAGCCGCGCGCCACGCACTCGAAAGGGATCACCTCGGCCTTGCGCGCCAGAATCGTGCGTCCTTCCAGCAGCGCGTGGTGGGCGGCGACCTCGGCGGGAAAGTCCGCGGTTTCGGTGGCGACGAGATGATTCGGCACCAGGTGGCTCGTTCTCTCGAACCAGAAGTTCGCGAGCTGGGTGAGGATCTTCCCCTTCTGGGGAATGGCAGGCCGCAGGACGTGGTCGTAGGCCGACAGCCGGTCGGTGGCGACGATCAGCAGCTGGTCACCGAGGTCGTAGACGTCGCGGACCTTGCCCCGTTTCGGGGATCGGAGGCCGGCGATCTCGGTGCTCCAAACGGCGGCGATGTCCACTGCGCGCATGGTCTCTCCTCGTCTCGTCTTTCAGGCCTCGCCACGCAGGCCGGCATTGAACTCGCGCTCGATCAGCTCGACCAGCTGCACCCCGCGCAGCTCCATCAGGGTGGCGTCGCCCCAGATCGCGGCGTCGACCACTTCGTAGATCGGCAGCCGGTCGAGCCCCTTGAGTTGCGCGACACCCAGCTTGCGGATGCCGACCAGCACGCTGGAGGCGTGCAAATCGAGCTTGACGGCGATGTAGGTGCGCGGGCCGTCGATCAGGCGGAAGACGCGGTGGAAGGCGTTCTCCTTCGCCAGCCGGGAGACGAAGTCCCAGGTCGCGACGATACCCTCGTTCACCAGCGAACCGTTCTGGTTGATATAGGCGTGGAAGGCCCGCGCCTCCTCCCGCTTGTCGACCACGTCGACGTTGTGGCGGGTCATCGGCGCGAAGAAGCGGTTGACGGTCGATTCCGGGTAGCCGTTGGTGATGAGGAGGTTCTTGATCTCCTCGATCTCGCGCGTCGACTTGCCGGTGGTCAAGCGGGTCAGCTCGACCACGCCGTGGCCGAAGAACTCGTAGCGCTCACTCTCCGACTGCGCCCCGATCTGGATCGGCAGCAGCCGGTACTGGCCGTGGTTGAGCGCGATTCGCAGACCCTTGCAGAACGGGAAACCCTTGCCCAGGGCTTCGCGGTAGGCGCGCTGGATCTGGATCGCGATCACGAGCAGCTGGCGGGCCTCACGGCTGGAGTAGAAGGCGCCGTCGCCCAGATACTTCTCGAGCTTGGCCCTGTGCTGGCTCGCGATGCGGTTGATCTTGCGCTGGAAGCGGAACAGCATGCGGAACGAGCGGTCCTGCTCGAGCTGGCCGGACCGGCGCAGCATCGTGACTGTTTCGGTGAACTCCGAGATGTCGTAGATCAGGCCGAACCGGGAAACCAGCGGGTCCACGACCCACGGCGCCATGAAGTCGAGCGGCCGCGTGCTCAGCGACAGGCGGCGGGCCTCGCCGCCCGAGCCGGCACGCCCCCCGGGCGACCTCTCCCGCCCGACCAGCACCTCGCCCATCCGGTCGACCTGGATCATCGCGCGGCGCAGCGCGTGCATCAGCTCGAACTCCTTGAGCTTCACCAGCAGGCTCTCCCAGACCTGGACCTGGCGGGCGTCGAGGAGCTCACGCGAGTCGTAGCGGGAGCGCGAGGAGAGGTAGGTCAAGAAGCCGCTCCGGTTGAGGTGAGAGCGGGGCTCCTCGAGCCGGTCGATGCCGAGCAGCGTCGCCACCGAGGCGAGCTCGGGATCGCTCTTGAGCTCACGGGCGTACCAGTCGATGACGCGGACGAGGCGGCTGCGGAAGTCGCGGCCGTCGAGGTGGAGGCAACCGGAAAAGTAGCTGCCCAGTTCCCCCATATTCGAGCTGACGTGGTCCTCCGTGAAGATCAGGACGTTGTCTCGCATGCGCGACACGAGACTCGGGAAGAGCTGCTCCTCGGCTTCCTCGGTGTCCGATGACAGGTGCTGCACCAGGTCGTAGGTGAGCTGGAGGAGCCGATCCATGACCTTGTGGTAAACGCGGTACTTGAGCTCGTCGCCGTGGCTGCGTCCGTAGGTCAGGTCGCGGCGCAGCATCCGCTTGGGAGTGTCCTTGAAAACGCGCGCCATGCCGAGCGAGTGCCAAAGCCAGAAGATGGTGGGGTAGTGCCGCCCGAAGCTGGCGGTGGCGACGTTCTCGCCGGCACGTACGAGCAGCAGGCGATAGTGCTCCCACGCGCCCTGGTAGGCGCTGGTGTCGAAGGCGCTGCGCTGCTGGACCGCCAGCTCGACCTCTTCCTCCTGGATGACGTAGCGCTCGAAGGCCTTGTCGAGGGCCGCGAGCTCGGGCGAGGAGAGCACGGGAAAGCCGTACATCGGCGTGGCCGATTCGTCCTCGAGGTAGATCTGTTGCGGCGGCGGCAGCGATTTCTCCCAATCCGGGACGACCCGCCGGATCTCCTCGGGCGACTTGATGAGGAAGCTGAAGGGGCCGGTGAGCAGCTGGAACAGGGGTACCATCGCGGATCGATCGCCGGGCGACTCCCGGAGCTGTGGAGCCTACACCGAGCGCTCGCCCCCAGGCTGCCCGGGCGGCCTCGGCTGCGCTGGCGCCGCGGTTGATAGGATCGCCCCCACCGGGCCCCGCCGGGGAGACCGGATGCCATGTCCGCCATCGAGCCTCCTCAGCCCCTTCCAGTCCCGACCGCGACCCGGCTCGCGGCTCCTCTTGGCGAGCCGGGGGAGATCGATCTCACCATCCTGGTGCCAGTCCTCGACGAAGCCGGCACGGTCGAGGAGCTCGCGCGGAGAGTGGCGGCGTCGGCGTCGGGGCTCGGCCTGGATTTCGAGATCCTGTTCGTCGACGACGGTTCCCGGGACGGGACTTCCGACCGGGTCCGGGCCGTCCGCGAAACCGACGCGCGGATCAAGCTGGTCCGGTTGCGGCGCAACTTCGGCAAGGCGGCGGCGCTCACCGCCGGCTTCGACCGCGCTCGCGGGCGCGTGGTGGTCACCATGGACGGCGACCTCCAGGACGATCCGGAGGAGCTGCCGCGTCTGCTCGAAGCGCTCGAAGCGGGCCCGTTCGACCTGGTGTCCGGGTGGAAACGAGAGCGTCGGGACCCGCTCTCGAAGACGCTGCCGTCGCGGCTGTTCAACTGGGCGACCCGCAAGCTCGCCCAGGTCGACCTGCACGACTTCAACTGCGGCTTCAAGGCCTACCGCCGAGAGGTGCTCGAGGAGGTGCCGATCTACGGCGAGCTGCATCGCTACATCCCGGTGCTCGCCAGCCGCAAGGGTTTCCGCGTCGGCGAGATCGCGGTGCGCCATCATCCCCGGCGCAGCGGCGTCTCCAAGTACGGCTGGGACCGGTTCTACAAGGGGCTGCTCGACCTGCTGACGGTGCTGTTCATCACCAAGTACACGCGTCGCCCGCTGCACCTGTTCGGCGGCTTCGGCCTGCTCTCCTTCGGCGCTGGATTCGCGATCGACCTCTATCTCGCCGTCCGCTGGCTGCAAGGCGAATCGCTCTCCGACCGGCCGCTGCTCATCCTCGGCGTCCTGCTCATGCTGCTCGGGCTGCAGGTGCTGACCACGGGACTGCTCGCCGAGATGATGACCCACAAGACCTTCCGCCGAACCGACAGCTACTCGGTCAAGGAGATCCTCGATTAGCGGCGCGCCGCTGCGGGTCCTCTTCCTGACCCAGACCTTCCCGCGCTTCGAGCACGACAGCTCCGGGCCCTTCATACGCGATCTGGCGCGGGCGCTGGTGCGCGGCGGCGACAGCGTCCGCGTGCTGACGCCCAGCGGTCCGCAGGTCGCTCCCTGGTGGCTCGAGGATCGGGTCGAGGTGCGCAGCTTCCGCTATGCGCCGCGCCGGTTCGAGAGCCTGGGCTACAGCCGCAGCCTGCGCGCCGACGAGCGGATCCGGGCCTCGGCGGGGCTGGTCGCGCCGCTCTACCTGCTGGCCGCTCGCCGGGCGGTCGCGCGCGAACTGGCCACCGGCGCGTGGGACCTGGTCCAGGCGCACTGGGTGGTTCCGAACGCTCTCGCCGCCGCCCCCTTCGGCCGTCGGGTGCCGCTGGCGGTCGGGCTGCACGGCAGCGACGTCTTCCTGGCCGAGAAACCGGTCCTGCGCACCCTGGTGGCTCGCGCCCTGCGCGGCGTGCGCGTCTTGACCAGTTGCTCGCCGGAGCTCGCACGACGGATCGAGGCGATCGGGTTCCCATCCGCCCGGACGCGAGTGATCCCCTACGGCGTGGACGTGCAGCTGTTCCGGCCGGCTCCGGAGCGACGCTCGGTCTGGCGTCTCAAGCTGGGCATTCCCGACCAGGCGCCGACCCTGCTCGGCGTCGGGCGGCTGGCGACCAAGAAGGGCTTCGAGGTGCTGATGCGGGCGTTGCCCGAGCTCTTCGCGCGGGTGCCAGGTGCCCACGTCGTGCTCGCGGGGGGAGGGGACCTCGAAGGGCCGTTGCGCGCCGCGGCGGCGCCGTTCGCGTCGCAGGTCCATTTCACCGGCCCGGTCCTGCACGACACGCTGCCCGATCTCTACCGAGCGGCGGACTTCTTCGTGCTGCCGGCGGTGCACGACGCCGCCGGCAACGTCGATGGCCTGCCCAACGTCATCCTCGAGGCCATGGCGTCTGGCCTGCCCGTGCTCGCCAGCGACATTTCCGGGATTCCAATGGCCGTCGAAGACGGCGTAACGGGGCGGCTGGTGGCCGAGCGCGACGTGGCGGGACTGGCCGCAGCAGCGGTGGCTCTCGCGCTCGACGCCGACGCCCGCCGTCGGATGGGGGAGCTGGCGCGCCGACGGGCTGAAGCTGACCTGACCTGGGACGCGGTCGCGCGCCGGTATCGCGAGGCGTACCGCCTGGCACTCACCCCGCGTTGAGTCGCAACTCGAGCTGCCGGCCCTGGCGGAGGATTTCCAGCCGGAGCTCGCGCCGGGCCGCGGCGAAGGCGCTGGCGAGGGCGGCGGGCGTGGTGACGGCGGCGCCGTCGGCGCGCAGCACGAGGTCACCGACCTGGAGTCCGCCTCGAGCCGCGGGGCTGCCGGCAGCCACCTGCTCGACCAGCAGTCCGCGCAACCCGAGGGCCGGGTAGTCGACCTCCTTGAGCTGGGCGCCGAGGGCCGGCGGCTGGGCGCCGCGCCGCTCGGTCGCCGGGGGCGACTTCTGCGCCTCCAGACGCGCCACGATCGCCGCAGCCTCCGCGCTGGCGGGCTCGATTTCCAGGACGCGGCGGAACGCCGCCTCGGCGCCGACCAGATCGCGCTTCGCGAGCAGCGCGCTGCCCAAGTTGTGGAGGATGTCGGCGCGATCGGGCGCCAGCGCCGCGGCCTGGCTCAGGGCCTCGGCGGCGCCGCCCGGGTCGTCCGCCCGCAGGCGCGCCAACCCGAGCAGGACCCAGCCATCGGGCCGCTCCGGGCTGAATTGGGTGGCGATGCTCGCCGCCGCAGCCGCGCCCAGGATGTCGCCGCCCGCCAGGCGGCCTTCGGCGAGCAGCAACGCCGCCGTTTCGGCGTCGCCAGCGCGGTTGCCGGGATCGAGCTCGAGCGCGCGAGCCAGGGATTCGAGCGCCCCCTGCAGATTGCCCAGGCCGCGCTGTGCCCGCCCCAGGTGGATCCAGAGGTCGGGCGTTTCCGGTTGCTCCCGGGTTGCCTCGAGCAGCACCGCCACTGCCTCGACCCATTCCTGGCGCTCGATGTGGGCGAGCCCGATCTGTCGCGCGACGTCGACGTCGCGGGGATCCAGTTCGCGCGCCCGGCGATAGGCGGCGAGGGCCTCCGGCTTGCGCCCGAGGCGGGCGCGGGTGAGGCCGAGGTTGTACCAGGCCTTGGCGTCCGCGCGATCCAGCTTGACGGCTTCCCCGAGGGCGGTCTCCGCGTCGTCGAATTGGCCGCGGGCGAAGTAGATGACCGCGGCGTTGTTGAGCGCCTGCGCCTTGAGCTCGCGCGACACCGATTCCGGCCGCCCTCGCTCGAGCGCCAGCACCCGCTCGAAGCCGGCCAGCGCGGCTTCCTGGCGACCCGTCCGCTGGTCCACCACTGCGAGGTTGTAGAGGCCGTCCGGGTCGTCGGGCCCCAGGCGGAGCCCTTCTTCGAGCAGGCGCCGCGCGGCTTCGTAGCGGCCGGCCGAGATCTCGGCGACGGCGCGGTTGAGCCGGTCCACCGCTTCGCTGCGCCGGCGCAGGAGCGCGTCGCGCAGGGCGTCCTGGTGGAGCGCGGTGAATTCGGCGTTGTACAGATCTGCCCGGAAGGGCGTCGCCGGATCTTCGAACAGCGCCTGCACCAGCTCCGACGTCGCGCCGGCGGCGTCGCCGAGCTGAAAGAGGAGCCAGGCAGTGGTCAGGTGATGGCGCGCCCGCTCGGAGGGGCCTTCGGCTCCCTCCGCGAGCGCGCGGTAGAGACCGATGGCGCGCGCGAGGTCACCGTCGGCATATGCCTGCTGCGCCTCCGCTTCCAGCGCGCCCACGGCCGCCGGCGGGCTCTGGGCCTGGCGCTCGTCGAGGTCCTCCTCGACCAGCTCACGGTCGGGCGGCTGCGCGCCGAGCGCCGCCGGGGCAAGCAGCGCCACGGTGAGCAGAAGCGGCGGCCAGGGGTGGCAGCGATGCGATCTCATGGCAGCCTCGGACGCGGCACGGTCGTGGTTCAGCCCTCGGTGACCGGGCGAGAGCGCAGCTGGGTCTCGATCTGCCCGTCGAGATCGAAGGTGAGGATCGTTTCCTGGCCACTTTCGATCACGAGGGTGTGCAGGATCGTCGGCTCGCCCCCGAGGGCCTGCGCGGGGAAGACCTCGACCAGGTGCTCGCCGGGAGAGAGCCAGCGGCCCCGGATCGGAGCCGAGCCGATCATCTGTCCGTCGAGCCGCACGCTGCCGGGGCGGGTGTTGAGGTGCGGCTGGACCGTCAGGCGGCCCGGCCGGGCGAGCGGGATCTCGACCGTGCGCGTGCCGCCGGCGGCGATCTGCACCCGCAGCGCCTGCTCGAGGGTGTAGGACGGTGTCTCGAGCGAGAAGGTCAGGTCGTGGTTGCCGGCCGCGAGCTCGAGGGTCTGGGTGCGATCCAGGCGGACGCGCCGAGTGCCGACGCGAAGGACCATCGCTGGATCCCAGGCCGGTCCGACCACCAGCCGTCCCAGACGCGGCGGCTCGGGTGTCGGCGGCGGCGTGGCCGCCGGCGGTTCTTCCCGCGCCGCTGCCGGGTCCTCGCCCGGAACCGGCGCGACTCCGGGTGCCGGGCCCGGGAGCGGGACGAGACTGGGAGACGTGGCCAGTGCCGACGCTGGAGTCTCGGCCGGCGCGGGGGTGGCCGCGAGATTCGAGCTCGACGGCGGCGCGACCGGGCGGGTTAGCAGCAGGCCCAAAGCGAGCAGCACGGCGGCCCCGAGGCCGGCCAGCGCGGCATTGCGCCAGCGCTTGGCGTGACCCTCGCCGCCGAACGCCATCGTCGCCATCGCGCGGCTCTGCGGGCGCGGCGTGCCGCGCGGGTACGAGAGCTCGACCTCGTCCAGCCCGCCCGCGCCTCGGGACCTGTCGGCGGCCGGCGCCGCCGCGGGGATCGCCGCCTTCGCGGTCGGCGCGACGATCGCGGTCGGCTCCTCGGTCACCGGCGGGACCGTGATGCCGCGCGTTGGCTCGGTGTGGGCGTCGTGGGAGCGCCGGCGCACCAGCGTCTCGAGGGCGGTCGCCAACTGGTCGGTAGGGGAGAACCGGCGGGCCGCCGACTTCTCGAGGCAGCGCAGGACGATGTCGATCAGCGGCGCCGGACAGTCCGGAGCGAGCGGCCGCAAGGGCGGCGGCGGTTCGTTGAGGATCTTGTAGAAGATCGCCGAGATCTCCCGCGCGTGAAACGGCCGCTCGAAGGCGAGCAGCTCGAAGGCGAGCACGCCGAACGAGAAGACGTCGGTGCGGGGATCCACCGGCTCGCCGCGGATCTGCTCCGGAGCGAGATAGGCGGCGGTACCGAGCGTGATGCCGGCCTGGGTCAGCGAGCTCTGCTGCTGCGCCAGCTTGGCGATGCCGAAGTCGAGGATCTTCGCCGTACCGTCCTCGAGGATGCGGATGTTGCCGGGCTTGATGTCGCGGTGGATGATGCCGCGCTCGTGGGCGTAAGCGAGACCGCGGGCGATCTGGAGCAGCCACAGAATGCGCTCCGGCATCGGGAGGAAGTCGCGGCGCTTGATCTTCTTGTCGAGGTCCTCGCCGGACAGGTACTCCTGCACCAGGTACGGAGTGTCGTCCTCGAAGCCGAACTCGTAGACCGTGACGATGTTGCGATGGTGGAGATTGCCGCAGATCTCGGCCTCGCGCAGGAAGCGCTCGCGCGTCTCGGTATCGCCGGCGCTGCAGGTCTTGATCGCGACGTTGCGCTTGATGAAGGGGTCGGTCGCCCGATAGACGACCCCGAAGCCGCCGGTGCCGATCTTCTCGACGATCTGGTACTTGCCGAGTTTCTCCATGCCGGAATTCCGGCGCGATGGTAGCACGCGCGGCGCGCCCGCTCGGAGCTCAACCGCGATTCAGCGGGGCGCTCGGGCGGGGCTCGCGGCATCGTCGAATAGCTGCGACAGGAGCTCCGCGAGCGCCGCGGCGCCGCCGGGCCCGAGACGTGCTCCCGGCGGCGCCAAGCCGCGCGGTCGCGCGAGCAGGCGGAGCCGCAGCGGATCGACCGCGGCGGCTGCGGCCAGTGCGTCGCCCGCCTCGGACGCGCCCGACGGATCGTGGATCAGGAGCAGCGGGACGCGCGGCGGCACGCCCGCGGCGAACCGGGCGAGCACGAAATCCAGGTCCGGGTCGATCGCCGCCGCCCCGGCGAGGCCCGCGTCGACGGTGGCTGCCGCGAGCGTGGCCAAGCGTGAAGCACGGGGGCCCGAGCCCACGAGCGCCACCGGACGGGTCTGGGCATCGACCTCCTCCACCAACCAACGGCGCGCTCTCCCCAGCGCTGCGAGGTCGCTGGCGCTGGACTCGCCGGTCGCCCCGGCCTCCCCCCGCGAGCCGTGGACGTCCGGCGGCGCGAGCCGGAGCACGGCTACACCGCGTTGCGCAAGGTACTGACCGAACGGCAACAGATCGAACCAGGGGGGCGACGCCGCGTCGTCCTGCAGCCAGAGGACGGCGGCCCGCGCCCCCGTCGGCGTGCGCGGGCGCAGCAGCTCGCCGCCCCAGACGCCGGCGGGGAGCGCGAGCTCCACCAGCTCCGGCTCCGCCAGGTCTCGGGGGGCGATGGTCGGAGTCAGGCCATAGGTCAGCGGCTGGGCCTCGCCACCGGCATCGAGGCGCCAAAGGTCACGCGGCCAGCGGCCCCCGGCCAGGGCATACAGCGCCACCGCGCCGCTGCGGTCGAACCAGATGTCGACCGGGCGCGTGCCGGGCGGAGCGGGCAGCTCGGGACCCTGCTCGGTCGTGCCAGCCAGCCACCTCATCGCGGCGCGCCCGCGACACGAGACCAGGACCGCCGCGAGCCGCGCTCCAGTGCGCAGGCCGGTCGGGTGACAGTTCGCTCCGAGCACCTCCGGACGGCGCTCGCCGGTTGCGACGTCGAGCCACTCGGCTCGGCTCGCTCCGCTGCCGTCCTCGTAGCTCAACAGCAGCTGACGACCATCGAACGCGAACCCGATCGGCCGGATCGTCGCGGGCGACTCTGCCTGACCGAGCGCGATCACCTGGCCCGAGCTACGCTCGACGAGGTGGAGCTCGGTGGCGGACGAGGTCTGGAGCAGCGCCGCCGCGAGCTGGCCGTCGGGCGAGAGGCAGACGAGCTCCAGGCCGGCTGGCAGGCCCGCCTGCTCCCGCACCTCGCCGTTCGCTCGCAACTCGAGCCACCGCTCACCCGTGGCCTCGGCCTGGCGGCTCGAAGCCAGGTGTGGGGTTCCGTCTCGATCGAGCCCCAGGAGCCGCCAGCGTTCGCCCACGGGCGGGCCGAGCCGTCTCGTCGCACCGTCGCTCCGGACCAGGAGCCACTCCGGCGCCGTGCCGTCGACGCCGGAGAGCTCGACCAGGGCGGCGCCATCGGCCAGCGCCGCGAGCGCGCGCGAGTCGCGCGATCGCCCCGGCAGCAGCGCGGCGATCTCGCCCGACTCGAGCGCGAGGCGCACGGCGTCCAACCGTTCCTCCGACTGCCGGGTCGCGAGCCAGGCGCCGCCCGGCAAGGGTGCCGCCGGCTCCAGAGAGTGGATGGCGAGGAACGCGGCGAGAGAATCTGGCCGGGCGGAGGGCAGCGGCGAGGTCGCGGGAGCGGGCTCGTCGCGACATCCCGCGGCGGCGAGCAGCAGCGCGGCCGCCGTCACCACGCGCCGGCTCCGGCGTCCCGACGCGGGCTGGTAGAGTGGCCGCATGTCGGACCGAAAATACCAGCAGCGCGGGTATCAAGAGTCGGATCGGCAGGAGCGCGAGCGCGGCCAGGAGAGCGACCGGCCACGGGTTCCGCGGCCGCCGCGGGATCCGCGCGAAGCGCCGCGCGGTCGCGGCCTCGGGGGGCCGACGCAGAGTGTCTTCCGCTGCGCCCGGTGTGGTACCGCGCAGCCGCTGGCGGCGGCGATGGCGGCCGATGCGCGCTGCGCGGCTTGCAGCGCGGATCTGCACACCTGCACCAACTGCCTGTCCTTCGACACCGGGGCGCCGAACCAGTGCCGTCAACCGGGAATCATCCGTGTGCCGCGCAAGGACCAGCGCAACGACTGCCCGCAGTTCGATCCCCGCGAGCGCCAGGAGTCGACGGCGGAGACCCCGGGCGGCGGTCGCCCGCCGAGTGAAGGCAAGGGCGGCTCCGGCCGCGCCGCCGACGCCCGCGCGGCGTTCGACGCGTTGTTCAAGATCTGAAGGCTGACGCCGCCGGCGCGGGCGAATCCGAGATCGCCATCCTCGGCGGGCAAGGCGTCGCGGCTAGACCGGCTCGGCGATCCCTGATTCCAGCTCGCGGCGGATCACCGCGCGCAGCAGCTCGGCCTCATCCGGGTCCATCCGGTCGAACTCCAGGGCGACCTCGTAGAGCCCTTCCGAACCCGCTATCGGCTGCGAGGTGACGATCCGCGCATGGGTGGTGAGCGTGCGCGGTTCGAGCCGAAGCTCGACGTCGCAGCCGACCCCCGGCTCGACCGCCAGGCTGGTTTCCACGGCCATGCCGTGCAGGTTGATCGTCCGCACTTCGAATTCGGCCGAGGAGCTGACCGCCACCGAGCTCTCCTCGAGCCGGAAGCGGCCGAAGATCCGCGTCTCGAGGGTGACGATCGCGTGGCTCTCGAGGAAGGACAGCAGTTCGCGCGACCCCTCCGTCAGCACGTCGGCGAACTCGATCCCGGCCCGGTAGACGGGCAGGGTCTCGCCCTGGTCATTGGTCCGCGTGCCCTGGAGAAAGCACCAGACCACCCGCCCCTGGAGCATCAGCAACTCGCTCCCTTTGCGCAGACGCAGCGAGATGCGGTGGTGCGGCGCCAGGCGGGACTGGGTCTCGATCGCCATGCCGGCGATGCCGATGTCGAGCACCTTGCCGTCGAGGGAGAGGATCAGCTGACCGTGGGTTTGCGGCAGCCGGACTCTGCGGCTGCGCCGTCGGTCGGATTCGGCGGTCGTCATGATCGGGATCTCAGCCGCCAATATACGACATCTCGATCCGGGGTCCAGGACGGGTGGCCGCGGTCCGCAGCTCCGAGTAGCGGTCGTCGCGGTCGCGCCAGCGTCCGGCGACCAGCGTTGCGAGCTCGTCGTCGCTCGCCCCGCCGCGCAGCGGGCCGCGCAGATCGAGCCCCTCGGCGGCAAACAGGCAAGTGAACAGGCGGCCGTCGGCCGAGAGCCGGGCGCGCGTGCAGTCGCCGCAGAAGGGCTGCGTCACCGAGCTGATCAGGCCGACCTCCCCCGGCCAGCCGGCGACCCGGTAGCGGCGCGCGACCTCGCCTCGGTAGCCCGGCTCGACCGGCTCGAGCTCGAGCTCGGCGGCGATGCGCGCGTGGATCTCCCGGGCGGGGACGACCTGCTCGAGGCGCCAGCCGTTGCTGGTGCCGACGTCCATGTACTCGATGAAGCGGACCTCGTGGCCGCGGGGGGCGAAGCGGCGGACCAGGGGCAGGATTTCGCCCTCGTTGACGCCGCGCCGGATCACGGCGTTGAGCTTGGGCGGCGGAAAGCCGGCTCGCTGCGCCGCCTCGATCCCCGCCAGCACCCGGTCCACGGGGACTTCGGTGTCGTTGGTGCGGCGGAAGACCGCCGGATCGAGGGCATCGAGCGAGACCGTAACCCGCCGGAGCCCGGCCGCGCGCAGTGGCGCCGCAGCCTCCGCCAGCAGCGAGCCGTTGGTGGTCAGCGCGAGATCGGCGCCGATGCCTCCCAGCCGCCGCACCAGGTCCGTGAGATCGCGGCGCAGCAGCGGCTCGCCGCCGGTCAGCCGGATCTTGAGCACGCCGAGCCGAACGAACGTCGCGGCCAGGCGAGCGAGCTCCTCGTAGGTCAGGATCTGCGCGCGCGGCAGGAAGGGGTGGTCCGGGCCGAACACCTCGCGCGGCATGCAATAGGCGCAGCGGAAATTGCAGCGGTCGGTGACCGAGATCCTGAGGTCTCGCAGCGGTCTGCGACCGAGGTCGGCCACCGGCCCCGCTGCGTGATCGATCCGCTCCATGCACCGATTGTACGCGCGGTCAGAGCCCAGGCTCTCAGCGCGGCCGGTAGAGATACTCGGGGTAGAGCAGGTTGAGCGCCAGGGTGTGCACCGGATCGAACAGGTAGCCGAACAGGCGCCAGGCCACCAGCAGGCCCGCCAGCGCCAGCATCGGCTGCCGGGCCAGGGCGAGGTAGCCGCGTACCCAGCGTTCCGGCAGGAAGAGCGCGAGCACCGAGCTGCCATCGAGCGGCGGCAGGGGAAGCAGATTGAAGGCGAAGAGCACCAGGTTGAGCGAGAAGAGGATGCTCAGCAGGGTGCCCAGCGCCGCCGGCAGGCCGTCCGCCGCCGCGACGACGGAGGAGAAGGTCGCCGAGGTGGGCGCTTCGAAGCCGCCGGTGGCGATCCCGATGCGGATCGAGAGGGCGGCCAGCATCACCAGCAGCAAGTTGGCGGCCGGGCCGGCGAGCGCCATCCACCCCGCCCTGCGGGGGTGGCGGTCGGCCCAGGCCGGGTCGAACGGGGCGCTGGCCCAGCCCATCATCCACTGGCGCGACAGCGCGAAGGAGAGCAGCGGAAAGACCACCGTGCCGAAGGGTTCGCGCCGGACGTGGGGGAGGGGATCTAGAGAAACCTGGCCGCCGAGGTAGGCGGTGGGATCTCCCAGCCTCAAGGCCGCCCACGCGTGCGCGGCCTCGTGGCAGCAGGTGGAGAACAGGAAGACCACGTACCAGGCGAGCCCGAGCAGGACGAGATCGAGGAGCTCCGGCGACATCTCTGCCCCTACCGCGACGGGCCGCCGCCGAGTCGGGAGTCGCGGCGCGCGACGGTCGTCCCGCTCATCTCGCCTTCAGTCCCGCTCGAGGTAGGTGTAGCCGGCCAGGCCCTGTTCGTAGACTCTCAGCAGCTGGCGCGACTCCTCGAGCGTGATGCGCTTGGCCCGCAGCGCGATCTCGGAGAAGCGTCGGACGCTCGCCATGAGCTGGTCGCGGTCGTAGCTGACGTACTTGAGCACGTCGGTGACGGTGTCGCCGGTGAGCACGTGGTCGATGTGGTAGCTGCCGCCCTCGCCCAGCGCCACGTGCAGGGTGTTGGTGTCGCCGAACAGGTTGTGCAGGTCGCCTAGGATCTCCTGATAGGCGCCGACCAGGAAGATCCCCAGGTAGTAGTCCTCCTCCCGCAGCGGATGCAGCTCCAGCACGTGCTTGACGTCCCGGCGGTCGATGAAGCGGTCGATCTTGCCGTCCGAATCGCAGGTGATGTCGGCCAGCACGCCGCGGCGGCTCGGCTCCTCGTGCAGCCGGTGGATCGGCAGCACCGGGAAGAGCTGGTCGATCGCCCACGCGTCCGGCAGGGACTGGAAGACCGAGAAATTGCAGAAGTAGGTGTCCGACAGGCTCCGTTCGAGGCTCTCGAGCTCCTCGGGCACTTCCGGCAGCTCGCGGACCAGGCGCAGGATCTTCTGCGACAGCGCCCAGAAGATGTCCTCCGCGATGACCCGCTCCGAGAGGGTGAGGTGATTCAGGTTGTACAGCGAGAGCACCTCGTCGCGGTAGCCGAGCGCGTCGTGGTAGGCCTCCAGGAGGTTCTTGCGCGAGACCTCTCGGTAGGCGTCGAGCAGGTAGCGGATCGGTGCCGGCGTCTCGTCGTCGAGCTTCTCCGGCAGGCTGCCGACGGTGAACTCGCCGACGCCGAGGACATCGGCGACCAGAATCGCGTGATGGGCGACCAGCGCTCGACCGGACTCCGACACCAGCGTCGGGTGCGGCACGCCGTCGGCGTCGCACAGCTCCATGGTGCCGAAGACGATGTCGTTGGCGTACTCCTGAAGCGTGTAGTTCATCGACGACGAGAAGTTCGTCTGCGAGCCGTCGTAGTCGACCCCCAAGCCGCCGCCGACATCGAGATAGCCGAGCGGAGCACCCAGCTTGTACAGCTCGCAGTAGGTGCGGGCCGCCTCGCGCAGCGCCTCCTTGACGTTGCGGATCGAGGAGACCTGGCTGCCGAGATGGAAGTGCACCAGCTGGAGCCGGTCGAGCAGGCCGCGCTCGCGCAGGAACTGGATCGCCTGGAAGAGGCCGCGGGCCCCCAGCCCGAATTTCGAGCGGTCGCCGCCCGAGGCTTCCCAGTGGCCGGCGCCCCGCGCCGAGAGGCGCGCGCGAATGCCGATCGAGGGCGCGACGCCGACGCGCTCGGCGACCTCGGCGATCAGCGGCAGCTCGGAGAACTTCTCGACCACCAGGATGATGTGGCGTCCCAGCTTCGAGCCGAGCAGGGCGGTCTCGATGTACTCCTCGTCCTTGTAGCCGTTGCAGACCACCACCGCCTCTTCGTCCTCCAGCATGCCGAGGACGGCGAGCAGCTCGGGTTTCGAACCCGCCTCGAGGCCGAAGTGGTAGGGCCGCCCGGCGTCGAGCAGCCGCTCCACGACGTAGCGCTCCTGGTTGACCTTGATCGGGTAGACGCCCCGATAGGTTCCCTGGTAGCCGTACTCCTGGATCGCCCTGCGAAAGGCCTCGTTGAGCTCGGTGACGCGGGCGGCGAGGATCTGCGAGAAGCGGATCAGCAGCGGCGGCAGGATGCCGCGGCGGCGGACCTCCTCGACCAGTTCCTTGAGGTCGACCGCTTCGGTGCCCGGCCCCCCCGGCTGGACGATCAGGTTGCCCTGCTCGTTGGCCGAGAAGTAGCCGTTCCCCCACTGCCGGATGCTGTAGAGGTCGAGCGAGTCTTCGACCGTCCACTTGCGGGGAAGTACCTTGTTCGCCATGCTTCGAGGGTCTCCTGATCGAGGAAAAGTGGCCGGTGGCTGGAGCGGTGGGGGCGGCGGGACTCTAGCACCCGGTCCGCCGCGCGGCGGCACGCTTTCAGGGCGAGCTCGGCAGGTAAACGACCTGTCCGGCCAGGGGGTCGACCGACAGCGCCGCGGCGGCGAAACGGACGCCGGCAGCCCGGAACACGGCGGTGAACGGCTGCGGGCGGCTCTCGAGTCCGCGGTAGAGGTCCGTGATCGATCGCCACCGAATCTCGAGCGGTCCGAGCTCGTAGAGAGCTGCGTCGACGAGCGCGCCCAAGCCGTCGTAGAGCTCGAGCTGGACGTAGCCGCCGGCGAGGTCGAGATTCGCGGCCACGAGCTCGATCGCCGTCGTGACGCCTCCGCCGATGCCGCCGATGACCTTCTGGCTGGAGCTCCAGCGGGTCGCTGCGAGCTCCTCGACGACATCGGTCGAGCTGCCCGTGGGATCGGCCGCCAGCGCGACGTTCGCGAACGAGACGATCTGGTCGGTGGCGGCGCCGGTGGGCGCCCGGAAGATCAGCAACAGGGCGCCGCGCGCCCGCTCCAGGCCGAACAGCGACGGAATCACGTCCACGATCTGGCGCGCCGTGCCGGGCGGCACGAGCACTCGGCGCGGGGCGGGCGGCTGATCGTACCGGACCTCCGGGAAGAAGACCGCTTCCGCGAGCGCGAGTGAGGCGCCGAAGTTCTGGATCCGCAACTCGCTCACGACGTCGCCGGGCAGGCCGGATTCGGCGTGGAGCAGGATCGGCAGCAGGGTCGAGCGGGCGATCCAGAGCGGGGCTTCGCCGCCGACAACGAGCGTGACCTGGTCCGTCGCCACGCCTCCCCCCGCGGTCTCACCGCGCAAGGTGACGACATGGCTGCCCGGTTCGAGGAAGACGTGCTGGGCCGCCAGGACGAGCGGCGCCGTCGAGGCGGCCCAGCCGCCGTCGCCGAAATCCCATTCGAGCCGGACGAACGAGCTGAAGAGCGTCGCCGAGAACTCCGCCAGGGCCCCCGCCTCGACCGCTCCCGCCGGCGGCAGGATCTCGAGCCGCGGCGTCGCGAGCAGCTCGAGAAGGTGCTCGAGGAAGTGGCCCGCCAGCTCCGTGTAGCCGGCGCCGTTGGGGTGGCCGACTTGGTCGTCCGGATCCTGGTTGTAGTAGTTCAGAAAGACGTTGGGCAGCGACTGGAAGAGCGCGAACTGATCGACCAGCGGCCGGCCGCGCAGATCGGCGAGCGCGCGCAGCGAGACGGCGAGCGCGCTGGTGCGCGCGTTGTTGGCGTCGGAGGTGGCGGTCGGGAGCCGCGGAATGACGGTGGCATGCACGGCGACCATGCCGGCGGCCTCGGCCCGCGTCGCCATCTGGTCGAGATTGAAGCGGATGGTCTCGATGCCGATGCTGCCGCGGGAGATGTCGTTGGTCCCCTCCATCAGCAGAAAGTAGTCGCCGCCGTCCGCCAGCACCGAGTCGACGCGCGACAGCCCTTCGGCGGTCGTCTCGCCGCCGACGCCGGAGTTCACGACCGTGGCGTCGTAGGCGCGTTCACGGAGCCAGCGCTGGAGCCTCCCGGGATAGCCCTCGGCCTGCGGCGACGTGTCGCCGTAGCCGAGCGTGATGCTGTCGCCGAAAGCGATGATCCGCAGCGGCGCCGCCGGTAGCGACGCCGCCGCGCCGGCGAGGAGGAGGCTGAGGGACAGCAGGCGCCACATGGGTCGAGGATTCTAATTGCGGAACGGCGCCAGCGCCACGCCTGCCTGGCCAGAGCGTCGCGCGCGGTATGCTCGCGGGCGATGAGTCGAGCCGTGCAGGTGCTCTCCGGCGACGAAGCCGCGGCGATCCGCGTCGCCGTCGAAGCGGCGGAGCGGCAGAGCGCGGGCGAGCTGGTGCCGGTCCTGATCGAGGCCGCCGACGACTATCCCGAAGCGGATTGGCGAGCCGCGGCGGCCGGCGCGCTGCTCGCTTCGGTCCTGCTCGCCGGCGCGCACCTCGCGCGGGGCACCTGGGGCGTCGAGGCGGCTTGGCTGGCGCTGGCCCCGGTGGCGGGAGCGGTCGCGGGCGCGCTCGCCGCCCGCTGGGCGCCGCTGCGGCGGTGGCTGATCGGCGCGGCGCGGCTGGATCAGCGGGTCGAGGCCGGCGCGCGCGCGGCCTTCCTCCGCCACGAGGTGTTCCGGACCCGCGACCGGTCGGGAATCCTGATCCTGGTCGCGCTGTTCGAGCACCGGGTGCAGATCCTCGCCGACGAAGGGATCCACGCCGCGGTGCCGCCCGCCGTCTGGGCGGAGGTCGCCCGCGAAACGGCGCTGGGGATGCGGGATGCCGGTCCCGGACCCGCGCTGCTGCGCGCGATCGAGCGCTGCGGCGCCCTGCTCGCCAGCCACGGCCCCGCGCGACGGGCGGACGATCGCAACGAGCTGCCCGACCTGCCCCCGGGCGCTCCGGCCTGAGCGGCGGAATCGCGAGGCACCGCGCGCATCGGCGCGCGGTCGAGCGGCGTGCTAGTCTGCCGACCACTCGATTCCCGCCAACCGCCGACGCAGAGGAGAACCGTCGATGAACGAGCCCGTTGTCCCACCGCCGCCCGGAGCCGAGGCGCCGGCCAAAAAGAAGGGGTTGTCGCCGCTCGCCTGGTTCGCGATCGGTTGTGGCGCCCTGATCCTGCTCGGCCTGGGCAGCTGCTTCGTGATGACGGCCTTCGTCGCCAACAAGGTCAAGAAGACGGTCGAGGAGTTCGCCGACAATCCGGACGCGGCGATCGTCAAGACCACCGAGCTGATGCTGCGGGCCAATCCCGAGCTCGACGTGGTCGCTTCGGATCCGGCGGCGGGCACCATCACTGTGCGCGAGAAGGCGACCGGCAAGGAGGTCACCTTCACGCTGGCCGACATCAAGGCCGGCCGCATCTCCGTCCGTTCGGGTGACGAGGAGACCAGCATCGACTTTTCCGGTGACGACACCGGCGGGGGCACGATGAAGATCACCTCCGAGCGCGGGACGATGGTGTTCGGCGGCGGTGACGGGTCGCAGGTTCCGTCCTGGATCCCGAGCTACCCGGGCGCCCGGTCGGACGCCTTCGCGAATGTCCGCTCCGACGAGGAGGCGAGCGGCAGCTTCTCGATCCACACCGCCGATGGCTCCGACGTCGTGCTCGCGTTCTTCGAGCAACGGCTCCGCGACGCCGGCTTCGAGGTCGAGAAGACGACGATCGAGAAGGGGGGAGCGCTCGGGGGCACGCTGACCGCGCGCTCCGGCGGCCGCTCGCTCAACGTCACCGTCGCGATGCAGGAAGGGGAGACCCAGGGGCTGATCTCCTACGCGGAGAAGCGGTAGCCCCGGAAGACCGGGCTCGGAGCGCCCGTGGCCCGACGGGGCCGCGGGCGCCCGTCGCGTTCATGTTCGGCCGCCAAACCACCGGTTCCGTCGTCTGCGCCTCCTGCGGCCGCCTGGTCGGCGTGCGCGACGACGTCTGCCTCAACTGCGGGCGGCGGAACCCGGCGCTCTGGGGCTTCTCGCCGCTGCTGCGCCGGCTGGGCGCCGACCTCGGCTTCACCAAGCTCCTGCTCGGCGGCTGCATCGCGCTCTATGCCGCCTCGCTGCTGATGTCGCCCGGGGCCTTGCAGCCGAAGGGAGGGCTCTTTCGCCTCTTCTCTCCCAATCTCGAGGCGCTCTTCCTGCTCGGCGCCTCCGGACCGCTGCCCGTGTTCGGACTCGGCCACTGGTGGACGGTTCTCTCGGCAGCATGGCTTCACGGCGGCCTGGTTCACATCCTCTTCAACATGATGTGGGTCCGGAACCTGGCGCCGCCGGTGGCCGAACTTTACGGCGCCGGCCGCATGGTGCTGATTTGGACCGCCGGCTCGATCTCCGGCTTCCTGGTCAGCTCGGCGGCCGGGGCCTTCCTGCCCAACTTGCCGCTGCTGGGCGGCCGGGCGATGTTCTCGGTCGGCGCGTCGGCGCCGATCTTCGGACTGCTCGGAGCGCTGCTCGTCTACGGCCGGCGGACCGGCCAGAGCGCGCTGCGCCAGCAGGTGCTGGGCTGGACGCTGGCCGGCCTGCTGTTCGGCTTCGTCATCCCCGGGGTCGACAACTGGGCCCACCTGGGCGGCCTGGCGGGCGGCTTCGCGGTCGCCCGCGCGCTCGACCCTTTGCGGCCGGAGCGGATCGATCACGTCGTCGGGGCGCTCGCCTGTCTCCTCGCCGCGGGCGCGGCGATCGTCGCGTCGATCATCTTCGGGCTCGGCTACCTGGGCCGTTGAGGCGCGGTTGAGCGAGCCCCGCGCCGCGCCGAAGCCGCGCTGGGAGAGCGCCCTCGCGGAGGCGAAGCGACTGCTGCGCGCCCAGCGCGGCCGGCTGATCGCGGCAGGCCTGCTGATGCTGGTCAGCCGGCTCGCCGGCCTGGTCCTGCCGGCCTCCTCGAAGTTCCTGATCGACGACGTGCTGGGGCAGGGCCGGCTCGGCCTGCTGGTGCCGCTGGCGCTCGCGGCGGGCGGCGCCACGCTGTTCCAGGCGGCGACCGGATTCACCCTCTCCCAGCTGGTCGGCGTCGCCGCCCAGCGCCAGATCGCCGAGATGCGCAAGCGGCTGCACGCGCACGTCTTGCGGTTGCCGACCGCCTACTTCGACGGCACCAAGAGCGGAGAGCTCATCGCGCGGGTGATGAACGACGCCGAGGGGATCCGGAACCTGGTCGGCACCGGGCTGATCCAGCTCTTCGGCGGGCTGGTCACCGGCGTGGTGGCGCTCGGCGTCCTGCTCTGGGTGAGCTGGCGGCTGACGCTCGCCAACCTCCTGGTGCTCGGGGCGTTCGCCGGACTGATGGCGTTCGCGTTCCGAAAGCTGCGGCCGGTGTTCCGCGAGCGCAGCCGCATCCAGGCCGAGGTCACCGGCCGGCTCGGCGAGTCGATGGGGGGAGTGCGGGTGGTCAAGGCCTACACCGCCGAGGCGGTCGAGGAGCGGGTCTTCGGCGCCGGCATCGACCGCTTGTTCGCCAACGTCCGCACGACCATGACCGGTGTCTCCGCGGTGACCGCCGGCTCGACCGCCCTGATGGGCATCGTCGGCACCGTGATGATCGTCGCGGGCGGCCGCTCCGTGCTCGCCGGCGAGATGACCCTCGGCGACCTGGTGATGTACGTCTTCTTCACCGGTCTGCTGGTCGCGCCGGTCGCCGAGATCGCCTCGGTGGGGACGCAGCTCACCGAGGCCCTGGCCGGGCTCGACCGGATCCGCGAGATCTTCACGCGCGCCACCGAGGACGAGGGGGAGCTCGAGCGCGAGCCGGTCGAGCGGGTGGTGGGAGAGGTGGCATTCGAGGCGGTCGGCTTCGAGTACGAGGCCGGCGCGCCGGTACTGTCGGAGATCTCGTTTCGAGCGCCGGCGGGATCCACGACGGCGCTGGTCGGATCCTCCGGTTCGGGCAAGTCGACCCTGATCGGCCTGGTGCTCGCCTTCCACCGCCCGCAGCGCGGCCGGATCCTGGTGGACGGCCGCGAGCTGTCGGCGCTCCGGCTGCGCGACTACCGCCGTCACCTCGGCGCCGTCTTCCAGGAGAACTTCCTGTTCGACGGCACGATCGCCGAGAACATCGCTTACGCGCGGCCCGAAGCGGCGCGCGCGGAGGTCCTGGCGGCGGCCGCGGTCGCCCACTGCGACGAGTTCGTGTCGCGTTTCGAGAAGGGCTACGACACGGTGGTCGGCGAGCGCGGAGTCAAGCTCTCGGGGGGGCAGCGCCAGCGGGTGGCGATCGCGCGCGCGATCCTGGCCGATCCGGCCATCCTGATCCTCGACGAAGCGACCTCGAGCCTCGACAGCGAGAGCGAGGCGCTGATCCAGGACGGGCTCGCCCGCCTGCGCCAGGGACGGACCACGTTCGTGATCGCCCACCGGCTCTCGACCATCCGCGCCGCCGATCAGATCCTGGTGATCGAGGGGGGCGAGATCGTGGAGCGGGGCGGGCACGCCGAGCTGATCGCGCTCGGCGGGCGCTACCGGCAGCTGCACGACCGCCAGCACCGGCTGGAGTCGGACCGTTTCGTGAATCCGGGCGAGGACTTCACGCCGGAGCCAACGCCTCCGCCCGCGGCGACGCCGGTGCCGCCCGCGGAACGGCTTTGAGCTCGACGCGGCGGCGGCCGCGCCGGTCTCGACGCGCACGTCGCTTCGGATAGCATCCCCTCTTTCTCGGGACTCTCCATGGACACCCTCCTCGGTTGTGGCGGCGCGCTGCTCGCGCTCTTCATTCTCCTCGCGCCGATCGCGTCGTTCGTGATCGCGCTCAAGAATCGGCGCGAGATCGCCGAGCTGCGCGCCGCCGTCGAGCGCCTGCGCACTCCGTCGGCAGCGGATGCCGCGCCGCCACCGGCGGCAGCGGCTGAAGCCGAGGCTCTCCCCCCCCGGCCGGTCGAAGCTGCGCCCCCGCCCGCCGAGCCGACCTTCCCGGATCTGGCGCCGGAGCCCCAGCTCGCGGGGCCGACGCCCGAGCCGGCCAGCGCGGCGACGGAGGAGCTGGAGGAGCGAACGGCTCCGCTCGCGCTGCCCCGACCGGCCCCGGCCGGACCGGGGCTCGAGGAGCGGCTCGGCGCCCGGCTGCCGGTCTGGCTGGGCGCCATCGCCCTGGCGCTCGCCGGGATCTTCCTGGTCCAGTACTCGGTGGAGCAGGGTTGGCTCTCCGAGATCGTGCGCACGGCACTGGCGCTGCTGTTCGGCGTCGGCCTCCTGGCGGGCGGCGAGGCGCTGCGCGGCAGGTCGCGGGGCATCGCGTCGGCACTCTCGGCGGCCGGGATCGCCGATCTCTACGCCGCCCTGCTCGCGGGGGTGCACCTCTACGAGCTGATCCCGCCGGGTCTCGGCTTCGGCCTGATGGCGCTGAATACGGCGGTGGCGGTCCTGTTGGCGCTGCGCCAGGGTCCGCTGCCGGCGGCGCTGGGGCTCGTCGGCGGCTTCCTGACGCCGCTCTGGATCGGCGGCGAGGCTCGCTCTCTGGCCGGCCTGCTCGGCTATCTCCTGCTGCTCGACGCCGGCCTGCTGGCGGTGGCATGGCGGCGCCGCTGGCCGCTGCTCGGCTTCGGGGCGCTGGGCGCGACCGCGCTGTGGGCGATCGCGCTGGTCAGCGCTCCGCTCGCCCCGCGCGACAGCCTGCTGGCTGGCGGCTTCCTGCTGGCCACGGGAGTGCTGTTCGGCTACACGGCGCTGCGTCACGAAGGTGCCGCGGCGTGGGGGAGCGCGCGCGCGTCGCGCGGCCTGGTCGAGGCGAGCTCGGCCGGAGGCCTGGTCCTGCTGGCGGTTCTGGTGGGGCGGGGTGCTTACGCGACCGGTGACTGGCTGCTCTTCGGTGTCGCCGTCGCCGGGTCGCTCGCCATCGCCCGTTGGCGCGAAGTGCCGCTGTTCTGGGTCGCGCCGCGCGCGGCGGCGGTCACCTTCGTGCTGTTCGCGATCTGGGGCTACTCGGTACCAGCCGAGGACGGCGGCCGCTACCTCGCCACGCTCGGCGCCCTCACCGCGCTCCTGGCGGGCGGCGGCTACGCGGCGCAGCGGAGCTCGTCTCTGGCGGCGCGCTGGGCGGCGCTCGCGAGCTCCGCGTGGGTGGCTTTCCCGCTGCTCGCGGCGCTCTCGGTGCGGGAGGTGGGCGACGCTGTCTGGGCGGCCGTGCTGATGGGTCTGGGCGCCCTGGCGGTGGTCGGCGCGCTGCCGTGGGCGCGGCACCGCGCCGCGGCGACAGTGCTCGGCGCCAGCGACGCGGTCGTCGGGGCCTGGGCGGCGGCCGCCACGGCCCTCGCCACGCTGGCGCTCGCCTTCGCCCTCGAGCGGGCCTGGCTCTCGGTTGCCTTCGCGGTCGAGGCCGCGCTGCTCGTCTGGCTGGGTTCCCGCCTCCGGCTCGCCATCCTCGGCCGACTGGCGCTCGGGGCGTTCGGCATCGCGCTGGTCCGCCTGGTTCTGAATCCCGAAGTGCTGCGCTATCCGATCGGGTCGCTGCCGATCGCCAACTGGCTCCTGTGGGGATTCGGCGTGCCGGCCCTGGCGGGATTCTGGGCCGCTCGGCGGTCGCGAGGCGACGGTGTCGAGCGCCACGCGCGGCTCTTCGAGGGGGGCGCGGTGCTCTTCGCCGCCGCCGGCGCCACGCTCTCGGCGTGGCACTTGGCGGTGCCAGAGGCCCTGCCGCGCGCGCTCGAGGTCGGCGGCCTGCGGGCCTGGACCGCGCAGTCGCTGGCCTGGCTGGCGCTGGGCATCGCGTTCGTCGCCGCGGCCCGCGGCTTCACGCGCCCGGTGTTCGCCTACGCCGGCAGACTGCTGGTGTCGGCCGGCGCGCTCAGTACCTGCCTCGGCGCCGGCGCGATCGAGAACCCGGCGTGGAGCTCGAACCCGGTCGGAGCGATCCCGGTGCTCAACTACCTCCTGGTCGCGCTGGGTGCTCCGATCGTCCTCCTGCTGGCGGCCGCCCGCCGCGTCGAGCGGGATGGCGGGCGGCGCTTGCCCCTCGTCGCGCGCATCGTCTCGGGCGCGCTCCTGTTCCTGCTGGCGACGCTCGAGGTCCGGCAGCTGTTTCGCGGCAGCGACCTCGCCGCGGGCGTCAGCACCCCCGCCGAGGGCTTCGCCTACTCGGTGACTTGGGCGCTCCTGGGCACGGTGCTCCTGGCGCTGGGGGTGCTCCGAGCGCGGCGCGGGCTGCGGCTGGCGGCGTTGGCGGTGATGCTGATCGCGGTGCTCAAGGTCTTCCTGATCGACGCCTCGGTGCTGACCGGTCTCTACCGGGTGCTGTCCTTCCTCGGGCTCGGCGCCGCGTTGCTCGTGCTCGCCACGCTCTACCAGCGCTTCGTCTTCCGGCGCGAGGAGGGAGCCGGATGAAATCGTCGCGCCAGCTCTGGCTCGCTCTCCTCGCCCTCCAGATCGGCGGCACGGCGCTCGCCGAGATCGCGGTGTGGCCGATCGATGTCGACGCGCCAGGCTGGGTGGAAGTGGAGCTCGACGTCGAGGTGCTCGCCCGGCTCGGGCCTGCGGGCGGAGTGGAGGTGCGGTCGCCGTCGGGTCTCGCGGTCCCCGCGCGGCGGCTGCTCGCCGCCGAGACCCGGCGCTGCCGCGCCGTCGAGGTCGGGGCGGTCGAGCGGCTCGGCGACGTCTACGCGCTGTTGCTGGATCTCGGTCCGATGCCCGGTCCGCACGCGGCCCTCCGGTTCGCGCTCGAGGAGCGGACCTTGGCGCCCGGCTGCCGGCTCGAGGTGGAGGCGGGTCGGGGCTGGCGCGAGCTGGCGCGGGCCGATCTCTTCCGGTTGGGCGAGGGCAGCGGGCTCGACGCGACCTGGTTCGAGTACCCCGAGAGCCGGGCGAGACGGCTGCGGCTGCTGTGGCCTGCGGCCGCGGGTCACCCCGCCGTGCGCGCGGTCCAGGCCTGCGAGAGTGAACCCCAGCGCGCCGTGGTCCGCAGGCCGGTCGACACCCCCGAGCTGGTGGTCACGACAGCTCAGATGGCGCGCCTCCGACTGGTCACGCCCACGGTTTCGGTGCCACTGCGGGCGCTCGTCCTGGCGACGGGTGCCGAGGCGCGGCCGGATGCCTATCGCATCTCCTTCGCGCAGGACGGGAGATGGCAGCCGTGGCTCGAGGGACCGTGGCCCGCGGCGAGGGACGAGCTGCGCGTCGCCCTCGGCGACGCGGCTTTCCCCGGGGGAGCGCTGCGGCTCGATCTGTTCGGACCGTCGCCGCGCGTCGTGGCGGCGACCTGGGAGATCGCGCCGCAGGCCCTCCGGTTTCGCGCCGAGACCCCGGGCCGCTACCTCCTGCGCGCCCCAGCGCGGGGCACCACGCAGGAGGTCGATCGCGGTGGCGCAGAGCCGCACCGCGGCAGCTTGGGGGCGTTCGCGGTCGAGGTCGCCGAGGTGGCCGCTCCGGCGCTGGGAGCGGCGCCGGAGGAGCGGGCCTTGGAGGCCCGATTCGCGATCGCCGGGGCGGGGATCCCCCGCGGATCGCCGGTCGCTCTGATCCTGCCGCCCGAGGTCACCGAACGGCAGCCGGCCCGCGCGCGGCTGGTCTTCGAGGAGCGGCTGGTTCCGGCCCGGTTCGAGCCTCACCCCGAGCCCTATCCGGTGGCTCGGTTCGAGGCCCAGGCTCCCGCGCCGGTGGACCGGAGCAGGAGCCGACTGCCGGTACCCCTTGCGAGCGACCAGCTGGTGGGTCCGTCCGTGCGCATCGAGCTGCTCGCGGCGCGGGCGAGCGGACCGTTCGAGCGTCGCCTGCACGTAGAGATCGCTTCCGACGCGCCGGGGACGCCGGAAGCTCGGCTCGGCTCGGCGTATTGGAAATGCCGCACGGGGGCGGCGCCCTGCGCTCTCGCCCTGGACTTCGCGCTGCCGGAGCGCCGGCGAGGCGACCGTCTGTTCGTCACCTTCGAGGATGGCGACGCGGCGCCGCTCGGTCCGATCGCGGTCGAGGTCGAGGTGCCGGCCACCCGCGCTCTCTTCCTCTGGCCCGGCTCCGGCGCGGAGCTCCTGCTGGCGCGGACACCGTACGACCCGCCCCGCTTCGACCTGTCGCAGCTCGAGGCGGCGCTCGAGCTGCGACCGCCGCTGACCGCGCGCCTCGGCGCGCGGCAGGCCGTCGAGGCGGGCTGGTTGGAACGGCATCCGAAGCTGCTCCTGGCGCTCGGCGTCGCGCTCGCCGGGGCCGCCCTGCTGGCCCTGTTGGCGAGGCTGCTGCCGTTGAGATCCGGCGCGGCGTCGGACCCGTCGAAGGGCGATCCGCCGGCTCCTGGATCGCCCGGTTAGAATCCGCGCATGCGCGCACGGATCCTGTCGTGGGGCGCGGTGCTTCTCGCCGCGCGCATCGTGCTGGCTCAGGAGGTGGGGGGAGCTGGCTCTTTCGAGGTGCAGGTCGAAGGTGAGCGGGGCCGACCCGTCCAGGGCGCCGAAGTGGTGGTCGCGGGGCTGGAGCTCGACCAGGGCGAACTGCTGCCCTTCGTCACCGACGCCAAGGGCCGCGTTTCGATCGGCGGGCTGGCGCCGGGGCGGTGGGCGCTCGAAGTCCGTCGACCCGGCTACATGACCTATCGCGCGGTGGTCGTCGTGCGCGGCGCGGGTCGGCCGGAGATCGAGAGCGCGGCCCAACACAACGTCCCCGGCGCGATCGCGCCGATGCGGGTCCGCCTGGGCAAGGCGCGGGGGACGCCGATGGTGCCGCGCCCAGCTCCGCCTCCCACGGCCGCGCCGCCGCAGCCGGTCGCGACGTCCGCACCGCCGGTCGCGGCGACTCCGGCGCCGAGGCCTGTCGCCACCCCGGTTCCGCCCGCCACGCCGGCGCCGCCCGCGCCGATGACGCCGTCGCCCACGACCGTGCCGTCGCCGACGCCCACGCCGGCACCGACGCCGACCGCCGTTCCGACCCCGTCGCCCACGGCCCTGCCGACGCCGACGGCAATCCCGACTCCGTCGCCGACCGCGGTCCCCACGGCCACGCCAGCGCCCGTACCGACCGCCGTGCCGAGTCCGGCGCCGACCCCCACCGCGCCGCCGACGCCCACTCCGACGGCCATCCCGCCGCCGTCACCGACGCCCACGCCGCTGCCGCCGCCGACACCGGTCCCCGCGAGCCCCCCGGCCCCCGTTGCGCCGGCCCCGGCACCGCTCGATCCGATCCGCGAGCCGCCGCCAGCGCCGCCTTCGATCGCCAGCCCGAGCCAAAGTCCCACTCCGACTCCCGTGGCGACTCCGGTTCCGACTGCCGCAGGGACGACTCCGCCCGAACCCGTCGCGGCGGCTGCTCCGGTGGACCCGGTCGCCTCCCCGGCCGCAGCGCCAGCGCGACTGCCGGCCCGGACCTGCACGGAGTGTCGCCCGGGCGAGCAGGCGCTCTGGGTCGAGGTGGTCGTCGCCGGCGGCGGCGGTCCCGGCTGTGGCACCGAGCTCCGGCGTCAGCTCGCGGCTGCGCAACCCGACGAAGTCTCGGCGCTGGTCGCCGGGGCACCCACGGGTTGTGCCGCCATGGTGGCCGAGCTGCCGGGCGGTGTCCGCTACGCTGGCTTCCGCTACGGGGCGGCGGCTGAAGGGCCGGAGGCGGACTGCTTTCCCGACCGCCCCTGTCCCGCGGGGGACTGCCGGTTCCTCGGCAATCCGGTGGTGGTGCGCAGCCGGGACCGTACTGTGGTCATCGGCCTGTTCGAGTCGACCGCCGCGACCAGCCGGGCCGCGACCCTGACGGTCTACTACACCTTCGAACGGCGCTGAACGCGCCGCTCAGCCCACCCGCTCGACCTCGACGCGGGCGTCGCTGAAACAGGCGCCGCCGCCGAGGTCGGCGAGGTGGTCGGGCGCCAGCGCATTGGCGGTGGCGCCGTTGTCGGTGTGATGGCTCCACAGTCCCTTCGGCAGCTCGACCACGCCCGGCCGCACGGCTGGGCTGAGCCGAATCCGGCAGACGATCTCGCCGAGGTCGTTCCAGATCCGCACCCGGTCGCCGGTCGCGAGCGCGCGCGCCGCGGCGTCCTCCGGGTGCATCTCGAGCGGCACCCGGTGGCGCAATCGAGAGCCGAAGGTCGAGGAGACCATGCGGCGGCTGGCGGGAGAGACCAGGGCGAGCGGGTACTTCGGGTCGGCGGGCTCGGGCCGGTACCGGTAGAGTCCGCCTTCCGCCTCGCGGTCGAGCTCCTCCGGCACCAGATGGACCCGCCGGTCGGGCGTGTGCGGCCAGGCATCGACGAATTGGACCGGGCGCTCGCCGGCCGGCGCCGCGGCGTAGCCGCGGGAGTCGAGCTCCCGGCGCAGCTCGTCGCCCCGGCCGGTCGAGGCGAGCAGCCGTTCGACCACGCTCCCTTCGGAGGGGATCTCGTTTCGGCGGGCCAGACCGCAGCGCACCGCGAGCTCGGCGAACACCTCGAAGTTCGAGCGCGCTTCACCGGCCGGAGGCACCACCGGCTTCGCCTCGTGCAGCACGAAGGCGCCGTAGCCGCGCGACAGCTCGCGGTGCTCGAAGAAGTGAGTGGCCGGCAGCAACAGGTCGGCGTAGCGGGCCGTGTCGGTCATCACCTGGTCGAAGACCACGGTGTACAGGTCCTCGCGCCCGAGGCCACGCCGGATCCGGTTCTGGTCGGGCGAGGTGGCGAGCGCGTTCGAGTTGTAGACGAAGAGCGCGCCGACCGGCGGATCCGCGAGCTCGGTCAGCGCGGCGCCCAGCTGGTTCATGTTGATCGTTCGCGTCGCCGGCGCCGGGCCCCAGAGGTCGCCGGCGTCGAAGCGCCAGGCGCCGGAGTTCGACAGCGTATAGCCGCCGCCGCGCTGGCCGAACTTGCCCGCGACCGCCGGCAGCGCGAGGATCGCGGCGATGGCGGAGCCGCCGTTGCGATTGCGCTCCGGCCCCCAGCCGCAGCGGATCACGGCGGGCGAGGTCGAGGCGTAGAGCTCGCACAGGGCGCGCAGCTGCTCGATCGGCACTTGGGCGGTCGCCGCGGCCCGCTCGAAGGTCCAGGGCTCGGCGCGTCGAGCGAGCTCTTCGCTGCCCGTCGTCTGGCTGGCGAGGAACTGGGTATCGGCTCTGCCCGAAGTGAACAGCTCACGGATCAGCGCCAGCGCGAGCGGCAGATCGGTTCCGGGCCGGGGCGCGAGGTGGAGATCGGCCTGCGCGGCCAGCGGGATGCGACGCGGATCGACGACCACCAGCCGCGCGCCCCCTTGGCGTGCCGCCTGGATCGGCGGCAGCAGGTGAATGCCGGTCGCGGACGGATTGCAGCCCCAGACGACGATCAGCCGGGCGTGGCGATAGTCGTCGAGCGCCACCCCCTCCATCTTGCCGTAGAGACCGGTGGCGGCCCGGCCGCTGGGGGCCGCGCAGACCGTGCGCGCCAGCCGCGAGGCCCCCAGCCGACGGAACAACAGTGCGTCCGTGGTGTCCTGCGACAGCAGCCCGTTCGAGCCGCCGTAGGAATAGGGGAGGATCGCCTCGCCGCCCAGCCGCTCGCGCACCGCGAGCAGCTTCGCCGCGATGTCGTCGAGCGCCTGGTCCCACGAGAGGCGCTCGAAGCGTCCGCTCCCCTTGGACCCGATCCGGCGAGCCGGGTGGAGGAGGCGCTCGGGAGCGTGCAGCAGCTCCGGCAGCTTGCGGACCTTGGAGCAGATGAAGCCGGCGGTCACCGGATTGCGGTCGCGGGCGCCTTCGACCCGGGTGACGCGGCCGTCCGCGACCACCACCTCGAGGCTGCACGCGTCGGGGCAGTCGAGCGGGCAGGCCGACGGCAGCGTCGCCGCCGATGCGGCCGCCGGCTCGGCGCTCATGGCTCCGACACGCCGTGATCGGTCGACTCGGTCTCCGAGTCGGCGCGCGCGATCAGCTCGGCGAGCTTCGCCAAGAACGGAGCGACATCGTCGTGCTCGGGCAGGGTGATCTCGTAGAGGCCGGCGCGAACCCGCCGGACCTCGCCCTCGCCGGAGCGCAGCAGCGCGACGCGCAGTGCCTCGCGCGAGAGCCCGAGGTCGTCAGTGACCTCGAACAGCCGGTTCATCGAAGCCTGGTCGAGGGTACGGAGCGGTCGGGTCTCCACGTCGTGCCTCCGGATCAGTCGAGGAAGAAGTCGGGGTGGAGCGGCTGGCCGGGTGCGACGGCATAGCGCTCGAGATCGGTGGTTCCGGCGCGGACGAGCACCTCTTCGTCGACGAAGAAGTTGCCGCTGCACTCGCGCGCCGGCTGAGTGAGGATCCAGTGCGCGGCGTCGCCGACGATCTCCGCCTTCCGGGTGTGGCGCCGGTCGACCCGGCCGCCGAGCATCGCGATGGCGGTGGTGTCGATCACCGTGCGCGGCCACAGGGCGTTGACGGCGATGCCCCGGGCGCGCAGCTCGCCAGCCATGCCCAGCACGCAGAGCGACATGCCGTACTTGGCCATCGAGTAGGCGACGTGCGGCGCGAACCACTGCTCCCGCATCGAGAGCGGCGGCGACAAATTCAGGATGTGCGGGTTGTCCGCCCGCTCCAGGTGGGGGAGGCAGCTCTTCGAGCAGAGAAACGTTCCGCGCACGTTGACGCCGAACATCAGGTCGAACTTCTTCATCGATGTCTCGGCCGTGCTGGTGAGCGAGATCGCGGAGGCGTTGTTGACCAGGATGTCGAGGCCGCCGAAGCGTTCGACCGTCGCCGCGACGGCGGCCTGGACCTGCGCTTCGTCGCGGATGTCGACGGCCAGCGGCAGCGCCTCGCCGCCGGCGGCGCGCACCAGCTCGGCGGCGGTGTGGATCGTGCCGGGCAGCTTCGGGTGCGGCTCGGTCGTCTTGGCCGCGAGCGCGACGCGGGCACCGTCGCGCGCGGCGGCGAGCGCGATCGCCAGGCCGATGCCGCGGGAGCCGCCGGTGACGAAAAGGGTCTTGCCGGCCAGGGAGGGCATGGCGCCGATCTTAGCCGCACCCGGCGGCCGGCGCAGTGGCGGCTCACCAGGGCCGGCGGCGCGGGCCCGGGGCGCCGTTCTAAGCTCCCGCCGTGCCTTTGGCCCGATTCCATCCGGTGGTTCGTGACTGGTTTGCCCGGACCTTCGCCGCGCCCACCGAGATTCAACGCCGCTGCTGGGGGCCGTTGGCCGACGGCGAGCACTTGCTGGCCGTGGCGCCCACCGGCAGCGGCAAGACCCTGACCGGCTTTCTGTGGCCGCTCGACCGGCTCCTCACCGGAGGTTGGGAGGGAGGCGGGCTGCGCCTCCTCTACGTGTCGCCGCTCAAGGCCCTCAACGTGGACATCGAACGCAACCTGGTGGCGCCGCTCGCCGGCATCGCCGCTGCGCTCGAGGCGGCCGGACTGCCGCCTCGTCCGGTCCGGGTCGGCGTCCGCAGCGGCGACACGCCGCCTGCGGAGCGCGCGCGCCAGGTCCGCCGTCCACCCGAGATTCTCATCACCACTCCCGAGAGCCTGAACCTCCTGCTGCTGCAGCGCCGCGCCGGCCAGCTCTTCTCGGGACTGCGGATGGTCCTCCTCGACGAGATCCACGCCGTCGCGGGCAACAAGCGCGGCACCCACCTGATCACTGCCGTCGAGCGGCTGGCGCAGCTGGTCGGGGAGTTCCAGCGGGTGGCCATCTCCGCGACCGTCCGCCCAGTCGACCGGGTGGCGCGTTTCGTCGGCGGCTATCGGCTCGAACGCGGCGCCGGAGGGGAGCCGCTCCACCTGCGGCGACCGGTGCGGGTGATCGAGGCCGCCGAGCGCAAGCGCTACGAGCTCGCGGTGCGGGCGCTGCCGGTGCCGGCCGAAGGCGAGCCGGGCCCGCCCGACGCGGCCTGGCTCCGGCTGGCGGAGGAGCTGCGGGCGCGCATCACCGAAGCGCGCTCGACGCTGGTCTTCACCAACAGCCGTCGGCAGGCCGAGAAGCTGACCCGCCTGATCAACGACGCCGCCGGTCGCGAGCTCGCCTGGTCCCACCACGGGTCCCTCGCGCGCGAGCTCCGGACGGCGGTCGAGCGGCGGCTCAAAGAGGGGGCGCTGCCGGCGATCGTGGCCACCAGCTCACTCGAGCTCGGCATCGACGTCGGGGCGCTCGACCGCGTGCTGCTGATCGCGTCACCGCCGACGCTGGCTTCGGCGGCGCAGCGGATCGGGCGCGCCGGCCACCAGGTCGGCCGGGCGAGCCGGGCGCTCTTCTATCCGGTGCACGCGCGAGATTTCCTCGACTGCGCGGTCGCGGCGCGAGCGGTGCTCGAGGGCGAGATCGAGCCGATCGAGGTCGTGCGGGCGCCGCTCGACCTGCTGGCGCAGACTCTCCTCGGTTGGGTGGCTCACCAGAGCTGGCGGCTCGACGACCTCTACGCGGCGACGCGGACGGCCGCGCCGTTCCACGACCTCTCGCGCGGCCAGTTCGACCTGGTAGTCGAGATGCTCGCGGGCCGTTACGCGGAGACGCGGCTGCCGGAGCTGCGGCCCCGCGTGGCGGTGGACCGGCTCGACGGCACCGTCAGCGCCCGGCCGGGCGCGGCGCGGCTGCTCGCCCGCGCGGGCGGCACCATTCCGGATCGCGGTTACTTCCAGCTGCGCTTGGAGGATTCCCAGGCGCGACTGGGCGAGCTCGACGAGGAGTTCGTCTGGGAGCGCAGAGTCGGCGACAGTTTCACGCTCGGAGCCCAGGGGTGGCGGATCCGTCGCATCACGGCCAACGAAGTGATGGTGGCTCCGGCCCGCGGCGGCGCCACGCTGGCGCCCTTCTGGCGCGCCGAC
This sequence comes from Acidobacteriota bacterium, assembly GCA_014584695.1. GTDB lineage: Bacteria > Acidobacteriota > Thermoanaerobaculia > Multivoradales > JAGPDF01 > JACTMI01. The sequence goes on from JACTMI010000028.1 coordinate 157,483, forward strand.
GCGCGCGATCGGGGGTCGTTCTTCGCGCTACGGATCGCCGAGCTGCTGGAGCGGGCCGAGAGTCGGCTCGACGAGCCCGCGTTCGCCGCCGAGCTCGCTCGCGATCACGCCCTCGAAGCGGGCGCCGTCGAGCAGCTGCTGGCGCTCCTGCGGGTCACGCGGGCGGCGTTGGGCGGCGTGCTGCCGCACCGCCGGCGCCTGGTGCTCGAGGAGTCCGAGGAGCGCACGGACGGCGGAGAGCAGCGGTCGATCGTGCTCTACACCTTCTGGGGCGGCCGGGTGAACCGGCCGCTGGCGCTGGCGCTCGCGGCGGCCTGGGAGGAGCGGGAAGGGAGCGCCGTCGAGGTCGTGGCCGATGACGACGCGATTCTGCTGGTGCTGCCCGAGGGTGCTGATCCGGGCGCGCTCCTCGCCGCAGTCGCGCCCGAGAGCTGCGAACGGTTGCTGCGTAGGCGGCTCGAAGGCTCGGGTTTCTTCGGCGCCCACTTCCGCCAGAACGCCCAGCGGGCGCTGCTGCTGCCGCGTGCCGGCCCAGCCCGCCGCACGCCGCTCTGGCGCTCGCGTCAGTACGCCAAGCAACTGCTCGACGCCGTCTCGGCGTTCGACGACTTTCCGATCCTGGTCGAGACCTGGCGCACCTGTCTCCAGGACGAGTTCGAGCTGGGCGAACTGCGGGCCAGATTGACCGAGCTCGCCACGGGCGCGGTCCAAATGGTCCATGTCCGCACGCCGCGGCCGTCGCCGCTGGCGGCGGGCCTCGTCTGGCGGCGAACCAACGAGTTGATGTACGAGGACGACGTGCCGGAGACGCGCCGCGCCAGTCCGCTGCGCGGCGACTTGATCCGCGAGGTGGCGCTCGGCGGCGAGGGCTCGCCGCTGCCGTTGCGCCTGGTCGAGCGCTTCCGGGCGGTGGCCCAGCGGCTGCCGCCCGGCTATCCGCCGGCCAGTGGCGGCGAGCTGGTCGAGTGGGTCAAGGAGAGGATGCTGATCCCGCCCGCAGAGTGGCGACAGCTGGTGGCCGCGATCGATCGCGACACGCGGGGAGATGCGGCACGGATCGTGGCCGAAGCGGCACCGAAGCTCGAGCTGCTCCCGGGTCTCGGGCAGATGGCGCGCGAGGTCCGCTTGGCGACCACGGGTCCGGGGCTCTGGCTGCGTCGGCGAGCCGCGGCGGACGAGCCGGGCGATGCGGCGGCGGCAGCGGGGGCCGCGCTGGTCGATTTCTTGGCGAGCTGGCTGCCCGCGCAGGGCGCCCTCCGGGTCGACGAGCTGGCGATGCTCTTGGACGAGCCGGTGGAGCGGGTCAGAGCGGCCGTTGTGGGCCTGGTCGAGAGCGAAAGAGCCGTGTCCGGCCCTCTGGTCGCCGGCGAGACCGGCACTTGGGTCGCCGCGCTCGGCAGCTACGAGACTCTGCTGCGGTGGCGTCGCGCCGCGGCCCGGCCGAGCCTCGAGCCGTCGCCGCTCGAGTCTCTGCCGCTCTTCCTGGCCGAAACTCAGGGCCTGACCTCGGCTCGATCGGGCACCGAGGGGCTCCAAGCTGCTCTCGAACGGCTGTTCGGCTGGTCGGCGCCCGCGGCGGCTTGGGAGACCGAGATCCTGCCGGCGCGCCTCGACGGCTACCAGCCGTCCTGGCTCGACACCCTGTTCGAGGAGCACGGCTTGCGCTGGTTCGGCAGCGGCCGCGAGCGGGTGGCTCTGGGGCTCGAGCGCGACCTGCCCTGGCTGGCCGACCCGGACGCGGCAGGCGCCGCGGAGGGGAGCGAGGAAGGGGTCCCACCCGGCGCGCAGGCGGCACTCGCCCTGCTGGAGCGGTTCCCCAGGGGCCTCGGGCTCGCCGAAGTCGCCGATCACCTCGCGCTGGGCAGCGCCGAGGCGGCGCGGCTTCTCTGGGCGCTGGCCTGGCGCGGGCAGCTGGCCAGCGACTCGATGCGCGCGCTGCGCCAAGGCGTCCTGGCGAAGTTCGAGCTGCCCGAGGACACCCCCGCGGAGATGGCCCGGTCCCGCCGGGGGGCATTTCGGCGTTGGGTGTCCTCCCGCCCTCTCGCCGGACGGTGGTTCGCCGGGGCGGGCCGGGAGGCGGAAGATCCACTCGACCGCGAGACCGTTGCGCGCGAGCGCGCTCGGGTCGTGCTGGATCGCTACGGCGTGGTCTTCCGGGAGCTCCTGGCGGCGGAGCCGGCACCCTTCGCGTGGGGGCGCCTCGTGCGCTCGTTGCGCACGCTCGAGTTGGCCGGGGAGATCGTCTCGGGTCACTTCTTCCGAGGCGTCCCCGGTCTGCAGTTCGCGACCCCCGATGCCGTTCGCCGCCTCGGTGCGGGGAGCTCGGGCGCTCCGATCTGGTGGGTTTCCGGTGTCGATCCAGCGTCGGCCTGCGGGCTGGACCTCGACGGGCTGCGCGGGAAGCTGCCGCGGCGTTCGGCGTCGACGCACCTGGTCTACCGGGGCTCCGAGCTGCTGCTGATCGCGAAGCGCGCCGGCCGGGAGCTCGAGCTGCGGACGGTGCCCGACGATCCGGTCAACGCGCTGCTGATGGCCCCCATCCGGTCGGCGCTCACCCGGACGTTCTCGCCCGCGCGCGCGGTCGACATCGAGACGATCAACGGCGCCCCTGCGGCGCGCAGCCCCTATCGGACCGCCTTCGCCGCTTTCGATTCCACCAGTGAAGGGGCCGGCCTGCGGCTGCGCCGCCGCTACACCGGCGCCGGTTGAAGCGACCGGCAGCGGCTCCTTCCACACCCAACGGGCCCGCCGCTTGCTATTCTCGCGCTCCGTCCGCCGGCAAGCGGACGCGATCCGACGAAAGGACCGACGCATGCGCAAGCTGTTGATCGCCGCCGCGCTGGTAGCCCTCGCCGCGATGACGGCGAACCCCGCCCAAGCCGGAGAGCACCGTCTCGGTTTCGGCTTCCACTACTGGAAGACCGTCGACGAGCTGGCCGACCAAGGCTTCGGCGACATCGAGGACGACGGCCTGTCGCAGGTCTTCTCCTATCAGTACCTGCCCGGCGGCTTCCTCCGCTTCGAGTTCGACGTCGAGTATTTCGACAAGGGCTTCGGCGGCTCGACGACCCGCGCCTACTCGCCGCAGTTCTACGTGCTGGTCGGCCGGGGAATCTACGCTGGTGTCGGCGTCGGCGCCACTTATTCGAGCGGCTTGGCGGACGATTGGTCCGATCCCTACTACGCGGCGCGCGCCGGTGTCGACCTGTTGATGCTGCCGAAGTTCCATCTCGACATCAACGCCAACTATCGCTTCAACGCCTGGGACCAGCTCGACGAGGTCGACACGGAAACCCTCACGCTGGGCGCGATCGCCCGCTTTACTTTCTGACGGAGGAGCCGGACATGGCAGTGCGCAGCGCGAAAGCGGTCTGGAACGGCGGCTTGCAGGAGGGAGCCGGCACGATGCGGTTGGGGAGTGGCGCCTTCGAGGGCCGCTATTCGTTCAGCAGCCGCTTCGAGGAGGGGACGGGTACCAATCCCGAGGAGCTGCTCGGGGCGGCCCACGCCGGTTGCTTCTCGATGGCGCTCTCGGCGGGTCTCGGCCGCGCGGGGCACACCCCGACGCGCATCTCGACCGAGGCGAAGGTCCACCTCGGCAAGAACGAAGCGGGCCTGGCGATCACCCGCATCGAGCTGGCCTGCGAGGGCGAGGTGCCGGGCATCGACGAAGCGGTCTTCGTCGAGCACGCCGAAAGCGCGAAGGCGAACTGTCTGGTTTCGAAGGTGCTGGGCAACGTGGAGATCCGGCTGCAGGCCAAGCTGGTCTGAGGCCGGACGGCGGACAGGCAGGTGGCCGGGCGCTTCCTGGCGCCCGGCCGCGAAAGGTCAGTCGAAGCTCAACCGGACCCGCTTGCCATCCTCGCGCGCCTCGATCTGCATTCGGGCCTTGCCCTGACCGAGCGCGCTGCCGAGGCCTTCCGCGGGGGTCCGGCCGAGCAACAGGCACTCCGCGGCGGGCCAGGGCATCTCGACCACGGCCCTGCCGCCGTCGCGCCGAGTCGACTCGAGCTTGAGCTGGCCGCTCGAGCGCCGCGCCAGGATCCGGTCACCGTCGCCGTCGCGGCCACTCCAGACGCCGCCTTCGCCCTGCTCGGTCAAGCTGTCCATCATCCGCCGCGTCTGGCGGTCGGGGCGGGCGTCACAGTCGACTTCGACCTGTTCGAGCAGGCCCGAAAGCCACCCGGTGCCGACGCGGAGGTCGACCTTGGCGCCATCGTCGTCCTCGATGGTCAGCCGCAAGCTGGACGGCTGCCGGTCCCCTTCCCCTGGCTCGGCGGCGCGGCCTGCGGTGGCCGTGCCGAGCAGGACCAGGGTCGAAAGGGCGAGGGCAGAGCCGATTCGCCCAGCGAACAGCGACGTGCGATCTCGGAGCTCGGTCATCTGGAAGGCCTCCTCGCCAGCACTACGCATCTCCCACTGGCCGGTTTCGCCCGGTCGCCTGCGGCTCGGACCAAGCCAACCCGCGAGGCCGGCGTCCTTTAAGATGTCGGCGATGCGCAAGGTGCTTCCGATCCTGCTGTTGCTCGGGCTGGCGGCGGGCCTCTGGCACTGGTGGCCGAGCGACCGGCGCCGGCTCGGGGCGAGGTTCGACGAGGTCCTGGGCCGCTTCGAGAAGCGGGGCGACGAATCGCAGCTCGAGGCCTTCGCCAGCGTGCGGGGCGTCGTCTCGACGTTCGCCCCCGGTTTCGTGGTCATGGCCCGCCCCTACGGGGGAACCATCACCGACGCCCAGAGCCTGGCGGCGATCATCCACAGCTATCGCGACTCGGCGACCCGAGTCCAGGTCTCGGACTCCGGGCGGGAGATCGAGGTCCAGTCCGCGCGGGGCACGGCCACGATGACCAGCACGGTCACGGTCGATGGCACCCGGGGTGGCACGCCGGGCCGCGAGCGCCTCCGGGTCCGGATCTCCTGGCGCAAGGACGACGGCGTCTGGCGGATTCAGGAGCTCGAGATCCTGGAGGTCCTCGACACCACGGGTATCTTCTTCTGAAGCTACCCAGCGCCTCGGCCGGAGCCTCGTCGGGTCGCCTCGACGGCGTCACGGCCCGCGCGACCGAGCATCGAGATTGGAGGGAGCGGCGGTGAGCGTGGAGCGAGGCGTCTTGGCGGGGCGCGCGGCGGCAGTGAGCCTGCTGGTCGGCTTCGCCGTGTTCGCGCTCAAGCTCTTCGCCGCCCTCTTGACCGGCTCGCTCGCCCTGCTCTCCGACGCGCTGGAGTCGGTGGTGAACGTCGCGGCCGCGGCCATGCTGTGGGCCGCGATCCGCATTTCGTCGCGGCCCGCCGACGACAACCACCCGTACGGACACGCCAAGATCGAGTACGTTTCGGCCGGGCTCGAAGGGGCGCTGGTGGTCGGCGCGGCGGCCACGATCGCCTGGCAGGCGGTCACCCGCTTCGGTCGCGAGCCGGCGCAACCGGAGCTGGGCACGGGCCTGGTCGTCTCGATCCTGGCGACGGCGGTCAACCTGGCGCTGGCGCTGTGGTTGCGTCGAATGGGGCGCGTTCACCGCTCACCGGCTCTGGCCGCTGATGCGCTGCACATTCGCACCGACGTCTATACCTCGCTCGCGGTTTACGCCGGATTCGGTGTCGCGTGGGTCACCGGCAAGTGGGCGCTCGACGCCGTGGTGGCGCTGGCGATGGCGGCGCACATCCTGTTCGCCGGCCTCGCGGCCGTCCGCGCCTCGCTGGCCGGCTTGATGGACGAGAGCCTGGCGGCGGGGGAGCTCGAGGCGGTGGAGCGAGTGCTCGGCGCGGAAGGGCCCCCAGTCCTCGAGCATCACGGGCTGCGGACCCGGCGCTCGGGGTGGCACACCTTCGTCGATCTCCACCTGGTGGTCGAGGGGCGGACGACGGTGGCCGTCTCGCACGCCATCTGCGATCGAATCGAGAAGCGGATCGGTGAGCTCCTGCCAGGAGCCCAGGTGACCATCCACGTCGAGCCGGAGGCCGAGGCCCTGGGCCCTCAGTCGCCCTAGGGCGCGAGGGCCCGACGGCCGCGACGGAATCGCGAGACTCCGATCCGGGCTAGACTGCCGCCACGCCGCTGGAGGTCGGGATCCTGGAGGGAGGGACCGCCATGCATCGAGGAGCCTTCGCCGCGCTGAGCTGCTTGCTGCTCTCGCCGCCGTCGCTCGCCGCAGAGACACCAAGCGCTACGGCGCTCGCGGCGCTGGATCGCGGTGACGCGGCGGCCGCGCGTCCGATACTGCGCGCCGAGGCGGCTCTGGCGATGTATCACTTGGCGCTCGCCGAAAGCGGCGAAGAGCGCAAGTCGCTCGCGGCGCATGCGGTCCGGCTGAGCACGGGGCTCGGCGGCTGGCTCGAGCCGGCGACGAGAGGCCTCTCGGCGTGGGCGGACGGCGACGCCCAGGCGGCCGTCTCGGCCTATCGCGAAGCCTCCGCTGCCGAGGGCGCCGACGCGCGGCTCTGGAAGCAGCTGGGGGACCTGCTCGTCCAGGGCGGGGACTCGGCGGGTGCCCGCGCTGCCTACGAAAGGGCGGTGGCGCTCGACCGGCGCTTTCCCCTCGCGCTGATGGCTCTGGGTGATCTGCAGCGGGAGGCGGGAGATCTCGGCGCGGCCTTCAACTCCTACAACCACGCCGTGGGCGACGATGGGCGGCCGGTCGCGGCGCTGATCGGCCGTGGCACGACGAGCCTGTTCCTGGGCGACCGGGAGGGAGCGACGCGCGACTTCCAGCGGGCCGCCGGAATCGCCCCGGCGGGCGATCGGCAGCGCGCGTTGATGGGGCTCTTCTACGTGCGCGCCTACGACCGACAGGCCGTGCAGGGTCTGTCCCACGTCGAGGAGGCGATCACCTCCTGGACCGCCGAAGGGCGGGCCGACATGGTCGCGGCGACCGCCAACGCCGCCGGTCGGGTGCTGCTCGAGAGCGGCGAACCGGCGCTGGCCGAGAGCTGGTACCGGCGCGGCGGCGCGGCGGTGGCGGCCTCGTCGCTCGCCGCCGAACAGAAGTCGCTCTGGCGCATCCGTGAGTTGCACGGGCTGACGCGGGCGGCGGCTCAGCGCGGTGACGGACGGCGGACGGAGCAGCTCCTGGTCGAGGTGCGGACGGCGATCGAGGCCGATCTGGCCAACGCCGAGCACTATCAGTGGACGTGGCCCTACCTGGTGGGCTACGTGCGGCTGCTGGAGCGGCGCTACGACGAAGCGATCGCGGAGCTCCGGCAGTCGGACACGGAGCGGCCGCACGTCCGGATGCTGATCGCCGAGGCCTACGCGCGCAAGCGGGATCGAGCCAGCGCCCGCGAGTGGTATCAGCGGGCGCAGGACGCAGCCACCGGCCTGGACGCCGAATCGGTCGTGGTCCGGCCAGCGGCCCGCGCGTGGCTCGAACGGAACCGCTGACGCCTCTGCGTCGGGATTGCATGGCGAGCGGCGACGGCACGACCGCGACTCGGAGCGGGGGCGCGCCCGCGGTCGCGGCCGGCATTCTCGCCTCCCGCCTCGCCGGGTTTCTGCGCAGCAGCGTCAGCGGGGCGCTGCTGGGCGTCGGCCCGCACGCGGACGTGCTGCAGACCGCGCTGCGCGCGCCGAACCTGCTGCAGAACCTGCTCGGTGAGCAGACCCTGTCGGCCTCGTTCATTCCGGTCTATTCGCGGCTGCTGGCCGCCGGTCGGCGTGAAGAGGCACGGCGGTTCGCGGGCGCGGCCTTCGGCCTGCTGGCGGCGGTCGCGGCGGCCGCGGCGCTGATCGGCATGCTGGCGGCGCGCCCCCTGGTCGCGATCTTCGCCGCCGGCTATCTGGGGGACGCCTCCCGAGTCGCCGCGGGCGAGCTCGCGGTCGACCGCTTCGAGCTCGCGGTGGCCGCGGTGCGCTGGATCTTCCCGATGACCGCCTGCCTGGTGCTGTCGGCGTGGGCGCTGGGCGTGCTCAACAGCCATCGGCGCTTCCTGCTGCCGTACGCCGCGCCGGTGGTCTGGAACGCCGCCATCCTCGGCGGCTTGGCGTGGGTGGCGCTGGCCGCGGGACCGCTGCGCGGGACGGTGACGGGTCAGACCCGCCTGCTCTTCGCGGCCTGCATCGGGGCTCTGGCCGGTGGGCTGCTCCAATTCCTGATCCAGCTGCCGGCCGCGTGGCGGGCGCTGGGCGGTCTCCGGCCGCGGCTGGAGCTAGGCTCGCCGCCCATGCGCGAAGCACTCGCCGCTTTCGGGCCCGCGGTCGCCGGCCGTGGCGTCGTGCAGCTCTCTTCTTACGTGGATCAGCTCTTGGCGACCTTGCTCGCGGCGGGTGCCGTCGGGGCGCTCGGGTACGCGCAGACGCTCTACCTCTTGCCGGTCAGCCTGTTCGGGATGTCGGTCGCTGCCGCCGCGCTGCCAGAGCTGTCGCGGCGGAGCGCGGGAGCGGCCGGCGGGGCCGAGTTGGCCGCGGAAGCCAGAGCGGCGGTCGCGCGGTCCGGTTTTCTGAACCTTCCCTCCGCGATCGCGTATCTGCTGTTGGGCCTGCCCCTGGTCGAGGGTTTGTACCGGCTCTTCCCGGGGTCTTTCGGACGTCCCGAGGCTGTGCTGGTGACGGCGGTGCTCGCCGGCTACGCCCTCGGGTTGCCGGCCTCGACTTCAGCGCGCGTGGTGCAGACGACCTTCTTCGCCCTCGGCGACACCCGGACTCCCGCCCGTATCGCTGGCCTGCGCGCCGTGACGAGCGTGACTCTCGGGGTGCCGGCCATGTTCTGGCTGGATCGTTGGGCGGTGGCATCGGTGCCGTCGTCCGGAATGGGGGGCTCGCAGCTGCGGTTCGGCGCCGTCGCGCTCGCCTTGGCAACCTCGGTGGGCGCCTGGACCGAGCTCATCGTCTTGCGTCGAAGACTCCGAGGCCGACTGCCCGAGTTGGTCTGGCCCGCGCGCGAGCAGGCGGGGGCACTCGCCGCCGCGCTGCTGGCCGCCGTCCCCGGGCTCGCCGCCTGGTGGTTGGCGGCGCGTGCCACTTGGCATCCGGCCGCGATCGCGGTGGCGGTGGCCGCGAGCTTCGGCGCCGCTTACATCGGCATCTCGATGGCACTGAACTTGCCGCAGCTTCAGTGGGTGCGCACTCGGTGGCGCGGAGACCGACGTCGATGAGAGGACCTGCCTGGCTCCGGGCGTCGCTTCCCGCGTTCCTCGGCCTTCTGCTGGCCGTGGGTTGCAGCTCGTCCGGGGCGCTGCGCACCGTGCTCGAGGAGAGCTTGCGCCTGAGAATCGACGCCGCCGGGCTCGACCCGCGCGAGGTCGAGCTGCCCTTCCGGTTGACTCCCGAGATGCGGGAGTGGGTGCGCAACACGGTGAAGCTCGGAGGCTCCGCCGAGGAGCGCCTGCAGCGGCTGCTGCGTCATCTGCTCCTGCGCGACGGCCAGACCTTGGTCTATCAGAGCGGTCACACCGGGACGGCGCAAGAGGTCTGGGAGACCCGCAGGGCCAACTGTCTGGCGTTCACCCACCTGTACGTCGGCATGGCGCGGGAGCTCGAGCTGCCGGTCTACTACCTGCGCGTCACCGACTTGCAGAGCTACGAGCGGGACGGTGACCTGGTGATCGCCTCGGAACACATCACCGCCGCGTACGGACCCGCCAGCCAGCGGCGCGTGCTCGACTTCTCGGATCGCCCCGTGACCTCGTACCACGCCGTCCAGCCGATCTCGGATCTGACCGCGGTCGCGCTCTACTACTCCAACCGCGGCGCCGAGCTGATTCGCGACGGGCATTCGGCCGAGGCGCTCCGAGCCCTCGAGATCGCCGTCGCGCTCGATCCGGAGTTGCCCGACGGCTGGGTCAACTACGGCGTGGCGCTGCGCCGGAAGGGGCGGTCCGCGGAAGCCGAGCGGGCCTACCGACGAGCGCTCGAGCTCGATCCCAGGCAGTCCGCCGCGTACCAGAACCTGGCGGCGCTTCTGCGCCTCCAGGGGCGGGAACGCGAGGCGCAGGACCTGCTCGCGCTGACGGTGCGCGGCTCGAGCCGCAACCCGTTCTCCTACCTGGCGCTCGGCGATCTCTCGCTGCGCGAGGGTCGCCTGGAGGAGGCGGAGCGGTTCTACCGCCGGGCGCTGCGGCTGGAGCCGGAGCTGGCGGAGCCCCACGCCGCGCTGGGCCTTTGGGCCCTCGCCGCGGGCCGGGAGCGCGAAGCCCGCAGCTGGCTGCGCAAAGCCGAGAAGCTCGACCCCGAGAGCCCGCGGGTCGACGAGCTCGCACGCCGGATCAGGAGCCTCCAGCCGGGTTGAGCGAGGCCCACTGGCGCCGGACCTCGTAGCAGGCGAGCGCCACCGCGGTCGACAGGTTGAGGGCGCGAACGTCCGGATCGGCGATCGGGATGCGCACCGTGCGGTCGCGCCACCGCGCGATCAAGTCCCGCGGCAGGCCGACGCTCTCGCGGCCGAAGACCAGGACGGCAGGTCGGGTGTAACCGACCTCCCACATCCCACGTATTCCCTCCGAGGAGAAGAACCACGCCTCACCCAGGCCGCCGAGCTCCGGCTCGAGCGCGGACCAGCTCGGCCAAGTGCGGAGCGGGACGCGCGGCCAGTAGTCGAGACCGGCCCGGCGCAGTTGCCGGTCGTCGAGCGAGAAGCCCAGCGGCTCGACCAGGTGGAGCCGGGCACCGGCCGCCAGGCAGGTGCGGCCGGCGTTGCCGGTGTTCCAGTGGATCTCGGGCTCGACCAGGACCACGTGCAGGTCGTCGCTGCTTGAAACCTCGGCCGACCCCGATCGTAGGGAGGGGCGACGGGCCGTAAGCGAGGAGAGGGACATGGGAAAGCCGATGAAGTTCGTTTTCGGATCGATGGTCGTGGGAGTCGCCGCCGTCGGTCTGTTCGTCTACAGCCAGAAGGCCTCGGCGAAGCAGGACGGCCTGAAGACCGTGGAGATCGTCCGCGGCACCATCGTCGACAAGGCGTTGGCCGTGGGACAGATCGTCCCGGATCAGGAGATCCAGGTCAAGTCTCAGATTTCCGGCATCGTCGCCAAGTGTTTCGTCGAAGTCGGGGACCGAGTCGAGCTGGGACAGCCGCTGTTCTCGATCACCCCGGATCCGACGCCGCTCGAGCTGGCGGAAGCGGAGCGCGCCGTCGAGTCGGCGCAGGTCGCCTACGACAAGGCGGAGCAGGACCTCGAGCGGACGCGCACGCTGTTCTCGGGTGGCATCCTGCCGCGGGACCAGTTCGATTCGCGCCAGAAGGACTTCGAGCAGGCTCGCATTTCACTCGAGCAGGCGAAGGACCGGCGCGCGCTGCTCAAGGACGGACGGATCGAGCGGCGCGGCGCCGTCGCGGGCGTCGACTCGGTGATCCGCGCCTCCGCGGCCGGCACGGTGCTGGAGCGCAAGGTCAATCCGGGTGACCCGGTGGTGCCGCTGACCACCTTCCAGGAGGGTACCGTGATGATGACCCTCGCCGACATGAGCACGCTCGAGTTCAAGGGCACGGTCGACGAGATCGACGTCGGCAAGCTCAGCGAGGGCATGCCGGTGCGCATCCAGGTCGGCGCGCTGCCCGGCACTACGGTCCCGGGCCAGCTCGTCCGGATCGCGCCGAAGGCGCGCGAGAAGGAGGGCGCTACGGTGTTCGACGTCGAAGTCGCGGTCGACACCACCGCCTCCCAGGTGGTTCTGCGCGCCGGCTACTCCGCCAACGCCGACGTCATCATCCAGGAGAAGAGCGACGTGCTGCTCGTACCCGAGCGGCTGGTCACCACGGAAGGTGACAAGGCCTTCGTCGAGGTCCCCGGTGCCAAGCCCGACGCCGAGCCGGAGAGGCGGGAGATCCAAGTGGGCCTCTCGGACGGCCTGAACCTCGAAGTGGTCGCGGGTCTGGCCGAGGGCGACAAGGTCGTCCAGCGCCCGGCGCGCGAGGTGAAGTGAGTCGTCGATGATCTCGCTGCGCAACTCCCTGCGGCAGTTCCTGCGGGACGCGCGTTCGCAGAAGCTCCGCCTCTTCCTGACCGTCTTCGGCATCGTCTGGGGCACGGCCGCGGTGACGCTCCTGCTCGCCTTCGGCGAGGGTCTCCACCGGCGCGTCCTGATCAGCCAGAAGGGGCTCGGCGACGCCATCGTCATCGCTTGGCCCTCGCGCACCTCGAAGCCGTGGGAGGGGCTGCCGCGCGGCCGCGCCGTGCAGATGACCGCCGAGGACGTCGAGCGGATCCGCAGCGAAGTCGAGGAGATCGACCGGATCAGTGACGAGTACATGCGCAATACGCGAATCGGCACCGGCGCCAAAACGCTCTCGGTCCAAGTCTCGGGAGTCAACGCGGAATACGGCGTCATGCGCAACCTCATTCCCCGGGAGGGGGGGCGCTTCCTCGATCAGCGCGACCTCGACATGCGGCGCCGGGTCGTCTTCCTCGGCGACCAGCTCGCCAAGGACCTCTGGGGCGACGCGGTCGATCCGGTCGGCAGCCAGGTCCGTCTGGGCGGCGTGCCCTTTCTGGTGATCGGCGTCATGGTGACCAAGGATCAGGATTCCTCCTACAGCGGGCGCGACAAGGACAAGGCCGTCATTCCGGCGCCGACGTTCCAGGCGCTGTTCGGGGACAAGTACGTCGACAACTTCGTCTTCCAGGTGCTCGACCCCCAGCGCGTGCCGGCGGTCAAGAAGAAGGTGCTCGAAGTCGCCGCGCGCAAGCACCGCTTCGATCCGGAGGACGAGGAGGCGGTCCAGATGTGGGACACCACCGAAGGGGTGAAGTTCCTCAACACCTTTTTCGTCACTTTCAGGGCCTTCCTCGGCATCGTCGGCGCGCTGACCCTGGTGGTGGGCGGCATCGGAGTGTCGAACATCATGAATGTCGCGGTCGAGGAGCGGACGAAGGAGATCGGCATCAAGATGGCGCTCGGCGCGAAGCGGCGGTGGATCCTCAATCAGTTCCTGATCGAGACGCTGATGCTCACCATCGGCGGCGGCGCCATCGGCTTCGCCATCTCGTGGGGGATCTGCTCGGTGTTCCCCTCGCTCGGGTTGGCGCAGTACGTCGGTGATCCGGAGATCTCCTTCCGGGTGGCCGCGATCACCACCGCCATCCTGGGCGGCATCGGCGTCGTCGCCGGCTACTTCCCGGCCCGCAGCGCGGCCTCCCTGCGCCCCGTCGAAGCCTTGAGGATGTAGTCATGGCGCGAATCGGACTGATTTTCAAGCTGTTCCGGCGCGGCGCGCAGATCCAGCGCAAGCGGATGGCGATGACCGTCGCCGCGATCGCCTGGGGCACCCTCTCGATCGTCCTCCTGCTCTCCTTCGGCGAGGGGATGAAGCGGAGTTTCTCCAAGGGGAGCAAGGGCTTGGGAGAGGGCATCGTCGTGGTCTGGCCGGGGGCGACGTCCATCGCTCACGCGGGCTTCCCCCAGGGCCGCAACCTGCGCTTCCATCCCGACGATGTCGCGCTGCTGCGCGCCAACATCGAGGAGCTCGGCGAAGCGTCCGGCGAGATGCGGCGCTGGGGCGTCAACATCACCTATGGCCGTCGCGCGCTGACCAAACCGGTCGTGGGAGTGGAGACGGAGTACGGCGAGCTGCGCAACCAGATACCTCAGCCCGGCGGTCGCTTCCTCAACCGGCGAGACGAGGCGGAGAAGCGACGGGTCGCCTTCCTCGGCAACGACCTCAAGGACGAGCTGTTCGGCGACGAAGACGCGATCGGTAAGACGATCCTGGTCCACCAGGTCCCGTTCACGGTCGTCGGGGTGATGCAGAAGAAGATCCAGATGGGGACCTACGGCGGCCCCGACGCCAACAACGTGGTGATCCCGCTGTCGACGTTTCGCTCCATGTTCGGCCGGCGCTACCTCTCTGATTTCGTGCTCCGGGCCTCGAACGTGGATCAGAACGAGATCCTCAAGCGGCGGCTGTTCGAGGTGCTGGCGGCCAAGTATCGCTTCGACCCCGCCGACGAGCGCGCGCTGCAGATGTGGGACACGCACGAGTCGCAGCAGGTCACGCGCAACATCGCGATCGGCATCCAGTTCTTTCTCGGCGTGATCGGGGGGCTGACGCTGCTCATCGGGGGCGTGGGGGTCGCCAACATCATGTACGCGGTGGTCAAGCACCGGACCAAGGAGATCGGCGTGCAGATGGCGCTCGGCGCGCGGCGCTCCTACGTGCTCGGCCCGCTGGTGCTCGAATCGCTGTCACTCACCGCGTTGGGCGGCGCGATCGGCGTCGGTGCCGGCTGGGCCATCGTCCGCGGCTTGGCGTTTCTCCAGACCAAGGCCAACAGCGACGCGCTCGAGTTCATGGGTGCGCCGACCTTCTCGCCCGGAATCGCCGTGACCACCGTGCTGCTGCTCGGCGCGATCGGCTTCCTGGCGGGCTATTTCCCTTCGCGGCGGGCGGTGGCGATCCAGCCGGCCGCGGCGCTGCGCTACGAGTGAGGGGCGGGGACATGCTCTTTTCGGGCAAGAACGGCAAGAACGGCAAGAACGGCAAGAACGCGGACGTCGCCGGCAACGGCGGCATCATCGAGATGCGCTCCCTGCGCAAGGTCTACGACACCGGCGCCATTTTGGTCGAGGCCTTGAAGGGCATCGAGCTGTCGGTGGCGCGCGAGGAGTTCGTCGCCATCGTCGGCCCGTCCGGGTCCGGCAAGTCGACCCTGCTCAACATCGTCGGCTGTCTCGACGTCGCCACCGAGGGCTCCTACCTGCTCGACGGCGAGGAGGTCGCCGGGATGGACCTCGATCAGCTCGCCGACATCCGCAACCGCAAGGTGGGGTTCGTCTTTCAGAGCTTCAACCTGCTGCCGCACATCACGGCATTCGAGAACGTCGAGATGCCGCTGCTCTTCCAGGGCGTCGGCGCGCGCCGGCGGCGCGAGCGGGTGGAGGAGCTGTTCGAGCAGGTGGGGCTATCGGACCGGATGCACCATCGGCCGGTCGAGCTCTCCGGCGGACAGATGCAACGGGTGGCCATCGCCCGCGCGCTCGCCTGCGAACCGGCGCTCATCCTCGCCGACGAGCCGACCGGCAACCTCGACACCACCTCGGGCCGGGACATCCTGGGACTGTTCGAGGACCTGGCCGGCAAGGGCCACACGCTGGTGCTCATCACCCACGACATGGCGCTCGCCCAGCGCACCCGCCGCATCGTCCGCATCCAGGACGGCCGCGTCGTCGAAGACCGCCCCACCACCCAAGCCGCCTGACCCCTGTGTCCCCCGGCCCCTCTTCCTCGCAGCCAAACCAGAGCGAAGCAAGGCAGGCGCTTCACCGGTCGGAGTGGGCAGCGCCGTTGGAAGCTGGGGCTCGAGAAAAGGACCAGATAAGGGAAAGAAGCCTGCCAGACAAGGCCCTGGAGCCCATGGTGGCCACCGGCTCAGCGCAGGTGCCAAGCACGCGCACGCCATTCTCTGGTCCATTCTTTCGGCGCTTCACCGGTCGCAGTGGGTCGCTCCGTCGGAGGCATGGGCCCGAAAGAAAGGACCAGAGAAGGGAAAGGCCAGCCGGACGGGACCTTGGCGCCAACAGCCTGCACCAGTCCAGCCGGCGGATCGGCCGCTCCCGCCCCATCTAGGGTCCTTTTCATTCCTGTCGACCCACACCAACGTGTGAAGGCTCTTTCTTTCCTTCGGGACCCACATGGAGGATGAGCGGCGAGGAGGGGTCGCTGGCGCGGGGCGTTCGAGTGCGGGCAGAGTGTTGGCGCGCGGCGGCCTTTCGCGGTGCGTTCTGAGAACTCGCCAAGTTGGGCGACGTGAGGAAGCACCGGAGGTCGCGCTCTCGGCCAGGTGCGGAAGGCGCGCCGATCGACCAGCGAACAGCGATAGCGCCCGAGCCCCCCTTCGATGGCCTTTCGTCTGGCAGGGCACGATCAGCGCGCTGAGTCTGTTCACCCGATCGGGGGGGGCGTCGGCCGAACAGGCGCGGTCTCCATTCGGGACAGGCCGCGATCCGGGGCTGCCGGAGCGTCGCCGGTCGGAGGGCGTCCGGCGGCGAGATAGAATCGCCGGCCTCATGGCGACGAGTGGAATCTCCATCAGAAGGCTGAAAGAGCACGTCGGGGAGCAGGTATCGCTCCAGGGCTGGCTGGTCGCGAAGCGATCGAGCGGCAAGATCGGATTTCTCCAGGTTCGCGACGGCAGCGGCGTCGTGCAAGGCGTGGCTTCGCGAGCCGAAGTGCCCGCAGCGGCTTGGGCCGAAGTGGAGCGTGTGACGCAGGAGTCGACGGTGCGGATGACCGGCACGGTGCGCGAGGACAAGCGGTCGCCGTCGGGAGTCGAGCTGCATCTGTCCGACTTCGCGGTCGATTTCCTGACCGAGGAGTTCCCGATCACCCCCAAGGAGCACGGCACCGCGTTCCTGATGGAGAACCGCCATCTCTGGCTCCGCTCGAGCCGCCAGCGAGCGGCATTACGGGTGCGCAGCGAAGCCGAGCAGGGCATCCACGACTTCTTTCACCAGCGGGACTATGTCCGCATCGATTCGCCCATCCTGACCCCGGCCGCCTGCGAGGGGACGTCGACGCTGTTCGAGACCGAGTACTTCGGCGACAAGGCCTACCTGTCGCAGTCCGGACAGCTCTACCTGGAACCGGCGCTCTCCGCCTTCGGCAAGGTCTACTGTTTCGGACCGACCTTTCGGGCGGAGAAGTCGAAGACCCGTCGCCACCTGATGGAGTTCTGGATGGTGGAGCCCGAGGTGGCCTTCCTCGAGTTCGAGGGGCTGTGCGACCTGGCCGAGGAGTTTCTCTCGGAGCTGGTCGCGCGGGTCCTCGATCGCTGCGCCGAGGAGCTCCGGGTGCTCGAGCGCGACACCGGGCCGCTGGAGCGAGTGGTCGGGCCCTTCCCCCGCATCACGTACACCGAGGCGATCGCGCGCTTGAACGCCAAGGGGAATCCGATCGCCTGGGGCGACGACTTCGGTGCCGACGAGGAGACGGCGATCTCGGAGGACTTCGACCGCCCGGTGCTGATCTCGCGGTTCCCGGCCGCGTTCAAGGCTTTCTACATGCAGCCAGATCCGGAGGATTCCCGGGTGGTGCTGGGTCTGGACATCCTGGCGCCCGAGGGCTACGGCGAGATCGTCGGCGGCAGCCAGAGAATCCACGACCACGATCTGCTGCTGGCCAAGGTCCGCGAGCACGACCTGCCGGTCGAAGCCTTCCAGTGGTATCTCGACGTCCGCAAGTACGGCTCCTGCCCGCACGCGGGCTTCGGCATGGGCCTCGAGCGCTTCGTCGCCTGGGTGTGCAAACTCGACCACCTGCGCGAGACGATTCCCTATCCGCGGATGCTCTACAAGATCTACCCCTGACCGGGGCTCGGTTCGGTGCCGGCCGGCGGCGTGCCGCGGCGCAGCAGGATCAGGTTGCGCGCATAGAGGAAGGGCAGGAAGGCGAACGACAGGATGATCGGCAGCTTGTCGATGTGGAGCGCGTAGACGAGCGAGATCGTCGAGCCCCAGAAGGAGAGGTGCCAGAAGATCGGCGGCACCAGCAGCTTGCGCTTCTTCTCCGAGTAGAGCCACTGAATCAGGAAACGGCTCGAGAAGAGCCCGTTGCCGAGCAACCCGAAGGCGGTCCACCACTTCGAATCGACGTAGAGCACCGGCAGCAGCGGCCGCAGGAGCGGTTCGAGGAAACCCGAGGCTTCGTTCATGCGCCGATTCTGGCTCATCCCGCCAGTTCGAGCGCGTTGCGCCGGATAGACTGTTCCGGTGGGAGAGCGGAGCGGAGTCGGCGGCGACGTCGCGATCTTTCTCCTGCTGACGCTGATCTGGGGGACGACTTGGGCGGCGATCCGTGTCGCCCTGGTCGGCATTCCACCTCTCACCGGGGTCGCGATCCGCTTCGCGCTGGCCGGTGTCCTGCTGCTGGCGCTGGCCCTCGCGCGCGGCGTCCGGCTGGGCGCCACGCGGCGGGAGGTCCGGCTCTGGTGGTTCAACGCCGCGACCACCTTCGCCGGTTCCTATGGCCTGGTCTACTGGGCGGAGCAGTGGGTCCCCTCCGGCCTGGCGGCGGTGCTGTTCGCGACCTTTCCCATCTGGGCAGTGGTCCTCGGACGGTGGTTCCTCCCTGGCGAGCGCATCGACGGCCGCCGGTCGCTGGCGCTGGTGGCGGGCCTCGCCGGCGTGGCGCTGCTCTTCTCGGAGGATTTCGCTCGGCTCGGCGGGACGGAAGTCCGGCGGGCCTCGCTCCTGCTGCTGGTCGCCCCCGCCGCGTCGGCCGCCGGCTCGCTGGCGGTCAAGCGCTGGGGACAGGGGGTCTCGCCGCTCTCTCTGACCGCGGTGCCCATGCTGATGACCGGCGCCGGTGTCGGTCTGGCCGCGGCCATTGCCGAGCGCGGACGGGAGATCGGCACCGCTCCGGCGCCCTGGCTGGCGACGCTCTATCTCGCGCTTGCCGGCTCGGCGCTCACATTTACGCTCTATTTCCGACTTCTAGCGCGCCGATCGATGCTGGCGGTCTCGCTCATCTCCTACACGGTGCCGCTGGTCGCGGTCCTGGTCGGCGTGATCGCGCTCGGCGAGCCGTTCACGCTCCGACTGGGCTTGGGGACGCTCATGATCCTCGGGGGCGTCGGTTTCGCTGTGGCGCCCCGGCGGAAATTGGCGGCCCCTCCACCCTGAGGCCACCACGGGATTTACGCCGCAGCGCGACATTCGTGCCGCTTTGCGGTAAAATCATGCCGCAGTGCGGAAAGTCAGCCGCGCTCGCCGACCCGGTCGTTATCATCACCAGAGGGCAGCCGAGGCCCTCGAGGAGAGCCCCATGAGCGAGTCCGCCCACCCGCACGTCAGCGAGCAGGAGGCGCGCAAGGTCGCCGAAGCCTCGCGGGAGAAGGAGTGGAAGAGCCCCAGCTTCCTGAGGGAGCTCTTCCTGGGCAATTTCCGCCTCGATCTGTTGCACCCCTTCCCCCTGGACGATCAGGAGCGCCCCGAGTTCACGGCGTTCTACCTCGCGCTCGCGGAGTTCCTGCGCGAGCAGGTCGATCCGCGTGCGATCGACGCTTCGGGGGAGTATCCGCCGGAGGTGATCGAAGGCCTCAAGAAGCTGGGCGCGTTCGGGATGAAGATCCCGCAGGAGTACGGCGGTCTGGGTTTCAGCTCCGCCGAGTACTCGAAGATCATGGAGCTGCTCGGCAGCTGGGACGGCAACATCTCGGCGCTGCTCTCCGCTCACCAGTCGATCGGCGTGCCGCAGCCGCTCAAGGACTTCGGCACCGAGGACCAGAAGAAGCGCTTCCTGCCCCGCTGCGCGCGCGGCGAGATCTCCGCCTTCGCCCTCACCGAACCGGACGTCGGGTCGGATCCGGCGCGGATGCGAACCAGCTACGAGCTGACCCCGGACGGCCGGCACTACCGCTTGAACGGCGTCAAACTCTGGTGCACCAACGGCACCATCGCGGACCTGCTGGTGGTGATGGCGGCCGGCAAGGCCAACCGCAAGATCTCGGCCTTCGTGGTCGAGGCGAAGAGCCCCGGCGTGACGGTCGAGTTCCGCAGCCGGTTCCTCGGCCTGCGCGCCCTGGCCAACGCCCAGATTCGCTTCGACGACGTGCTGGTGCCGGTCGAGAACCTCATCGGGCAGGAGGGGCGGGGGCTCAAGATCGCCCTCACCACGCTCAACGCGGGGCGGCTGTCGATCCCGGCCGGGTCGGTCGGTACCGCCAAGGCCTGCCTCGAGATCTGCCGGGAGTGGGCGAGCGAGCGCGTGCAGTGGGGCCGCCCGGTCGGCAAGCACGAAGCGATTTCGCACCTGCTCGCCGATATGGCGGCCGACACCTTCGCGATGGAGTCGATCTCGATGCTGGCGAGCGCGATGGCCGATCGGGGTGGCTACGACATCCGGCTCGAGGCGGCGGCGGCAAAGCTCTGGAACACCGAGACGACCTGGCGCATCGTCGACGACACCATGCAGATCCGTGGCGGCCGCGGCTACGAGACCGCGGAGTCGCTGGCGGCCCGGGGAGACCGGCCGATCCAGGTCGAACAGGTGATGCGCGACTATCGGATCAACCGGATCTTCGAGGGCTCGAGCGAGATCATGCACCTGTTCATGGCGCGCGAGGCGGTGGACAAGCACCTCCAGGTCGCCGGTGACCTGATCGATCCGGAGAAGCCGGCGCCGGCGAAGGCGAAAGCGCTGCTGCGCGCGGCCGGCTTCTACCTCTGGTGGTATCCGACCCGGTGGTTGGGCTGGGGGCGCTTTCCGCGCTACGCCGAGTTCGGTCCGCTCGCCGCTCACTTGCGATTCGTCGAGCGCTCGTCGCGCAAGCTCGCCCGCTCGGTTTTCCACGGCATGGTCGTCTACCAGGGCAAGCTGCAGCACAAGCAAGGCTTCCTGTTCCGCCTGGTCGATGTCGCCGACGAGCTGCTGGCGATGGCCGCATCCTGCGCCCGCGCGCAAGCGATGCGTCGGCGCAAGCACCCCGAGGCGGCGCGCGCGATCGGGCTCGCCGACCTGTTCTGCCGGGACAGCCGGCGCACCGTCCGCCGGCTCTTCCGCGACCTGTGGTCGAACGACGACGCGCTCAAGTACAGGGCCGGTGTGGCCGTGCTCGAAGGGCGCCAGGCGTGGTTGGAAGAGGGCGCGCTCGGCCTGCCCGAATGGCGCCCCGCCGAGCCGGAGCGGGCCGCGCGGGATGCGGCGCCGGCGGTGCCCGTGGGGACGCGCTGAGGCGATGCGGGCCGTCGCGCCCTGGCGCCCCGGTGCCGTCGCACGCCCCGCGCTGAGCGAGTTGCCCCGCCCCGCGCCGGGCCCGGGCGAGGTCCTGATCGAAGTCGCGGCCACGGCCCTGAATCGGGCCGACCTGCTCCAGGTGCGGGGCGACTATCCGGCCCCTCCGGGGGAGAGCGCTGTCCCCGGGCTCGAAGCGGCCGGTGTGGTGCGGAGCCTGGGTGCGGGTGTCGAAGGGTGGCGCCCCGGCGACCGGGTCATGGCGCTGCTGGCGGGCGGTGGCCAGGCGGAGTGGGTAGCGGCTCCGGTGGGGCAGCTCCTGCCGGTGCCCGTCGGGCTGACGCTGACCGAGGCGGCGGCTGTTCCCGAGGCCGCGCTGACGGCCTGGACGAACCTCGTGCTCGAGGGGGCGGCGACGGCCGGCGAGACGCTGCTCCTGACCGGAGGCACTTCGGGCGTCGGCACCTTCACCATTCAGCTGGCCCGCGAGCTGGGCCTGCGGGTGCTCGCGACCGGTCGCCGCGTGGATCGGCTCACGCCGCTGCTCGATCTCGGTGCCGAGGCGGTGCTGCCGCTCGACGCCGCACTCGCCGAAGGCGTGCGGGCCCTCACGGGAGGTCGCGGCGCCGATCTGGCGCTCGATCTCGTCGGCGGACCGTGGCTCGCGAAGGTCCTCGATGCGCTGGCCGCGGGCGGGCGCTGCGTGCTCATCGGTCTGGTGGCCGGCCGGCGCGCCGAGCTCGACCTCGGGCGCCTCCTGGCGGGGCGGCTGCGCCTCGCCGGGTCGGTCCTGCGCACCCGCCCGCGTGCCGAGAAGAGCGACCTGGTTCGCGGTTTCGCCGAGGTTGGGCTGCCGCGACTCGCCGATGGCCGGCTGCGTCCGGTGATCGCGAGGACTTACCCCTTCGAGCAGATCGCCGACGCCTATGCCGACCTCGAGACCGGGGGCCACCTCGGCAAGCTGGTGGTCACGGTCGCCGACAGCTTGGTCTGACCGGCGGCCGTCCGCGCCGCCCAGCCGCGGACCGGAGCGGGCGAGCGGCGCTTCCGGCGGGCGCGCTCAGCGTGCTTCCGGGAAGACGGCGTCGATCGTCTCGCGGGTCACCGCGTGGTAGCCGGGTCGCGCGCGCAGGTAGACACCTCGTGCCCATTCCCGCGTCTCGGGTCGCTTGGCGAGCTCGACATAGATGGGCCGCAGGAACTTGCGGCGTCCGACCTCGAGCAGGAACTTCTCGAGCGGCGCCAGGATCGGCGGATAGCCGGATCCGATGACGGCCAGCGTCCAGGCACTGAACAGCTCGGCGTTGCCGCTCGCCGACAGCCGGAACGCGGCGTCGAGCTCCGCGAGCCGGGAGATCTCGAGGCCGCGCGGCAGTCGGTCGAGAAAATGCAGCCACTGCTGGGTGACCCAGCCGCCGGTGGCGAGCTCGGTCGCGGGGGTGCCGGCTCGCCAGCGCTCGATCTCGCGGTCGACCCGCTCGAAGGCCGCCGAGCGGATCGGCACCGCGTCGGCCGGGATGCCGGGGCCGTAGATCCAGGCGTCGATGTCGACGCGCTCGAGCGCCCGCGGGTCGGAGACCAGCAAGTGGGCGCGCAGGAACTCGACGAAGCCGACGGTCGTCATGGTGCGGAAGGCGAAGGAGTCGAAGTAGCGACGCAGCAGGGCGTCCCAACGATCGCGGCCGATCGCGCGCTCGAGCGTCAGCAGGAACAGCGCTCCCTTCTCGTAGGCGACCGGGCCGACGCCGTCGTCCGGATCGCGGCCGGCGAAATCGCCGTAGAGCCAAGTATCGCGGCTCTTCTCGCCGACTTCGGTGATGTAGACCTCGAGCTCGCGTCGCGACAGGGCCGCCAGCATCTCGGCGATCTCCCGCCCGTACACCGCCTCCATGATGCGTAGCTCGAAGTAGACGGTGAATCCCTCGTTGAGCCAGAAGTCGTTCCAGGTCGCGTTGGTCACCAGGTTGCCGGACCAGGAGTGGGCCAGCTCGTGGGCGATCAGGCTCACCAGGGACCTGTCGCCGGCGAGCACCGTGGGCGTCAGGAACGTGAGCCGCGGGTTCTCCATCCCACCGAAGGGGAAGGCGGGCGGCAACACCAGGAGGTCGTAGCGGTCCCAGCGATAGGGCCCGTAGAGCGCCTCGGCGGCGGTCATCATTCGCTCCGTGTCGGCGAGCTCGCTGGCCGCGCGGTCGAGCCGCGAAGGCTCCGCGTAGACTCCGGTCCGTGGCCCCAGGGACCGGAAGGCGAGGTCGCCGACGGCCAGTGCCAGCAGGTAGGACGGCACGGGCTGGGGCATGTCGAACAGATAGATGCCATCCGGCGTCCGCGCCGTTGGATTGGCAGCGCTCATGACCGCCAGCAGCTCGACCGGGACCCGGATTCGCGCTCCGTAGGTCATGCGGACTCCCGGAGAGTCCTGGCAGGGGACCCAGGTGCGGGCCAGGATCGCCTGCGACTGCGTGAACAGGAAGGGCCATCGCCCGCCGGCGGTCTGCGCTGGCTCGAGCCACTGCAGCGCCGCGGCCTCCGGGCGCGTGCGGTAGCGGATCGTCACCTCCCGCGTTTCCGCGCGCACCGGCACGGACAGGCGTCGCCCGAGGTGCGCGACCGGGGGGCCGAGCTCGAAGGGCACGACCTCGCCGCCGTCGAGCAGGGTCTCGAAGATCTCCAGGTCGCGCGTGTCGAGCTGCAAGCGGTCGGCCGCGGGATCCAGCCGCTCGATTCTCAGCCGGGCCTCGCCGGCCAGGCGTCGTTCGTCGAAGTCCACGCTCAGGTCGAGATGGAGGTGGCGGACCACGACCTGATCCGGGCGCGAGAACGAGTGCGGGTCGGGCAGCTCGGTGGCCGTGGCGCGAGCCGGCGGCGACGGCACGGTCAAGACCCAGAGCGCGGCGAGGACGAATCGGCGCATCGAAGCTCCCTTTCGAGCGAAGCGCGGCGCTTGGCCGCTGGTGCGGGCCGGAGATAAGCTCCCTGCTCCATGCCCAAACGGATCATACCCGTGGCTTCGGGCAAAGGCGGGGTCGGCAAGACCACCTTCGCGGTCAACTTCGCGCTGGCTTTGTCGCGCCGCGCGCCGACGGTGCTGATCGACCTCGACACCGTCACCTCGTCGGTCCGCTCGACGCTCGCCACCGCGATCCACCGCGACCTCTACCACTTCCACCGCAAGAAGGCCGCGCTCGTCGAGTGCATCACCCGCCTCGAGCCGGCGCTCGACCGGACCGGGCGCTACCGAGATTTCGGGTTCGTCGCCGGGCCCAGGCACTATCTCGAGGAGCTCGCCAATCCGGATCCCGACCTGCGCCGCCGACTGGCGGTCGAGATCAACTCCCTGCCGGTCGACTATGTCGTGGTGGACCTGCGCGCCGGCGTCGACGCCAACGTCCTCGAGTTCCTGCCCTATACGAACTCCGGCGTGCTGATCTTCACCCCGCATCTGCCGCAAGCGACGCTCGCCGCCTCCGACATCGTCAAGGCGGTGCTGTTCCGCACGCTACGCCTGGTGTTCAGCAAGTCCTCCGACGTCTTTCGGCTGCCGGGTTTCGGCGAGGGGCACGAGCTCATTCACGAGCTGCTGTCGCGCGCCGAGGACGTCTACGACGACTCCGTGCCCAATCTCGATTTCGTGCTCAAGGACCTGCGCGACGTCTTCGGGGACCAACCGCTGCTCGCCGCGATCGAATGGGTGATCGCCGACTTCCGGGTCCACTACGTGCTGAACATGTTCGACGGGGTGGAGGAGAGCCACGAGTCGGCGATCGTGCCCTTCGTCCAGAACCTCGGCGGCAACGTCTCGGGCCGGCTGAACCTGACCCAGCTCGGCTGGGTGGTGCAGGACCCGAAGCTCCACCGGGCCAATTGCACCGGAGTGCCACTGCTGCTCGAAGGGGAGCGAGCGCGGACGCAGGCGGCGAGCCCGCAGCGCCCGGCGATCGACCCGGTGTTCGCCGAGCTCGAGGCGCTGCGCTCTTCGGCGCTCGGCATCGACCGCCGAAAGCCCCCCAAGGTGTCGCGAACAGCGGCCGCCGAGGCGCCCTCGGTCGACGCCTTGCTCGGCGAGCAGCTGGAGTCCCTGCGCACGATGTTCACCGACCGGCGCAAGGACAGCGTGCAGGAGAATTTCAGTTACGCGGTGTTCCGCGCCCTGAACTTGATGCAGGCGCCGCGCCTGCCGACGGAGTTCGGCATGACGCAGATCGCGCCACCGGAGCAGCTGGTGCGCTGGATCCTGCGCCGACTGCAGTCCGCGACCGCCCAGGTCCCCGCCTGAATCAGGGCCGCCGTCCCCGGCCCCTTGATAGACTCTCCTGGCGATGGATTCGAGCGCCCCGCCGAGCCGCGTCGGCCTGATCAGCCTCGGCTGCGCCAAGAACCTGGTCGACTCGGAGATCCTGCTGGGGGAGCTCCGCGAGCGGGGGCACGAGGTCACCGCGAGCCTGGAAGAGGCCGAAACGGTGATCGTCAACACCTGCGCCTTCGTCGACGACGCGAAGCGCGAGTCGATCGACGCCATTCTCGAGGTCGCGGCGCGCAAGGGACGGGGGGTCAGCCGCCTGCTGGTGGCCGGCTGCATGGTCAACCGCTACGGCGAGCAGCTGCGCGCGGAGATCCCCGAGATCGACGGCTTCGTCGGGCTCGACGATCTGCGGCGGGTGGGGGAAATCGTGCAGTTGGGCGGCGGCCCGCCGCTCGCGGCGCCGTCCCACCTGGTCTTCGACCACACCGCGCCGCGGTTGCTCACCACGCGGGGCCACGCTTACCTCAAGGTGGCCGAGGGCTGCGACAATCCGTGCACCTTTTGCGCCATTCCGCTCTGGCGTGGCCGTTTCCGGAGCCGGACTCCGGACAGCCTGGTGGCGGAGGCGCGGGCGCTCGAAGCGGCCGGCGCCGTCGAGCTCTGCCTGATCGCCCAGGACACCACTCGCTACGGCGAGGACCTCGGCCTGGGCCGCCACGGCCTGACCCGACTGGTCGAGCGCTTGCTGGGCGCGACCGGCTTCCCGTGGATCCGCTTCCTCTACGCCTATCCGACGACGCTCGACGAGGACCTCCTGCGGCTGATGGGCGCCGAGCCCCGCCTGACCTCGTACCTCGATATCCCGCTCCAGCACAGCCACCCGGAAATCCTGCGCGCGATGCGACGGGGCGGCCGCGCCGAACGCTACTTGCGGCTGCTCGACCGCGCGCGCGAGCTGGCGCCGAACATCTTTCTGCGCTCGACGTTCATCGTCGGCTTCCCGGGCGAAACCGACGAGCACTTCGAGCATCTGCTCGCCTTCGTCGCGCGGGCCCAGTTCGATCATTTGGGCGCTTTCGCCTACAGCGCCGAGGAGGGGACCCCGGCGGCCGGTGCGGCCGGAGCCGTGTCCCGAGCGGTGGCGCGCCGGCGGCACCGGCGGCTGCTCGAGCACCAGCGGCCGATCGCTCTCGAGCGGCGCCGGCGGCTGGTGGGTGAGCGTCTGCAAGTCCTGGTGGAAGGGCCTTGTGAGGAAAGCGAGCACCTCCTCCAGGGCCGGCATCACGGCATGGCGCCGGAGATCGACGGCCGCCTGCTGATCAACGACGGCAGCGCCCCGCCGGTGACGCTGGTCGAAGTCGAGATCACCGACGCCTTCCCATCGGATCTGGTGGGCCGCATCGTCGGGCCGGCGGGCAGGGCGGGCGTGGTGCCGGCGGCCTGATCGCCCGATGCTGACGATCCCCGACGTCTTTCGTTCGACCGATCTGCCACGCGGCTGCGTAGCGACGATCGGCAACTACGACGGCGTCCACCGCGGTCAGCGGGCCGTGCTCGATCGTGTCGTCGCGCGCGCCGGCGAGCTCGGGGCCCCTTCGGCGCTGATCACCTTCGAGCCCCACCCGTTGCGGGTGCTGGCGCCGGAGCAGGCCCCCCTCCGGATCGTCACCGCACGTGAGCGCACCCGCCTGCTCGAGGAGGCCGGTCTCGAAGTCCTGCTGGTCGTGCCCTTCACCGCCGAGCTCGCGGGCTGGACGGCGGAGCGATTCGTGCGGGACTTGCTGGTGGCAAGACTGGGCGTGCGCGAGCTGCACGTCGGATCCCGCTTCGCCTTCGGCCGGGGCCGGAGCGGCAACCTCGCGCTGCTCGAGCGCCTGGGTGGCGAGCTGGGGTACGAGGCCCGCGGCGTGCCCGAGATCCTCTTCGATGGCGAGGCCATCTCCTCGACCCGGGTGCGCAACGCCATCGCCGAGGGGCGCGTCGACCTGGCGGCCGATCTCCTCGGCCGGTCGTTCGCGCTCACCGGCCGGGTGGTGCGCGGCGACCGGATGGGCAAGCGGCTCGGCTGGCCGACGATCAACATCGAGGCCGACAACGAGCTGGAGCCCTTCGAGGGCGTCTACGCGACGCGGGTCCACTTCCCGAGCTTCCCGGCCAATTTCGATTCCGTCACCAACATCGGCACCCGGCCGACCGTCTACGAGAACTACTCGCGCGTGATCGAGAGTCACGTGCTGGACTTCGGCGCCGACGTCTACGGGGAGCCGGTCGAGCTGTCGTTCTTCAAGCGGCTGCGCGACGAGATGCTGTTCCCGTCCGTGATGGCGCTTTCGGCCCAGATTCGACGGGACGTCGAGGCGACCCGAGAATACTTCGCGCTGCTCCGGCGTTCTCAGTCCACGCCGGAGCTGACTCCGACCACGGAAAGGACTTGAGCCCATGGCCAACGATCGCATCGTCGAAGTGACCCAAGACAACTTCGGGACCACCGTGCTGGGTTCGGACGTCCCGGTCCTGGTGGATTTCTGGGCATCCTGGTGCGGCCCCTGCCGCATGGTGGCCCCGGTGCTGGAGGAGCTCGCCGACGAGCTCGGCGGCAGGGTCAAGATCGGCAAGCTGAACGTCGACGAGAACCAGGAGCTGGCGATGCAGTTCCGGATCTCGAGCATCCCGGCGTTCGTTCTGTTCAAGAACGGCCAGGCGGTCGATCGCAAGGTGGGCGCGATGCCCAAAGCGGCATTCCAGAGCTTCCTCTCCGCGCACCTGTGAGCCGAACGTGAGCCGCCCGAGCGCTGGGGAGTCGCTGGTCGGTGTCGACAGCCTGCTGGAGGCGGCCGGCGCCGCGGCCCTCCTGATCGTCGGCCACGGCGGTGCCGATCCCGATCTGGCCCGCTTCGCCGGGGACGCCCACCTGGGGGACGCCCTGGTCCTGATCCCCAGGGGCCAGCCGCCCCGCCTCGGCTACTTCACGCCCATGGAGCGGGGAGAGGCGGAGTCGACCGGGCTCGGTCTGCTGACCCCGGAGGAGCTCGACATCGCACGCTTCGCGCGCGAGGGGGCCTCGCCGGGTGCCACGCTCGGCGGCGTGGTGGCGCGCGCCCTCCAGCTCGCCGGCGTCGCCCCCGGTCCGATCGCGCTCGCCGGCAGCTGGGCCGCCGGACCGTTGGTCGAGGCGATGGCCGCGGTGGGCGCGGACGGCTGGCCAGCTCGCTCC
This sequence comes from Acidobacteriota bacterium, assembly GCA_014584695.1. Lineage (GTDB taxonomy): Bacteria > Acidobacteriota > Thermoanaerobaculia > Multivoradales > JAGPDF01 > JACTMI01. The sequence goes on from JACTMI010000028.1 coordinate 185,534, forward strand.
GGCAACGAGCTGGCGCTGCGTTTGCGCAAGCGCAAGACCGCCGCCGAGCTCGACGAGATCCTGCGCGTGACGGAGGTGACCTGCGCGGCGTTTCGCGAGGTCGCGGCCCGGCTCGCCGCCGCGACGGAGCGCGACGGCGAGCTCTGGCTCGAAGGCGAGCGTTTGACCATCGGCCGGTTGCGCAGCGACATCTCGAGCCTGTTCGCCGCGCACCGGCTGGTCGAGCCGCGCGGCAACATCGTCGCCCCCGGCGCCGACGGGGGAGTCCCCCATACCGCGGGCGACTCGGGCCGGGTGCTGGCGCCCGGTGAGTCGCTGGTGGTCGACCTGTTCCCGCGCGGCAGGCTGTTCTCCGATTGCACCCGGACCTTCTGCGTCGGTCCGGCGCCGGAATCCTTGCTCCGGGCGCATGCGTCGGTGCTGATGGCGCTGCGAGCGGCCCACGACGAAGCCCGGCCGGGGGTGCGGGGCTGGGCCTTGCAGGAGCTCGCCTGCCGCCGCCTCGGGGAGGCCGGGTACCCGACTCCGATCAGCCACCCCGGAACCCTCACGGGCTACGTCCACGGGCTCGGTCACGGTGTCGGCTACGAGTTGCACGAGTACCCGAGCTTCAAGCAGCACGCGGGCGAGGAGGGGGTGCTGGAGGCCGGCGATGTCGTCACGCTCGAGCCCGGTCTCTACGATCCGGCGCCCGGCGGGTATGGCGTGCGCCTGGAGGACCTCGTGGTGATCGGGGATGCGGGCCATCAGAACTGGACCCCGTTGCCCTACGACCTCGATCCGCGCGCCTGGCGCTGAACCGCCGCACCTCACAGGCTCAGGATCCTCAGCAGAAGCACCTCCGAGCGAGCCGCGAGGCTCGCAACCGCGGAGGGGTGAGGGCACCGGATTCACTCCGGTGCCCGAGGGGAGGGCGCGAGCCCTCCCCTGTGGAATCGACCCAGGCTCGCCGAACACCCGAACTGGCGCCTGGCTTCGATAGGCTCGGGCGGGAGGCGTCATGACCGGATTCGAGAAGCTCGGAGTTTTCTATCTCGGCCGCCCGCTCGACCCCGCCACGCTGGCTCCGCTGGCTCCGGTCGCGGAGCCGCTGCTCTACGACGCGCGCGACCTGGTGACCCATGCGGTCATCGTCGGCATGACCGGGAGCGGCAAGACCGGTCTGGGGATCGGCCTGCTCGAGGAGGCGGCCATCGACGGCGTCCCGGCGGTGATCGTCGATCCCAAGGGCGACCTCACCAACCTGTTGCTGACCTTCCCGGAGCTGCGGCCGGAGGATTTCCTCCCCTTCGTGCGCGAAGAGGACGCGGCGCGCAAGGGGATCGGGCGCGAAGAGCTGGCCGCTCAGGAGGCGGAGAAGTGGCGGCGCGGTCTCGCTTCCTGGGGCCAGGACGGGGAGCGGATCCGGCGCTTCCGCGAAGCCGCCGAAGTGGCGGTCTTTACGCCCGGCAGCGAGATCGGACGGCCGCTGTCGATCCTGGCCTCGTTCGCGGCGCCGCCGCCGGAGGTCGTCGCCGACGGCGATCTCCTCCGCGACCGGGTCGAGACCTCCGCGACCAGCCTGCTGGCGCTGCTCGGCGTCGACGCCGATCCGCTGAGGAGCCGGGAGCACATCCTCCTGGCCTCTCTCCTCGACGCCGCCTGGCGGGCCGGCCGGGACTACGATCTGCCCGGGCTCATCGCCGACCTGCAGCAGCCGCCGCTCGCCAGAGTCGGGGTGCTCGAGGTCGAGACCTTCCTACCGGCGCAAGACCGCTTCGCTCTCGCGCTCCGGCTGAACAACCTGCTGGCCGCGCCTGGCTTCGACGTCTGGCTGCGCGGCGAGGCGCTGTCTTTCGACCGCCTGCTCTACGGTGCCACGGGCAAGCCGCGGCTCGCCGTGGTCTCGATCGCCCACCTGTCGGACGCCGAGCGGATGTTCCTGGTCGCGCTGCTGCTCAACGAGGCGGTGGCCTGGATGCGTAGCCGCCCGGGCAGCTCGAGCCTGCGTGCGCTGCTCTACATGGACGAGGTTTTCGGCTACTTGCCGCCGGTGGCGAATCCGCCGTCGAAAAAGCCGATGCTGACGCTGCTCAAGCAGGCGCGCGCATTCGGCTTGGGCGTCGTCCTCGCCACCCAGAATCCGGTCGACCTCGACTACCGGGCGCTATCGAACATCGGCACTTGGTTTCTCGGTCGGCTGCAGACGGAGCGCGACAAGGCGCGCGTGCTCGACGGCCTCGAAGGCGCTTCGACCGCCTCCGGAGCGGTCTTCGACCGGCCGTCGATGGACCGCATCCTGTCCGCGCTCAAGGCCCGCAACTTCCTGCTCCACAATGTCCACGACACGGGGCCGAGCCTGTTCGAGACGCGCTGGGTACTCTCTTACCTCGCCGGACCCATCGACCGGGCGCAGCTGCGCCAGTTGGTCGGCCCGCCGGCGCCGAGGGTGGAGGCCGAGCCACCGGTCGCCGCGCCGGCTGCGGTTCTGGCCGGAGCCTCCGCGCCGGCCCCCCGGCCGGTGCTCCCCCCCGGGATTCCCCAACTCTTCGTACCGCCCGGCAGCGGCGGGGAGGTCCGATATCGGCCGGCGCTCGCAGGATTCGGTCGTGTCCATCTCGAGAGCCCGAAGCACGGGGTGGCGGAGGTCGTCGAGGCGGCTCGTCTGGCTCCGCTCGCCGCCGACGGCGGCCTGGACTGGCTTGCGGCCGCCGAGCTCGAGGTCCCCGAACGGGACCTCGAGTCCGAGCCGCGGAGCGGGGCGAGCTTTGCCGAGTTGCCGGCCCGGGCGCTCCGGAAGGAGAGCTTCGGGAAGTGGGAGAAGGACTTCGCGGACGCTCTCTACCGCTCGGTGCGGATCGAGCTCCGGAGCTTGCCGGCGGTCGGAGCCGTGTCGCGGCCGGGGGAGTCGGAGCGCGACTTCCGGATTCGGCTGACCGATCTCGCGCGCGAGGCGCGCGACGCCGAGGTCGAGCGGACGCGGGCGAAGTGGGCGCCGCGTTTCACCCAGCTCGACGAGCGGATCCGCCGTGCCGAGGCGAAGGTCGAGGCCGAGAAGCAGCAAGCGACGACGAGAAAGCTGGAGACGGCCATCTCGGCGGGCAGCACGCTGTTGGGGGCCTTCTTCGGTCGCAAGACGATCTCGGCCACCACGCTCGGGCGGGCGACCACGACCATGCGCTCCGCGTCGCGCAGCGCCAAGGAGGCGCGCGACGTGGACCTGGCCGCAGAGAGTCTGGAGACCCTGCGGACGCGCCGTGGGGAGCTCGAGCGCGAGCTCGAGCGCGAGCTCGAGCTGATCGCCGGGCGGGTGGATCCGCTCACCGTGCCGCTCGAAACCGTCGTGGTCAAGCCCCGCAAGACCGACGTCGAGGTGCGCCAGGTGATGCTCGCCTGGGTGCCCGAAGGGGCCGGCGCTTGAAGCGCGACGCCTCCCGCTCGGGGAGGTCGGGGGGCGGACCGCGTGAGGCGAGGCCGCGGCTGGGCGGCGGCTACTTGGGCTCGATGATCAGGTAGACGACCGTCGAATCGCCGACGTTCAGCACCTCGTGCCAGGCGACGCCAGCGCTGTGGAAGCTGCTGCCCGTGGTGATCTCGACCTCGCGAGGGCCACGCTCGTCGGTGACGCGCATGCGCCCGCCGGCGAGCGCATAACCGAAGTGAGGGGGGTGGAAGTGCCGCTCGTGGCCGACGCCGGGCGCAAACGAGCAGCGCAGCACGCGCAGCGCCGCGTCCTCGTGCAGGCGCTCGCAGACCGGATCTCCGCGCCAACCGGCAGCCAGCGGGTCCGGCAGCGAATGGGGACGGAGGGAGAGGCTGCAGCCCGCCCAGACGAGGGCGGCGAGAAGCAGCGCCGCGGGCCGGGACGGTCGACGCGCCTTCGTCCGGGCGGCGGGGTCCAGCGCGGACATCCGGGCCGCGGCTACCGCTCGATCCAGTAGTTGGGGGACTCCTTCGTGATCACCACGTCGTGGGCGTGGCTCTCCTTGAGGCCCGCGGCGGTGATGCGGAGGAACTCGGTTCGAGTGCGCAGGTGCTCGATCGTGGCGGCGCCGGCGAGGCCCATGCCACTGCGCAGCCCGCCGGTGATCTGGGGCAGCATGACGTGCACGCTCCCCTTGTGCGGCACCATGCCTTCGATCCCTTCGGGCACCAGCTTCGACAGCGGCAAGCCGCCATCCTGGAAGTAGCGGTCGGCGCTGCCGCGCGCCATCGCCGAGAGCGAGCCCATCCCGCGGTAGGCCTTGTAGGTCCGGCCCTGATAGAGGATCGTCTCGCCCGGACTCTCCTCGGTGCCGGCGAACAGCGAGCCGATCATGACCGCGCCCGCGCCCGCCGCGATCGCCTTGGTCACGTCGCCCGAGAACTTGACGCCGCCGTCCGCGATCACCGGCACGTCGTGCTCGGCGGCGGCGCGGGCGCAGTCCTGGATGGCCGTGATCTGGGGAACTCCGGCGCCTGTGACCACGCGGGTCGTGCAGATGGAGCCCGGGCCGATGCCGATCTTCACGCAGTCGGCGCCCCGCTCGATGGCGGCGCGCGTCGCCGCCGCGGTGGCGACGTTGCCGACCATCAAGGCGACGTCGGGAAAGCGCTCGCGCAGCCTCGCCGCGGCGGCGAGGACGCCTTCGCTGTGGCCATGCGACGAGTCGAGCACCAGGATGTCGACCTTGGCCTCGACCAGCGCCTGCGCGCGCTCGAGGTAGTCGCCCGCCGCACCCACCGCGGCGCCGACCCGGAGCCGGCCCAGGTCGTCCTTGCAGGCGCCCGGATACTCGATCATCTTCTGGATGTCCTTGACCGTGATCAGGCCCTTGAGGTTGCCGTCGGTGTCGACCACCAGCAGCTTCTCGATCTTGTGCTGGTGCAAGAGCTCCTTGGCTTCGTCGAGGGTCGTCCCCTCGGGCACGGTGACCAGTCTGTCCTTGGTCATCAGGTCGGCGATCGTCCGGTCGGTGTTGCTCTCGAACCGCAGGTCGCGATTGGTCAGGATGCCGACCAGCCGGCCGTCCTGATCGGTGACCGGGACGCCCGAGATCTTGAAGCGCGCCATGACGTCGAGCGCCTCGGCGATCCGCTGGCCGGGCCGCATCGTCACCGGATCGACGATCATCCCGGCTTCCGAGCGCTTGACCTTGTCGACCTCCTCGGCCTGCAGGTCGATGGGCAGGTTCTTGTGGATGATGCCCAGGCCCCCCTCCTGCGCCAGCGCGATGGCGAGCCGCGACTCGGTCACCGTGTCCATGGCCGCCGAGAGGATCGGGATGTTGAGGCGAATGCGGCGGCAGAGCCGGGTCGAGAGGTCGACGTCGTTGGGGTGGATCTCGGAAAAACCGGGGACGATCAGGACGTCGTCGAAGGTCAGGGCTAGACGGGGGGCGGTGGGGGCTTCGCTCATGGTCCTCGCTAGGCTCGAGTCGGCGGCCGGATCCGGTGCCTGAGAGACGATATCAGAGTAGACCCGAGCCCCCTCACTACGACGGCGGTGACCCGCAGGCCACCTGGCGGCCCAGACGGCGAAAAGGAGCGAGGGTGCGCTGCGGTGGCAGCTCGCGCGGTCAGGCTCCGACGCCGGCGGCGGCGCCGTGGCACTTCTTGTATTTCTTGCCGGAGCCGCAGGGGCAGGGGTCGTTGCGGCCGATCTTCTCTTCCGAACGGACAGGCGCGCCGGCAACGATCGGCGGGCCGACAGGTCCCGAGGGCGTCGGGCCGACGCGGGGCGGACCGAAGGCGGGGCGCCCCCCGGGGGCCACTCCCGCCGGCGTCGCGCCGGGTGCACCCTGGAAGATCGGACGGGGGGCCGAGCGCTCACGGCGGGCGCGCTCCGCGGCGAGGTCCGCCTCGGAAGCCGGCTCGAGACGGAACAAGGTCTTGACCACCGTGTCCTCGACCCGCTCCTTGAGCGCCTGGAAGAGCGAGTAGCTCTCCTTCTTGTACTCCTGGAGGGGGTCGCGCTGGCCGTAGCCACGCAGGCCGATGCCCTCCTTGAGATGGTCGAGCGCCAGCAGGTGGTCCTTCCAAGCGAGATCGACGAACCGCAGCATGACATCGCGCTCGAGCAGGCGCATCAGCTCGGAGCCCAGGCGCGACTCCTTGTCCTCGTACTTGGTCTCGACCAAGCGCCAAAGCTCTTCGCGCAGGCCGACGTCGCCCAGCTCCTCGAGCGCGATCCCGCTGGCGTGGAGATCGATGTCGAAGTAGGCGAGGTAGTCCTTGGAGAGCTCGGACAGGGTCCACTCGGAGGGATCGACCCTCTCCGGGCAGTGGGTGTCGACCAGGTACTCGACCAGATCGCGCGCCACGCCGAGGACGTAGTTCTTGCCCTCGCGACCCTCGAAGATGTCCTTGCGTAGCTTGTAGATGGCTTCGCGCTGCTTGTTCATCACGTCGTCGTACTCGAGCAAGTGCTTGCGGGTCTCGAAGTTGCGGCCTTCGACCTGCTTCTGCGCCCGCTCGATGGCGCGCGTGACCATTCCGTGCTCGATCGCCTCCCCCTCCTGCATGCCGAGCCGGCCCATCAGGCCCTGGACCCGATTGGTGCCGAAGATCCGCATCAGGTCGTCCTCGAGCGAGAGGAAGAAGCGCGAGGACCCGGGGTCGCCCTGGCGGCCGGCGCGGCCGCGCAGCTGGTTGTCGATGCGGCGCGACTCGTGCCGCTCGGTTCCGATCATGTGGAGGCCGCCCAGCGACACTATCTCGCTGTGCGCCTCGGCCCACCGGTCCCGGTAGCTCTGGAGGGCGGCGTCGAAGGCCTCCGGCTCGGTGGCCGGGTCCGCCTCGGAGCGCGCCAGCCCCTCCGGATTGCCACCGAGCAGGATGTCGGTGCCGCGTCCGGCCATGTTGGTGGCGATGGTGACCGAGCCCTTGCGGCCGGCCTGGGCGACGATCGGGGCCTCGCGCTCGTGGTACTTGGCGTTCAGCACCACGTGGGGCACGCCCTTGCGCTTGAGCATGCCGGAGAGCATCTCGCTCTTCTCGATCGACAGCGTGCCGACGAGCGTCGGTTGCCCCCGCCGGTGGCAGTCCTCGATCTCCTCGACCACCGCGTCCCATTTCTCGCGCGCCGTCCGGTAGACGAGGTCGGCGCGGTCGTCGCGGATCATCGGGCGGTTGGTCGGAATGACCACGACGTCGAGCTTGTAGATGTGCTCGAACTCGGCCGCCTCGGTGACCGCCGTGCCGGTCATGCCGGCGAGCTTCGAGTACATCCGGAAGAAGTTCTGGAAGGTGATCGTCGCGAGCGTCTGGTTCTCGCGCTCGATCTTCACCCCCTCCTTGGCCTCGACCGCCTGGTGGAGACCGTCGGACCAGCGCCGGCCGGGCATCATGCGGCCGGTGAACTCGTCGACGATGACCACCTGGCCGTCCTTGATCAGGTACTCGACGTCGCGGTGATAGAGGTGGTGGGCGCGCAGGCCCTGATTGACCCCGTGCAGCAGGTCCATGTTCTCGATGTCGTAGAGGTTCTCGACGGAGAGGAGCTTCTCGACCTTGGACACGCCATCCTCGGTCAGCGCCACGGTGTGTGACTTCTCGTCGACCACGAAGTCGCCGGTGGTGTACTTGGAGCCGTCCGGTTCCGTGATCTCCTCGCCCTTCTCGAGCTTCGGGATGATGCGGTCGATCTGGTAGTACTTGTCGACCGACTCCTCCGAGGGTCCGGAGATGATGAGCGGGGTGCGCGCCTCGTCGATCAGGATCGAATCGACCTCGTCGACGATGGCGTAGTGGTGACCCCGTTGGACCATCGCCGCGAGATCGAACTTCATGTTGTCGCGCAGGTAGTCGAAGCCGAGCTCGTTGTTGGTGGCGTAGGTGATGTCGGCGGCGTAGGCGGCGCGTCGCTCGGCGTCGGTGAGGCCGTGCTGGATCACGCCGACCGCCATGCCCAGGAAGCGGTAGACCTGTCCCATCCACTCGGCGTCGCGGCGGGCCAGGTAGTCGTTGACCGTGACCACGTGGACGCCCTTGCCGGCGAGCGCGTTGAGGTAGACCGGCAGGGTGGCGACCAGTGTCTTGCCCTCGCCGGTCCGCATCTCGGCGATCTTGCCTTCGTGCAGCACCATGCCGCCGATCAGCTGGACGTCGTAGTGGCGCATGCCCAGGACCCGGCGGGACGCCTCACGGACCACCGCGAAAGCGGCGGGGAGGAGAGAATCCAGGCTCTTGCCCGCCGCGAGCTCGGCCCGCAGCTCGGCGGTCCGCTGGCGCAGAGCCTCGTCGGAGAGGGCGCGAGCCGCGGGCTCGAGCGCGTTGATCGCCGCGACCCGCGGCTGGAGCCGCTTGACGTCGCGCTCGTGCTTGCTGCCGAAGAGCTTCGTAACGACGCGGTTGAGCATTCCCGATCTCTCTGAATGAAAAGGAGTTACGGCGCCGCCTCGGGGCCGCTCAGCGACCAGTCTAGCAGAGCGGCGGCGCCGGCCTCGCGGCCGCAGGACACCGCCCTCGGGTGGAGAACCCGTACCGGCTGGCGGTTCTTCCCGCTTCCGCGCCGCAGCGGCGCGCCGGTTCAGCCGCTCGTGCGGCCGCGATCCAACATGTAGGCGAGCGGGTTGACCGACTTGCCGTCGATCTGTACCTCGTAGTGCAGGTGGTAGCCGGTCGAGCGTCCGGTGTTGCCGACCAGGCCCACGATCTGACCTCGGTCCACCCTCTGGCCCGCCGAGACCTGAATCCTGGACAGGTGGCCGTAGACCGTGGTCACGCCGAAGCCGTGGGCGACGAACACGGCCCGGCCGAGGGGGCCGTACTCGCTGGTCTTGACCACCACGCCGGCCGCCGACGCCTTGACCGGCGCGCCGGGAGGAGCGGAGATGTCGATGCCCGAGTGCAGCGCCCGCTGACCGGTCAACGGGTCCCGCCGGATGCCGTAGCCGCTGGTCAGGATCCCGGCCACCGGAGTGATCGCGGGCGTCGAGGAGATCAGCTTCAGGTTCTCGCCGAGGCGGGACTCCACCCGGTCGAGGGTCTGGAGAAGCCCTCCGGAGCGGCGCTCGAGGTCGGCGAGGGCGAGATCGGAGGGTGAGGCGGCGAGGCGGACTTCACCTCCGAGGCCGCCTTCCGACGAGCTGCCCAGGTTCTCGAGGCCGGCTACGATCGCGAGCTTGCGCGTGCGGTCCTCGTGCTCTCCGAGCTGGGCGTGCAGGCCCTGCAGCCGGGCCTCGAAGGACTGGTTGGTCAGCCGGAGCTTCTCGTTTTCTTCCTGCAGACGGGCGAGCTCGAGGTGGTCGACACGCGAGGTCAGGTAGGACCAAGTCGTGAGTGTCGCCGCCAGCAGGAGGATCGTGAGCGCCGCTCCGCCCGCCAGGATCTGCCAAGTCGCCAGCCGCCACTTCCGGAGCTGGGAGCTGTCGCCGCGGACGAAGATGAGCGTATGGAACCTCTGCATTCCCTCTCTCTCTCGATCGGAAGTCACGCCTACCGAACGGACCGGGGTGACGCGAGCGTTACAGACGGCCGGACCGGAATCGATGGAATTGTACTGATCGAGCCGATCAAGTCAACCTCTTGTCGATCATGCGGTTACCGCATCGGCCGGGCGGCTCAGCCGCGCAGGCGCCGATCCAATCCACGGTATTGGATGGCTTCCGCCACGTGGGCCGGCTGGATTTCGGCCACTCCGGCGAGGTCGGCGATCGTGCGAGCCACCTTGAGCACCCGGGTCAGAGCGCGCGCGGAGAGCCCGAGCCGCTCGAAGGCGCTCTCGAGCAGGGCGCGGCCGGCCCCGTCGAGCCGGCAGAACCGGTGCACTCCGGCCGAGTCGAGACAGGCGTTCACCGGGGTCGGATGGTCGCCGGGCAGACGCTCGCGCTGACGCTCGCGGGCTCGCGCCACGCGCGCGGCGACGAGGGCGCTCCCTTCGGCCGGGGTCTCGCGCAGTTCTTGAATGCGCAGCGCTGGCACCTCGACGTGGAGGTCGATGCGATCCAGTAGCGGCCCGCTGATGCGGGCCCGGTAGCGTTCGACCGCTGGCAGGGGGCACCGGCACGGGTGGCGGGGATCCCCGAGGTGGCCGCACGGACAGGGGTTCATCGCCGCGAGCAGGGTGAAACGGGCGGGGAACTGCAGACAGGCGCGGGCGCGAACCACCGAAACGGTCCCCTCTTCCAAGGGCTGGCGCAGGGCCTCGAGCGTGTCGCGGCGGAACTCGGCCAACTCGTCGAGGAAGAGGACACCGGCATGGGCGAGGCTGACCTCACCGGGCCTCGGCAGCGGACCACCGCCGATCAGGCCTGGCGTCGAGATGCCGGGGTGAGGGGCGCGGAACGGGCGGCGGCGCAGCAGCCCTGCCGGGGGCTCGTCGGCGACCAGCGAGTGGACCTTGGTGACCGCCACCGCCTCGGCCGGAGACAGCGCCGGCAGCAGGCCGGGGAGAGTGCGGGCGAGCAGGGTCTTGCCGGCGCCCGGCGGGCCGACGAAGATGAGGTTGTGACCGCCGGCGGCGGCGACCTCGAGGGCCCGCTTGGCCGTCTGCTGACCCCGCACTTCGGCCAGGTCGACCTCGGACGCTGCCGCCGGTGGAGCGCCGTCGGCAGGGCGCGCGGGCGTGAGTGGGCGCTCGCCGAGCAGGTGGCCGAGGGCCTCCGCGAGCGAGCCGACACCCAGCACCGGGAGCGCATCGGTCGCGGCCGCCTCGCCGGCGTTGCGCTCCGGCAGCAGCAGCTCTCGGGCGCCCAGGCGGCCCGCGAGATCCGCGATCGCGAGGCCGCCGCGGACCGGCCGGACGGCGCCATCGAGCCCCAGCTCACCACACAGGAAACGGCCCGCGAGAGCGCTTTCGGGTAGCGCACCGTGCGCGGCCAACAAGCCGAGCGCGATCGCCAGATCGAGGTGATTCCCCTCCTTGCGCAGATCCGCTGGCGCGAGGTTGACCGTGACCGCGCGGGGCGGCAGGTCGAAGCCGCAGTTGCGCAGGGCGCTGCGCACGCGCTCGCGGCTCTCCCGCACGGCGGCGTCGGGCAGGCCGACGATCTGGATCTGCGGCAGGCCGGTCTGAACGTCGACTTCGACTTCGACGGGACGGGCTTCGATGCCCCAGGGGGTGGCGGTCACGGCGCGAGCGAGCATGCCCCGAAGAGACGCAATCCGGGGCGCTGGACTCGCGCACGCCGCCGGAGAGGGCGGCGCACCGCACGCTGGAGATCGCGGTTCGGGTGCTCCGAGCGGCTCAGGCGGCGCGGGCGAGCGCCCTGGTCCGGCTGGCACTCGAGCCACTTCCCGACGCGACCGGGGAGCCGCCGCCAAGGCGTGCCTGGGCCGAGAGCGAGAGCAATCCGAGGGCCTCGGCCTCGCGGCGAATCCGCTCGCGGGCGGCCGTGGCATCGGGAGCCTCCGACAGGCGCGCGAGCGCGAGGCGCAGCTCGAGCTCCACGACCTTCCGGCCGCTGGCGGCGGCAACCTGCAGGGCCTGCTCCAGGTCGGCTTTGGCCTCGGTGGCACGACCCTGCGCGGCGGCAACTTCCGCGCGCGCCATCAGGAATGCCAGTTTCAGCCGAACGCTGGGCGTCCGGGCGACGTCCGGTCCGAGCTCCGCCAGGCGCGCGCGTGCAGCCGCGGGATCTCCATCCGCCGCCAGGAGCCGGGCGCGGACAGTTTCTCCGACATAGGCGGGGAGGGTGGCGGTGTCCGGGGCGAACGCGGCGAGCCCCTCGTCCAGCGCCGCCAGAGCGGCACCGGATTCCAGCACCCGGGCCTCCGCCTCCGCGTGGAGCACGCTCGCGTGGGCGACGAGATCGCGATCGCCTTCGAGCAGGAAGAGCCGCCGCGCCTCCTGGAAGCGGCGCCGCGCTTCGGCGGGCTCGCCGCGCAACTCGGCCAGTTGGGCGCGAACCAGGTGGGCGAATCCGAGTGGACGTCGCCGCAGGGTCTCCTGCGCTCCCCCCTCCAGCTGGGCAACGAGGTCGACGAGGCCTTCGATCCTGCCGTCCTCGAGCCTCGCCTGGGCGAGCGCATAGGTGACCGCGGACCGGTGGGCCAGGTCGGCCGGAGCGTCCAGGAGCGCGAGCGCCGCACGGATCTCCGGCTCGGCATCGGCACTGCGGCCGAGGTCGCGCAGGATCAGGAAGAGCCGCGCCCGCTCGTCCGCCTCGCGCGACGCGTTCGGGAAGCTCCGGCGGCGCTCGAGCGCCTCCCTGGCGAGCGGCTCGGCGAGATCCGGGCGCGCTCGCAGCAGCCGGACTTCGGCCAGGTTGGAGAGCGCCGTGATGGGCACCAAGCCCCCTTCGCGCCCCGCCCCCAGGGCCTCCTCCAGCGCCGCCTCTCCGGCCGCCATTTCGCCGCTCTGGAAGTGATTCACCGCCACTTCGTTGAGGATGCGGTAGAGGAGCTTCGAATCTCCCGCGCGCTTCGCCTCGTCGTGGGCCGTCACCAGCTCCGCCTGTCCGCTGTCGCGCTGGCCGAGCGTCGAGAGGAGTGAGCCCTTGGCGTAGCGCAGGGTCGGCACGAGCTCGGCGCGTCCCAGCTCGGTCGCGCGGTCGAGCGCCCGCGTGTAGAAGACGAGCGCCCGCTGGGACTCGCTCTGGAGGACCGCGAGTCTCCCTTCGACGTAGTCGGCCAGAGGATCGAGCTCCCGTTGCGGGATCTGGCGCAGTCGGCCGACCACCAGGCGGGCCTCTTCGAGTCGCTTCTCGCGCGCCAGCCCGAGCGCCAGCGCCGCGCCGGCGACGACGTCGTCCGGCGCTTCCGAGAACCTCCGTTCGGACTCTTCGACCGGCGGAGGATTCACCGGATCGAACGGAAAGGGCCGTGGCTCCGCCGTGGCCGCCGGCGGGGCATCCGCCGCCGGGCGGCGTGCCATCCGCCAGACGCCGATCGAGGCGAACGCGACCAGCAGGGCCGCGGCGACCGCGAGGCGGAGAGCCGGGCTGCGAAGGGCTTCACCGCGCAACCGTCGCGCGCCGCCGCGGGCCTCGACCCGCTCGCCGTCCAGGTAGCGGCAGAGGTCCGCGTGGAGCTCGTTGCCGTTGGCGTAGCGCTCGGCCGGATCCCGGCGGAGCGCCTTGAGGCAGATCGCATCGAGATCTCTCGAGATGCGCTGGCGCGCGCCGCCGGACGACCCCGCCGCCGATCTCGGCGACCGGCCCGAAGTCGAGGCGACGCGGCGAGCGACGACGCTCGGCGGCTCGATTCCGGACCCGGCGGAGGTCGAGCCCGGGTCGGTGCCGGGGCGGCGATCGGTCAGCAGCTCGTAGAGGACGACGCCGAGCGAGTAGACGTCCGAGGCGCTGGTTACGATGCCGCCGGCCAGCTGCTCCGGGCTCGCGTAGGCGGGGGTCAGCGGCACCATCGGGTGCTGCGTCGTTGTCAGCCCCTCCGGGTGGGACGGGTCGAAGAGCTTCGAGATGCCGAAGTCGAGCAGGCGGGGCCGGCCGTCGCGCCCGACCATCACGTTACCCGGCTTGATGTCGCGATGCATGACGCCCCGTTGATGCGCGTAGGCGACCGCCTCGACGACCGCGAGGCAGAGCCGCACGCGCTGATCGACCGTGAGCGCGCGCTGGCGGGCGTGGGAGAGGAGATTGTCCCCCTCGACGTACTCGAGCGCCAGGAACCAGACACCTTCGGGACTCTGGCCACCGTCGAGGAAGCGGGCGATCCCGGGGTGCTCGAGCGAGGCGAGGATGCGCACTTCGTCGCGGAAGCGGCGGACCGCTTCCGCGTCCGGGCCGGGGTGGTCGATCACCTTGAGGGCAACGGTGCGGCGAAAGTCCGGCGTCACCTGCTCGGCGAGGAAGACCCTCCCCATGCCGCCGCGACCGACCTGGCGAACGAGCCGGTAAGGTCCGACCCGCTCGGGCAGGATTTCGTCGCCGGCCGGATCGAGACCGGCCGGCAGCTCGGGTCCGCCGTCGATCGGAGAGGGCGCCGCTTCTGGAGCCGCCAGCAGCCGGGCGAGCTCGTTGGCGAGGTCGGGCTCTTCGCGGCGCAGCCGGTCGAGCAGCGCGCCGCGGCCCCGCTCGTCGAGCTCCAGTGCCTCGTAGAACAGCTCGGGCAGGCGATCGGAGCTCACGGCGCGGCGCCGGCCATCGCCTCGCGCAGCCAGGCGCGAGCGAAACCCCAGTCGCGCTTGACCGTGCGCGGGGACAGATCGAGCGCGGCGGCCACGTCCTCCAGGTCGAGGCCGGAGAAGTATCGCATCTCGACCACCTTGGCCTGGCGCGGGAAGCGCTCGGCGAAGCGGTCGAGGGCGCGGTCGAGGTCGAGCAGGTCGACCGCTTCACCATCCCCGGTCACCACGCCGAGCGGCGGATCGAGCTGGTCGGGATCCCGCTTCCTCGCCCGCCGCCGGCGCGCGTGATCGACCAGGATCCGCCGCATCGTCACCGAGGCCAGGCCGAAGAAGTGCGCGCGGTCCCGCCAGTCGACCTCACGCTGCCCGAGCATCCGCAGATAGGCCTCGTGGACGAGCGCGGTCGGCTGCAGCGTGTGGCCGGCTCGCTCGCCCCGCAGCTGCGCGGCGGCGAGCTTGCGCAGCGTCACGTAGACCTGCTCGAGAAGCCGCGCGTCGGCGTGCTCGTCCCCGCTGCGCCAGGCGCGCAGCAGATCCGTCACCTCCTCCGAGGCGTCGTCCCGCGGGGACATGGCCGGCATTCTACGCAGAGATCGGCGGCCCTGGCGCATCCCCGTCCGGCGCCCCGCGAGAATGCCGGCAGGCCGCGGACCGTGAGACGACTGCGGCATCCCTGCCGCCGCGGGCTCTCCGCCGGTCAGATCGAGCGCCGGACGTCGGACAGCTCGAGCTTCCAGACCGGAACGCCGCAGTAGCGCGAGCCCTCGGGGCAGGGGGGCCTGACTTCGGCGCGATGTCGCTGGCTGCACGGTGGCAGCAGCCAGCGGCCGAGGCGGGGGTGGACGGCGGCGATCTGCTCGGCCTCGTCGAGGCTGGCGCGCCAGATCTCCTCCTGCGCATTCAGGCAGAGCCGCATGGTGTGCTTGTGGTGGAGATGCAGCAGGTCCGCCGACTCCGAAAAACGGATCGCGACGGCGTTCGGCAACAGGTAGTGAGCGACCTCCGCGGTGGCGCCCAGGCGCGCCAACCGGCTCATCCCCTCCCAGGCGCGCGCGCAGCTGTCGTGGAAGAAACGGCGGCACCCCTCGTCGCGGGCGAGCAGGGCGGGCTCGACCACATCCGGCTCGTCGTCGACCTGCGCCGCCAGGATCGGCCGTGACGCCGGCGTCATCCGATGGCGCTGGTCCTGGGAGTCGGCGGTGTGGGAGAGCTTCTTGCGAAAGGTGTAGTGGGCGTGGCCGAGGCAGCGCGCCAGCTTCGAGTGGGTCCCGAGGTTGAGCGCCTCGCCCAGGTAGCGGTTGCGCGCCGGATCGAGCACCGCCAGCAGGGCAGCGTCGTCCGACAGCTCGCTGAAATCGGCGCCGAGCACCTCGCGCACCGCCGTGGCGACCGTCTCCTCGGCCGACACCTTCCAGTCGACCAGGCGGGAGACGCGGCCGTCCAGCGCGGCGTCGAAGCGCTGGCGGAAGCCGGGCGCGGGGCCACCGCGGCCGAGCGCCTCGTAGTGCAGGTGCTCCGGAGTCGATTCGAGTGGCAGCGTCTCCTCGAGCACGCGGGCGTAGTCGGGATCCACCGCCAGGACCGCCTCGACCATGCGTTCGACCACCTCGCGCTGCTCGGTCGGGGCGTCGAAGAGCGCCGCCAAGCGGCGGTAGCGGAAGAGCGTCACCGCCGAGATGGTGTGGTAGAGGTAGGCGAAGGTCGCCACCGGCAGGAGGTAGCGGGCGACCTCCTGCGCCCGCTTGCCGATCTCCTTCTCCCAGCGTGCGGCCTGGTGCCGCCGCGCCGGAAAACGCTCGTAGAAGGCCGCCCCGGCGACCGGTACCAGCCTCCGGGACAGCTCCTCGTAGTCGGCGACCATCCGGTCGGCGGTGGCGCGGTAGATCGCCAGCGCCTCGCCTGAGAGCGCGGGGATGGCGTAGCTGCCGGACCGCACGGTGACGTAGCGCTGCGAGACTTGCTCGGAGTTGTAGAACGGGTGCGCGTGGAGGAAGCTCCACAGCAGCTGCCGGCTGACGTTGGCCAACGCGAACTGGAAGTGGACGTGCTGGAAGGTGGTGTGGTGGCCGGCGCCGTAGATGTCGGCCGCCAAGCGATCGCGCTTCGAGCGTCTGGCCGCCGCCGCTCCGGGCTCCAGACCGTCGCCGGCAACCTCCTCGGGAGTCACGATTCCCTTCGCCGAGTAGCAGGTTCGGGCCGCGGCGACGGCGTTGTCGAAGCCGCGCTCGAAGCGGCGGACGAGGCGGACCTCGGGAGGCGGGGAGAGGAAGCGCGACGTCGACATCTTGTGTCCTGACCCGACCGAGGATACCGCATCTTGCGGTTTCGGCACCTCGCTCCCGGCGCGGTGCTATCGTCGCCGCGCGCCGGATTGTCGGGTCGGCGGACAGCTTCCGGAAGGAGATCGGCGAACGATGAGCAAGGCACTCGGATGTGGGTTGGCCGCGCTGGCGGTGATCGGAATCCTGGCCTTTCTGGGCGTCGGCCAATACAACGGCCTGGTGGGCGCGGAGCAAGCGGTGACCGCGGCCTGGTCGCAAGTGGAGAACGTCTACCAACGGCGGGCCGACCTGATCCCGAACCTGGTCGCCACCGTCAAGGGCTCCGCCGACTTCGAGCAGGAGACGCTCCAGAACGTCATCGAGGCGCGCAGCCGCGTCGGCCAGATCTCGGGCCAGGCGGCCGAGCAGATCCTCAACGATCCGCAGCGATTCGCCCAGTTCCAGCAGGCGCAGGACGGGCTGTCGTCGGCGCTGTCGCGCCTGCTGGTCGTGGTGGAGCGGTACCCGGAGCTGCAGTCGACGATCGCGTTCCGGGACCTGATGACCCAGCTCGAGGGCTCCGAGAACCGGATCGCGGTCGAGCGCCGCAACTTCAACGAGGTGGCGCAGAGCTACAACACGCGCCTGCTCCGGTTCCCTACCAACCTGTTCGTGCGCTTGCTCGGCTGGCACTTCCAGGCTCGGCCCTACTTCCAGGCGGCCGCCGGCGCCGACGTGGCGCCCAAGGTCGAGTTCTAGGACGCCGTTGAACGGGCCCTTCCGCCGCTGGCTCGCTGCGGCGGCGCTCGCGCTCGTCGCCGTCACCGCGAACGCGGCGCCGGAGCCGGCCGCGCCGCCTGCCCGGTGGTTCACCGACCGCGTCGGCGTCGCCTCACCCCAAGCCGCGGGCCGGATCGACGCGCTGCTCGAGAGCTTCGAGCGCGAACAGGGGTCTCAGCTCCTGGTCGTCGTGCTGCCGCGGTTGCCGGCGGGTGAGGCGCTCGAGGACTGGACCCAGCGCACCGCCCAGGCCTGGCGCGTCGGCCGCGAGAAGCAGGACGACGGCGCGGTGCTCTTCGTCTTCGTCGAGAATCGGCAGTTGCGGCTCGAGGTGGGCTACGGGCTCGAGGGGGCGCTCACCGATCTGGAGTCGAAGGTCATCCTCGACGAGGTGCTGGTGCCTCGGCTGCGCGCGGGCGATTGGGACGGCGGCCTCGAAGCGGCGGCCGCGGCGATGATCGAGTCGGTGCGCGGCGAGTATCTGCCAGACCCCGCGAGCGGAGCGCGCGCGTTGCGGGGCGGCGCGAGCGGGCTGGTGATCGCCCTGACACTCCTGGCGCTCGTGGTGTTCCTCGTCGTCGCATCACGGCGGGCGGGGCGACATGGCGGCTTCCGCGGCGGCGGCGGACCCTGGGTCTCCGGTGGCGGCGGCGCCGGTGGAGGTTTCGGCGGTTGGAGCGGCGGCTCGTTCGGTGGCGGCGGTGGCTTCTCCGGTGGCGGCGGCTCGTTCGGTGGCGGTGGGGCTTCGGGGCGTTGGTGAAGCTCCGTCTCGGTCTCGGGATCGCCCTCGTGGCGCTGGCCGTGGCGGCTCCGGCGGCGCGGCCGGAGGTGCCCTCGACGCACGACCTCGAGGCGACTTCGGTGGTGGCGAGCCGCCTCGCGGCCGATCTGGTCCCGGCAGCCGCCGGGTTCGTGGCGCGGGCGCGGGACATCGTGCAATCGGCGGCGCGAACACACGGCGAGGCCGCGCTCGCCGACGCGGTCGCGCGGGCTTGGCCGGAGCACTTCGCCGTCGCGGCGGTGGAGGGCGAGCTGGAGCGCGAGGTGCGGGCGCGCCTCTCGGCCGCGGACGCGCGAAAGCTCGCGGCCTGGGACGAGAGCGACGTCGCGCGTCGCCTGTCAGCGGGGAGGCGGGTCGCCCCGGAGCCGCCATCCGCCTCGCTCGATCCGGCTCGCCTGGAAGGGGATGACCGGGTTCGCTACGAGCTGGCGCGCCGGCTGGTCGAGGCCTGCGACGTCTTCGCGGGTTCCTACGGGGCGGCGCGGCAGATCGTGGTCGCCGCGAGCCTCGTAAGCCTCCGCCTGCTCGGGATCCCCGAGGAGCGGATCGCGGCCCGCAGCGCCGAGATCGACCGGATGTTCGACGCGGAGCTCGCCGCGGGCCGATCAGCGATGCAGGAGGCGGTGCTCGCGAGCACGTTCCACGGCGGACGCGAGCTGGCGATCGAAGACCTGATCGCGGAGATCGAGCTCTGGCGCTCGGATGCGGGGCGCGCGCGATGCGAAATCCAGACCGCGGCCCTAGCCGCCGCGCTCGTTTCGCGTCTGGAGTCGTTTCCAGCCGCTGTTACCGCGGCGGCGACGCGCCATCCTTGAGCCCGCCGCCACTCCTCATGGCCCGCGTCTCGGCCGTCCGCGGGGGCGCCACTGAAATCGCGCGAGAGGAATGCGCCCGCGAGCATCGAAGCGAACTCCTTCGTGCTCGAGGATCACCCGCTGCAGCGCCTCGTGGCCGCCGGGATCCGAGCGCCGGCTCACCTCGCCGCGGGCGTTGACGACACGCTGCCAGGGCACGCCGGTCGCGGCGGGCAGCGCGTGCAGGGCGTAGCCCACCAACCGGGCCTGACCGGGCAGGCCGGCGAGCGCGGCGATCTGGCCGTAGGTCGCGACGCGGCCGCGGGGGATACGTGCGACGGCGGCGTGGATCCTCGCGTGCGTCGCCTCTGGCGGCGGCTTGACCGCTTCGTGCCGCGCGGGTCGTCGACGGGGTTCCATGGGTGAGCGCGACGACTCCGATTCACCCTTCAGCGACTCGGATCGTCCAATGTCCGCGCGACCTCTCCGACCAGCTCCATCGCCCGGTCGAGCTGGGCGTCGGCGAGATAGGGAGCCGGTCCGAGGCGCAGGCGGTCGGCCCGGTGGTCGGTCGCGACGCCGCGGTGGGTGAGGGCACGAGCGAGCGCGTGGGCCCGTGGCGACTCGAGCGCGAGGAAGCCTCCGAGGGCTTCGACCGGCACCGCTCGGTCCCTGCGGACGAGGGCCGCGGGAAGGTCGAGCGTGTCGAACGCGGCGGCGAGGCGAGCGACCTGGCGGCGGTAGTTGGCGCGCAGGACTTCGGGGCTCAGCCCGCGGTCGACGAAGAAGTCGGCGACCCGCGCCGCGCGGTAGTGGCTGACCGGATCGTAGGTCGCGCCGGCGAAGCGCGCCGCCGCGCTGGCGGGGTAGGCGACGCGGGTCGGTTCGGCCTCGGCTTCCAGGTCGGAGAACTCGGCGTACCAGCCGGTCAGCGCCGGTCGCATCGCGGCCGCCTGGGGCGGCAGACGGAGATAGGCGTTGCCCTCGCCCCACTGCAGGTACTTGTAGCCGCCGCCGGTGACCCAGGCCGCCGCCAGGCCCAGCTCGGCGAGCGGGTAGGGGAGGCAGCCGGCCGCGTGGTAGGCGTCGACCAGCAGCTCGGCGCCCCAGCGCGCGCAGGCGGTGGCGGCCGCGGCGAGGTTGGGCACGATCCGGCTGGTCTCGAACAGGACGGCCGAGACGAGCACTGCGGCGGTGCGGTCGTCGACGGCGAGCGCCAGCCGCTCGCCGAGCGTGGCGACCGGCTCGACGGCCACTCGCTCGATCTGGAGGCCGGTCTCGTCGAGACGCGCGAGCTGGCGGCGCAGCGTGTGGAACTCGCCATCGGAGGTCACCAGCCGCGGACGCCGCACGAGATCGAGCGCCGACAGGAAGCGCAGCACCAGCTCGTGGGTGTTCTGACCGAGCGCGATCTCGCCTCCGGGATCGCTCAGCCAGAGGCGTACTGACGCCCGCACCCGCTCGGCCTTGGCGAAGGCCCGCTCCCACTTGGCGTCCACCCCATCGGCCGCGTCGTCGAAAGCCGCCTGAACGCCGTCGAGCGCCACGTCTGGCCAGGCTTGGTGGGAGTGCCCGGTCAAGAGCAGACGCTGCGCCACCCGGAAGCGCGCATAGTGCGGCGCGAGGGGATTCGGCGTACCGGCGAGCGGCTCGCTCACAGCTCCGTGCGGATGGCCCAAAGGTCGGGGAACAGCGGCTCGAAGAGGGTACCGCGCAGATAGGCGGCGCCGGCCGAGCCGCCGGTGCCGCGCTTGGTGCCGATCGTCCGCTCGACCATCTTGACGTGCCGGTAGCGCCACTCCTGAATGCCCTCGTCGAGGTCGACCAGCCGCTCGCAGATCTGCGCCAGATGGGGGTGGCCGCGATAGAGCTCGATCAGCGTCGGGTGGAGCTCGTCGCATTCGGGGTTCGATGTCGCGAGGTCGCGCGCGAGCAGGGCCGGTGGCACCGCGAAGCCGTGGCGGGCGAGGAAGCTGACGAAGTGGTCCCAGAGCGAAGGCTCGCGGAGGCGGCGCTCCAGGGTGGCCAGAGCCGGCGACTCGGCGTGGTGGGCGAGCATTCCGCGGTGGCGGCGCCCGAGCACGAACTCGAGCTCGCGGAACTGTGGCGACTGGAAACCCGAAGCCGCTTCGAGGCGGCTGCGGAACGACAGGAAGGAGACCGGACTCATCGTCTCCAGGATGTCGATCTGCGCCACCTGGACCTTGAGGACGGTGAGAATCCGTTTGAGCGTCGCGTAGACCGCCGGCAAGTCGTCGGCATCGAGGCGGGCGGCGAGGAAGTCGAGCTCGTGCAGCATCTGCTTGAACCAGAGCTCGTAGACCTGGTGGATGACGATGAACAGCATCTCGTCTTGCTCCGGCCCCTCCGACTTGGGGCGCTGGCAGGCGAGCAACTCGTCGAGCGCGAGGTAGTTCGAGTACGTCAGCGACAAGTCATCCTCCGGTGTCCGGCGCAGGTTACCGGGGCGGCGCGGGCGGGTCAACGAGCTGCGGCGGTGCCACCGGCACGATGCGATCGAGTGACAGCAGCCAGAGCTCGGTGGCGGGCATCCGGTCGAGCCCGAGCGCCCCCGCGACGGCGCGCGCGTAGAGCGCGAGCTGAGCCGCGTAACGCTCGACCAGCGCCGGCACGCCGGTCTCCGCCACGGCGTCGCTCTTGAAGTCCGCCACCACGAGCCCGTCGTCGTCGCCGAGGTAGACGAGGTCGATCGCGCCGGTGATGGCCTCGAGGGGGTCCCGCGGTTGGCTGGCGTCGGCGGCGAGCAGAACGGGCAGCTCGCGGGCGAGCACCCGCGGCGCGAGCGCCCGCAGACGTGTCCAGCAATCCGAGAGCAGCAGCCGGTCGAGATCGCGGCCGAGCGCCGCGATCTCCTCCTCGTCCGCGTCGCCGAGCTCGCGCTCGAAGCTGGCCAGCGTGGCGGCCCGCCAGCGCGCGGGATCGGCCTCGGCCGCCAGCGAGAGCTCCAGCGCCCGGTGCAGGGCGGTCCCGCGCGCCAGGGCATGGAGCCGCGAACGGTCGGCCACCGGTGCCGCGCGCCACGGTGCAGCCTCGGCGTCCGCCGGCTCGAGCTCGAGCGCGGCGACCTCGGTGGCGCGCGCCACGCGCGGCCGGTCGCGGTGCGCCAGAGCGGCCGCGCGTCGGGCCGCCAGCTCGGCGAGCGCCCGTTCGGAGGCGAGCTCGGAGACCAGCGTGCCGGCCCGCTCGTCCAGAGGAGGAGCCTCCGGCTCATCGGCCGCCGGCGGCAGACGACGCCAGAGCGCCCCGTGGGGGTCGCGGAATCCCGCTGCTTCGAGTGCGGCCGGGGGCAGGCTCTCCGGTATGCGGCTGGAGAGCAGGTCGGCGAGGGAGTTTGCCCGGACGGGATCCACCTCCGCCGGCGCCGCCGGCAGCGCGCCCGAGACGACCAGCCGGTGACGCGCGCGCGTGGCGCCGACGTAGAGCAACCGGATCTGCTCGGCGCTGCGAATCCGCGCCACCAGATCGGCGGCGGGCGCGAGGCCGGGCGACGGTGTGCCGAAGAGCCGGTACTGCCAGGCGCCGCCGACCCGCTCGGCCTCGACCGCCGCTCGCGCCCCGGCACCGCGCGGCTGGTGGTGGACCGCCGCGAGATAGACCTCGTCGAATTCGAGTCCCTTCGCGCTATGCAGCGTCATGACACGCACGGCGTTGCCGGCGCCCTCGAGCGGTCGGCTCTCGGGCGCGTCGGGGCGCTCGCGCGCCACGCGGCGCAGCTCGCCGAGCAGCCGGTGGAGCGGGACGCCCCGCTCGAGCTCCTCGCCGAGCTCGCGGAAGAAGCGGTCGAGATTGGCCAGCCGGTAGGCTCCTTGATAGCGCGCCGCGGCCACCAGGTCGGGCAGGAAGGCCCGGCGCAGCCCGTCGATCCAGACGTCGGCGCTCTCGCGCGGAAAGGCCGCGCGCCGCTCGAGCAGCGAGCGCGCGGCGGCGCCGAGCGCGAGCGGCCAGTCCGCGAGCGGCGCGAGCTGCGGATCGTCGGTGGGCGTGGCCGCGGCGGCGCGGGCGATCGCGGCCTCGATCGGCGCAAAGGTCACCTCGTCGGGAGACACCGCCGCCCCCACCAGCTCGGGGAACCGCTCCCGCCAGAGCGGCCAGAGGGCGGCGTCGGGGACGCCGACCCAGGGGGAGCGCAGCCAGGCCGCCAGCGCCAGCCGATCCGCGGGATCGAGCGCCGCGCGAACGAGCGCCGCCGCGTCGATCGTCTCGCGCCGGCGGAAATAGCTGCGGTCTTTCTCGACGGCGTAGGGGACCCCCCACTGGCGCAGTGCCTCGAGATAGCGCTCGATCTGTGTCGTGGCACGCAGCAGGATCGCCGCCTGGCTCGGTTCGATGTGGCCGGCGCGGATCCGCTCCGCCAGGTCGCGCGCAATCGCCACCGCCTCCCGGCGCGCCACCTCGCCCGCCCGCAAGCGCCGGTCCGAGCCGGCGTCCCAGACACCCCAGTACTCGATCGCTCCGGGAGCCTGCACGCGGTCGCCGGTCGCCACGAGCGGCGCGAACGGCGCCGCCACGTCGCTCGGCTCACTCATCAGTGGCGCGACCAGGCGCTCGACCTCGGCGAGGAGGCCGGCGGCGGACCGGAAATTGGCCGAGAGCGGCGCCGCGCGCTCGCCGGCGAGCGCGCGGTCGACGAAGTCGAGATAGTTCGCTAGCCGCGCGCGGCGCCAACCATAGATCGACTGCTTCGGGTCGCCGACCAGGAAGAGCCCGGGGCGCTCGGCGGCGGGTCCTTCGAGCGCCAGCCGCGCCACCAGCTCGCACTGCAGCTCGTCGGTGTCCTGGAGCTCGTCGACCAGCAATTGGCGGATGCCGCGCCGGGCTTCGCGCGCCACCGCCGGGATCGCCAGCAGGTCGACCGCCAGACGGAGCAGATCGGAGTAGGTGGCGAGACCGCGGTGGCGCATCCTCCGCTCGACCTCGGCGGCGAGCTCGCCCAGCACCTGCCGCGCCGCGTCCAGCAGCTCCGGGTCGATCTGTTCGAGCAGGGCCAGCGCGAGGTCGAGGCGCCGGGCCGCGCGCACCGCGGCGGGCAGGTCCGCGAGCTGTGCGCGTTCGCTCTGGTTGAAGGCCCCGCGGGTCCAGTCCGCGATCCGCTTGCGCGCACCGGCCGGCCAGAGCCGGTCCAGATCGCCCGCCAGACCGGCGAGCCCGGAGCGCGAGCGCTCGGTGCGGGCCAACGCCTCCGCGAGCTGGGGCAGGGCCTCCGCGAGCGCCAGCGAGTTGGTCGCCGAGGCGCGGAAACGGGCTCCAGCGAGAGCGGTGGCGAGCTCCTCGGCCGCGGCGGCGGCCGGATCGAGCGCCGCCGCCGCGGCCACATCCGTCCAGGGATCGGCCGCGAGCGCGGCGCCGGTCAGCCCGAGCCGGTTCATCTCGACCAGGGCGCCGCGCAACGCCTCCGGGCCCATTCCCGCGCGCGACAGACGGAGAAGGGCCAGGTCGCCCGCTCGATAGCGCTGCGGCAGCTCGCCGGCGAGGACCTCGACGACGATCTCCGCCAGCCCCACCTCGTCGGGGTCGACGCCCAGGGCGGGGTGCAGGCCCCCTTCGAGCGCGTAGGCCCGCAGCAGGGCGAGCGCGAAGGAGTGGATGGTCTGCACCCGGAGGCGGTCGATCGAGGCGAGCAGGGCCTGCGCGCGCCGGGCGCGGGTCTCGGCATCGGAGGGAAACGCCGCCGGCTCCAGCCATTCGGCGAGCACACCCCCGTCGGCCAACCGGGCGAGCTCCAGCTGCGCGCGCGAGGCCATCTCGGCGGCCGCCGCGTCGGTGAAGGTGATCGCCACCACGCCGTCGAGCAGCGCGCCGGCGACGGCGTCGTCGGTGAGCTCGCCACGGCGCGACAGCAGTTCGGCCCAGCCGGCGCCGAGGGTCCAGGCGAGCAGGCGGGCCACCAGCGCGGTGGTCTTGCCGGTTCCAGCGCCCGCCTCGAGCACGACGGGGCGATCGAAAACCACCTGCGCGCTCCGGCGGGCGGCGCGATCGGCCGCGAGTGGACTCACGGTGGGTCGGGCGCTCATGCCGTGTCGCTCTCGCCTTCGGGGAGGAGGAAGAGCTCGGCCTCCGCGCGCGCGGCCGCACCGGCAGGGGCTCGGCGCGCGGCCCGCAGGTCCGCTGCCCAGCGGGCGAGGCGCCGGCGGGCGCCAGAGTCCTCCTGGAGACAGGCCTCGACCAGCTCGCAGCTGTCGCAAGCGGGACCTCTCTGATCGCCGGAAGGATCGACCAGGCGCGGCAGCGCGCGTCCGGCGCCGCGCGCGGCGGCGGCGATCGCGGTCACGCGCGCGAGGCCGGTTAGGGCGCCGCTCGCGGTCTCGTCGAGCGCCGCGACACGGGGCGCGCCTGGATCGTCAGCCGGTCCGAGGGCGAGCAGCCTGCCGGTGGCGGCGGCGCCGGCGAGCGCGGCGACGTAGACCGCCGGCTGCAGCCACCGGCCGGTCGCGACCGCGGCGGTGAGCTGCTCCTTCTTGGCGAACCTCGAGAGTCCGCGGGCGGCGCCCGTCTTGTAATCGGTGAGCACCACCCGGTCCCGTTCGTAATCGACCCGGTCGGCGCGAAAGCCCAGGCGGAGCGGGACCCCCCAGGGCGCGAGATCGGCCTCCCCCTCGAGCTCGACCCCCACCACCCGGCGGGCACCGGTGCCCCAGTCGTCGCGTGCCGCCTCCGCGCGCTCGACCAGCGCCTCCGCCAGCAGCGACTCGAAGCCCCAGCGCGACAACCCGGCGTCGGCCAGCGCCTCGGTGGCGACCTCGCGGGCGAGGAGCGCGATCTCAAGCGGCTCCGGGAAGGCCACCTCGACTCCCCCCGCGGCCAGCGCGGCGGCGAGCTCTCGCGGACTCGCCGCCGGCAGCCGGCGGCGCACGAGCCGTTCGAGCAAGTCGTGGCTCGCCTGTCCCACGCGCAACGCGTCGAGGGGCTCGGGCAGCGCCTGGCCCGGGTCGGGCAGCGGCTCGAGACCCAGCCGGCGCCCGAGGAAGACCTGCCAGGGACAGCGCACGAGCGCTTCGACTTGCGTCACGAAAAGCCGCTCCGCCGCGGGTGGCCCGACCCGACCGAAGTAGGGCCCGAGCGAGCTCCAGCGCCTCTTTCCCTCGGCGCTGCGGGGATCGGGATCGAGCTCGGCCACCACGGCGGCACGGAAGCGGGCGAGACGGCGATCGCTCTCCTCGACCTGGCTCGCGGCGCGGGCTTCGGCGATCGCCGCCGGCAGGATGCGCAGCCAAGCCCTTCGATCTCGTGCCAGCCCGGCCGCGCGCGCGGCGGCCTCCGGACTGCCCGGCCGATCCCGGGGTGGTGCCGCCGGGAGCGGCGAGCGGAGCTGCTCGCGCAGCGTCCGAGTGCGCTCGTCGCGCCAGCTCAGGCGGTCGACCAGGGGCGAGAGGAGGCGAGTAGAGCCGTCGTCCGAAACGGCAGGAAACGAGAGCGTCGAGCGGGGCGCCGCCGCCAGCAGCTGATCGAACAGGAAGCGCTCTTCGGCGTGGCCTTCGGACTTGACCGGCAGGTCCGGCAGCACCTGCCGCGCTTCGCGGCGGACGGCGTCCGGGAGGATCGGATCGTCGCCGACGGGGCGGGGAAAGAGGCCGCGCCGGAGGCCGATCAGGAAGAGGCGCTCGAAGGTCCGGCCGCGCGCCGCGGTCACCGTCAAGACCTGGATGCCGCCGCCGACACCGCCGAGCCGCATGGGCGCCTCCCGTTCGGCCGCGCGAGCGACCAGCTCGGCGAGCTCGTCGCGGCCGAGATGGAACTCCCGTGGCAGCTCGGCGGAAAGGCGCCCGGCGACTCCCGAGAGCCACGCCGAGGCGACGCTTCCCGGGGGGAGACCCCGATGGGCCAGGAGAGCCAAACCACGCACCAGGCTCTCTGCGGAGCCGCGAGCCGGCAGGCGCTCCAGGGCCCGCCGGAGGCGAACCGCGAGACCGACCAGCGCGGCCAGGGTCGGCCGCGGCAACCAGCGACGGCGGATCCGCGGTTCCCCGTTGCCCTCGTTCTCGACGGCGCGCGAGGGGAGCTCGACCGGCGGCAGCTGGGCCTCGCCGAGCTCAGCCAGCGCGCCGAGGGACCCCACGGCGAGCCTGCGCAGCGCCACGCGCAGATCCGCCTCGGACGCCGGCGGCTCGAGCGCCGCGCCGACGAGGTCGAGGATCAGGTCGGCCTCCGTGGCGACGCCGCGATCGAGCAGGCGAATCGCGGCCGAGACAGTCCGCTGGACGGGGTCGGCGGCGCCAGCTCCTTCGACCGAGAACGGCAAGCCGGCGCGCTCCAATTCGCGGCGCAGCGCTGGCAGGTAAGGCGCGAGGTCCCGCGCGACGATGCCGATCGACTCCGGGCGGAGATCGGGCCGGGTGGCGAGCTCGCTGCCCGCCCGCCGGACCACTTCGCCGACCTCGCCCCGCTCGCCGAGCGCCGAGAAGGCGTCGAGCTCCGCGCGCGGGAGCACGCGTGGCGCGGGCAACGATCGCCCACCCAGGAGCCGG
Organism: Acidobacteriota bacterium; assembly: GCA_014584695.1. Taxonomy (GTDB): domain Bacteria; phylum Acidobacteriota; class Thermoanaerobaculia; order Multivoradales; family JAGPDF01; genus JACTMI01. The sequence goes on from JACTMI010000028.1 coordinate 212,620, forward strand.
CCGCGAACCGCCGCGCCGAAGGGCTCGCCGGGGTCGCGGGGCGCACCGGTCGCGCTCTCCGGCAGGTCGACGACCAGCAGCGTCTCGCTGTCGGCGCGGCCGAGCGCCTCCAGGAGGTCGACGACGCTGCCGGTCGCGTCCGCGAAGCCGTACAGGAGCCAGGCCCGCGCTGGCGGGACGGAGGCCGCGTCGCTGCCCGCGAGGTCGGCTGCCCGCCGATAGATCGCCGCTCCGGCGGCGCCGTCCCAGCGCTCGAGCTCCCGGGCGGTGCGCTCGGCCACCCGCACGACCGCTTCGGCGCGCGGCCGTTCGGCGAAGGCGATCCGCACGCCGTCCGACCGAAGCAGCTCGGTCATCGGGGAGCCGTGGACGGCGTCGAGGCCGGCATCGAGCAGGTCGCGAACGCTGGCGACCAGAGGGGCGAACCCCCCTTCGAGCGTCTGCAGTGGACCGGCGAGGAGCGGCTCGGCCTGGGCGGCGCGCCGGACCAGGACCGGCAGCAGCGCCTCACCGCGCGGCACCGGCGCTCCGGCGCGCTCGAAGATGGAGAGCGCCACGCGCCGCAAGGTCAGCACCTCGACTCCCAGCCACGCCGGCCGGCGGCGCGCGAGCGTAGCCATTAGGTGCCCGCGCAGGGAGCCCGATGGCACGACCACCCGGACCGGACCGGGCCACCCCCCGAGGTCGCCGGCCGCGCGGGGTGCCAGGCGCTCGAGCTCGGTGAGCAGCGCCTCCTCGGCGGCCCGCGGGCCGGCGCCGACCACGGCGCGCAGCGGGCTCATCGGAAGCGGTGGGCCAGAGGTCGGCGGGGTGTGCGAGCGGGCATGGCAGTTCGGAGTCCGGGGTAGGCTCCCCGGGATCGTGAGCCACGATAGGGAAGGCCGGCCGAGGGGTCAAGCTCGCGCTCAGCCGGGAGCGACCGGGGGGGATGTGGAGCTCGGACGGTTTCTCACCCGGCGGGTGAGCGCGGGAGAGCTCGCCGCTGGCGAGGCCGCGGTCTCGGTGGCGGGGCGCCGAGTTGCACGGGCCCGCGCGGGTTCGCTCTGCTGGAACGCCGACGTGCCGCTCGGCGGTGGCGAGCTCTACGATGCAGCCTCCCTAACCAAGCCCTTCGTCGCCACCCTGGCGCTGGTCCTCGATCAGGCGGGAGTGCTGCCGCTGTCGACCCGGATCTCCGACGTCCTGCCGGCGGCCCGACCCGCGCTCGGCGATCGGACCGCCGAGGATCTCCTGCGCCATCGGTCCGGTCTCAAGGCCTGGTTTCCTCTCGAAGCTCTCGAGTTGCCGGGCAAGCTGCATGCCGCCCTGCTCGGGTGGTTCGGCGCGCGAGCGCCGCTGGGGGCCCCACCTGGGACCTATAGCGATTTGGGCTTCATTCTCTGGACGCTGCTCGCCGAAGCGGCAACGGGCGCGAGGCTTGCCGACCTCCTGCTCGCGGAGGTCATCTCGCCGCTCGGGCTCCGCCTCGGCCGGGAAGTCGGCGAGCCGTCGAGCACCGGGCCGATCCGCCAGGGCCCGGTTCGGCCAGGCGTGCCGAAGGGCATCGTCGAATGTGGGCTGGACGGCGAGCGCGAAGTCGAGCTGGCCGCCGAACTGGGGATCCGGATCCTCCGGCGGGCCGACGCCAGGTGGCGGGGTGAACCGCAAGACGGCAACGCCCGGTTTCTCGGCGGCGTGCCAGGGCATGCGGGCCTGTTCGTGACCGTCGAGGCGCTCCTGGTGCTCGGGCACGAATGGCTGGCGCCGGGGACCGTCCTCCGGCCGGAGAGCGTGCGCCGGGCCCTGGCGGGTCCCGCGGGCCGGCACGCCCTGGGGTGGGCGCGCCGCCGGCGGTCGGGATCGGCGGGTGCCGCTCTTTCTCGGAGCGCCTACGGTCACACCGGGTTCACTGGCGGCTCGCTCTGGATCGATCCGGAGCGAGGGCTGATTGCAGCGCTGGTGGCCTACCGGCGGACGAGCGCTCTGGACCTCGGCCCGCTGCGCCGATCCTTCCATCGTCTGGCCGTGCACCTGGCCTCGCCCGGGAGACCGCCAGCGGGCGCGGCTCGCGATCTGCGATAGCCTTGGCCGGCGACCACAAGGCGGTCCGGCGCGGACCGGATCCCGCCCGAAGGGCGCTGGACGGCCACTCCCGGAGACTTCGACTTGACCCAGATTCTCGATCTCGTCCTGATCGATGGCGTGCGGACGCCAATGGCGGCGCTCAACGGTCCCTTCGCCGACCTCTCGGCCCTGGAGCTCGGAGCGCGCGCGGCCAAGGCCTTGTTCGAGCGCACCGGCATCGACCCCGCGACGGTCGACCACGCGGTGGTCGGCAACGCGCTCCAGACTTCGGGCGACGCGATCTACGGCGCCCGCCACGTGGCGCTCAGGTCCGGTGTGCCGAAGGAGGTGCCGGCGCTCACCGTCAACCGGCTCTGCGGCTCGGGGATCCAGGCGGTGATCTCCGGCGCCCACATGATCCTCGCCGGCGAGGCGCGCCTCTGCCTGGTCGGCGGCATGGAGAACATGACGCAGTCGCCGCACGTGCTCTGGGGCGCGCGGCGCGGGCTGCGCCTCGGCCACGCCGAGCTGCAGGACCTGCTGATGGTGGCGCTGCTCGACACGTACTGCGGCTACTTCATGGCCCAGACCTCGAACAACCTGGCGCGCGACTACGGCATCACCCGGCGGGAGCAGGACGAGTACGCGGTCCGCTCGCAGGAGCGCGCCGCGGCGGCGATCGCGGCGGGTCGGCTGGCCGAGGAGATCGTCGCCGTGACCGTGGGCGAGGGCAAGCGGGCGAAGCTGGTGGAGGCCGACGAGCATCCGCGGCCGGGGACGACGGTCGAGAGCCTGGCCAAGCTGCCGACCGCCTTCGACCCGGAGGGGTTCGTCACCGGCGGTAATGCCTCCGGCATCGTCGACGGCGCCGCCATGCTGCTGCTGACGACCGAAGAGCGGGCGCGCGAGCTCGGGGCTCGCCCGCTCGGCCGGCTGCTTTCCTGGGCCGTCGTGGGGGTCGAGCCGTCGCGGATGGGGATCGGTCCCGCGCCGGCGATCGCGGCGGCGCTCGCCAAGGCGGAGCTGACGCTCGGCGATCTCGACCTGATCGAGATCAACGAAGCTTTCGCCGGGCAGATCCTGGCGGTGATCCGCGAGATGAAGCTCGACGAGGAGAAGTTGAACGTCAACGGCGGCGCCATCGCGCTCGGCCACCCGCTTGGTGCCTCCGGGGCGCGGATCACGCTGACGCTGCTCAAGGAGCTGAGGCGGCGAGGGGGCGGGCGCGGCGTCGCTTCGGCCTGCATCGGCGGCGGTCAGGGGATCGCACTGGTAGTGGAGGCCTGCGCATGATCGACCTGTCCGGAATGCACGTGCTCGTCACCGGCGGCTCGCGGGGCATCGGCGCCGCGACCGCGCGGCTGTTCGCCAAGGCGGGAGCGACGGTGATGATCCACTATCGCGAGCGCGAGGAGCGGGCGGCGGCCCTGATCGAGGAGCTCTACGCCATCTCCAGCCGCGACCACCGGCGCTTCCCCTGCGACTTCATGGAGCCCGCGGAGATCCAGGAGCTGTTCCAGTTCGTCGGCTCGGAGTGGGGGCGGCTCGACTGCCTGGTCAACAACGCCGGCGTCTGGCTGCACAACCCGCTGTCGCAGTTCGACGAGGAGCGGATGATCGCGACGCTGCGCATCAACGTGCGCGGGCCGTTCCTGTGCATGATGCACGCGCTGCCCCTGCTGCGGCTGTCGAAGAACGCCTCGGTGGTCAACATCTCCTCGACTGCCGGGCAGCGTGGCGAGCCCTTCTACAGCCCCTATGCGGCCTCGAAGGGGGCGATGCAGTCGGCGACCAAGGCCTGGGCGGTCGAGCTGGCGCCCGAGATTCGCGTCAACTGCGTCGCCCCGGGCTGGGTCGACACCGAGATGTCGGCTTCGGCGCTGCGGGACGACCCGGCGGCGCACGATTCGATCGTCGCCCAGATCCCGCTGCACCGGGTGGCGAGCGCGGAAGACGTGGCCGGACCGATTCTCTTCCTCGCTTCGCCGCTCGCGCGCCACGTCACCGGGGAGATCGTCAACGTCAACGGCGGCTCGGTCCTCTGCGGATGAGCCGGGGCTGGGCGTGAGCGTCGGCCCGGACCGCCAGGCGCTGCTCGACGAGCTGGATCGTCTCGAGCGGGAGCTCGGGGATCTGGTCGAGCCGGTCGCCGATTCGAGCTTCGATTGGCAGCCGGACGGCGGGCGCGGCTGGTCGGTGGGGCAGTGCGTGGACCACCTGGCCCGCGCCAATCGCGAATATGTTCGGGCTCTGGGTGCGGGGGTCGGGCGGAAGCGCGATTGGCTGGAGCGGCTGGCGACGCGACGGGCGCCGCGAGCGGCCGCGGAGCTCGCGGCTGGACCCGGGGGGCGCCTCTTCCTGTGGACGCTCGAGCCGCCGCCGCGATTCAAGGTGCCGGCGCCGGGCCGGATCGCGCCGGCGTCGCGCTGCCCGAAGCGGGAGACGGTCGAGGCGTTCCGAGCCGCCCAGGCAGAGGTGCGCGATCTGGTCCGCGCGACCGCCGGACTGGATCTCCACCGCGTGCGGTTCCCCAACCCGTTCGCCGGCGGCCTGCCGCTGCTCACCGTGGCGACCGGCCTGCTGGTGATCCCGGCCCACGAGCGGCGGCACCTGCTGCAGATCCGGCGTCTGCTCGCCCGGCCGGACTACCCCCTGTCCTAGCTCCGCCGGAAGGCGGTCCAGTAGCCGATCATCTTGTAGGCGATCTTCGCGGCGACGAAGTCCGATGTGGGCTGGCCGCCCAGCGGAGCGAGCTCGACGACGTCGAGGGCGACCACTCGTTTGGCCTCGAAGAGCCGGCGCAGGAGGCGGAGCGTCGGGTACCAGAGACCGCCACCGGGCTCGGGCGTGCCCGTCGCCGGCACCAGCGCCGGATCGAAGTAGTCGATGTCGAAAGTAAGGTAGATCTTGTCCGGCAACAGATCGAGCAGCGAGTCGAAGCGAGCCTCGAGGCCTTCGAGCTCGTGTCCCCAAACGACTGGAATCCGCGCCGTTCTGGCGAACTCCGCCTCGGGCGCGGAGAGCGACCGGATGCCGAGCGGCAGCGAGGGTACGCCCTCGTCGTAGACGCGGCGCATCACGCTGGCGTGGCTGTAAGGGGTCCCTTCGAACTCCTCGCGCAGGTCGGCGTGGGCGTCGAACTGGACGATGCCGATCGGGCCGTGGACCGATTTCGCCGCGCGCACCGGGGCGATGGTCAAGCTGTGCTCGCCGCCCAGGGTCACCAGCAGCTTGCCCGCCTCGAGGTGGCGCCGGCACTCGGCTTCGAGCTCGGCCATGGCGGCCGCCATGTCGAAGGCTTCGGGGAGGAACGGGGGCTCGGTGGCGATGCCGGCCTCGGCCGGTTCGGCGCCGAGCTCTTCGTCCCAGAGCTCCATCGACTGGGAGGCGCGCAGGATGGCGGCGGGGCCGGCAGCGGTCCCCTTGCAGTACGAGGTGGTCCGCTCGAAGGGTACCGGCAGCACGACGATCGGGCTGGTCACGTAGGTCGAGAGAGCGGGTGGCAGGAGTCCGAAATTGGTGGGCAGGTTGGGCATGGCGGCGGCTTTCTAGCAGGGGGGCTCGGGAGCGGTCAATCGAAGTGGACGGGAACTGGGAGGGCGGCGATTAGGACCGAGCGAGTCTCAGGGTCGGGCGAGGAGACGGGTCCAGAGGGAGAGGCGGGCGGCTCGCTCGACCGTTTCGAGCAGATCGGCGGCGGTGAGCGGATCGGAGCCGACGGCAACGGCACCGTGGCGATCCAGCAGCACGACGTCGTGCCCGGCGGCGAGCAGGGGCGCGACGCTGGCGCCGACCGCCGGGCTTCCGGGCTCGGCGAACGGAGCAACCGGCACGATCGCGCCGAGCGCGAAGCCCGTTTCGGGCACCGTGATCTCGAGCGGCCGACCGGCCAGGACGTGCGCCAGGGCGGCGAGCGGGTGGGCGTGCACCACGGCGTCGATCTCCGGCCGCGCGGCGTAGGCCGCGAGGTGGAGCGCGAGCTCGCTCGACGGCGATCCGGCGGCCCCCGCCAGAGGCCGGCCCTCGAGGTCGACCGCGACGAGATCGTCCGGCGCGAGGTCGCGCTTGCTCCGACCGGCAGGGGTGACCAGCAGGCGGCCGGTTCCCGCGCGGGCGCTGACGTTGCCCTCCCTCCCGCCGATCAGCTCGCGCTCCCAGAGCAGCCGACAGACCCGGACGATCGCCGCGCGGAGGTCACCCTCGTCTTCCACGGTCATGATTCTCTCCGATCCAAGCCCCGCGCCGCGTCGAGGTGCCAGCCGATTGCCGTCCAGGTGCCAGCTGCCGTCCAGGTGCCAGCCGATTCCCGCGCCCCTCGGGCCACCCGCGTCCGCCCTTCAGGCGGGTTCGGCGACCCCCCGGAAGTTGTAGCTCGCCGGCCGCCAGCCGCGCAGGTAGCGGGCCTCCAACGCGACCACCCGGAAGCCGCCGCGTTGGAGCAGGTCGGGGACTGGCCGGCCCAGATGGCAGCCTCCCGAGAACAGCCCCCAGAGGGGATCCAACCGCCGCTGCCACCGGCGCACCCGCTCCTCGGGCGCGGCGCCGTGCTCGCAGAAGAGCAGCCGCCCGCCGGGCCGCAGCACGCGCCGCATCTCGGCGATGGCGCTCGCGGCGTCGGGAACCGTACAGAGGGTGTAGGTGACGACTACGCAGTCGACCGACCGCGCCTCGAGCGGCATCCGCTCGGCCCTTTCGGCGAGCCGCTCGACGGGCACCGCGCTGGCCGCGATCCGTCGCCGCGCCAGCGTCCACATACCGTCCCCGGGCTCGAGCGCCAGCAACCGGTCGACGCGGTCCGGGTCGTAGAAGGCGAGGTTCAGACCGGTCCCGAACCCGACCTCGAGCACAACCCCCGCCGCCGCGGGCACTACGCCCTGCCGCTGCCGCAGCTGCTGGCGGCGGCCACAAGTGAAGTCCACCGCCCGCGGCAGGACGAAGCGGTCGTAGAAACGAGACAGCGCTCCAGCCACGGCAGGAGCGTATCGCGGCGGTGCGTCCAGCAAGTCACCGAACGAACGCGCGGGTCGCAGCGAGAACAGGCGGTCGCTGGTCCGAGCTCCGACGAGCGGCGGGAGCGGCGGCGGCTCAATCGGCTGAGCGACTCGCTGAACGATCTCGCCTGCGGGACGATCCAGCAGGTGGTCGGCGTGTTCGCCGAGACGGCGCTCTTCGCCGGCTACGAGCTGATCTGCGAGCGTTTCGCGCTGTTCGAGCTCGATGGCTCGGCTTGGCCGGTCTGGTTCGCCGGTTTGCTCGGTGTCGACTTCTGCTACTACTGGTTCCACCGCGCCAGCTATTAGGAGCCCGCCCATTTGGCTGGCACCTGAGGCGGCAGGTCGGAGAACTCAGCTGGCACCCGGTGCCGTACCCGGTGCCGATGATCGCTTCCGAGACTCCGCCAAGATCCATTCCTTGCAGCAGTTGCGCTGGTTCTTGTCGCGCTGCCGCGGCCTCGACTTGGAGCTCGCCGTCGCCGTCAGAGGCGGCGGCGGGGGAGAATGCGGGCGTGAGCGGCGAGCGGCCGAGGGTGGTGGTCTTCACGGGCGCGGGGGTCTCCCAGGAGTCCGGGATTCCTACCTTCCGGGACCCGGGGGGCCTCTGGGAGAGCTTCCGGCCGGAGGATCTCGCCTCACCCGAGGCGTTCGCGGCGCGGCCGGCGGTGGTCTGGAGGTGGTACCGCTGGCGTTTCGAGAGGATCCGCGCCGCCCGGCCCAACGCCGCCCACGAAGCGATCGCGAGCTGGCAGGACCGTTTCCCGTCTCTCCTCGTCGTGACTCAGAACGTCGACCGCCTCCACCAGCGCGCGGGGAGCCGCGACGTGGTGGAGCTGCACGGCGACATCTGGACCGCGCGCTGTGCGCGCTGTGGAGAGGAGACGGTGATGGAGCGAGCGATCGAGCGGGGAGTCGAGCGGGCGGAGGAGCCGCCGCGCTGCGAGTGCGGCGGGCCGATGCGCCCCAACGTGGTCTGGTTCGGTGAGGGGCTTCCGCCGGCGGCCTGGCAGAGAGGTTTCGACGCGGCGCTCCACTGCGATCTGCTCGTCGTCGTCGGCACTTCGGCGCAGGTCTATCCGGCGGCCGGCCTGATCGAGATCGCGGCGCGGCGTGGCGCCGGGGTGATCGAGGTCAATCGCGAGGAGACGGCGCTCTCGGCGCTGGCGACGCGGGTCCACCGCGGCGCCGCCGCGGAGATCCTGCCGCAGCTGGGTCCGGAGCTCGCGGCGTGGCGCTGCCGCAGCTGATCCGTGAGCTGCCGGCCGACGAGCGGCCGCGCGAGCGCCTGCTCGCCCAGGGGCCACGGGCGCTGGGCGACGCCGAGCTGGTGGCGGTGCTGCTGCGCACCGGGCGTCCTGGGGCGTCCGCTCTCGAGGTGGCGCGCGAGACGCTCGCCGCCGTCGGGGGGCTTTCCGGGCTCGCGGCCTCCGGCGCGCCGGCGCTGCTGCGCAAGGGGTTGGGCGGCGCCAAGGCCGCGGCGCTCCTGGCCGCGGCCGAAGTGGGGCGGCGCTTGGCGCGCGCCGAGTCGATCGAGCGCGCGCCGCTCGCTCACCCGGCAGCGGTCGCCAGCTACCTCTCGCTGCGTTACTCCGTCCGCGACCAGGAGGTCATGGGGGCTCTCTATCTCGACACCCGCAACCGGCTGGTGGCCGAACGAGAGCTCTATCGGGGGACCCTGAATCGCGCCGCGGTCGAGCCCCGACAGATCCTGAAAGAGGGCCTGCTCCATGGGGCCGCCGGTTGCCTGCTCTTCCACACCCATCCGAGCGGTGATCCCTCTCCCTCGGCCGAAGACCTGGCCTTCACGCGCCGGATGGCCGAGGCTGGAGAGGTGGTCGGCATCCGCCTGGTGGATCACTTGATTCTGGGCGGCGTCGGTCGCTGGCTTTCGCTGCGCGAGCGGGGCGCGTGGTAGGTTGCGCGGCCCAGCGGCAGGTCGGGCGGCCGCCGCGACAGTGGGGAGATGAAGCTGCATGGCGAGAGTCGCACGCGACGGACGAGAGCCGCGGTTCGGCGTCGAGGGCCGGCTGGAGCTGGGCGTAGCGGGAGCCGCTGGCCTGCGCTGGGGAGCCGTCGACCTCACGCCGGTGGTGGAGGAGGCGCGGCTCCGACACGATCTCTCGCCGGTGGCCGCGGCCGCGCTGGGACGCGCCCTCGCCGGAGCGAGCCTGCTGCTCCACCTCTCGGCCCGTGCCTGCCGGAGGCTGACCGTCGTCGTTACCGGCGACGGGCCGCTCGGCAAGGTCCTCGCCGAGGCCGACGACGCGGGCAATCTCCGCGGGCTGGTGGCCGAGCCGCGGGTCGACCTGCCCGCAGCGGCGCCGCCGGGCAAGCTGCCGGTGGGCGCCGCCGTGGGCAAGGGGCGTCTGCGCGTGGTGCGCGACCTCGCCGACGGTTCCACCTACGAGAGCCAGGTCGAGCTGCAGACGGGCGAGATCGGGCTCGACCTGGCGCATTTCCTCGACCAGAGCGAGCAGACTCCTTCCGCCGTGCTGGTGGGCGTGCTCGAAGGGCCCGAGGGGGTGCGGGCCGCGGGCGGCATGATCGTCGAGGTGATGCCCGATGCGGCGCCCCAGGTGGTCGAGCGGCTGGAGGAGAACCTCTCGGCCGTCGCCGGCGTGAGCCGACGATTGGAAGCCGGTGGCGTGGAGGGGGTCGTCACGGCGGTGCTCGCCGGGTTGGACGTCGAGCGGCTCGAGCGGCTACCGGTCCGCTTTCGCTGCTCGTGCAGCCGCGAGACGCTGCTCGACCACCTGGTGACCCTGACCGCGGAGGAGCGGGCCGAGGTCGCCGACCCCGACGGCAAGATCGAAGCCGAGTGCGCGTACTGCGCCGCGCGCTATCTCTACCTCTCGGCCGAGCTCGACACGCAGTGAGCGCGACGGCCCGCTGCTAGACTGTCTGCCGGAAGCCCGATGGGTACCTTCTACGTCACCACACCGATCTACTACGTCAACGATCTGCCCCACGTCGGGCACATCTTCACCACCGTCGTCGCCGATACCTTGGCCCGCTACCGGCGGCTGGCGGGCGACGACGTCCGGTTCCTGACCGGCACCGACGAGCACGGCCAGAAGATCGAGCGGGCGGCGCGCAAGGAGGGGGTGGCGCCGATCGAGCTCGCTGATCGCGTGGTCGCCCGCTATCACGAACTGTGGCGACTGTTCGGGATCTCTCACGACGACTTCATCCGCACCACGCAACCACGGCACGAGCGGGCGGTGCCCGAGATCTTGTGCCGGATGGAGGCCGCCGGGGACATCTACCGCGCCAGCCACGAGGGTTGGTACTGCAGTGGGTGCGAGACCTTCTACACCGAAAAGGAGCTCGGCCAGCCAGGCAACCTCTGTCCCGACCACGGCACGCCGACGGAGTGGAAGTCCGAGGAGAATCTCTTCTTCCGTCTCTCGAAGTACGAGCGACCGCTGCTCGACCACTATCGGAACCATCCCGAGTTCGTCCGGCCCGAGACGCGGCTCAACGAGATCCGTGCCTTCGTCGAGGGGGGCCTCAAGGACCTCTCGATCAGCCGCTTCGCGCTCGACTGGGGAGTGCCCTTTCCCGACCATCCCGGCCACTCCGTCTGGGTCTGGCTGGACGCTCTGACCAACTACGTCTCGGCGCTCGGTTTCGGCGGCCCGCAGAGTGAAGCGGCCCTCTATCGCCGGTACTGGGAGTCCGATGGCGTCCGCATCCACTTGGTGGGCAAGGACATCGTCCGGTTTCACGCCGTCTTCTGGCCCGCCTTCCTGATGTCGGCGGGCCTGCCCCTGCCGACCACGGTCTGGGCCCACGGCTGGTGGCTGCGCGACGAGCGGAAGATGTCGAAGTCGGTCGGCAACGTCGTTCGGCCGGATCATCTGGTCGAACGGTTCGGACCGGATCCGCTGCGCTACTTCTTGTTGCGCGAGATGGTCTTCGGGCAGGACGCGAGCTTCTCCGACGAGGCCTTCGCCGACCGCTACAACAGCGACCTCGCCAACGACCTCGGCAACACCGCGAGCCGGCTGGTGACGATGTCGCGCAGCGCTTTCGGCGGCAAGACGCCGCCGGTGCCCTGCGACGACAACCCGCTCCTGCCGGTCGCGCGCGAGGTGGTTGCCGAGTACCGCCAGGCGATGGACGAGCTGGGGTTCCAGACCGCGCTGCGAGCGCTCTGGCGGCTCCTCGCCGAAGCCAATCAGTACCTGGTGGCGCGCGAGCCGTGGAAGCGGATCAAGTCCGAGGGTCCGACCGAGTCGCTCTCGCGCGTTCTCTGGAATGGTCTCGAGAGCGTCCGCATCGTCGCCACCGGGCTGCTGCCCTTCCTGCCGTCGGTGGCGCCGCGCGTGCTCGCGGCGATCGGCGCCGAGGCCGGGCCCGTAGGCCTGGAGGCGCTCGCTTGGGGCGGCCTTCCCACTGGCCGCGAGCTGCCCGCGCTCGAGCCCCTCTTCCCCCGGATCGACAAGGAGAAGTTCATGTCCGAGATCACCGCACCCGTGTCCGCGCCCAGCGAGAGCGCCCGAGCGCCGTCTCCGGACGGACCAGCGAGCGGTCCGAGCCAAGCGCCGCCTGCCGAGCCGAGGCCCGCTAGCCCGGCCGGTCAGATCGACATCACCCAGTTCGCGAGCGTGGACCTGCGAATCGGCCGCGTCCTCAGCTGCGAGAACCTGCCCAAGTCCGAGAAGCTGCTGAAGCTGATGGTGGACGTCGGCGAAGAGCGTCCGCGGCAGGTGCTCGCAGGTATCGCCAAGGCCTATCGGCCGGAGGAGCTCGTCGGCTCCGAGGTCGTTCTGGTCGCGAACTTGAAGCCGGCCAAGCTGATGGGGCACGAGTCCCAGGGCATGGTGCTGGCGGCCACCGATGGCGAGGGTAGGCCGATCCTGCTGCGGCCTCACGTCGGGGGCTCAGCACCGGGAACTCGCGTCAAGTGAGCGCGCTGGTGGCGGCGGACGGCCGCCGATGTTGATCGACTCGCACTGCCACCTGCAACACTTCGATGCCGAGGAGCGCGTCGCCGTTCTCGACCGCGCGCGGGCGCGAGGCGTGACCGGGTTCCTGATCCCCGCGATCCGCCTCTCGGAGGCGGCCGAGCTGCTCCGTTTCTGCGAAGGGGAGCCCGGCGTCTGGTGCGCGCTCGGCGTCCATCCCCACGAAGCCGCGAGCTGGCGGGAGGGAGACGAAGATCGGCTGCGCGCGCTGCTCGCTCACCCGCGCGCTGTCGCGGTGGGGGAGTGCGGGCTCGATTTCTACTACGACCACAGTCCGCGCGAGGTTCAGGAGCGGGTGCTCGAGCTCCAGCTCCGCCTGGCGGTCGAGCTCCACCTGCCGGCGGTGATCCACAATCGGGACTCCAACGACGCGATGGTCGCCATGCTCCTCCGGCCCGAGCTCGAGCGGCTAGTGTGCGATCTCCACTCCTTTGCCGGAGGAGTCGAGATGGCGCGCGCCCTCGCGCCGCGCGGACACTACTTCGGCTTCTCCGGCATGATCACCTTCCCCCGCGCGGACAATGTGCGCGAGGTCCTACCCGGGATCCCGCCGGACCGCCTGCTGGTCGAGACCGACACGCCCTACCTCGCGCCGGTGCCCTACCGGGGCCGCCGCAACGAGCCGGCCTTCGTCGTCGAGGTGGCCGAGCGGCTGGCTCGGGAGCTGGCGGTGCCGCTCGAAGAGCTGGCGCAGTCGACCCGAGCGAACTTTCAGCGGCTCTTCACGCGGGCGGCCTAGCGGAGCCCCCCCTGCCCGCGGCCTCCCGGAACCTCGCCGCGGAGGGGGCTCGACGCCGGGCGCGGACAGGGCTAGCCTTCCGTCACCATGGCGACCTGCCGATCGGGGGAGCGGCGGCCGCGACGACGGCGTGCGATGGGCCGCGCCCTGGCGGCCGGTCTCGTCGCGTGCGCGGTCCACGCGGCTCCGGAGCCGCGCCTGTTCGAATCCGGCCGGCCGGCCCACCGCGTCTTTCTGGTGCAGGATGGCATCCCCCACAGCACGGTCCACGCGCTGTTGTTGGCCAGCGACGGGCGGCTCTGGGTCGGTACGCAGGACGGCGCGGCCGTCTACGACGGTCGCGCCTGGACTGCCGTCGACTTGCCCACCCGGTCGCTCTCGAACTTCGTGCGCGCCATCGCGGAGACTTCCGACGGCGCGCTCTGGTTCGGCACGCAGAGCGCGGGCCTGCTCCGGCTCCACCAGGGCGCCTGGTCGATCTTCGGCCCGGAGGGCCCAACCGCCCTCGGCGAGCGAATCAACGCGCTGCTCGCCGTCGAGCGGGAGGGGCGGCCCGAGCTCTGGGTCGCCACCCACGACGACGGCGTCGCCCACCTGCGCGACGGCCAGATCACACGCTACGGTCTCGCCGAGGGCCTGCCCTCGCCGCGCGCTTGGGACCTGCTCTGGCGTGACGGCGCCGCCGGGGGAGAGATCTGGGCGGCGACCGGAGAAGGGCCGGTGCGTCTCAGCGCGAAGGGGGACCGCTTCGAATCGCCCGACGGCGCGCCGAGAGTCTCGGCGAGCGCGCTGCTCGAGGTGCGCGGGGCCGACGGTGTCGAGCTCTGGATGGGGACCTACGGCGAGGGAATCGCTCGGTGGCGTGCGGGGGAGTGGAGCTGGATCGGCAGGGAAGATGGGCTGGCGAATCTCTTCGTCACCGACTTGGCGCCCGGAATCCAGCCGGGGCAGGTCTGGATCGCCACGGACGGCGGCGGCTTGAACGGTTGGCGCGACGGGCGCGTCGACCAGCTCGAGCTGGGCTCCGACCTCGCCTCGGGCGCCGTCTACCGCGTGCTCGAGACCCGCGCCGACCAGGGCGCGGCGGCGCTCTGGCTGGGCACCCGGAACCACGGCCTGATTCGCGTGGTCGAGGGCTACTGGCGGGCCTTCCTGCCGGTCGAGGCGACGCCGCGCCTGCCGGTGACGGCGCTCCTCGTCGAGCAGGATCCGCGCCACGGAGAGACCCTCTGGCTGGGGACCGATGGTCGCGGCCTTGCCCGTTGGCAGGCGGGGCGCTGGACTCATTTCGATCGCGCGTCGGGAGCGCTCGCCAACGACAGCGTCCTGGCGCTCGCCTCCTGGACCGGAGGCGACGGGCGGCGAGAGCTCTGGGTCGGAACCCGCAACGGCGGTCTGTCGCGGTGGGACGGCCGTGGTTGGCGTCACTACTCGGCGCAGCGCGGCGAGCTACCGAACGATCTGGTACAGGCCCTGCTGGTGCGGACCGATGCCACCGGGCGCTCGGCGCTCTGGATCGGCACCCGCGATGGTTTGGCGAGCTTCGATGGCGTGGCCTTTCGCCGCGAGGACCGGAGCGAAGGGGACCCGCGCGGCTCGATCGTGGCACTCGCGGAGTCGCGGCGCGAGGGCCGCCCGGCCGAGCTCTGGGTCGGGACCACGCAGGGGCTCTACCGCGGCGACGGCGTGCGGTGGCGGCAGTACGGCCCCGACCAGGGCCTGCGCAATCCGACCGTGCACGCGCTCCACCCATCGACCGATGCGACGGGCCGTAGCGTCCTTTGGCTCGGCACCGACGGCGGCGGGGCCTACCGGCTCGACCTCGCGAATCCAGATGCGAGGCCAGTTCACCTCGACGAGCTTTCCGACGGCCGGCTGCCCAACGACGTCGTGTATGCCTTCGCCGAGGATCTCCGCGGGCGGCTCTATCTGTCCACGAACCGCGGAGTAGCACGCCTGGTGCCCGCCGGTGGTCGCTTCACGATCGAGACCTTCGACGTGCATCAGGGGCTGCCGAGCGCGCAAGGCAACCGGGGTGCCGTCGCGACCGACACGGCGGGTCGGATCTGGTTCGGCACGGTCGGCGGCGGCACGGCGCTCGATCCTGCCCGTGAGGCGGTGGATCGGGTGCCGAAGCGTCTGACTCTCACGGCGACGAGCCTCGGAGCGACTCCGGACGTGCTCTCCGACGGTGGGCAGCTGAGTCCGAACCGGCGGCGTGTCCGATTCAGGTATCGGCTCCTCAGCTTCTTCGGCGAGGAATATACCCGTTACCGGACACGGCTCGATGGCCTGGAACCGACCTTCGGCGACTGGTCGAGCGACCCGGAGCGGGAATTCTCGGCGCTGGCGCCGGGGGAGTACCGCTTCGAGGTCTGGGGGCGGGACGCCTCGGGCAATCTCGCAGGTCCCATGACGCTTGCTTTCGAGGTCGAGCCAGCGCTGTGGCAGCGCGGCTGGGTGCGTGGTCTGCTCGCCGCCCTGCTCGCCGCGCTCGTCGTGGCCGCCTGGAGAGCGCGCGCCGCGGCTCACGCCCGTCGCGAGACGGAGCTGGAGGAACTGGTCGCCGCGCGCACGCGCCAGCTCGAAAGCGCCAATCGGCTGTTGGTCGAGCTCTCCTACCTGGACCCCGTGACGACCATCCCGAATCGCCGTCGGTTCGATCACGTGCTCGACGAGGAGTGGCGACGCGCGGCGCGGGCGCGCGGACCGCTGGCGCTGGTCATGGTGGATGTCGACGGCTTCAAGACCTACAACGACACCTACGGCCACCAGCTGGGCGATGAGTGCCTGCGGCGGGTGGCGCGGACGCTCGCCGACCATCTGCCACGCGCCGGCGACGCCGTCGCCCGCTATGGTGGCGACGAGTTCGCGGTGCTGCTGCCCGCCACCGAGGGCCCGTCGGCGCTCGCCTTGGCCGAGCGCCTCCGCCGTGAGGTTTTTCGGCTGGGGATCCCCCACCGCGGCTCGACGGTCGCGCCGCAGGTCACGGCGACGTGCGGCGTGGCGGTGCGCCGGCCGCTCGGCGCCGACTCGCCCAACGAGCTGGTGGCGGCGGCCGACGCCGCCCTCTACGAGGCGAAGCGCGCCGGACGCAATCGGGCCCACCTCGAGAGTGTCGCCGCGGCGCTGCCGCCGAACGGCTGAGGCGAGCTCAGACTTCCGGCACGGGCGGAGCGAGCCCCAGGATCCCCGCCCGCAGCCACCTGCACAGCGGTCCAGAGACCTCCGGCTCGGCGGCCGATGGCGCCCGCCAGTCAACCGGGCTCGCGAACGCGGAACGATCTGGAGCTGAAGCGGACGGCCCTGTCTTGACGATCCACACCGTCAGCCTTCCGCTCTCGAAGTCGTCGCTGAGGAGCCGATTCTCGGCGCGGGCGAGCGCGCGCGCCGCCGTCCACGCATCGGCGATCCGGCAGTCGATCGGGTCCGCCGCGCTCACCGTGGCAGTCGGCAGCCTGACCAGCGCCAGGGGGGAATAGCTCCGATCGTGTTCCGTCACGGTGAGCCAGCAGACGCCTTCGGAGGCGCCCGACGCCCGCAGCCAACGGGCGAGCTCCCGCCCGTGCCAATAGAGCTCGTCGAGCGTCTCTGCCCGCGTGAACCACAGGCGGAAGTCGGCCGGGTCGTGGCTGGCGTAGCCGGCGACCGAGCGCCGACCAGAGCGCAGCGCTGCCCACATCGCATCGACGCGATAGGTTCCGGCATGCCGTTCGAGCGTTCGGTCGGCCGCGATCTCGAGCGCGCTCAGGTGGAACACCGAACAGTCGGCTGGCAGCGCGGCGACGAGTGCGTCCTGGCGAATCCGAGCCCCGGCCTGATCGTGGCTCGGCGCCGGATGGGCCTGCTCGAGGACCACCAGCGCTCCGAGGAGCGGGACCCATCGGCGCCAGCGACCAGCGCGCAGGCGATCGATCGCGAGTGCCACGCCGACCGCTGCCGGCAGCAGCAGGACGAGAGCAAGCCGAGGGACCGCCCGCACCTGCTCGCCTCCCGGCAAGAGTCCGGCGATGGCGGGCCAGGGGGAGAACCCTCCGGGCCAACGCGTGGAGAGCGCGACCGTGAGAATCAGGGTCGCCGCGAGCCAGCGCCCCCATGCCTGGTTTCGCGCGCTCCAGAAGCCACCGAAGACGAGCACAGTGGTCACCAGACCGACTCCCAGCCGCTGTTCCCACTCGGAGGGGAGTGCCTCGGGTCCCAGGATCCTCGTGGTCCAGCCCCAGACGCGGGCATCCCAGCCGGTGTGAAGCCAACTGGCGGCGCTCGGTAGCACGAGCGCGATCTCGGGCGGCGTCGGCCCGAGCAGAGCTCGCTGCGCGGACGACCAGGCCAACGCGAGCGGCGCGATGAGAACGAGCGCAGCGATCGCCGCGCCGACGAGCCCCGGTCCGGTGGCGCGCACGAAGCTCGACAGGCTCCGCCGACAGTCGGGGAGCGCCAGCGCGACGGCGAGTCCGATCAGCAGGACGGCCGCCGTCATCCACGCGAGGTAGAGACAGGCGTACGCTTGGGCGGCCGCCGCGATCGCTCCGATGGCCAGCAGCCGTCCGTCGTCTCGCCGACTCGCTCGCCGGACGAGATCCGCGAGCGCGAGCAGGGCGAGCACGGCGGGAGCCTGGAGGTAGAGCTGTTGATGGCTGAAGTGCGCCGCTCGCGGGCTCCCGAAGGCGACCAGGAAGCCGCCGAGGGAGCACGCGAGGTGAGAGGCACCGAGGGTTCGGCGCAGCCCGACCGCGACCACGGCGTACAGGGCGGCCAGCCAGCAGGCCCAGGTCGAGACGCTCGCGGCGTCGGTGCCCGCGCCCAGGGCCCGGAAGCTCGCATAGAGCGGGAGCGCGGCGAAATCGGTCTCCGTGAGCGCCCTCGTTCCGGTCATGGGAAAGTAGCCGGGTAGGTCGAGGAAGCCGCCGCGAGTCTCGCCGCGCGCCCACAGCGCGCCCTGTTCGAGCAGGAGGTTGTTGAGGCTGCCATCGAGGTCGTCGCTGGGCAGCTCCCGCAGTCCGCTGAGGACGGCCGCTCCGAAGAAGAGCCAGAGGCCGACGAGAAGCAGCGCCGCATGGAGTGCCACGACGCGCGCGACGGACGGTGCGTCGATCCGGGGGCTCCCCCGCAGGGTCATACCGGATTGGGCAGGTCGACGAACCGGTGGTCGAGGCCGAAACGTTCCGCCAGGTGCCCGCCGAGGGCCTGGATGCCGAGGCACTCGGTAGCGTAATGCCCGCAAGCGAGGAAGTGGATCCGGCTCTCCCGCGCGACGTGCATCACCCACTCGGCCGGCTCTCCGGTCAGGAAGGCATCGAGGCCCGCGGCGATCGCGGCATGGAGCTCGCCGGCGGCGCCGCCGGAGACGATGCCCACCGAGCCGACCTTCTCGGGTCCCGAGAGGAAGGCGAGGGGCTCCTGGCCGAACAGCGCGCGGCAGCGAGACACCAGCTCCGAGGCGGTGATCGCCTCCGGATAGCGCCCGCGGTAGCCGATCGGTGCGCCCTGGTACTCGGCGAAGGGCTCGACCGAGTAGAGGCCGAGGCGGCGGGCGGCGAGCGCGTTGTTGCCGATCTCGGCGTGGCGGTCGAGCGGCAGGTGGTAGGCGACGAGGTGCATGCCCGACTCGATCAGCGCCGCCACCCGCCGGTACTGGCTGCCGACCAGCTCGCGGGGGCGGCCGTCCCAGAACAGGCCGTGGTGGACCAGGACGGCGTCGGCCTCGAGCTCACGGGCTCGCTCGAACAGCTCCACGCAGGCCGAGACGCCGGTGACGATTCGCCGCACGCTTCGTCGCCCCTCGACCTGCAGTCCATTGGGGCCGAAGTCCCTCCCGGAGCGGGCGTCGAGCAGCTGATCGCAGTGAGCGACGAGGTCGTGGATGTCCATTCCGGGAGTTTGCCACGGCGCCGCTCGGTCGCGCGCCCCGTGCGCGAAGGCGGCGGATACGTGGCCCGCTCGACGATCAGGACTTCCACGCGCAAGGGGCCGGCTCCGCGAGGAACCGGCCCCTGGGATTCGAACGAGCTGCAGGGACTGCCTGGCTCAGCGGCGCGGGCCGCCACGGCCGCCGCGGTCGCCGCCGCGGCCACCCCGGCCGCCGCGATCGCCGCCTCGGCCGCCGCGGAAATCCCCGCCGCGGCTGGAGCGCTCGCCACGCTCGGGCCGCTCGCCCCGATCCCCACCCGCCGGCACCGGCTCACCCATGCCCTCGTACTGAGCCGGATCGTAGTCCGGGGCCTCCATGATCACCGCTTTGCGCGAGAGACGAACGCGTCCGGTCTCGTCGATGTCGATGACCTTGACCTCGATCTCGTCGCCTTCGGAAACGAGATCGGTGGTTTCGCGAACGCGGTAGGGCGCGAGCTCGCTGATGTGGACCAGACCGTCCTGGCCGGGGAGGATCTCGACGAAGGCCCCGTAGGCTTCCACCCTGCGGACCGTGCCCTTGTAGACGCGGCCGATCTCCGGAACTTCCGTCAGTCGTTCGATCATCGCGATCGCCCGTCGTGCCGCCTCGCCGTCGGGCGAGGCGATGATCACGCGGCCGTCGTTCTCGACTTCGATCTGGCAGCCGGTTTCCTCGACGATCGAGCGGATGGTCTTGCCGCCTGGGCCGATGATGTCCCGGATCTTCTCCTTCGAGATCTGGAGCGTGTAGAGCCGTGGCGCGTAGGTGGAGAGGTCGCCACGCGGCGCCGCCAGGACCTTCTCCATCTGGCTGAGGATGTGGAAACGCCCCTCGCGCGCCTGCTCGAGCGCCACCGCCATGATCTGACGGGTGACACCCGTGAGCTTGAGGTCCATCTGCAGCGCCGTGATGCCCTGGCGCGTGCCGGCGACCTTGAAGTCCATGTCGCCGTAGTGGTCTTCCTGGCCGGCGATGTCGGAGAGCACCGCGAACTGCTCGCCCCGCATCACCAAGCCCATCGCCACGCCGGCGACCGGCGCCAGCATCGGCACGCCGGCGTCGAACAGCGCCAGCGAGCCGCCGCACACCGTCGCCATGGACGAGGAGCCGTTGGACTCCAGGATGTCCGAGACGATTCTGATGGTGTACGCGAAGTCCTCTTCGTGGGGCAGCACCGGCGTGAGCGCGCGCCGCGCCAGCACGCCGTGGCCGATCTCGCGCCGGCCCGGACCGCGCAGGAACTTCACCTCGCCCACGGAGAACGGCGGGAAGTTGTAGTGGAGGAGGAACTTCTGCTTCGTCTCGCCCTCGTACTCCTCGAGGATCTGGGCGTCGCGATGGGTGCCCAGCGTGACCGAAGCCAGCGCCTGGGTCTCGCCGCGGGTGAACAGCGCCGAGCCGTGCGTACGCGGCAGGAGGCCGACTTCGATCTCGATCGGACGGATCTCGTCGAGGCGGCGGTCATCGAAGCGGCGACCGGTGGAGAGGATCGAGTCGTAGAGAATCTCCTCCTCCAGGGTCTCGAACACGCGCTTGACCTGCAGTCGCCGTTCGGTCTCCTCGTCGGGGATTCGCGCGAGGTACTCCTTCTGGACTTCGGCGACCGCATCCTTGCGCTGGAACTTGCCCTTGGTGTGGAGGGCGGCCGCCAGCCGCGGGTAGAGCTCGGCCTTGACCTGGTCGTAGATCTCTCGCGGGTAGCTCGACGGCGCCTCCCAGGTCGGTTTCGAGAGCCCGAGCTCGCGGAACATCTCGATCTGGGCCTGGATGATCTTCTGGACCTCGGCGTGGGCCGCCCAGATGCAATCGAGCAGGACCTGCTCCGAGAGCTGGTTGGCGCCCGCTTCGACCATCACCACGGCGTCCTGCGTGCCGACGACGACGAGGTCGAGATCCGCCACGTCACGCTGGCTGTTGGTGGGGTTGAAAACGACCTGTCCCTCGATCAGGCCGACGCGCACGGCGCCGATCGGGTTGTAGTAAGGGATGTCGGACAGCACCAGAGCCGTCGAGGCGCCGTTGATCGCCAGCACGTCGGGGTCGTTCTCGCCATCGGCCGAGAGCACGAACGCGATCACCTGCGTCTCGTGGGTGTAGCCGGGCGGGAAGAGCGGGCGCAGCGGGCGGTCGATCAGGCGACAGGTGATGGTCTCCTTCTCGGTCGGGCGGCCTTCGCGCTTGAAGAAGCCGCCGGGGATACGGCCCGCGGCGGCCGTGTATTCGCGATAGTCGACCGTCAGCGGCAGGAAGTCGCGCGGCATGGCGCTCTTCTGGGAACAGGCGGTAGCCAGCACGACGGTGTCGCCGAGGCGGACGACGGCCGAGCCATCGGCTTGCTTGGCGAGATGGCCGGTCTCGATCGTCAGAGTGGCCGGGCCGACTGGAATGGACTTCTGGAGTTTCATCGGGAGGAGTTCCTCAGGGGTGAACGAGGCGGGATGGACCAGGGGCTGGGCGATCTCGAGGATCGGCCGATGCCGTCGGTCGCCGCCGAGTGGGGTGGGAGTCGGCTAGGGACTACTTGCGGATACCGAGGCGCTCGATCAGCCGGCGATAACGCTCGGCATCGCGGCTCTTGAGGTAATCGAGCAGCCGGCGGCGGCGGCCGACCAGCTTGAGCAGCCCGCGCCGGCCGTGGTGGTCCTTGGTGTGGGTCTTGAAGTGCTCGGTGAGCTCGTTGATGCGCTGTGTCAGCAGCGCCACCTGCACGTCAGCCGAACCGGTGTCGGTTTCGTGCACCCGGTAGTCCAGGATGATGGTGTCCTTCACTTCCTTCGTTTGTGCCAAGACTGTCTCCTTGGACGCTTCTCTCTTTTCGCGTCGTTTCCATGTGGACGCAGGTAGGTTATCACAGGGTGCCGGCGGGAAAGACGATGCGGGGCTGGACCACGATCAGCGCGCCTGCCCCCACGCGCTCCACGACGTTGCCGACGGCGATCAGCTCGCCCCGACGTCCCGCCATCTTCACCCAGTCGCCCTCGGCCGCGTCGAGCCCCTTGACCAACACGGTCTGGCCGTGGCGCGCCCGCCTCTCTTGCGCGGCGTCGATTGCCGTCGCGGGGAAGGGCAGCGGGATCGCGCCGAGCTCCAGCCACGCGGCTCCGATCTCCGCGCCCTCCTGGCGTCGCCGCTCGAGCTCCTCGAGCGTCACCGCCTGCGGGATCGCGAAGGGCCCGACCTCCGTCCGGCGCAGGCTCTCGAGGTGGGCACCGCAGCCGACCGCGGCGCCCAGCTCGTGGGCGATGGCGCGCGCGTAGGTTCCCGAGGAGCAGGCGAGGCGAAACGTGACTCGACCGTCGTCGAGTTCGCTCGTCCGCGCCAGCTCGTAGACGGTGACCTGCTTGCTCGACTCCGGGATCTCCTCGCCGCGCCGCGCCAGCTCGTAGAGCTTGACGCCGCGAACCTTGCGCGCCGAGTAGGCCGGCAGCTGCTGCTCGAAGGTGCCCTGGAAGCGGCGCAGCGCGTCGTCGATCCGCCCGCTGGTGAGGTCGTCGATCGGCGCCTCGGCAACGACTCGGCCGGAAGCGTCGTAGGTATCGGTGGCGATGCCGAAGCGGATCGTCCCCTCGTAGGTCTTCGGGGCGTGGATCAGGAAGCGGGTCAGCCGCGTCGCCTGGCCGAGGGTCAGCAGCAGCAGGCCCGTGGCGTCCGGATCGAGCGTTCCGCAGTGGCCGATCCGCTTCTGGCGGAGAATGCGCCGCGCCCGCTGCACCGCGTCGTGCGAGGTGCAGCCGGGCGGCTTGTCCAGCAGCAGCAGCCCGTCAATCGACACGTGCGCTCTCGATCGCGGCGGCGAGCTTGCCGACGAGGTCTCGCAGCAGGCTGGCGAGCTCACCGCTCGCTCTGCACCCAGCGGCGTTGCGGTGACCGCCGCCGCCGCGGGCGCGCGCCACGCTCTCGACGTCGACGCTGCCGCGGCTGCGCAGCGAGACCTTCCAGTCGTCCGGGCCGAGCTCGCGCGCGAGCGCGACCGCCTCGACCCCGGCGATCGACCTCGGCACGTCGATCAGGCCCTCGGAGTCGCCGCCGCTGGCGCCGGCCCGCGCGAACATCTCGCGCGTCAGGTAGACCGTCGCGACGGCGCCATCGTGGTGCCGTTCGAGCGTGCCGAGCATCTGGCCGAGGAGGCGAATGGCGGCCTCCGGCTGGCGCTCGTAGAGCCAATGCGAGACACGCTCGACCCGGGCTCCGGCGGCCACCATCCGGGCCGCCGCCTGGAACGCCGGGGGAGTCGCGTTCGAGAAACGAAAGCCGCCGGTGTCGGTGACCAGGGCGAGGTAGAGGCAGTCGGCGGTCTCGACGTCGACTCGCGCGCCGAGGGCGCGGGCGAGGTCGAAGACCATGACGCCGACCGCGGCGGCGCCGACGTCGACCCAGTTGACCACGCCGTAGCACTGGTTGCCGAGGTGGTGATCGACGTTGATCAAGGGCAGAGTCGAGATCTTGTCGGCCAGGCCAGTGCGGTCGAGGCTCGGGCACTCGAGCACGATCGCCGCGTCGAAACGTCCCGGAAACCCATCCGGCGGGCCCTCGCCGGTGTGAATCGCCGCGAAGCCCGACAGCGGCGAGTAGATCTCCGAGGCGGAATGCAGGTTCCAGATCGTCGCGCTCTTGCCGAGGGAGGCGAGGACGCGCGCCAGGCCCAGCTGGGAGCCTACCGAATCGCCGTCGGGATTCATGTGGCTGGTGAGCAGGAAGCGGTGGTCCTGGCGCAGGCGCGCCAGCAGGGGAGCGGGGATCATGCGTCGCCACCGCTGCCGGAGTCGGCGGGCCCGGAGTCCTCGGTCGCCGGGACGGACCCGAGCGATTGCAGCAGGTCGGCGATCCGCTGGCTGTGCTCCGGTCCGCGGTCGAGCTCGAAGCGGAGCTCGGGGGTGATCCGCAGATTCAGGCGGTGGGCCAGCTCGCGACGCAGGAAACCCCGGGCATGAACGAGTGCCTCCATGGTCGCGGCGCGCGCGGGCTCGTCTCCCAGCGCCGAGACCTTGACCCGCGCGTGGCGCAGGTCCGCGGTCACCTCGACCGCGGTCACGGTGGCGAGTGCAACTCGTGGATCTCGCATCTCGCGACGCATCAACTCGGCGAGCTCGGTCCGGAGCAGGTCCCCCAGGCGGTCGGTTCTCTGGCTCATTCGCTCTCCTCGAGGATCTGCGGGTTCCAGGAAGTGATCGTCGCTTCGGGCTCGAGCTCGACCAGCTTCAGCACTTCGTCGAGCATCTGCTCCGCCCGGCCGGCCTCGTGGCTCACCACGGCGACTCCGATCTCCGCTCGCTGGTGGAGTTCGTGCCAGCGGGTCTCGGCGACCGAGATCCGATATCGGGCGTGGAGTCGATCGACCAGACCCTTGACCACGCGCCGCTTGGACTTCAGGTCACGGCAATGGGGCAGGTGGAGTTCGAGTACGCCCAGCCCGACGATCATGGTCGACGCTCCCCGGAGGAGCGCCCGGCCTCATGCGAGGGTGGGCGCGACCTCTTCCTTGGCGTAGGCCTCGATCACGTCGCCCGGCTTGACGTCCTGGAAGCGCTCGAGCCCGATACCACAATCGAAGCCCGCGCGCACCTCGGAAGCGTCGTCCTTGAAACGCTTGAGCGACGAGATCTTGCCCTCGTGGATGACTCGCCCGTCGCGGACCAGGCGGACTCCGGCGATGCGCGGGATCACGCCGTCGAGGACGTGACAGCCCGCGATGGTGCCGACCTTCGGCACCTTGAAGATCTCGCGCACCTCCGCCCGACCGCGCGAAACCTCCTTGAACGTGGGCTCGAGCAGGCCGACCATCGCCTTCTTGAGCTCGTCGAGCAGCTCGTAGATCACCGTGTGGAGTCGGATCTCGACCTGTTCCTTCTCGGCCAGCTCGCTGGCGTTGCGCTCGGGACGAACGGTGAACCCGACGACGATGGCCTTCGACGCGGAGGCCAGCAGCACGTCGTTGGTCGAGATTGCGCCGACGCCGCTGTGCAGGACGGAGATCTTCACCTTGGGAGTCGAGAGCTTCTCGATCGCGTCCTTCAGCACCTCGACCGAGCCCTGCACGTCGGCCTTCAGGACCACGCCCAGGTCCTTGATCTCGCCGGTCTCGATGCGCGAGAAGAGCGCTTCGAGCGACAGCTTGCCAGTGGATGGCGTGAGCTCGCGCTTGCGCGCCTCGAGCTGGCGGAACTCGACGATGCCGCGCGCCTTCTGCTCGTCGCCGACGACCTGGAAACTGTCGCCGGCCTCGGGGACCTGATCGAAGCCGGTGACTTCGACCGCGGTCGCCGGGCCGGTTCCCTGAGCGCGGCGGCCGCGGTCGTCGTTCATCGAGCGGACCCGACCCCAGGTGGCGCCGGATACGAAGATGTCGCCCACCTTGAGCGTGCCGTTCTGGACCAGCACCGTGGCGACCACGCCGCGGCCGGTCTCCTTGCGGGCTTCGAGCACCACGCCCTGCGCCGGCCGGTCGGGATTGGCCTTGAGCTCGAGCAGGTCCGAAGTCAGCAACACCATCTCGAGCAGGTCCTGGATGCCCTCTCCCGTGTGGGCGGACACCGGCACCATGGTGGTCTGGCCACCCCAATCCTCGGCCAGCAGGTTGCGCTCGGCCAGCTGCTTCTTGACCCGCTCGAGATTGGCGTTCGGCTTGTCGATCTTGTTGATGGCGACGACCAGAGGCACGCCCGCCGCGCGGGCGTGGTCGATGGCCTCCTGGGTCTGGGGCATCACGCCGTCGTCGGCGGCGACGACCAGGATGACGACGTCGGTCACGCGCGCGCCGCGCGCGCGCATCATCGTGAACGCCTCGTGGCCGGGCGTGTCGAGGAACACGATCTGCCGCGAGCCGACGTCGACGTGATAGGCGCCGATGTGCTGGGTGATGCCACCGGACTCGGCATCCACGAGCTTCGACTTGCGGATGCGGTCGAGCAGCGAGGTCTTGCCGTGGTCGACGTGGCCCATGATGGTCACCACCGGCGCGCGCGCCACCGTGGCCTCCGTGAGATCGACCACCTGCTCCGCCTTCGTCGCGGCGGCGCCGTGGCTCGCCTGGACCTCCTCTTCGAACGACATCACCTTGGCCTCGAACCCGAACTGTTCGGCGAGCTTGACGCCGAGCTCGGGCTCGATCACGTGGTTGATGTTCGCCAGAATGCCGCGCCGGAACAACAAGGCGATCAGATCCTTGACCTTGACGCCGAGCTTCTCGGCGAATTCGCGCACGGTCATGCCCTCGGAGACCACGATGGGGCCATCCTCGACCGACCGGGTGGGCTTCATCGCCGCGGCTTCGGCCGCCTCGTCGCGCTCGTCGACTCGCCGCCGTCGGCGTCCGAGCGAGCCCGTCGGCACTACCGCGTTGTCGACGACCTCTTCGATCTGCTCGAGGGTGCCGCCGCGCATCGTCCGGATGTTGTCGCCAGCCTGCGGGACGAGCGTCTTGCGCCCCTTCTTGCCCTTCTTCTTGTCCTGGTCGGACCCCGGCCCGGCTCCTGGCCGGCGCCCGGCGCCGCGCCCTGGCGCCGCTGGTGGGGGAGAACCGGGGCGCGCTCCGGGCATGCCGGGCCGAAATCCGCCGGGTCCAGCGGGGCGACTGCCACCGGGTCCAGCAGGCCTCGGTGCGCCGTAGCCTCGGCCGGCTCCAGGCCCTCCGGGGCCTGGTCTTCCCGGCGCGCTCGGACGGCCCGGGATCGCTCCTGGCCGGCCGCGCTGGGGCGGTGGCGTCGGCCGATAGGGCTCAGTCGGCCGATGGATCAGGACGGCGCCTCGGCGCGGCGGGGCCGGTGCGGCAGCCGGTGGCGCCGCAGGGGGCGTAGCTGCCACGGCCGGCGCCGGCGCGACGGGCGGTGTCGCCACCGGCACCACGGGCGGCTCGACGACCGGGGTCGCCGCGGCCGGGGACGGCGGCTCCGGGCCGGGTGCCGGGGCGGCCAAGGGCGGGGCGGCCAAGGGCGGGGCGGCCACCAGGGGTGGGACCTCTTCACTGGCGGGTCGCTCGAGGGTCGGCAGCGTCTTGATCCGCGGCTCGACCTTCTGGATGATCGTGCGAGGGCGTGCGGGCCGCAGGGGATTCGCCGTGCTCCGCCGGGCCGGCTGGGCGGGTGCGGCGGGCGCGGCGATGCCGGCACGGCGAGGCGCCGGCGGCGCCTGCTCGCTGTCGTCCATGATCACTTCGCGGGGCGAGGCCATCCGCTTGCCTTGCAGGATCGCCTGCAGCATCTCGGTCTCGACCCCCGCCTCCTCGCCCTCGACGCGAACTCCGATCGAGCGCAGCTTGAACACGAGGTCCTGCTGCGAGATCCCCATCATGATGGCGAGGTCCTGGACCCGAATCTTTCCCATTTCGACCGTCTCTCTCCTGGCTTGCCGCGAATCGACCCCTTGCCCTTCGGCCGCAGCCGGGCTCAGGACCGTCCCTCGTCGGACGACGTGCCGTCGCCGGGCCCGGCGACCTCACCGTTGGCCCGGTCGGCCTCGGCCTCTTGCGCCAACTCGTCCGCCTGCCGCGACTGCTGCTCGGACTCGCCGAGCGCCTTCGAGAGGGCCGCGAAGAAGTCCTGGTCGTTCATCGTCGCGGCACCGTCGGTGGGGGGCAACTGGAACTCCACGCCCCCTTCGGGCGCCCCGGATTCGATCCGGGCGGCCCGCTCCTGCGCCCAGTTGACGATGGCTTGCGCGGTCTTGGGGCCGACGCCGTCCAGCCGTTGCAGGTCCTCCAGCGAGGCGTCGAGCAGCGTCTGCAGTTTGTCGAAGCCGGCCTCGGCCAGCTCGGCCGCGGTCTTCTGGCCGACACCCGGGATGGTCGAGAGGTCGAGCTCGTCGGTGAGCGATGGCGCCGGGCCGGCCTCCTGGGCGAAGGCGCC
This sequence comes from Acidobacteriota bacterium, assembly GCA_014584695.1. Lineage (GTDB taxonomy): Bacteria > Acidobacteriota > Thermoanaerobaculia > Multivoradales > JAGPDF01 > JACTMI01. The sequence continues at coordinate 240,099 of JACTMI010000028.1, forward strand.
CTGCAACATGCGCGCGAGCGCGTCGGCCACCTCGTCCTTGACGTCGGTCTCGCTCTTGATGTCGATGCGGCAGCCGATCAGCTCGGCCGCCAGTCGAACGTTCTGGCCGCGCTTGCCGATGGCGAGCGACAGCTGCTCGTCCTCGACGATGACGTCGAGGTGAGGCCGGTCGCCGCCGTGGTGGACGGAGACGCGCGTGATCTTGGCCGGCGCGAGGGAGCTCTGCGCGAAGGTCACGAGGTCGTCCGAGTACTCGATGATGTCGATCTTCTCGCCGCGCAGCTCGCGGATGATCGCCTGCACGCGAGAACCCTTCATGCCGACGCAGGCGCCCACCGGGTCGACGTCGCGCTCGCGGCTATAGACGGCGACCTTGGCGCGCTCGCCCGGCGCGCGCACCGCGGCCTTGATGACGACGGTGCCGTCGTAGATCTCCGGCACCTCCATCTCGAACAGCTTGACCAGCAGCCGCGGATCGGTGCGGGAGAGGACGATCTGCGGCCCCTTCGGTTGCTTGTGGACGTCGACGATGACGCCCCGGATCCGCTCGCCCTGCGTGTAGCGCTCGTGGCGAGCTTGCTCGGCGCGCGGCACGATCGCTTCGGTCCGACCCAGGTCGACGATGATGTCGCCGCGCTCGAACCGCTTGACGGTGCCGTTGACCACTTCGCCGACGCGGTCGATGTACTCGTTGTAGACCTTCTCGCGCTCGGCTTCGCGGACGCGCTGATAGAGCACCTGCTTGGCGGACTGCGCGGCGATCCGGCCCAGGCCCTCGGTCGAGATCGGGATCAGGATCTCGTCGCCGACCGCGGCGTCGGGTTTGGTCGGCTGGGCTTCCTCGACCGTCCATTCGGCGGCTGGATCCTCGACCACCTCGACCACCTTCTTGACGATCCAGGCCTCGAACTTGCCGGTATCGCCGTTCCAGTGCGCGCGCACCGGCTCCTTGATGCGGTGCTGCTTCTTGGCCGCCGAGGCCATCGCATCCTCGAGCGCGAGGACCCAGCGCTCGTAGTCGATCTCCTTCTCGCGCGCGACCTGGCGCAAGACCTCGCCGAGATTGATGTCCACCGTCTGTGCCTGAGCCATACCCATCCTGTTCCTACAGTTCGATTTCCAGCCTCGCGAGCTGGATGTCCGCGAGCCGGAGAGTCCGGCCGCGCCGGTCCTCGGTCTCGCCGAGTTCGATCTCGCCGTCCTCGTCGCCGGGGCGGTATTCGACCAGCCGCCCGACCACCGTGGTCCGCCGGCGGGTCTCCGGATCGAGGTAGCGCACGCGAACCTTGCGGCCCACGAAGCGCTCGAAATCGCGAGGTCCGTAGAGCTCCCGGTCGAGGCCGGGCGAGCTCACCTCGAGGGTGTACCTGCCGCGACCCCAATCGGCGACATCGAGAACCGCGGAGGCCTCTTTCGAAACCGCCTCGCAGTCCTCGAGGCGAACCCCTTCGGGCCGGTCGAGGATCAGGCGCAGGACGCCGCCCAGGTACTCTGCACGCAGCAGCTCGCAGCCACGCGCTGCGGCGATCGAGGCGAGCTCGGCGGCCAGCTCCGGTTCGAGACCCCTTCCCGGCATTGCTTCGTTGCGTCCCCCCGACAAACGAAAAGGTGGGCACGGCGGCCCACCTTTCGGATGCGTCAGGCAGACTGTCCGGCGGATTCTACCCTGGAAGGTGAAAAACGCAACTGTCGCGGCTCGAGGTCGCGGCACGCCGGGCCATTTTGGCGCACCGTTCGACCGGACCGTGACCGGCGTTCGATGCGCAACCGCGGCGGGCATGGCACTTCCTTTGCTGTAGAGCTGCCGTGGCGCCCGCTTCGGGCGACACGAAAGGAGCTTTCCGCACCATGACCTCGACCCCCGGGCGTCGCGCGACGACCCTCTCCCTGCTCTTCGGCGCCGTCGTGTTCGGCATGGTCCTCGCCGGCGGCCTCGACTTGACCCCAGCCGGCCACGCCGGAGCCCAACCGGCCCCCGGCGCCACCGCCGCCTCCGGAGAGGCGCCGGCGCCTCTGGTGACCGGCTCCTTGCCGTCCTTCGCCGACTTGGCGGAACAGGTCGTGCCGGCAGTCGTGTCGATCGAGGCCCAGACGATCGAACGCGCCCGGCCGGGCCGGGGCGGACAGCAGAACCCGTTCGATTTCTTCTTCAACCCGCAACGCCGGCCGCAGGGCCGCGAGCCGCGCGAGTTCCGGCAAGACTCCGGCGGCAGCGGGTTCGTGGTCTCCGCAGATGGCTTCGTGATCACGAACAACCACGTCATCGAGGGCGCGACGACGGTGCGCGTGCGGCTCGACGACCGACTCTACGACGCGACCGTGAAAGGCGTAGATCCCGCGACCGATCTGGCGCTGCTCAAGATCGAGGCGGGGGATCGGCTCGCCTTCCTGCCGCTCGGCGACAGCGACCGGCTGCGGGTCGGCGACTTTGTCATGGCGATCGGAAACCCGCTGCTGCTCAACCACACCGTGACGGTGGGGGTGGTCAGCGCCAAGGGGCGCTCGATCGGGCTCTCCCAGGACGCTTCGTTCGAGAACTTCATCCAGACCGACGCCGCGATCAACCGGGGCAACTCGGGAGGACCGCTGGTCAACTTGCGGGGCGAAGTCGTCGGCATCGCCACGGCCATGAACTGGGGTGCCGAGAACATCGGCTTCGCGGTACCGGTCAACACGCTGAAGACGGTGCTGCCCCAGCTGCGCGACAAGGGCCGCGTCTCCCGCGGCTACCTGGGGATCAACATCGGCAATCTGGATCACGACCGCGCCCGGGCCTTCGGGCTCGAGCGGGCCGGCGGCGCCCTGGTGTCCAGCGTCGTCCCCGGCGCACCGGCGGAGAAGGCGGGCATACGTCACGGCGACGTCATTCTGAAGGTCGACGGCCGGGAGATTCGCGAGACCCGCGACCTGATCGACTACGTGTCGGCCCAGGGGCCGGGCGCGAAGGTCACGCTGGAGGTCCTCCGGGAGGGCAAGCGGATCAACCGGGAGGTGAGCCTCGGTGAGCGCGACCCATCGACCGGGACGGACTCCCCGGAGGCGGAAAGTCGAGAGACAGGGCTCGAGTGGCTGGGTCTCGAGTACGTCGACCTCACCGGGAGCCTGCGCCAGGAGCTCCGGCTGCCGGCCGAGGTCGAGGGCGTGCTGGTGCGCGACGTCGCGGCATCGAGCCCGCTCTACGACGAGGGCGTGGCGCCCGGGGACCTGGTGACGGAGGTCAATGGCCGAGCCGTCCGCAGCTCGAGCGAGTTCGAAGCAGTGCTCGGCGAGATCCCGTCCGGTGGTTTCGCCCGGCTCTACGTGCGTCGGACGAACCCGCGCAACCCCGACCGTTCGGTGCAGTTCTTCGCCATCGTCCGCGTGCCCTGACGAGGTCCCGCTCGAGCGGGCGAACCGCCGAGCCCGCCCCGTTGCTTCGGGGCGGGCTCTTGTCTATTCTGCGCGCCCTCATGTCGACCCCGTCCGCCGAGCCGCTGCCCAAGGGGCCGCCGCCCGTGGGGACGACGGCCGCCGAGCCGGAGCGCGGCCCCGGCGGTGGGGGCGAGGGGCTCTCCCGGCGCGCGCGCGGGATCTTGCTGGCGGCGATTCTCGCCGCCCACGCCGGCTTGGCCCTCTGGCTGGCCTGGAGTCATCCGGCCGGCTCCTACTTCCATGACGAGAAGTTCAACATGGAGAACGTCGAGTCGCTGTTGCGCGGCAGCGGCTGGGCGAATCACTGGTACGCGCCGCTGACCTACCTGCCCCAGACGCTCGTCATCGGCGCTCTGGACTGGCTCTACGAGGCGACGGACGGGCACACCCTCGAGGTCCTGGGCCCCGACGGCGGCGCGAGAACCGCAGCCTTCCATGCCGCCAGAACGGTCAACGTGCTCTGGGGAACCCTGTCTCTCGCCCTCGTCTACCGCCTCGGGCGGCGGCTGTTCGGCATCCGGGCGGGGCTCCTCGCAGCGGCCCTGGCAGCGCTCTCACCCTGGGCGATCCGGACTTCGATCGAATTCAAGCCGGATCCGGTGCTCCTGCTGACCACGCTGCTCGCGCTGGGTTGGCTCCTCGACGCCCACGCGGATCCTTCGTGGCGGTCCTTCGCCCGCGCCGGAGCCGGGCTCGGGCTCGCCGTCTCGAGCAAGATGAACGGCGTCTTCCTGGCGCCCGTGGTCGCGCTGGCTGCCCTGAGCACCCTCGGCCGTCACGGCGCCGCGAAGCGAGTGGGCTGGGTGGGAACGGCGGCGCTGACGTCGGTCGTGGTCTATCTCGTCACCAGCCCCTTCGTGCGCGAGACGCTCTACTACTTCGGCCGGATCCAGCGCCACTACGGCCGGCAGGGGCGCCTGGGGCCGGGCGAGCTGCTGGTCTCGGCGCTGGACGACCTTTCGACCTGGGCGTTCGTCGGCCCCTGGGTCGCGCTTCTGGGACTCGCCTCGCTCGCCGCGCTGGCCGGCATCGCACTGGTGCGCCGGACCGCGATCGACCGTGAGCGGGGCCTCGTCGCTCTCTATCCGATGGTCTATCTCGCCAGCTTCGCCGCGACCACGGGGTACTACAAGGCGAACAACTTCGCGCAGGTCGTACCGTTTCTCGGCCTCGGCGCCGGGGTGTTCGTCACGGCTGTGGCGGGGGCCGTAGCGGCGCGTTGGAGCCGGCTGGCGGGAGGGATCGGGGCTGGCGTGCTGAGCGCTGCGCTGCTCATTCCCGCGGCAACGACCGGAGCTCGATACGCCTATCGGGAATCCGTAGCGACAGTCGAGGACATCGTCGCGGCGCGGGTCCGGGCGGCGGTGCCCTGGCTCAGTCCCCGCATTCTCTGGGTCGAGGGTGACGGCGCGCGCGAGCTGCCCCTGAGCTTCTACACTGCGGAGCGCGCGATTGGCACCACTTCTCAACTGGTAGCCCCCAGCCTGCCCCGGATCGGCGGGGACCGCCTGGCGCTCGCCGATGCGCTCCTCTTCCCGGCCCATCGGCTCGAGGGCAGGGACGGTCGCTTTTACCGGACCCTGATCGACCACGCTCCGCCCAGCGGCGTGCACGGGATCTGGCCGCGGCCCTTCCGAGTGCAGGGCGAGCCGGTGTGGCTCCTGCTGCGGCCTTGGGAGCCGGTCGGAGACCCGCTGACGCTGGCGATCGAAAGCACCTCCGACCCGCTGCGATTCAAGCTGCCGTCGCCGGAGGTATCGGCCGGAGAGTACATATCGATCGGTCTGCGCGTCGCGCGGACCCGGCAGTCGATCTGGCTGTCTCGAGACGGCATTCCGCAACCGCTCTTCGGCGCCCAGTACCATGCCGGACGCAGCTACCGGGTGACCACCGAACGGTGGATCAGCGGCCCCGCGCCACCCCGCCTGGAGGTCACCCTGCGTTTGCCCTTGTCGGGTCCACCCGAAGGGGAGCTCGAAGCGAGCTGGTACCGGTGGCGCCTGCCAGAGCCCTAGCCCGGGCGCGACGGGGGACTTCCTCGGCTCGACCGCCGCTGTTAGCATCTTCGCCCGATGTTGGCAAGGGAACCTGGGGCAGGCCCCGGTCGCAGCCGGATTCCGCTCGCCGAACCCGACCTCGGCGGCAACGAGCTGCTCTACCTGCGCGAGTGCGTCGAGAGTGGTTGGATCTCCTCGATCGGACCGTTCGTGTCGCGTTTCGAGGCCGAGCTGGCGAAGCGGGCCGGAGCGCGGCACGCGCTGTCGACGGCGAACGGCACGGTGGCGCTCCACTTGGCGCTCGCCGCGCTCGGCATCGGCCCCGGCGACGAGGTGCTGGTACCGGATCTGACCTTCGCCGCCACGGCGAACGCCGTCCTCTACTGCGGAGCGACACCGGTATTGGTCGACGTGCGCGAGGAAGACTGGGGGATCGACCCGGCGCTGGTGGAGGCGGCGATCACGCCGCGTACGCGGGCGATCCTGGCGGTTCACCTCTACGGGCATCCCTGCGATATCGATCCCCTGGCGGCGATCGCCCGCCGCCACGGCCTGGCGTTGGTCGAAGACGCCGCGGAGTCGCTGGCGGCGCTCTACAAGCGGCGCCCCGTCGGGTCGCTCGGCGATATCGCCTGCTTCAGCTTCTACGGCAACAAGATCATCACGACCGGGGAGGGCGGCGCCTGTGTCACCTCCCGTGACGACCTGTTCGAGCGGATGGGGCGCCTGCGCGACCACGGCATGAACAAGGCTCGCCGCTACTGGCACGACGAGGTCGGGTTCAACTATCGGATGACCAGTCTCCAGGCCGCCGTCGGCGTCGCCCAGCTCGAGCGTCTCGACGAGATCGTCGCCGTCAAGCGACGCAACGCCGCGCGCTACCGCGAAGGCCTCGCGGGCACGGGGCTGGAGCTGTCGGTGGAGCGCGAGTGGGCGCGCAGCGTGTTCTGGATGTTCAACGTCGTGCTGCCGGAGGGGGCGCCACTCGGCCGCGCCGGCCTGTCGGAGCGTCTGGATCGGGCTGGCATCGACAGCCGGCAGGTGTTCTATCCCCTGCACCTGATGCCGCCGTATCGGCATCTGGTCCGGCCGGGCCAGAGCTTTCCAGTCGCCGACCGGCTGGGCGAAGGGGGGCTGTCGCTGCCCTCCGCCTCGGTGCTGACGGAGGCCGATATCGACCGGGTGATCGCGACGATCGCGCAGGCGATCCAGGAGACGCCTTGGGAGACGCCCAGGTCCGCCGCCATTACGACGAGCTGAGCGCGGTCTACGACCGCGACCGCAATCAGCGATTCTTCCAGCGCGCCGTCGATCGCTACCTCGACCTGCTGGGCCCCGCCCCCGGGCGGGTGCTCGAGATCGGATGCGGTACCGGTTCCTACTTGATCGCGCTCCGCCAGCGCGGCATCGACGCGGTGGGGATCGACCTGTCGCCGCGCATGTGCGAAGTGGCGCGCGCTCGTCTGGCGGCGGCTGGCGTGGGGGGAGAGGGGGTCGTCGCCTGCGCGGACGCGGAGCTGGACTTCGTGCTGCCGGGGCCTTTCGATTGCATCGTCTTCATGGACTGCTGGGAGTTCCTGCCCGAGCCGCGCCGGGCGCTCGAGCTCGCGCGGCGGGCCCTGTCGACCAGCGGACGGGTGCTGATCCTGACCCCGAACGCGCTCGCGCGCCCGCTCATCGAGCTGCTCGAAGCGCTGCGCATCAAATCGCTGCGGCCCGCATTCCAGTTCGGCAACTCCCGCGTCGCGGCGACTCGCCGCGTGGCGGGGGGCCTGTTCGACGTGGCGGCATCCGGCACGCTCTTCGGCGCGCTCGAGCGGTACTTCGTGCTCGTGCCGGCGCCCTCGCGGGCCGAGGCGGGCTGAGCCGGTGCTGTCGGTCGTCCTGCCGACGCGCAACGAGCGCGAAGGGCTCGAGATCCTGGTCTGCGCGCTGCTCGCGATCCTCGAGCAGGCCACCGGCGGCGAGTTCGAGCTGCTGGTCGTCGACGACAGCGACGACGGCAGCGACGTCCATCTCGCCGAGCGCCTGAGCCGCTTTCCGGGGCGCGTCCGCTTCGTCCACCGCGAGGCTTCCACGGGGCTCGCTTCGGCGATCGGCGACGGCATCCGGCTGGCCCGGCGCCGGTACGTGCTGGCCATGGACGCCGATTTCAATCACAGCCCGCTCGAGCTGCCGCCCATGTTGGCGGACATGGCCGCACACGACCTGCTGGCGGGCTCGCGATTCCTGCCCGGTGGCGGCATGCCCGGCCACCGTTTCCGCCAGGCCGGCAGCCGGCTCTTCAACGCCTTCGTACGCCGGGCGCTCGCCGTTTCGACCACCGACAACCTCGCCGGCTTCTGGATCATGGAGCGCCAGCGGGTGCTGGCGATCGCCGACCGCTGGCCGCTCTTCCACGGCTACGGGGACTACTACATCCGGCTCCTGCTGGCGGCGCACTGGCTCGGCTTGCGCATCCGCGAGCGGCCGGTGCGCTATCTCAACCGGCTGACGGGCGAGAGCAAGACGCGCTTCGCCAAGGAGCTGTTGCGCTACACGCGCACCGTGTTGGAGCTGCGGCGGAACGCACCCGCGCTGCGCTCGCGCCTGCTGTCGCGACCCGAGGTTGGCGGCGGGTGAGGTAGAGTCCGGGCGTGTCCGCTCCGCGCCGCGCGTCCGTCCTGATCGTCGACGACGAGGCCTCGATCCGCGAGAGCCTGCGCATGATCCTCGAGTTCGAGGGCTACCGGATCGAGGAGGCCGGCGACGGTCTGGAAGCTCTCCAGATCGTGCGCGACCGCCCGCCGGACGCGATCCTGCTCGACATCCGGCTGCCCAAGCTCGACGGCCTGGAGACCCTGCGGACGCTGCGCGAGCGGGGCTACGAGACGCCGGTCCTGATGATCAGTGGACACGCCGACGTGCCGACCGCCGTCGAGGCGACGCGCCGCGGCGCGTTCGACTTCTTCGAGAAACCGCTCCAACGCGACCGCGTGCTGCTGTCGCTGCGCAACGCGGTCGAGGCCAGCCGGCTGCAGAAGGAGAGCCGTCAGGCCGCGGCGGTCGCCGGCGACGGCTTCGAGCTGGTGGGCTCTTCGGCCGCGGTGCGCCGCCTGCGCGAGACGATCGAGCTCGCGGCGCCGACGCCGGCAACCGTTCTGATCACCGGTGAGAGCGGCACCGGCAAGGAGTTGGTCGCGCGGGCGATCCACCAGCTCTCGCCGCGGCTGGGGCAGCCGTTCGTGCAGGTCAATTGCGCCGCCATCCCCGAGGAGCTGATCGAGTCGGAGCTGTTCGGCCACGAGAAGGGGAGCTTCACCGGCGCCGTTCGCAAACAGACGGGCAAGTTCGTGGCCGCCGACGGCGGCACGATCTTTCTCGACGAAGTGGGCGACATGTCGGCGCGCACCCAGGCCAAGGTGCTCCGGGTGCTCGAGAGTGGCGACGTGGAACCGGTCGGCGCGGACAAGGAGATCCGGGTCAACGTGCGCGTGGTGGCGGCCACCAACCGCGAGCTCGAGAAGGAGATTCGCGAAGGGCGCTTCCGCGAGGATCTCTACTACCGTCTCAACGTGGTGCCGATCCGGACGCCGGCGCTGCGCGAGCACCTCGACGACCTGCCAGCGTTGGTCGACTACTTCGCGCGCCGCTTCTGCGAAGCCAACAACTACCGCTCGCGCAAGATCACGCCCCCGGCCCTCGACGCATTGAAAGCCCTGCCCTGGAAGGGCAATGTCCGCGAGCTGCGGAATTTCGTCGAGCGCCTGCTCATTCTCTCGCCGGGTGAGGAGATCGACGAAGCGGCCGTGCTGGCCCTGGGTGGAACGGGCAAGCCCGAGCTCGCCCAGGCCTTCCTCGGCATCGCGACGCTGCGGGAGTTCCGCGACCAGGCCGAAAAGCTGTTCCTGCTCCAGAAGCTGGAGCAGCACCAATGGAACGTGACGCAGACCGCGCTCGCGATCGACACGCCGCGCAGCAATCTCTACAAGAAGATGGAGCAGTTCGAGATCCGCCGCCGTGAGGGGGGAAACGATGAGGGATGAGGCGCTCCTGCGGCTGCTCGAGTCCTGCGGAGCGCTGCGGCGGGGCCACTTCCTGCTTTCCTCCGGGCTCCACTCCTCCGCCTACGTCCAATGCGCGCTGCTGCTCGAAGAGCCGCGCCGGGCGCGAGAGGTGGGGCAGGCGCTCGCGGCGGCCCTCGCGCCGGCGCAAATCGATTCAGTGCTGGCGCCGGCGCTGGGCGGCGTGATCATCGGCCACGAGGTGGCCGCTGCGCTCGGCGTGCCCTTCCGGTTCACCGAGCGCGAAGGGGAACGGATGGCGCTCCGCCGTGGATTCGGCCTCGCTCGTGGCGAGCGGGTAGCGGTGGTGGAGGACGTGGTCACCACCGGCAAGTCGACCGCCGAGACGATCGCCGTCGCCCAGGGTGCCGGAGCCGAGGTCGTCGCCATCGGCTCGATCATCGACCGCAGCGGCGGCCGGCACCGGTTCGAGCAGTCCTATGCGGCTCTGGTTCGTCTCGATTTGCCGGCCTACGAGGCCGATGTCTGCCCCCTCTGCGCGGGCGGCGAGCCGCCGGTCAAGCCGGGCAGCCGTCCCCAACGCTCCTGAACGGCGTCCGACGCCGGGCTCAGCCGGTGATCACCGACTTGCGGCCGAGGGACTTGCGGGCGACGGTGTCGATGCCCGCGCGCAAGGCGTCGAGGCGGCCCTGGCGCGTGGCCTCTGATGCGGGCACGGCGACGGGCCAAACGTTGTCGGCGCCGTCGTAGACCTCGATCGACCACGTGCGCGCGCGGGGGTTCCAGACACCGGAGGCGCCGGGCCGGATCCCCCAGCCGGAGGGCAGGTAGCTGCGGATCTCGATTTCGGAGTAGACGAGTGGCCGGGCGGATTCGGGCATGGCGGGATTGTCTCTCATCCCGTGCCCGCGCTCCAAGTCTCCGCGTCCGGAGCGCTCGGCGCGGCGGCGCGGACGGTTTTCGCCGCCGGGGTGCCACTGTTACGATGCCCGGACGCCAGGGTGCGCGGATCCGAGGGAAGGCGGGTGGAGAACTCATGCAGATCGAGCTCAGCGAAGAACAGGTCCTGCTGCGCGACACCGTGCGGCGATTCGCGGCGGAGGTGGTCGCGCCGAGAGCGCGCGAGATCGACGCTTCGGGCGAGTTTCCGGCCGAGTTCTTTCGGCGAGCGGGGGAGCTGGGGCTGGCCGGCGTCGCGGTCCCCGAAGCGGAGGGCGGGGCCGGGATGGACACGGTCAGCTACTGCGTGGTCATCGAGGAGATCAGTCGCTACTGTGCCTCGAGCGGCGTGATTCTCTCGGTCAACAACTCGCTGGTCTGTGATCCGATCCTCCGCTTCGGCACTCCGGACCAGCGGCGCCGGTACCTGAGGCCGCTCGCCGCCGGCGAGAAGCTGGGTTGCTTCGCGCTCACCGAGCCGGAGGCGGGCAGCGACGCCGCGGCGCTCCGGACCACCGCGCGCCGCGAGGGGGAGGAGTACCGGCTCGACGGAACCAAGGTCTTCATCACCAATGGCACCCACGCCGATGTCGCCATCGTCTTCGCGTCCGTCGATCCGGAAAAGAAGCACCGCGGCATCGCGGCCTTCCTGGTGCCGACCGACGCGCCGGGCTTCTCCCGCGGGCACCACGAGTACAAGCTCGGAGTCCAGGCCTCGGGCACGACCCAGCTCTACTTCGAGAACCTCCGCGTGCCGGTGGCGGACCGCCTGGGCGAGGAGGGCGACGGCTTCAAGATCGCCATGGCGACGCTCGATGGCGGTCGCGTCGGCATCGCCGCGCAGGCGGTGGGGATCGCGCGCGGCGCCCTGGAGGCCGCGCTCGCCTACGCCAAGGAACGGCGGCAGTTCGGCAAGGCGATCGCGGAGTTCCAGGCGATTCAGTTCTATCTCGCCGACATGGCGATGGAGATCGACGCGGCGCGCCTGCTGACCTACCGCGCCGCGTGGGCGAAGGACCATCGCAAGCGCTACTCGCTCGAGGCCGCGCAGGCGAAGCTCTACTCTTCGGAAGTGGCCCAGAAGGTCACCAACAGGGCGCTGCAGATTCACGGTGGCTATGGCTACACTCGCGACTACGACGTCGAGCGGTTCTTCCGCGACGCGAGGATCACCGAGATCTACGAAGGCACCAGCGAGATCCAGAAGCTGGTGATCTCGGACTGGATCTTGCGGGAAGCCTGAGCGGAACGGGAGCGCCAGTGGCGGTCGAGTTCGAGCTGACCGAGGATCAGGAGCTGCTGCGTGGCGAGATCCGCCGTTTCGCCGAGGAGCGGATCGCCCCGGGCGCGCGCGAGCGCGATCGGCGGCACGAATTCCCGGCCGAAATCGTCGGCGAGCTGGGGCGGATGGGCGTGCTCGGCATGCTGGTGCCGGAGGAGCACGGCGGCGGGGGAGTGGACCCGTTGACGTACTGCCTGGCAATCGAGGAGATCGCCCGCATCTGCCCTGCCACGGCGGTCACGGTCAGCGTCACGAACTCGGTCTGCTGCTGGCCGATCGCCCGCTTCGGCTCGCGCGAGCTCCAAGCGCGGGTTCTGCCGGAGCTGGCGAGTGGAGAAGCCCTGGGGGGCTTCTGCCTGACCGAACCGGGGTCTGGCAGCGACGCGGCGGCGATGATCACGACCGCGCGCCGGGACGGCCACGAATGGGTGTTGGACGGCGAGAAGGCCTGGATCACCAACGCCGGCGTGGCGCGCTGGTACGTGGTGTTCGCGAAGACCGACCCGGCCGCGGGCAAGCGCGGGATCACCGCTTTCGTCGTCCGTGCCGACCAGGCCGGCTGCGCGGTCGGAGCGAGCGAGGAGAAGCTGGGCCTGCGGGCCTCGAAGACGGCGGCGGTGCGCTTCGAGGGCGTCCGCGTGGCCGACGAAGCGCGGCTAGGCGAGGTCGGCGCCGGCTTCAAGATCGCGCTGGCGACGCTCGATCATTCGCGGCTGGGCATCGCGGCTCAGTCGGTCGGCATGCACCAGCGGGCGCTCGAGCTGGCGCGAGACTACGCCAAGGCCCGTGTGCAGTTCGGCGTGCCGATCGCCGAGCACCAGGCGGTCCGGTTCGTCCTCGCGCGGATGGCCACGGAGCTGGCGGCGGCGCGTGCGCTGACGCACTACGCCGCGACCGTCGCGGAGGGCACGGCCCTGGCGGGCAGGCTGGCCTCCGAGGCGAAGGCGATGGCCTCCGAGGCCGCCAACCGCGCCTGCTGGGACGCTCTGCAGATCCACGGCGGCAACGGCTTCTGCGAGGACTACGAGATCGCTCGCCTCTACCGGGACGTCCGCGTGACGACCATCTACGAGGGGACGAGCGAGATGCAACGGCTGGTGGTCGCGCGCCACCTGCTCGGCGCGTGAGCCCCTCCGCCGGCGCGGGCCGGCCGCGGGTCCTGGGCGTGGTCCTCAACTACAACGGCCGCGACCTGACCCTGGAGACGGTCGCCAGCCTGCGGCGCCTCGACTACCCGGCGCTCGATCTCCTGGTGGTCGACAACGGCTCGATCGACGGCTCGGACGCGGCGGTCGCCGCGCGCTTTCCCGAGGTGCGCCGCCTGCGCACCGAGATCAACCTGGGGATCTCCGGGGGATTGAACCTCGGATTCGAGCTCGGTCTGGCCGAGGGCTACGACTTCCTGATGCCGATGAACAACGACATCGAAGTCGCCCCCGACCTGTTGACGGAATTGGTCGCGGCCGCCTCGCTCGACGAGAACATCGGCTGTGTCGGCCCGAAGTGCTACTACTACTTCGGCGAGCGCGATCGGATCTGGTCGGCCGGCGGCGAGCTGCGCTTCCACGAGGCGGTGACCCGCGAGCGCGGGATGGGGGAGCGCGACCGGGGGCAATTCGACCGTGACGGGGAGCTCGACTACGTCAATGGAGCGCTGATGCTGATCCGCCGGGAAGCGATGCTCGCCACCGGCCTCTGGGACCCGATCTATCAGGTTTCGGTCGAGGATGCCGACTGGTGCCTGCGGATGCGACGAGCGGGCTTCACGTGCTGGTACGCGCACCGAGCGCGGCTCTGGCACATGGTGTCGCCGACCACCGGCGGCTACACCCCGGCCAGGACCTACCGGACCGGCCGCTCGACCGCCATCTTCGTCCGCCGATTCGCGAGCATTCCGGGGTGGCTGAGCTATCTCGCCTGGAGCGCGCTCGCGCTGCCGGCGGCGCTCGCCCGTGAGCTCCCGCGTCGCAACGGCGGCGCGGTGGTCGCCAAGTACCGCGGCATGTGGGCGGGGCTGCGGGAGCCCTTGCCCCCCTCGCCGAAGCCGTGCACCCGCTGACCGCCGCCCCTCGTCTATACTTCCGGCGCGTCCCCGAGCGGTAATGGAGCGGCAGCGACCCCGAACCGGAGCCCAGCGATGACCGTGCGAGAGACCCCGCCAACGATGGCCGCGAACCGCCCGCAAGAGAGGTCGCGGACTTCGCCGCTCCGCGAGGAGGTCGAGCGCCGGGCGCGCGCCGCGCGAGAGCGCTGGCAGGCGGCGAGAGCCCACGCGGAAGCCGAGCGCCCGCCCTGGAAGGAGGACTTCACCACCGTCTCCGGGATGGAGCTGCCGCTGCTCGTGACGGCCGACCAGGTCAGCCAGGATCCGGTCGAGGAGATCGGCGTGCCGGGGGAGTTCCCCTACACGCGCGGCATCCATCCCACGGGTTACCGGGGCAAGCTCTGGACGATGCGACAATTCGCCGGCTTCGGCTCCGCGGCGGATACGAACCGGCGCTTCAAGTACCTGCTCTCGCAGGGTCAGACCGGGCTGTCGGTGGCGTTCCACCTGCCGACGCTGTACGGCTACGACTCGGACCACGAGATGGCGGCCGGAGAGGTCGGCAAGTGCGGCGTCGCGATCGACACCCTGGCGGACATGGAGACTCTTTTCGAGGGGATTCCGCTCGACCGCGTGACGACCTCGATGACCATCAACTCGACCGCCCCCATCCTGTTCGCCATGTACCTGGCGGTGGCGGAGAAGCAGGGCGTGGACATCGAGCGGCAGGTCTCCGGCACGCTGCAGAACGACATCCTCAAGGAGTACATCGCGCAGAAGGAGTACATCTACCCGCCGCGGCCCTCGATGCGATTGATCACGGATCAGTTCGCCTTCGCCGCGCAGCGAGTGCCCAAGTGGAACACGATCTCGATCTCCGGCTACCACATTCGCGAGGCCGGGTCGACCGCGCTCCAGGAGCTCGCGTTCACGTTGCGGGACGGCATGGAGTACGTCGAGTACGGCCTGCGCGCCGGCCTCGAGCTCGAGTCCTTCGCGCCCAGGCTGTCGTTTTTCTTCAACAGCCACAACGACTTCTTCGAGGAGATCGCGAAGTTCCGCGCCGCGCGCCGGGTGTGGGCGACCGTCATGCGCGAGCGCTACGGCGCCAAGACCGCGCGCTCGCTGATGCTGCGCTTCCACACCCAGACGGCAGGTTGTTCGCTCACCGCTCAGCAGCCGGTCAACAACGTCGTGCGGACGGCCGTCCAGGCCCTGGCCGCGGTGCTCGGCGGCACCCAGTCGCTGCACACCAACTCGCTCGACGAGACGCTGGCGTTGCCGACCGAGGAGAACGCGCGGATCGCGCTGCGCACGCAGCAGATCCTGGCGCACGAGTCGGGCGTGGCGAATGTCATCGACCCACTCGGCGGCTCCTGGTTCGTCGAGGAGCTGACCCAGCGGATGGTCGACGGCGCCTTCGACTACTTCCGCCGCATCGACGAGCTGGGAGGCATGGTGGAAGCGATCGAAGCGGGGTTCCCGCAGCGGGAGATCATGGACGCCGCCTTCGCCCATCAGCAGGCGGTCGAGAAGGGGCAGAAGCTGATCGTCGGCGTCAACGCCTTCCAAGTCGAGGACGAACCGCCGGTCGAAATCCTCTACATCGACGATTCGCTGGCGGAAGTGCAGATCACCGGGCTCGAAGAGGTCAGGGCGAAACGCGATCGCGGCGAGGTGTCACGCGCCCTGGATGCCCTCAAGCGCGGCGCGGCGGGCGAGAGCAACACCATGCCGCTGATCTTGGACTGCGTGCGGGCCTACTGCTCGGTGGGCGAGATCTCGGACGCGCTGCGCGACGTCTTCGGCACCTACGACGAGCCGGCGGTCTTCTGAGACGCCGATGAGCGATCTCGTCCGCGCTATCCGGGGTCTGCTGGCCTACACCATGTGGGCGGATCGACAACTCCTGGATGCCGTGGCGGAAGTCCCGCACGAGGAATTGACGCGCCCGACCGGCAGCAGTTTCGGCTCGGTGCTCGCCACCATGGCCCACATCCTGGGCGCCGAGCAGCTCTGGCTCTCCCGCTTCCTGGGCGTGCCGCTGCAGCGCGTGCCGGGAATCGAGGACTTCCCGACGACGGAGCTCCTGCGCGCGAGCTTCGAGGACTACTGGCCGCAGCTCGAGTTCTTCCTCGCGGCGCTGACCGAGGAGGAGATCGCCCGCGACTTCTCGTGGACCAACACCCGCGGCGAGAGCCACTCGGTGCCCTTGCGGCAAGCTCTCCTGCACCTGGTGAACCACTCCACGTACCATCGCGGGCAGGTCGTGAGCCAGCTCCGGCAGCTCGGCCGGCCGGCGCCGTCGACGGATCTCGTTCACTGGCGGGGAAGCGTGTGAGCTGGCCCTTTCGGCCCGGTGCTTCTCTGTTAGAATCAAGAAGATGAGCGGAACCAGCCTGCGCATCCTGATCGCCAAGCCGGGCCTCGACGGCCACGACCGCGGCGCCAAGGTGGTTGCCAGGGCGCTGCGCGACGCGGGATTCGAGGTCATCTACACCGGCCTGCGCCAGACTCCCGAGCAGATCGCCGCCGCCGCCGTGCAGGAGGATGTCGACGCGGTCGGGCTGTCGATTCTCTCCGGCGCCCACAATCGACTGCTGCCGGAGGTGACCCGGCTGCTCGAAGCCGCCGGAGCCGGGGACATCCTGGTCTTCGCCGGCGGCATCATCCCCGAGCGCGACATCGCCGGGCTCAAGGCCGCCGGAGTCGACGAGATCTTCCTCCCGGGAACGCCGACCGGCGAGATCGTCGCCTACCTGAACCGCCGACTGAACGATGCGGCCTAGAGGGCATTCATGACCAGAACCATCCTGTTGGCGGACGACAGCGTCACCATCCAGAAGGTCGTGGAGCTGACCTTCATGGACGAGGATTTCCAGGTCGAGACCGTCGGCACCGGGACCGAGGCGCTCGATCAGCTCGAAGCGATTCGCCCGGATCTCGTGCTCGCGGACGTCCACATGCCGGGAGCCGACGGGTACGAAGTCTGCCAACGCACCCGGGAGATCCTGCCGGCCACGCCGGTGCTCTTGCTGGTCGGGACGTTCGAGGTCTTCGACCAGGATCGCGCCGCGCGCGTCGGCGCGTCGGGCCACCTCAAGAAGCCGTTCGACTCCCAGGAGCTGCTGCGACGGGTCAAGGAGCTGCTGGCCGCGCCGCCGCCGGCCTGGGAAGCCATCGAAGCGCCCAGCGGGGAGATCCTGGTGCCGATCGAGGAGCCCGGTTGGCTGCCCGAGCCGGCCGCGCCGGCCGCGCCGCCCGCCACGGACTGGAATCTCGAGGCGCCGCCGGAGACGAGCTGGAGCCTCGAGCCTCCCGCTCCGATCGAGCCCGTCGCTCCGCCGCCGGCGCCGGCGCCCGTGGCGGCCGCTCCATCGGCCCCCTCCCCGAGCGTCGCCGAGTTGCCGGCAGCCGCTTCCGGCAACGGTGGCGGCGGCCCGCTTTCGGAGGCCGACGTCGAGCGCATCGCGCGCCGGGTCGTGGAGCTGCTCGGTGAGGGTGTCGTGCGCGAGGTGGCCTGGGAAGTCGTTCCGGACCTGGCGGAAGTCCTCCTCAAGGCGAGGATTCGCGAGCTCGAAGCGTCGGTAGAGTAGCCGCCGGGAGGAGATTCTCCGCGCTCCTGGCCCCGGGGCTCCGTACCCGCCCGCCGCGCGCGCTGCCCGCAAGGTCCGAGGCCACGCGATGGAAAAGCGATTCGATCCGAAGGGCTACGAGAGCCGCTGGCAGCGCGAGTGGGCCGAGCGCGGGTATTTCGTCTGTCCGGCGCCTTCGGAGCGGCCGCCGTTCTGCATCATGATCCCGCCGCCGAACGTCACCGGCAAGCTCCACATGGGGCACGCCCTGCAGTCGACGCTGCAGGACATCCTCACGCGCCGCCGGCGAATGCAGGGCTACAACGCGCTTTGGCTGCCGGGCACCGACCACGCGGGCATCGCGACCCAGCTCATGGTCGAGCGCGAGCTCGCCGAGCAGGGGACCTCCCGGCACGAGCTGGGGCGCGCCGCTTTTCTCGAGCGGATGTGGTCGTGGAAGGAGCGCCACCACGGCAACATCCGTCGCCAACTCGACCTGCTCGGCGCCTCCTGCGACTGGACGAGGGAGCGCTTCACCCTCGACGAGGGCCTGTCGCGCGCCGTGCGTGAGGCATTCGTTCGGCTCTACCGCGAAGGGCGGATCTACCGAGGCGAGTACATCGTCAATTGGTCCCCCGGCCTGGATACGGCGATCTCCGATCTCGAGGTCGAGATGCGCGAGGTCGAGGACCGGCTCTGGCACGTGGCCTACCCGGTCGAGGGCTCGGAAGAGCGGATCGTGGTCGCCACCACCCGGCCCGAGACCATGCTCGGCGATACCGCCATCGCCTTTCATCCGGAGGACGAGCGCTATCGGCACCTGGTGGGCCGCCACGCCGTCGTCCCGGTGGCGAATCGCAGGATCCCCTTCG
The DNA here is from genome assembly GCA_014584695.1 of Acidobacteriota bacterium. Taxonomy (GTDB): domain Bacteria; phylum Acidobacteriota; class Thermoanaerobaculia; order Multivoradales; family JAGPDF01; genus JACTMI01. Next base: position 258,223 of record JACTMI010000028.1, read on the forward strand.
TGGCCGACCCGGCGGTCGAGCGCGAGTTCGGCACCGGACTGGTCAAGGTGACGCCGTTTCACGACCCGGCGGACTTCGAGATCGGGCGGCGACACGGCTTGCCGGGGATCCAGGTCATCGACCGCCGGGCGCGCATGACGGAGGCGGCGGGTCCGGAGTTCGCCGGTCTCGACGTCGACGTGGCGCGAGCCCGGTTGGTCGAACGCCTGCGCGCCGAGGGCTGGCTGGTACGCGACGAGCGCTATGTTCACAACGTCGGGCATTGTCAGCGCAGCGGCACCCGCGTCCAGCCCCTGGTTTCGACCCAGTGGTTCTGCGACGTTTCCGAGATGGCGGACCGCGCCCTCGAGGTGTTGCGCGACGGCCGCTTGCAGCTGATTCCCGAGAGCTGGGGCAAGACGTGGGAGCATTGGCTCGCCAACATCCGCCCTTGGTGCATCTCCCGTCAGCTCTGGTGGGGACACCAGATTCCAGCCTGGTACGACGAGTCGGGCCGCTGTTTCGTCGCCCACGACCAGGAGGAAGCCGTCCGCGCGGCCGGCACCGACCGATTGACTCAGGACCCCGACGTCCTGGACACCTGGTTCTCCTCGGCGCTCTGGCCCTTTTCGACCCTCGGCTGGCCCGACGACACGGAGGACCTCCGGACCTTCTATCCGACTCAGGTTCTGGTCACCGGCTTCGACATCCTCTTCTTCTGGGTCGCCCGCATGGTGATGGCCGGCTTGCACTTCACCGGCCAGAGCCCCTTCGCCCAGGTCCACCTGACCGGCCTGGTGCGCGACGCGGAAGGCCAGAAGATGTCGAAGACCAAGGGCAACGTGCTCGATCCGGAAGTCCTGATCGACGAGTACGGCGCTGATGCCGTCCGCTTCACGCTGGCGATCCTGGACAGCCCGGGTCGCGACATCCCGCTCGATTCGGACCGAATGGCCGGCTACCGCGCCTTCGGCAACAAGATCTGGAACGCGACCCGATTCGCGCTCGGCCGGGTGGGCGAGGCGAGGGTCCGCTCCGACCTCGATCCGGCGCGGCTGGAGCTGCCCGAGCGCTGGATCCTCGGCCGCCTGTCGGAGACCGCGGAGCGCGTCGCCGCCGCCTTCGAGCAGTACCGTTTCGATCTCGCCTGTCACGAGTTGTATCAGTTCTTCTGGTCCGATTTCTGCGATGTCTACATCGAGCTCGCCAAGCCCGGACTGGAGCCGGTGTCGGCACGCCCCGAAGTCGGCGACGTCCTTCTGACCGTGCTCGACCGCGCGCTCCGGCTGCTGCATCCGGTGATGCCTTTCCTGACCGAGGAGCTGTGGCAGCGGCTGCCCGGCCACGAAGCCGTACACGCCGAGACGATCTGCCTCGCCCCTTGCCCGACGCCAGTCCCGGCGTGGCGGCTGAGGTCGGAGGACGGCGCGGCCATGGAGGTGCTGACGGCCGCGGCGCTCCTGGTCCGCAACGCCCGGGCCGAGTCGAAGGCCGCCCCCCGTTCCCGGGCGCGGCTGCATCTCGAGGCTGCCGCGGAGCCTGGCAGTGGCGCGGCGGTGCTCGCGGAGCCGGCGACCCTGGCGCTTCTCGGCGCGCTCGCCGGCGTGGATGCGGTCTCGACGAGCGGTCCGGCCCCCGAGCCCGCCGCGGCTCAGCACGCGCGTTGGGGGCTGGTGCTGACGGTGTCGTTCGATCGCGTGGCGAGCGCGAGCGTCGACGTCGAGAAGCTCCGCGCGGAGCTCGCGGAAGTCGAGGTCAGCTTGACCCGCGCCCGCGCCCGGCTCGAAAACCCGGCCTTCCTCGGTAAGGCACCCGAACAGGTCGTGGCGGGGGCGCGCAAGATCGTCGAGGAGCTCGACCATCGGCGGGGGCGTCTCGCCGAGGCCCTGGAGACGGCGGTCGCCGCAGGGTCGTGACGCCCGTCGAGGATCGGCCTCGCGACCCCCTCGGAAGGGGTACCAGCCGCTGGCCCCGGCCGCTGCTGGACCAGGTCAACGGGATCTTCGCCGGCCGCGTCGACTCCACGCAGAGCTTCGCGCGCAGGTTGCTCGACCGCCACTTTCGCGAGCAGGAGACACCGCGTCCGTTCGCGATCGTCGCCCACGAGCAGAGCGGCGGCGTCGGGCGCCGGGGGCGCGCCTGGAAGAGCGCGCCGGGCCTCGGCGTCTGGGCCAGCATGGCGGTGCCGGTCGAGTCGCGCCAGGAGCTCCAATCGGTGCCGATGCGGGCCGCCGTGGCCCTGGCTGAGCTGGTCAACGAGCTCACCGGCGACCGCTGCCGCTTGAAATGGCCGAACGATCTGGTTGTTTCGAGACGAAAGCTGGGTGGTCTGCTCGTCGACGCGGTCTCGCGCGCCGAAGGGAGCGCCTGGGCCGTGATCGGCTTCGGCCTCAACGTCGAGCACGGGGAGGCGGAGCTGCCAGACCCGGCGGCGACGTCGCTACGGCTCGCCGCGGCCTCGCCCACCCCCGAGGTGGCGGCGCTGGCAGGCACCGCCATCCAGCGCATCTGGCGCGAGCTCGAGTCGTCCCGCGACTGGCTCGATCGGTACCGGAGCCTGACCGTGCATCGGTCGGGCGATCCCCTCGTCTGCGAGGTCGGAGCCGAGATACTCCGCGGGGCTTTCGCCGGGTTCGACGAGCACGGCTTTCTCCAACTCGACACCGGCGCCGGTCGCCGGGTGGTCGCTTCCGGCGAGGTCTTCTCGTGGTGAGCGGTGGGTCCGCGAAGCGGGCGGACGAGTTGCTGCTGGTCGTCGATGCCGGCAATACCAATACCGTGTTCGGTGTCTATCGCGGCGAGGTCCTGGCCGAGAGCTTCCGCCTCTCGACGGATCTCGAGCGCACCGCGGACGAATACGGCGCGACGCTCGTGACGCTGCTTGCGCGCGCGAGCCTCGACGTCCGCGACGTCGGCGCCGTCATCGTCTCGTCCGTGGTGCCGCCACTCAACCCGACCCTCGAGCGGCTGGCGCGCGGCTTCTTCGGGCAGAGGCCGCTCTTCGTCGAGCCGGGCATCCGCACCGGCATGCCGATCCGCTACGACAACCCGGCGGAGGTGGGCGCCGACCGGATCGTCAACGCCGTCGCGGCCCGGCACCTGTTCGGCGCGCCGGCGGTGGTGGTCGACTTCGGCACCGCCACGACCTTCGACATCGTCAACCCCCAGGGCGAATACGCCGGCGGCATCATCTCTCCGGGGATTCTGATCTCGGCCGAGGCGCTCTTCGCCCACGCATCGCGCCTCTATCGGGTGGACGTCAAGCCCCCGGCGCAGCTGGTCGGGCGGAACACCGCGGCGGCGATGCAGGCGGGGATCTTTTTCGGCTACGTGGGGTTGGTGGACGGCATCCTGGAGCGTTTGAAGGCGGAAATCCCCGGCCTCGAGATCGTGGTCGCCACCGGCGGCCAAGCGGAGATGATCGCCGCCGGCTCGCGCCACATCCGGCACGTCGAGCCCCAGCTCACGCTCATCGGGCTACGACTCATCCATGGCCTCAACCGGAGCTGAGACCGGCGGTTCCGCCGAGGATCACGCCTACTTTCTCGCGCTCGAGGAGGCCTTTCTCGGACTGCGCGGTTCCGGCACGCTGCTCTCGGCGGCCGACTGGCAGGTCGCTCGTGAGTGGCGGCGGGCCGGAATCCCCGTCGACCTCGTGATCCGGGTCATGAGTGACCTGTTCGTCCGCCAGCGCGAGCGCGCGCCCAAGCGTGGCATTTCCAGCCTCAGGTACTTTCGCGTCGCCATCGCCGCGGCCTGGGACGCGCAGCTCGAGCGGGCGGCTGGCGGGTATCGCGAGCCGGAGCGGCCCGAGCCGAGCGTCCGCCAGCGACTCGATGCGATCGTGGCCGGGCTGCCGGCAACGCTGCCGGACCTCGAGCGGTGGCGGCTCGAGATCCTCGCCCTGGACGGGACGATGCCGGAGGTCGAGTCCGCGCTGGCGAGCCTCGAGGCCAGGCTCCTCGCCGCGGCCGAGTCCGTGCTCTCGGACGCCGCGCGCCGGGAGCTGGAGTCGGAGGTCGACCGTGCCTCGAGGCCTCTCGCCAGCCGCCTGGATCCAGCGGGGCTGGCCCAGGCGCGCGAGAGTCTGCGGCGGCAGCTGATCCGGCGACGCGGCGGCCTCCCCTTGCTTTCGCTCTTCGCGACGCCCACCGATGTCGAAGAGTAGTGCGAGCGGGGAAGTTGCGGTCGCGTCTCTGCAGGCGTGGCAATCCTGTCTCGCGCGCCCGCGGTGGTGCCGACCGCCGCCTTTCTGGTGGGGCTGACGTTCGCCGCGCACAGCTCCGCGCCGCCGGCGGCCGGTCCGCTCGCCTTGCTCACTTGGCTGGGGCTCGCCCTGGGCGGCCGCTGGGGATCTGTCGTGGCGGCGCTGGCCTTGGGGGGGCTGCTCGCTCGCGGCCACGACGGTGCCGGACCGCTCGACCGGCTCGACACGGAGCGACCGGTGGTCGCCGTGGGAGCGGTCAGCACGCACCCCACTCGATTCGGGGACCGAGCGGCCGTCGGATTCCGACTGGAGAGGATCCGCCAAGGTCGCCGAGTGGCGCGCCTCCGCACCGAGATCCGGCTCGACCTGCCGGCGGGAGTCGATCCGCCTCCGCTCGGAACGGTGCTCCGGGCGACCGGCTACCTCGGCCGCACGCCCGGTTTCGACAACCGTCACCGGTCGCCTCCAGGGCGGTGGGCGCTCCGTGTCAAGAGCGCGGTGTTTCTCGCTCGCGTGCGGCCCGCGGGAGTCTTCGGAAAGGGGCTCGCCCGCCTGCGCGTGAGGGTGGAGAAGGCCTGGAAGGAGGTCGAGCTGGAACGACCCGCGGCGGCCGCGCTCGGCCGGACCCTGGTCCTGGGGGATCCCCGAGCGGCGCCGCTCGAGTGGCAGCGCGCGCTGAAGCGGACCGGCCTCGCCCACCTCACGGCGGTCTCCGGGTTCAATGTCGCCCTGGTCGCCCTGTTCGCCGCTTCGCTCGGGGCGTTCCTGCCGCGCGGACTACGCCTGTTCGCCATGGGAGCGGCGACGCTCGGCTACCTCGGTCTGGTGGGTCCAGCCCCCTCCCTCCTGCGGGCCACGGCGATGGCCCTCGTCGCCCTCGGCGCGCTCTGGACCCGCCGCTCCTCCGCGGCCCTGCAGGTACTCTCCCTGTCGGTTGCGGCTCTGGCGGCGCTCGACCCGGACGTCTTGAGGGACCTGGGCTTCCGCCTGTCGGTGGCGGCGACGCTCGGCTTGGTGGCCGCTGGTCCGTGGCTCGCGGAGTCGCTCGAGCTTCGCCTCCCGCGCTCGCTGGCGGTCGCGCTCGCCGCCTCGCTGGCGGCCCAGGCGTTCGCGGCGCCGGAGTGCGCTCGTGCCTTCGGGGTCGTCAGCCCCGCGGCGCCTCTCCTGAACCTGGCATTCGGCGCGGCGACGGCGGTCGCGCTGGGCGCGGGACTCACCGTTTCGGCGCTTCACCTGGCCGGGGCCGAGGCGATTTCGGTCCCGGCTCAGATCGCTCTCGACCTGGTGGCACAGCTCTACGCCGGTCTCCCGCGCTTGCCGCCCTCGCAACTCGTGGCCGTCGCGGTGCCGCCGCACCTGCTTTCCGGCCTGGTCGCCGGTGCGGTGCTGCTCGCCATCGGAAGGGGCCCGCGGGCCTGGCGCGCCCTCGCGCTCGGCGCGGTCAGTCTGCTGGCGGCGGGAGCGAGCTCACCGGCAAAGACCGCCGAGGTGGTGGTCGCCGACGTCGGGCAGGGCGATGCGATCCTGCTGCGCACGGGCCGGAGCGCCATCCTGGTCGATGGCGGCGGCCTGCCCGGGCGGGATCTGGCGACCCAGGTCCTGCTGCCCATGTTGGGCGCGCGGGGGCTCGCGCGGCTCGACGCGGCGGTGCTCTCGCACTTCGATTTCGACCACTGCTCCGGGCTGGTGGACCTCGCTGGCTTCGTCCCCATGGGTGAGCTCTGGCTCCCCGCCGGTGCTCGAACCTCGCCCTGCTCGCGCGAGCTGCTGTCGGTGGTCAGGGGCAGGGTCCGATTCCTCGTCGAAGGCGACCGGGTGGAGATGGGCGGCATCCAGATCGAGGTGTTGCATCCGCTGCGCGGCCACCAGGAGTCGAGCCGCAACCGGCAGTCGTTGGTCCTCCTGGCGACCCTTGCCGGCCGGCGCCTGCTGCTCACCGGGGACCTCGACGCGCCCGCCGAACGAGCGCTCGTCGACCGCCATGGCACCGGGTTGAGATGCGATCTCCTGAAGGTTGCTCACCACGGCTCGCGCGGATCGACCACCCGAGATCTGCTGACGGCGGCCCGACCCCGCCTGGCTCTGGTTTCCGCGGGCGTGCGCAACGCGTACGGCCACCCCTCGCTCGAGGTTCTCTCGCGCCTGCGAGCGGCGGGAGCGCTGGCGTTGCGAACGGACCGGAGCGGCGGCATCGAGATCTCCTGGCGCGCCGGCAGGCCGCTCGAGATCTCCCTGCCCGGATCCCCCCGGCGAACGATCCGCCGCGGCGGCTAGACTCTCGGCATGCCGCCCGTGCTCGCGATCGTCGGTGCCACGGCGACCGGCAAGAGCCGACTCGCGCTCGCCCTGGCCTCCAGCAGCGGCGCGGAGATCGTCAACGCCGACGCGCTGCAGGTCTATCGGGGCCTCGACATCGGCACCGCGAAACCGACCGCCGAGGAGCGGGCTCGAGTGCCGCACCACCTGATCGACGTGCTCTCGCCTGACCAGCCGTTCTCGGCAGGAGAGTTCGCTCGCCGGGCCGGGCGAGTCCTGGCGGACCTCGCCCGCCGCGGCCGGCCCGCCCTGGTGGTGGGCGGCAGCGGACTGTACCTGCGTGCCCTGACCGAGGGTCTGGCCGACCTGCCGCCGAGTGATCCCGAGATGCGGACTCACCTGCGGGCCCGCTTGGCGAGTGAGGGTCTCGCCCGGCTGCGCGCCGAGCTCGAGCAGGCGGATCCGGCGACCGCGTCGCGCCTCGCGCCGGGTGACACCCAGCGGACCTTGCGCGCGCTGGAGGTCTACCTGGCCACAGGCCGGCCGCTGTCGAGCTGGCTCGCGGCACCCGTGGTCCCGGCGCCGCCGGGCCGGGTACGCAAGCTCGGATTGACGCTTCCGCGGGCGGTTCTGTACGATCGCATCGCCTCGCGCGTCGAGCGCATGGTGGCGCAGGGGTGGCTCGACGAGGTGCAACGTCTGCTGGCCGGAGGGGTCGATCGAGGGAGCCCGGCGTTTCAGGCGATCGGCTACGCGCAGTGGCTGAGCCACCTCGAGGGGTCGCTGGGGCGGGACGAGGCGATCCGGGAGATCGTCACCGCGACTCGCCGCTACGCCAAGCGCCAGGAAACGTGGTTCCGCCGCGATCCCGGGATCGAGTGGCGCGATGCGCGGGAAGTGGAAGCAGACCTGCCGGCGCTGACCCGCTGGCTTCGGGGGTGAGCCGGTGGAGGGAAGGATGAACAAGCCGAGCATCAACATCCAGGATGGATTCCTGTTCCAGAGCCTCAAGGACAGCCGCGCGATGAGCGTCGAGCTGATTACCGGCAAGCGCCTGGATGGCCGGATCCGCAGGTTCGACCGATTCGCGGTCGTTGTCGAGACCGGTGGCCGCGAGGTCCTCGTCTACAAGCACGCCATCGCGACCATCGCCGCGGCGGAGGTCTGATCCCGCGACCGCGATGAGGGTGCTCGCCGGGCTCCGGCTGGTCCCGACGCTGGCTCTCCTGGCGCTGTCGTTGGCCTGCGCGGGGGCGCCCGAAGCGCAGCCGCGACGAGAGCCCCCCGCCGCCGAGCTGCTGCCATTCCTGTTGGAGCCCGAGGGCGACGCCGCGGATGCGAGCTTCGCCGCCGTGCTGCGGCTTCATCGCCAGCTCGTGACTGGGCGGGATGCCGGCGCGGTACTGGTCGATCTCGCGGCATCGGGGGCGCAGTCCGCAGCCGCCCGAGTCGTCGTCGCCCAGGCCCAGCTGGTGGCAGGGCGCCCGGGGGAGGCCCTGGCTTCGGCGCGGGCCGCTGGCGACGCGGGCGGGGTGCCGGCGCGACTGCTGGAGGCGCGGTCGCTCGAAGCGACGGGCGATCTGCCGGGCGCCCTCGAGGCCTACCTCGAGCTCGCCCAGTCAGCCGCCGCTGCCGAGCGAGCCAGCCGGCTGGAGGGTCGGGTGATCGAGATCCTGGCCGCTCGCGTCGGCGACGCGATGGACCGTGGGGCGCTGGCGGCCGGCGAGGCCGAGCTGGCCCGGCTCCAGCGACTCCGGCCTCACGCCCCGGCCACTCTGGAGCTCGCGCTCCGGATGGCCCAGCTGCGCGAGGACCGGCCGCGCGAGCTGGCGCTCGCCAGGAGCCTGTCGGCGGCCGATCCAGGAGACCTGGGCCTCCTGCGCCGCCGTGCCCGGCTCGAGGTCGAGCTCGGCGACGTGCGCGCTGGTCTGGAGCTCTACGGCGCGCTGGTGGCGGGCGCGCCGGGCGATGCCACGCTCGCCGACGAGCAACGGCGCGCTTCGTTCCGCTGGCGGGTCCTCAACTCGCCGGAATCGGTTCGCAAGGCGGCCGCCGCGCCCCAGCTCTCCCGGGCGGATCTCGCCGTGATGCTCTACTGGCTGGTGCCGCAGGTCCGTACCAGCCGGGGCGGTGCCCCGCGCATCGCCTCGGACGTGCTGGACCACCCCGCGCGCGAGGAGATCGTCCGCGTGGTGAACCTCGGCCTGCTGCCGGTCGACGACTCTCTGCACCTCTTTCATCCCGACCGCCCATTGCGCCGGATCGAGCTGCTGCGGGCTCTGGTCGGACTGGCCGTCGACCAGGATCCCCGGAAGTGCGCCAGCAGCCCGGTCGGGGGGCAGACCATGACCCGAGACGAGATCTGCGCGGCTTCGGAGCGTTGCGGCCTGCTCGCGGACGCCGCGGATTGCCTGCCGGGTGGCCCTTGCTCCGGGTCCGAGGCTCTGGAGCTGGTGCGCATCGTTCTCGACCGTCTCGAAGCGCCGTGATGCTGACTCTTCCGAACCTGCTCTCGATCCTGCGCATGGGCCTGGTGCCCCTGTTCGTCATCGCCGTGCTGGACGGCCGGCCCGGGCGCGCCCTGCTGGTCTTCGCCGTCGCCGGCGTCACGGACGCCCTCGACGGTTTCATCGCGCGCTTCTGGAAGCAGCAGTCGGAGCTCGGAGCGTACCTCGATCCAGCCGCGGACAAGCTGCTCCTGGTGACGTCGTACGTCGTGCTGGCGATTCCGGATCTCCACGACGGCCTGGTCATTCCAGCCTGGGTGACCGCGCTCGTCATCACCCGTGACGTCGTGATCGTCGTCATGGCGCTGCTGCTGTACCTGGCTGGCGGCGTGACGCGTTTTCCTCCGAGTCCGATCAGCAAGGTCAACACCGCCGCCCAGATCGCGGCGGTGGTCCTGGTCCTGCTGTCGGGAGTCGAGGGCCGTTTCGAGATCGCCGCCACGGTCGCGGTGTACGCCGTCGCGGTGCTGACGCTGCTCTCGGGCATCGACTACATTCGGCGCACGAACCGCATGGCTTCAGCCTGAAGCAACGCCGTCGGCCAGCCACTGTCGTATCCTCCGAAGAGCCGATCGGCGCCCAACGATGCCCGGATTCGTCCACCTCCACCTGCACAGCCAGTTCAGCCTGCTCGACGGCGCCAATCGGCTGGGCGACGTGATCGCCGCCGCGGCCGAGGCGGGAATGCCGGCCATGGCGCTCACCGACCACGGCAACCTCTTCGGCGCCATCGAGTTCTACGACAAGGCGAGGAAGGCCGGCGTGCGGCCCATCATCGGCATGGAAGCCTACGTGGCTCAGGGCTCGCGCGGCGAGCGCAACCCGTCGCGATCGAGCAGCAATCACCTGGTCCTCCTGGCGCGCGACGAGACGGGCTACCGCAACCTGATCAAGCTGACCTCCCGTTCCTACCTCGACGGCTTCTACTACAAGCCGCGCATCGATCACGAGCTCCTGCGCCAGCATGCCGAGGGTCTGATCGGCCTGTCCGCTTGCCTCAAGGGAGAAATCAACGAGCGGATTCTCGGCCGGCGCGAAGCAGAGGCCGAGGCGGTGGCGCGCGAGTACGCGGAGATCTTCGGTGCGGAAAACTTCTACCTGGAGCTCCAAGACCATGGCATCGCCGAGCAGCGAGCCGCCAACGAGGTGCTGCGTCGGCTGTCGCGAAAGCTCGATCTCGGCCTGGTGGTGACCAACGATTGCCACTATCTCCGCAAGGAGGACGCTTTCGCCCACGACGTGCTGCTCTGCATCGGAACTCAGCGCATGTTGGCTGACGAGGACCGGATGAAGTACGCCTCGGAGGAGTTCTATCTCAAGACCGGAGAGGAGATCGAGCGCCTCTTTCCAGGGGATGGCGCCGCGATCGAGAACACGCTGGCGATCGCCGAGCGCTGTCGCCTCGATCTCAAGGACGGGACCTACCATCTGCCGGAGTTCCCGGTGCCGCCGGGCGAGAGTCTCGACTCCTACTTCGACCGCGTGGCCAGGGAGGGCCTGGAGGAGCGGCTGGAGGAGCTGCGGCGGCGGGGCACGCGTGATCCTCGCTTCGGCGAGGAGATCTATCGGGAGCGCCTGCGCTACGAGATTGCCGTGGTTCAGCGGATGGGATTCCCGGGCTACTTCCTGATCGTGTGGGACTTCATCCGCCACGCTCGTCAGAGCGGCATTCCGGTTGGTCCTGGCCGCGGCTCGGCCGCCGGATCGCTGGTCGCTTACGCGTTGCGGATCACCGACGTCGATCCGCTCCGCTACGACCTCCTGTTCGAGCGCTTCTTGAATCCGGAGCGCAGCAGCATGCCGGACATCGACATCGATTTTTGCATGCGGCGGCGCGGCGAGGTCATCCAGTACGTCAACGAGAAGTACGGGCGTGATCGCGTGGCGCAGATCATCACCTTCGGAACTCTGGCGGCCAAGGGGGTGTTGCGCGACGTCGGGCGGGTCATGGGTCTGCCATTCGCCAAGATCGACCGCGTGGCGAAGCTGCTTCCCGACATGACGAAGTCCTTGGCGGAGGCGGCACGAAGCGTCGACAGCCTGGCGGCCGAGATCGCCCGCGATCCCGAGATCCGGCAGGTGGTCGAGGTCGGCTCGAGGCTGGAGGGGCTGACCCGCCACGCTTCGGTTCACGCCGCGGGTGTGGTCATCGCGCCGCGCGCCATCGACGAGCTCGTGCCCCTCTACAAGACCAACCGCGACGAGGTCACGACCCAGTGGGACATGAAAGTGGTCGAGCGGTTGGGGCTGTTGAAGATGGATTTCCTGGGTCTCAAGACGGTGACCGTCGTGGACGACACCTTGGCGGCGCTCGCCCGGCGCGGCGTGGCGATCGACCTCGACGGCGTCCCGCTCGACGATCCAGCGGTGTTCCAGCTCTTCTGCGAGGGGCGAACCAACGGCATCTTCCAGTTCGAGTCGAGCGGCATGAAGGACATGCTGCGCCGGGCCCAGCCGTCCAAGTTCGAGGACCTGTGCGCCTTCAACGCGCTCTATCGACCGGGCGCGCTAACGGCCGGAATGGTCGGCGAGTTCATCGATCGCAAGCTCGGCAGGAAGAAGGTCCACTACGTCCTGCCGGAGCTCGAGGCGATCCTGCGCGAGACGTACGGTGTGATCGCCTATCAGGAACAGGTCATGCAGATCGCGGTGACGGTGGCCGGTTTCACCATGGGCCAGGCGGACCTGCTGCGCAAGGCGATGGGCAAGAAGAGCGCCGACGTCATGGCCGAGCAGAAGGAGAAGTTCATCGCCGGTGCCGTCGCCCGCGGCGTCGCGCGCAAGAAGGCGCAGGATCTCTGGGAGCACATCGAGCCATTCGCCGGGTATGGCTTCAACAAGAGCCACAGCGTCGCCTATGCGCTGCTCGCTTACAAGACCGCGTATCTCAAGGTCCACCATCCGGTGGAGTTCATGGCCGCCATGCTGACCTCGGAGATCTCGTCGACCGACGAGATCGTCAAGTACGTGGCGGAATGTCGCGAGATGGGCATTCCGGTCCTGCCGCCGGACATCAACGAGAGCGAGTGGGCGTTCTCGGGCGTCGACGGCCGCATTCGCTTCGGCCTCGGCGGGGTCAAGGGACTGGGCGAGTCCGCGGTGGAAGCGATCTTGGAGGCGCGTCGGCGTGTGGGTGGCTTCCGGAGCCTCGCGCAGGTCGTCACCGAGGTGGACCCACGCGCCACCAATTCGAAGGTGCTCGAGGCGCTGGTCAAGTCGGGATCGTGTGACCGATTCGGCCTCCACCGAGCCGCGCTGGTCGCGGCGCTGGAGCGCATGACCGAGCACGCGCAGCGACGCCGGCGGGAGATGGAAGAGGGGCAGGGCACCCTGTTCGCCGGGTCCGCCCTGTCGGAGCCGGTTGCGGATCCGACGGTCGCGCCCTGGTCCGAGGCCGATCGCCTCCGCTACGAGAAGGAGGCGCTGGGCTTCTATCTCACCGGCAATCCACTTTCCGACGTCGAGAGCCAGTTGCGACGGCTGGTCACCCACACCACCGCCGAGCTGCGCGATGGATTCTCGGGACCGGCGACGGTCGGTGGTCTGGTGACTCGGATGAAGCGCGTGAAGATCCGCAGCGGGGCCAACGCCGGGCGGGTGATGGGCCGATTTGTGCTGGAGGATCTCGAGGGGAGCCTCGACGTCACGGTGTTCGCCGACGCCCTCCAAAAGTACGAGCACCAGCTGGTCGAAGAAGCGGTGGTGATCGCCAAGGGCCAGGTTCGAGACCGGGGCGCGGAGACCGAGATGACGCTGGAGGAGCTGGTGCCGCTGGCGCGCGCGGCCGAGCAGCTGGTGACGGGAGTGCGCGTGCTGCTCGATCGCGAGCTCTCGCGCCGGGAGCTGATGGCGCTGCGCGACCTCCTGACCGAGCACCCGGGTTCGGCGCCCGTGCGCCTGGCCGTCGAGGTGGAAGGGCGAGCGGTGTCGATCCTGCCACCCGAGCAATTCCGCATCGACCTGTCACCAGAGCTCCTGCAGGAGCTGGAGCGCATGGTCGGCGCCGGTCGCGTCGAGCGGCTCGGCCTGTAGCGTGGCGGCGCCGATCGTGCAAAGCTCGACCGCTACGCGCATCGCCGCGACGGGCCAGGAGACGAAACTGCGTGACGCCGCCCGCGTGGCGGCCGAGCTGGGTGTCGCGTTGCACTGGGCGGGTGGGGGAGTTCGCGACCTTCTCCTGGGCCGCGAGCGACTGGACCTCGACCTCGTCGTCGAGGGCGAGGTCGACCCGCTGGTGACTCGGCTGGCTGGTCTCTGGCATGGGAATCGGGTTCAGCACGCACGATTCCAAACCGCCACTCTGCGGCTGCCGGATGCCACGCGAGTCGACGTCTCTCGCGCCCGGCGAGAGCGATACTCCGCCGTCGCCCAACTGCCGACAGTCGAGCCAGGGTCGCTCGACGAGGACTTGCGGCGGCGAGATTTCACCGTGAACGCGATGGCCATCACGCTGGCGCCGGAGGCGAGCTTCGGAGCCCTGATCGATCCGCTGGGCGGTCGGGCCGACCTGACCGCGGGACGGCTGCGAGTTCACCATGACCGCTCCTTCCAGGACGACCCGACCCGAATCCTGCGCGGAGTCCGTTTCGAGATCCGACTCGGCTTCCACTTCGCCGCCGAGACGGAGCGACTGGCTCGCGAGGCGATCGCGAACGGCGCCATGGCGGCGCTGAGCTCCAGCCGCTTCGGAGCCGAGATGGAGCAGCTGTTCGGAGATGGCGGCGAGCCGGGCGCCATCCTGGCGCGGCTCGAGGACTTCGGGCTCCTGAAAGAGCTGGAGCTCGGCGGCGTGCGCTGGAGTCGGCCCGCCGCGCTCAGCGGGCTCGTCCCAGAGCCTTGGCGCTCCGTGCTGCTCGATCTCGCCTGCTCCTGCGGTGCGGCCGCGAGAGAGGAGCTGGCTCGCCGATTGGCCCTGCCGGCGAGCGAGCGCGAGCTGGTGACCGCGGGTCCGGACCGGGTGGCGGAGGCCGCGCGCGTCCTCTCCCGAGCCGATCTGGAGCCCAGTCGAGCCCGCGAAGCTCTGGTGCTTCTCGGCGACGAGGAGTTGGCGCGGGTCGCTGCCGAGAGCCAAGAGGCCGGGACGTGGATCGAGCGCTACGTGCGCGAGCTCCGGCCGTTCCGGCTGTCGATCGGGGCACGCGATCTGCTCGCGGCGGGTGTCGAGCCGGGCCCGGCGCTGGGACTCGCTCTGCGCCGGACGCGCGACGCTCGACTGGACGGCCGGATCGATGCTCGAGGTGAGCTTCGATTCGCGCTCCAACTGTGCCGTTCAGAGGGTTCTCGATGACGCCGAATGCGATCGCGAAGGGCCTCGCGGGCCTCGTCGCCGCGGCGCTCGCCGCGGTGAGCGCCGCCGAAGAGGTCCCGCCGCCCGCCACGGATCCTCGATCCGTCGAGCTGCTGCGTCAAGAGTGTCGGACGAGCCACCATCGTCGCGAAGTGACGCTGTTCGGCAATGGCACGGTTCGCGTGCGGGAGGGCACGCCGGGGTCGGAGCAGATGAAGCTGGGAGAGTATTCACCGGAGGAGGTGGCGGCATTCCTCGCGCGCTTGGCCGAGCTCGACTTCTCGGAGACCGATCGCGGGGGGGCAGCGATGCAAGGCGACTGGATCGAGCGCTGCAGAGTGGAGCTGCCAACCGACGGCGGCGGCGTTCGTCGTTTCGACTACGGCCGGTTCGATTCGCACAGCCTGGCGCTGGCGCGGGCGCTCGCCGTGGTCGAGGATGTCGCCGCGGGGGCCGGGGTCGCCAGCGACGGACCGGAGCTACCGGCCGACTATCGGCCGCGCAGTGGCGACCAGTTGCTGCGCAAGGACGGCGAGCTCTTCGAGGTCGTCGACCTGACCGCCGACGGCCATGGCGTCGAGCTCGTGGGTCTGCGCCAACCGGTCACGATCTACATGCCGATCTCGGAGCTGCGCCGCGAGTTCGAGCGCCTGGTCCGCCGCAGAGGCACGCGATGAGGAGTGGCGGGTCCGGCGTACGGGTGCTCGCGGGTGAGCTCCGGGGCAGGCGCCTGCGCGTCGGATCGGGAACGCGACCGACGGAAGGGCGGGTCCGCGAGGCGCTGTTCTCGATCTGGGGCGGGGAGACGGAGGGGGCGGAGCTCCTGGACCTCTTCGCCGGCAGCGGCGCGGTCGGCATCGAGGCGCTCAGCCGCGGCGCGCTCGGAGTGCTGTTCGTCGAGAGTGGCCGGGGTGCCGTGAAGCTGCTGGAGCACAACCTGACGGCCCTGGGTCTGGGTCCACCGAGGGCCAGAGTCTTGCGGCGACGGGCCGAGGACGCGATCCGGGAGCTCGCCGCCACGGCTGGTGGCGCCTTCGACCTCCTGTTCGCCGATCCACCCTACACCTGGTCTCCGAACGCCGAGTTCCTGGATCGCGTCGGGGAGCTGCTGCACGCGCACGGCTCTCTGGCGCTCGAGCACTCGGCGAGGACGACGATGCCCGAAATGGGGGTCGGCTTGTTGCGGGTGGAGACGCGCCGCTACGGTGAGACGGCTCTCACCTTCTACCGGCGGACAGCCTCAGGCGACAGGCACCGCTGAGAGTCAGCTACCAGGTCCAGCGCTGATTGCCCTCGCCGTTCTCGTACCAGTTGGCATTCGGATCGCCGCCGCCGAACCACTTCTGGATGACGACCTTGCCGGTAGCGGGGAACTCCACGCGCGTCTCGAGGAAGTTGCCCATCTGATCGCCGAAACGGAAGGCGCCGGCGCAGTTGGCGGAGCCATCGACTCGGAAAATTGGACCCGGGAGCTCGTCGGCGCAGGAAGCAGCCACGTCCCAACCGTCGATGGCGTTGGCCAGCCCCGGCCCGACGTCGGTCGGACCCTGGAACGCGACTCCCTTGGGCAGGCGGAAGTTCTGAACGATGTAGCGGTCGGTGCCGTCCGTGAACGCCCCGTCGCCGTCGAGATCGACGAAGGCGAAAATGGAGTCGGTGGCGGAGTCGTACTGGACGAAGGTGTTGCGGTTCTGCTTGATCGCCTCGAGGCGGGCCACCTGGAACAGCGTGGCCGTCTCCTTGGCGGCTCCCACCAGCTTGGCGCGGTTGAGCGTTCCCAACAGCCAGGGCAGGCCAATGAGGGTGAGGACGGCGATCAGCGCGATCACCACCAGCAGCTCGATCAGGGTGAAGCCGGACTGCGCGGAGCCCTTGCGGGTGGATCTCATGGCGCCCTCCCCTGGTTGCGGCCCGATTATACGCATGGGCCGGATTCGCCGCTGTGCATCACTCCGGATGGTCGAGAAAGAAGGACAGCTCCTCGAGGTGAATCCGCAGGTCGACGTTCTTGATTCGGCAGCGGGAGGTCGAAGGCAGGGTGACGGGAGCGAAATTGAGCACGGCCCGCACTCCGGCGCGGTGCAGCGCATCGAGCGCCGCGGGCGCGGCGTCGGCGGGCACGGCGAGGATCGCGATCTTGGCCCCCGACTCGCGGATGCTCGTGACCAGCTCGGAAGTCGGGCGGACCACGATCGGGCCGATGCGGCGGCCGATCTTGGACGGATCGTTGTCGAAACCGGCGACGACCTGGAAGCTGCCGGAGTTGAAGGCGGGGAAGCGCGCCAGCGCGGTGCCGACATTGCCCATGCCGACGATGGCCAGCCGGTGGACGCGGCCGAGCGCCAGCAGCTTCTCCAGGTGCTCGGCGAGCTCCAGGACGTCGTATCCCACACCACGGGTCCCGAACTCCCCGAACAGCGCCAAGTCCTTGCGGATCTGGGTAGATGAGAGATTGAAACGGCGGGCGAGCTGCTGGGAGGAGACCTTCTCGATGCCCTGCTCCCGGAGCTGGCGCAGGGAGCGCAGGTAGACCGACAGTCGATTCACCGTCAGTGGCGACACCGTCGAAGCCTGCCCGGTCTCGGCGCGCGTCGCTCGCGAGCGGGAGCCCTCGCTGCCTTGCGAGCCGGGCGGTTGCTGATGCGGGGGCATGGGGCGACCCCGAGGGGCTCGCAGATCAGAGACCCGCGAGGGACCGCACGATCCAGTCGAGCAGTGGCTGCGGCCAGATGCCCAGCAGGATGGTAGCGCCGGCGGTGGCGATGGCGGCAAGCCGTCCGTGCAGGTCGATCGCCGTTCGCTCCGGCGCGGCCAGCTCGGGCTTCATGTAGAGCATGTAGACGACGCGCAGGTAGAAGGCCGCGCCCACGAGACTCGCGGCGATGCCGAACAGCGCGAGGTCCAGGCGCCCGTTCTCGATGGCGTGAAGAAAGACGAAGTACTTGCCGAGGAATCCGGCCGTGGGCGGAATTCCGGCCAGCGACACCATGCACACCGTCAGACACCCGGCCAGCAGGGGAAATCGGTAGCCCCATCCGGACAGTGTCGAGATGGCGTGCTGTTCGCCGGGCCTCGCGTAGAGCATCGAGACGATGGCGAACGCGCCGGTGTTCATCAGGACGTAGGCGATCAGATAGATCAGCACCGGTCGCCAAGTGGTCGCGCCCGGCGAGGCGAGCGGGATGATCAGGTAGCCCATGTGAGCGATACCCGAATAGGCGAGCATGCGCTTGATGTCCCGCTGGACCAGCGCGAAGAGGTTGCCGATCAGCATGGACAGCACCGAGAGGGCCGCGACCAGGTCCGGCCAGCCGCCGCCCAAGGGGCTGCCCGCGATGGCGGCGACGAGCCGGACCAGGACGACGGCGCTAGCGACTTTCGGCGCCACGGAGAGGAAGGCGACGACGGGCGACGGTGCGCCCTGGTAGACGTCGGGGGCCCAGGCGTGAAACGGCACCAAGCTGAGCTTGAAGGCGAAGCCGCAGATCAGCAGGAGAAAACCGAGCAGCAGCAGTCCGGGGGACCCTTGGCCGGTCGCCAAGGCGGTCGCGATGCCGTCCAGGCGCGTGCTGCCGGTCTCGCCGTAGACCAGAGCGATGCCGTAGACCACGAACGAGCTGACGAAGGCGCCCATCAGGAAGTACTTGAGAGCCGCCTCGGCCGAGAAGGCCTCGCGCCGGTGGAAGGCCGCGAGACCATAGAGCGCGATCGAGAGCAGCTCCAGGGCCAGGAAGATCGCGAGCAGCTCGACGCCCCGCACCAGGAACAGCATGCCGGCGCTGCACCAGAGGATCAGGGCGGGGTACTCGCCAGCGAGCAGACGCTCGCGCGAGAGGTATCCCGGCGCGGCCAGCAGCCCCAGCACGGTCGCCAGCAGGACGACCTGCGAAAACGCCCCCGTGAGCGGCGTCGCCTCGATCAGGCCGTGAAAGGAGGGGCCCGTTGGCAGAGTCGCGACGGCCCACGCCGCGAGACCGACCGCGGCGATGGCCAGGGCGTGATACAGGCGCCGCAGGCCGGGCAGGAAGGCCTCCAGGAGCACCAGGATCGAACCGGCGACCGTCAGGATGATCTCGGGCAGGATGCTCGCGACGTCGTGCGCCGGGATGGCGAAGATCGGGTTCATGGCTGCGGTCCGGTCGATTCGCGCCGCGCGCTCGCGGCGAGGAAGGTCGGAACCCGCGCCTGGCCGGGAGCGGAAATCGCCAGCGTCGGCTGGTCCGCGATCGGGCCAGCCAGCCGGTCACGGTAGGACTCGAGCACGGCCGCGAGAGCGGGCCGGCTCGGTTCGAGGAACGGCTTCGGCGCGACGCCGATCCAGAGCATGAACGCGCAGAGCGGCAGCAGCGCCGCGACCTCGCGGGCCGAGAGATCCGGCAGGTGCCGGTTCTCTTCCTTGGTCAGCGGTCCCCACAGGGTCTCCTGCACCATCTTGAGCAGGTAGACCGCCGCGAGGATCACGCCCGAGGTCGCGATCACCGTGAACCAACGGTAACCGGCTTGATAACTGCCCAGCAGGATCAGGAACTCGCCCACGAAGCCGTTCAGGGCAGGCAACCCGACCGACGCGAGCGCCGAGAAGACGAAGAAGATCGCGAACCAGGGGATCACCTTCGCGAGGCCGCCGAAGTCCTCGAACTTCTTGGTGTGGCGACGGTCGTAGAGCATCCCGACCATGAGGAAGAGCGCGCCGGTCGACAAGCCGTGGTTGACCATCTGCAAGAGAGCGCCTTGCCAGGCCACGAGATTGCACGCCACGATGCCGAGCATCACGAAGCCGAGGTGCGCGATCGACGAGTAGGCCACGAGCTTCTTGAGATCGACTTGGACCCAGGCGACCAGCGCGCCGTAGATGATGCCGACGACCGCGAGCACCAGCAGCCAGGGGGCGAGCCGGTCCGCCGCGTGCGGGAAGAAGGGCAGCGCGAACCGGAGGAAGCCGTAGGTGCCGAGCTTGAGCAGGATGCCAGCGAGGATGACCGAGCCGCCGGTCGGCGCCTCGACGTGCGCGTCCGGCAACCAGGTGTGGAACGGGAACATCGGCACCTTGATCGCGAACGCGAGCGCGAAGGCGGCGAAGAGCCACGTCTGGTGCGCGAGCGGCAAGTCGAGCAGCAGCAGGTCCTCGTAGCGGAAGCTCCAGGTTCCGGCGAGCTGGCCGTAGGTCCAGCCCATCCACAGGATCGCGATCAGCATCAGCAGGCTGCCCGCCATCGTGAACAGGAAGAACTTCACGGCCGCGTAGATCCGCCTCTCGCCGCCCCAGATGCCGATGATCAGGTACATCGGAATGAGCATGACTTCCCAGAAAACGTAGAAGAGGAACAGGTCGAGAGCGACCAGGGCGCCGAGTATGCCGGTGGTGAGCAGCAGCATCGACAACACGTAGCCCGACCAGTGGCGTTCGATCCCTTTCCACGATCCGAGCAGCACGATCGGCAGCAGCAATCCGGTGAGCAGCACGAGCGGCAGCGAGATGCCGTCGATACCTACTTCGTAGACGATCGCCAGTCCCGGCAGCTCGATCCACGAGAACACCGGGTCCTTGACCACCATTCCGGCGCCGTCCCAGTGCGCGAGCGCGAAGGTCACCAGGAAGAACAGCTCGATCAGAGACACCACCAAGCCGTACCACTTGATGGCGGCGGTCGGTGCGCGTCGCATGAACAGGAGTGGGATCGCCGCCAGCGTGGGGAAGAACACCCAGCGGGTGATCGAGTCGCCGAGCAGGAGCGCGGTGAATTCAGACGACATCAGAAGATCATCCACCAGAACAGGATCAGCACGCCGGCGAAGAAGTAGAGCGCGTAGTTCCGCACGTTGCCGGTCGTGCTGAAGCGGCCGAGGTCACCGGTCATCTCGGTGACGAAGGCGCCGACATGGAGCGCGCCGTCGATGATCAGGATGTCGACGACCTTCCAGCAGGCGCGCGCGATGGCCGCCAGCGGCCGGACGACGATCCGGTCGTAGATTTCGTCGACGAAGTACTTGTTCTCGAGCAGGTGATGGATGCGGGGGAAGCGCGCGGCCCAGGCGCTGCCGCCGTCGAGGCCGCGGTTCCGTCCCCAGATCCGCCAGGCGACGAGCAGCCCGATACCCGCGGCAGCGATCGAGGCGCTTACCAGGAGGGCTTCGAGCGCGAGGCCGTGATGTCCAGCTTGCGCCTCGTGGCCGGGAATGACCGCGATCACCGGCGCGAAAAAGCCCCCGAGCCAGTCGAGGTGCGTGAACGGGATCTTGCCAGCGTAACCGGCGACGACGGCCCCGACGGCCAGGATGCCCAGGGGCACGGTCATGACCGCCGGCGACTCGTGGAGATGGTGGGCCTGCTCCTTGGTGCCACGGAACTTGCCGAAGAACGTCATCAGCACCGCCCGCAGCATGTAGCACGCCGTCAAGCCCGCGGTCACGAGGCCGATCGCCCAGAGCGCAGGCGACCTCTCCCAGGCGCCGGCCAGAATCGCGTCCTTGCTGAAGAAGCCGGCGAGCAGCGGCACTCCCGAGATCGCCAGGGTGCCGACGAGGAAGGTGCGGTAGGTCCACGGCAGGTGCCGCCGCAGGCCGCCCATCTTGCGCATGTCCTGTTCGCCGCCCATGGCGTGGATCACCGAGCCGGAGCCGAGGAAGAGCAGCGCCTTGAAGAAGGCGTGGGTCGCCAGGTGGAAGATCGCGGCCACGTAGGCGCCGACGCCGGCCGCGAGGAACATGTAGCCGAGCTGCGACACCGTGGAATAGGCGAGGACCTTCTTGATGTCGTTCTGCGCCAAGCCGATGGTGGCGGCGAAGATCGCGGTCGCCGCGCCGACGACCGCGACCACCGTGGAGATCTCCGGCGCGAGCTGATAGAGAATGTTGCTGCGCGCGACCATGTAGACGCCGGCGGTGACCATGGTGGCGGCGTGAATCAGCGCGGAGACCGGCGTCGGGCCCGCCATCGCATCGGGCAGCCACACATAGAGCGGGATTTGCGCACTCTTGCCGACGGCACCGATGAACAGGCAGAGCGTGACGAAGCCGGCGACCGAGAAACCGAAGACGTACGGCGCGGTCGCGCTCGCCGGATCGGCGAGTACCTGGGCCTCGATACCCGCGAAGTCGAGCGTGCCGAAGGTCGCGAACAACGCGAACAGGCCGACCAGGAACGCGAAGTCACCGATCCGGTTGACCACGAAGGCCTTCTTGCCCGCGTACGGTGGAAACTCCTCCTCGAAGTAGAAGCCGATCAGCAGGTAGGAGCAGAGGCCCACGCCCTCCCAACCGACGAACATCACGAGGTAATTCGCCCCGAGCACGAGCAGGAGCATCGCGCCCATGAACAGGTTCATGAACGCGAAGAAGCGCCGGTAGCCCGGCTCGTGGCCCATGTAGCCGACCGAATAGACGTGGATCAGGAATCCGACCAGGGTGACGACGAAGGTCATCACCGCCGATAGAGGATCGAGGCGGAAGGCGATGTCGACCGAGAAGCCGCCGGTCGTCCACACATAGACCGCCTGCTGAATCGTCTCGCCGGGCCGGGTCGTCGAGTACTGCCAGAGCGCGGCCAGCGCCACGAGTAGCGACAGCCCCGGCGCGCCGATCCCGACCGCGGTCGCCAATCCTTTCTGCGAGTTGCGGACCAGGATGCCGTTCACCGCCGCGCCGGCGAACGGCAGCAGGGGAATCAGCCAGAGCAGCTCGAGCGCGTTCATCGGCTCACCAGCGGAGCAGGTTGATCCGGTTGAGATCGATCGTCCGGCGGAGCCGGTAGATCGCGATGAAGAGCGCGAGGCCGACGGCGGCCTCGGCCGCGGCGACCGCGAGCGCGAAGAAGACGACCATCTGGCCGGTGCGATCGTCGAGCAGTCGCGAGTAGGCGGCCAGGGTCAGATTCGCGGCGTTCAGCATCAGCTCGATCGAGAGAAAGATCGCGATGCCGTTGCGGCGGGTCAGCGCGCCGACCGTGCCGATGCAGAAGAGCGCGGCCGCCAGCACGAGGTACCAGGCGATCGGCACGCTCACTCGGCACTCTCCTCGTCGGCCTCGGCGCGGACCCGCTTCGCGACCCAGCCGGCGACGACGACCGCCAGCAGGAGCAGCAGCCCGATCATCTCGAACGGCAGCAGGTAGGTGGTGAAGAGCTGATCCGCGACTCCGCGCAGGGAAACGAAGGTCTCGGTCAGCGGCGGCGCGACCGACTCCGCGTGGGCATCCCAGAGCAGCCTGGAAACGGCGCCGGCGAGCACGAAGGCTCCCACCAGCGCACCCCAGGTCTGCAACGGAGAACGGGCGCTCGAGGCGCGCTCGCGCTGGATATTGAGCAACATGATCACGAACAGGAAGAGGACGAGGATGGCGCCGGTGTAGAGCAGCACCTGGAGCGCGGCGAGGAAAGGTGAGCCGAGCAGGATGAACAGGCCCGCGGTCGCGAGCAGGGTCACCACCAGGCTGAGCGTGGAGTGGACCGGGCTGCGGTGAGCCACCACCACGATGCTCGAGACCAGTGCGGTCACCGCGAAGACGATGAAGATCGCGAGCTCCATCTCAGATCCTCCCCGAGATCACGAGCACCGCAACCACGACGAGATTGACGATCGAGAGGGGCAGCAGGATCTTCCACCCCAGGCGCATCAGCTGGTCGTAGCGGAAGCGCGGGAAGGTCCATCGCACCCAGACGTAGAGAAACAGGAAGAGCCCGATTTTCGCCCACAGGATCCCCATGCCGAGGAGGCCAGGGACGATACCGGAGTACTGGGTCAGATCGAGGCCCGGCAGCGACCAGCCGCCGAAATAGAGAGTCGCGGCGAGCGCCGAAAGCACCGCCATGTTCATGTACTCGCCCATGAAGAAGAAGGCCATCCTCATGGAGCCGTACTCGGTGTGATAGCCGGCTACCAGCTCGGACTCGGCTTCCGGCAGGTCGAACGGCAAGCGATTCGTCTCGGCGAACATCGCCACCAGGAAGACCAGGAAGCCGAGCGGCTGAACGAAAACGCCCCAGGCGGGCAGGAAGCCGAGCAGGCGATCGTCCATCTGCTGCTCGACCACGCGCTGCAGATTGAGGGAACCCGCGGGCACGAGCGCCGCGACGACGGCGAGTGTCAATGCCAGCTCGTAGCTGATCATCTGCGCCGAGGCCCGGATGGCGCCCATCATCGACCACTTGTTGTTCGAGGCCCACCCGGCGAGCACCAGCGAGTACACGCCCAGGCTGGCCAGCGCCAGAAAGACGAACACGCCGCTGTCCGAGTCGATCACGACCGACAGGATCGTCCGGCCGGCGACTTCCAGCTCCGGGCCGAAGGGGAGCACGAGATAGGTCGTCATGCAGGGCACCAGCGCCAGCATCGGCGCAAGGAGGTAGAGGCCGCGATTCGCAGTGGCGGGCTCGAAATCCTCCTTGAACACGAACTTCCCGACGTCGGCGATGGCCTGGAAGAAGCCGAAAGGTCCGACGCGGTTCGGCCCGAGCCGATCCTGCATCATCGCCGGCGCCCGGCGCTCGACCCACAGCATGATGGGCGTCACCTGGAGCAAGAGGGCCAGCCAGAAGCCCATCTTGGCGAGCGCATCCAGCAGCTCGTGGCTCACGCTCCGCCCTCCCGCCGCGGCGCCGGCAGAGCGATGCCGCCAGCTGGGATGTTCGCCCAGCGCAGCCCGCGCAAGGCGGAGACTTCTTCGGCCATCAGGTCGAAGGTGGTGGCGGCGCGGACCGCTCCCCACTTCGGATCGATGCGGGCCAGCAGGTCGGCGAGGATCTCGATCGCGGGTCGGGTCTGCGACGGCGGCGGGAAAGACCGTTCGAAGCGTTGCAGACGTCCGTCGACGTTGACGAAAGTCCCTTCACGCTCGGCGTGGGTCGCCGCCGGCAGGGCGACATCGGCGACCTGCGCGAGCGGGGAATCCGCCCAGCCCATGACGGCGAGGAACTTCGCGCCACGGAGCCGCTCGACGATGCGGGGATCGTAGGCGGCGCGTCCGAAATCCGAGTCGGCCACGAACAGCGCCGCGCACGACGCCGACCCACCCTCTACCAAGAGGCGCTCGGCATCGACGCCGTCCGGGCGGGGCAGCAGTCCGGCGAGCTCGGCGCCGCGGCGGTTGGGTGCTGCATCGTGGCCGGTGATGCCGCCGCGGACGTTTGGGATGGCGCGCGCCGGGCCGCTGTCGACCCACACCGAGCGATGCGGGCTCTCGACCAGCTCGGCCAGCTTCGCGAACAGGAAGGCCTCCTCGGTGCTCAGGAATCCCGAGCCGAGGAACGCGGTCGCACCGTCCGCCCGCCGGGTCCGGATGGCCTGAAAGAGGACGTCGAGGGCCTCCTTCCAACCGGAGCTCCGCAGTTCGCCGTCCCGGCGCAAGCGTGGCGCCGTGAGCCTCGGCACCGTCGCGTAGCGCTCGTGGGTGGAGCGGCCGTGATCGCACATCCAATAGTCGTTCACGTCGGGATTGAAGCGCGGTTTGTAGCGCTTGATCGCCCCCTGACGGTGCTCGAGCGTGATGTTGCAGCCGACGTCGCAGCCGGTGCAGATCGAGGGTTTCTTGTCGAGGTACCAGACCCGCTCGGTGAATCGGAAGCGGGTCGAGGTCAGCGCGCCGACGGGACAGATGTCGACCACGCAGGTCGAGAGGGGATTGTCGAGCGGCTTGCCCGGGAAGGTGCCGATCTCCGCGCGCGCCCCGCGCTCGAAGAAACCCAACTCGCCGGTCTTCGAGATCTCCTGCGTGAAGCGGACGCACCGGGTGCATTGGATGCACCGGTTCATGTTGAGGAGCACGGTCGGGCCGAGGGGGATCCGCTCCTTCTCGGGATACGTGCGCTTCTCCTCGAAGCGGAACCGCGAGAACTCCTGGCCGTGCTTGAAGGAGTAGTCCTGCAGTCCGCACTCGCCGGCCTGATCGCAGATCGGGCAATCGAGCGGGTGGTTGATCAGCAGGAATTCCATGATCGCTCGCTGAGCTTCACTGGCGGCCGGCGAGGACGACCTGACGACCATCCCGTCCTTGACCACCGAGGTCGAGCAGGCGGCCTGGAGCTTGGGCATGCCCTCGATCTCGACCATGCACATCCGGCATTGGCCGACCACCGACAGGCGCGGGTGGTAGCAGTAGTGGGGAATCTGCACGCCGACGCGAGCGGCGGCATCGACCAGGTTGGTCCCGGCGGGGACCTCGACCAGGCGGCCGTCGATGGTGACGGTCGGCATCAGGCCACGGCTCCGAGGTCGAAGTAGGGCACTCTGGGCAAGGGATAGCGGCCCGCACGCAGGTTGTCGCGGATCTCGTCGCCGAATTTCTCGATCAGGGAGCGCACCGGTCCCTGCGCGGCGTCGCCGAGCGCGCACAGGGAGATGCCGCCGACGTTCGGGACCACCCGGGCGAGCAGGTCGAGGTCCGCCTCGGTGCCGTGGCCGCTCTCGATGCGGTGGAGGATGAGCTCCATCCAGTTGGTGCCCTCCCGGCAAGGCGTGCACTGGCCGCAAGATTCGTGCGCGAAGAACTTGGCCAGGCGGAGCGCGGCGCGGACGACGCAGGTGGTCTCGTCCATGACGATGACCGCCGCGGACCCGAGCATGCTGCCCGCTTTGGCGAGCGTGTCGAAGTCCATCCGGATCTCGCGGTCTTCGGCGCGCAGCATCGGGGCGGAAGCTCCGCCGGGGATGAACGCCTTCAGCCGCCGCCCCTTGTACATGCCGCCGCAGCCGTCGAGCAGCTCCTGGAAGGTCACGCCGATCGGGTATTCGTAGGTCCCCGGCCGCTCGACGTGGCCCGAGATCGCGTAGAGCTTGGGCCCGGTATTGCGCTCGTCCGGGCCGATCGACCGGAACCAGTCCGCGCCGCGCAGCACGATGTGCGGCACGCAGCAGAGCGTCTCGACGTTGTTGATGACGGTGGGGCAGCCGAAAGCGCCGACCACGGCCGGGAAGGGTGGCTTGACTCGTGGTTGGCCACGCTTGCCCTCGAGGCTCTCGAGCATGCCGGTCTCTTCGCCGCAGATATAGGCGCCGGCGCCGCGGTGGACGTAGACGTCGTGGCGGAAGCCGCTGCCCAGCACGCTGTCGCCCAGAATGCCGTGATCGTACGCCTCGCGGATCGCCTCCTCCAGCACCCGCGCCGCGAATCTGTACTCGCCGCGTATGTAGATGTACGTGGTATTGGCACCCACCGCCCAGCCGGCGATCACGCAACCCTCGATCAGCTGCTGGGGATCGTGCTCCATGAGCAGGCGGTCCTTGAAGGTGCCGGGCTCGGACTCGTCGGCATTGCAGACGATGTACTTCGGCTTGTCGGTGCCGCGCGGCACGAAGCTCCACTTGAGGCCGCAGGGGAAGCCCGCGCCGCCGCGGCCGCGCAACGCGGATTTCTTGACCTCCTCGACGACCTCCTCGGGCTGCAAGCGGAGCGCCTTGGCGAGGGCCTCGTAGCCGCCGCTCTCGCGGTAGACCTTGACCGTCCGCGACCCAGCCCTCCCGACGTTGCGGGTCAGGACGCGCTCCACTGCCACTATTCGAGCTCCCGCACCAGCTGACGCAGCCGTGCCGGCGTCAGGTTCTCGTGATAGTCGTCGTCGATCATGGCCACCGGTGCCGTGTCACAAGAGCCGAGGCATTCGAAATGGACGTAGGAGCAGCGCCCGTCGGGCGTGACTTGATCCTCGCCGACTTCGAGCTCCCGGGCGAGCGATTCCAGGAGCTCCTCCGCGCCGCGCAGCTGGCACGAGAGGTTGCTGCACACCCGGATGCGATGCCTGCCCACCGGGTGGTCGTGGAACATGTCGTAGAACGAGACGACGCCGGCAACCTTCGAAGGCGAGAGGTGGAGCAGCTCGGCGACCGCCTCGATCGACTCCTCGGAGAGCCAGCCGCCGTTGTAGCTCTGCACCAGGTGGAGCGCCGGCAGCAACAGAGCTTCCTCGGTCGGATAGCGGGAGCGCAGGCCGTCGATCTGGTCGACGATCGCCCGCGGCAGGGACCCGCCGGCCAGATCGGGCTCGCTCAAGCGCTCAGCCCTCGCGGCCGGTTCGCGACCCGGGTGACGATCTCCAGGCCGCCCTTCTTCCAGACATAGGCGAAGCCGATCAGGATCAGGCCGACGAAGACCATCACCGCCCAGAAGATCGGCCATCCGCCTTCGCGCAGCACCGTCACCCAGGGATAGAGGAAGGCCGCCTCGACGTCGAACACCACGAAATCGATGGCGATCAGGAAGAAGGCGATGGAAAGGCGCTTGCGAGAGCGGTCCAGCAGGGGCAAACCGGATTCGTAAGTCGAGAGCTTGACGCGGCCGCCGGTCCGCTTGGCGGCCACCCAGGAAACGGCGAGCAGCACGCCTCCGAGGGCGAAGGCGACGGCCAGCGCGAGCAGGATCGGGAGGTATGCCTGCGGCACTCGTGAACATTGTCACAAGGTTTGGACCGAGACAAGGGGGAGCACCCCAGCGCTGTGCTATAACGCGCCCTCTCGTGGGCATCCGTGGCGACCTGGTGGCGGTGATCCCCGCCTACAACTGCGCCCCGACGGTGGGCGCGGTCGTGGAGGGCCTGCGCCGGCACGTGGAGCGCGTCGTAGTGGTGAGCGACGGCAGCGTCGACGCGACCGCGGCCGAAGCTCGGCGGGCTGGCGCCGAGGTCGAGGAACTGGCCCGCAACGGCGGCAAGGGTCGCGCCCTTCGCCGGGGCATCGAGCTCGCGCTGCGCGGCGATCCGGCGGCGCTGGTGCTGCTCGATGCCGACGCCCAGCACGATCCCGACGACCTGCCCGAGTTCATCGCCGAGTGGGACCGGAGCCGCGCGGATCTGGTGGTGGGGTGCCGACTGCAGGACGCGCGCAGAATCCCTCCATCCCGGTACTGGACCAATTACATCGGCTCGCGGATCCTGTCCTGGATGACGGGCCGGGAGCTGCTCGACTCCCAGTCCGGCTACCGGCTCGTGTCGGCGCCACTGGCGCGGCGCCTCCGGTTGCGCTCCGACGGCTACGCGGTCGAGTCGGAGATGCTGATCAAGGCGGCCCGTGCCGGCGCGCGGCTGGCGCATGTCCGGATCCGCACTATCTATAATGACGCCGGCAGCCACTTTCGACCGTTCGTCGACACCGTCCGGATCTCCTGTGCCTCGATCTACTTCAAGGTTTTCGACGATACGGACTGAGCCGCGGCCCGTCGTCACGCTGCTCGAAGGTCCGTTCCGCGCCGCCTTGACGGTCGATGTCGAGGAGTGGTTTCACAACTGCTGGGTCCCGGAGTACGTCGATCCGTTGCGGCGGTTCCCCCTGGTCGAGGAGCTCGACTGGCTGCTGCCGTCGCTGCTGGAACGGCTCGAGCGCGCCGGGGTCCGCGCCACCTTTTTCGTGCTCGGCGAGGTGGCGGAGCGTCATCCGGGTCGCGTCCGCGAGGCGGCTTTGGCGGGTCACGAGATCGCCTGCCACGGCCACGCGCACCTGCGCGCCAACGAGCGATCGCCAGCTGCTTTTCGAGCCGACTTGCTGCGCGCCAAGGCCACCCTCGAAAGCTTGGTCGGACAGCGGGTCGCGGGATACCGCGCGCCGGAATGGTCGCTGCGTTCGGTCGCGAATCCGCGCCTGCGGATCGTGGCCGAGTGCGGCTTCTCCTACGATAGCTCCCTGGTTCCAACCGTGGGCGCCGGGAGCTCCGAAAACCCGATCGGTGCGGCTCGACTCGACTGGCAGGACGGCTACAGCCTGCTCGAGTTCCCACCGCACGTCTGGGGAGGGGCGCTCCGAATTCCAGGCGGCGGCTGGTGTGCCCGCTGGGCGCCGGGTTCGGTTTGGAAGAGATCGGTTCAGCGGGCGATCGCGGGCGGGCGCCTGCCGGTGCTGGTGATCCACCCCTGGGAGCTGGTGGACCGTCCACTGCCAGGGCTGCTGACCGGCTTCGCCCGTTTCTTCCACGACGCCGGCCGTCGCGGATTCGGAGCACGTTTCGCGGAACGGTTGCGCGGGCTCGACTTGCGCCCGCTCGCGGCGGTGGCGAGCGAGCGGAGCCGCGTCCGCGGCACGGTCGCGTCGCGGCTCTCTCCGGCTCCCTTCACCGGCGACGCCGTGGTGTCCGTGCCATGACCCACGCGGCGGGCGGCGCGACCGGTGTGGAGGAGCCGCGGGTCGCCCTGGTGACGGGCGCGAGCGGCGGAATCGGCGCGGCCACGGCACGAGCGCTGGCGCTGCAGGGCTACCGGGTCGCGGTCACTTACCTGCACCGCGAGGAGGAGACCGAGAGGCTGGCGGCAGAGATCGGGGGGCGGGCGTACCCGCTCGACTTGCGCGATCGCGCCGCAACCGGCAGGTTCGCCGAGCGGGTCGTGTCCGACCTGGGACCCGTCCAGGTCCTGGTTCTGAACGCGGGCGGCATCCGTGACGCACTGTTGCCCTTCCTGGCCGAGGAGGACTGGGATGCCATCGTCGATCTCAATCTCTCCAGCGCCTACCGGCTCACCCGTGCCCTGGTGCGGGGCATGCTGGGACGCCGGTGGGGGAGGATCGTCGCGGTGGCGAGCGCCAGCGGTCGGGTCGGCCAGCTGGGGCAGACGCACTACAGCGCGGCCAAGGGGGGCTTGATCGCCTTCACCAAAGCGCTGGCGCGAGAGGTCGCGGGCTTCGGGGTCACCGTCAACGCCGTCGCCCCGGGTTTCGTGGCGACAGAGATGCTCGAGCAACTGCCGGCGAAGAAGCTCGCCGAGTATCTGAAGGGAGTTCCGCTCGGCCGCGTCGGCCGGCCGGAAGAGGTCGCCGCGGTGATCGCGTTCCTGGCCTCGGAAAGCGCGTCCTACGTGACTGGACAGACGCTGTCGGTCGACGGTGGGCTGGTGATGACCTGATTCCCGGCTCGGGGACGCGTGGTACGATTCGGATGGCCATGACGGACCTCTCGCGGACCGAGCTCAAGCGGAAGATCAAGACCATTCTGGTCGAGCGGCTGAAGCTCGATCGCGAGGCCGATTCGATCGGCGACGACGAAGCGCTGTTCGGCCCAGAAGGGTTGGGGCTCGACTCGATCGACGCCCTCGAGCTGGTGCTGGGCGTCGAGCAGGAGCTCGGAGTCAAGATCGACAACGAAGAGGTCGGGTTGGAAGCGCTCGCCTCCGTCTCCCGCCTCGCCGAGTTCGCGATCGCCAAGCGGCCCGAGCTCGTCTCCTCCTGAGCCGGCGAGGGAGAGCGTGGCGCTCCCGCACCGGTACCCCTTTCGACTGATCGACCGCTGGCGGCCCGACCGGGCTGTTTTCGGAGTGACTGCCGCTGGCTACTGGAACCGGGGGGCGGAGCCGCTCTCGCCAGCGTGGATCGCCGAAGCGATGGCTCAGGCGGCGGCGGTTCTGCTCGAACCTCCCGCGGGGGAATCGGGCTCGCTGGTGCTCGCCGGGCTC
The DNA here is from genome assembly GCA_014584695.1 of Acidobacteriota bacterium. Lineage (GTDB taxonomy): Bacteria > Acidobacteriota > Thermoanaerobaculia > Multivoradales > JAGPDF01 > JACTMI01. Next base: position 288,816 of record JACTMI010000028.1, read on the forward strand.
GAGGGAGTGACGCTCGAAGAGCCGATCCTGCCGGGCGCGGCGATCGAGATCGAGGTGGCGCTAGGGCCGCGCCTGGGTGGGTTGGTGAGAGTCGAGGCGGTGGCCCGGCTGGAAGGCCGGCAGGTGGCGCGGGGAAAACTCACGCTGTCGGCGCGTTGAGGGGCGACGGCGGCTGGTGCGAAAGGGGGGACTCGAACCCCCACGGCCTTGCGACCACAAGCTCCTGAGGCTTGCGCGTCTACCAATTCCGCCACTTTCGCGCGCCGAGCATCTTATGGTCGGCGCCCCTGGGTGTCAACCGAACGGCACCCTCGGGATGGGCGCCCCAGCCCGCGCCAGGGCTGGTCAGTCCGCTCGGTCGAGCTCTTCGAGCTCGATCCGAACGACGCGGTTGTTCATCCCCTCGTTCGAGATTCGGGGACGCTCTTCGTCGCCGGGCCCCCGAACCCAGGCTACCTGCTGATTGATGCCGTGCACGGCCAGCGTCCGCGAGCTCTCGACCCGCACGCGGTTCCCCATGCCGTTGACTTCGATCCGGTCGCACTCTCCGTGCGCCACCAGGGTATTGCCGGTGCCGTTGACCTGAATGCTGCCGCCATCGCACTGGACGGTCCGTCGAATGCCCGTGCCATTGATCTCCAAGGTACTCCCCTGGTTCACGATCGTGCCGGCCGCCACGCCCGAGCGGCCCGTCTTCTCCTGCGCGCGGGGTGCGGCGGCACTGGGAGCCGACGAGGCTGCGCCCGCCTCCGCGCTCTTTCGCTCCGGCTCCACTTGCGCGGTTGCCTTCTCTCTCGGAGCGGCGGCCTTGGCGGTGGCCTCCGCGGCCGGGCGGGCCACCTGCACGACCTGATTGCCGATGCCATTGTCGGAGACCTTGGGGCGGCTTCCCGCGGTGGCGAACTGCCACTCCACACGGTGGTCGAGGCCGCTCATCTCGACTCTCCCCAGCCCTTCGGCGACGATCTGGTGACCGACGCCGGAGAGCTTGACCTTGTCGCAGCTGCCGGTGAGGCGCACGCGATTGCGTTCGCCGGTGACTTCGACGACCGGTGTCGATGCGCAGCTCACGGTACGGTCGATACCGGATCCTTTGACCCGCTCGACGCGCGCTTGCGCCGAGACGGGAGCCGAGGCCGAGAGCAGCAGGAATAGCGTGGCGAGAGATGCCGTGCGAGACATGAGAGTTCCCCCTTTTCTGGATCGCGAGGCGAGCTCGACTCTACCAAGAGGGCGGAGCGGCCTCTGTTACACTGACCACATGCGGGCCAGGACTCTCGCGCTCCTGCTCCTGATCGCCTCGACGCTGCCGGGATGCGCTCCCAGTGAGGCCCGCCGGGCGGAGGATCGCGCCGCCATCGAGGCGTTGCTGGCCGACTACGCGTCGCGCCTGAGCGAGACCTACCGGACCGGTGACGGCGCGACGCTGCGCGAGGTGGCCACCGAGCGGGAGGTGGCGCGGGTCCTCGGCCAGGTCGCGGAGCTGTCGCACGAGGGGCGCGCCCTGCGGCCCGAGCTGCGGCGGCAGGCCATCGAATCGGTCGAGATCCATCGCGCCACCGCCGCGACCGCGGTGACGGTCGAGACCTGGAGTCTGCGCGTCGTCGCGATCGGCAGCGAGGCCGTGGTGTCCGAATCGCCGGAGCAGGAGAACCGGATCGTCTACAGCCTGACCCGGGAGGGCGGGCGATGGTGGATCCTGTCCCGGACCCTTCGCCACTCGACCGAGCCTTGAGCATGGCGCTGACGCCCGCGGTGGCGATCGTGGGCCGCCCGAACGTCGGCAAGTCGACGCTCTTCAACCGGATCGTGGGCCGCCGCCGCGCCATCGTTCACGACCTGCCGGGCGTGACGCGGGACCGGATCGTGGAGCTCGCGGATCTCGAGCCCGGCCGGGCCGTCGAGTGGGTCGACACCGGGGGCCTGGTGCCGGGGGAAGATCCTCTCGGGATCAACGAGCAGGTGCGACTGGCAGCCCGGGAAGCGGATCTCCTGCTGCTGGTGGTCGACGGTCAGCAGGGGTTGACCACCGCCGACGAGCGGGTCGTGGCCGATCTGCGAGGCCTCCACAAGCCGATCGTGCTGGTGGTCAACAAGTCCGACACCCGGAGCGCCCGGGAGGGGTGGGGCGAGTTCTACGGGCTGGGACTGGGGGATCCCCTGCCGATCTCCGCTGAACACGGCCTGGGTATCGGCGACCTGCTGGTCCGGGTCGCCCACCTGCTGCCCGAGACCGAGGGGCCGCCCAGCCCCGACCCGGCGGCGACCCTGGTGGCGATCGTGGGACGGCCCAATGTCGGCAAGTCTTCGCTGGTGAACCGCATCGTCGGCGCCACCCGAACGGTCGTCTCCCCGCAGCCCGGAACGACCCGGGACCCGATCGATACCCTGGTGAGCCGGGGCGACACCCGCTACCTGCTCGTCGACACCGCCGGCCTGCGCCGCCGCAGCAAGGTCAGTGGCACGCCGGAGGACCTCGCCGTGATGCTGGCCCGGCGGCAGATCGAGCGCTGCGAGGTCGCCGTCCTGGTCGTCGAGGCGCCCGCGGGAGTGACCTCGGGCGATCTGGCGGTCGCGGGAGCGATCTGGGAGACCGGCCGCGCCGCCGTGGTCGCCGTCAACAAGTGGGACCTGCTGGACGATGCCGGGCGCGAGCGTCTCGATCTCTCCTGGCCTCGCCTGGCGGAGGTGCTGGCCGATCCGCCGCGGGTCAATCTCTCGGCGGTCTCGGGCCGCGGCGTCGAGAAGGTCTTCGCTCAGATCGATGTCGCGCGCCGCGCCTTCCGCACCGAGATCTCGACCGGCGAGCTCAACCGCCTGTTCGAGGGCGCTTTGCGCCAGCATGCGCCCCCGGCCGAGAAGGGGAGGCCGTGGAAGCTGTACTACGCGGCGCAGGTCGCCTACGGTCCTCCGACGTTCATGCTGTTCGCCAACCGGACGCTCGCCGTCGGAAACAGCTATCGCCGCTACCTCGAGAACCGTCTGCGCGAAACGCTGGGTCTGCCCGGCGTGCCGATCCGGCTGGTGATTCGTCGCCGCTCGACTTCCGGCCGCGCGGCGTCCTAGGATCGCGGTCACGCGGCCATGAAGCGCTCCTACAAGATCGGCGAGGTCTGCAAGCAGCTGGATATCCAGCCCTACGTCTTGCGCTACTGGGAGACCGAGTTCACGGCCCTGCATCCGCGGAAGAGCCAGTCGGGGCAGCGCGCCTACAGCGAGGCGGAGATTGCCGTGATCCGCCGCATCAAGCGGCTGCTCTACGAAGAGGGCTACACCATCGCCGGCGCCAAGAAGAAGCTGGAGAGCGAGCCCGGCGTGAACGAGGGACCGCTCTTCGTCGAGGCGGCCGACAGCGAGCCGGCCGAGTCGCCGAGCGAGCCACCGCAGTCGCTTGACAGGCCAGCGGACGAGCGGATAGAAAGCCTCGAGCAAGGCGTCGCCGAGGCGCTCGAACAAGCCCGCGGCATTCTCGCCCTCCTCGCGGCACGAAGGCGTTAGCAGCATCCGGTCGGGACGTGGCGCAGCCTGGTAGCGTACCTGAATGGGGTTCAGGGGGTCCCGGGTTCAAATCCCGGCGTCCCGACCACAGTTCACCCCTCTCCGTGACCGTCCGATGAACCCCTCGCCCGGCGTCGCCGTCATCACCGGGGCGGGCTCGGGAATCGGGCGCGAGATCGCCCGCAGCCTCGCTGGACGTGGGCACCGGCTCGCCCTGATCGGGCGCCGGCGCGAGCCGCTCGAGGCGACGCTGGCCGCGGCAGGCGGACGGGGAGCGGTCTTTCCCGCGGACGTTCGCGAAGCCGCGCAGCTCGAGCGGATCGCCGCCGAGACCGAGGGTGCCCTCGGACCGGCGGACGTCCTGGTCCCCGCTGCCGGGATCGCGCATGTGGCTCCCTTCCTCGAGCAGCCCGCCGAGGACCTCAGGACCTCGCTCGAAGTCAATCTCGTCGGCGCCGCCAATCTCTTCCGGGCCTACCTGCCCGCCCTTCTCGGCCGCGGCATCGGAACGCTCCTGCCGATCCTGTCGGTTGCGGCGCGGCGGGGCTTTTCCGGCTGGACCTCGTACTGCGCCAGCAAGTGGGGGCTCCTCGGCCTGGTCGAGGCCCTGCGCGAGGAGATCCGGGGGACGGGTGTGCGCATCACTCTGCTAACGCCGGGCGCGACGGCGAGCCCGCTCTGGGACGGGGTCCCGGGCTCCTGGCAGCGCGACGCCATGATCCCGGTCGAGGAGCTCGGCCGCGCGGTCGTCTGGGCGCTCGAGGCGGATCCGCGCGTCGAGGTCGAGGAGATCCGGCTCCAGCCCGCGAAAGGGAATCTCTGACTCAGCCCGCTTCGGGTGGCCGCGGCGACCTGCTGCTGCTCGCGGCGACGCCGCTGCTGCCGCTGCTCACCGTGCTGCCGGCGGGTCGATGGTGGATGCCCTTCGTCGCCCCACTCCTGCTTTGGCCGGGATTCGCGCGCGCCGTTCGGGCTCGCGACTACGGCCGCGCCTTCACGAGAGGGATCGCCTGGGCGGCGCTGCTCTCGCTGGGGGTCATTCTCTTCGTCCGCTGGTTCCCCGCGCTTGCCGCGGAGGGCATCGTCAACGGCGAGGCCTATCGGCGCGAGATGTTCTCCTGGATCGAGACGGGCGTCGGCCGCGAGGCCGACTGGCGGCAGTTTCTGCCCCAGCATCTCCTGCACCTCGGCGCCTTCGCGGCGCTGACCGCGGCGAGCGGGGGCTACCTGGGGCTCGTCCTGGGCGCCTTCCTGACCTCGTACATGAGCTATTTCGTGGCTTCCTTCGCCGCGGCGGCAGCGCAGCCGGTGACCGGTGCGATCGTCGCCTGGGTGCCTTGGTCCGTCGTACGAGTCCTGGCGTTCGTCGCCCTCGGTACCGTGCTCGCGCGGCCAGTGCTCGTCGGTCACCTCGACCGGTTCGGCCGCCGCGAGAAGGTCTGGCTGGCCGCGGCCGGTGGCGGAATCCTCCTCGACTGGTGGCTGAAGGCAACGCTGGCGCCGGCCTACGGCGAGTTGCTGCGGCGGTGGCTGGCGCTCGGCGCGTCTTGACGCGCCGAGCGCGTCATCCCTATACTGCCCGCCGCTAAGGTCTTTGAGATGAGTCATCTGCGCGCAAGTGAAGGGGACTGGAATGGGGCGGGCAGACGGTTCGGAATCGTCGCCTCGCGCTACAACTCCGAGGTGGTCGAGCGCCTGCTCGACGGTGCCGTCGCCGCCTTTCAGCGGCATGGGGTGACGCTGGAGGGAGTCGAAGTGCACCGGGTCCCCGGCGCTTGGGAGCTGCCGCAGGCCCTGGATGCCCTGGCTCGCCGTGGCGGCTGCGACGCCCTGGTCGCCCTGGGTGCGGTGATTCGCGGCGAAACGGCCCACTTCGAGTACGTCGCCGGGGAGTGCAGCCGCGGCTTGGCCGAAGTCGCGCGAGCGCATCGAGTGCCGGTGGCATTCGGAGTCCTGACCTGCGATAGCCTGGAACAGGCGTTGGCTCGCGCCGGCGGGGACGCGGGCAACAAGGGGGAAGAAGCGGCGCTCGCCGCGCTCGAAATGGCGAATCTGGTGGCCCGGCTCGCGGGATGACGAACCGCTGCGGCGTCCACTGAGCGGGTGCGCCGCGACCGCCCGGCAGCCGCAGGATCTTTGACTCGGAGACGACCGGTGGGGAAGCGGCGCTTGGCGCGCGAGATGGCGGTTCAGATGCTCTACCAGAGAGATCTCGCTCAGAGCTCCCTGGCCGAGATCTTGAGCAACTTCGATGTCGCGGATTTCCTCGCCGAGAGGTTGCCCGAGGAGGAAGCCGAGGCTCGCCTCGCCGCCCTGGTTCGCCTGCCGGAAGCGAAGGAGGCCTTCGACTATGCCCGACGGCTGGTCGAGGGCACGGTGGCGCGCTGCGACGAGATCGACGCCCTGCTGCGCGCGCAGGCCGACAACTGGCGGCTGGAGCGGATGCCTTCGGTCGATCGCAACGTTCTCCGGCTCGCCGTTTACGAGATGCTCGAGGAGACCGACGTGCCCAAGCTGGTGATCCTCGACGAGGCCGTCGAGCTAGCGAAGCGGTTCGGCTCCGAACAGTCGAGCCGATTCGTCAACGGCCTGCTCGACGGCCTGCTCAAGACGCAGCACTTTCCGGGGAGCTTGCAGTGAGGAGCGCGGACCGGAGCCGGCTGGCTGGTTGGGTGGTGGGGCTGTCGACTCTGGTCGCCACCTCCGCCGCCGCTGCCGCCACGCCCGCCAGCATCGTCACCGGCGAGGACCGCGCGTTGCTGCTGCCGCCAGCGGGTGCCGAGGTCACCGCCTACGAGAACGCGGGCTACCGGCTCACGCTGGTGGAAGGGGCCGCACAGGTGACGGTGGATCTCTCACCTTTGGGCAGCAGCGCCCCCTTTCTGCCGCAGCGGCCGGACGGTGCCGAGGAGCCGATCGGCCGCCTGGCGCGGTCGCTGACCGTCGGCAGCCAAACCCAGCACGAGGCGGTAACGCGCGCCCTGGCGTGGATCGCGAGTCACGTGCGTTACGAGCTCGACCGGGACGCGCCGCAGGACGCCGCGAGCGTGCTGGCCCGGCGCAGCGGCTACTGCACCGGCTTCGCGCGCTTGGCCGTTGCCGTGCTGGGGGCGGTCGGAATCGAGGCACGCGAGGTGGCGGGCTACGTCGTCGGCGAGCTGCCCGGCAACGAACCGCGGCGCAGCGGCTTCCACCGCTGGATCGAAGTTCGCTACCCGGATGTTGGCTGGGTGTTCAGCGACCCGTTGGCGACCCTTGGCTACGTGCCGGCGAGTTACCTTCGTCTGGCCTCTGACGAGCTGGCGAGCGATACACCGGGACCCGGCTTGCTGCTGGGGCGCGCGGATCGCACGGCGGCGGTCGACGTCGCCCCGGTTCTCGGCGGCAGTGGCCTGCGGATGCGTCCGAACCGGCCGGATCGCAGGACCGCGGCGGCCTTGATGATCGAGCTCGAGTCCGGACGCGACGGCGAGGCCGTGCTCGAGGGGGGAGGACACCTCCGGCGACTGCCCCTGCCGGGCGGCACCGGGACGTTTCTCGGCCTCGAGCCGGGGAGCTACCGTCTGCGGGTGAGCGAGGGGGGGCGGGTGGCGGCCTGGAAGGAGATCACCTTCCGGGATCGGGTCTTCGCGGAGATGAGGATCCCGGAGATCCGAGCCCCGGAATCCAGCGGGGCGGTGCGATGAACGGGTACGACCCGAAGGCGATCGAGCCCAAGTGGCAGGAGCGCTGGGACAGACAGCGCGCGGCGGAAGTCGATCTCCGCAACGACAAGAACAAGTACTACATGCTGATGATGTTCCCGTACCCCTCCGGCGATCGGCTGCACGTCGGGCACGGACGCAACTACATCCTCGGCGACGCGCTCTACCGGTATCTGCGCATGCGGGGGCGGCGGGCGCTCAACCCCATGGGCTGGGATGCCTTCGGTTTGCCCGCCGAAAACGCCGCGATTCAGCGCGGCGTTCATCCGCGGGACTGGACCCTCGACAACATCCGAGTGATGAAGACCCAGTTCCGGCGCTGGGGCATCCTGTACGACTGGTCGAAGGAGATCACTTCCTGCTTGCCGGAGTACTACCGCTGGAACCAGTGGCTCTTCCTCCGCATGCTCGAGCAGGGGCTGGCATACAAGAAGAAGGCGCCGGTCAACTGGTGCCCCAACGACCGCACCGTGCTGGCCAACGAGCAGGTTCTGGAGGGGCGGTGCGAGCGGTGCGGCGCCGCGGTCGAGCAGCGCGACCTCGAGCAGTGGTTTCTGCGCATCACCTCGTATGCGGACCGGCTGCTCGCGGGCCTCGATGATCTCCCCGGCTGGCCGGAGAAGGTCAAGGTGATGCAGCGCAACTGGATCGGCCGCTCCGAAGGTGCCGAGATCGACTTCGCGATCGTCGGGGCGGAGGGGCCCTTGACCGTCTTCACCACCCGCCCGGACACGGTCCACGGCGCGACGTTCCTGGTGCTAGCTCCCGAGCATCCGCGAGTGGTGGAGCTGCTGGCCACGCATCCCGAGCGGGCGAGCATCGAGGCCTGGGTCGACCGGATCCGCAGCACTCCCAGGATCGAGCGGGAGGGCGAGGGAACGCCGAAGGAGGGGCGCGACACCGGCGCTCGCGCCCTCAACCCGGCGACCGGCGAGGAGATCCCGATCTGGATCGCCAACTACGTCCTGCCCGATTACGGCTCGGGGGCGATCATGGCGGTGCCGGCCCACGACGGAAGGGACCTCGCCTTCGCCCGCCAGGAGGGTTTGCCGGTCCGCCTCGTCTACCACCCGGAGGGGCGCGACGGCGAGGCGACCGCACTGGCGGAGCCGATCCTCGGCGAAGGGGTGATCCGCGGCTGCGGCGACTTCGACGGCGCGACGGACGGACCCGAGACCATCCGCAGGTTCATCGCCTGGCTGGAGGAGCGGGGGAGCGGTCGTGGCAAGGTGACCTACCGATTGCGCGACTGGCTGATCTCGCGGCAGCGGTACTGGGGCACGCCGATCCCGGTGGTCTATTGTGAGAGCTGCGGCATTCAGTCCGTGGCCGCCACCGAACTCCCCGTCGAGCTCCCCTACGACGTCGAGCTCTCCGGGCGCGAGGGCAACCCGCTGTCGCGCGCGTCGGCGTTCGTGGCCGCCCGCTGTCCGCGCTGCGGCGGGGAAGCGCGGCGGGAGACCGACACGATGGACACCTTCGTCGACAGCTCCTGGTACTACCTCCGGTACCTGTCGCCGAAGGATGGCGGTCGCGTCTTCGATTCGCAACTCGCGAACCGTTGGGCGCCCGTCGACCAGTACATCGGCGGTATCGAGCACGCGATCCTCCACCTCCTCTACGCGCGTTTCGTCTGTCGGGTGCTCCACGACTTCGGACTGGTCGAATTCGAGGAACCGTTCGCGAACCTCTTCAATCAGGGCATGATCACCCGCTTCTCGGAGAAGACCGGCCGGATCGAAAAGATGTCCAAGTCGCGCGGCAACACGGTGTCGCCCGATGCGCTGATCGAGGAGATGGGCGCCGACACCGAGCGCGTTTACACCCTGTTCCTCGGTCCTCCCGAGGACGAGGTCGAATGGAACGACGAAGCAGTTTCGGGCGCCCACCGCTTTCTGCAGCGGCTGTGGCGGGTGGCGGAGCGCGTTGGTTCGGCGCCCCCCACGGCACCCGCCGACGCCGCGCTCGAACGCCTGCGCCACGCGACCATCCAGCGGGTGACCCGAGACTTCGAGCGCTTCAAGTTCAATACCGTGGTCGCTGCCTTGATGGAGCTGCTCAACGCGCTGACCCGCGCGGTGGAGGAGAAGACCGCATCGCGTCTCTGCTGCGAGGCGACGCTCGACACGCTCGTACAGCTGCTGCACCCGATCGCCCCCCACCTGACCGAGGAGCTCTGGGAGCGGCGCGGGCACGTCGAGAGCCTGCTGGACAGCGACTGGCCGGTGGCCGACGAGGCCAAATTGAAGCGGGATCGCCTGACTCTCGTGATTCAGGTGGACGGCAAGCTGCGGGACCGGATCGAAGTCGATGCCGCCTGGGGAGAGCGGGAGGTCCGCGCCGCGGCACTCGGGAGCGTCAAGGTGCGCGAGCACTTGGGCGGACGTGAGGTCGCGAAGGCCGTGCTGGTCCCCGGCAGGCTCATGAACCTGGTCACGCGCAGGGAGGTCTCCTGATGGGCTCGTCAGCCCGGTTCAGATCGCTGGCACCGTTGGTCGCCGGCTTGCTCGTCGCGACCCTCACCGGCTGCGGCTACACCCTGGTCGGCCGAGCGAGCAACATCCCTGACGACGTGCGGCGGGTCTACTTGAGAGCCTTCGAAAACAACACCGCCCGCGTGCAGGTCGATCAGATCCTGACGCGCGCTCTGGCGGACGAGCTGGTCACGCGTCAGCGCTTCCAGTTGCTCTCCGCCCCGGAGGGAGCCGACGCCGAAATCTCTGGCGCGGTGCTGTCGTTTCTGGTCAACCCGGTGTCGTTCGATGCGGAAGGCAGGGCGACGGAGTACGAGATCTCGGTCGAAGCCAAGATCGCTTTCCGTCGCCTGGGCGCGGAAGCCGTGCTGTGGGAGAACGACCGCTACGTCTTCCGCGACAGCTATCCGCTCGAAGCGAGCGAGCTCGGCTACCAGGACCGCGAGACGCCGGCGATCGAGGCCACGGCGAAGAAATTCGCCGAGACCGTGATCACCGACCTGCTGGAAGGATTCTGAGGGCGCTCAGGCGTTGGCGCCGGCCTTGCGGGCGGCGGCCACCAGGCGGGACTTCGTGCGTGCCGCGGCGTTCTTGTGCACGACACCCTTCTGCGCCGTGGCGTCGACGGCCGAGATCGTGCCCGGGAGCAGCGTCTCGACCAGGGGTGCGTCGCCAGCCGCAGCGGCGTTGCGGAGCCGCTTGACGGCGGTACGCATCCGCGAACGGAGGGCGCGGTTGCGGTCGCGCTGGAGGATCGACTTCTCGGCGCGCTTCTTCGCCGACTTGGTATTGGCCATGTTGCTTCCTCGGAGCCCAGATCTCGGGCTTCGCCTGAACCAACCATTCTACCTGCGTCGGACGCTCGAATCAACGCCCAGGCCCTGGAGGCGCTGGCGGGCGAGATTGGCCTCGTCCGAGGAAGGGAAGTTCTTGACCACCCGCTCGAGCTGAGCGATGCCGTCACGTCGCTGCCCCAGCTCGAGCTGCGCGTAGCCCTTCTTGAGCAGAGCGCTCGCCGTCTTGTCGCTGCGTGGGTACTTCGACAGCACTTCGTCGTACTGCTGGATGGCTTCGCCGTACTTTTGCTGGCGGTAGAAGCACTCCCCGATCCAGTAGGCGGCGTTGTCGGCCAGGTCGGTATCCGGGAAGGACTCCAGGTATTGCCGGAATCCGAGCAGGGCCAGGTCGTAGCTGCCGCGCAGATAATCCGAGTAGGCGGTCTGATAGAGCGTCTCGGGGTCGGCCGGCGCGGCGCCCCCGCCCGGGAGTAACGGTCCCGCGACGGAAGGCGCCGTGGCGCTGCGGACAGCCTTGAGGTCTTGGCTGGTCGAGGCGATCTGTTGCGAGACCTGCGAGAGCCGATAGTTCGTCTCGTCCAACTTGCCTTGCAGCTCGCCGATCTGGGTGCTGAGCGCTCCCAGGTCGAGCCGCATGTCGGCCTCCGTCTTGAGCAGCGCGTCCGTCTGGCGCTGGATCACCGCTTGGAGCTCGGCGACCTCCTGCTTGCTCGAGCCCTGCATCTGGAGCTGCAGCACCTGCCGCTGCAGCTCGGCGAGCTGTGCCCGCAGCCCGTCGATATCGGAGCTCGAGACACAGCCCGCGCAGGGCAACCAGAGCGCGGTGAGCAGGGCCAGGCGCGAGCGGGACCGCATGATCCGCGGATCAGCCGACGTTGGTCCGGCCGGTGATCATGAAATGCGCCCGGCGGTTGAGGGCCCAGCAGCTCTCGTCCGACGTCCGGCACTGCGGGCGCTCCTCGCCGTAGCTGATCGTCCGCAGCCGAATGGCCGAGACGCCCAGGGAGACGATGTAGTCCTTGGCCGCGGAGGCGCGGCGCTCGCCGAGCGCGAGGTTGTACTCGTTGGTGCCGCGCTCGTCGCAGTGGCCCTCGATCGCGAGCTGGAACTCGGGGTGCGAGCGGAGGAATTCGGCATTGCGGGCGAGCCGCGCTCTAGCCTGCTCGGTCAGATCGGCGCGGTCGAAGTCGAAGTAGACGTCGCCGAGCAGCCCCTGCTCGTAGGCGTGCCGGTTCGCGGCCTCGAGGTCCCCCGAGAGCGGGTCGGGGCGCTGGTCGGCGACCTCGGGACTCGGGCGGGGATCCACGTCCGTGGCCGGCTGGGCGGGCGTGGTCATGGTGCTACCGCTCAGGTCCGGTTGCGGCGGCGGGGTCTTCTTCGCGCAGGCTCCGACAGAGATCGTCAAGGCGGCGGCGGCGATCCAGACGAACGGATGACGGTTCATCGAAGTCTCCTTGGACGTGGTGGGCCGGGTGCGGATGCCCGAGCTTGCATGGGAATGTAGCAAACTCCGTGCACGCCCACAACCGCGGGCGCCAGCCTACTTCAGGTACGGGGACCAGTCCGGCGCCGAGTTGTTGCCCTGGAAGGTCAATTGCTCGAGAGAGCCGCCGGTCCGGGCGTCGATCGAGTAGACCTGCGTCCCCCCCTGCCGGGTCGAGGCGAACGCGATCCGGCGCCCGTCCGGAGAGAAGGTCGGCGCCTCGTTGCTGCCCGGCCCATTGGTCAGGCGCTGGCTGCCGAGCGTCACCAGGTCGAGGACGGCGATGTCGAACCGGTTGCGCTCCATCCGCGTCGAGTACGCCAAGCGGGTCCCGTCGGCGCTCCAGGCGGCGCCGTCATTGTACTCGCCCTGGAATGTCACCCGCCGCACGTTCGAACCCTCGACATCCATCACGTAGATCTGGGGCGAGCCCGCGCGGCTCGAGGTGAAGGCGATCTCCTGGCCGCTCGGGCTCCAGGCCGGATTGGTGTCGATACCCGGCGAGTTGGTGAGCCGCCGGACGCCGCTGCCGTCGCGCTGACAAACGAAGATCTCGATGTTCGCGCCCAGCGCGCGGGCGAAGACCACCATCCTGCCGTCCGGCGAGAACGCCGGCGAGACGTTGAGAGAGCCCTCGGTGACCAGCGGCGTCTTGCGGCCGGTGGCGATGTCCGCGAGGTAGAGCGCCGGCCCGCCGCCGAAGAACGAGACGTAGGCCAGGGTCTCGCCGGTGCCGCTCCAGGCCGGACTCATCGAGATCGACTTGTGACCCGTGATTCGCCGCTGGTCGTGACCGTCGTAGTCCATCAAGTAGAGCTCCTTGTCGCCGTCCCGGTCGGAGACGAAGGCGATGGAGGTCAGCGCGATGCCCCGCCGCGAGGTCAGGAAGAGGACGATCTCGTCGGCGAAGGTATGGGCGATCCGTCTCGCCAGGTCGAACGTGCCGCGGTAGCGCTTGCCGACGATCGTCTGCTGGCTGGCCAAGTCGACCAACCGGCCCTCGAGCACGATCCGGTCCCCCTCCAGCTTGAGCTCGTTCTGGAGCAGCATCGCGGCACCGAGCGATCGGTACTGATCGGCATCGCGCGCCAGGTCTCCGGTGAGCTGCAGCACGGCGAGCTCTTCGGGACCGAGGAGGTCGAAGATTCCGGTGCGCTCCAGATCGGCGCGCAGCGTCCGCTCGAGCTCTCGACCGGCGTTGGCGGCGGTGCCGGAGAGCGAGGCGAGGTTCGGGAGAGCCGGGAAGGCGAGCTGAATCACCGGCAGCTGGTTAGCGTCCGGCAGGACGACGGTGATGTCCCTCGGCGGCTGGGAATCGGGGAGCGCGCCCGGCGTCGCCGCGGGCTCCTGGTTGGCGACCAGCACCCAGGTCGTCAGCGCACCCAGCAGGGCGAGGATCGTGGTGCGGGTGATTCGGATCGACATCTCGAGCGGACCTCGTTCAGCGCACGATCAGATTGACCCCCAGCGAGCCGTCGCGGAAACCGCGCGGCAGCGGAGGGAGAGGAGAGGACGCCTGCACGGCGCGCAGCGCCGCCAGATCGAAAGAGTTGATGCCCGAGGAGTGGCTGATCCGCACCTCGGTCACCCGGCCGTCGCGTTGGATGCGGAAGTAGACGGTCGTCTCGACTCCCGAGCCGACCGGCGGCCTCACCCAGTTGGCTGAGATGAGCGACAGCATCTGATCGACGTAGTAGCCGTAGGTGAAATTGGGGTTGTCGAAGCCCGCCACCGCGGCGCCGAGGGCCAGGCCCGCCGGGCTGCCGGTGGGGCTGCCCTGAACCTCCGGGGCGGCGGCGGCCGGGACCGCGCTGGCGGCGGATTGCGGCGGCTGGGCGCGCGGCTCGGCCGGCTTGCGCGCCTCGGCGGGCTTCCTGGCCTTGGGATCGGGAAGAACGGGCGCCTTGGCCGCCGGTTCGGGCGGCGCGGGCTTCGGGCTCTCGGGCTTCGGCTCGGGTCGCGGAGGCGCCGGCCGTGGCGTCGTGACGCCCAGCCGAGCGGCCGGCACGATCTGGACGGCGACGTACTCGACCGGCCTGGATGGACGCTGCTCCAGTCTGCCGGCGATCCAGACGCCGCCGGCAAGGGCCAGATGCAGCCCCGCGGCCACCATCAGCGCCCTGCGGAATGCGCCGTTGGCGGCCTCACGCGTGCGCCTTTCGAGGACGTTGGAGACGCTCGCGGACATGTCAGCTCAGCGCGCCGCGCCCGCGTCGCTCCGCTCGGTGACCATGCCGACCTGTACGATGCCGCCCCGGCGCAGCGTGTCGAGGACCTCGACGACGCGGCCATAGGCGACGTCGCGGTCGCCCTTGAGGAAGACGATCTGATCGGCGCGCCCGCGCAGCATGGGGGTCAGCACCTCCACCAGCTTGGTCGGGTGCACCGGCTTGTCCCGCACGTAGACGAGCCCGTCCCGATTGATCGACAGGACCAGCGGATCCTCGATTCGGGTCGGCAGGACCTGGGCTTCGGACTTCGGCAGCGCCACCTCGATGCCCTGATGCAACATCGGCGCCGTGATCATGAAGATGATCAGCAGGACCAGCATGACGTCGACCAGCGGCGTGATGTTGATCTCGGAGAGGACCGACTCCTCGTCGTGCGGCGTGCCGACCTGGAGCGCCATCAGGTGAAGTTCCGCTCGGCCAGGTTCAGGAATTCCAGCGCGAAGTCGTCGAGCTGCGCCCGGATGCGCTTGAACTCGCCGCCGAGATAGTTGTAGCCGATCAAGGCCGGGATCGCGGCGGCCAGCCCCGCCGCGGTGTTGACCAGCGCCTCCGCGATGCCGGGGGCCACCGCCACCAGGGAGGTGGAGCCCGTCCGACCGATGTCCTCGAAGGCGCGCATGATGCCCCAGACGGTGCCGAACAGGCCGATGAAGGGGGCCGAGGCCGCGGTGGTGGCCAGGAAGGCGGAACCGCGGGTCAGCAGGTGAATCTCGGCCGTGACGGCTCGCCGCAGCGTCCGCTCGACACCGGCCAGCGAGCGAATGCGGTAGCGGCCGCGATCCGCCCCCGCTTCCTGGTCCTCGGCGGCCGCCCGGATCTGGCCGTCGATCTCGGCGTAGCCGGCCTGGAAGACGCCGACCAGCGGGCTGGTCGCCACGCGCGCCGTTGCCGCGCTCACCTCGCTGAAGCGCTTGCTGTTGCGGAAGGTCTCCAGGAACTTTCGGCTGTGGGATCGGGCGCGCCGGATGAGCAGCAGCTTCCAGAGCAGGATCGCCCAGGAGACCACCGAGAGGAAGACCAGGGACGCCAGCACGAGGGCGGCCATCGGCCCGGCGCTCGAGAACGCCTCGACGATGCCGGTCGGGGAGCTGCCGGCGGGGAGCTGGGCGAGGGTCACGAGGGGAGTCGGGTCAGTCATTGCGGGGAAGGTCTCCGTGGCCGCGGAAAGGTAGCACGGGGCCTGCGGGCTGTCCACGCGAGACGCCGCGCCCACCCCGGCGCGCGTTGACTCCGGCCGGCGGCCGCATGTACTTTGCGTCTCGGTTCGAGAGGGGCAATCCACATGAAGATCGCCGTTTGCGTCAAGCAGGTCCCGGACACCGAGACGCGGTTGCGCGTCGCCAAGGACGGGCGTTGGATCGAGGAGGAGGATCAGCCTTTCGTGCTCAGCGAAAACGACGAGTACGCCCTCGAGGAGGGTCTGCAGATCGCCGAGCGCTCGGGTGGCGAGGTGATCGTCTTCAGCCTGGGCCCGGAGCGAGTCCGTGAAGCCCTGCGCAAGACCCTGGCCCTGGGTGCCGCCCGCGCGGTTCTGCTCTCCCATTCCGCCTTCGCTGGGGGCGACGCGCTCGCGACCGGAGCGGCGCTCGCCGCGGCGATCGCGCGCGAGGGGTGCGAGCTGGTCCTGACCGGATCCCAGTCCGGCGACGCCGGTTGGGGATCCACCGGCACGGTACTGGCCGGCTGCCTCGGCTGGCCCCACGCCTGGCTGGTGATGGGGATCCAGCTCGAGGAGGGCGCGAAGTCAGCGCGCGTGACCCGGGAGATGGAGAGCGGGCTCAACGAGATCTTCCGGATCTCGCTGCCGGCCGTGCTCGAGATTCAGGCCGGCATCAATCATCCGCGCTATGCGTCGCTCAAGGGGATCATGGCGGCGAAGAAGAAGGAGATCCTGGAGCTCGGTCCCGGCGACCTCGGACTCGAAGAGTCCGCGGTGGGGGCGGCGGGATCACGGATCGAGATCGTCTCGGTCGCCGCGCCAGAGGCCGGCGGAGGAGCGCAGATCTTCGAAGGGGACGCCGCGGCGGCAGCCAAGGCACTGGTCGAGAAGCTGCACGGCGAAGCGAGGGTGATCTGATGTCTCGACGCATCTGGGCGGTTCTGCAGCATCGCGACGGCAAGCTCCACCGCATGTCCTGGGAAGCGGTGGCGGCGGCGCAGGAGCTGGCCGGGCGGCTCGGTGGGCGCGTGGAGGCCTTCCTGCTCGGCAATGGGATCGAGGCTCTCGCCCGCGAGGTGGCGGCCCACGAATTGGCGGCGGTGCGGGTCGCCGATGATCCGGCGCTCGCGGACTACACTCCCGGTGGGTACGTCGCGGCGCTCGCGCCGGTGTTGCGGGCCGAGCAGCCAGACCTCGTGCTCTTTCCCCACACCTACCAATCCGTCGAGTACGTCGCCAGGCTCGCGCAAGCCTCCGGCGCGGGGCTCCTGCCCGAGGCGGTCGGTTTCGAACTGGTCGACGAGCAGCTGATCTGGAAGCGGCCGATCTTCGGCGGCAAGCTGCACGCGCGGGTGAGAGCCAAGGGTGCCGGTCCGCTGCTGGTGTCGCTGCAGTCGGCGGCGTTCTCGGCCGACGGTCTGCGTGCCGGGGCGGCCCCGGTCCAGAAGCTGGCGGTCGAGATCGGAGCCGACGATGCCGGGCGCGAGATCCTCGGTGTCGAACAGGCGGGCGGGGAGCAGGTGGACCTGACCAAGGCCGATGTGATCGTCGCCGTGGGTCGCGGTGTCGGCGGAGCCGACAAGATGGCTCCGATCGAGGAGCTGGCGGCGTTGCTCGGTGCCGAGCTCGGAGCCAGCCGGCCGGTGATCGACAGTGGCTGGCTGCCGCGCGATCGGCAGATCGGGTCGAGCGGCCAGACGGTCGCGCCGAAGCTCTATCTCGCGCTCGGCATCTCCGGCGCCATCCAGCACCTGGTGGGCATGAAGGGGTCGTCGGTCATCGTCGCGGTCAACAAGGACGGCGGAGCTCCGATCTTCAAGGTCGCCAACTACGGCGTCGTGGGGGACCTGCACGAAGTGGTTCCTGCCCTCGTGCAGGCGATCGGCGAGCTGCGCAGCTAGCGTCCGGCGGCCCGCAAGGCGAACAGCGCCACGGCGGTCGCCACGGCGACGTTCAGCGACTCCACGGGAGCGCACAGCGGAATCGTCCAGCGTTCGGAGAGCCGGCTCTCGACCTCCGTCGAGAGGCCGGCGCCCTCTGAGCCGACGGCGAGCACGGCCGGCGGGGCACCAGCCGCGCGCCAGCCCGGCGCGATCGCGACGCCACCGTGAGCCGCCAGGCCGGCCCATCGCGCCCCCTGGCCCAGCCAGGCGTCGACGGTGGTCACGGACGCCTCCAGGCCCACCGGCAATCGCAGCAGGCTCCCCGCGGAGGCCCGCAGCGCCCGCGGGTGGTTGGGGTGGGCACAGGCCCGGGTGAGCAGCAGACCGCCGGCGCCGAACGCTTCCGCCACGCGGGCGAGGGCGCCGAGATTGCCCGGGTCCTGGATCCGGTCGAGATAAAGCCAGAGGCTGGTGGCGTCGCGCGGGAGGCTGGCCACGAGCGGGCGCGCCAAGCGGGCCACCGCCAGGATCCCGCGCGGGCTGTCGGCATCGAACAGGCCCTCGAGCACTGCGGTTTCGACCTCGATCGGGGGGCGCGGCAGCAGTTCGGTGAGGTGCCCGCCCTCACTCCCGGCTCGAAAATCCGGCGCCACCAGTACGGTATCGAGCGGCAGCCCGGCATGCAGCGCCTCTTCGACGAGATGCGGACCCTCGAGCAGGGCCCAGTCTCCTTGCCTTCGGCGCAGGCGGCGCATACTCTTGATGGTCTCGTTTTGCCGGCTGGAGATCATGAGCTCGAATCTAAAGGAGTTTCTGGGGCGGTACCAACGTGGGATCGAAGTGTGCGTCGCCGGCGGCGGCGCCGACACCCTGCTCGGCGTCCGAGACGCGTTCCGACGGTACTTCCACGAGGGTCTCGAGCGACCCGTGCCGGTGGCGGTCGTGCCGCAGGAGATGCCTCCGCGGCCGACCGGGCTGCCCGTCTCCGATCTCGAGGCGCTGGAGACCGCCCGGCGGACCGCCCGCGAGCTCGAGGCCCGCTTGCCCGGCACCTACCACTTCTACCTGGCCAACGAGGCCTGTATCCACTCGCTCGAGATCGAGGGCCAGAGCCGCTATTTCATCCGCAGCTGGTCGGTCCTCGTCGGAGTGGCGGGGGAGTCTTGCGGCTCCAGCGGGTCGATTCAGCTGCCGCAGCGCCTGGTCGAGAGCCTCGAAGGGGTCCACGCCGAGGTCGAGATTCCGGGCAAGCGCAAGAGCGGGGGCACGATCGCATCCCTGACCGGTGGGCTCGAGACGCGCCGGTCGGCTGTCGCGACGGCGACGCTGCACGCGCTGTCTACCCTGTTCTACGGCATCCTGGAGAGCCGGCGCGGCTCGATCCGCTGAGCGCTCTGATAAGATCCCGCGGCGCATCCTGGCACGCCGCCGAGGCCTCGGCGCGCGCGTTCCCTCGAGCGAGGACGATTCATGACGGCACGTGAAGCGGAGCTGTTCACTTCGGAGTCGGTGACCGAGGGCCACCCGGACAAGGTTTGCGACCAGATCTCGGACGCCGTCCTGGACGAGGTTCTGCGCCAGGATCCCACGGGCCGGGTCGCCTGCGAGACGCTGGTCGCCACCGGACTGGTGCTGCTGGCGGGCGAGATCACCACCGACGCGACGATCGACTTCCTCCGGGTGGCGCGCGATACCGTTCGCGACATCGGTTATACCGAGTCCGGTATCGGCTTCGACGCCGACGGATGCGCGGTCGTCAACGCGATCGGGCGGCAGTCGCCCGACATCGCGCTCGGAGTCGACACCGGCGGTGCCGGCGACCAGGGATTGATGTTCGGTTTCGCCTGCCGCGAGACGCCGCAGCTGATGCCTCTGCCGATCATGCTGGCGCACGCGCTGACCCGCCGCCTGGCCGAGGCTCGGCGCGCACGGGAGCTCCCCTGGCTGCGCCCCGACGGCAAGAGCCAGGTGACGGTGGAGTACGCCGAGGGTCGGCCGCGCCGGGTCCACACCGTCGTGGTGTCGACTCAGCATGCTCCAGGATTGGACTCGCGAGAGATTCGGGCGGACGTGCTCGAGGCGATCGTCCGGCCGGTCATTCCAGCGCACCTGCTCGACGGCGAGACCATCTTCCACGTCAACCCGACCGGCAACTTCGTCGTCGGCGGCCCGCACGGCGACGCCGGGCTGACCGGCCGCAAGATCATCGTCGACACCTACGGCGGCTATGGGCGGCACGGCGGCGGGGCGTTTTCGGGCAAGGATCCGACGAAGGTGGACCGGTCGGCGACCTACATGGCACGCCACATCGCCAAGAACCTGGTCGCCGCCGGGCTCGCAACCAAGGTCGAGGTTCAGCTCGCCTACGCCATCGGCGTCGCCGAACCAGTCTCGGTGCACGTCGACAGCTTCGGCACGACGCCAGTCGACGACGGGCGCCTGGAGTCCGTGGTCCGCGAGTTCTTCCCGTTGACACCGCGGGGCATCATCGAGCACCTCGAACTGCGGCGCCCGATCTATCGCGCGACCGCGGCTTACGGGCACTTCGGTCGCGAGGAGCCGGGCTTCTCGTGGGAATCGACCGCGAGCGCGGCGGCGCTGCGGGCCGCCGCCGGTGTCGAAGGGCAGGTCCCGGTCTTCGCCGGTTGAGGACCAGGGAACGAGCATCGGAGGGCCGCGGGCGCTTCGCCTCGCGGCCCTCGCCGTTTTCGCCGCGCGAGGAGCCACCTTGAATCGGCAAGCCGTCGTCCGGATTCTCAAGGAAGTCGGGCTGATGCTCGAGATCCAGGGGGAGAGCCCGTTCCGCATCCGCGCTTACGAGAACGCGGCGCGGGCCATCGAAGGGGCCGCGGAGGAGCCGGACGAGCTGCTCGAGACGGGGCGCCTGGCGGAGCTGCGCGGCGTCGGCCCCGGCTTGGTGGCGGCGGTGGGGGAGATCGTGCAGACCGGCCGTCTCGCCCTGCGCGAGCAGCTGCGCGCGGCGGTCCCCGCCGGATTGCTCGAGCTGCTGCGCGTCGAGGGTCTCGGCGCCAAGAAGGCCCGCCTCCTCTACCAGAAGCTGGGCATCGCATCGCTGGCGGACCTCGAGGCAGCCTGTCGCGAGGGGCGCGTCGCCGCGCTGCCCGGCTTCGGCGACAAGAGCCAGGCCAAGCTCCTCGACGGGATCGACCACCTGCGCAAGTACGCCGAGCGCCACTTGGTTTCCGATGCGAGGCCGGTCGCCGAGCGCTGCCTGACGGAGCTGCGCCGGCTCCCCGGCGTGCAGGGTGCCGAGATCGCCGGCAGTCTTCGCCGTCAACGCGAGACCATCGGAGATCTCGACCTGGTCGCGGCGGTGGCGATGGCGGACCGCGCGGACGTGGCGCGGGACTTCGCGGTGGCACTCGGCGCGCAGATCGTCGCCAGCGGCGAGACCAAGGTCACCCTCGCCCTCGTCGGTGGCCTTCAGGTCGATCTCCGGATGGTGCTGCCGGAGCAGCTCGCGAGCGCCTGGCATCACTTCACGGGCAGCAAGGAGCACAACATCCTGCTCCGGTCGCGCGCCAAGTCCGAAGGGTTGACCCTCAATGAGTACGGTCTCTTCCGCGACGGGCAGCCGCTGGCCGTCCCGAGCGAGGAGGCTCTCTACGCGGCGCTCGGGCTGGCCTGGATTCCACCCGAGTTGCGCGAGGGTCGCGACGAGCTGGAACGGGCCGAGCACCGCACCCTGCCGGTGCTGGTCGCGGGACGAGACTTGCGAGGCACGCTCCACATCCACACCAGCTGGAGCGACGGCACCGCGTCGCTCGGTCGGATGGCGGAGGCGGCGGCGAGCCGCGGCTGGAGCTACCTGGGGATCGCCGACCACTCCAGGGCGGCCGCCTACGCTGGCGGCATGGCGCCGGAGCGAGTCCTCGAACAGTGGTCCGAGATCGAGGAGTGGAACCGGAGTCATCCGGAGCTGCGCCTGCTCAAGGGGATCGAGTGCGACATCCTCGCCGATGGCACCCTCGACTACGACGACGAGCTCCTGCTCGGGTTCGACTTCGTCGTGGCCTCGGTCCACAGCCGCTTCGGCCTGCCCGCCGAGCAGATGACGGCGCGGATCGCCCGCGCCGTTTCGCATCCGTGCACGACCTTCCTGGGCCATCCGACCGGCCGTTTGCTGCTCGCCCGCGATGGCTACTCCCTGAACCTCGACGCGGTCCTGGACGCCGCACTGGCGCACGGCGTGATCGTCGAGATCAACGCCAGCCCGCATCGGCTCGACCTCGATTGGCGCCCGCTGACCGGCTGGCTGGCGCGCGGGGGCATCACTTCGGTCCACCCCGACGCGCACTCGGTCGCGGGCCTGGCTGATGTCGACTACGGGATCGGCGTGGCGAGAAAGGCCGGTGCCGAAGCGCGACAGGTGTTCAACACCTGGGAGCTGGCGACCGTCGTGGACTACCTCGAAGCGCGGCGCAGTCGGGCGCGGGCGCTGCTTTCGATCCCTGGAGGTTGAGCCCGGTCAGCTGCGCACGCCGAGGAAGAGATAGGCCGAGAGAATGGTGAAGAGCAGGCTGGGACTCCAGACCGCGATCTCGGCGGGAAAGACGCCGACGTCTCCGAGCGTCTTGAACAGGGCGAAGACGGCCATGAAGATCATGCCCAGCACGATCGCCACGCCCAGGCCGTAGAGCGCACCGCGCCGCTCGAGGCGAAAGGCGAACGGCAGAGCGACCAGGGCCATGACCACCGCCCCTGCCGGGTAGGCGAGCTTGTTCTGCAGCGCGACTTCGAGCTCTGGGCGCCGCTGGCCCGCGTCGCGCAGGTCGGAAACGTGGCGCCGGAGCTGACCGTAGGTCATTTGCTGGGGCTTCGGCTGCTGCCCACTGAAGAACTCCGGCGCTTCGGGCAGGTCACTCCGCACGGCGCCATCGAACTTGACGAACTCGCCGGATCGGTTGCCCTCGAAGCTCCTCGACCAGCCGCCCACGAAGACCCAGCCCGCGGCGGTGTATCGCGCCTCTTCCGCGAGCAGGCGGGCGACCAGGCGATGGCGGGAATCGAACTCGAATACCTGCAGGCGCTGGATCCCGTCGGTGCGGGCATCGAAGTGGAGGAAGTTGTAGAGGTACCGGCCCTGCGCGAACAGCCATTGGCGGTCGGGGCTGCGAATCGCGCGCTGTGGCGTCCGGCCCTTGATCACGTCCTTCGCCTCGGCGACCTTCTGGTTGGACGCCGGCAGCACCTGAGCCTGGAGAAAGACGCAGAACGCGCCGAGCGCCGCGGCTCCGACGAGGGCCGGCACGCCCAAACGATAGAGGCTGACGCCGAGCGCGCGAGCGGCGATGACCTCGTTGTGGCGGGCCAGCAACCCGAACGTCACCAGGGTCGTCACGAGGGCCGCGATGGGGGCCACTTCGTAGCCCATCTGCATCGCCTGGAACTTGTAGTAGCGGACCAGAACCGGCGTGCCGGGATGGTTCTTCAGGATGTCGTCCACGTTCTCGGTGAAGTCGGCGATCATCGACAGCGAGATCCCCGAGACCAGCACGAGAGCCAGGATTCCCCCGAACACGCTCAGCACGTATCGGTCGAGCCGATTCGGAAAGCGCAGCCGGGGCCGGGGAACGAGAAACCGGATGCTCCCCTGGGAGGCCGGTCTGCGCCGAGCTCTCGACTTCTCGCGCCGACCACTCCCGTGTTCCCGCAGCCGCCGCCAGCCGGCGCGGCCTCGACCGAGGAGCCCTGCCGTCATGCGCCGAAATGCCCGCACGCCGCGTCTCCAAAGCGGGCTATCCAGCCACCGCTTCAGGAGCGGCGGGCGGTCGCGGTCCTTCCAGTAGACCAGGACCAGTCCAGCCACCCCGAGCAGCAGGTTCGGCAGCCACATGGCGAGCGCTGGCGAGATCAACTGGACCCTCGCGGCCTCCTCGCCCTGCGTGATCAGGAAGTGGTAGAGGACGACGATCCCGATCGAGAGGGCGAATCCGGTCGACTTGCCGCCCCGCCGGTTGGTGAATCCCAGCGGTACCGCCAACAACCCGAGCACGACGCAGGCAGCGGGGATCGAGAACTTCTTGTGCATCTCGACGCGGCCGAGGATTCGCAGCTCCGGCGCCACGGTCGGGTCCGCGGCCAGCTGCCGGCTCTCCTCGAAGGTCATCGACTTGGTGCTCTTGCGCGACATCAGGCGCTCCCGCTCCTGGCTCGCGAAGCGGTCGCGCAAGAGGATGCGAGTGGTCTGATGGGCGCTCATCTGATAGCGGTCCGGCTGCGCGAAGTCGTAGCTGTGCTCGACCGCGTCCTCGAGCCGCAGGACGACGCGTTCGCCGGCCGAGTCGACCTCGAGCGCGCCGCGCCGGGCGACCACGATCTTCGTCGTCTCCGCGGGAATCGAATCCGCCAGCACGACCCCCTCCCAGGTGCCATCCGGGCGGACGTCGAAGACCCAGAGCGTCTTGCCTTGGAATTCGTTGTAGAAGACCCTAGGCTCGAACTGTTGCCCGACGGTCCGCTTCACCATGTCGACCAGCAGCGTGGTGTAGGCCTGGTTGCCGAGCGGCAGCGCATAGAGCATGAGGCCGACATTGAGCGCGGCGAGGAGGAAGGACAGCGCGAGAACCGGCCGGAGCAGCACGGCGAGGCTCCTGCCCGAAGCGCGCATCGCGATCAGCTCGCTGTCGGACGCGAGCCTGCCGATGCCGAGCAGGACGCCGAGCAGCAGCGCCATCGGCAGCGTGAGCACGACGATGTTCGGCAGCGAGTAGAGGAGCAGCTGCGCGACGGTGCCGGCGGGCACGCCGCGACGGATGATCATCTCCGCCAACGCGAAGAACCGCTGGACGAGCAGAATGAATGTGTAGACTAGAAGGCCCAGCCCCAGGGGTCCCAGGACTTCGAAGAGGACGTAGCGGTCGAGCCGGCGCATGAACCGAGCGCATTCTACAGATCCCATTCTCGCCGGCCGGGTCGCGCTGGTGGCCGGCGGCGGCAGTCGCCTCGGCGCCGAGATTTCGCGTGCACTCTCCGAGGCCGGTGCTGCGGTGGTGGTCCATGCCTTTCGATCGCTGAGGGAGGCCGAGACCTTGGCGGCTGGATTGCCGACTCGTGCCGTCGCCCTGGGGGCGGATCTGAGGGACTCGACCGCGCCGGCGGAGCTCTTCGAGCGCGCGGCGGAGCGGGGCTTCCAGCCGGATCTGCTCGTTCATGCCGCCGCGAGCTTTCTGCGCAAGCCGGTGCTCGAGACCTCCGCCGCCGAGTGGGACGAGGTGCAGGCGCTGAATCTGCGCTCGCTCTTTCTACTCGGAACCGAGCTGGCCCGCCGGCGAGGCGAGGCGGGGGGAGACATCATCGCCATCGCGGACACGGCGGCGGTCGAGCTCTGGCCGAGCCACGTGGCCCATGCGGTGTCGAAGGCGGGGGTGGTCGCGCTCGTGAGAGCGCTGGCAAAGGCACTCGCCCCCCGCTATCGGGTCAATGCCGTGATGCCGGGTCCGGTGCTGCCGCCGGAGGGCACTTCGGCAGCGGAGCTCGATGCCTACGCCTCCCGAACGTTGCTCCAGCGCATCGGCGCCCCCCGCCACATCGTGCAGGCCGTGCTCTTTCTGGCCGAGTGTGACTTCGCGACGGGCACGGTCGTCGAAGTGCACGGTGGCTCGCCCCTCTGGCGGGGGAGGGGCCATCCCCTCCCCGAGGCCGACCGAGTCAGCCCTCGCTGATGGAACACATTGCCGGGCCATGGGTCCACATTCCCCCCAGCCCTTCCAGTCGGAGCGCACCAGACGATGCCAACGAGCTTGGTGAAGACCTATCGATTCAGCGCCGCGCATCTCTACCGACGCCCGGACTGGAACGAGGACGAGAACCGGCGTCGATTCGGCCTCTGCTCGATCGAGCCTGGTCACGGGCACAACTATCGGCTGACGGTCTGGGTGAGCGGACCCGTCGATCCGCAGACCGGCTTCGTGGCCGACCTCGGAGAGCTCGACGCGCTGGTCCGGCGGGAGGTCCTGGACCAGCTCGACCACCGGCACATCAACGTGGCGGTGGAGGAGTTCCGCGCCGGGGGGCGAATCCCCACCTGCGAGAACCTGGTGCAGTGGATCCGCGACCGCCTTGCCGGACGTCTGCCCACAGGAGTGCGTCTCGAAAGGCTCCGACTGCTCGAGGAGGACGATCTGGGGGCTGAGTGGTGGCCGGAGCGGTAAGACCCACTCTCATGCTACCAGTAGCGCGCTCCGGGATGCGGAGGCGAGCTTGCAAGTGCTTTATTTGTCGTAGCTTAATGAAAGTGTCGGCGCGCCGACAAGGCGTGACGACAAAGAGGCGAGACATCCTTGACCCCCCCGGATAGCTCCCGTACACTCAGGCCCCTTCCATGATCCTCTCGATCGCGAACCAAAAGGGTGGCGTGGGCAAGACCACCACCGCCATCAACCTGGCCGCCGCCTTGGCATCCAAGGGCTTGCGGACCCTCCTCGTCGACCTCGATCCCCAGGCGAACAGCTCGATGTCCTTCTTGGACATCCACGCTCTGTCCCACTCGATGTTCGACGTCCTGGCGGATCCGACGGTCTCGATGCGCGACATCCTCCAACTCGCTGAGAAAGTGCCAAACCTGGCGATCGCTCCGTCGTCGATCGCTCTGGCCAAGATCGAGTCCAAGCTGCTCGGGGAGATCGATAGCCATTTTCGGCTGAAGGATGCACTCGCACCCATCCAAGGCGACTACGATTTCATCGTGCTCGATACGCCGCCCACGCTGGGCATCATCACCGTCAATGCCTTCGTGGCGTCGACCCATGTGCTGATCCCGATCCAGTCGAGCTACTTCGCGCTCGAAGGGACCGACGACCTGCTCGAGACGATCGATAAGATCAAGCAGCGCGCGAACCCCCAGCTCCAGATCCTCGGCGCCGTCATCACCCTGCACGACAAGCGGACCCTGCTTTCCAGGGACATCGTCGAGCAGATCCATCGCGTCTTCGGAGATAAGCTGTTCGAGACCACGATCACCAAGAGCGTCCGGCTCGAAGAGAGCCCGGCCTACAAGGAGTCGATCTTCACCTTCGCGCCGCGGTCGAGCGGCGCCTACGAGTACTACAAGCTCTCCGAGGAGGTACTGAGCCGTGTCTGACCCCTCGAGCGCGAAGCGCGGCCTGCCGCTCAGAGTCAAGATGCGCCACTCGTCCCACTTCGTGGACGAGCTGGCGCATCGCCACGAAACCCCAGTGGGGCGCATGTTGCCCCTGTCTTCGATCGAGCCGCATCCGAATCAACCTCGCTCGCAGGTCGGCGATCTCGCCGAATTAGTCGCATCCATCCGCGAGAAGGGAGTTCTCGAACCTCTCCTGGTCCGGCCGATGCCTCTTCCCGTGGAGAAGCAGGCGACCGGCGCCAGCCCCGCAGCTCGGCAGTTTCGCATCATCGCTGGTGAGCGCAGGTACCGGGCGGCCCTGGAGGCCGGCCTCTACGAGGTCCCGGTAGTCGAGATGGACGTTTCCGAGGAAGAGGCCCTTGAGATCACGCTGATCGAAAACCTGCAGCGGAAGGACTTGACCCCGTTCGAAGAGGCCGAGGGGTACCGAGCGCTGGCTGAGCTGCACGGGTACACCCAGGAGGAGATCGCGAGGTCGGTGGGGAGGTCACGGAGCTTGGTGGCCGAGACCTTGAGCCTGCTCGCGATTCCAGCGGAGCTCCGCGCGGAGGCGGTGGCCTTGGGAATCGAGAGCCGGTCGACCCTCCTGGAAGTGGCGAAGGCTGGAGACCCCGCTCGCATGCGGCAGTTGCTGGAGCGAGTCGGGCGGGCCGGCTGGACCCGGGACGACCTGCGGCAGGCGGAGCGAGGGCGCAGATCCGGTGCCGCGAAGCGTCCGGCCCGAAAGCCCTACGTCTTCAAGTTCCGGGCTCCCGACAAGACATTTCAGCTGCAGCTCAGCTTTCGCCAGAGCACCGTCGATCGGGAGGACCTCGTTCGCGCTCTGGAGCAGATCCTCGAAGAGATCCGCAGCGCTACCGACTGAGCTCGAAGCAGTCTGCCTGGCCACGCATCGCTCTCACCTCAGGCCCGCGAGAGTGCACGCGTCGCAGGCCTCTGACGCACCCGGTGGCCGAGTCTCTGGCGCATGAGCAGTTGAGGAGCAGGCTGCGTGAGAACCTGGCCACGCTTCGAGCAAGAGAGAAGCCCAGCTGCTGCCACCACAAGGGCATCCTTGGTCTCTTCCGTGGGAGCTAGTTGACATAATCTATCTTATCAGACGTTACATGCGCGCCCGGCTGTGCCCGGGCTGAGACAGTTTTCCGCGCCTGGGATCCGCCTTTGACGCCTCCCGAGTCCTGCCCGAAAGCTGCGGCTCCACCCGACGAGCCGCTCGCCCTCCGCCCCGCATCTACCGGTTAGGCAGCCTGGACATCGCGTCAAGGCTCGCCGCGGGCTGATACAGACCCGCCGCAGCTCGAGCCCAACGAGACGGTCTGGCCAGGCCCGCCAGCGTCCACGAGATCGATTTCCTTCCCTTCATTGGAGCTTCTTCTCTGCCCATCGCGAGATCGTTGCCCGGGAGCGCGTGGCCCGCGAGGCTTGCGGAGCGTCGCTACGCGGGGACCAGCCTTCCCGTCTCCCGGCCGCAGGTCCTGGCGCGACGGCGGATCCGGGACGTGGTCACATCCTGTATTTGCCGAGATCCTCCGGACGCGCCTGCTCGAGCCAGTCGCGGAGGCGCTCCTCGTCGCTGCTGTCGGAGACGGCGGCGACCCGGGTCGCCAGGGCCTCGTCCAAGACCGATCGGGCGATCCAGATCGGCGCCCCAGACCGGAGGGCGAGCGCGATGCCGTCGCTCGGGCGCGAGTCGACGACAAGCGGCTCGGGGCGGGATCGGAGGGCTTCGCCAGGCGCCGCGGCTTCGTCACCCTGGCCGTGAGCCCCGAGCAGGAGCCGGGCATGGAACGTCCCCTCGCTCAGCCGATGGATCTCCACCCGAAGAAGACGAGCCCCGAGAACCGTGAGACAGCTTCCGAGCAGGTCGTGGGTCATCGGGCGCGGCGTACGGATCCCCTCGAGGGCGAGCGCGATCGCGTTGGCCTCGAAGACGCCGATCCAGATGGGCAAGAAGACGGTGCCGCCGATCTCCCGGAGGATCAACACCGGGACATCGCTGGCGGGATCGAGAATCAGCCCCTTGAGCTGCATCTCGACCCAGGTCTCGCCGACCGAGGAGGGCGAATCGATCCTCACAATCCTATTGTGAGTGGCCGACCCGGGAGGGTCAAGCTGCCGCGCCACGGCGGCCTGGTACCTGCTGGGCGTGCCGAGGTCGCCGCGAGGCGAGCCCTTCAGCGAGCGCTGGCGAGCACCCGCAGCGGGGAGGAGCGGCTGGGTTCCCGGGAGCCGCCGACACCCTCCCCCGCCTCGAACCGCGGACCGGCGGGAATCTCCGGCTCCCCGGCCGACTCACCGAGCAAGGAGTGCGGCAGCGCCCGGAGGATCCGGCAGCGCTGGAACGAACCGAGCGGCGCTGGACGGTCGCCGGCTGGAAAGTGAACGATCCGATGACAGCTGGTTCGCCCGGCCAGGGTCGTGCGGTCCCGGCCCCAGCCAGTCACCAGGACCTCCAACTCTCGGCCCACGAAACCGGCGTTGATCTCGGCCTGGATCCGGTTCTGCAGCCGCAACAGCACCTGCAGCCGCTCCTTCGCGACTTCGCTCGGGATCGCGCCGCCGAGTCGGATCGCCGCGGTGCCGGGCCGCTCCGAATAGCAGAACGCGAAGATCGCGGCGAACCGGACCCGCTCCACCAGCTCCAGCGTCGCCTGGAAGTCCGCGTCGGTTTCGCCCGGAAAGCCGACGATGAGGTCGGTGGAAAGCGCGACCGTCGACCGCGCGGCGCGCAGGTCGGCGGCCAGCCGCTCGTAATCACCGGCGCCGTAGCCGCGACCCATCCGGCGCAGGACGGAGTCGCTGCCGGACTGGACGGGAAGGTGCAGATAGTCGCAGATGTTGCCGTGGCGGCGGAGCTGTTCGATCATCCGCGGCGTGAAGTCGCGCGGGTAGGAGGTGACGAAGCGCAACCTGCGCACGCCCGGCAACGCGGCGATCCGGTCCAGCAGATCGGCGAAGTCCAGAGTCGAATCGCGGGGATCCCGCCAGTGATTTACGGTCTGTCCGAGCAGCTCGATCTCCGCGAAGCCGTGGTCGACGAGATGACGAACTTCGGCGACGATGTCCGCCAGTGGCCGACAGATCTCGGGACCGCGGGTCGACGGCACGATGCAGAAAGTGCAGCGCTTGTCGCAACCCTCGATCACCGTGACCATGCCCTTGAACTCGGACTCCCTGGCCAACAGGTCGATCTCGTAGTGGCGCTCTTCCGGGAAGCCGATCGCGACCACGCGCTCGCCACGGCGGCGCCGCTCGACCACCTCGACCAGCTCCCCCACCCGCGCCGGGCCGAGCACGAAATCGAGACCGGCCATCCGCTCGAGGGCCCGCTCTCCCTCCTGCTGCGCCACGCAGCCGCAGAGGCCGATCAGCAGGTCCGGTTTCCCGCCTTTGAGCAGCCGGTATTCGCCGATCCGGGAGAAGACTTTCTGCTCGGCCTTCTCCCGCACGCTGCAGGAGTTGAGCAGGATCACGTCCGCCTCCTCCGGCCGCTGGGTCGGAAGCAGTCCCTGCCGCATGAGCTGCCCCCCCAGCCTCTGGCTGTCCAGCTCGTTCATCTGGCAGCCCCAGGTCTCGACGAAGTATCGCCGCGGCCGGGAGGTCACGGCTGCCCGGGCTCCTCGCCGACCACGACCGGCTCTTGCGGATCGGCGCTGCGCCGCGGTTTCGGTGGCGCTTCCGGCTCGAGCTCGATGCCCTCCCGCAACCAGCCCGGCAGCGCTCCAGCGTGGCGCCCTTCCTCCAGGACCGAGGTCAGTTCCTGTGGCGCCGCGTCCGCCTCGCGGCGGGCGGCGTTGAGCTCTGCGAGCACGCGGTCCCATTCGGGCTTGATCTGATTGTCGCGGGTGTAGGGATCGTCGGTGGAATAGAACTGGCGGCGCAGGTCCGCTGACTCGGACTCCAGCCGCCGAACGTCCTCGACCGCCTGGCCCCAGCGCTGCCGAACGTCGCGGACGCGTTCCCGCCAGTAAGCCTCGTCGGCGGTGGCGGCCTCGTCTGCCGCCGCCTCTTGCCCGGCCTCGCCACTCTCCGGGTTCGCCACGGTCAAGCGCTGGTCCTTGGTGAACTCGCCGAGGTTCTTGTTGGTCAGGACCAGCGTCGGACTGTCGATCCGCGCGCGCCGCTCGCGCTCGCGGGCCGCCGCCTCGAGCAGCGAAGGGGGAGCTTCGGCGACCTCCTCGGGCGGGTCGATGATCACCACCGTCGACGGCTTCACCGGCGCCGCGACCGGCGGCTCGCTCGCTGGCGGAGGCTGGGCCGGCGGGCGAGCGACCGCCTGCGGCGGCAGCGGCTCCGGTTGGCGCCTCTGGCCGGCGCAACCAGCGAGCCAGGTTCCAGCGACCGCGCAGAGCAGCCACGCGGCGACCAGCCGCTTCGCGTCAAGCGCGTCCATAGCGATCCTCCAGGCGAACCACGTCCTCGAGCTCGGGGGTCGAGACCTCGTAGAGATCGCAGCCCGCGCCACCCGCGATCATGCGGTGCCGGGTCGGTGGCGTCACGTGGTACGACTCCCCTTCGTGTAGCGCTTGACGCACGAGCTGCCCGGCCTCCTCGACCTCCAGCACGATCTCGCCGCGGGCGACGAAAAAGGTCTCGTCCTTGAGCTCGTGGTACTGGAGGGAGAGCGCCTGTCCCGGCTCGATATGGAGCAGCTTCCCCACGTACCGATCGGTGTGGGCGAAGATCAGCTCGTATCCCCAGGGCTTCTCGACTCGGCGGACCTGCACTCTCATGCGTCCTCCCCTGCCGTCGTACCCGCGCCCGGGCACGCCGCGATCAAACGCTCGACTTCCTCGGCCGAGGCCGCTTCGCAGCAGCGGGCCGCGAGCTCGGCGAGCGGCCGGTGCTCCATCGCTCGCAGGCTGCGGGCCAGGCGCGGGATCGTCCGCGGGTGTACCGACAGCCGGGTCAGCCCCAAGCCGAGGAGAATCGGCAGGAAGCGCTCGTCGGAGGCCATCTCACCGCACAAGCTGACCGGGATCCCCGCGCGCCGCCCACTCTCCGCGACGGAGCGTAGCATCCGCAGGATCGCCGGATGAAGCGGTTGATAGAGGTCCGCGACGTGACGATTGTTGCGATCGACGGCCAGTGAGTACTGGATCAGATCGTTGGTTCCGATGGCGAAGAAATCGACCTCGCGAGCGAGTTGATCGGCGATCAGGGCGGCCGCCGGCACCTCGATCATGATCCCTACCTTGTAGTTCTTCGACCGCGGCAAGCCTTCCTGGTCGAGCTCTTCGCCGCTCGCCTGGAGGGCGGCGCGCAAGGCTCGCACTTCCTCGATCCGGCTCACCATGGGGGCCATGATCCAGAGCTCGCCGCAGCATCCGGCCCGCAAGAGTCCCCGCATCTGGGTGCGGAATTGGTGCGGGCGGGCGAGAGTCAGGCGAATGCCACGGAGGCCGAGGACCGGATTGTCCTCGTCGCTTGCCATCATCTCCCGGGCGAGCTTGCGCCCGCCCAAATCGTAGGTGCGGATCGTTGCTGGATAGGGGGCGGCGGCCTCGAGCAGCCGCCGGTAGATCGCGAGGTGGTCCTCCTCGCTGGGCGGCTTCGGGTCGGTCTCCATGTAGAGGAACTCGCTCCGGTAGAGACCCACACCGCGGGCGCCGCACGCCGCCAGGTCTTCCAGCTCCTCGGGCAGGTCGATGTTGGCGAGCAGCTCGATCTCGACGCCATCACGTGTCACCGCCGGGCCGGCGGCCTCGGTGCGAACCTGGTCCGCCGCCAGCGCGAGCGCCGTGCGCTGCGCCTCGAACCCACTCAGCACCTCGGCGGTCGGGTGGAGGATGACAGTGCCGGTCGAGCCGTCGATCACGATCGGATCTTCGTCCGTCACCAAGCTGGTGACGCCGGCGACCGCGGCGACCGCGGGGATGCCGAGCGAGCGCGCGATGATGGTGGTATGCGAGGTCCGCCCGCCGGCTTCGATCGCGAAGCCGACGACATTGGCCCGCCCGAGCCGAATCGCTTCCGAAGGAACCAGGTCATCTGCCACCAGGATCACGTCGCCTTCGATCTCGGTGACTTCGTGCTGGGAGATCCCCTGCAGCGTTCGCAGCAGCTGGCGCACCACGTCTTCGAGATCCTCGCCACGCTCGCGCAGATACTCGTTGTCGAGCGCGGAGAACCGCTTCAGCAGATCGAGAGAGGTCTCGTGGACCGCCCATTCGGCATTGACGCGATCCTGTCGGATCCGCCGCTCGATGGCGGAGACGAACGAGCGATCCTCGAGCAGCAAGGTGTGCGCCTCGAAGATCGCCGCCAGCTCCTCGTTGAACAGCCGACCCGCGCCCCGCCGGGTGCGTTCGATCTCGCGGGCGACTTCGCCCAGTGCCGCCTGGAAGCGCTCGAGCTCGCGCTCGATCTCGTCCTCCCGGATCGGGATGCGGAAGACCTCGGTCGCGCGATAGGCGATGACCACCGCTCGACCGATCGCCACGCCATCCGACACGCCGATCCCGGAGAGGCTCTGCATCGGGGGCCGGCGGGGCATCACTCGCCCTCGCCGAAGCGGTCCGCGAACAGCGCCGCGATCGCGCTCATCGCCTCCGCTTCGTCTTCGCCGGCGCACTTGACCCTGACTCGCGTCCCCTGCGCCGCGGCCAACAGCAGGATGCCGAGGATGCTCTTGGCGTCCACTTGCTCGCCGTCGATCTGGAGCTCGACATCGCTTCGGAAGCCACTCGCCAGGTGGACCAGCTTCGCGGCCGCCCGGGCGTGCAGGCCGAGCCGGTTGACGACGTCGATGTCCCGCTCAATCACAGCCGTCGGTCCCCCGCGTGCCGACCATCGGCGGAACTGCCCGGAAGATGCTGCGCCGGCCCTTGATCTCGACCGCGCGGGCCGTCTCGGCCAACGACAGCTCGGAATCGCGCGCGCAACCGAGGCGAACGACCATCGGCAGGTTGACGCCGCTCACGACCTCCACGCGTCCCGGGTCGGACAGCCCGAATGCGGCGTTGGAGGGCGTGTCCCCGAACATGTCGGTGAGCACCAGAACGCCGCTGCCCCGCTCCACGCTGCGCACTCCCTCCGCGATCTGGGCGCGAGCCTCGTCCAGGCCGACGTCCCAATCGAGCGACAGGGCGCGGAAGTTCGAAAGCTCCCCGGAGATCACCCTCGCGGCGGCCAGCAGCTCGTCGGCCAGCGCGCCGTGGGTGACGATCAGCACCCCGATCACCGTGCCTCCCGACCGATGTCGCGATGGTGGACTCGCGCCGGCCAACCGCCCTGCTCGAGGCGCGCCGCCAGGCGCTCGACCGCGGCCACCGAGCGGTGCCGGCCGCCGGTGCAGCCCACTCCGATGGTGAGGTAGCTCCGATTCTCCCGCTGGTAGCGAGGCAGCAGGAAAGCCAGCAGTTCCTCGATTCGCGCGACCAGCTCACCGAAGTCGGGCTGCGCGTCGAGGTAGGCGAGGACGTCGCGGTCACGGCCGGTCTGCGGTCTCAAGGCGGGATCGAAGTGGGGGTTGGCCAGGAATCGGACGTCGAACATCAGGTCGACGCCGGCAGGAGTTCCGTACTTGAAGCCGAAGGACTGGAGCGAGACGACCATGGCCCGTTCCCGGCCGGGATCGCGCCCGAACTCGCGGAAGACCAGGCTGCGGATGTCGTGGATCGACCAGTCGCTGGTGTCGAGGACCAGGTCGGCCGCGCCTCGCAGGTCGGCCATCAGCGCGCGTTCGCGCGCGATGCCCTCGCTGGGCGGGCCCTCCCCCGCCAGCGGGTGGGGCCGCCGGGTCTCCGAGAATCGGCGCACCAGCGCCTCGTCGGAGGCTTCCAGGAAGACCAGCGTGGAGTCGATGCGCGAGTGATCGATCGCCGCCAGGAGCCGGGGCGCTTCGTGCGCGAACCCGGGGGCGCGCAGATCGGCGACCACGGCGATGCGCTCCTGGCCTTCGACATAGGCCGCTGGATCGGCGAGGAACGCGGCGAGCATCGGCAGCGGCAGGTTGTCGACCACGTAGTAGCCGAGGTCCTCGAAGCACTTGGCGACCGTGCTCTTGCCGGAACCGGCCAGGCCGGTGATCAGGACCAGCCTAGCGCCGTGACTTGGTCTTGCGGTTGCGTTCAAGCTGTGCCTCGAGCTTGCGCGCGAACTCGCGCGCGGAGTGCGTCCCTTGCAGCTTCAGTACGTGATTGCGAGCGGCGATCTCGACCAGGTTGGCGACGTTGCGTCCGAGCGAGACCGGCATGCGGATGTAGGGACAAGGGGTCTCCAGGATCTGGTAGACGGACTCGTCCAGCCCCAGCCGGTCGTAGACCTTGCCCTCCTGCCAGGGTTCCAGCTCCACGACCAGATCGATGGCTCGGCGGTCTCGCACGGAGGCGAGACCGAACAGGTCCTTGACGTTGACGATTCCCAGGCCTCGCAGCTCCATGTGATGGCGCAACGGCTGTTCCGAGAAGCCGATCAGCTCACCGTTGGGGTAGCGCTTGATGGTGACGCGGTCGTCGGAGACCAGGCTGTGGCCCCGAGTGATCAGGTCGAGGGCCGCCTCGCTCTTGCCGACGCCGCTGGTACCGATGATCAGCACGCCGAGACCGTAGATATCGAGCAAGACGCCGTGTATCCGGGTCGATGGAACCAAGTGGTCTTCGAGGTAGAAGCTCAGCCGCTTGATGACTTCCGAGGACAGCGCCTTCGAGGACAGCAACGGCAATTGCCGCCCCCGGCACTCTTCGAGCAGGTCGGGCAGTGGGGCGAGGCCCTTGGTGACGACGATCACGGGAATCGGCAGGCTGGCGATGTGAGCGAACCGCTTTCGCCGCTCGGCCGCGGGCACCGTCCGCAGGTACTCGAGCTCGCTCTCGCCGACGATCTGCACGCGTCCGGGCTTGATGTAGGCGTAGTAGCCCGCGAACGCCAAGCCCGGCTTCTGAACCCGCGGATGGGTGATCAGGTTGTCGAGATGCTGTTCCCCGCTCATCACCTTCAGCTTGAGATCCGACAGCTCCTCGCCGAGCAGCTCCTCGACCCGCACCTGCGGCAGCACGGCCGGCTCCTGTCCGCTCTTCACTTCCAGGTCTCTCCGACCGTTGACAACTCCGCGATGAGCTCCCCCGGGGTCCTCGCCTCGAGCAGCACGTCGAGTCGTCCCGGACTCCGCGCCCAACGCGAGATCGCCGCCAGGAGCTGGAGGTGCGCGCTCGGTGCGTGGGTGGGCGAGACGACCGCGAAGAAGACCCGCACCGGCTGTTCGTCCGGCGCGCCGAAGGCGACGCCCCGGGGACAGATGCCGACGGCGAGCACCGCGGAGCTCAGTCCGGGATGCTTGCAGTGCGGGATCGCCAGCCCCCCGCCGAGGGCCGTAGAGCCCAGTCGCTCGCGCTCCTCGAAGCCAGCGCGCAGGCCCGCCGGAGCTATCCCCCCCAAGGCCGCGCCGATGCGCCGGGCCAGCTCATCGAGCACACCTTCCGCGTTCTGCGCAGCCAGGTCCGGAAACACCAGATCGGCCCGCAGGGCATCGAACAGGGTCGTCTGGCGCTCGGCCGCCACCGTCTCAGATCTCCGGAGAGACCAGTCCGAAGTTGCCGTCCTGGCGACGATAGAGGACCCGGAGCTCGGAGCTCTCGGCGTCCCGAAACAGCACGAAACCGTGGTCCGCCACCGCCAACTCCCCTGCCGCCTCGTCGATCGACATCGGCAGCACGCGGATCATCGCCGTCTCCACCACCCGCACGCCGTGGCCGGCCGCGAAGCTGTCGCTCGCGAGAATCTCGATCGGCCACTGACGCTCGATCGCCGCTTCCCGCCCGGCGCGGCGCCGCCGATCCAAGGAGCGCTTGCGCGCGCGCCGGGCCTGCTTCTCGATCGCTTCGACGGCGGTTCCGAGCGCCTCGCGCAGGTCGTGGTCCTCCTCCCGCGCGTGGAATTGCCCGTGCCGGTGCGCGATACGCAACTCGGCGATCTGGCGGCGATTCTCGCTCTCCAGCGTCAAGTGGATCTCGACCGGCTCCCTGAGAAACTTCAGGACCTTGGCCAGTTTCTCCTCCGCGTAGCCGCGGAGCCCGTCGTTCAGGTCGACGTGGCGAGCGACGAACTCGATGTTCATGACCCTCCCTTCCCGGCGCCCGGCCCGCTCGCGGCAGCGTCCCGAACCACCCAGGCGCTCAAAACACGCGCCGCCGATCCGCCGACGACGGCAAGCTCAGTTCGTCGCGATACTTGGCCACCGTGCGCCGCGCGATCTGGATGCCTTCGCGATTGAGAATCCGCATCAGCTCGCTGTCCGACAGCGGATGCCGCGGATCTTCCGCCTCGATCAGCTGCTTGATCTTCCGCTTCACCGTCAGCGACGAGATGTCCTCCCCGTAGTCCCTGTCGATGCCGCTGTGGAAGAAGAACTTGAGCGGGAAGAGGCCGCGCGGAGTGTGCATGTACTTGTTGGAGACCACCCGCGAGACCGTTGATTCGTGCATGCCGATGTCCTCCGCGACGTCACGAAGCACCATCGGCCTCAGGAAGTCGAGGCCCGAGTCGAGGAACTCGCGCTGCTGGCGGACGATCGAATCGGCCACCTTGTAGATGGTGCGCTGCCGCTGGTCGAGGCTCTTGAGCAGCCAGACGGCGGAACGCATCTTCTCGGTGATGTACTGCTGGGCGTCGCTCTGTCCTCCGCGGGCACGCAAGTCCTGGAGCATTCTCCGGTAGGCGCGGGACACCCGCAGACGTGGCAGACCGTCCTCGTTCAGCTGGATGACGTAGTCGTCACCGACCTTGAGCACGTGGACGTCGGGCTCGATGTAGTGAACGCGTTCGTTGGTGTACTGCCGACCCGGCCGGGTCTCGAGGGCCTTGATGCGCTCGATCGCCGGCTCGAGCTCGGGCAGGGGAACTCCCAGTGCGCGGGCGATCTGCGGATACTGGCGCCGGAGAAACAGCTCCCAGAACTCGGACAGGATCCGCCGCGGCGCCGTGTCGGCGGGCTCGCCATCCAGATCGAGCTGCAGCAGCAGGCTCTCTCGCAGATTGCGGCAGGCGACGCCCGGGGGATCCAGGCGCTGAACACGCTGCAGGACCGCGCGGACCTCGTCCTCGCTCCAGGCTTCCGCTTCCCCCTGCGGACCGAGGCGTGTCATCTCCTCCACGGAAGCGACGAGGAAGCCATCGGGATCGAGGTTGCCGACCACGATTTCGGCGATTTGCCGCTCCCGCGGCGCGAAGTCCGAGAGGTGGATCTGCCAGAGCAGGTGGTCGTAGAGATCGGGCTCCCGGGCCAGCGTGTTCTCGAGCGGGGGCGCCTCGCGGTGCTCCCACTCTCCGGTCTCGAACCCGTCGTCGGCCCAGACGTCGCCCAGGTAGGCCTCGAAGCCGGTCTCCTCGGCCGTCGCGTGCGGCAGGGAATCGAGCTCCGGAGTCCGCTCTTCGGCAGCCGCGGCCTTCTCCGCGACCGCACCCGCCGGCTCCTCGTCCTCGGCCTCTTCCTCGATCTCCTCGAGGACCGGATTGGCCTCGAGCTCCTGCGCGACCACCGTCTCGAGCTCCATGCGGGTCATCTGCAGCAGCTTGATCGCCTGCTGCAGCGACGGCGTCATCACCAGGCGCTGAGAGAGCTTGAGCGAGAGCTTCTGCTCGAGAGCCATGCCGTGTTCCTAGAGGCGGAACTCGTCGCCGAGATAGATCTTGCGCACCTGCGGATCACTCGACAGCTCGTCGGGTGCGCCGGCTCGCAGGATCTCGCCGCTGTTGATGATGTAGGCGCGGCTGGTGATCTTCAGCGTCTCGCGGACGTTGTGGTCGGTGATCAGCACTCCGATGCCCATCTCTCTCAGGTGGCGAATGATACCTTGGATATCGAGCACCGCGATCGGGTCGATGCCGGCGAAAGGCTCGTCGAGAAGGATGAAAGTCGGGCTGATCGCGAGCGCGCGAGCGATCTCGACACGCCGGCGCTCGCCTCCCGAGAGGGTGTAGCCGAGATTCTTGCGGACGCGCTGGAGTCTGAACTCTTCGATCAGGCGATCGATGCGTCGCTCTTGCTCGGCGTGCGAGAGATCGAGCGTCTCGAAGATGGCGCGAAGATTGTCCTCCACCGACATCTTGCGGAACACCGAAGGCTCCTGGGGCAGGTAGCTGATGCCGCGCTGCGCTCGCATGTACATCGGCAGCGCGGTGATCTCCTCCTCGCCCAGGAAGACCCGTCCTCCGTCCGGCGGCGTCAGGCCGACCACCATGTAGAAGGTGGTGGTCTTGCCGGCGCCGTTCGGTCCCAGCAGCCCGACGATTTCGCCGGCACCGACCTCGATCGAGACGTCCTGGACGACGGCCCGGCCCCGATAGACCTTGCGCAGGTCGACGGCGCGCAGTCGCGTGCCCGGGCTCATGGCGCCTCCGCCAGCATCCGCGCGCTACCCGTGTCGAGGTCGTAGAGCAGCCGGCGCCCCTGGATGGTGCCTTGCGGGTCACGGAGCTTCACCGGCTCGCCGGTGAACAGCGCCGACCTCGCCTCGAGATCGTAGATTGCGGTCGTCGCCTCGACGGTCTTGCCGGTCGCCGTGTCCTCGAGCCGGACCTCCCGGTGCGCGGTCAGCTTGCGGACCTGGTCGAGCTCGGAAAGCTCTGCCGTCAGCTCCTGCGCCGTCAGGACCCGCTCCGCCTGCTTCATTCGCACCGATCCAGTGTAGACGAGGGAGCGCTCCAGGCGGCCGTAGGCGAGAGTCTCCGCGGAAATCTCGGTCGGTGGTGGCGCCGGCGCGCCGGGCGACGCGGGCTCGAGCCAGACCGTTTTCACCCCGCCTCCTGCGGATAGGCGTTGTCCGGCCTCCTCGCCTCGCAGCTGATCGGTGAAGAGGACGGACTCGCCCCGCCACGCCTGGACGCGGCCACGAAACAGAAATCCGCGCGGCGATTCACTCAGGATCGCCTGCTCGGACTCGACCCGGACCGGTCCCTGGCCGCCGGATTGAGCCCCCGCGAGGAGTCCGGCGCTGCGATCGTCGAGGTTGGCGCGCACGCCGCCCTCCGCCGTGGTCAATCCGGTGGAGCGATCCCACGCGACGTGAGGAGCGACCAGGTCGCCTCGATCGCTCTTCAGTCGGACGCTGCGGCCGAACAGCTCCGCGCGGCCCCGCTCCAGGTCGTAGAAACCCCGCTCTCCCGATCCTTCCAGGCGCTGGTCGACGAAACGGACCTGCCCAGCGAAGGAGAGCCGCATCGGACGCCCCCGCGCATCGAACTCGGCATCGACCTGATCGGCTTGGCCGGTCCTCATCGGACGGTCCGGCGCGCTCTGCGGATACTCGGCAAAGTAGACCGGTCGGAAGGCGTAGGCCTGCGTCATGCGGCCCTCCGCCAAGGCGCCGACCAGGTAGCGTGCCGCCATCTCGCGCACGACTCCCGCGGCGCCGGGCGCGAACAGCCGCACCTGCTCACCGGGCCGCGCTTCGAGCGCGATCCGCGAAGGGCGCGCCGGATCGCCCTCGAAATCGAGATTCACCTGCTCGGCGAGGAACTCCACCGCCACCGACTCGGTCGCTTCGTCCGAGGCCTCCAGTCGCCCCGAGACCTGCCACTGCGCCAGCAGGGTCCGCGGCGTCTTGTCGTCGGGCGCGAAATAGAGGGCGAGCTGCTGACACTCGATGCGGTCGCCACCCCGGACCAGGACCACGTCGCCGGTCGCGGTCACCTGGTGGCGCCGCCTCTCGACGACGATCTCGTTGGCGCTCAGGTCGGTTCCGGGCTCGGCGGTGGACTGCCCCGTCGTGCGCAGCCGGGTGGGCCCCTCGAGGCGGTACCGATCGACGGTGAAGTCCAGGTGGAGCCCCGAGCCGCTGCCGCTCAAGCTGTCGCCCTGGCCGATCTCGACGGCACCCGGCGCGACCAGCTCGCGGCCTCCCGGGCTCAGCTCCAGCGCTGCCGTTCGCAGCCGGAAACCGTCACCGCCCGTGACCTCGACGGCGCCGGTCAACTCGGCACCCTGGGTTGCGGGCTCATAGAGCGCTCGCTCCGAGGCCACCCGGTAGGGTTCGCCGTCGCGGAACAGCTCCAGCCTCACGCCCTCCAGCTCCACGGCGCCCTCTTTCGCGGCGCGAAAGCGGTCGCCGGCGATCCGGAACACCGGCTGGCCCCCGACCTGCTGCTCGAACTGGAAGCCTTCGCTGACTGCCAACGCCTCCCCGGCCACGGCGCCCGCGTGCTCCGCCACCCCGCCCGGCTCTTCGAGCGATTCCGAACCCTGGCGACCGAACCAGTAGAGCACGGCGAGGCCACCGACCGTCGCCAGCAGCAGGACCAGCAGAGCGCGCCGCAAGCGGGCGAAGGGGAGATGCGAGGCGCGGGCTGCCATCCGCCAGATTCTATGGTGCCGAGTGCTCCACGGCCCGCACGTCGACCATGCGCAGGACGCGCCCGCCGCGAAGTCGATCGCGGTCCAGGTACGCCAGCACCTCGAACGGCTCCTCCCATTCCACCTGCCGACTCCCCCAGCCCCAGCCGATCAGCTCTAGCTCGACACCGCTGCGGCCCTGCCCGCGCACTCCGAGGTGTCCGGAACCGAAGACTCGCGGCGGCTCGGCCGCCCGCCAGGGACCGACACGGAGGAGTGGTTCGGGATTGCCGGGTCCGTAGGGTGCGAGGCGTTCCAAGGTCGCCTCCAGGCGGTCATCCAGGGCATCGGGCTCGACCTCGAGATGGTAGTCGAGGTGGGGAGTCAGCGCGTCCGCGGGCCACTCACGAGCCGCGGCAGCCTCCCAGGCGACCCGGAGCTCGGCGAGCCGATCCACCGCGACGGTCAGGCCGATCGCCGCGTCATGACCGCCGAAACGCACGAATCGGTCCGCCCAGGGAGCCAGGAACTGGTGGAGAGAGAGCCCCGGGACGCTCCGGCCAGAACCCACCGCCAGCTCTCCCGCGACCGCCAGGAGGATGACCGGCCGGTGCAGCTCGCGAGACAGCCGACCCGCCACCACGCCGACGACCCCTCGATGCCAGTCGGATCCCCAGAGGGTCACGATCGGCGGCAGCGTCGCGCGCTCGGCGAGCTGGAGCCTGATCGCGTTCATGACCTCCCGCTCCAAGCGCTGCCGCTCGTCGTTGAACCGTTCCAGCAGATCGGCCAGGTCGGCGGCGCGTTCGACGTCGCGTGTCAGCAGCAGCTCGAGCGCTGGATCGGCGGAGTCGATCCGGCCCGGCGCGTTCAAGCGCGGGCCGATGCGGAACCCGACGTCGGAGGCGCGCACCGGCGGCGAAACGCCGGCGCGGTCGAGCAGCGCGCGGAGGCCAGGCGATCGAGCGCCAGCCAGGGCCTTCAGGCCGAGCGCCGCGATCACCCGGTTCTCCCCTTCGAGCGGCGC
Source organism: Acidobacteriota bacterium (assembly GCA_014584695.1). Classification (GTDB taxonomy): domain Bacteria; phylum Acidobacteriota; class Thermoanaerobaculia; order Multivoradales; family JAGPDF01; genus JACTMI01. The sequence goes on from JACTMI010000028.1 coordinate 330,465, forward strand.
CATGTCCGCGATCGTGCCCAGGCAGGCGATGCGCAGGAGATCGTCCCAGGGGATCTGCCGCCCGAGACGCTCCAGAAACGCCGCGCCCAGCTTCATCGCCAACCCGACGCCCGCGAGGTGGAGGAAGGGATAGCCGCAGCCGGGCTGCCGGGGATTCACCACGATCGCACCAACCGGGCGCTCCCGGCCGGGCAGATGGTGATCGGTGACGATCAGGTCGAGGCCCAGCGCCGCCGCGGCGTCGGCGGCAGCAGTGTCGCGAATGCCGCAATCGACCGTGACGATCAGCCGGCAGCCCGCTCCCGCGGCTCGCTCCACGTGCGTCCGTTGGAAGCCGTAGCCCTCGCTGTCGCGCCGCGGCAGGATGGTGTCGACCTCCAGCCGCGCCGACCGCAGCACCGCGGTCAAGAGCGCCGTGGCGGTCACGCCGTCGGCATCGTAGTCGCCGACGATCGCCACCCGCTGCCCGGCGTCCCGGGCGGCGACCAGCCTCTCCACCGCGCTCGCCAGACCCGTGAGCAGGGCGGGCGGATGCAGTGCGTCGAGCGATGGCGTCAAGAAGCCTTCGGCCGCGGCGGAGTCCGCGATGCCGCGCTGCGCCAGCAGCTGGGCCAGGAGAGGATCGACGCCGGCACCGGCCAGCGCGGACTGCCCGCCGGGGGGTGCAGCCGCGCGCCGCCAGACCGCGGGCGCGCTCATTCAGTCTTCTCGGCAGACGCCGAGCGCCCGGAATCGGCGGTAGCGTTCTTCGAGCAGCCGGTCGATCGGCAGGCCTTCGAGCTCCGCCAGCGTTCTGGCGAGCGCCTCGCCGACTCGCTTCGCGGCCTCGTCGGGCGCTACGTGGGCCCCTCCGAGCGGCTCTTCGATCACCTCGTCGACGACGGCCAGATCCGCCAGGTCGGGCGCGGTGATGCGCATCGCCTCGGCGGCCTGCGCCTTGCGCTCCTGGTCCTTCCACAAGATCGCGGCGCAGCCCTCGGGCGAGATCACCGAGTAGACCGCGTACTCCAGGATCAGGACGCGGTCACCGACGCCGAGCGCCAGCGCGCCACCGCTACCGCCCTCGCCGGTGATGGTGACGATCACGGGCACCCGGAGCTGGGCCATCTCCAGGAGATTGCGCGCGATGGCCTCGGCTTGACCGCGCTCCTCCGCGTCGAGGCCTGGGAACGCACCGGCCGTGTCGACGAAGGTCAGGACCGGGCGCCCGAATCGCTCGGCGAGCTTCATGACCCTCAGAGCCTTGCGGTACCCCTCGGGCCGTGGCTGCCCGAAATTGCGCGCGATCCGCTCCTTGGTGCCACGCCCCTTCTGGTGACCGATCACCGCCACCGAACGACCGCGGAAACGAGCGAAACCGGCCGTGATCGCCCGGTCGTCCGCAAACAGGCGGTCGCCGTGGATCTCGATCCAGTCCTCCATGAGCGCCGCCACGTAGTCGAGGGTGTAGGGCCGGTCGGGGTGGCGCGCGACGAGCGTCTTCTGCCAGCGGTTCAGGCGACCGTAGACTTGCCGCGTTCGGCTCCGCAGCTCGCCGCGCAGGCGCTCGATCTCCCGGTCGTGGCCGCTGCCGGCCGGGAAGCCCTCGAGCTCCTCGATCCGGCGGCGCAGCTCGACCAGCGGTTCCTCGAACTGGAATTCTCCGACGCTCACGGATCGGGCAACGTAGCAGAGCCGCGCGAGCGCCGTCAAACGCTCACAGCAACTGGTACGGGTCCACGTCCACGACCACCTGCGCGGCGGACCGGTCGCCGAGCGCGGCACCGACGGCTCGACGCACCGCCTCGCCGCGTTCGCCTCGGACCAGGAGCTGGAAGCGCCACTCGCCCCGCAGGCGCTCGAGTGGAGCCGGGGCCGGTCCGGTGACCCGGAGACTTCGGGCCGCTGGATGACGACTCAGCCGCGCGGCGATATCGCTCAGCCTCGCCCGGGCGCGCTCGCGATCCCGATCGCTCGCCAGCAGCTGGACCATGCGCGTGAATGGCGGATAGCCGAAGACCTGGCGGAAGTGCATCTCCTGGGTGACGAAGGCCTCGTCGTCGTGGGTCAGCGCCGCCTGAATCGCGTAGTGCCGAGGGTGCCAGGTCTGGATGACCACGCGTCCCGGGCGCTCGCCTCGGCCGGACCGGCCGGCGATCTGGGTGAGGAGGGCGTAGGTCTTCTCCACCGCCCGGAAATCCGGAAAGCTGAGGTAGGCGTCCGCGGAGACGACGGCGGTCAGCGCCACGGCCGGGAAATGGTGGCCCTTCGACAGCATCTGCGTGCCGATCAGCAGCTGGGTGTCTCGACGCCGGAACCGCTCCAGGATCGCGGCCGCTCCCCCGACTCGGCGCGCGGCGTCGCGATCGAGCACGTCGACCGCCAAGCCGGGAAAGCGCTCCCGGATCTCCTCCTCGATCCGCTCGGTGCCGGCTCCGATCGGATCGAGAGCCTCGCTCTGGCAGGCGGGACAGATCCGAGGCGCGGGCAGCTGGCCGCCGCACCAGTGGCAGACGAGGCGGCGATCTCGACGGTGCAGGGTCCGCGGCAGGCCGCAATCGGGACAGCGGAAGTCCTCGCCGCAGGCGCGGCAGAGCAAGACTGGCGCATAGCCGCGGCGATTGCGCAAGAGGATCGCCTGGTCGCCTTCTGCCCGGACCCGTTCGATTTCCTCGACCAGCCGGGCCGACAGTGGCACCTCGCCCGGGCGGGCCGGCCGGGGCTCGGCTCGCAGGTCGACCAGGATTCCCTCCGGGAGGCGGCCGGATCCGGTTCTTTCGGTCAGCCGCAGTCGGCGGAACCGCCCCAGGTCGACCGCGCGCCGAGATTCCAGGCTGGGCGTCGCGGAGACGAGCAACGCCACGGCCGAGGCCCGCTGACACCGCACCAGGGCGAGGTCTCGGCCGTGATACCGGGGGCTGCCCTCCTGCTTGTAGGCGAGGTCCTGCTCCTCGTCGACCACGATCAGGCCCAGATCGGCGACCGGCGCGAAGACCGCGGAGCGGGGGCCGACGACCAAGCGGGCTTCGCCACGGCGAATCCGCTCCCACTCGTGGTGCCGCTCGCCGCTGCCGAGTCCCGAGTGGAGCACGGCCAGGCTGGTGCCGAAGCGCTCCGTCGCCTCGCGCGCCAGCGCCGGCACGAGAGCGATCTCAGGGACCATCAGGATGGCGCCACGGCCGGCCTCCAGGGCCGCCCGAGCGGCCCTCAGGTAGACCTCGGTCTTACCCGCTCCGGTGACGCCCTCGAGCAGGAAACGGAGGAACTTCCCGGAGCTCAAGGCGGCCAGCAGCTCTTCCACCGCGACGGTCTGGTCGGTCCGGAGCCGGATCGGGCCAGCGTCGGGATCGCGTCCCAGGAGGTGGCGATCGAGGCTGCGCCGCTCGGGCTGGAGAAAACGGCGCAACACGCCGCGGGCGACCAGGCGTCGCAGAACCGCATCGCTCGCCCCCGCCTCGTGCAGCTCGCCGGATGTCGCGGGCCGCCCGGCCGATCTCAAGAAATCGACCGCAGCCGCCCCCGCTGGGGACCTGCCACAGCGGCGTCGCTGCTCGTCCCCCTCGAGCGGCGCCAGCTCGAAGGCAGCGCGGTACCGCGAGCCGCGATTCTCCGTCGCGTCCGACGCCAGCCGTCCTTCCCGCTCGAGCCCGGCCACGCTCGCTGCGAGCTCGGGCGCGGGCAGGAGCTCGCGGATCCTGGCCAGCGGCAACTTGCCTTGCTCCAGGAGGAGCTCGCGCAGCCGCGCTTCGAGCGGATTCCGTGGCTCGGCCAGCGCACCGCCGGGGGTGAGCCAGACCCTGCGGTCGCCCCAGGCCGGGAGCTGCTGGGGCAGCATGCTGGCGAGGACCTCGCCGAGGGGCGCGAAGTAGTACTCGGAGGTGAACTGCGCGAGCTCGAGCAGGTCTGCGGGCAGTGGGGGCTCGAGGTCGAGGACCTGGAGCAGCGGTCGCGTTTCCACCTCCGGCGGGGCTTCGACGCCGAGGCGCCAGATCACCCCGGTCGACGTCCGGCGCCCCAGTGGCACTCGGGCGCGCAGACCACGGCGGGCGAAGGAACGGAGAGAGTCGGGGACGGAGTAGACCAGTGGGCGCGGCAGGGGGTGGGCGACCGCGACCTCGACGAGGAGCGGCGGCTCCCCGGCCACTACCCGGAGCCCTTGCGGCGCCGGACCTCCTCGGCCAGTCGTTCGACGTCCGGGTTCCCCGGAGCGATCTCCCGCAGCTCCGCCAGCGCCCTCTCCGCGGCCGCCAGATCGCCGAGATCGAAAGCGCGCACGATGACCTCGTTGAATCGCGCCTGCCAGTGGCGCGGCGCCAGCGTCTGGGCGGCTTGGAACTTCTCCAGCGCCTCGGGGAATCGGCTCTGGGCGCGCAGCGTGATCCCCAGGTCGGTCAAGGCGTCCGGGTCGGCCGGCCGGAGCTGGAGGTACCGCTCGTAGAGCTCCTGGGCTCGCGACCAGTTCTGGATGTCGAAGTTGAGATTCGCCAGCGCGATCAGAGCGTCGGCGTCGTTCGGATTGAGCTCGAGCGCCTGGCGGAGGCGCTCGAGCTCGGGACCGGCATTTTGCCCCGGTCCGGCCCCAGGAATCGGGGGGTGATCGGCGGGCAGGCCACCGACCGCGGCGGGCCGCGGCTGCACGGCCGCCATCGACTCCTGGAGCAGGTAGCCGCCCAGGAACCCGGCGAGCGCGCCGATGACCAGAAAGAGCAGGTTGTCTCGGTTCACGAGCAGCCTCCAGAGCTGAACGGGGCGATCGCACGCACCGCCCGGACGACCGCCGGACCGGCGCTGGATTCGATCAGGCGAATGCCGCCGCGGAGCGGTGTCGCTTCTCCAGGCTGGAGGTGAGCGCGCGCTCGATCTGCTGTTCGGCGTCGCGCTCCGTCAGACCCTTGACGTGGGCCACCTCGCTGACGATGAAGTGCTTCGCGCGCTCGTACATCTTCTTCTCACGAAAGGAGAGGCTCTTCTTCTGACTGACGAAGCGCAGGTTCTTGAGAACTTCGGCGACCTCGGTGATCCGCCCGGTCTTCATCTTCTCGACGTTCTGCTTGTAGCGCCCCTTCCAGTCCTTCTGCGCGTCGATGTTGCCGTCCTCGAGGATGTTGAACAGGACTTTGATCTCGCGCGCCTCGCAGAGGGGCCGCAGGCCGACCAGGTCGAGGTTGTCCTTGGGGACCATCACCTTGGAGTTGCTGGACAGCAGGCGGAGGTGGTAACAGGTCCTTTCGGTACCGTCGATGCGGCTGGGAGCGATCTCCTCGACGATGGTCACACCATGGTTCGGATAGACGACCTTCTGACCGACCTTGAATGTCACGTGCCGGGCTCCGTTCACCTAAGTATCGATTTTACAGGCGGTTGAGACAGTGACCACCGCGCTGTAAGGATACTCCAGGTGAGCCTCCGCGTCAAGGCTCCGGGGCCCTCTCCGGATCGAGCAGTCCTCTAGAGTGGACGGTTTTCGGCGGAATCCCGGCGGAAGAGTCGCGCGCGGGCCCGTAGTAGGATGCCGGCCCGGCGCCGGAGTGGCGGAATGGCAGACGCAGGGGACTCAAAATCCCCCGTCCGAAAGGGCGTGCAGGTTCGACTCCTGTCTCCGGCACCACAGTTCCGCCCCGCTTGCGCCTTCTCGGCGTCGGGTCGGATCTCAAACCTCGGCGACAGCCCGCATCCGCTCGTCGGCGACGACCTTGCCGTCGCGCAGGAGAATTTTCCTCTCGGCGTGCGCGGCGATCTCCTGTTCGTGTGTCACCAGGATCACCGTGTTGCCTTGCTGATGGAGCTCGTCGAAGAGCCGCATGATCTCCTCGGAGGTCGCGGAGTCGAGGTTCCCGGTGGGCTCGTCTGCCAACAGGATCGACGGGTCGTTGACCAGCGCCCTGGCGATCGCGACCCGCTGGCGCTGTCCGCCGGAGAGCTCGTTCGGCTGGTGGCGCGCGCGGTCGCCGAGGCCGACCCGTTCCAGCGCTCGAGCCGCCCGCTCCCGACGTTCCTTGCGCGGCAGGCCCGAGTAGACGAGCGGTAGCTCGACGTTCTGCAGCGCGTCGGTGCGCGCCAGGAGGTTGAAGGTCTGGAACACGAAGCCGATTTCCTTGTTTCGGATCGCCGCCAGCTCGTGATCGGTCAGCCGCTCCACCGCGGTGCCGTTGAGCACGTAGCTGCCCGAGGAGGGGGTGTCGAGGCATCCCAGCAGGTTCATCAAGGTCGACTTGCCGCTGCCGGAAGGGCCCATGATCGCGACGTACTCGCCCCTCCGGATCGTGAGGTCCACGCCGTTGAGCGCGCGCACCTGCTCGGCGCCCATGTCGTAGACCTTCTCCACCTCCTTCAGCTCGATGATGGCCATCGCCCGGCTCCCCCCGCCGCCTTCAGCGCAGCGCCGCCATGGTGAGTTTCAGCAGGATGCCCAGGGCCCAGATGCCGCCCACGACGCCGTAGGCCTTGCCCGCGGAGACGCGGGCCACGATGGTGAACCCCAGGCCGAGCAGGCCGATGCACCAGGCCGAGAAGAGATCCACGCTGGAAGCCAACGCACGCGCCATCGCGCCGGCGTCCTCGGACAGGAACACCCCGAGATGCGTAGGTACCAGGCTACCGCTCTCGAGCTCCCGCATCGAGATCTCCTCGCGGAAGCTCGCCAGACCGAGGCCGACGATCGCCGCGAGAGCGAAGGGCAGGAAGCCGTGGAGGGTGACCGCGAGGCTGCGACGGAAGTCGAGCTCCGCCCCGAAGAGCCGCAGCGAGACCAGAAAGAGGCCGGCCACGGCGAGGTAAGTGAGGGGCGCGAAGATGGCCGCCCCCACCACCGAAGAGACGCGCGTCCATCCCAAAATCTGATCCCCGGAGATGCCGGCGGGCAGCGGACGTCCCGACGCTTCGAGGTAGGAGAGAAACTCCCCCGCGTCGACCTTGGCGTAGCTCGCCCAGACGGCGACGGCGCCGAGCGCGGTGAGCAGGGCCAGCGCCAGCAGCCAAGTCGGCCTGCGGGCGATCGAGGCGAAGGCCACCCGCGGCGCGGTCAGAGCTCCGATCACGTGCTCCAGCTCGCCAGCCGGCGCCGCTGGCGCCACTGGTTCCTGGATTCCCGAGCTCCCAGGTCCATTCATCGCCCGCTCCTCCTCGCTCAATCGGCGACGCGTACGCTCGATTCTTCCAGCAGGCTGCCGACCGCGCGATGGTACTCCACCAGAGCGCGCCGGTAGCCCGTGAGGGCGGCGACCAGGCGACTCCGGGCCGCGGTCAGGCTCTCCTGCACCTGGAGGATCTGGAAGCTGGTCGAAAGGCCGTTCTCGTACTTCTTCCGCTCGGCATCGAGGTTCTTCTCCTCGAGGCGCACCGAGACCCGCGCCGACTCGATCTGCTGGCGCGAAGTCTCGAGGCCACGGACCGCGGTGCGCACTTCGGTCGAAACCAGCTGCTCCAGCCGGGACAGCTCGACCCTCCCCTGCTCCAGCTCGACCTCGGCGATGGCGCTGCGGGCCTTGGCGGTCCGGTTCTGGAGCGGGTACCTGAACTCGAGCGCGATCGACCAGCCGGGGAAATCGAGGTCCGTGATCTGCTCGAGCGCGTCGCCCCAGCCGCCATCCAGAACCTGGAGCACCTCGCCGCCCGGCCCACGGACGATGACGTCACCGCCGACGCCGTTGAAGCCGTAGGTCGCGGTCAGGTCCAGCCGCGGCTTGAGCTCCTGTCGCCGGAAGGCGGCGTCCAGCGCGAGGCCGTGGATCGAGGACTTCTGGACTGCGAGCTCGGGCCGCCTGGTCATCGCCTCTTGCAGGGCGGTCGCGAGCACGGCCGGCCGGGGTTCGATCTCGACCTCCGTCTCCGGCACGATCGTCTTCTCCCACAGCGGGCCCGCGGGCAGGTAGAGAAGGGTCCGCAACAGGTCCTCGGCGTCGCCGATCGCGGCCCGCGCGCGGATGATCTCCTCCTCGCGCGTGGCAATTCCCGCCTCGCTCTGCACCAATTCGAGCGGCGCCAGCGTGCCGACCTCGACGCGGGTCTTGTTGTTCTCGTGCAGCTCCCGGGCGAGCGCCAGGCTCTCCTCGGCCACGCGCAGCTGATACCTGCTGCCGACCAGCGACCAATAGGCGTTCTCGACCGCCTGGATCGTGGCGGTCACCTGCTGCACGAAACGGTCGCGGGCGATGACATCCGAGTTGCGGGCGATCTCGATCGTGTACTCGGTCGCCTGACGGCCAAAACCGCGCAGCAGCGGCTGCGAGAAGCTGACGTCGAGGCCGGACGAGAAGGAGGGATTCAGGATCGCGAACTGGGAGTTCGACTCGAAACGGCCGTTGACCCACTGCAGGCTTCCGGTGCCGCCGGTCGGAAGGAGCTGCGACAGCCCCACGGTGAGTCCCCGCCGATTCTGCTCCTGAACGTCGGCACCATCCAGGTTGGAGGCTGCCGGGCTCTCGTCCTCCGAGGCGGAGAGGGCACCGTAGAGCCCCAGGTCGTACGCGCCCATCGCCGCCGCGATTCCCAACCGGGCACGCTCGCGATCGTAGCGAACCGCCTGGAGCCCGAGGTTGCGTTCGAGCGCCATCCGAACCGCTTCCTGGCTGGTGAGCAGCAGCTGGTCGCCTTCGACCCGGAGGTCGGGCGCCGCGATCTCGCCGCGGCTCGCCGACGAAACTTCGATCGGCGCGGCCACCCCAGCTGCCGCGGGTGCCGGAAGCGCTCCGGCCGCGCAAGTCCATAGAAGAGCCAGCGCGGCGACGAGCCGCGCCCCTTCGGATCTGATCTCGGTCATGCCACGTATCCTCTTGGGTCGAAACGCATTCGCGTCTGTGGTCAGTACGTCAGCCCGGGCGAAAAGTTCCGCCTGGCCGAACGACGTCGGCCGCCGGCGCCGACGGAAAGAAACAGGCGGCCTGGCGTCCCGGGGCGACCTCGATCCTCGGCGGCATCTCCAGCGCGCAGATCTCCCCCGCCTTTGGACAGCGCGGTCGAAAGGGGCAGCCGCCCGGTTCCGGCCCACCGCTGGCCGGCGAGGTCGGTTCGCGCGGGAGGGCGGACCGGCGAGAACCAGGTCCGGTTCGGACCGTGGCGACGAGCGCCTGGGTGTAGGGATGAAGGGGTTCCGCCATCACCGCGCCGCACGGGCCGTCCTCGACGATGCGGCCCCGGTACATCACCGCCACCCGATCGGCCAGCCGCTGCACCAGGGGCAGGTCGTGCGCGATCCAGACCATCGCCAAGCCCCTGGCCGCCCGCAGGTCCGCGACCAGCCTGGCGATCTGCGCCCGCATCGAGACGTCGAGAGCCGAGACGGGCTCGTCCGCGACCAGCAGCTCGGGGCGGCTCGCCAGGGCGCGCGCGATCCCGACTCGCTGCCGCTGTCCGCCGGAGAGCTGGTGCGGGTACCTGCCGGCCAAAGCCGGGTCGAGCCCCACCTCGCGCAGCAGGGAAGCGACTTCGGCCTGCGTTCCTCCGCGCTCGACCAGGGCGTGGATCTCCAGTGGCTCGGCCAGAGCCGCGCCGATCCGCAAACGGGGGTTCAGTGAAGCCCAGGGATCCTGGAAGACCATCTGCATGTGGCGGCGCCTGCGCCGCAACTCCCGGTGCGGCAAGGCGAGCAGGTCCTCGCCCCGGAATCGGAGCCGGCCGGCATCGGGCTCGATCAACCGCAGCAGCGCGCGGCCGAGCGTGGTCTTGCCGCTGCCCGACTCCCCGACCAGTCCCACGGTCTGACCGCGCTCCACCGTCAGATCCACTCCCTCGAGCGCGACCACCCGGGCGTCGGCACCCGGCAGCCAAGACCGGCGAAGTGGAAACCACTTGGAGAGCCCTCGCGCCTCGAGCAGGATCTCGGTCATCGCGACCTCACGAGCTCCGCCGCGCGGGCTCGGCACTTGGCGCCGTGCCCAGGCGCGACCTCCACCCAAGCGGGGATCTCGCGGTCGCACCCATCGAAGCGCTCGCGGCAACGCGGCTCGAACGCACAGCCCGGAAGCCGCTGGGATGCGTCCGGCGGTTGGCCGGGAATCGCCTCCGGCAGCGCGCCGACGGAAGTGGCGTCGAAACTCGGTGAGGCCGCGAGGAGACCGCGCGTGTAGGGATGGGCAGCGTCTCGAAAGAGGCCGCCCACCGGCCCCCGCTCGATCACCTCGCCAGCGTAGATCACGGCGGCGCGATCGCAGATCTCCGCGACCAGCGGCAGATCGTGGCTGATCCAGAGCACACTCGAACCCGATGCTCGGACCTGCTCGATCAGCGCGTCGACGACCTCGTGCTGCAGGGTCGGGTCGAGCGCGGCGGTCGGCTCGTCGGCGATCAGGAGGCGCGGCTCTCCAGCCAGGGCTAGAGCCAGCGCCACGCGCTGCCGCTGGCCACCCGAGATCTGATGCGGGTACCGATCGAGCAGCTGGGCCGGCTCCGCGAGCGCCAGCCGGTCCAGGCGCTCGGCGGCGAGCCGGCGCGCCTCGGCGGCCGATCCGCCACGGTGGGTCCGGATCGTCTCGGTCAGCTGTCGGCCCACCGTCAGCATCGGGTGGAGCGCGGCCGCCGGCTCCTGCGCCACCAGCCCGATCTCGGTCCCCCGGAGGCGGCGCAACTCCGGCTCGCGCAGCCCGAGCAGGTCGACACCGTCGAGCTCGATCGCCCCCCCGACGACTCGGCCCGGCGGCGGCAGCAGGCCGAGCACGGCCAGCGCCGTCAGACTCTTGCCGGCGCCGGACTCGCCGACCAAGCCAACGACCTCGCCGCTCGCGACGTCGAGGGAGACCCCGCGCACGACTTCGACCCAACCGCCACCTTCGCCTGGGAAGGCGATCCGGAGGTCGCGAATCGCGAGCAGTGGCGCCATCTGCTCGGCCGGGCGCTCAGGCGGTGGCGCGACGGGCGAAGCGCGTCAACCAGTCGACGACGAGCGCGACGCCGAATCCCGTCGCGCCACGGACCGCCGCGCCCCCCGTGCCGACATAGGCCGGGCCGGCGATGTCGAGGTGCGCCCAACGCACGGGCGCGGCGACGAACTGGGAGAGAAAGGCCGCCGCGGTCGAGGCGCCACCCCAGCGCCCGCCGGAGTTCTTGAGGTCGGAGTGCGAGCCCTTCATCGCCTCCCCGAACTCCCGCCACAGCGGCAATCGCCAGAGGCGCTCCCCCACTGCCTCCGCGGAGGCGAGCAGGTCGCCGGCGAGGCGATCGTCAGGGGTGAACAGGCCGGCGCCCGTGGTGCCGAGCGCCACCACGCAAGCGCCGGTGAGAGTCGAGAGCTCGATCAGGGCGTCCGGCCGCTCGGCGCTGGCCCAGCTCAAGGCATCGGCCAGGACCATCCGTCCCTCGGCGTCGGTGTTGAGGATTTCGACCGTCTTGCCATTGGCGCAGCGGATGATGTCCCCGGGTCGGTAGGCCTCGCCACCGGGCATGTTCTCGGCCAGGGCGAGATAGGCCCGCAGCCGCACCGGCAGGTCGAGCAGGGCTGCCGCTTCGAGCACCCCCAGCACGGTGCAAGCGCCGCACTTGTCCCACTTCATCTCCTCCATCTGCGCGGCCGGCTTGATGGAGATGCCCCCGGTGTCGAAGGTGATCCCCTTGCCCACCAGCGCGGCCGTGCGCTGGCCGCGCCCGATCTCGATGCGGACGAGTCGTGGCGGATTGGACGAGCCGCCGCCCACCGCGAGGATGCCCCCCATCCCCCTTCGCTTCAGCTCCGCGGGCCCGAGCACCTGGATCCTCGCGCGGTGACGGCGGGCCAGCTTGGCCGCCTGGCGCGCGATCCACTCCGGTGTCGCCAGGTTGGGAGGAGAGTTGCCGAGGTCGCGCGCCAGGATGGCGCCCGCGGTGACGGCTCGGGCGCGCTCGGTGCCACGCGCGTAAGCGCGGTATTCAGAGGGCGGAGGGAGCAGCTCGCAACGCTCCAAAGCGGCGCTCTTCGCGCTGGACAGGTAGGTCTCGAACCGGTACGCGGCCAGCGCCGCCGCCCGCGCCGCACGCTCGGCGCCCGCGACCCCACGTACGGCCTCGTGGTCCGGCAGGACGATCCGTAGCTGCCGCGTTCCGGCGACGAGCGCGGCCTCGACGGCGCGACGGACGAACTTCGAAGCCGCCGCTCGGTCGAAATCCCCGCGCTTCCCGACTCCGAGGGCATGCACGACACCGCTGGCGCCGTCGCCGCTCTCGGCGCTCTGCTCACCCGCGCCCGTCCAGCCCGAGCGTCCGAGGATGCCCGCGATCGCGGACCGCAGCTCCCGCCCGGCCACCGCGGGAACAGCGATCTCGTCGGCGAAAAGAGGAACCGCCCACCGGCCGGCCGCCCCGCTCTTGCGCCCAACGACCGCCACCTCGACCCGATTCGCCATCGAACGCCTCCGTCAGCCGGCCTCCGAGCCTCCACGCAGCCGATCGCGCACCGCCTGCATGTCCTCCCAGGTCGGGCGCTTGAGCCCTGAATTTCGCAGCAGGGCTGCCGGATGATAGGTCACCATCGTCGGCACGCCCCGCACTTCGAACCAGTTGCCGCGCATCTTCCCGATCGGCGTGTCGTTGCCGAGCAGAGTCTGCGCGGCGACTCGGCCCAGCGCGACCAGCACGCGCGGGGCGATCGTGTCGATCTGGGCTTCGAGGTAGTGGCGACAGGCGGCGACCTCCGCCGCCTCGGGGTCGCGGTTGTTCGGCGGGCGGCACTTGACGATGTTGGCGATGTAGACCTGGTCGCGGCGCAGGTCGATCGCCTCGATGATCCGGGTCAGCAGGTCCCCCGCTCGCCCCACGAACGGCAGACCGGTCCGGTCCTCTTCAGCGCCCGGCCCCTCGCCGATGAACATCAGCTCGGCATGCGGATCTCCGGTACCGTACACGGTCTTGTGACGGGTTTCGCAGAGGCGGCACCGGCGGCAAGATGCGACCTCCTCGGCCCACCTCGCCAGCTTAGCCGCACGGTCGCCCTCGAGCCCCGCCGAAGCGGATGGCGGCGCACCGGTTGCACCGCTCCGGCCAGGACGCCGAGGCGGCGAGCCCTGCCGCACCGGGTGCCGCCGGAGCTCCTCGAAGCCGAGCTCCGCCAGGTAGCTCAGAACGTCAGCGAAGGGCTGGAGAGGTCGGCTCACGCGACGGGGCGCTCAGCTCGGTCAAGAACAGATCGACCAGGGCCCGCGCGATCTCGGCCTTGGGGCGGCGGGACAGGAACAGGGCATCTCCGCTCTGCCGGTAGACGGTGACCTCGTTGTCTTCGGACGCGAACCCGATGTCGGCGCGCGAGACGTCGTTGGCAACCAGGAGGTGGGCGCCCTTCTCCTCGAGCTTCCGCTTCGCCTCTTGCTCGTAGGCTCCCGTCTCCGCCGCGAAACCGACTCGCAGGGCGGCCGGCGCCAGCGCCCGCAGGGACGCCAACAGGTCCGGATTGGGCACCAGCTCCAGCCGGGGCGCGCCGGCCGAGCGCTTCACCTTGGCCGTGGCGGCCTCCGCGGGGCGGAAATCGGCGACCGCCGCCGCCATCACGATCAGGTCGGCGCCCGGCGCCGCCGCTCGCAGCGCCGTTGCCATTTCGAGCGCGGTCGAGACGTCGACTCTCTCCACCCCGGCCGGCGTTCGCAGGCTCACGGGTCCCGAGATCAAGAGCGTCCGCGCACCGCGGCGCGCGAGCTCCGCGGCCAGCGCGAAGCCCATCTTGCCGCTGGACCTGTTGGCCAGGAACCGGACCGGATCGATCGGCTCGTGAGTCGGCCCCGCGGTGACGACCGCGCTGCGCCCAGCCAGATCACGCGGCCGCGCCGCCGCCGCGACCGCCGCGACGACCTCCGGCACGTCGGCCATCCGCCCGAGCCCGCGCTCCCCGGAGGCCAGCGGCCCTTCGACAGGGCCGACGAGCAAGATGCCCCGCGCGGCGAGCGCCGCGACGTTGGCCCGCGTCGCCGGATGTGCCCACATCGCGGTGTGCATGGCGGGAGCCGCCAGGATGGGGCCCTCGAATGCGAGCGAGGTGGCGGTCAGAAAATCGTCGGCCAGGCCCCCGGCGAGGTGCGCCAAGAGGTTCGCCGTCGCCGGGGCGAGGCAGAGCAGATCGGCCCACGCCGCCGCCGCGATGTGCAGCTCCTCTCCGCTGCCGTTGGCATCGAGCCATTCTCGCCGGTAGACGGCGTGGCCACTGACCACTTCGAGCGCCAGGGGACTGACGAAGCGCTCTGCCGCGGCCGTCAACGCGCAGCGGACTTCGAAGCCCTCGTCGCGCAGACGGCGCACGAGCTCGGGCGCCTTGTAGGCGGCGATCCCCCCGGAGATGCCGAGCAGGACCCGCCGCGGCTCCGTCTTCAGATCGAAGCCTCCTCCTCGCCCACCTCGCCCTCGGGCTCGACCGGCTCGGGCTGCGGCATCGGACCGTAGTCCCAATCGATCAGCTCGGTCGAGATCTCCCTCATGGCCACCCGCGTCGGTTTGGTCACCGCCGTTTCGACCTTCGGTCGCGCGCCGCGCAGCAGTTGCTCCGCCCGCTTGGCCGCCACCAGGACGTAGCGGAAGGTGCTGTCGATTCTCTCCGGAATATGCTCCATCTCTCCCTCGATTCTGTCGGCTCAGCCTGGGTCACGCGGCGCGCGAGCTTCCGGGAAGGCCGCCAAGATGCTCTGAACCTGCCCGGCCATGCGCGCTCGACGGTGTCGCTTCTCGAGAATGATCGCAGCGAGCGCCTGACAGGCGCGCTCTGCACGATCATTGATAATAACATAGCGGTAACGATCGAACCTCTTGATTTCCCAGAGAGATACGGCCAGCCGCCGCGCGATCTCGTCGGCGTCGTCGAGGCCCCGGCCCCGCAAGCGGCGCTCCAAGTCCAGGTAGGAGGGCGGCAGGACGAAGATCGAATGCGCGTCCGGAAAGCGCGCCATCAGATGCTCGGCACCCTGGACGTCGAGGTCGAGGATCATGTCGATCCCGTCGGCGAGCGACGGCTCGACCGCCGCGATCGAGGTGCCGTAATACCGGCCGTGCACGACGGCCCACTCCAGAAAACCCCCGTCGGCGATCATCCGCTCGAAGGTCGCTTCGTCCACGAAGTGATAGTCCCGGCCGTCGACCTCGCCGGCTCGCGGGCGCCGCGTGGTGTGACTGATCGAGAAAGCCACGCCCCCGAACTGTGCCAGCGGCCCGGACATCATGGCCTGGATCAGCGTCGTCTTGCCGGCCCCGGAAGGCGCGGAGAGGATGAACAGCTCGCCGCGCGCGGGCGTGCTCGCGGCCGCGTCACTCGACATTTTGCACCTGTTCGCGCAGCTGCTCGCAGGCCCGCTTGGCCTCCAGCACGTCGCGGATCGACTCGAGGTCGCGCGCCTTGGCGCCGACGGTATTGACCTCGCGGAAGAGCTCCTGCACCAGGAAGTCGAGTCGGCGCCCCACCGGTTCAGTCAGCGCGCTCAGCGCTTCGAACTGGGCGATGTGGGCGCCCAGCCGGTCGAGCTCCTCGCGCACGTCGCCACGATCGGTCGCCAGCGCTGCCTCCTGAGCAATCCGCTCCGGGGGCAGCTGAAGGCCGGTGACCAGCTCCGCCACGCGAGCCCTCAGGGTCTCGAAGGCCGCCGTCACCAACTGCTCCCGGCGAGAGACCAGGCGCGCGACGGCGGCCGCGAGGTCGGCGAGGGTCGATCCCAGTGCGGTGAGGATCCGTTCTCCTTCGAAGCGTCGAGCCGCGTCGGCCTGTGCCAGCGCCGACTCCACCAGGCGGTCGAGCAGCGCGAGCTCCTCTTCGGCCGCCGAGTCGATGCCCTCGGCCTGCACGACTCCCGGCAGCCGTAACAGGTCGCTTGGACTCCAGCGGGCCTCCACCAGGCCTTCGGCCACCAGGGGCTCGAAGGCTCGCTGCCAGGCGCGGGCCGCCGACAGATCGACCGCCGGCGGCGACGACGGGTCCGGTTTCGTGACGGCCGAGACCACCAGCTCGCAACGGCCGCGTGCGATGCCGCGCGCCAACCTCTCGCGCAGGATCTGGTCCCGCCCGCGCAGAGCCTCCGGAAGCCGCAGCACCAGATCGAGATGGCGCCCGTTCAGGGTCTGCAGCGTCACGCTCAGGCGGCGTCGCGGGGTCTCATCGGCCGCATGGCCGTAGCCCGTCATGCTCTTCATTCGCCGGCCCCCCTCCCTGCCAGGTCATCCGCCCGCCGCTCGAGGGCATCGAGTGCCGACTCGAGCCGCGGTGCCCAGTTCGCGGCGTCGCGGGCATCCGGAATCTCGATCGGGTCGCCATAGACCACTTCGACGTGCGCTCCCGGGAGCGGCAGGAGCAGCTCGTCCCAGGTTGGCAGTGCCCGCTGGCGGGTCGCCGCGAGCGAAACCGGGAGGATCGGGAGGCCCGCCATCGCGGCGGCGAAGAGGACGCC
This sequence comes from Acidobacteriota bacterium, assembly GCA_014584695.1. GTDB lineage: Bacteria > Acidobacteriota > Thermoanaerobaculia > Multivoradales > JAGPDF01 > JACTMI01. The sequence goes on from JACTMI010000028.1 coordinate 346,757, forward strand.
GGGCTGGACCTTGCGCGCCGGTCCACGCGGGCCGTCGGGAGTGAACCCGAGATCCGAGCCCGCGCGCGCGGCGCGCACGATCTCCCGCAGCCCCGCCACCGCGCCCCGCGTGGTCGAGCCGCGCACCGTCGAGATGCCGAGCCGGCGAAGCGCCTGGACCATGATTTCACCGTCTCGCGAACGGCTGCTCATCACGGTCATTCGATCCCCCCGGTAAGCGTAGCGCATCAGCAGGAGGTGCCGATGCCAGAAGGCGAGCACGAAACGGCGGCGAGTCGCCTCCCAGGACCGGATCGTCGCATCGTCGTGGTAGCGGATCCGCACCGTGCGACGCAGCAGCCGGATGAAGCCCGCGGCGAGCGCGCCCAACAGCCGTTCCCGGACCGCCGGGGTCGATCCCGCCACCGACTCACTCCTGGAACTGGAGATCGTGGAGGCGACGGTAGACGCCGTCGCGGGCCAGCAGCTCGTCGTGGCGGCCCTCCTCGACCAGCCGCCCCTGCTCGATCACGAAGATGCGGTCCGCTCGCGCGACGGTCGACAGGCGGTGCGCCACCACCAGCGTCGTCCGGTCGCGCATGAGGTTCGAGAGCGCCTTCTGGACGAGCGCCTCCGACTCGGTGTCGAGCTGGGAGGTGGCTTCGTCGAGGATCAGAATCGGTGCGTCCTTGAGCAGCGCCCGCGCGATCGCGATCCGCTGTCGCTGCCCACCCGAGAGGCGAAGCCCGCCCTCGCCGACGATCGTCTCGAAGCCCTCCGGCATCTCCTCGATGAACTCCTCGGCGAAGGCTGCGCGCGCGGCCTCGCGCACGCGCTCGAGCGGCAGGTCGGCCCGGCCGTAAGCGATGTTGTTCCGGACCGTGTCGTTGAAGAGCGTAGTCTCCTGGGTCACCAGGCCGATCTGGGCACGCAAGGAACCCAACTCGAGGTCTCGGATGTCGATCCCGTCGACGGTGATCCGCCCCGCCGTGACGTCGAAGAAACGCGGCAGGAGATGGGTCAAGGTGGTCTTGCCGCCCCCCGAGGGGCCGACGAACGCCACCACGTCGCCCCGCCGGATCTCGAGATCGATGCCCCGCAGCACCTCCCTGTGGTCGTAGGCGAAGTGCACGTCCTCGTAGCGGATGGCGTGCGTGAACCCGGGGAGAGCGCGCGCGCCCGGACGGTCGACGATCTCGATCGGCTGTTCCATCAGGTGGCGCAGGCGCTGGCCAGCGGCGAGCGACTGTTGCACCACCAGATTCGCCTTGTTGAGCTTCCGGATCGGATCGTAGAGCATGTAGAGGTTGACCAGGAAAGCGACCAGCGTCGGCGCATCCATCGTCTGCGCCTGAACGGCACGCCCGGCGAAGACCAGAAAAGCGCCGGCACCGATCACGCCCAGGGTCTCGACCACCGGGCTCGAGAGGTTCGAGATCATCTGCCCGCGCAGATTCGCGCGCAGGTGGCGGCGCGTCGCCTCGCGGAAACGAGTCAGCTCGAAGGGCTCCATGCCGAAGGACTTGACCACGCGGTGCCCGCGCGCCGCCTCGGAGACCAGGTTGGCGAGGTCCGCGGTGCGCTCCTGCGCGCGATGGCTGGTTCGTCGCATGCCTTTGGAGAAACGAACGATCGGATAGAGCACCGCCGGCGCCACGATCAAGCAGAAGAGCGCGAGCCGGAAGTGGATCGAGAACAGCAAGGCGAGCAGCGCCACCAAGGTGACCGACTGTTGCACCAGGTCGACCAGCCGCGTCGAGATCGCCGACTGCAGGACACCGACGTCGTGGACGACGCGACTCACCAGCTCGCCCGACGGATGCTCGGCGTGGAAGCGACTCGACTGCGCCAGTGTCCGCGAGTAGAGCTCGTTGCGGAGGTCGGTGGTGGCGCCGAAGCCGACCTTCTGGAAGGCGTAGCCGTTGAGGAAATCGGCCGCGCTGCGGAACACGAAGACCACGACGAAGAGCGCCGGGACGAAGTAGACGGCCTCGGCCGGCCCGACTCCGAGGCCCTCTTTGAGATTCTCGTAGCCCTGGTTGAACCAGCGGTCCAGGAACTTCCTGACCCGTTTGCCCGCCGCCATGGCACCCGCTGGAGAGGCGGCTTCGGTGGCTTCCTCGACCGCGGCTGGCGGCTCCTCGTCGGGAGCCACGACCAGGCGCGAGACCTGCGCCGGCAGCTCCTCTCCCTCCGCATACCCGAGCACTTCACCGAAGATCGCTTGCACGAGCGGGATGAGCAGAATCGTGGCGGCGGCGTAGAGCAGCGTCGCGCCGACCGCCAGGGTCGCCCACGGCCAGTAGGGCCGCAGGTACCGGAAGACGAAGCGAAGCAGCTTCAAGCCCCGACTCCGGCGCTCGCCAGCACGGCGGCGACCTCCGCGGCCGCTCGCTCCGACGCTCCAGGAGCGCCGAGGCGCCCGCGCAGGTTCGCGAGCTCGGACCGCATCGCGTCGATCGCCTTGCGGTCCGTCAACAGCGAGTGAGCCACCGCTCCGATCCGATCCGCGGTCGCCTCGCGCTGGAGCAGCTCCGGCACCGCCCGCCGCTCCAGCACCAGATTGACCAGGCTGAAATACGGCACCCGGACCAGAACTCGCGCCAGGCGATAGGTCAGTGGCGCGAGCCGGTAGGCGACGATCATCGGCGTGCCGAGCAGTCCCGTCTCCAGGGTAGCGGTTCCGGAAGCGCAGATCGCCAAGTGACTCTCCGCGACCGCGCGCATGCGGTCCGCAGTCACGATTTCGGCCTCCAAGCCCGCCGCCTTCGCGGCGACCTCGAGCTCGCCCCGTTCCAGTGAGGGCGCTTGGACGATACCGACCTCGATCGGGAGCCGGTCCGCCAGCTGCTTCGCCGCCCCGGCCAGCGCGGGCATCAGGGCGCGAACCTCGCTGCGGCGGGAGCCCGGCAGCAGCGCGATCCGGAAGCGCTCCGGTAGACGCCCGGCGGGAAGCTCCGCCCAGCCACCTTCGAGCTGCGGCACCTCGTCCACCAGCGGATGGCCGACGTGCGTCACCGCGACCCGGTGGCGCCGGTAGAAGTCGACCTCGAAAGGAAAGAGCACCAGCATCCTGCTGACGTTCTCCGCGATCGTCCTCACCCGCCCGCGGCGCCACGCCCAGAGCTGCGGGCTGACGTAATAGACCACCGGCACGCCGCGCCAGGCAAGCTCCCGCGCGAGGCGCAGGTTGAAGTCCGGGAAGTCGATCAGGACCGCGGCGCGAGGTCGGCGCTGCTCGACCTCGGTCAGCAGCCGCGCGAAGATCTCTCGCGCGCGCGGCAGCACCGAGAGAACTTCCAGCAGGCCGACCACCGAGATCTCCCGACTGTCCGCCACCCGCTCCATCCCGGCGCCGGCCAGCTCGTCCGAGCCGAGCCCGAAGCTGCGCAGGTCGGGCAGGCGGCGCCGGAGCGCCGCGAGCAGCCGCGCGCCGTGCAGATCGCCCGAAGCCTCACCCGCGACCACCAGCAGGTCGCCGGAGGTCATGGGATCGGTGCCGGAGGACCCGAGGGAAAGAAGTACATCAGCCAGCCGAGGAGGATCGCGCCGACCATCAGCCCGCCGAAGATCTGGGCGAAGAGCTTGATCTGCGCTCGTCGCTCCCGGCGCCAGAGCGCGGCGAAGAACAGGGCGAGCAGGAAGGCGTACAGAGTCATCGCTGCCAGGTGACTCACCGGATCACTCCTTGCGGCCCGTGGCGATGTCCCAGACGTCGAGGACCAGCAACAGATTCATGAGGCCCGCGGAGAGCAGGAAGATGGTGCCGTACTCGTACGTCGCGGCCTCGGCGACACCCTCGTAGCCGAAGCCGAAGCGGAGCACGAAATAGGGCAAGCCCATCGCCATCGAGCCCAGGGTGGCGAGAATCGACAGCGGCTGCCCGGGCACGACCTGGAAGAGGTTGCCGCTCAACAAGTAGCCGGTCGTCACGGCGCCGGCGACGACGGCCAGGAAGATCGCGCCGCGGCCTCGCCGGCCGAGGGCGAAGTGGCCGCTCGAGGGCACTAGCCAGGCGGCGAGGCAAAGCAGCGTCGCCCGCCACGGGAACTTCGCGGTCGCGGCCTCGGTCACGGGTTCAATCGGACGACCGGTTGAGCTGCTCTTTCAGCTCCTTGCCCGGCTTGAAGTAGGGAATCCGCTTGGGCGGCACGTCGACTCGCTCGCCGGTCTTGGGATTGCGGCCGACGCGCGCGCCGCGGCTGCGGATGCGAAAACTGCCGAAACCCCGCAACTCGATCTTCCTGCCGCCGCGAAGCGAATCCACGATGGTCAAGAAGACCGTGTTCACGATCTCTTCCGCCTGCTTCTTGGTGAGCTGGGTGACCCGAGCCACCTCTTCGACCAGTTCGGCTTTGGTCAGACCGTCGCTCGTCGCCAATTGAGGACCCCTCGCAGGATAACGGCAGACTCCCCGCGCGGCACGCCCCGGCGCGCCGCGCGGAGCTCCCGGTCTCAGTTCCCCTCGCCCTCGTCGGCCGTACCTTCCGGCGTCTCCTCGCCCGCCTCGGGAACCACCTCGATCGGCCGGGCGGCGGCTTCGAGCTCGGCGATCTCTTCGGCGCTCGGCTGCGTCACGCCGCGCAGCGTGAGGCCGACCTTGCGGTCGTCCTCCTCGATGCGCAGGATGCGTGCCCGCACCCAGTCACCACCGTGATAGTGGTCGGCGAGCTTGCCGCCCGCGAAATCGATCTCACTGATGTGCGCGAGACCTTCCAGCCCGTCGTAGATGTCGATGAAGAGGCCGAAATCGGTGACGTTCACGACCCGCCCGGTGACCACGTCGCCGACGCGATTGGCCTCCACGAAGTCCTGCCACTCGTTGGGCAGGAACTCCTTGATCGACAACGACACGCGCTGGTTCTCGACGTCGATGTTGGTGATGCGGGCGCGGACCGTGTCGCCCTTCTTCAGCACTTCGCTCGGGTGCTTGATCCGCTTGGTCCAGGACATGTCGGAAACGTGGACCAGGCCGTCGATCTCTTCGGTGATCTCGATGAAGGCACCGAACTCGGTCAGATTGCGGACCTTGCCCTCGATGATCGAGCCCATCGGGAAGTGATGGCCGAGGTCCTCCCACGGATTGCGCTCGGTCTGGCGCAGGGAGAGGCTGATGCGGCGCTGCTGCAGGTCGAGCTCGGTGACGATGGCGTCGAGCTCCTGGCCGACGGTGAGGATCTTGGACGGGTTGACGACCTTCTTCGTCCAGGACATCTCGCTGACGTGCACCAACCCCTCGACGCCCTCCTCCAGCTCGACGAAAGCGCCGTAGTCGACCAGGGAGACCACCTTGCCGTGCACGCGCGACCCGACCGGGTACTTCTTGTCGACCAGCCCCCAGGGATCCTCGCCGCGCTGCTTGTACCCGAGCGAAACGCGCTCCGTCTCGCGGTCGAACTTGAGCACCACGACGTCGACTTCGTCGCCGATCGAGAAATGCTCGGACGGGTGGTTGACCCGGCCCCACGAAATGTCGGTGATGTGGAGCAGACCGTCGATGCCGCCGAGGTCGATGAAGACGCCGTAGTCGGTGATGTTCTTGACCACGCCCTTCATCAGGACGCCTTCCTGCAGCTTCTCGAGCGTCTCGGCCTTCTTCTGCTCGTACTCCTTCTCGAGCACCGCCTTGCGCGACAGCACGATGTTGTTGCGACGCCGGTCCAGGCTGATGACCTTGAACTCGAGCTCGCGGCCGCGCAGCGTTTCCAGGTTCTTGACCGGCTTGATGTCGGCGAGGCTGCCGGGCAGGAAGGCGCGCACGCCCACGTCCACCGTCAAGCCGCCCTTGATCCGCTCGATGACGCGGCCCTTGATGACGCGGCCCTCCTTGAAGCTCTGCTCCACGTCGGCCCAGACGCGCATCCGCTCCGCTTTGGAGTAGGAGAGCAGCACATGTCCCTCGACGTCCTCGGTGCGCTCGAGCAGCACCTCGACCTCGTCACCCACCTGGACGTTGACCTTGCCTTCGACGTCCTTGAACTCCTCCGCCGGGATCAGCCCTTCGGACTTGTAGCCGACATCGACCACCACCGAATCGCCGCTCATCGACACGATCCGGCCCCGGACGATCTCGCCCTCGGTGAGATTGCGCAGGCTCTCGTCGTACAGCGCGACGAACTGCTCGTAGGCCTTCTGGTCCTCGGCGCTCGTCGTCTCCTCGAGATCCGCGCGCTCCTTGTCAGTCGATACCATGAACCGGACGTCCTCCTTGGCTAGATTTTTCTCAGGCCGGAGCCTGGGGCACCCTGTGGGGGGGTTACCGAGATTCGTCCGCTGCGAAACCCGGGAGCCGCAAGTCTATGCAGAACGGCCACTTGGCGTCAAGCGTGGGCACTCGCCGCGGCGATCTCCGCGCGGACCTCCTCGACCCCCTCCCGCAGCGCGGCGCGGTGCAGACTCCGCCGGGCCTCGGCGCCGCCGAGACGGCCCAGGGCCCAGGCCGCGTGCGAGCGCACCAGCGGGGACGGATCGCTCTCGAGCGCCGCGGCCAGAGCGGGCACCGCCGCCCGGTCGCCGGCGTTGCCGAGCGCCACGGCGGCGTTGCGGCGCAACCCTTCGGGTTTGGGCCGCAGCAGCGTCGTTCCCGCCAGCGTCCGGCGCAGTTGCTCGGCGGGTGTCGAGAGGATGGCGACGAGATCCAGGCCCCGCAGCTCCCGGCTCGGTTCGACCTCCGGTCTGGCTGGCAGTGCCGGGGCGCGCTCGTTCCAGGGGCAGACCTCCTGGCAGATGTCGCAGCCGAAGACCCAGTGGCCGATGCCGCCGCGCATCCGGGCCGGAATGGCGCCGCGGTGCTCGATAGTCCAATAGGAGATACAGCGATTCGCGTCCAGCCGGTAGGGCTCGGGCAGGGCGCCGGTCGGGCAGGCCTCGAGGCAACGGCGGCACTCGCCGCACAGATCGGCGATCGGCCGCCCTGGCGCGAGGTCGAGCGTCAGCAGCAGCTCGCCGAGGAGGAACCACGAGCCGGCGCGCGGCGACAGCAGCATGGTGTTCTTGCCGAAGGCGCCCAGTCCCGCTCGCGCCGCGAGCTCCCGCTCGAGCAGCGGGCCGGTGTCCACGTAGGCGAGCGACCGGACACCGGGGAACTCGGTGGCGATCCGGGCGCCGATCCGCTCCAGCCGCTCCCGCATGTGGCGGTGGTAGTCGCCGCCGCGCGCGTAGCGCGCCACGCGGCGCCAGAACTCACCGACTTCGGCGCCCGCGTCCGGCGCGTAGCGCCAGGCAACGCACAGGGCCGACCGGGCGCCGGGTAGCACCCGCCGCGGGTCGAGTCGGCGCTCCGTCCGGCGCTCCATCCAGCCCAGGCCCGCTTGGTCCCCGCGCGAGAGCCAGCGCAGGAAGGCGGGGCCCGTGGCCGCCGGAGCGAGCTGAGCCACGCCGGCGTCGTCGAAGCCCGCTTCGAAGGCGAGCTCCCGCACGCGCTGGGCCGCCCGGTCGGGATCCACTCACCGATTCTAGTGTCCGCTCCAGGCGGCGCGCACGCCGGGGCGATAGACTCCGCCGACGCCGGCGAGCCGGCGCGGGAGGCTTCCACATGCAGATCTTTCGCGACATGGCCGATATGGGGCACGAGCGGGTGCTCTTCTGCTCGAACCCCGACGTCGGCCTGCGCGCGGTCATCGCGATCCACTCGACCGTGCTCGGACCGGGGCTGGGCGGCGTTCGGATGTGGCCCTACGGTTCCCTCGAGGAGGCGGTCACGGACGTCCTGCGCCTCTCGCGCGGCATGACCTACAAGGCTGCGGCCACCGGCATCCCCCTGGGCGGTGGCAAGGCCGTCATCCTCGGCGATCCCAAGCGCGACAAGTCGGAAGCTCTGATGCGCGCATTCGGCCGCTTCGTCGACTCACTCGGCGGCGCCTACATCACGGCCGAGGACGTCGGCACCGACGCCGAAGACATGGACCGCATCGCCGCCGAAACGGCCTGGGTGACCGGTGTCTCCCCGGAGCACGGCGGCGCCGGCGACCCCTCCCCGGTCACCGCGTTCGGCGTGCTGCAGGGGATTCGGGCGACCGCCCAGCAACTCTGGGGCTCCCCCGTCCTGGCCGGACGCTCGATCGCGATTCAGGGACTCGGCAGCGTCGGCGGCTACCTCGCCAGCTATCTCCGCGAGGAAGGGGCACGGATCTTCGGCTGCGACATCGACGCCGAGGCGGTAGCGCGGGCCGCCGAGTCGGGGGTCGAGATCGTCGAGCCGGAGTCCATCTACGACGTCGAGTGCGACCTCTTCGCGCCCTGCGCCCTGGGGGCGATCCTCAACGACCGCACCATCCCGCGCCTGCGGGTTCGCGCGGTCGCCGGCGGGGCGAACAACCAGCTCGAGCAGATCGACCGCCATGGCCGCGAGCTCTCGGCCCGCGGCATCCTCTACGCTCCCGACTTCGTCATCAACGCCGGTGGCCTGGCCAACGTCTACAACGAGCTGATCGGCTACAACCAGGAGCGCGCCATGAGGATGGCCCGCGGGATCTTCGACAACGTCCTGACCGCCTACCGGATCGCCGAGCGCGACGGCATCCCCCCTTCGGAGGCCGGCGAGCGGATGGCGGAGGAGCGGATCGAGTCCATCCGCAAACTGGGCCCGCGGCACTGGGATCGCGCCGTACGGGAGCGCCTGCAGCGCGACCGCTGACGGCGCGCGAGGCTCAGCCGCCGCTTTCGATCCGGGCCAGGATCAGCTCGACGATCTCGTCCGCGCTCCGCTCGCCGGTGTCGATTCGCACGGCATCGGGCGCGGCGAGGAGCGGCGACAGCGGACGCGAGCGGTCGCGCTCGTCACGCTCGGCGATCTGGCGTTCGATCTCGGCCAGACTGACCGCCGGATGCTCGGCCGCGAGCTCGGCGTGGCGCCGGCGGGCCCGCACCTTGGGATCGGCCTCGAAGAAGAACTTGAACCGCGCCGTGGGGACGACCAGCGTGCCGATGTCCCGGCCTTCGAGGACGCCGCCGTGCCGCCGCACCAGATCTCGCTGCAAGGCCACCATGGCCGCCCGCACCGAGGGGTGGACCGCCAGCCGCGAAGTCGCCGCTCCGACCTCGGGCGACCGGATCTCGGGCTCGACGGGCGAACCGTCCAGAAGCACCTCGGCCGAACCGCCCGGACCGAGTCGCAGATCGATCCGGGCCCGGTCGGCGGCCTCCGCCGCCCCTACCGGATCGTCGGGGTCGAGGCCCTGTCGGAGAGCGAACAGCGCCAGGGCCCGGTACATTGCCCCGGTGTCGAGGTAGGGCACGCCCAGGCGGATCGCGACCCGACGCGCCACCGTGCTCTTGCCGACGCCGGCCGGCCCGTCGATGGCGACGACCAGCGGCTCGCCGCTCATCGTGGTGGACGCGGCCCGGAGCGCGTCGCCCCCCGCTTCGCCCCCGCTCGCCCCGCCGGCTCGCGACGAGGGCGGGCGGGAGCCCCGGGTGCCGTGTCGCGCGCTGCGCGCGGTTTCGGAGCTCCCGCCGCGCGGCGCGGCGCCGCCGGCCGCGGCGGGCGGGCCGGTTTCG
>JACTMI010000030.1 GCA_014584695.1 Acidobacteriota bacterium
TCATCGACCGATCCACCCACGCAACCGAGGTTGACGGAGCCTGCACCACCAGATCCCTCGAACCTCCGCTGAGCTCGCTGAGAATCGGATGGCACCTTGGGGCCGCACCTCGGGGCGGTGTGCGGGGGCGCTCGGTCGGTTTCTAGCCTGGCGGTTCGTTCGGGGGGGGCAGCGGGGGGGTGGGAGCGCGGCCGAGCTCGCGGTCGACGAGTTGGGCGGCGACGCCTAGGAAATCGTACTCGGTGATGATGCCGACCAGGCGGCCGTCCTTGACCACCGGCAGGCTGCCGACGCGGTGGCGGCGCATCTGGGCGATCGCCTCGGCGATCGGCGTGTCGGGAGCGACGGCGACCGGGTCGGCGGTCATGACGTCGCGCGCGGCGATGGTGCGCTGGCCGAGGTCCTGGAACTGCTCGGCGATCAACCGGATCATCGAGCGCTGCGAGATCAAGCCGACCAGCCGGTGCTCGTTGTCCTCCACCGGAACGTGGCGGATCCGCTTCCACTGCATCAGGTGGGCGACCAGCTCGATCGCCTCGTCGGGGCCGACGGTGAACAGGTCCGTGGTCATGAACTGCTCGACCCGTGCCGAGTTGCGCCCCCAGCCCCCGGTCGGGTGGAGCTCCGCCAGCGGCCATTCGTGGACCGGCCGCTCCGACCGCTGATTCTCGACCGTCGCCGCGACGATCGCGGCTTGGCGCTCGCCGCGCCCGCCCCGTTCCTTGACCGCGGCGTAGGAGTCGAGTTGCCATTGCGCGCCGGTCTTCTTGGCGCGCACCCGCTCCTCGAGCACCCCCAGATAGCGATCGACGTCCTCGGCGCGAATCCCCTTCTGCGCCAGCCCCTCGCGCGCCACCGGCAGCAGCTCCTCGAGGATCAGCTCGTCGGCGGGAATCTGCTGGTGGCCCGGCCAGCCGAACTGGGCGCGCAGGCCGAGCCGCGCGGCGGCGACGAAGTTGTCGAGCGCGGTGTCGAACTCCATCACCCGGCGCACGTCCGGGTAGACACGCGACAGACCCGAGAGCAGGCCGAACCAGAACGCGGCGTTGGCCATCTCGTCCACGATCGTCGGCCCGGCGGGGAGGATGCGGTTCTCGATTCGCAGGTGCGGCTTGCCGTCCAGGATGCCGTAGCAGGGCCGCGTCCAGCGGTAGATCGTGCCGTTGTGCAGGCGCAGCGCCTTGAGCTCGGGCGCGACGTTGGCGCGCAGCCGCTCGAGCGGGTCCTCGTCGATCTCGGCCGAGAGCAGGACGCGGAAGCGGGCGATGTCCTCGGCGAAGATCTCGAGCACCGAATCGTCGACCCAGCGGCGGCCGAACGAGACGCGCGGCGCCTGTTCGCGCAGGTGGAGCCCCGCGGCGCGGTGGTCGATCGATTGCTGGAAGAGCGCGATCCGCGTCTCGCGCCAGAGCCGACGGCCGAACAGCATCGGCGAATTGCAGGCCGCGGCGAGCACCGGCGCCGCCACCGCCTGGGTCAGGTTGTAGAGCTCGGCGAACTCCTCGGGCCCGACCTGGTAGTGGGCCTGGAAGCTGGTGTTGCAGGCCTCGACCATCACCGAGTCGTGCCGGATCAGCAGCTCGTCGGTGCCCTTGATGTAGAACTCCCAGTCCTTGCCGCGCAGCCGCCGCATCGCCTCGTTGAGCGCGAAGTAGCGCGGCTTGGGGGTCATGTTCTCGAGCGTCAGGTCGGAGATGTCGAGCGTCGACAGGATGCCCATCATGACGACGTCGGCGTCCAGCCCCTGCGCCGCGGCGCGCGCCTTGCCGAGCAGCTCGGTGAGCTGGCGTTCCATCCGCGCCAGGCAGTCGCCGCCGAAATCGAGCGGGTCGGTGTTGAACTCGAGATTGAAGCGGGCGACCTCGGTGGTGAAGTGCGGGTCGTCGATCCGCTCGAGCGCCTCCATGGCGAGCGGCGCCGGCCGGTACTGGCGGTCGATCAGGAACAGCTCCTGCTCGGCGCCGATGCGGCGCACCCCGGATTCGATGGCGCCGCTGCCGAGCATCAGCTCGAGCGCCCGCAGGTCGGCCAGCAGCTTCTGGGTGAAGGCGCGCAGGTTGCGCGAGTCGAGCTCCTTGACGTCGTGCTGGCCCATGGCCGCCCTTTCTGGGAGCGATGTCGCGGTCCGAAGTGTAGCCGCCGCGCCGAAGCGGCGGCAACCACCGGCGGCGGCGGTCAGCGCAGCCGGCGGCGGCGCAGCGTCGCGGGGGCCTTGCGTTCGACGTAGGGTTCGACGCCCGGGGTGACGCAGCGGGCCAAGGTCTGGCCGAGCGCCCGCTCGATCTCGCGGATCATCTCCTTGTCGAGCCAGGTGGCGATCGAGGAGACGATGCCGGTGGCGTCCCCGCGGGCGGTGCGGCCGGAGCGATGGACGTAGTCCTCGACCGTGTCCGGCAGGTCGTAGTGGACGACGTGCCGGATCGCCGGGATGTCCAGGCCGCGCGCCGCGACGTCGGTGGCGATCAGGATCTGGTGACGCCCCTCGCGGAAGCCCGAGAGCGAGGCGATGCGCTCACTCTGCGACAGATCGGCGTGGATCCGCTCGACCGGGTGGCCGGCGCGCTCGAGCTGGCGGTACAGGAACTCGGCGTCCGAGCGGCGGCGAACGAAGACCAGGGTCGGCCCGAGCTCGCTCGACAGCAGCGACAGGATGCAGGGCTTCTTGTTGTCGACGTCGACCAGGTAGAGGCGGTGGGTGATGCCGGCGGCGGCGCGGCCGGGCGGCGTGATGTCCACCCGCAGCGGGTCGGAGAGGAACCGCTGGGTCAGCCGCGCGATCGGCGGCGGCATGGTGGCCGAGAACATCATCGTGTGGCGCGCGGCCGGCAGCGTCTCGAGCACGCGGTGGATCTGCGGCAGGAAGCCGAGGTCGAGCATGTGGTCGGCCTCGTCGAGCACCAGCTCTTCGACCCGGTCGAGCCGGACGGTACCGCGCTCGAGGTGGTCGAGCAGACGGCCGGGGGTGGCGACCACGATGTCCGGCTTCTTGCGCAGCACGTCCATCTGGTGCCGGATGTTGAGGCCGCCGACGAGCGAGACGGCGCGCAGCCGCCGGCTGGCCCCGAAGTAGTCGAGCAGGGCCTTGGTCTGGAGCGTGATCTCGCGCGTCGGCGACAGGATCAGGCCGCGGATGCCGCGCCCGGGCTCGAGCCGCTGCACCATCGGCAGCGCGAAAGCGGCGGTCTTGCCGGAGCCGGTCTCGGCGAGGCCGATCACGTCCCGGCCGGTGAGCGCCGGCGGCACGATGGCGGCTTGGATCGGGGTCGGGTGGGTCCAGCCGAGCTCGGCCACCGCGGTGGCGAGCTCGGCGGTGAGCCCTAAATCGTCGAAACTCTGCGTCGATTCCGGGACCGGGTGGATCGGGAGCGAGACATCCTGCATCCGGAACGGCATTCTAGCCCGTCTCGGGGCCGTCGTGCCGCGCGGCCGCGGAGCGCCGAGCGCGAACCGCCCGCGCGCGGGGCGTCAGCGGCGCCGCCGCAGGCGCGCGATTCCGGCCGCGGCGGTCGACAGCGCCAGCGCCAGCAGGCCGAGCTCGCTGGCGGTCGGAATCGGAATCGGCACGAAGTCGGTGACGTTGAGCGTCGCCTGGCCGGAGTCGTTGCCCGGATTCGTCTCCTCGGACGCCGTGCTCGCGGTGGCGATGTTGACGATCGCCCCGGTGACCGAGCCGGTCGCCGTGGCGACGATCGTGTACTGCGCCTGCCCGAGCGCGGGAATCGTCCCCAGCGTGCAGGTCGGTACGCCGCCCGCGGGGCTCTCGGCGCAGCCCGAAGTCGAGACGAAGGCGAGGCCGGCCGGGAGATTGTCGGTCACCACGACGCCGCTCGCCGGGTCGGGTCCGGCGTTGGCGACCGTGATGGTGAACGTCACCGCCTGGCCGATGCTGACGCTCGGCGGCGCGACCGTCTTGGTGAGCGACAGGTCGACCGGATCGGTCGAAGTGATTCGCAGCTCCCAGCCCTGGAGGACCGCCCCTTCATTGCCGCCGAACTCCTCGGCGTAGAGGTTCCAGGTGCCGTTCGGATTGGCGCCGTTCCAGATGCCGAGATTCGTCGAGTAGGGGGGCGCGGGGGCAGGGGCATCCAGGATGTAGCCGCCGACCAGCGGGGAATAATCGCTCGGCAGGTAGGTCGCGCCGGTGACGCAGGGCGAGCCGCTCTGGCCGCTCGGCGCCGGTCCGCCGGCGGCGTTGTCGAACGCCACCGAGATCGGGCCGAGCGTCGCGTCGCAGGCGAAGGAGAAGAGGATCAGCCCCTGCGCCACGTTAGGCGCGACGACCAGCAGGTCGAGCTCCTCGATTCCGGCCGGGCCGTTGGTGCCGAGCCCGGTCAGCGCGACGTCGACGTCGGTGACCGTGCCGAAGACACCCGAGACGGCGATCGAGCTGCCGACGGTGGTGCCCGGAATCGGCAGCGGCGTGTTGTTGGTGAACACCTGCGTGCCGGCGTGAGCGGCGCCGGCGAGTGCGAGCCCCGCCAGCGGAGCCCACCAGAAGCGTGTCTTGGCCACGGCCTACCCCCTGAAGACTGCTGCGATCGCACCCACGAATCAACGGTGGAGTATAGCGCGCTTTCAGCCGGCCTCGGGGCCGGGCTCGTCGCCGTCGAAGAGCGAGCCTTGCGCGGGTTCGGTTTCCGGGTCGCGGAATCCCGAGAGGCCGACGCCGGCCAGCCGGAAGCGGGTCGCTGCGGGCAGCCGGAACTCGCCGAGCAGCTCGCGCGCGACGCGAGCCACCGCGGCGGCATCCGCCGGGGGCTGCCGCGGCGTCGCCCGCCGGGTGAAGATTCGGAAATCGGCGGTCTTGAGCTTGACCGTCACGGTGCGGCCCCGCCGCTCCCGGCGCCGGGCGGCCGCCCAGACGCGCGCGGCCAGGCGGTCGAGCTCGGGGCCGAGCACCTCCAGTGCCCGATCGTCGGGAAAAGTGTCCTCCGCGGAGATCGACTTGGTCGGCCGGTCGGGGACGACCGGTTGCTCGTCGATGCCGCGCGCCAGCTCGAACAGGCGCGCGCCGAAGCGGCCGAAGCGCTGCTCGAGCCGGCCGAGCTCGAGCCGGCGCAGCTCGCCGACGGTGCCGATGCCGAGCTCGCCGAGCACGGCCGCCGTGGTCTTGCCGACGCCGGGCAGGCGGTCGACCGGCAGGGGCTCGAGGAACGCTTCGACCTGGTGCGGGCGCAGCACGAACAGCCCATCGGGTTTGTTCCAGTCGGAGGCGATCTTGGCCAGGAACTTGTTCGGCGCCACGCCGGCCGAGGCGGTGAGCGAGGTCTCGGCGCGGATCGCGGCCCGGATCGCCTCGGCGGTCGCCGTGGCCGAGGGCAACCCGGTCTTTTCGATGGTGACGTCGAGGTAGGCCTCGTCGAGCGACAGCGGCTCGACCAGATCGGTGTGGCGGTGGCAGATCGCCCGCACCTGCCGCGAGACCTCCTTGTAGCGCGCGAAATCCGGCGGCACGAAGATCGCCTGCGGGCAGCGCCGCGCCGCGGTCGTGGCCGCCATGGCCGAGCGGATGCCGAAGCGGCGCGCCTCGTACGAGGCCGCGCAGACCACCGAGCGCGGCCCCTGCCAGGCGACCACCAGCGGGCGGCCCGCGAGCTCCGGCCGGTCCCGCTGCTCGACCGAAGCGTAGAAGGCGTCCATGTCGACGTGGACGATCTTGCGCGCAGGTGAGCTCACGGGCGGGATCCGCGGCCAGCGGCAGTGGCCCCGAAGGCGCCGTCAGCGACCCTCGACGGCGGGCCCGGCGGGATCCTCGGCGCGCAGCGGCGCGACGGTGAGCGAGCGCCAGCGCGCCAGCGTGACCTCGCCCGCGGGCTGGCCGCGGCGTTTGGAGACGTCGGCGCCGCGGCAGGCGTGGACGGCGACGCGGCCGGCATTCCTGGCCCGCGAGTAACCGGCCGCGAGCGCGGCCGCGAAGCGCTCCGTTTCGCGCGGCAGCTTCTCCAGGCGCTCCGGATTGCGGACCACCACGTGCGAGCCCGAGTCGCCCGCCAGGTGGAACCAGAAGTCCTCCGGCGCGCACAGCCGCAACGACAGCAAGTCGTTGTCCTCCGCGGACTTGCCGACGAGCACGGTGAACCCGTCCGGGGCGACGAAGCGGCGTGCCACCCGCCGGCCCTGCCAGATACCCTGGTCGGGATCCGAAGGCGGGGGCTGGCGCCAGGACATGGCGGAAGCGTAACACCGGCGGAGATTCGCCCCAAAGTGGCGCCGGCGCTCGGCCCACCCTCCGGGGCGGGTTAGAATATGGGCTCCTCATGGCGCCCGCTTCCGGGCGCCCCGAGCAGACCCCAACGGCCACCGGGAGCCTGTCGCCCTTGACCCGCCGAATGCTGATCAACGCCCAGAGCCGGGAGGAGCTGCGCATCGCCGTCGTCTCCGGCTCGACGCTCGAGAACTATCAGGTCGAGGTGGCGGAGGGGGGCCTGACCCGCGGCAACATCTACCGCGGCATCATCGCCAACCTCCAGACCGCCCTCAACGCCGCCTTCGTCGACTACGGCACCGCCAAGAACGGCTTCCTGGCGATTCAGGACGTGGTCGAGGAGGCCTGCTACAAGACCCCGCCCGCCTCCGGCCGGCCGCAGATCGACGATCTGCTCGAGAAGGGCAAGCCGATCGTCGTCCAGATCACCCGCGACCCGGAGGGCCAGAAGGGCGCCGCGCTGACGACGAACCTCTCGCTCGCCGGCCGCTACCTGGTGCTGACGCCGTTCGACCCGACGCGCGGCATCTCGCGCAAGGTCGAAGACGACGAGACCCGCGCCGGCCTGCGCGAGTTGGTCGGCAAGCTCGAGCTGCCGGAGGGCTGCGGCGTCATCGTGCGCACCAACGCGCTCGACCAGAGCCGGGCCGAGCTGCAGCGCGACCTCGCGGCCTTGCTGCGGGTCTGGAAGCGGATCCAGAGCGAAGCGCGCAAGGGGGTCGGCGCCCGGCTGCTCTACAGCGACCAGGATCTGATCCTGAAGGCCCTGCGCGACCACCTGGACGCTTCGGTCGAAGAGGTCCTGGTCGACGACGACGACGCTTTCGAACAGGCCCGCGAGTACATGCAGGCCTTCATGCCGCGCTCGAAGACCGAGCTCGTCCGCTACGCCGAGCGGGTGCCGCTGTTCTCGAAGTACGGCCTCGAGAGCCAGATCGAGCGCATCTTCGCGCGCGTCGCGCCGCTGCCTGGCGGCGGCTCGATCGTCATCGACGCCACCGAGGCGCTGACCGCCATCGACGTCAACTCGGGGCGCGCCTCGAACGGCGGCAGCCACGAGGAGATGGCGCTCGCGACCAACCTCGAGGCGGCGCGCGAGGTGGCGCGCCAGCTGCGGCTGCGCGACCTGGGCGGCCTGGTGGTGGTCGACTTCATCGATCTGCGCTCGTCGAAGGGCAAGCGCACGCTCGAGAAGGCGGTCAAGGATGCGCTCAAGGCGGACAAGGCGCGGACCACGGTCGGCCGCCTGTCGCCCAACGGGCTGCTCGAGATCAACCGGCAGCGAATCCAGCAGGCGCTGCGGGTGCGCGCCCATCGGCCCTGCCCGACCTGCGCCGGCACCGGCCGCGTCCCTTCGATCGAGGCCGTCGGCCTCAACCTGCTGCGGCGGATCGAGGCGCGCGCCGCCACCGGGCGGCTGATGAAGGCCCGCATCGAGCTTCATCCGGAGCTGGCGGAGGCGATCCAGAACGGCCGCCGCCGCGACTTCGCCCGGCTCGAGCAGGAGTACGAGGTCGAGATCGAGATCGTCGCCTCGCACCGGTTGCTCGGCCCCGAGGAGCAGATCGAATGGCGCGACCGGCCGGCGGCGCTGGCGGTGACGCCGTTGCGTCCGGGCGAGCCGGTCACCCGCCGCAAGGCGGCGGCGGTACCGGTCCTGGAGTTGGAGCCCGCCCCACCGGAGGTCGACGAGAGCGCGGAGGAGGGGGCCGATGCGAACGGCAAGCGCAAGCGCCGCCGCCGCGGCGGCCGCCGGCGCAAGGGCAAGGGCGGCGACGCCGAGACCGCTCTCGCGACCGCGCCGCGCGGCGAGCTGATCCTGTTCGCCCCCGCGGGCCCGACGCCGGAATCGGAGGCCGAAGCGCCCGCCGAGTTCGCGGTGGAGGCCGAATCCGAGGCCGAGGCGGGGACCGAGGCGGGGACCGATGCGGGGGATGCCGGCGCCGTCCCGCGCGCGCGGCGCCGCCGGCGCGGCGGGCGCCGCCGTTCGGGCCGCCGGCGCGAGGGCGCCGCGGAGACGGCGGCGCCGGAGGGTGCGGAGCAGGCTCCGCCGCCGGCGGAGGCCCCGGCCGAAGCGCCCGCCGAGCTGCTCGTCGTCCCCGAAGGCTGACCCCGCGCGCCCCCCGGCCGGCGCGAACCGGGCCGCGGTCCCGCGAGCGCGGCCCGGCGGTATCCTCGACCCCCCTGGGAGGGTGGATGTCCGACGTCAACGATTTCGATCCGCAGGAAACACGCGAGTGGCTCGGCGCGCTCGATGACGTGATCGCCGCGCGGGGCGAGGAGCGGGCGCGCTTCCTGATGCAGCGGCTGCAGGACCACGCCTACCGGCGGACGGTGCCGCTGCCGGCGCCGACCACCCCCTACGTCAACACCATCCCGCGCCACGAGCAGCCCCCCTTCCCCGGGGACCGCGCGCTCGAGCGGCGGATCAAGTCGCTGGTGCGCTGGAACGCCCTGGCGATGGTCGTGCGCGCCAACCGCGAGGACGACGGCATCGGCGGCCACATCGCGACCTACCAGTCGGCGGCGACGCTCTACGAGGTCGGCTTCAACCACTTCTACCGCGGCCGCGGCGAGAGCGGCTTCGACGGCGACATGGTCTTTTTCCAGGGCCACGCCTCGCCCGGCATCTACGCCCGCGCCTTCCTCGAGGGGCGGCTCTCGGACCGCCAGCTGGCGAGCTTCCGGCGCGAGCTGGCGCCGGGAGGCGGGCTCTCGTCCTATCCGCACCCGTGGCTGATGCCCGATTTCTGGGAGTACCCGACGGTGTCGATGGGCCTGGGTCCGATCACCGCCATCTACCAGGCGCGGTTCATGAAGTACCTCGAGCACCGCGGCCTGGCGGCGACCGCCGGACGCCGGGTGTGGGCCTACCTCGGCGACGGCGAGACCGACGAGCCGGAGACGCTCGGCGCTCTGACGCTCGCCGCGCGCGAGCGGCTCGACAACCTGGTCTTCGTCGTCAACTGCAACCTGCAGCGGCTCGACGGCCCGGTGCGCGGCAACGGCAAGATCATCCAGGAGCTCGAGGCCGCCTTCCGCGGCGCCGGCTGGCACGTCATCAAGGTGATCTGGGGCTCGTCGTGGGATCCGCTGCTCGAGCGCGATCACGACGGCTGGCTGGTGCGGGTGATGAACGAGACGCTCGACGGCGAGTACCAGAAGTACTCGGTCGAGGGGGGCGCCTACATCCGGGAGCGCTTCTTCGGCAAGTATCCGGAGCTCGCCGCCATGGTGGCCGACGTGCCGGACGGCGAGATGCCCTACCTGCGCCGCGGCGGCCTCGATCCCGAGAAGGTCTACGCCGCCTACGACCTGGCGATCCGCACCCAGGGCCAGCCGACGGTGATCCTGGCCAAGACCATCAAGGGCTACGGCCTCGGCCACGCCGGTGAGGGCAAGAACGTCACCCACCAGCAGAAGAAGCTGAACGAGGAGGAGCTGCGCGCCTTTCGCGACCGCTTCGAGATCCCGGTCTCGGACGACGCCATCGCCGAGGCGCCCTTCTATCGGCCGGCCGACACCAGCCCCGAGATCCGCTACCTGCTCGAACGGCGGCGCGAGCTCGGCGGCTTCGTGCCGGCGCGCCGCGCGTTCGTCGGCGCGCTGCCGACGCCGGAGCCGGAGTTCTTCGCCGAGTTCCACGGCGGCATCGAACGCGAGGTCTCGACCACCATGGCGTTCGTCCAGATGCTGCGCCAGATCCTGCGCCACCCGCAGATCGGGCCGCGGGTGGTGCCGATCGTCCCCGACGAGGCGCGCACCTTCGGCATGGAGTCGCTGTTCCGGCAGCACGGCATCTACTCGTCGGTCGGCCAGCTCTACGAACCGGTCGACTCGGGGACGCTGCTGTTCTACAAGGAGGCCCAGAACGGCCAGATCCTGGAGGAGGGGATCACCGAGGCGGGGGCGATGTGCTCGTTCACCGCCGCCGGCACCTCGTACTCGAACCACGGGCTGCCGATGATCCCGTTCTTCATCTACTACTCGATGTTCGGCTTCCAGCGCATCGGCGACCTGATCTGGGCCCACGGCGACCAGCGCGGCCGGGGCTTCCTGCTCGGCGCCACCGCCGGGCGGACGACGCTCAATGGCGAGGGGCTCCAGCACGAGGACGGCCACTCCCACGTGCTGGCCTCGGTGGTGCCGAACCTCCAGGCCTACGACCCCGCCTTCGCCTTCGAGTTGGCGGTGATCCTCCAGGACGGCCTGCGCCGGATGTACCGCGACAACGAGGACGTTTTCTACTACCTCACGCTCTACAACGAGAACTACCGTCAGGCGGCCATGCCCGAGGGGGCGGCGCCGGGCGTGCTCGCCGGTCTCTACCGTTACCGCGAATCGGCGGTGCCGCCCGAGCGTCCGCGCGTCCAGCTCCTGGGCAGCGGCTCCATCCTCAACGAGGCGCTACGGGCGGCGGAGATCCTGGCTGGGCGCTACGGCGTCGGCGCCGACGTCTGGAGCGTGACCTCCTACCAGCAGCTGCGCCGCGAGGCGCTCGAGTGCGAGCGCTGGAACCGGCTGCACCCGGAAGCCGAGCCGCGCGTGCCCTACCTGACCCGCCAGCTCGGCGCCGCGCGCGGGCCGGTGGTGGCGGTGTCGGACTATCTGAAACTGGTGCCCGACCAGATCGCCCGCTGGGTGCCGCAAGGGCTGCTGCCGCTCGGCACCGACGGCTATGGCCGCAGCGAGACGCGGGCGGCGCTGCGCCGCTTCTTCGAGATCGACGCCGAGCACGTCGCGGTGGCCGCGCTCGCCGAGCTCGCCCGCCGCGGCGAGATCGAACGCTCGGCGGTGGCGCGGGCCATCGCCGAGCTCGGCCTCGACCCCGAAGCGCCCGACCCGCGCGGCCGGTGACCGATCCGACCCGCCCCGACTCGCCGCGGATCTACGTCCCGCCGCCCTTCCTGTTCGTCGGCGTCGCGCTGCTGGCGTTCGTGGCCGAGCGGACCTGGCACTGGCCCTTCCCGGGACCCGGTCCGATCGCCGACCTGCTCCGTGAGGCCGCCGGCGTCGCGCTGCTCGGCGCCGGCCTGCTGCTCGATCTAGTGGCCCTGCTCCTGTTCTGGCGCTCGCGCACCAGCGCGCTGCCCTTCCGGCCCGCCGCGGCGATGGTCTCCAGCGGCCCGTACCGCTTCACGCGCAACCCGATGTACCTGGGCCTCACCCTGACCACCGTGGGGCTCGGCGCGCTGCTCGACGTCGTCTGGCTGGCCTTCGCCGGGGTCGTCGCGGCGGTGCTGGTCGACCGGTTCGTCATCCCGCGCGAGGAGCGCTACCTCGAGCGCCGCTTCGGCGCCGAGTACCACGAGCTCAAGCGGCGCGTTCGCCGCTGGCTCTGAGACCGATCTACTCGTAGCGCAGGGCCTCGATCGGGTCGAGCTTGGCGGCGCGCCAGGCGGGGAAGATCCCGAACACCAGGCCGACCGACATCGAGACGCTGAGGCCCAGGGCGATCGACCAGAGCGGCGTCGCGGTGGCGAGCGGCGAGATGTTGCGCACCAGCGCCGCGATGCCGACGCCCAGCGAGACGCCGATGGTGCCGCCGAGCAGGGCGAGGGCGGAGGCTTCGATCAGGAACTGGATCAGGATGTCCTGGCGCACCGCGCCGAGCGCCTTGCGCAGGCCGATCTCGCGCGTGCGCTCGGTGACCGAGACCAGCATGATGTTCATCACTCCGACGCCGCCGACCAGCAGCGCGATCGAGGCGATCAGGATCATGGTCGCCGCGATGCCGTCGGTGACCGCGCGGAAATTGCCGATCAGCTTGTCCGGCGTCATGATGCCGAAGTCGTTGGGCTGGTGGAAGCGCAGGCCGCGGCGCTGGCGCAGGAGGTTGGTCCCCTCCTCGATCACCTGGTCGACCAGCTGCGGCGACTTCGGCACGGTGGCGATGTTGACGCCGAAGTCGCGCGCCACCCAGGGGAAGCCGCGGTCGAAGGTCGAGAAGGGCAGCAGCACGTGGGCGTCGGTCGACTCGAAGCCGGTGGCGCCCTGCTCCTCGAGCACGCCGATCACGGTGTAGCGGCGCCCGGCGAGCGTGATCCGCTTGCCGAGCGGATCCTCGAACGGGAACAGCGCGTCGGCGATCGACCAGCCGATGACCACCACGTCGGCGGCGCGCCGCTCGTCGGCTTCGGTGACGAAACGGCCGAGCGCGAGCTGCTTGGCGTTGGCGTCGAGGTAGGCCTCGGTGACGCCGCCGACGGTGTCCGGGGTCGCCTCGCGGCCGCGGTAGGTGGCGAGCGGGATCTGGCCGCCGGCGCGCGGGCTGGGGAACCAGTAGCGCTCGGGCGAGACGGCGCGCATCGACGGGCAGAGCTCGCGCATCGCCAGCGCGTCCTCGTAGGTCAGGTGCTTGCGCAGCCGCTGCTTCTCGTCGCGCTGGCCGCCGCCGGGCCCGAACTGCGGGTCGAAGCGCTGGAACTGGACCAGCGTCGCGCCGAACGATTCGAAGCTCTGGGCGACGCTGCGATTGAAGCCCTCGACCATCGACACCATCGCGATCACGGTGGCGACGCCGATGACGATGCCGAGCACGGTCAGGAAGGTGCGCAGCTTGTGGGCGAGGATGGCGGTCCGCGCGAAGCGGACGTTCTCGAGAAAGCCCCGGCGCAGCGCCTGGAGGACCGTCCTACTCATAGCGCAGCGCCTCGACCGGCGTCAGATGCGCCGCCTTGCGCGCCGGGAAGACCCCGGCCAGCAGGCCGGTGAGCAGCGAGATGAAGAGCCCCGCGGCGACGAGCCCCGGGGTCACCCGCGTCGGCAGCGGGAAGGCGGCCGACAGGCCCTTGGCGATCCCGGCGCCGATCAGCACGCCGATCAGGCCGCCGATCATCGACAGCAGCACCGCTTCGGCCAGGAACTGCAGCAATATGTCGCGCCGGCGCGCCCCGAGGGCGCGCCGGATGCCGATCTCGCGCGTCCGCTCGACCACCGAGACCAGCATGATGTTGGCGATCACGATGCCGCCCACCGCCAGCGAGATCCCCGAGATGAAGGTGACCAGGGCGAAGGCGCCGGCCGAGATCTGCTTCCAGACGTCGCCGATGGCGCCGGCGGTGACCAGGCCGAAGGGGTCCTTGGCGCGGAAGGGGGTGCCGCGGCGGGCGCGCAGGATGGTGCGCACCTCGTCTTGCGCCGCCTCGAGGCCGGCCATGCCGCTGCCCGGGCGGATGAACAGCGCGACGCTGCGGCGCAGGCCGAACTGCTTGCGGAAGGCGCCGAGCGGCATGTAGACGCGCTTGTCCTGGTTCTGCCCCAGGACCGAGCCCTGCTTCTTGAGCAGGCCGACCACCTTGTAGGGCGTCCCCTCGACCCAGATCAGCCGGCCGAGCGGGTCGAGCGCGCCGAACAGCTGCTCCTTGACGTCCGAGCCGATGACCGCGATGGGGGCGGCGTGGCGGTTCTCGGTCTCGAGGTAAAAGCGCCCCGCCTCGAGATCGAGGTTGGTGAGCTCCGCCATGTTGGCGGTGCCGCCCAGGATGACGACGTCGGCCAGCCGCTCGGCGCCGCGTTTGACCGCCTGACTCGTGTTGTTGGAGACGCCGACCTGGGCGCAGCCGGCGCACAGGCGCGTCACGGCGGCGGCATCCTCGAGAGTGATCCGCTTGCGCTTGAGCGCCTCGAGGAACTCTTCCTGGCTGGTGATGATGCCGAACTGGGTGACGATGAAGACGTCGGGGTTGAGCGAGAAGACCTGCTCGGTGACGTAGGCGTTGAGGCCGTTGACGATCGCCACCACCGCCACCACCGTCATCACGCCGATGATGACGCCGAGCAGGGTCAGGAAGCTGCGCAACTTGTTGGTGCGCAGGGCGACGACGGCGATGCGCAGCGTTTCCACGGCCGATGAATCCCGAGCGCTCGGCTCCGCCGGTCAGCCCCGGCCGCCCGGCCCCTTCTTGGCGCCTTCCTTCTTCGGCTCTTCGCGGCGGACGGCGTCGCCGTCGGCGATTTCGCGCAGCGCCTTGAACGGGCCGGTCACGATCTCCTGCCCCTCGGCGAGCCCGGCGACGACCTCGACCTGCGTCTCGCCGGTCATGCCGGTCTCGACCGCCTGGAAGGTGACCCGCTTGGCCGCCGCGTCGAACCGGTAGACCCCCTCTTCCTCGCGCGCCGCGCCGGGCGCCGGCTTCTCGCCCTCGGCGAGCGGCTTGTCGCGCACCACCAGCGCCTGGATCGGGATCGCCAGCGCCCCGGCAACGGTGCCGGTCAGGATGTCGGCGGCGCAGGAGAAGCCGGGGCGGATCCCCTCCGGCGGGCTGGCGAGCTGAATCTTGACCTCGAAGTTGACCGCCGCGTCGGCCGCGCCGGTCAGGCCCTGGATCGGCGACGAGCCGACTTCGGTGACGACGCCCTCGAACTTCCTCTCGCCGTAGGCGTCGATCCGCACCTCGGCGGTCTGGCCGACGCGCACGTTCGGGATGTCGGTCTCGTCGACCTGCATCACGGCCTGCACCACGCCCATGTCCGAGATGGTCATCAGCTTGGTGCCGGGGTTGTTCATGGTGCCGATGACGGCGATCTCGCCCTCCTCGACCGGCAGGGCGGTGACGATGCCGTCGATCGGCGCCGTCATCTTGGTCTTCGACAGCTCGTCGCGGGCGCCCGCCAGCGTGGCGCGCGCCTGCTCGATGCGCCGCTCGAAGGCGAGCACCTGGGCCGCGGCGGCGTCGGCGGCGGCGCGCGCGCGGTCGACCTCGGCCTGGGGCACCAGCTGGTCGGCGAACGAACGCTCGGCGCGCTCCAGGCTCTTCCTGGCCTCTTCGGCCTGGGCGCGCGCGGCGTCGCGGTCGAAGAACAGGGCCTTGAGCGACTCCTCGGCCGAGAGCGCCGTGGCGCGGCGCTGGGTCTGGTCGATCTGGAGCAGGAAATCGCCGCGCCGGACGGTGTCGCCCTCGCGCACCGCCAGGTTGACGATCTGGCCCATGACGTTGGCCGACAGCTCGACCTTGCGCTGGGCCTCGATCTTGCCGGTCGCGGTGACCAGGCTGCGCAGATCGGTCCGCTCGACCTTCTGGACGGCGACCGCCGGCGCCTTCTTCTTCTTGGACTGGACGACGTTGACCGCCACCAGCCCCACCACCACGAGGGCGGCGACCGCCGCCCCGATCTTGGCTCCACGGGTCATCTCGGGCATCCCTCCCGGGCAAGCGACATCGGACCAGGTCGAAATACGCCCCGGCGCGGCAAAGGTTTGCGCGGGCCGGGCCGGCGGCGGACGCGGCGCCCCTCGGGCTGGCGCTCTACGCCGGCTCGGCGTCCGCGCGGCGCCGGCGCAGGCGCGGCGCGATCCAGGCGGCGTTGCCGGCGAGCGTCGTCCGCAGGTCGTCGAACAGAGTGTAGAACACCGGCACCACCAGCAGGGTGAGGAGCGTCGCGGTGGTCATGCCGCCGACCAGCGTCAGGCCGAAGCTGGTGTAGGAGAGGCCGATCGAGGTCGAGCCGCCGGACAGCAGCGGCATCATGCCGCAGATGGTGGTGAGCGCGGTCATCATGATCGGCCGGAAGCGGCGATGGGTGGCGAGCGCGAGCGCCTCTTCGCGGGAGTGCCCGGCGTCGCGCAGGCGGTGGACGTAGTCGATGAGCACGATGCCGTTGTTGACCACCACGCCGACCAGCAGGACCAGGCCGACGACGCCCAGGAAATCGATGTCGAGGCCGAGCGCGATGTGCGCCCAGGCGACGCCGAGGAAGGCGAGCGGCATGGTGGTGACGATCGACAGGGGCAGCACGAAGCTCTCGAACAGGAAGGCCATCAGCAGGTAGATCAGCAGCACCGAGAACAGCAGCGCCGACATCAGCGCGGCCAGGTCCTCGTCGTCGCCGCGCGGCCCCCGGACGTCGCGGCGCACCCCCTCGGGCAGGTCGACGCCGGCGACCAGCGCCGACAGGCGCTCGCGGATCGTCTTCTGGTCCTCCTCGGCGAGCTCGACGCTGACCGTGCGCGAGGTGCGGCGGCCGCTGCGCCAGATCTGCTGCGCGGTCGGCAGCCAGGTCGCGTCGGTCAGGGATGCGAGCGCGATCGGCTGGCCGTCGCCGCCCGGGACCGAGAAGTTCCCGAGGTCGTCGAGGCTCGAGCGGTCGGCCTCCTCGAAGCGGACGCGCACCGGGATCTGGCGGCCGCCGTAGCTCGCGCGCGGCAGCTGCTGGCCGCGCAGCGCGTAGCCCACCACGCTCGCCACCACCTGCGGGCTCACCCCCTGCGCCCGGGCGCGGTCGCGATCGACCACCAGGGCGAGCTCCTCGAGCGGCCGGTCGGAGGCCTTCTGGACGCCGAGCACTCCGGGCACCTGGGCCAGCAGCTGCTCGAGCCCGACCGCCACCCGCTCCAGCTCCTCGGCGTCGTCGCCGTAGAGCTCGACCGAAAAGACCCCCTTCTTGACCTGGTCGGACTCGTCGTCGCGGCCGGTCATCAGCCGGGTGCCCGCCTTGCGCGGCAGCGCGGCGAGCACCCGCTCGGTCACCTCGCTCGGCTTGAGCTTGTTGGTGCGCGGCGTGTTGAACCAGCCCTCGATGCGGCCGAACTGGGTGCGGTGGAAGAGGAAGTGGCCGGCCAGGTCGAGCTCCTCGCGCAGCCCCTCGACCACCTTCTCGCAGGCCAGGAAATAGGCTTCCGCCTCGCGGAAGGTGGTGTTCGGCGGCAGCTCGACGTGGATCTCGAAGCCGCCGCGCTCCTCCTCCTGGGTGCCGACGAACTCGACCCGCGCCGAGAAGACGGCGAGCGTCGCCACGAACAACAGGCCGAGACCGATCAGCATCTCGGCCCGACGCGCCAGGGCGAGGCGGAGCAGCCGGCCGTAGGCGTCGTTCAAGCGCCCGAAGGTGCCATCGTAGGCGCCGCGCAGCACCCGGTTGAGCCGCTCGTGGCCGGCGCGCAGCCGCCCCGGCCGGGCGCCGCCGCCGTTGGCGGGCAGGGTGGCGTAGACGGCGAGCGGGATCAGCAGCAGCGCCACCACCAACGAGGCCACCAGCGCCACCGAGATCGGCACCGACAGCCGCAGCAGGAAGAACTGCGCCTCGCCCTCGACCAGCGAGGCGGGCAGGAAGACGATCACCGTGGTCAGCGTCGCCATGACGATCGCCAGCGCGATCTGGCTGGCGCCGCGCACGCAGGCCTCGCGCCGTGGCATGCCGTCGCGGTGGAGGCGGAAGATGTTCTCCGCCACCACCACCGAGTTGTCGACCAGCAGGCCGACCGAGATCATCAGCGCCAGCAGCGAGATGATGTTCAGCGTCTCGCCGGAGAGGAACATCACGGTCAACGCCACCAGCAGCGAGAGCGGAATCGACAGCGTGATGATCATCGTCATGCGCAGGCGGCGCAGGAAGAAAAACAGCACGCCGACGGCGAAGAAGGCGCCGATCTCGCCGCTGCGCAGCAGCGTCTGGAGCGACTCGAGGATGACCTTGCGCTGGCTGAACAGCTCCATGCTGTCGATCGAGGAGAGGCGCGGGTTGGTGCGCAGCCGCTCGACCTCCTCCTCGACCCGGCGCGCGACCTCGAGCGTGTTGGCGTCACCCTCCTTGCGCACGATCACCGCCACCGCCGGACGGCTCATCGCGCGGACGCGGAACTTCCACTCCGGCAGGTCGTAGCGGATGGTGGCGATGTCGCGCAGGCGGGCGGTCGGCGACACCGGCCGCGCGCCGAGCGCGTCGAGGTCGGGGTAGGTCGCCTGCGAGCGCAGCAGCAGCTTGCGGTCGCCGGCGTGGACCTGGCCGCTCGCCAGGGTGAAGTTGTCCTGCGTCAGCTCCTGGGCGAGCCGCCAAAGGTCGACGCCCGCCGCCGCCGTCCGCTCGCGGTCGAGCTCGATCAGGATCTCCTTCTCGACCAGGCCGTCGGTGGTGACCGAGGCGACGCCGTCAATGCGCTCGAGGCGCAGGAGGACCTCGTTCTGGATCAGGTCGTAGGCGCCCGCCAGGGTGTCGTCGACGGCCAGGCCGAGGACGTAGATCGGAATGCCGGTGTCGTCGTCCTTGCGCAGGAAGATGCGGTCGACGTCCTCGGGCAGTCGCCGCCGGGCGCGTTCGACGCGGTCGCGCACCTCGCGGTAGGCGACGTCCATGTCGGTGCCCTGCTTGAAGCGCAGGAAGACCCGGCCGGAGCCGAGGATCGAGAACGACATGATCCGGTCGAGGCCGCCGACGGTGGCGAGCTCCTCCTCGAGCGGCCGCACGATCTTGTCGAGCACCTCGGGCGCCGGCGCGTCGCGCCAGGGGACGATGACGCGCAGGAAGGGCTCCTCGAAGCCGCGCGGGATCAGCTCGACCGGGATGCCGAGGGTGGCGACCAGGCCGAGCACCAGCGTGCTCGCGAGCAGCACCGAGACGGCGATCGGCCGCCGCAGCGACAGCGACACCAGCCGCGCGGTGCGGTCGGAGCGCTCGAGCTCGGCCGGGCTCACGGCGCCGCCTCGGGGGACTCGGCGAGCGCGCCGGCCGGCGCCGGCGCGGGCCCGGGCTCGGCGGGGCCGCTCGCCGGCTCGGCCGCGGCGCCGGTCAGTTGCTGGCGAATCCGCTCGACCGCGCGGTCGAGCTGGTCGTAGACCACCGGGATCACCAGCAGCGTCAACAGCGTCGAGGCCGACAGGCCGGCGATCACCGTCACCGCGAGCGGCGTGCGCAGCTCGGCGCCGTCGCCGAAGCCGAGCGCCATCGGCAGCAGGCCGAGCACGGTGGTGCCGGTGGTCATCAGGATCGGCCGCAGCCGCACCGCGCCGGCGGCGACCAGCGCCTCGTGCCGCCCGAGGCCGCGGCCGCGCAGTACGTTGACGTAGTCGACCAGCACGATGGCGTTGTTGACCACGATGCCGGCGAGCAGGATCATGCCGAGGAAGACCACGATCGACAGCGACATGCCCGAGAGCGCGAGCGTCACGATCGAGCCGAAGAAGGCGAGCGGGATGGTGAACAGGATCACGAACGGGTGGAGCAGGGACTCGAACTGCGCCGCCATGATGACGTAGACGAGGAAGATCGACAGCGCCAGCGCCAGGTAGAGGCTGAGCGCGGAGCGCTCCCACTCCTCGCTCTGGCCGGCGACCACGAAGGTCAGCTCCGGCGGCCATTCGACCCGGCTGTCGAGCGCAGCGCGCAGCCGCTCGACGGCGGTGCCGAGGGCGACCCCCGGGGCGAGGTTGGCGCGCACCAGCGCCACCCGGCGGCCGTCGACGCGGCGGACCTCGCTCGGCCCCTCGCCGAGCCGGACGTCGGCGACGGCCGAGAGCGGCACCGCGCGCTCGCCGCCCGGATTGACCACCAGGTCGCGCACGTCCTCGACCGTCCGGCGGTCGGCTTCGCGCAGCTGGACGACGATCGGGATGCGGCGGTCCTTGAGGTTGAAGCGGGTCGCCTCGGCGCCGCGCACCAGGTCGCGCACCGCCTGGGCGACCTCGCCGATCGAAAGGCCGTAGCGCGCCAGGCGGTCCCGGTCGTAGACGATCTCGACTTCGGGCGCGCCGGTGCGCAGCGTCGTCGCGACGTCGGCCAGCTCGGGCAGCGCCGCGAGCGTCCGCTCGACCTCGAGCGCCTTGCGCTTGAGCTGGTCGAGGTCTTCGCCGTGGACCTCGACCTCGATCGGCGTCCGGAAGCTGAACAGCACCGGGCGGGTCAGCTGCTGCTCGAGGTCGGGGATGCCCGCCAGGTGCGTCCGCACCCGCTCGGCGACCGCGCGCTCCGTGGCGGCGTCGGCGGCGGAGAGCAGGAGCCGGAAGCGGACCGTGTGCTCACCCTCGTCGGAGCGCTGGCTGAGCGCGGGATCGAAGCCGTAGGTGGCGACCAGCCGTTCGATCAGCGCCCGCTCCTCGAGCAGGGCGGTCTCGACCGGCCGCAGCACCGCCATCGTCCGTTCGAGCGGCGTCCCCGGCGGCAGCGCCAACTCGAAGGTCAGCTCCCCCTGATGGACCTCCGGCAGCAGCTCGGTGTCGAGCGTGGCGATGCCCCAGGTGGTCGAGACCAGCGCCGCGGCGAGCAAGGTCAGCACCAGGCGGGGGGTCGCGAGCGCGCGCTCGAGCAGGGCGCGGTAGGCGCCGGAGAGCCAGGCGAGCAGGCGCGCCAGCCAGGCCGCCGGCCCGCGATCGAGCAACCGGCCGACGGTGGCGACCAGCAACGCGCCGAGGCCGCCGACCACGCCGAGCACCAGCGCGACGAGCGCGCCGAAGAGCTTGGCGGCGATCTCGATCGGCAGCCAGATCGCCGTCCGCAGGAGCAGCAACGGCGCCAGCAGCCAGCGCCGCAGGCCGCCGAGCCGCCGCCAGTCGTCGGCGAGCGCCCGCCAGGCCGCCGGCTGGAGCCGCGGGGCGAGCCCGCTCGCGCCGGCGAGCGAGAAGCCGCCGCGCGCCGCCAGCATCGGAATCAGGAACAGCGCCACCGCCAGCGAAGCCACCAGCGAGATGACCACCGCCAGGGCCAGGTCACCGAAGGCCTGCCCGGCGACGCCCTCGACGAAGACCATGGGCAGGAAGACCGCCACCGTGGTCAGCGTCGAGGCGATGACGGCGCTGCGCACCTCGCGGGTGCCGCGCACCACCGCGCCGACCAGGTCGTCGCCCTCCTCGCGGCAGCGGTGGATCGACTCGAGCACCACGATCGAGCAGTCGACCAGCATGCCGACGCCGAGCGCCAGGCCGCCGAGCGACATGATGTTCAGCGAGACGCCGAACAGATCCATGGGCGCGAAGGTGACCAGCAGCGAGGCCGGGATGGCCACCGCGACGATCGCCGTCGAGCGCAGCTCGCGCAGGAAGAGATAGAGCACCAGCACGGCGAGCAGGCCGCCCAGGACGGCGGCGTTGCGCACTTCGGCGATGCTCCCCTCGATGAAGACCGAGCGGTCGGCGACGATCTCCAGGCGGACCCCCTCGTCGGCGAGCAGCCGCGCGGCGAGCCCGGCCGGCGGGCGGCCGGGGCCGCTGCCGCCCGCGGGCGCTCCGTCGGCCGACGTCGCGGGCGTCGCCGCCGGCGGCGGGCCGAGCGCCGCGCGCACCCGCTTCGACAGCGCCACCATGTTGGCGTCGCCCTCCTTGTAGAGGTCGAGCGCGACGCTCTCGCGCCCGCCGGCGCGGGTGACGATCTGCCGCTCCCGGTGCGCGTTGACGACGCTGCCCAGGTCGCCCAGGCGGACCGGCCGCCCCTCGACCGTGGTCACCACCGTGGCGGCGATCTCGGCCAAGTCGCGGTACTCGTTGAGCGTCCGCACCATGTACTCGACGCTCCCCTCCTCGAGGGTGCCGCCGGCGATGTTGACGTTCTCCTCGGCCAGCCGCGCCAGCACCTGGCGGGGCGACAGGCCGACGCGGGTGAGCGCCGCGCGGTCGAGCCGGACGTGGATCTCCTCCTCGAGGCCGCCGCGCACCTGCACCGCGGCGACGCCGCGGATCGGCTCGAGCTCGCGCTTGACCTCGCGCTCGGCCAGCCGGCGCAGGCGGCGCAGCCCCTCTTCGCCCTCGAAGCGCTCGCCGTCGCCGGCGAGCGCGAACTCGATCACCGGATCGAGCGAGGGATCGAAGCGGAGCACCAGCGGCCGCTCGGTGCCGGCCGGCAGCAGCACCTGGTCGAGCCGTTCGAGCGTGTCCTGGACGGCGTCGGCGATCGACTGGTCCCACTGGAACTCGAGCACCACGTCGGAGACGCCGGCGCGCGAGATGCTCGAGATCCGCTCGAGGCCGCCGATCACCCCCAGCACCTCCTCGATCGGGCGGCTGACCTCGTTCTCGACCTCCTCCGGCGCCGCGCCCGGGTACTCCGTGCGCACGGTCAGCGTCGGGTAGGTCATCTCCGGCATCAGGTTGACCGGCAGCTGGAAGTAGGAGAGCCAGCCGAACAGCACGGCGGCCAGGAAGACCACCCCGACCGCCACCGGCCGGCGCGCGGCGAAGCTGCCCGCGGCGTGGACCTGGGCGGTCGCGAACTCGCCGGCCTCGCCCGCCGGCGGCGCCGCCGTCTCGGCGACCGCGGCCGCCCCGGCCGCCGCGTCCGCCGCGGCCTGCTGCGGAGGCTGCGCTACCGCCGCCGCGTCCGGCGCGCCCGCGGCCTCGTCCGGGCGGGGGTCGCCGCCCCCCTCCTCAGCTCGCGCCACCGGCCGCCCCCACCACCCGCACCTTGGCGCCGGCCTTGAGGCCGGCCTGGCCGGCGACCACGATCCGGTCGCCCGGCGCCAGGCCGGTCGCGACGCTCACCTTCTCGCGGTCCTCGAGCACCGGCTCGACCCAGAGCCGCTCCACGGTCTCCTCGTCGGCCAAGCGCCAGAGGGTGAGCTGGGTGCCGTCGGGCACCAGCGCCCGCTTCGGCACCAGCAGCGCGTCGGGCTCGACGGCGGTGACCAGCTCGACCTCGAGGAACATGCCGGGCAGCAGGCCCGGGGCATTGGGCACCGTGACCGTGACCTTGACCGTGCCGCTCTTGGGGTCGACCACCGGCGCGATCCGGTCGACGCGGCCCTCGAACAGGTTGCCCGGCGCCGCCGGCGGCATCAGGCGGGCGGCCTGGCCGACCCGCACGCGGGTCACCTCGCGCTCCGGCACGAAGACCAGCGCCACCAGGGAATCGAAGTCGACGAGGTCGAACAGCTGCTGGTTGACGGCGACGGTGTCGCCGACGCGGACGTGGCGGTTGGTCACCGTGCCGGCGATCGGCGCCCGCACGGTCGTGTAGGAGAGCTCGCGGCGGGCGTCGGCAAGGGCGAGCTCGCGCTGCTCGAGGTCGTAGCGGGCGGCGGTCATCTCCTGCTCGGAGAGCATCTTCTGCTCGAACAGGCGCAGCTTGCGGTCGTGCTCGCGGCGGGCCTGCTCGACCTGGCCCTCGGCGCGGGAGACGGCGGTCGTCTGGGCGGTGTCCTCGAGCCGCAGCAGGGTCTGGCCGCGGGCGACCCGGTGCCCCTCCTCGACCAGCAGGGCGACCACCTGGCGCGCCGCCTCGGCGCGCACCGGCACCGCCCGCTCGGCCTCGAGGCCGGTCGAGAAGCGGAGCACCTGCTCGATCGGTCCCCGCTCCAGGGTCGCGATCTCGACCGGCACGGCCTCGGTCTTTTTCTCGGCATCGCCGCCGTCGGCCTTGCCCTTGCCGCAGGCGGCGACCGCCAGAGCGAGAGCGCCGAGGAGCAGCGCGGAACGGTAGGGTCGTCGCACGGGGACCTCCCAATAGGGCCTTCGGTGGGCCGAGCGCCCCCCTCGGGGCAGCGAGTCGTCCTGAAGCAGGGAACGCCCGATCTCTGCATTTCTTACGCGCCACCCCCGGGCTTGTTTCCGGGCCGCTCCCAGGGCACCGTCGGGGCGGTCGCCGGCGCGGCGGCGGCGGCCCCGCCGGCCGGCTACTGGACCTGCTCGCGGGTCTTCAGGAAGCGGAGCTGGGGCCAGTCCTCGAGCGCGACCTTGAGCCGGTAGGGGTTGGCGGCCAGGAAGACCGGGGCCCCCGACCAGTCGTCGGCGATGGCGCCGGGGTGGGCGTCGACGAAGCGTTTGAGCTCCCGGTCGTCGTCGGCTTCGAGCCAGCGGGCGGTGTGGAGGCTGGTGGCCTGGAACTCGACCGTCAGGTCGTACTCGGTGCGGATCCGGTCGGCCAGGACGTCGAACTGCAGCGGCCCGGCGACGCCGACGATCCAGTCGCTGCCGATGCGGGCGCGGAACACCTGCGCCGCCCCCTCCTCGGCGAGGTGGGTGAGCGCCTTGCCCAGGTGCTTGGCCTTGAGCGGGTCGGTGGCGCGCACCTTCTGGAGCAGCTCGGGAGCGAAAGATGGGATGCCGGTGAAGCGGAGCGGCTCGCCCTCGGTCAGGGCGTCGCCGATGCGGAGCTGGCCGTGGTTGGGCAGACCGACGATGTCGCCCGGGAAGGCCTCCTCGGCGATCTCGCGGTCGCGGGCGAGGAACATCACCGGCGTGTGCACGGTCAGCCATTTGCCGCTGCGGACGTGCAAGAGCTTCATGCCGCGCTCGAAGCGCCCGGAGCAGATGCGCGCGAAAGCCACCCGGTCCCGGTGCTTGGGGTCCATGTTCGCCTGGATCTTGAATACGAACGCCGCGACGCTCTCCTCGGTCGGCTCGACCCGGCGGCCGGCGGTCGGCGCCGGGCGCGGCGGCGGCGCGAACTCGGCCAGCCCCTGGAGCAGCTCGCGGACGCCGAAATTGTGGAGCGCCGAGCCGAAGTAGACCGGCGTCAGGTGCCCTTCCCGGTAGACCTCGAGGTCGAAGGCGGGGCTGAGCGAAGCGGCCAGGTGCGCCGACTCGCGCAGCTCGGCGAGCGCGCCCGCGGGCAGCTCGCGGTCGAGCGCCGGGTCGGCGAGGCCGTGGAAGGGGCGCGGCTCGGCCAGCCGCTCGCCCTGGCCGCGATCGAACAGCAGCAGCTCGTCGCGCAGCAGGTCGTAGCAGCCGCGGAACGAGGCGCCCATGCCGATCGGCCAGTTGGCCGGGGTGACGTGGAGCTGGAGGTCGCGCTCGATCTCGTCCATCAGGTCGAACGGGTCGCGCCCCTCGCGGTCGAGCTTGTTGACGAAGGTGACGATCGGCACGTCGCGCAGCCGGCAGACCTCGAACAGCTTCCGGGTCTGCGCCTCGATCCCCTTGGCGGCGTCGATCACCATTACCGCCGAGTCGACGGCGGTCAACGTCCGGTAGGTGTCCTCGGAGAAGTCCTGGTGGCCCGGGGTATCGAGCAGGTTGAAGGTGCAGCCGCCCCAGTCGAAGGTCATCACGGATGCGGTGACCGAGATGCCGCGCTCCTGCTCGACTTTCATCCAGTCGGAGCGCGCCCGCCGCAGCGCCCCCTTGGCCTTGACCGCGCCGGCGAGCTGGATGGCGCCGCCGAACAGCAGCAGCTTCTCGGTCAGCGTGGTCTTGCCCGCGTCCGGGTGGCTGATGATGGCGAACGTGCGCCGGCGGGCGGTCGCGGCCGCGAGGGTGGTCATGGCCTTGGGCTCGGAAGCGCGCGGGGCTGCTCGGCGCGCGGGGCGGGAACTCTATCAGCCCGGGCGTCGGCGCCCGCCGCCGCCCTCGGCGTCGCGACGCTCGCGGCCGGGCCGCCGGCGGGGCTCAGCGCGCGGCGAGCGCGCCGACGCCGAGCGCGTCGGCGGCGGTCGCGAACTCGGACTCGCGGATGTAGAGGATGTAGCCGAAGCCCCCCTTGCCGTCGGTGACGCCGGTCGAGGCGAAGGGGTGGACGCCGGCGTCGGCCAACTGGCGGTGGAAGCGGGCGAGCGCGCCGAGCTCGTCGTCGCCCTGGATCAGGAAGGCCCGCTCGGGGCCGGAGAGGACGAAGCCGGGGTGGCGCGCGAACAGCTCGAAGCGCGCGGTGTCTTCAGGGAAGACCACCAGCTGGGTCGCCTGGAGGCCGACCGGGATGGCGCTGAAGGCGAGCAGGTCGATGCCGTTGGCGGCGAGCGTCGACAGCAGCTCGGAAGCGGCTTCCTGGGGATCGTGGACGG
The DNA here is from genome assembly GCA_014584695.1 of Acidobacteriota bacterium. Taxonomy (GTDB): domain Bacteria; phylum Acidobacteriota; class Thermoanaerobaculia; order Multivoradales; family JAGPDF01; genus JACTMI01. The sequence continues at coordinate 25,623 of JACTMI010000030.1, forward strand.
TGATGGTGAAGTACTCGACGGGGCGGATCGTGGCGCTCATCGCTCACCTCCGTGCGGAGTGGCTCCGCGGCTGCGCGGGCTCGCGCTCCAGGATACTCCTCGGATCGGGCGCCGGGAACCGAGGTGGCAGGCGGCTGGGAGGGCGGCGGCCTGGCCTCCGAGCTTCCCCTGCCGAGTGGGGGAAGGCAGCCGCCTGGAGGCCGGTCGTGGAGGTCCGAGGGCTCAGGCTCCGGCCAGCGGGTCGACGACCTGCCGGTGGCCCTGGAGCGCGACGCGCTGGAGATAGGGGGCGAGGCCGCGCAGGCCGCCGAGCTCCTCGCCGCCGCCGGCGCGGCCGGGGCCGCCGTGCAGGGAGGCGGGCAGAGCGGCGCCGGAGCCGAAGCCCTCGGAGCCGGTGGAGCCGACGTAGAGCCGGCCGGTCGAGCTGCCGGCCGCGCCGAGCAGGGTGGCGAGCCAGGCCGGGTCGTCGCTGTAGGCGGAGGTGACCAGGGTGCCCTGGGCCAGGGCGACGATTCTCGCCGCCTGGGCGGCCGAGCCGTCGTAGGGGAGCAGCGTCGCCACCGGGCCGAAGACCTCGCGCCAGTGGACGGGGGTGAGCTCGAGCGGCACGTCGGAGGCGAGCAGGGTCGGGGCGACGAAGTAGCCCTTGCCGGCCGCGACCCCGGCGCCGTCGACGCGGGTGCCCGCGCCGGCGACCAGGCGGGTGGTCGCCAGCAGCTCGGCAATGCCGTCGACGGCGTCGCCGAGCTGGGCGGCGGTGGCGAGTGGGCCCATGGTCACCCCCGCGGCGCGCGGGTCGCCGGGGACGACGCGCGCGAGCCGGGCGGCGAGCGCCTGCGCCGCCTCGTCGGCGCGCTCGCGCGGCACCAGGATCCGGCGCACCGCCGTGCACTTCTGGCCCGCCTTCTGGGTCATCTCGCGCGCCACGTCGCGGACGAACAGCTCGAACAGCGGCGAGCCGGGGGCGGCGTCGGGGCCGAGCACCGCGGCGTTCAGGCTGTCGGCCTCGACGTTGACCTTGACGCTCGCCGACAGCAGGTTCTTCTTGCCGCGCAGCGCCAGCGCGGTCGCCGCCGAGCCGGTGAAGGCGAAGACGTCCTGCGGCCCCAGGCGGTCGACGAGATCCGCGCTCGAACCGATGACCAGCTGGAGCGCGCCCGCCGGCAGCAGGCCCGACTCGAGCACCAGCTCGACCATCCGCTGCGCGGTGAGCGCGGTCGCCGTCGCCGGTTTGGTCACCACCGGCACGCCGGCGAGAAAGGCGCAGGCGAACTTCTCGGCGAAGCCCCAGGCCGGAAAGTTGAAGGCGTTGACGTGCAGCGCGACGCCGCGCTTCGGCACCAGCGCGTGGCGGCTCCAGAAGGTCTCGCTCTTGCCGAGCTGGAAGCCCTCGCCGTCGACCAGCCAGCGCCGGTCGCCGAGCTGCTGGCCGAGGCCGCCGTAGAAGGCGAGGGTGCCGCCGGCGCCGTCGACGTCGAAGGCGCCGTCGCCCTCGGTGGCGCCGTTGTTGGCGGCCGACAGCGCGAGCAGCTCGGCGCGGTGCTCCTTGAGCTGCTTGGCGAGCGCCTTGAGGATCGCGCCGCGCTCGCCGAAGGTGGTGGCGGCGAGCGCCGGGCCGCCGACCTCGCGCGCCCAGGCGAGGGCGCCCGGCAGGTCGAGCCCGGCCGAGGAGGCGCGCGCGAGCGGCTCTTCGGTCGAGGGGTCGACCAGCGTCTGGAAGTCGCGCTCGCCCGCCTGCCAGCGGCCGGAGAGGTAGCTCTCGAGGGTCTTCATCGGCGTCGTCCTCACGGTCGGGGGCCGCACGGGCCGGACCCGGATCGGGAAGCGGCCGCCGCGGCCCGGGGATGGTATCAACCGGCTCCGGGCGCGGCGCGCGATAGACTGGGGCGCGCGGAGCGCTTCGGGAGCCATGGCGGCGGACGGAGCCCCGCATCGGAAAAGGAGCGACATGGCGGCCAAGGTGTTCGTGGGCAATCTCGCCTTCCAGACGACGCGCGATCAACTCCAGACGCTGTTCGAGCAGGTCGGTCCGGTGATCGACGTCTTCCTGCCCTCGGACAAGGCGACCGGCCGGCCGCGCGGCTTCGCGTTCGTCGAGTTCGAGAGCGCCGAGGCCGCCGAGCAGGCGATCGAGCGCTTCGAAGGCTACGAGCTCGAGGGCCGCGCGCTGCGGGTCAACCCGGCGGAGGACAAGCCCGCCCGGCCGCGCTCCTTCGGCGACGCGCCGCGCCCGCCCTACGGCGGCGGCGGCGGTGGTGGCGGCTTCGGCGGCGGCAAGCCGAAAGGCAGCCGCCGCAACGTCCGCGCCCGCAAGCGCTCGCTCTGAGGCTCCGGCGGGCCGGCCGCGCGCCGGCCCTCGAGGGTCGGGTCAAGAGGGCCGGAGGGCGTCCAGGGCGACGCCCTCGATTTCGAGTCGCAGATCCCCCCGGCAGATGTCGGCCTCGAGGTAGAGGACCGGCGTCGCGGCGGGCCAGCGCGCGGCGAGCGCCGAGCGGACGGCGTCGAAATCGCCCCGCTCGCGCAGGTAGACCTTCACCAGATCGAACCGCGCGCCGGCGCCGCCGAGCGGGCCCTCGGGCCGGCCCTCGGCCGCCGCAGCCGCGTCGAGCACGGCGTCGATGTTGACGAGCGTCTCCTCGAGCTGCGGCGCGAGCTCGCCCGGAAAGCGCGTCTCGTGGCCGAGCACGCTCGCGGTGCCGGAGAGCAAGAGCCCGCCGCCGAGCGCCGGTGGCAGGCGCGTGGCGCGCGCGAAGGTGGGCGCCACCGGGCCGTAGAGCGGCGGGTAGAGCCAGGCGCTGACCTGGCGCGGGTTCTCGACGTGGCGGCCGGGCGCGCGCGCGGCGGCGAAGGCGATGCGCAGCTCGGCGCCGGACGAGCCGACCGCCGAGGAGGCGGAGAAGCGCGCCGCGGCCTCGGCGCCGTAGCGCTCGACGAAGGCGTGCGCGCGGCCGGCGTTGAAGGCGCGGTAGCGCTCGACGCCACCCCGTTCGCCGGCGGCGCTCGGCGCGTCCTCGCGGTTGATCCCGGGCAGGTAGTTCCACATCCGCAGCAGGTGCGGCCGGCCGCGCTCGTGGGCGAGCGAGAGCAGCTCGCGGTAGGCGGTGAGGGCCGCCCGCTCGACCCCTTCGTCGAGCGGCCGCGCGAGCGCCCCGAACAGCACCTCGCCGTCGTCGGCCCAGGCGATGTCGCCGCGCCGTCCGCGCTCGACCGCGCCGCGGCGCCCGCTCCACCAGAGCTCGAGCCAGGCGCCGCCGCCCACCACCGGATTGGGGACTTCGAGCCAGGGCAGCTCGTGCCCCGGCGGCGGCGCCGGCTCGCCCGCCGGCGCGCCGTAGCGGACCGCGAGCAGCGCCCGACCGGCGCGCTGCTCCAGGCTCTCGCGCAGCGCCTCGACCGGCCCGCAGCCGAGCGCCAGCCCGAGCATGGGCGCCACTCGCCTCACCCGGGTCCTGCCCAGCGGTGCCCCCACCGACGCGCGCACGCGGCGATTCTCTCAGGAATCGCCGCAATGCGGCGCAAAGTCGCGGAGGCCGCGGTCCGGCCGGGAGGAGATGCGACCGCGGGGAGGCCCGGCGCCCGGCCCGCCCCCGCGAGGACGCCCCGCTGCCGTCACCACGGACCGCGCTCGCCCGCGCGAGCCGGGCGCGCCGGATCGCGTCTCTCGGCACGTGGAGCCGACCCGCCGATCGCCCGCCACCGGCGCCGCCCCGCCGCGCGCGGCCGCGCCGCGCCTGCTCGAGCGCGTGCGGCTCGAAGCCCGCCGCCGGCGCCTGTCGCCGCGCACGGAGCGTGCGTACGCCGATTGGGTCCGCCGCTACGTCCGCTTCCACGGGCTGCGCCACCCGCGCGAGCTGGGCGCGGCCGAGGTCGCGGCCTTCCTGAGCCACCTCGCGGTCGAACGCGGCGTGGCGGCCTCGACCCAGAACCAGGCGCTCGCGGCGCTGCTCTTCCTCTACCGCCACGTCCTCGGCCTCGAGCTGGGCGAGCTTCCGGAGGCTGCTCGTGCGCGCCGCCCGAAACGCTTGCCGGTGGTCCTTTCCCGAGACGAAGCCCGGCGGTTGCTCGCCGAGCTGTGTGACGAGCCACGGCTGGTCGCGCAACTGCTCTACGGCTCGGGACTGCGCCTGCTCGAAGCGCTGCGTCTGCGAGTGAAGGATCTCGACCTCGACCGCCGCGAGGTGCTCGTGCGCGCCGGCAAGGGGGACAAGGACCGCCGCACGATGCTCGCCGCGAGCCTCGTCGCGCCGCTGCGCGAGCAGCTCGAGCGCGCTCGTGCGCTCTGGCGCGCCGACCACGCGCGCGACCTTTCGGGCGTGCCGCTCCCACAAGCGCTGGCGCGCAAGTACCCGAGCGCGGCTCGCGAGTGGACCTGGTACTGGGTCTTCCCCGCGCCGAATCTGTGGCGCGACCCAGAGAACGGCACCGCCGGCCGCCACCACCTCCACGAAAGCCGCATCCAGCGCGCAGTCCGGCAGGCGGCTCGGACGGCGGGAATCGCCAAGCCGGTCTCTCCACACGCGCTACGTCACAGCTTCGCGACCCACCTCCTCGATTCGGGCTACGACATCCGCACCGTGCAGGAGCTCCTCGGCCACGCCAGCGTCCGCACGACGATGATCTACACGCACGTCCTCAACCGCGGCGGAATGGCTGTCCGCAGCCCCGCCGACGACTTGTAATCCCCGAATTCGACACGTTATGCGACAGCGCATGAAGCGTTTGACACCCGAGCCCCGAGGTCTAGAATCAACGAAGTGTCCGTGAGCAGAGCAGCTTCCCGGCCGCAAGGCCAGAGACGTTGGCACGTTATCCGACGTCGCATAACGTCCAGCGCCGCCATCTCCCGCCGTCGAATCAGTAGTTATGCGGCAAGTTGAGCAGCCCAGCCGGCCGGTTCAAGCCGGCTATCTCTTCCTGGCCCTAGCGCGGAATCTCGTACAGCACGAAGTCGCTGTTCGCTGGGCTGACACGATGATCGTCGAATTGGAGCACCCGGAGTCTCTACTGCTGGAGCTTTCGACGAGCGGGAGGCGAGATGAGATTCTTCGAATACTCCGCGCCTTGGCCGGTGGCTCGATCCCTCCCGATGCTGTGAAACTGGCCGCTGCGAAGATCGGTCAGCAGCTCGAGGGGGGTGAACTCTCGCCACTGGATGCCGCCTGCCACCTTGTGGGTGTGTACGATCTGGCGGAGGCCCGCGACTCCGCCGAGTACTGGCAGGCGGTGGCGCTCGAAGACGACTTGGAGCCAGGGTCCGTTCGGGACGAGTCGATACTGGCGGCAGTCAGGGAAGATCTGAAAGCGCTACTCAGGGAGTTCAAGGAGTATGGGGATCATCTGGGGTTTGCCGCATAACAACTCGCTCCAGCGGACAAGCGGGCTGTGCCCGCTTGCCGCTGAGCTCATGATTCGTTCGGCGGCTCTGGGTGAATCTGCGATGAAGCAGTCCTCCATGGCTCAGCCCCCCGCAGTTCATCGGCTCATTGCGGTGCTCTGGGCAGTAGTTGCAGCGGTCGCGCTGGTGATCGAACTCTTGGTCGTCGTCCCAATGCAAGCCGGTGAGCTTGTTTGGGCGTTTCGAGAGTTTGCCCACGAGATCACCCTTGGTGTCACACTGTCGGTGGTGTATGCGCTCAGTGTCTCCTGTGCCATAGCACGTTCTCGCAGGCCGGTGCTGCTCGCACCCGTGGCATGGGCAGTCGGTTCTGTCGGCACTTCCGCGGTCATGCTCATGGCTGCAGTGCTACGCGCTGGCCAGTGGCCCGAAGGCAAGGGAGCCCTACTCTTGCTTGAGTTAGCAGCGTCCGCGGCGCTTCTCGTGGCAGTGCCGGCTCTCTTGAGCGGCGTGGGCCTTGGTATTACAGTCAGAGCGCTTGAGGGTAAACGTGTGGCCGCTAGCTGAAGCCAGAGCGGTAGTCGGCGCAGCCGCAACACACGCGCGGCTCGGCTCGACCTCGCTGTGGCGGTACGGTGGCGCGAAGCCGCCGAACTACACGCTCCACCGGACGCCACCGGTCGCTCCGCTCCCGGTGTCGCCGGTGAGCTCTGGCGTTAGCAATTTTGGCCTGATCTTTTCTAAAGATAGCGATGAATAAGCAATTACTGGTCATTAATTCGGGATATGCTGTATTGGCAGCGATTTTCTTAATATTGGCTTCAATGGCATTTCTCCGTGGTGGCCATCCGCCAGGATATGGAATAGTAAATTTGTTTATTCTCATCATTGTTTATCCGATATCAGTTTATGGTTCTATTGTTGGGCTGAAAACGACGATTGATTCTTTATTGGTATCAGCCAAGAGATATTTCATAATGGTTGGTGTGTGTTTAGCCTTTGCTTTGTTTTCTACAACTCTTTTTGTATTCAAATTTGTTTTTGGCAAGGCAATCTAAAAATTGCTAACAAGTCGTTCAAGCCGACGGCGCTACGCGCCGCGGCTTAACTCCAGCGTTATACGGCCATGTGAGTGATGAGTAGAGTCCATGCTGTTCCCGCCCTCATTCGCGAGCTCTATTCGATCGTCGATCGACTTCAATCTCTGTTTCCTGAGCGGAAATTCACACCTGACGGCCATCTCGTCGGAAGCATCGGGGTCGTTCTGGCCGCTCATCACTACGGCGTCAGGCCGCTGCCCGAGTCAACGCCGGTTCACGACTCCGAAGCAGTTGACGGCCGAATGGTGCAGATCAAGTTGACCCAGGCGGGTTCGGTGGGCCTGAGGGCAGAGCCACAGCACCTTCTCGTGCTGCTCCTTTCTCGCGAGGGCACCGTCTCCGAGGTCTTCAACGGTCCAGGTTCGATCGCTTGGTCGAGCGCGGGCAAGATGCAGAGCAATGGTCAACGGTCAATCTCAGTGAGTCGCCTGCGCAACCTCATGAACTCCGTTCCTCAAGGGGCTCGGCTTGAGCGGCTGGCCGTATAACCAATCGCTGCACCGGACGCGCCAGTGTGCGCCTCGACCGGCTGCGCCGGTCGGCCGCTGTGGGGCGCGCCGGTGAGCTCATGATCCGTTAGGCGCCTCAAATACATTCCTGCCCCATGAGCCTCAAATACGAAAAGCTGTCGCCGATCACGATCAAGGGTCACTCTTCACTCAATGAGAAGTGGGTCCAAGACAGAATTGCCGACGACCCGCAGATTTTGGGTCTCGGTGACGTGATCCTCAAGGACCGCGAGCGCAGTCAGCCTCGGGCTGGAAGGTTGGACTTGCTGCTCCAAGATGCTGACGGCAACCGCCGGTACGAGGTCGAAGTGCAGCTTGGCAAGACGGATGAGTCCCACATTATCCGGACCATCGAGTACTGGGACATCGAGCGCAAGCGGTATCCGCAGTATGAGCACACCGCTGTGATCGTGGCAGAGGAGATCACGAGCCGATTCTTGAACGTCATCTCCCTATTCAATGGCACCATCCCACTGATGGCCGTTCAAATGCGGGCGCTGCAACTCGGCAATGCGGTGTCACTTGTCTTCACGACCGTCCTGGATCAAGTGATGCTCGGCCTTGTGGACGAGGATGAAGAGGTTCACGAGGTGACAGACCGAGCGTACTGGGAGACCCGGGGTTCCAAGAGCACCGTTGGCATGGCCGATGAAGTCCTTGAAATCCTCCGAACGCTGGATCCAACGTTGGAGCTGAAGTTCAACAAGTTCTATGTCGGCCTTGCCAGAATGGGGCAGCCTGACAACTTTGTTGTTCTCCGACCGAAGAAAAAGGACTTGCGCATCGAGGCCCGCGTAGACAAGGACCCCACAATCGAGCAGAAACTGGAAGCCGCCGGCCTTGACCTGATGGACTACGACGAACGATCCGGTCGGTACCGCGTTCGCCTGGCCAAGGGCGATGTAAAGAAGCACGCCGAGGTATTGACTGAGCTGCTCGCCGCAGCGCATTCGAAGGCCACTGGTGGCGGAGGCGCCTAACCCCTCGTTCAACCGGACCCGCTACGGCAGGCCACCTTGGCCCGGACTGAGGTACGCGGTACATTTTCTCAGTCCGGGCCAAGGCGTCCTGCCTCCGCGGGCCGGTTAACTCGAACGTTAGGCCGCCACATCTCCAGCGGTTTCCTTCCAAGAATTTCTCTGTTGTCCGCCGCCTGGCGGCTCGGCAGTCGAATCACCCGTGGTGCAGCGTTTCGCCTTCTCGCGAGGTCGAGCCGGAGGTGGTTCGCGTCCGTGCCGGTTCTGGCTTTCGGCGGTTGGGCAGCGCTGGTTGCCTGGGAGCGGCAGTTGCTCTACGCTTTTGCTGTGCGGCCTAACACCTATCAGGCCTCCGGGTGTCAAGGGGTAGAGCTTTCCTGAGGCGAGCTTCGTGGCTTGCCGGTTGTTTTTCGTTGCCGTGGTTCGCTCGTCG
>JACTMI010000031.1 GCA_014584695.1 Acidobacteriota bacterium
CGCTCGGAGCGGGCGTCGGCGTTCGAAGGCCAGCCGCTCCGGCGCGGGTCGCGCGCCGGCGCCGCGGGGGCGGTGGCCCGGCCGGCGCGCCGCTCGGCGTTGGCCTTGGCGCGGGCGCGCTCCTCGGCCTTGCGGGCGCGGATGTCGGCGATCCGTTCGGCGAGCGGGACTTCGAAACGCTCGGCCGGCTTGTGCTCGTAGTCGAAGCCCTCGACCACCAGGCGCGGCAGCTTCTTGCCGATCGCCCGCTCGATCGCCGCCAGATCGCCGCGCTCGGCGTCGGCGACGAAAGTCCAGGCGTCGCCGGTCGCCTCGGCGCGGGCGGTGCGGCCGACGCGGTGGATGTAGTCCTCGGGCACGTTCGGCACGTCGAAGTTGACCACGTGCGAGAGCGCCTCGACGTCGATGCCGCGCGCCGCGATGTCGGTGGCGACCAGGACGCGGACCTTGCCGGCCTTGAAGCGGGCGAGCGCGTCGGTGCGCTGCGCCTGGCTCCGGTTGCCGTGGATCCGGTCGGAGGAGACCCCCGCCTTGGCGAGCTTGTCGGCCAGCCGGTTGGCGCGGTGCTTGGTGCGCGTGAAGACGATCGCGTTGTGGATCGTGTCGCGCCGCAGCAGCTCGAGCAGCAGGTGGACCTTCAGGTCCTCGCGCACCGCGTAGACCGACTGGCTGACGCCGGTCGCGGGCTTGGCCTCGCGGTCGACCGCGATCTGCACCGGGTCGCGCAGGATCTCGCGCGCGAGCTTGGCGATCGGCGCCGGCATGGTGGCCGAGAACATCAGCGTCTGGCGCTCGCGCGGCACCCGCGCGAGGACGCGCTTGATGTCGGGCAGGAAGCCCATGTCGAGCATCCGGTCGGCCTCGTCGAGCACCAGGATCTCGACGCCGTCGAGCCGCGCGTAGTCGTTCTGGAGGTGGTCGAGCAGGCGTCCGGGGGTGGCCACCAGCACCTCGACGTGGGTGCGGAAGGCGCGCTCCTGCGGCGTCATGCCGACGCCGCCGAAGACCGCGGCGCCGCGCAGCCGGGTGTGGCGGGCGAGCATCTGGTGGTGCTCGGCGGTCTGCGCCGCGAGCTCGCGCGTGGGCGACACGACCAGCATGCGCGGACCGCTCTGCGGCTTGCGCGGCGGCGTCGCCGCGAGGCGCGCGAGCGCCGGCAGCAGAAAGGCCGCGGTCTTGCCGCTGCCGGTCATGGCGCAGGCGATCAGGTCCCGGCCCGCGAGAGCGGGCGGGATCGCCTGGGTCTGGATCGGCGTCGGCGTGGTGAAGCCCTGCTCGGCGACGGCGCGCAGCAGGACTTCGGGGAGGTTCAGGGAAGCGAAGGACATGGAGTCCCTTTCTCGGTATCGCTCCGCGGTCGGGCGCTCGACGAGCGCACGGCGACAACGCGGACCGATGTCGTTCCGGCGAAAATTCGGAGATCGCGGGGGACTGCCGGGAGGCCAACCGCTCGGGCCCGTTGGGGCCCTGCTCGCCGCGGAGGTGGGTGTCCGGCGAGAACGTTCTCGCGGCCCTCCGGGCTCCCGAGCGGCGAACCGGCGCGTGAGCGCGGCGCGATCGGGACGGCGAAGCGTCTCACGGATCGCGCGAAAAGGCAAACTCGCCGCCGGGCGGCGGCCGCCCCCTTTCCGCCGGTCGCCGCGGCGCGCTCGGGGTGGCGGGGGTAACATCGGGGTCATGATCGAGATCCATGACCACGACGGCGGGGTCCGCGAGCTGCGCCTGGCGCGCCCGCCGGCCAACGCCCTCGACGCGGCGCTGATCGCTCGCCTGCGCGCCGAGGTCGAGGCGGCGGCGGGCGCCGGCGCGCGCGCTCTCGTCCTCAGCTCGGCGCTGCCGGGCCGGTTCTCCGGCGGTCTCGACGTGCCGTCCCTGCTGCGCCTGGATCGCGTCGCGATGGCCACGGTGCTCGACGACTTCTTCGCCCTCTTGCGGGCCCTCGCCCGCTCGCCCGTTCCGGCGGTGGCGGCGATCGACGGCCACGCCCCGGCGGGTGGCGCGGTGCTCGCGATCCACTGCGACTACCGCGTGATGGCGGAAGGCGACTTCCGCATCGGTTTGAACGAGGTGCAGGTGGGCTTGCCGCTGCCCGAGTCGATCCACGCCGTGCTCGAGCGGGTGGTCGGCGCGCGCCAGGCCGAGCGGCTCGGCGCCCTCGGGTTGCTGATTCCGGCCGCCGAGGCGCGCGCCATCGGTCTGGTCGACGAGCTGGTCGCCGCGGGCGAAGTCGCCGCGCGGGCGCTGGCGGTGGCGCGGGACTACCTGGCGCTGCCGCCGACGGTGATGGCGAGAACGCGCGCCATGTGCCGGCGGCCGCTGGTCGAAGCGGTCGAGCGGCTCGAGAGCGGCACCATGGAACGCTTTCTCGACGACTGGTTCTCGGCCGAGACACGCGCCGCGATGACCGCGCTGGTCGAGCGGCTCGCGGCCCGCAAGAAGGTCTGAACGCATTGCCGCCCGAAGGGAGAGCCGCCATGTTCGATGACCTCGCCGCCAAGAGCTGTGTGCCCTGCCGCGGCGGCGTGCCGCCACTCGCGGGGGCCGAGCTCGAGGCCCTGCTGGCGCGCCTCGGTCCGAACGGCTGGCGCGTCGTCGCCGGCCATCACCTGGAGAAGATCTACGCCTTTCCCGACTTCGCCCAGGCCCTCGCTTTCGTCGATCGGGTGGGCGAGATCGCCGAGCGCGAGGGGCACCACCCCGACCTCCATCTCTCCTGGGGACGGGTCAAGATCGAGGTCTGGACGCACAAGATCGACGGCTTGACCGAGAGCGACTTCGTGCTCGCGGCCAAGTGCGATCGCGCGCTCTGAGGCCGAGCGATCAGCGCCCGGCGGCCGCGACGGGCCGCGTTCCGCGCAGCAGCTGCGCGCGCTCGTAGGGGAGGCGCGCCGCCGGCCAGCCGTGGCGGGCGTAGCGGATGCCGGCGAGCGTCAGCAGGTAGGAGACCAGCGCGGCGTGGTTGCGGCCGACCAGCTCCTCCTGCCGCTCGAGCGCGGCTTCGGCCGCCCGCTCGGCCTCCTCGAGACGCCCTTCGAGCTGCAGCCGGCGCGCCGTCTCGAGCTCCTGGCTCGCGCCGAGGTTGGCGGGCGAGGGCGCGATCCGATCGGTGTGGGGCCAACGTGACCTGCGGAGCGACAGCGGCATGGCGAGCCTCCTCGTCGGTGCTGCGGGTTCGGGATCGACCGGGGGAATGCTCGCCTGCCGCCGGACGGTGCGATCCACCCCTTGGCGAGGATCGATCCCTGACCTCCGTCGGGTCCGAAGCGCGCCGGAATGCAAAGGGGCCCCGGACCTCTCGCGAGATCCGGGGCCCCGGGTTTTCGTCTCGGTGGCGTTGGGTTGCCTCCAGGCCCCCCGCGGCTCGAACGTCCGCCCCAGGAGGGTCCAGCTAGGAGGACGCCACCTCCACGAAACCAGGTTGGCTACTCGACATCTCTGGACCACCTCCTCTCTGGGCGTACCCGGCGGGACCCACCCCCGCCCGGTGCGTCGGGCCGCCCCGACCCGCCGCGCCGCCGCGCCACGCCGAATGCGCCGCGCGAAGATCGCGCGAAGTTTGCGCCGGCTGGCGCCTGCTGTCAACCGCGAAAGGGGAAGGCGCTCAGGGGAAGATGCCGAGGTCGCCGTAGGTGACCGAGATCATGTCGATGGCGACGATGAAGGCGGCCGTGCGCAGGTCGGGCTCGTCGGCCTGTTGCCGGCGGCGCTCGCGGATCCGCTGGTACGAAGTGATCATCGTCTCCTCGAGCCCGGAGTTGACCAGGTCCTCCTCGGAGGGGCCGGTGGCGAAGCCCCGGATCTCCTCCTCGGTCAGCTGCTTGCCGGTCAGCCCTTGCATGGCGTCGAGGAGCTTGCGGTAGGCGCGCTCCTCGAAGCGCTTCTCCATGCGGCCGAAGCGGACGTGGGAGAGGTTCTTCAGCCATTCGAAGTAGGACACCGTGACGCCGCCCGCGTTCAAGTACATGTCGGGCACCACCATCACGCCGCGCTGGTAGAGCCGCTCGCTGGCGGCCGCCGTGACCGGGCCGTTGGCCGCCTCGCCGATGATCTTGGCGCGGACGCGGTCGCAGTTGTCCTCGGTGATCTGGTTCTCGAGCGCCGCCGGAATCAGCAGGTCGCAGTCGAGCTCGAGCGCCGAGGTGCGGTCGGGCAGGTTGACCGCGCCCGGAAAGTCCAGAATCGAACCGGTCGCGGCGCGGTGCGCCACCACGCTCGCCAGATCGAGGCCGCTCGGCGCGTGGATCGAGCCCTCCCGCTCGGCCAGGCCGACCAGCTTGACCCCCGCCTCGGACAGGAACTTCGCCGCGTAGAAACCGACGTTGCCGAGCCCCTGGATCACCGCGGTCTTGCCCTCGAGGCCGGGCTCGAGCCCGAGCCGCCGCATGTCTTCGGCGTCGGCGACCGCCTCGCGCAGCCCGAAGAAGACGCCGCGGCCGGTGGCCTCGGTCCGCCCCCGCACGCCACCTTGGGCGACCGGCTTGCCGGTCACGCAGCCGAGCGCGTTGACGTCGGTCGCGGCGAGCGCCAGGTAGGTGTCGGCGATCCACGACATCTCCTTGGCGCTGGTGCCGTAGTCGGGCGCCGGCACGTCGACGGCCGGGCCGATGAACCCCTTGCGGAAGAGCTCGAAGGTGTAGCGCCGGGTGATCCGCTCGAGCTCGGCCTCCGAGTAGTTGCGGCGATCGATCCGGATGCCGCCCTTGGCGCCGCCGAAGGGGACGTCGACCATCGCGCACTTGTAGGTCATCAGCGCCGAGAGCGCCATCACCTCGTCCTCGTTGACCCGCCAGTCGTAGCGGATGCCGCCCTTGGTCGGCAGCTTGTGCTGGGAGTGCTCGGCACGCCAGGCGTGGATGACCTCGATCGAACCGTCGTCCTTCTCGATCGGGAACGCCATGTGGTAGACGCTGTTGCAGACCTTGATCTGCTCGAGCAGTCCGGGCGGGTGCCGCGTGTAGCGCGCGGCGCGGTCGAAGGACTGGTTCACCTGCTCGAAGAACTTGATCTCTTCGCTCATCGGGGACAAACCTCCCTCGGGTCGGTGCGCGGTCTCGGTGGCGATGCCGACGCCGATCGGACCTGGACGGTGTCTGACGCAGCGGCGCGAGTCTTCCACCGATCCGCGGACGGTCGCAAGGCGCCGGGCGGCGAGGGGGCGGGCGTCCGGGCCGTGTAGAATTCCGCCTCGATCCGCGAGGCGATTCCGACAGCGAGACGAAGTCCGCGCAACGATCTGGTCGCGAGGGTGGAGCCATGGAGAATCACGGTCCGGCGGTGAGCCGGCACGGTCTGGACGAGCAGGGGCTGGGTGGCGTCGCACGGGCGTTGTGGAACCTGCCGGCGGCACGCCTCTACGAGGAGGCGGTGCGCCGGGGCGAGGCCTGGATCTCGCGCGACGGCGCGCTGGTCTGTCACACCGGGGAGTTCACCGGCCGCAGTCCGCACGACAAGTTCGTGGTCGAGGAGGCCGGTTCGCGCGACGAGATCTGGTGGGGCAAGGTGAATCGCCCGTTCTCGACGGAGCGCTTCGACGCCCTGCTCCACAAGGTCCGTCGCCACTTGGCCGGCGCCGACGTCTTCGTCTTCGACGGCTACGCCGGCGCCGATCCGCGCCACCGCCTGAAAGTCCGCGTGATCACCGAGACGGCCTGGCAGTCGCTGTTCGCGAGCAACATGTTCGTGCGCGAGCACGACCCGGCGGCGCTGGCGGAGTTTCGCCCGGACTTCGTGGTGCTCGACGCCATGAACTACCGCGCCGACCCGGAAGTCGACGGCACCCGCAGCTCGACTTTCATCCTGCTCGGCATCTCGCACCGCATGGTGCTCATCGGCGGCACCCAGTACGCCGGCGAGATCAAGAAGTCGATCTTCACGGTGATGAACTACGAGCTGCCCCGGCGCGGCGTCTTCCCGATGCACTGCAGCGCCAACTACGGGCGCGACCGCGACGACGTGGCGCTCTTCTTCGGCCTCTCCGGGACCGGCAAGACCACCCTGTCGGCCGATCCCGAACGCACCCTGATCGGCGACGACGAGCACGCCTGGTCGCCCGACGGGGTGTTCAACATGGAGGGGGGGTGCTACGCCAAGGTGATTCGGCTGTCGCGCGAGGGGGAGCCGGACATCTGGGACGCCTCCCATCGCTTCGGCACCATCCTCGAGAACGTCGACATCGACCCGGAGACGCGGCGCCTCGATCTCGACTCCGCGCGGCTGACCGAGAACACCCGCTCGAGCTATCCGATCACCCACCTGCGCAACTGCGATCCGGCGGGCGTCGCCGGCCACCCCAAGGACATCGTCTTCCTGACCTGCGACGCCTACGGCGTGCTGCCGCCGCTCGCGCGGTTGACCGAGGCGCAGGCGATGTACCACTTCCTGTCCGGCTACACGGCGCGTGTCGCGGGCACCGAGCGCGGCGTGACCGAGCCGACCGCCACCTTCTCGACCTGCTTCGGCAGCCCGTTCCTGCCGCTCCAGCCCAGCGTCTACGCTCACATGCTGGGCGAGAAGATGGCGCAGCACCACGCGCGCGTCTGGCTGCTCAACACCGGCTGGACCGGCGGCCCTTACGGCGTCGGCAGCCGGATGAGGCTCGCGCTCACCCGCCGGCTCGTCCACGCGGTGCTGTCGGGCGATCTCGCGGGAGTGGCGACCGAGCCCGATCCGCGCTTCGGCCTGGCCATCCCGGTGGCGGTCGAGGGCGTGCCCGGCGAGGTCCTGCGGCCGTGGCGGAGCTGGTCCGACCGGGCCGCCTACGACGCCGCCGCGGTGCGCCTGGCGAGGCTCTTCGTCGAGAACTTCGAGCAGTTCGCGGCCGAGGTGACGCCCGAAGTGCGCGCCGCCGGCCCCGCGCTCTGAGCGGGAGTCGGCGCCGCCGCGGTCAGTCCCGCGGGCCGGCGATCGTGAGCGCCGCCGGCCGGTGCAGCGCGAAGCCCTGGCCGTAGTCGACTTCGAGCTCGCGCAGGACGCGCAGGGTCTCCTCGTCCTCGATCCCCTCGGCGATCGTGCGCATGCCGAGCACGCGCGCGATCTGCTGGATCGACTCGACCAACGCGCGCTGGATCGGATCGTTGGGGAGCTGGTGCGTGAACGAGGCGTCGATCTTGAGGAAGTCGACCGGCAGGTTCTTGAGGTAGGCGAACGAGGAGAAGCCGCTGCCGAAGTCGTCGAGCACGAAGCGGCAGCCCGCGGTCCGCAGCGCCGAGATGAAGCGCAGCGCCGAGGAGAGGTTGGCGATCGCCGCCGTCTCGGTGATCTCGAAGCAGACGCGACGAGCGTCGATGCCGCTCTCCTCGAGCTGGCTCTGCACGAAGTCGAGGAAGCCTTCCTCGCCCAGCGACTGGCCGGAGATGTTCACCGAGAAAGTCCCGGGCACGAGCTGCGCGGCGCCCGGTCGGGCGAGGCTGCGGAAGCTCTCCCGCACCACCCAGCGGTCGAGCGTGGAGATCAGGTGGTAGCGCTCGGCGGCGGCGATGAAGGCCGAGGTCACCACCGGTTCGCCGCGCTCGGAGAGCATGCGGATGAAGATCTCGGCCATCGGCTCGCGCTCGAGCCGCGGCGAGAGCGGCACGATGCGCTGCGCGTAGAGCCGGAACAGGCCGTTCTCGAACGCCTTGTGGATCTGCTGGATCCACTGCAGCTCGCCTACCCGCTGGGCGATGGCGTCGTCGCCCGGCCGGTACTCGTGGACGCGGTTGCCGCCCCGCTGCTTGGCGACGAAGCAGGCGGCGTCGGCGGCGGCCAGCGCGGCGCCGCCGTCCGGCGTCTGCGGGTGGATCTGCGCCACGCCGATCGACGCCGCGATCTCGAACACGCGGTCCTCCCACGAGAATCGCGAGCGCTCGAGCGTCGCCCGGAGCTGCTGCGCCAGCGCCACGGCTTCCGGCCCGCGCGGGTCGGGCAGCAGCGCCGCGAACTCGTCGCCGCCCAGGCGGGCGAAGGCGGAACCGGCCGGCAGGTGGGCCTGGAGCCGCTCGACGGTGCGCTTGAGCAGCTCGTCGCCGGCGAAGTGGCCGCAAGTGTCGTTGATCAGCTTGAACTGGTCGATGTCCAGGAACAGCACCGCCTGCTGCACGCGCTTCTCGCGCGCCCGGCGCACCGCGCGCTCGACTTCTTCCTCGAAGGCCCGCCGGTTGAGCAGGCCGGTCAGCGGATCGTGGGTGGAGAGGAAGCTGCGCTCGCGCTCCATCTGGCGCAGCTCGGTGACGTCCTTGAACGCCAGCACCGCGCCGACGGTGCGGCCCTGGCGGTTGACGATCGGCGAGGCCGAGTCCCGCACGGCGATGGGGTGGCCGTCCCGGGGCTGCAGCATCCGTTCGCCGGGGAACTCGACGTAGCGCCCTTCGGCCAGGCAACGGGTCACCGGGTCGAGCAGCATGGTGTGGGTGTCGGGGTCGATGATCAGGAAGACGTCGCGCAGGTGCTTGCCGTACGCCTCGTGGATCGGCCAGCCGGTGAGCCGCTCGGCGGCGGGGTTCATGTAGTCGATCATGCCGCGCACGTCGGTGCGGATGACGCCGTCGCCGATCGAGGCGAGCGTCACCTGGGCGCGCTCTTTCTCCTGGAAGAGGGCCTCCTCGGCGAGCTTGCGGTGGGTGATGTCGATCGCCACGCCCAGCATCCGCTGCGGCTTGCCGGCGTCGTCCCGGATCACCTTGCCGCGCTGTGCCAGCCAGCGGGTCTGGCCGGTCGGCAGCACCAGCCGGTGCTCGACGAAGTAGTCGCGGTCGTCCTCGAGCGCCGCCTTGAGCGCCGATTCGAGCCGAGGCAGGTCCTGCGGGTGGACCAGGGCGAAGAACTCGCGCCCGGTGGTGGTGTCGTTGGGGCCGAGATTCAGCAGATTGCGCGCGTGGGCCGAGTAGACCAGACGGTCCTGCGGCACGTCCCAGTCCCAGACGATGATGTCGCCCGCCTGCTGGGCGAGCTGGAGACGCTCCTCGCTCGCGCGCAGCGCCTGCTCGGCCCGCTTGCGCTCGGAGACGTCGAAGACGGTGCCGAGGCCGGCCAGCTTGCCGCGCAGGTCGATCGTGGTGAGCGACAGCTCGACCCAGCGGTCGGCGCCCTCCTTGGCCACCAGCCGCGCCTCGTAGCGACGCGGCAGGGTGTCGCGACGGCGCGCCCGGTCGGCCCAGCGCTCCGCGAGGTAGGGCCGCGCTTCGGCATCGACGAGATCGAGGGGTGAGCGTTCGAGCAGCTCCGCGCGCGAGAAACCGGTCATGCGCTCGACCGCGCGGTTGACCCAGAGGATCCGCTCGCCATCGTGGACGAAGACGCCGAGCGTCGCCGAGGCGGCCACCACGCGCAGCCAGTCCGAGCTCGCCTCGAGGTCGTCGACCGAGAGCCGCTCGATCGGCCGGGGATCCTCGGCGAAGGGGCTGGTCAGCTCGCGCAGCGAGCGCTCGGGGGGACCGTCGCCTTGAGTCAAGGACCGGAGTCTAGCGCGCGCCGCGCCGGGGGCGTCGCGCCGCCGCGCTCAGGGCAGGCGCGCCTCGGCGGCGAAGCGGGCCGGGATGACGAGACCGAGCCACCAGCGGGTGTCGCCCTCGAGGCGACCGTCGAGCGGGCGCGCCACGCCGGCCCGGGCCTCGAGCGTCGGCAGATCGAGGAACGGCGGCGCGGCGAGTGACCAGCGGGCCTCGAGGCCGACCAGCCGCAGTCTCTCCTCCGGGCCCTCGAACCAATCGCCGAAGAGCTCGATCGGCACGCCGCGCCACCCCAGCCGCAAGCTCGAGTGGTCCAGCCGCTCGCCGGCGAGCGAGCCGTCGGGCAGCGCCGGATGGGCGACCCGGCCGGGCAGCAGGCTCTCGGGCAGCAGCGAGGAGGGGACGCCGCCGAGCCGCACCGGAGCCGAGCTGGCGCCCCGGCCTCGGACTTCGCGCCGACCGAGGCCGAGCTCGATCCGGCCGCGTGGCGACGCCAGGGCGAGCGCGAGGGAGAGGCGCTGCTGCTCGCCGCGCGAGGCGCCGTCGACCGGCACCGCGGCGGCGTAGGTGAGCCGCGGCCGCGCCGACAGCGCACCGCGCGACCGGACCGTGCTCACCTCGAGGTCGGCCCAGAGCGACGTCGTCTCCGTGCCCGCGCCGGCGCCGCGCCGCCACCGCGCCCACGCGAGCCCCCCGCCCGCCTCCACCCGCGCCGCCCCCACCCGCCGCACCCCCCGGAGCGAGAGCTCGACGCCGTCGAGCTCGGTCGGGTCACTCTCGACGCCGTCGAGCTCGGTCGGGTCACTCTCGACGCCGTCGAGCTGGGCTTGGTCACCCTCGACGCCGTCGAGCTCGTTCCCATCCAACTCGACGCGCACCGCCTGGAGTCCGAGAGTGAGCGGGAACCCTCGCCAGGCGCCGGCGAGCCGGGCGCCCCGCGGTCCGTCACCGCCGCCGACGCTGGCGAGCGCGAGCAGCTCGGTGCGACCGAGCAGATCGCCCCAGCGGACCCCGAGCTCGAGCGGTCCCGCGCTGTCACCGCTCCATCCGGCGACGAGCGGCGAGGCCTCGAGGCGGCCCGGCCCGTACCCCCTGGGCCTCGGCGCTTCGCCCACCGCGACCACCGAGGGGGGGCGCGGCACCGAGGGCGGTGGCGCGGTTGCCGGCTGCCAGGTGGCCGCGTCGAGATCGAGGCGCGCCAGGTCGAAGCCGTCGGCGTCGGCGAGGAGGTGAAAGAGGGCCGTCCCGTCGGGCGTTGGGGTCGGGTAGAGCGCGACGTCGGCGCCGTGCGTCACCTGGTGCCAACGGGCGCCGTCCGCGGCCGGTAGCGCCTCGATCTCGATCGCGTCGCCGCGCGCCACGGCCGCGTAGAGCAGCGTGCCGTCGGCGCGCCAGGCGAGCTGGAGCGGCTCGCCGCCGGCCGGCAGCTCGAGCTCGACCGCGGCGCCGTCGGGCAGCTGCCGGAGCCGTGCCTGCCAGCGCCCCTGCCGATGCTCGAGCCAGGCGAGACGTCCGCCGTCGAGCGAGTAACGGGGCTGATCGAAGCCGCGATCCACGGCGGGTCCCTCGAGGATGCGGACCGCACCGCCGTCGAGCTCCACCTCGACCAGCGCGGAGAAACCGTCGCGGCGCTGGATCGCCACGGCGCGTCCACCGTCCGGGTGAGGATCGGCCTCGGTGAGTCCGGCGCCACGAGTCAGGCGCCGGGCCCGGCGGTCTCCGGGCCGCCAGCGGTGAAGGTCGAAGATGCGGTCCCCCCGCGGCCCCGGCGCGCCGAGCGCCAGCAAGAGATCGCCGTCCGCGAAGAAACGAGCGCCGCCGATCTCGACGCCCGGGTCCAGCTCGCGCTCGGCGAGCCGGCGCACCGGCTCTGGGCCGGTTTCGATCGGCGGCGCGTCCTCCGGGTCGCGCGTCAGCTGGCGTGCGATCCGCTCGCGCCGCATCTGCACGGCCTCGGCATCGGGCACCGTAGCGGCGACGACCACGCGCGGCGGCCGGCGATGCCGCCGCTCGACGAAAGCGAGCCGCTCGCCGTCGGCCGCGAGGGCGAGGTGCGAGGTGGCGCCGGCGAGATCGAGCCAGAGCTCCCCGGCGCGCCGCGTCGGCGCCTGGGCTTCGGCGCGGGCGACGGCCTCGGCAGTCGTCTCGGCGGCGAAGCGGGCCCAGAGGCGGTCGGGCCGTTCACCGTAGACGCCGGCGAAGGCCTCGACGAAGGAGCGTTCGGTGCGCGCGGTCAGGCGGCGCCAGAGCCGGTCCAAGCCGCCCGGCTCGGTCCTTGTCTCCAGCCACTCGAGGTAGGCGGAACCGGCGAGGTAGGCCATCGAGCGGCCGAAGAAGGCGTCGTCGCCGGCGGAGAGCGCGCCGTAATCGGGCAGGCGTCCGGCGCGCGCGAAGCGGCGCAGCAGCGCGGGCCGCCAAGCGCCGTGCGGCCGGCCCGAGCCGGTCAGCCGCCCTTCGGCCAACGTCGCGTAGCCCTCGATGACCCATCGCGGCGCCTTGGTGGCGATCGGCGAGAGCGGCCACAGCGTCCGCTCGGCCAGCCCGCGCAGCGGTGCGCGCGAAGGGCGTGTCAGGTGGGCCAGGTGCACCAGCTCGTGCACCAGCACGAGCTCGCCCCAATCGCCGTGCGGTGACAGGGTCGAGGCCGCCGCGGGGGGCGTCGTCCACAGGATCGCCCGCGGCGAGCCGAGCAGTGGCCAGGCCGAGCCGTTGGGCGCCGCGGCGGGATCGGCGATCACCAGGTCGATCGTCCGCGCCGGGAAGTGGCCGACCGCCGCGGCGACCGCTTCCCGCGCCGGCTCGAGCCGCGCGGCGAGCCGCTCGCACCAGAGGCGCGTGGCCGCCGGACAGTGCAACCGGAAGTGCTCGGTCTCCAAGGTGAGCCAGGGCAGGTCGGGCGGCTGTGCCGGCGCGGGCGCCGCGCCGAGGAGGGCGCCGAGCAGGACGGCACCGACCAGGATGCGCCAGACGGTGGTCGGCCGCGTCATCGATAGGTCCTGCCGTCGAAGTCGACCTGCTCGACCCAGAGCACTTCGCAGCCACCGTCGCCGTGGTCGGTGCGCACGGTCGAGGTGGTCCAGCGGAAGCGTTCGCCTCGGATGTCGACCAGCAGGCCCCGCAGCCGCACTTCGTCGCCGCGCCCGAGCGCCAGCAGCGCGCGCCGCACGTTGGCGTTGGCGGGCAGGACGTGGGTGTTGGCCGAGTGGGAGATGACGTAAGCGGCGTCGAGATCGGCGCTGTCGGTGCGCCAGAAGTAGAAGCGCCAGCTCTGGGAGACGTCGAGCGCCCGCCGCCACTCCGGCTCCGCCAGGTCGCCCCAGGCGAGCGCCAGGTCGACCGGCGACAGGAAGGCCAGGTCGTCGAATCGATAGCGCTCGGCGCCCAAGACGTAGGCGGCGATGTCGTAGCGGTACCGCGGCACGACGGTGAGCTCGCCGCGCCGGGTGGCGAGGATGAAAGCGGGTTGGTCGGTCGGCTCCTGCAGCGGCTCGCGGCGCCAGTCGACCAGTTCGGCCCCCGGCTCTCCGGTCGGCCGGCCGGCCGCCCAGAACGCGAGCGCCGCGGCGGCCAGCACGGCGCCGACAACCAGCCTCCGGAAGCTCAAGGCTGGCCGCCTCCCGCCGGACTCACGAGCCGCCGCGCAGCTCCGCCAGCGTCTTCTCGACCTCGGCCGCCTCGGCCGTCTTGCCCATCGCCTTGAGGATCTCGATCTTGCGCTCGTAGGCGCGGAAGTTGCGCGGCGTGATCGCCAACGCGCGGTCGAGCTCGGCGACCGCCTCGGCGTATTCCTGGCCCGCGACGTGGATCTCGGCCAGCGCGGAGTGCGCCTGGTAGAGCTTGGGGTCGATCTCGAGCGCCTGCGCGAAGCGCTTGCGGGCGAGATCGCCGTGCTGGCTGTTCCAGGCCTCGGCGCCGGCGTTGTAGAGGAGCTTCGCGGTGTCCGGCGTGCGGTCGAGCGCGGCGAGCTGCTCCAAGGCGGCGGCCGACTCCTCCCTGCGGCCCAGGGCTTCGAGCGAGTCGAACCGGCTGCGCAGCGCCTCGACGTCGGCGGGATCGATGGCCAGCACTTTCGCCGCCGCCTCGAGCGAGCGCTCGTAGTCCTTCTGCATGTCGTAGAGGCTGGCCAGGGCTCGCCACGCTTCCTTGAAGTCGGGCTTGCCGGCCGCTGCCTCCTCGAAACGGGCGATCGCGGTCTCGGTGTCGTGCAGTTGCAGCGCCTGGACCCCCTCGTTGTAGATGGTGACGTGGTCGCGCGGCACCAGTGCGAGGCCGAGCTCGGCGGTCATGCTGCTCTTCAGCTTCTGCGCCGGCAGATCGACGGACTCCTCGCGGGCGGCGTAGCCCTCCTTACCGACCTTGAGAACGTAAACGCGGGCGAAGTCGGGCAACTCGCCCTTGAAGCGGCCCTTCTTGTCGGTGACGCCGGAGACGGTGAAGGGCTCGCCGGAGGCCGCCGTCAGCGACACCGAGGCACCTTCCATCGGGGCCTGCTCGGCGTCGGTCACGGTGACCTCGAACTTGAACTTCTCTTTGGCGAACGCGGCGCCGGCGGCCGAAACCAGGACCGCGAGGGCGAGGGCTAGGATCTTCTTCGACACGGTGGACTCCTTCGTGGAGTTGGGGGAGGGCGTGAGCGGGCGAAACCGTGGGAAGGCGATTATACGAGAACCGCGGCAGCGAACCTGCCGGCGTTCGGTGGTCTCCTACGGCGCGCGACCGCGGCGCCAGCCCGCACCAGCAGCGGCTGGCGCGGGCGCGGCGCGGATCGCGGTGGAGATGAAAAGGCCCCGGCGTCTCGCGACGCCGGGGCCTCGGAAGTGCGAGTTGCGTGGAGCGGCTTACATCGCAGGCATGGCCGGAGCCGCCGGAGCGGGGGCCGGAGCAGCCATCTTCTTGCGGGCGGGCTTCTTCGCCTTCTTGGCCTTCTTGGCGGGCTTCTTGGCGGCCTTCTTGGCGGCCTTCTTCTTGGCGGGCTTCTTGGCTGCCTTCATCTTCGCCGGCTTCTTGGCGGCCTTCTTGGCGGCCTTCTTGGCCTTCTTGGCAGGCTTCTTCGCGGCCTTCTTGGCTGCCTTCTTCTTCGCCGGCTTCTTGGCTGCCTTCTTCGCGGCCTTCTTGGCGGGCTTCTTCGCGGCCTTCTTGGCTGCCTTCTTCTTCGCTGCCATTCGTGTCCTCCTCCGGTTCGACGACTCGCTGCGAGCCGTCCTCCTCCGCTCCGTTTGTGCGCTGCCGCCTCTCGCGCGAGATGGCCCGGCAGAAGTGGAATGCGGAGGAGACTTGTTTGACGTAATTGTCAACATTTTTCGCGAATACACAAGAGGTTGGAGCAACTTTTTTTTCGTCGCCGACGAAGAGAGCGCTCGCGGAGGAGTGGTTCGGCGCCGCGCGAAGGAGCGATTCCGTGTCGCGCGAGGGAGCAATCCGGCGTCGCGCACGTCTCCGATTCGGTGGCACGGGCGGCTCGATTCGCCGGTGTGCGACCGCCGTTCGCCGGTGAGGTCGCGACGCGGCGCGCGAGGTTGCGTAGTCTCCCCAAGACGCCGGCTGGCGGCGGCGAGGAGGCGAGGATGAAGGGGACGCAACGAGGCGGGATCGCGATCGGACGGTTGGTGATCGGCCTGGTTCTGGTCGCGGTGGGCGGCCTCTGGCTGCTCGGCAATCTCGGCGTCGTGCCGCCGTTCGACCTGGGACGCTACTGGTACCTGATTCCGTTGGTGATCGGCGCGGCGAAGCTGGCGCTCGGCCCGGACGGCGAGACGCGGCGCAGCGGTGTCTGGTTCCTGCTCGCCGGCCTCTACGGCTGGGTCTCGGTGGAGCGGATCGGCGGTCTCTCCTACCGGACCGCCTGGCCGGTCTTCGTCATCGCGGGCGGTCTGCTGCTGGCCTTCGACGCTCTCGGCGGCCGGCGGAGTAGCGCCGCGAGAGCGAAGGAGGTCGACGATGTCCGCTAGACAGCCCAGCTGGATCTCCGCCCGATTGGTGATGGGAATCGGCATCGCCGTGCTCGGCGGGGCGATCCTGCTCGACAACCTGGAGCTGGCCGACGCGCGCCTCTTCCTGCGCTTCTTCTGGCCGGCGTTCTGGATCACTCTCGGCGCGGCGCTGGTGGCGAACCACTGGGGGAGCCGCACCGCGCTTTGGGGTGGTGGCGCCATCGCCGCCGGCCTCTGGCTGCTCGCCGACCGGCTCGAGCTGGTCGACTTCGGGTTCTTCGAGCTGGCGCTGCCGGCGGCGCTGCTCGCCCTGGGCGGCACGCTGGTGTGGCGGGCGCTCGAGGGCCGACCGTCGCTCGGAGCCGTCGCGGCGAGCGCGCAGGAGGGAGCGCCGGCCGGGACACCGACGGGCGAGCCGGAGCCGGGTGAGAGCGACGTGGTCAAGGCGTTCGCCCTGATGAGCGGCTACGAGAAGAAGTGGACCGGGCGGGCGCTACGGGCGGGTGACCTCTCGGCGGTGATGGGCGGCGTCGAGATCGACCTGCGCGGTGCCCGCACCGTCCCCGGCGGTGCGGTGGTCGAGGTGTTCGCCTTCTGGGGCGGTGTGGTGATCAAGGTCCCCGAGAGCTGGCGGGTCGACAGCGAGATCAACGTGCTGCTGGGCGGCTACGAGGACAAGACGCGCCCGGCGGCCGGGCCACCGCAGGGCCGGCTCGTGCTGCGCGGGCTCGCCGTCATGGGTGGCGTCGAGGTCTCGAACTAGCGTGGGCCCGACGATGCACCCGGTGCTCGCCCGTCCGGCCCGGCTGGCCGGCTACCTGGCGGTGGCGGCCGCTTTCGGCCTGCTGCTCGCGCTGCTGACGACCGCGGTGGCGCCCGGCCCGCTCGCCGAGGCGCTCTGGCTGGGCGTCCCACTCGCGCTGGTCTACGCCTTCATGAGCCTCGCCGTCTGGTACCCGGTACGGGCGCTCCTGTTCGGCGGCATCGGCACGCGAGGGATCGTCGGCATCACCGTCGCGGCCTTCGCGGCCGCCGCTCTCTGGACCGGCCTCGGACAACTCTGGTCACGGCTGCTCGCAGCCGCAGGGCTCGCACCGGGCGCCCCCGCGCGCTTCGCCGAGGCGCAGCCGCTCTTCTTCGCGCTCGGCGTCTTCCTGTTCGCGCTCGCGGTGCTGCTGCACGGCCTCTTCGCGGCGCTCGAACGGGCGCGCGCCGGCGAACGGCGGGCGCTCGAGCTGCAGGTTCACGCCCGGGAGGCCGAGCTGCGCGCCCTCAAGGCGCAGCTCGACCCGCACTTCCTGTTCAACAGCCTGAACTCGGTGGCGGCGCTGATCGGCACCGACGCTCCGGCGGCGCGCCGGATGTGCTTTCTGATGGCCGGGTTCTTCCGCAAGAGCCTCGGGCTGGGGCGGCGGGAGGCGATCCCCCTGGCCGAGGAGATGTACCTCGCCGAAACCTACCTGGCGATCGAGGAGGTCCGCTTCGGCGAACGCCTCCGCCCCGTGCTCGAGGTCGCCGAGGACACGCTCTCGCTGGCCGTGCCGCCGCTCGCGCTGCAGCCCCTGGTCGAGAACGCCGTTCACCACGGCGTCGCCCACCGCCTCGAGGGGGGCGAGGTCCGCATCTCCGCGCAACGGCGCGGCGATCTGCTCGAGCTGGCGGTCGAGAATCCGTGCGATCCCGAGCGCCCGGCCTCGCGCGGCGCCGGCGTCGGCCTCGCCAACGTGCGGGCGCGGCTCGAGGCGCTCTACGGCCACCACGCCCGGCTCGAGATCGAGGCGGCGCCGGCGCGCTACCTCGTCCGGCTGCTGCTGCCCGCCCGCGCGGTGGCGCCTTGAGGCGCGAATGCGGGCGCTGATCGTCGACGACGAGCCGCTGGCGCGGCAGTTCCTCGCCGAGCAGGTGGCGGCCGCCGGCGTCGAGGTGGCGGGCGAGGCGGGCAACGGCTACGAGGCGGTCAAGCTGTGCGAGCAGCTCCGCCCGGATCTGCTCCTGCTCGACATCCAGATGCCCAAGCTGTCGGGCTTCGAAGTGCTCGAGCTGCTCGGCGCGGACGCTCCGGCGGTGATCTTCGTCACCGCCCACGACGAGTTCGCCCTGCGCGCCTTCGAGGTCCACGCCGTCGACTACCTGCTGAAACCGGTCGAACCCGAACGTCTCGCGGCGGCGCTCGAGCGGGTCCGGTCGCGACGGGCGGAGCGCGCCACCGGTCCGGACGCGGCGGGCTTGGCCGCCTCCGCGCGGCCGCCGGGGCGGCCACTCGAGCGGGTGCTGGTGCGCGAGGAGGGCAAGATCCACGTGCTCGCGGCGGAGCGCATCGACTTCATCGAAGCCCGGGACGACTACGTGGTGTTCGCGGTCGGCGCCGCCCGCCACCGCAAGCAGCAGACCCTGGCCGAGCTGGAAGCCCAACTCGACGCCGGCCGCTTCGTCCGCATCCACCGCTCCTACCTGCTGAACATCGAACGGCTGGAGCGGCTCGAAAGCTACGGCAAGGACAGCTGGCTCGCCTTTCTCGCCGACGGCAGCCGGCTGCCGGTGTCGCGCGCGGGCTACGGGCGGCTCAAAGATCTTCTGGGGTGAGGCGCGCGTCGTCGAGCTCCGGGTCGTCGAGATCTCCGAGGCCCGGCGCGAGCTGCAGCCGCAGGCGGGTGCGCTCCCATTCGAAGCGCAGCTCGACGGCGCCCGCGGCGGCCGGCAGCGCCGTGAAGGTGAGCGTCTCGACCGGCTGGTCGAGCGACTCGGCGGGCACGTCGAAGTGCCCCACCTCGCGCGCGCGGACCTGCTCCGTGTACTCCGACTCGAGCCCCCATTGGCGAGTCGAGGCGTTGACGATCACCCGCCAGCGAGCTCGATCCGGAACGGTGTAGAGCGAGTAGCTGCCGGGCAGCAGGGCGACCGGTCCGAGCCGTGCCGCGGTGGTCAGGTGGAGCGTCGTCGGCTCGTTGGCGCCGGTGCGCCAGAGCGCGCCGTAAGGCACCGCCGCCCCCCCGATCATCTTGCGCCAGTGCAGCGACGGACGGCCGTAGCAGAGCCGGCCGGCGCGGCCGTCGAGGGTGAAGTCGACGGCCGCGAGCGGGCTCGCGCGCGGCAGCCAGGCCGGCAGCCAGGCCCAGTTGCGGGGGCAAGGCGCGCCGGCGGCGATCCACGACGCGGGCGCCACGCTGGTGACGAGGAGCCAGGCTGCGAACGCGCCGACGGCGATGCCGGCGAGCGAGAGGAGGGATCTCTTCACGTTCCGCGCGGAATCCTACCCGCCGCGCGACGGGGCGCGCCAGGATCGACCGCCGCGCCGCCCGAATCGGGGCGGATCCCGATGCTAGACTGACTTCATGACCGAGCCGGCGCGCGAATCGGCGAGCCCGAGTCTGCGCTGGCTCTGGGGCCTGGCGGCCGGTGTGGTGGTCCTCGGTGGCTTGCGCGCCGGCCGGGCGCTGCTCGCCCCCCTCGCCTTCTCCCTCTTTCTGGCGCTGCTGGCGCTCCCCCTCTTCGACGGCTTGCGCCGCCGGCGCGTGCCGACCGGCGTCGCGGTGCTGGTCACCATGGCGCTGATCGGCGTCGTGATGGCCCTCTTCGCCGGCTTGCTGCTCGGTTCGCTGGCCGAGTTTCGCGAGGTCGGCCCGCACTACTACCGCTCGCTCCAGGAGCGGGCGCAGTACACGGTCGAGTGGTGGGAGGGCAAGGGGATCTCGCTGCCCGACTGGATCCCGCCCCGGTATCGCAGCCCGGAGGCGATCGTCGAGCTCGCCGGCGGCACCGTGCGCGGGGCCTTCCTGCTCGCCACCGAGACGACCGTGGTGCTGCTGACGCTGGTCTTCCTGCTGTTCGAGGCCGCCGCGTTCCCGGAGAAGCTGGCGCGCCTGCCGGCACCGGTGCGCGCCGGCGTCCGTCAGTTCGCGCGCGTGTCGGGGGAGCTGCAGCGCTTCCTCTGGATCAAGACCGCGATGTCGGCGCTGATCGGCGTCGCGGCCGGCCTCTGGGTGGCGCTGCTCGGACTGGACTTCCCGGTCCTGTGCGGGCTGATCGCCTTCGCCTGCCATTTCATCCCGAACATCGGCGCCGTGCTGGCCGCGGCGCCGGCGATGGTGATCGCCTTCGTCCAGTACGACCCGGCGAAGGCCCTGGCGGTGGCGGTCGGCTATTTGACGCTCGGCCTGCTGCTCGGCAACCTGCTCGAGCCGGCGCTGATGGGCCGGCGGCTCGGGCTTTCGCCGCTGGCGGTGTTCGTCTCGCTGGTGGTGTGGGGCTGGCTGTGGGGCCCGGTCGGGATGTTTCTCTCGGTGCCGCTGACCATGGCGCTCAAGATGCTGCTCGAGAGCTCGCCCGGCACGCGCTGGGTCGCGGTGCTGCTCGATGGCGGCGCCGGCGCGCCGGCGGGCGCGGCGGCGACCCCGCTCGGAGATCCGTCGACGCCGGCCGCGGCGGCGCCCCCCGTGAGCGACCGGAGCTGAGCGGAGACTCGATCCGGTGACGCCGCGGGATTTCGCCTCGGACTGGTCCGGCGAGCGCTGGCTCGCCGAGGTGCTCGACGCGCTGCCGGTGGCGGTTTGGTCGGTGCGGCGCGACGGCTCGATCGCCTTCGCGCGTGGCGCCGTGATCTCGACGCTCGGCCTCGATCCCCAGGCGCTCGTCGGCCGCGACTTCTTCGCGCTCTTCGCCGTGCAGCCGGAGCTGATCAGCCAGGTGCGGCGCACGCTCGCCGGCGAAGGCTCTTTCACCCGGGCGCAGTTCGGCGGGCGCGTCTTCGAGACCCGGCTGACGCCGCTCGGGGACGGCCAGGGCGAGGTGGTCGCGGCGATGGCGGTGTCGGTCGACGTCACCGATCGCGCCCGCGACGAAGCGGAGCTCGAGCGCCGCAGCCGCCTCCTGCACGCGGTCTCGACCGTCGCCCAGCGCTTCCTCTCGACCGAGGACCTCGAGGCCTCGACCCGCCGAATTCTCGACGTGATCGGCCGGACGCTCGACGTCGGGCGCGTCTACGTGTTCGAGAACCGCTTCGAGGCGAGCGGCCGCATCGTCTCGGATCTGCGCTGGGAGTGGGTCGCCGACGGCGTGCCGCGGCAACTCGACAACCCGGAGCTCCAGCAGCTGGGGCTGCTCGACGAGCGCTTCCAGGAGATCACCGTCCCCCTGAGCTGGGGCGAGACGGTGGCCAAGTCGACCGCCGAGTGCAGCCCGGAGCTGGCCGAGTTCCTGCGCGGGTTCGGGATCGAAACGCAGTTGGTGGCGCCGATCTTCGTCGCGGATCGCTTCTGGGGGCTGATCGGCTGCCACGAGACCCGCGGCGCGCGCGAGTGGACGCCCGAGGAGACCGGGGCGCTGCGGGCGGTGGCGGCGCTCTTCGGCGCCGCCCGGGAGCGGCAGCGGGTGGTGGGCGAGCTGCGCGAGAACGAGGAGAAGTACCGCGAGCTGGTCGAGAACGCCACCGATCTGGTCTGGTCGATATCTCTCGAGGGCCGGTTCCTGTCGGCCAACCGCGCCATGGCGACCCTGCTCGGCTACGAGCTCGACGAGATCGTCGGCGAGCCCTGGGAAAAGCTGATTCCGGAGCCCGAGCAGCAGGAGATCGTCCGCCGGGCGATCCGGGAGAAGGTGAGCGGCGACCGCGCGCGCACCACCTACGAGGTCCGCCTGCGGGCCAAGGACGGTCGTTTCGTCCAGGTCGAGGTCAGCTCGCGGCTGGTCGAGCGCGACGGCCGGGCTGCGGCGATCCACGGCACCGGCCGCGACGTCAGCGAGCGGCGGCGGCTCGAGGAGCAGCTGCGGCAGGCGGTGAAGATGGAGGCGGTGGGGCGTCTGGCGGGGGGAGTGGCGCACGACTTCAATAACCTCCTGACCGCGATCAGCGGCTACGGCGAGCGGATCCTCGCCCGCCTGCGCGCCACCGATCCGATGCGCGGCGAGGTGATGGAGATCCTGAAGGCGGGCGAGCGCGCGGCCGACCTGACCCGCGAGCTGATGGCGTTCGGCCGCCGGCAGCCGGCGATGCCGAAGGAGATCGACCTCAACCGGATGATCGAGCAGCGATTGGGGATGCTGCGCCGCATCGTCGGCGACGAGGTGGTGGTGGTCAACCTCGCCGAGGCGCGGATCGGGCGGATCCTCGCCGACCCGACGCTGGTCGAGCAGGTGCTGGTCAACCTGATGGTCAACGCGCGCGACGCGATGCCGCGCGGCGGCCGCATCGAGCTCGCGACCGCGCCGGCCGACCCGCTCGAGATCCGCCGCCGCGGGCTCGAGTTCGTGCCGCACCCGGGCTACGCGCGGCTGTCGGTGCGCGACACCGGTGAAGGGATGGACGCCGCGACGATGGCGCGGATCTTCGAGCCCTTCTTCACCACCAAGGAGCTGGGCAAGGGCTCGGGGCTGGGCCTGTCGACGGTCTACGGCATCGTCAAACAGTGCGAGGGCTACATCTTCGCCGACTCCCATCCCGGCCAGGGCACGGTTTTCCACGTCTACTTCCCGGAGGCCTCGCCGGCGGAACGGCCGGCGGCACGGCCGAGCGGCGAGCACCGGGTCGCGGTGCCGCAGCGCGAATCGATTCTGCTGGTGGAGGACGAGGACCTGATCCGCAACCTGGCCGAGCAGATCCTGCTCGACCACGGCTACCGGGTCTTTGCGGCCGCCAACGCCGCCGAGGCGATCGAGCTGTCGGGCCGCACCAGCGAGGAGTTCGACCTGCTACTGACCGACATCGTGATGCCGGGCGTGTCGGGCAGCGATCTCGCGCAGCGGCTGCTGCGCCACTACCCGAAGATGCGGGTGCTCTACATGTCGGGCTATTCGGACAGCCTGATCTTCCGCTACGGCGTCCTGCAGGAGCGCGCCGCCTTCCTGCAGAAGCCCTTCAGCGCCGACGTCCTCGAGCGCAAGGTCCGCGAGCTGCTCGACGGCTGAGCCGGCGCCGTCGCCGCCTGCCCGTTGACTTTCCGTCTCAAGTCCGTATCATTGGCGGGAAACAGTACTTAATCTGTACTGTTTATCGAGGTCCCCGACGATGATCCGGATGACGAAGCAGACCGACTACGGATTCGTCCTGCTCTCCGAGCTGGCCGCGGAGCCCGAGAAAGTGGCCAACGCGCCCGAGCTCGCGCACGAGACGCGACTGCCGCAGCCGATGGTCGCCAAGATCCTCAAATTGCTGGCGCGCAACGGGTTGGTCCGCTCCCACCGGGGCGTCAAGGGGGGCTACTCCCTGGCCCGCCGACCGGCCGAGATCTCCGCGGCCCAGATCGTGCGCGCGCTCGAGGGTCCGGTCGCGCTCACCGTCTGCATCGACGGCAGCCCGGGCGAATGCGAGCACGAAACCTATTGCTCGGTTCGGGCGCACTGGCAGCGGATCAACGAGGCCGTCGACACCGCGCTCGGCACCATCACGCTGGAGGACCTCGCCCGGCCCGCCGGGCCGCCGCTGATCCAGCTCGGCGCCGCCCGGCCGGGCGCCGGCGCGAGCCTGCGCCAGCCTGCCTGAGGCCCCCGAAGCCCTCCGCGCCCGAGCCAACGAGAGGAAATCCGAGATGTCGACCACCGATTCCCAGACCGTCGAGCAGCTCGCCACCCGCGAGTACAAGTTCGGCTTCGAGACGCCGATCGAGCAGGACACCTTCGAGCCCGGCCTGTCCGAGGAGGTCGTCCGCCGGCTCTCCGCGGTCAAGCGCGAGCCCGCCTGGATGACCGACTGGCGCCTCGCCGCTTACCGCCACTGGCTGACCCTGAAGGAGCCCACCTGGGCCAACGTCCGCTACCAGCCGGTCGACTACCAGGCGATCTCCTACTACGCCGCCCCGCGGTCGATGAAGGACGGTCCCAAGTCGCTCGACGAGGTCGACCCCGAGCTGCTGCGCACCTACGAGAAGCTCGGCATCCCGCTCCACGAGCGGGAGAAGCTCGCCGGGGTGGCGGTCGACGCGGTGTTCGATTCCGTGTCGGTGGCGACCACGTTCAAGGACAAGCTGGCCGAGGCCGGAGTCATCTTCTGCTCGATGTCCGAGGCGCTGCGCGAGCATCCGGAGCTGGTCCGCAAGTATCTCGGTTCGGTGGTGCCGCCCAACGACAACTTCTTCGCGGCCCTCAATTCCGCGGTCTTCTCGGACGGCTCCTTCGTCTTCGTGCCGAAGGGCGTCCGCTGCCCGATGGAGCTGTCCACCTATTTCCGGATCAACGCCAGGAACTCCGGCCAGTTCGAGCGCACACTGATCGTCGCCGAGGAGGGGGCCGCGGTCTCCTACCTCGAGGGTTGCACCGCGCCGATGCGCGACGAGAACCAGCTCCATGCCGCGGTGGTCGAGCTGGTGGCGCTCGACGACGCGTCGATCAAGTATTCGACGGTCCAGAACTGGTACCCCGGCGACGCCGAGGGCAAGGGAGGGATCTTCAATTTCGTCACCAAGAGGGGCCTGTGCAAGGGCCACCGCTCGAAGATCTCCTGGACCCAGGTCGAGACCGGCTCGGCGATCACCTGGAAGTACCCCTCCTGCGTGCTCAAGGGGGACGGCTCGATCGGCGAGTTCTACTCGGTGGCGGTGACCAACAACCACCAGCAGGCCGACACCGGCACCAAGATGATCCACGTCGGCAGGAACACGCGCTCGAACATCGTCTCGAAGGGGATCTCGGCCGGGCACGGGCAGAACACCTACCGCGGCCAGGTCAAGATCCTCGCCGGCGCCGACGGCGCGCGCAACTTCTCGCAGTGCGACTCGATGTTGATCGGCGACCGCTGCGGCGCCCACACCTTCCCCTACATCGACGTCCAGAACCCGAGCGCGCGCATGGAGCACGAGGCGACCACCTCGAAGATCGGCGAGGACCAGATCTTCTACTGCAACCAACGTGGCATCGAGACCGAGGACGCCGTGTCGATGATCGTCAACGGCTTCTGCAAGGAGGTCTTCCGCGAGCTGCCGATGGAGTTCGCGGTCGAGGCGCAGAAGCTGCTGGCGGTGTCGCTCGAGGGGAGCGTCGGTTGAGCCACGCCGCCCCGGCCCAGCAACCGAACAGGACGAACCCAGAATGCTCCTAGAGATCCAGAACCTGCACGCCAACGTCGAGGGCCGCGAGATCCTGCGCGGCCTCGATCTGACCATCCGTCCGGGCGAGGTCCACGCCATGATGGGCCCCAACGGCTCCGGCAAGTCGACCCTCGCCCAGGTGCTCGCCGGCAAGGAGGACTACGAGGTCACCGCGGGCCGCGTCCTGATGGACGGCAAGGACCTGCTCGAGCTGCCGCCCGAGGAGCGGGCGCGCGAAGGGCTGTTCCTCGCCTTCCAGTACCCGGTCGAGATTCCCGGCGTGTCGAACACCTATTTCCTCAAGGCGGCGGTCAACGCCGTGCGCAAGCACCGCGGCCTGCCCGAGTACGACGCCGTCGACTTCCTCAAGCTGGTGCGGCAGAAGGTCAAGCTGGTCGGGCTCGACGAGTCGCTGCTCCAGCGCCCGGTCAACGAGGGCTTCTCGGGCGGCGAGAAGAAGCGCAACGAGATCTTCCACATGGCGGTGCTCGAGCCGACGCTGTGCGTGCTCGACGAGACCGACTCCGGGCTCGACATCGACGCGCTGCGGATCGTCGCCGACGGCGTCAACTCGCTGCGCGCGCCGGGGCGCTCGTTCCTGGTCATCACCCACTATCAGCGGCTGCTCAACTACATCGTTCCCGACTTCGTGCACGTCCTGATCGACGGCCGCATCGTCCAATCGGGCGGCAAGGAGCTGGCGCTCGAGCTCGAGGACAAGGGCTACTCCTGGCTCGAGGTCGAGCCGGCGGGCGCCGGGGCCTGAGGCGGGGATCCGAGCGATGAGCGAGACCCTGGTCGAAGCCTCCCCCTTCGCCGCCGAGCTCGACGCGGCCCTGGCCCGCGCCGAGCCGGCGGCGCTCACCGCCCTGCGCGCCGAAGCCGCCGGTCGCTTCCGCGCCCTCGGGCTGCCGAGCCTCCGGGACGAGGAGTGGCGTCACACCAACGTCGCGCCGGTGGCCAAGCTCCGCTTCGTCGCGCCGCGACCCTGGAGTGGCGCGCGGGCGGCCGAGCTCGCCGAGGAGATCGCCCGTTTTCGCCTCGACGGCACCTGCGAGCTGGTCTTCGTCGACGGTCGGTTCGCGCCCGAGCTGTCGGCGACCCTGCTGCCCGAAGGAGTCGCCATCGAGAGCCTGGCGCGGCGGCTGGCGCGCGACGCCGGCGGGCTCGCTGCCGTGCTCGGCCGCAAGGCCCGCTTCGACGCCCACCCGTTCCTGGCGCTCTCGACCGCGCTGTTCGAAGACGGTGCGGTGGTCGAGGTGGCGCCGCGCGCGGTGGTCGAGACGGCGCTCCACCTGATCTTCTACTCGACCGCATCGCCGGAGCCCCAGGCGAGCTTCCCGCGCACCCTGATCCTCGCCGGCGAGGCGAGCCAGGCGACGGTCGTCGAGAGCTTCGCCGGCGCACCCGGCGCGATCTATCTGACCTGCCCGGTGACCGAGCTGGTGGCGGCTCGGGCGGCGGTGGTCGACCACTACAAGCTGCAGCGCGAGAGCCGGGCGGCGTTCCACCTGTCGGGGATCGCGGTGGAGACGGCGCGGGCGGCCAACGTCGCCAGCCACTCCTTCTCGCTGGGCGGCGCCATCGTCCGCCACGACATCCGCGGCGCTCTCGCCGGTGAGGGGAGCGAGGCGACGCTCAACGGCCTCTACCTGGTCGAGGACCGGCAGCTGGTCGACACCCACATGCGGGTCGACCACCTGGCGCCCCACTGCGCCAGCCACGAGCTCTACAAGGGGGTGCTCGACGGGCGCGCGCGCGCGGTCTTCTCGGGGCGCATCCACGTCCACCCCGGGGCGCAGAAGACCGACGCCAAGCAGACCAACCGCAACCTGCTGCTTTCCGAGGAGGCGATCGCCCACTCGCAGCCGCAGCTCGAAATCTACGCCGACGACGTCAAGTGCACCCACGGCTCGACGGTCGGCCAGCTCGACGACGAGGCGGTCTTCTACCTGCGCTCGCGCGGCATCGGCATCGAAGCGGCGCGCAGCCTGCTCACCTACGCCTTCGCCGCCGACCTGGTCGAGCGGGTAAAGGTGCCGGCGCTGCATCGTGAGCTGCAGGAGTTCCTGTTCGCCTGGGTGCCGCAGGGCGAGGTCGTGCGCGACGCCGTCTGAGGCGCCGCGCGGGACGGAGGAGGACGAAGCGACGATGACCATCCCGGCGCGGACGGAAACGGCGGCCGGCGCGCCGCCGCTCGAGGTCGAGCGGGTGCGGGCCGAGTTCCCGATCCTCGGCCGCCGCTTCGGCGGCCGGCCGCTCGTCTACCTCGACAGCGCGGCCACGGCGCAGAAGCCACGCGCGGTGCTCGAGGCGCTGCAGCGGTTCTACGGCGAGTCGAACGCCTCGGTGGCGCGCGGCGTCCACCGCCTCTCGGCCGAGGCCACGGCTGCCTACGAGGCCGCGCGCGCGACCGTCGCCGCTTTCCTCGGCGCCGCCGAGCCGTCCGAGGTGGCGTTCGTCCGCGGCACCACCGAGGGGATCAACCTGCTCGCCGCCGGGCTCGCCAGCCGGATCGGGGCCGGCGACGAGATCCTGGTCACCCGCCTCGACCACCACTCGAACTTCGTCCCCTGGCAGCGGCTCGCCGCCGAGCGCGGCGCGCGCTTCCGGATCGCCGACATCGACGCCGACGGCGACGTGACGCTCGACGAGATCGACCGCTGGCTCGGCGGGCGCACGCGGGTGGTGGCGCTGCCGCACGTCTCGAACGCCCTCGGCACCGTGCTGCCGGTGGCCGAGATCGCGGCGCGGGCGCGCCGGGTGGGCGCCCTGGTGGTGGTCGATGGGGCCCAGGGCGCGCCCCACTTGCCGGTCGACGTCGCCGCCCTGGGCTGCGACGCCTACGCTTTCTCCGGCCACAAGACGTACGGCCCGACCGGCATCGGCGCGCTCTGGATCCGGCGCGAGCTCGGCCGCGAGCTGCCCCCTTACCAGACCGGTGGCGGCATGATCCGGACCGTGGGCGACGAGACCACCGACTTCGCCGAGCCGCCGCAGCGTTTCGAGGCCGGCACGCCGGCGGCGGCCGAGGCGGTCGGTCTCGCCGCCGCGCTCGACTGGATGACCGCGCTCGGTCCGGCCCGCATCGCCGCCCACGAGTCCGCGCTCGCCGCCGAGCTGGTCGCCCGGCTCGAGCGGATCCCGCGGGTGGTGGTGCTCGGGCGGCCGCGCGAGCGCGCCGGCGTCGTCTCGTTCCTGGTCGAGGGGATCCACGCCCACGACGTCGGCACCGTGCTCGATCACGAAGGGATCGCGGTGCGGGCCGGGCACCACTGCGCGCAGCCGCTGATGCGGCGGCTGGGCGTGCCGGCGACCGTGCGCGCCTCCTTCGCCGCCTACTCGACGGCGGCGGAGGTCGAGGCGCTGGCCGCGGCGGTCGAGAAAGCGCGCACACTGTTCGGATAGCGGCCATGTCGGAGCTCGAAGACCTCTACCAGGAAGTCCTGCTCGACCACTACCGCAGCCCCCGTCACCGCGGGCGGCCGGCGGGCGCCGATCACGAAGCGGAGGGGTTCAATCCGCTCTGCGGCGACCGGGTCAAGGTCTTCGTCGAGCTCGACGGCGAGCGCCTGCGCGCCGTCGGTTTCGACGGCTCCGGCTGCGCGATCTCGACCGCCTCGGCGTCGCTGATGTGCGAGGCGCTCCAGGGTCTCACGCGAGCGGAAGCCGAGCGGCTCGCGGCCGACTTCCGCGCCGCGGTGACCGGCGCGGCGTCGATCGATCCCGAACGGCTGGGCAAGCTGGTGGCGCTCGCCGGGGTCGCCGAGTTTCCGATGCGCGTCAAGTGCGCCACCCTCGCCTGGCACGCCCTCGACGCCGCACTGGCCAGCCCCGGGACGAAGGTCTCGACCGAGTAGCCGCCGGCGCCTTTGGCGCGTGCTACGCTCGGCGCGGCCTCGCGGCCGGGGACCGGAGGGGTGGCCGATGATGGATGGGAGCGCTCGCGGTCGGTACTCGCCCGCCAGGCGGGCGGTCCTGCTCGCGCTCCTCGCCGGCGTGTTGTCGCAGCCCTCTCGAGCCGACGCCCAGCAGCTCCCCTTCACGCTCTACACCGCCGACGACGGGCTCGCCGGGACCCAGGTCTGGGACGTCCGCCAGGACCGCAACGGCTACCTCTGGGCGGCGACCACTTGGGGACTCGCCCGCTTCGACGGCGAGCGATTCTCGAGCCTCTCGGTGCCCGAGGGGCTGCCGAGCGCCAACGTCCGCAACGTGCTCGAGGATGGTCGCGGCCGCCTCTGGATCGGTACCAACGGTGGGTTAGCCCTCTACGACGGGCGGCGCGTCGAGGTGGTCGCCGACCTCGGCGGCCTCTCGCCCTCGCCGGTGTGGGTGAGCCGAGCCGACGGCGCGGGCCGGCTCTGGTTCGGCACCGAGCGCGGCCTGCTGCTCCACGACGGCCGCCGCATGCGCGCTTTCACGCGCGACGATGGGCTCGCCGACGACTACGTCTACTCGCTCTGGCCGGCCGCGGACGGCTCGCTGTGGGTGGGCTCCCGGGGCGCCGGCGTGGCGCGCTGCGAGCTCGACGGCGACGGCGGCCTGGCCGCCTGCCGGGTCTACGACGAGCGCGACGGTCTCGGGCACGGCGTGGTGCGGTCGATCACCGAGGACAGTCGGGGCCGCATCCTGCTCGCCACGCGCGGAGGCGGGCTGGCGATCTGGGACCAGGGGAGCTTCCGCCGGCTGACGCACGCGGACGGCCTCCCCGGCGACGACCTCTACGCCCTGCTGGTGCGGCCGAACGACCAGCTGGTGATCGGCTCGAGCGACAGCGGGCTGGCGGTCTGCCAGCTGCCGTCCCTGCGCCGCTGCCTGAGTTGGCGCGAGCCGAGCGGGCTGCCGGACGATCAGGTGCGCGCGCTCTTCGAGGACCGCGAAGGAACGCTCTGGGTCGGCACCGAGGGCGGGCTCGCCCGCCTCTCCCGTAGCGATCTGTGGAGCTACGGTACGGCCGAAGGGTTGCCCGGCCGCCACGCTTACGCGCTCGCGGCCGACCCGCGCGGCGGCATGTGGATCGGCACCGTCGGCGGCTTGGCCCGGCTCGACCTCGGGCCTCATGGCGAGCCCGCGGTCGCGAGCTGGGACCGGCGCCAGGGGCTGCCCGGCAACTGGGTCTGGGCGCTCGCGGCCGAAGCCAACGGGGCGCTCTGGGTGGGGACGGAGCAGGGCCTCTGCCGGCTGCCACCGGCGAGGGGCACCTGCGAGCGCTTCGGGCGCGAGGACGGGTTGACCGCCTCCTACGTGCTCGACCTGCTGCTCGACGGCAGCGGCACGCTCTGGGTGGCGACGACGGATGGCCTGGCTCGCTCGCGCCCCGGACCGGCGGGCGGGCGGATGCGCTTCGAGATGTACCGAGAGTCCGATGGCCTCGCCAACCGGCGCTCCTACACGCTCGCGGAGGATCGCGACGGCCGCCTCTGGGTCGCCCACAACGAGGGATTGAGCTGGCGCGACGGCGACCGCTTCGCGGGCTGGACCTCCCGCCAGGAGCCCGCGGTCGCGGCGGCCCGCAGCCTCGCCCGCACGCCCGACGGCGAGCTCTGGGTGGGAGGCTTCGGTTTCATCGCCCGCCTCGCCGGCTTCGAGGCAGGTGCGCCGCGGTTCGACCGCTTCTCGGTCGACGGCGAGCTCGGCGGCGCGCTCGTGCTCGCCATCGCGGACGGTGGCGAGGGTCGACTCCTGCTCGGCACCAACCGCGGCGTGCTGTTGTTCGATCCGCTCGGGCGCGGCGGGCGGGGCGACCTGCTCGCCCGCTTCGATCGCTCGAGCGGGACGATCGCCACCGAGGTGGCCCATTCGAGAGCGTTCGCGCGCGACCTCGCCGGGCGCGCCTGGTTCGGGTTCAAGGGGGGCGTGACCGTCTTCCCGTCGGATCTCGCCGTGCCTGCCGCGCCGTCGCCGCAAGTCACCTTCGAGCGCGTCGAGACGAGCTCGGGTCAGGTCTATCGCGCGCCGTTCAGCGCCGTGGATCGCGGCGGGCGGTCGCGCTGGCTCGGCTCCGATCCGGTCGCGCTGGTGCCCGGCGAGCGGAGCCTGCGGGTCAGCGTGCGGGCGCTCACGTTCCGGCGCGAGAGCGGCGTCCGCTTCCAGTTCCGGATGGCGGGGCTGGACCGCGATTGGTCGGAGTCGGCGGCGCTGCCCGTGCGCGACTTCACCAACCTCGATCCCGGTCGCTACCGGCTCGAGGCGCGGGCGGCGCTGGGCGACGCGCCGTGGGGAGCGGCGTCGGCGCTGGCGATCGAGGTCCGCCCGAAGCTCTGGCAGACCGCGCCGGTGCGGCTGCTGGGCGCCCTGACGGCCGGGGCGTTGATCGCCCTCGCGGTGCTCGCGCGGACGCGACGGATGGAGCTGCGCGCGGCGGAGCTCGAGCGGGAGGTCGGCGAAAGGACCGACGATCTGGCCCGCTACGCGCGCGCGCTCGCCGAGCACCTGGCGGCGCTCGACCAGGGCGCCGCCCGGGTGCGCGACGCCGATCGCGCGCGGCGCGAGCTGTTGGCGAGCCTCTCGCACGAGGTGCGCACGCCGCTGACCTCGATTCTGGGCTTCTCCGAGCTGCTGGAGTCCTCCGCCGCCTCGAAGATGACGGCGCGCGAGCTGCGCTATCTCGCCAACGTGCGCGAGAGCGGCAATCACCTGCTGCGGCTGGTCAACAACCTGCTCGATCAGGCCAAGCTCGAAGCCGGCCGGATGGAGGTCCACAACGAGCCGGTCGATCTGGCGGCGGTGCTCGGCAGCATCGTCTCGTTGATGGAGGGATTCGCGCTCACCCGCGATGTGCGCATCGAGATTCGCGTCGAGTCGGCGCCGCCCGAGGTGGAGGTCGACGTCGCGAAGCTGCGCCAGATCCTGATCAACCTGCTGTCGAACGCGATCAAGTTCTCGCCCGCCGGCGCCGCCGTGACGGTCGGCGCGCGCGCTCTCGGCGCCGCCGATTCGCGCCTCGGCGAGGAGGGCTACGAGATCGAGGTCGCCGACCGGGGACCGGGCATTCGAGCCGAGGAGCTGGCGACCATCTTCCAGCCCTACCGCCAGGCGGGCTCGGGCGCGCCGGTGCAGCCGGGTACCGGGCTGGGCCTGCCGATCGTCCGCCAACTGGTGCAGCTGCTGGGCGGTTGGGTGGAGGTCGAGTCGCCGCCGGGACAGGGTTCGCGCTTCCGGGTGGTGCTCCCCCGCGTGGCGCACCGAGGCGAAGTCGTCGCGCCGGAGCCGGGCGACCGGGGCGTAGCCGACCGGCCGCGGGTGCTGGTGATCGAGCCCGACCGGACCCGCTTCGGCGACCTCGCCGAGGCGCTGGAGCCGGCCGACTTCCTGGCCGTCCGCGCGCCCGATGTCGAGGAGGCCCGGCGGATGCTGCCCGAGCTGCGGCCGATCGCCCTGGCGTTTGCCTTCGATCCTTCCCGCGCCGAGGCGTGGGGCGAGCTGGCACGGCTCGAGCGTGATCTCGAGCGCGGCCACCTGCCGCTCGCGCTGGTCGCGCGCGCCGGCGCCGGGAATCGGGGTTGGGCCCTGCTGTTCGACCGGGTCTTGCCAGCCGGCAGCGAGGAGCCCGAAGTGCGCGCCGCGCTGGCGCAGCTCGGATCGGCGGCGGCGGAGGCCTTCGTTCCCGGCGGCGCGCCGGCGCCCGGTCTCGCCGAAGTAGCCCGCAACCAGATGGGCGAGGAGGCGGTACCGTGGCTCCTGGTGCTGCCCGGCGAGATTCCGGCGGCGCGGCGATTGCGCTGGTCGGCCGAAGTCGAGGCCGCGCCACCGCGCGTCGGCGAGGCGCTGTGCGCGCTGCTGCGCCGGGCCGAGCACCGGCGCGGTCCCGGCGCGGCGAAGCACGGCGGCAGCGACTAGCCGACGGTCGGGATGGCGGCTGGCGCGGAGCGGCAGCGCGCCGTCACGCGGAGACGACGGGGCCGGGGAAGACGACGACGCGGCGGTAGGGTTCGTCACCGCGGGAAGTCGAAGTCATGCCGCGGGTCTCGACCACTTGGTGCTGCAGGCGGCGGACGAAGCTGCCCTGGGGGGCGAGCTCGACTGGGCGGCCGCTGTCCTGCGCCGAGGCGATCGCGATCTCGACCTCGGCGAGGGCGCTGCGCTGCTCGTCGAGCACGTCGCCGACGTCGAACAGGCCGCGCAGGAAGCTCTCGATCTGGCCGGTGGTGCCATTGCGCAGGACGTGAATCGGCTTGCCGTCCGCCTCGGCGGCGCGCAGGGTCTTGGGCAGGCGCTTCTCCTGGGACTTGAGCGTCACCACGCAGTCGGCGTCGGCCAGCCGGTCGACGACGTGGGCGGGCAGGCGCAGATCGCGGATCGTCCGCTCGAGGCGCGGGCTGGAAACGGCATAGGGGAGGATGCGCAGCATCCGCTTGCGCCGGC
This sequence comes from Acidobacteriota bacterium, assembly GCA_014584695.1. Lineage (GTDB taxonomy): Bacteria > Acidobacteriota > Thermoanaerobaculia > Multivoradales > JAGPDF01 > JACTMI01. The sequence goes on from JACTMI010000031.1 coordinate 32,737, forward strand.
GCGCGAAGCGCTCGTCGTCGAACAGCGATGCGGCGGCGCGCGGCGCTGTCTCCTCGGGTCCCTCGCGGGGCGGTTCGACCGCCACCTGGCCGTCGGCGCCGCGCACCCGGATCTCCGGCCGCGGCACCAGGCCGCGCAGCGCGCGGTCGACCACCTCGGCGACGTCGCGGTGGACGGCGAAGCGGTCCTTGTCCTGGATCTCGATCAGGGCGTCGAACGTGGGCGGCGCCTTGCGTTCGAGCACCGTCTTCTGGGTGCCGCGGCGGCGGGCCTCCTCGTCGGAGAGGGTGACCGCCTGGATGCCACCGACCAGGTCGCTGAGCGTCGGATTCGACAGCAGGTTGTCGAGCGTGTTGCCGTGGGCGGTGGCGATCAGCTGCACGCCGCGCTCGGCGATCGTGCGCGCGGCGAGCGCCTCGGCCTGGGTGCCGATCTCGTCGATGACGACCACCTCCGGCATGTGGTTCTCGACCGCTTCGATCATGGTCGCGTGCTGCTGGTCGGGCGAAGGCACCTGCAAACGGCGGGCGCGCCCGATGCCGGGGTGGGGGATGTCGCCGTCGCCGCCGATCTCGTTCGAGGTGTCGACCACCACGACGCGCTTGCCGAGATCGTCGGCCAGCACCCGGGCGGCCTCCCGCAACAGCGTCGTCTTGCCGACGCCGGGGCGTCCGAGCAGCAGGGTCGAGCGGCCGTCCTCGATGACGTCGCGGACGACGTCGACGGTGCCGACCACGGCGCGGCCGACCCGGCAGGTCAGCCCGACGACGTCACCGCGCCGGTTGCGCAGCGCCGAGATGCGATGCAGCGTCCGCTCGAGCCCGGCACGATTGTCGCCGCCGAAGGCCCCGACCCGCTCGATGACGTGGGCGAGGGTGTCGCGACCGAGCGGTTCGGCCGCCAGCTCGACCACGCGGCCGGCGAAACGAGCCTCGGGCCGGCGTCCGAGGTCGAGGACGATCTCGAGCAGTCCCTCCAGGGTCCCCAGGCGCGCCAGCGCGTCGCGCAGCTCCGGCGGCAGCACGGCGAGCAGCTGTGCGAGATCGTCGGTCGGGTCGGAGGATCGGGGCGAGCTGGGCATCCGCGAGACGGCGGGAGCGGGAGCTCCGGAGGCCGATTCTGCCACAGGCTCGGCGCGCCGCTCGGCGACGGGCGGGGTTCTTGCTTATCATTCCCGCGTGCGCCGCTCCTCGCTCGTCCTGCTCGTCGCCCTCGCCTGCCCGGCCACCTGGGCCCAGGCCGAGGAGCGGCTGCAGTACCGCTGGCGCCTCGACGGTTTCACGGGCGTCATCGCCGGTTTGTTCTTTCCGTCGAGAGGGGAGGGGAGCCTGACCCAGGAGGCGCTGCCCAACGGCCGCTGGCGCAGTGAGCTGCTGATCACTTCGCCCGAGTCGAGGGCGGGCGAGTTCTTCCGGTACGGCGCGGAGCTCGAGCCGGTGACGCTCTCGACCGTGCGGGCTTGGTCGGCCTCGCGCTGGCGGGGCGAGTCCCGCTCGAAGGAGGCGGAGGTCACCGAAGCGGGGGTGATCGACATCGTCTCGGGCATCCAGCTGATCCGCCGCGACCCGCCGCGGGAGCCGCGCGCGATGGAGATCTGGTCCGACGGGCGGCTCTATCCGGTGATGGTGGTGCCTCACGGCCGCGCCCAACGGCGGGTCGAGGGGCGGGAGGTGCCGGTGCGCCACTACGTCGTCCGCGGTGTCGAGCAGCCGGGCCGGCGGCTGTGGAAGGGCGGGCTGGAGCTGTGGCTCGCCGAGGACGCCGCGGCGACTCCGGTCGAGATCCTGGTCACGCGCTCGGCGGCTCGCGTCCGCCTCGAGCTCGAAGGAGGAGGTCCCCGATGACGCTCACCCGCCGCGAAGCGCTCGGCGCGCTGGCGATTGCCGGCGTCGCGCTCGGCGCGCCCCGCCGGGGCGGAACCGCCGAGCCGCCGGCCTCGCCGCCATCGGCGCCGCCGTTCGAGCTGCCGCCGCTGCCCTACGCCGCCGACGCGCTCGAGCCGCAGATCGACGCCGAGACGATGCGCATCCACCACGACAAGCACCACGCAGCCTACGTCGCCGGGCTCAACGCGGCGGTGGCGGCGACGCCCGAGCTCGCCGGGCGGCCGCTCGAGTCGCTGCTCGCGGCGCTCGACACGGTGCCCGAGCCGGTGCGCTCGGCCGTGCGCAACCACGGCGGCGGACACTTCAACCATTCCCTGTTCTGGACCTCGCTCGACCCGCGCGGCGGCGTCGCGCCCACGGGCGAGCTGGCGGCGGCGCTCAGCGCGGCCTTCGGTTCGTTCGCGAGCTTCACCGAGGCGTTCCAGAAAGCTGGTGCCGGCGTCTTCGGCAGCGGCTGGGCCTGGCTCGTCGCCGACGCCCGCGGGCGGCTCGAGTTGACGACGACGCCGAATCAGGACACGCCGCTCGCGACCGGCCGGACCCCGCTCTTGGGGATCGACGTCTGGGAGCATGCCTACTACCTGCGCTATCAGAACCGGCGCGCCGAGTACCTCGCGGCCATCGCGCGCGTCGTCCACTGGCCGGTGGTCGAGGAGCGCTGGCGGAGATCGCGCGGGTGAGGGCCACCGTCGCGGCCGCGCTGGCGCTCGCCGTCGCGGCCGCCGCCGGGGCGCAGCCGCCCGCCGGACACGGCCAGCACCAAGTCTCCTCCGTGGCCCCGCCGGCGACCCGGGCGGTTGCGCCGCCCTCGACGCTGCCGGCCGGCGCTCACGACCGGACGCCCGCCGTGGCGCCCGGAGCGTTCGCGCCGAGTCTGGCCCTCGCCGGGGACGATCTGCTGGCGACCTGGCTCGAGCCGCTGCCGGCGGGCGGACACCGTGTCCGCTGGGCACGCCATCGGGCCGGCGCCTGGTCGCCGCCGGTGACGGTGGCCGAGGGGGCGGATCTGTTCGCCAACTGGGCCGACACCCCGGGCACGGTGGCCGCCGCGGATGGCGCGCTCTACGTCTGGTGGCTCGCCAAGTCGGCGCCCGCGACCTACGCCTACGATGTGCGGCTCGCCCGCTCGACCGACGGCGGCGCGACGTTTTCGGCGCTGGGGACGCTCCACGACGATCACTCGGCGGTCGAGCACGGTTTCGTCTCGGCGGCCGCCGAGGGCCGGGGGATCCGCTTCTACTATCTCGACGGCCGCGCGACCTCGCAGGGTGGCCCGATGCAGCTACGCAGCGCGCGGGTCGAGGGCGCGACGATCGGGGCCAGCGAGCTCGTCGACGCCGCGGTCTGCGACTGCTGTCCGACGGCGGCGACGGCTTGGGCCGACGGCTCGGCGGTGGCCTTCCGCGATCGGACGCCGGACGAGATCCGCGACATCCGGCTGGCGCTGCGCCCGGGCACGGGCCCGGGGAGCCAGATCGAAGTGGGCGCGGAGCGCTGGCGGATCGAAGGCTGCCCGGTGAACGGCCCGGCGCTGGCGGTCGGCCGGGATCGGCTGGCGGTGGCTTGGTTCAGCGCGCCGGCCGACCGCGCCCGCGTGGCGGTCGCCGTCGGCTCCGGGCCCGCCGCCCAAATGGGGCCCGCGGTGCTGCTCGACGCCGACCGGCCGCTCGGCCGAGTGGCCGCCACGTCGCTCGCCGAGGGTTTCGCGGTGGCTTGGTTGGCGCGCGCGGGAGAGGTCGCCGAGTTGCGGCTGGCGCGGATCGGCGACCGCGGCGAAGCCTCGGCGCCGCTCGCGGTGGCGCGCACGTCGGCCGGGCGGGCGAGCGGCGTCCCACGCCTGATCCTGAGGGGTGACGACCTCTGGCTCGCCTGGACCGAACCGGATGGGCCCGGCCTCCGCGTCGCCTCGCTCGCGGCCTCCGCCCTGCCTCGGCCGCCGCGGGCCGCCAGGCGCTAGCAGTTCGCCGGTCGGGCCATCCGCGCCCGGCGCTCCGACGTAGAGATCTCTGGAGCGTGACCATGGCAGGATCTCTCATCCCGTGAGCGCCGTCGTCGAAGGGACCACGAGTCCCCACGATGCCGCCCGGTCCGCCGCCATGAGCCTCGAGCCGACCGACGCCGAGCTGATCGCGCGCATCGCGCGCCAGGACCGCGACGCGTTCCGCCTCTTCTACGATCGCTACGGCAGCCGGGTGCTCTCCTACGTCCGGATGCTGGCGCGCCAGCGCGAGCTCGCCGAAGACGTGGTCCAGGAGGTCTTCCTCTCGGTCTGGCGCAAGGCGCCGAGCTATCGCTCGGATCGCGGCGACGTCACCGGCTGGCTCTACACCATCACGCGCAACAAGCTGGTCGATTTCTGGCGTCGCAAGGGGGGGCAGGTCGAGGCCGAGGACTTCGACTTCGGCGCGCTGCTTTCGCCGGAGAGCCACGACGAGGCGCAGATCGTGTCGAAAGCCGTGCGCAAGGCGCTGGGGTCGCTCAAGCGCGAACAGCGCGAGGCGCTCGAGCTCGCCTATTTCGGCGGGCTGACGTACGAAGAGACCGCCGAGCGGTTGGATCTGCCGCTCGGCACGCTCAAATCACGCATCCGGGCCGGACTCGCGATCTTGCGCGGCGTCCTGTCGGAGACCCCAACGCCGGCGCCGCCGGCGAGCCCGTTCTGAGCCCACTTCCCGAGGCACTGCGCGCCATGATGCATCCACCCTCCGAAACCCTCCTTGCCCATGCCTCCGGCCATCTCGAGCCGGTGCTGCGGGTGGTCGTCGAGGCCCATCTCGACCTCTGCCCGGCCTGCCGCGCCGGAATGGCGGCGATGGCCGAGCCGGGCGGCTGGCTGTTCGGCGGCTTCGAGCCGGAGGGCCGCCGGCCCGAGCCGCCGTCCGCCCGGCCCGGCCCCGACCCGCTGTGGGAGAAGCTCGAAGCCCGCCTGGCGCCGCCGGCCGCCGCCGATCCGGTCCCGGCCTCGGTGCCGCTGCCGCTCGCGGCGCGGCTCGAGCTGCCCGCGAGCCTCGGGCGCCTGCGTTGGTGGCGCCCCTTCCTGCGCGGCGCGCGGCTCGCCGTGCTCTGCGAGGACGACCGCACCGGCGCCTCGCTCGCCCTCGCGCACATGCCGGGGGGGCGGGTCTTCCCGCGCCACGAGCATCTCGGCTTCGAGCACGCGGTCGTGCTCGCCGGCGGCTACGACGACGAGCGGGGCTCGTTCACCGCCGGCGACTTCGCGATCTACGAGCCGGGCTCCAGCCACGGGCCGCACACGCTCGACGGCGACGACTGCTGGATCCTCTTCCGCCTGGGCGGCCCGGTCCGCTTCGCCGGCTGGCGCGGCGCGGTCCAGCGCCTCTTTCTCTGAGGCGCCCGCGCGCGGCGGCCCCGCCGGTCGAGCGACCGGGCCCGATGCTAGACTGCCGCGCGTCATGAGGGTCCGGCGCGCCGAGAAGTACGGCTTCTGCGCGGGCGTCCGCATCGCCGACAAGAAGGTCAAGAAGTTCGCGCGCGAGGGCCACCGCGGTGCCATCCTCGGCCAGGTGGTGCACAACGAGCGCGTGGTCGACGAGATGGACCGGCTCGGGGTCCACACGGTGCAGGAGCTCGCCGAGGTGCCCGCGGGCACGATCGTCTTCTCGGCCCACGGCGTGCCGCCGTCGTTCCACGACCGCGCCCGGCGCCTCGGCCTGGCGATCCTCGACACCACCTGCCCGTTCGTCTACGACATCCACGACGAGGCGAGCGTGGCGCTCGCCGCGGGGGCCCATCTGGTCTTCATCGGCGATCCGAGCCACCGCGAGGTCATCGGCTACACCCACGACCTCGACCCCGCCCGCTACCACGTCCTCCACACCCTCGAGGAGGCCGAGCGGGTCGAATGGGAGCGCTATCCGCGGATCAAGGTCTTCTACCAGACCACGTTGAACGCCGAGGACTTCGAGGCGGTCGTGCGCTACATCGAGTCGCGCGCGCCCGAGACCTCGCGCGCGGACACGATCTGCTACGCCACCAAGGAGAACCAGGACGCCGCCCACGCGCTCGGACGCGATCCCGAGATCGGCGCCATCGTGGTCATCGGTGGCAAGCGCTCGGCCAACACGCGGCACCTGTGGGAGATCTGCCAGCGCTACAAGCCCAGCCACCTCGTGCAGGGGGCCGGGGACTTGCGTCCCGAGTGGTTCGATGGGGTCGAGACGGTGGGCCTGACCGCGGGCGCGTCGACGCCGGACTACGTCATCGACGAGGTCGAGGCCGCGCTCCTCGCGCTCGCCGCCAGCCCGGCGCGCGCCTGACCGCGAAGCGGACCGGCCGTGACCTTCCCTCTCGAGCGGTTGCGGGCACGGGCGCGAGGTAGCGAGGTCACGATTGCCCTGGCGGCGCGTCTCGACGCGCGCGGGCTGGCGCCCGAAGTCGCCCGCCGCAAGGCCCCGGCGAGCCCGCTCGCGGGCCGGGCCAACGTCCTGGTGTTTCCGGACCTCGACGCAGGTAACATCGGCTACAAGTTGACCGAGCGATTGGCGGGCGCCCGGGCGGTGGGGCCGCTCTTGCAGGGACTCGCCCGGCCGGTCCACGATCTGTCGCGCGGCGCGAGCGCTGACGACATCTTCGACACGATGGTGATCGCCGCCGTGCAAGCGGTGGCGTCCAGGGGGAGAGCATGAAAGTCCTGGTGATCGGATCGGGCGGCCGCGAGCACGCGCTGTGCTGGAAGCTGCGCCAGAGCCCGCTGCTCTCCGAGCTCTATTGCGCGCCGGGCAACCCGGGGATCGCGACGGTGGCAGACCGTGTCCCGGTGGCGCCGGAAGAGATCCACGAGCTGGCCGGCTTCGCGAGCGCGATGTCGATCGACTTGACCGTGGTCGGTCCCGAGCTGCCGCTGACGCTCGGTCTGGTCGACGAGTTCCAGGCCCGCGGCCTCAGAGTGTTCGGACCCCGCAAGGCGGCGGCCGAGCTCGAGGCGAGCAAGGTGTTCGCCAAGGAGTTCCTGGCCCGCCACGGCCTGCCGACGGCGGAGTTCGTGATCGCGCACGATCGCAAGGAGGCGGAGCGGGCGGCGCGCGGGTTCGGCCTGCCGGTGGTGCTCAAGGCCGACGGGCTGGCGGCCGGCAAGGGGGTGATCGTCGCCACCACCGCGGAGGAGCTCGACCGCGGGCTCGAGCTGTTCTACGAGGAACGCCGTTTCGGCACCGCCGGGGATCGCGTGGTGGTCGAGCGGTTCCTGGTTGGCGAGGAGGTGTCGTTCATGGCGCTCGCCGACGGAACCCGCCTGTTGCCCTGCGCCACCGTGCGCGACTACAAGCGGCTGCTCGACGACGACCGGGGCCCGAACACCGGTGGCATGGGCGCCCACAGCCCCTCGGGGCTGCTCGCGGCCGGCCAGGGCGCCGAGATCCTGGAATCGATCCTCTACCCGGCGCTCAACGGCCTCGCCGAGGAGAACCGTCCCTTCGTCGGTGTGCTCTACGCCGGGCTGATGCTCACCGCCGAAGGGCCGAAGGTGCTCGAGTTCAACGTCCGCTTCGGCGACCCGGAGTGCCAAGCGCTGATGCTCCGGCTCGAGGACGACCTGCTGCCGCTGCTCGCCGCTGGCGCGGCGGGTGGCTTCGGCGCCTCGCGGCTGCACTTTCGCAAGGAGGCCGCGGCGGTGCTGGTGCTGGCGAGCGAGGGTTACCCGGACAAGGCGGTCCAGGGCGAGCCGATCGAAGGGCTCGAGCGGGCCGCCGAACAGCCTGGCGTCGAGATCTTCCACGCCGCCACCGCGGAGCGTGACGGCCAGATCGTTTCGGCGGGGGGCCGGGTGCTCAACATCGCCGCCACCGGTCCCGATCTGGCCGAGGCGTTGCGTGCCGCCTACGCCGCCGCGCGCGAGATCGAATGGCCGTCGAAGCGCCTCCGCCGCGACATCGGGCGCCGCCTGCTTGAGCGCATGGACGCTTCGGCGGAGGGGCTCTCGAGCACCTGAAGCTCAGAACCTAAATCGTTGCAACTTCGACCCTTGTCCGTGTTGACAGGGCTCGGGAGGGTGGCCATAATGGCCGCCAGAGAGTCGGCTGCAGGGCTGCTCGGCGGAGGGGGGAGCAGCGCACCATAGGCGCGCGCCCGGGTCGCCCGCGCGTGGTACCGATCGTGCACGGAGGCGATTCGAGATGTCCGGTTGCGGAGGTTGCTCGTATCGAGGCATGTCGACCGCCGTCGAGTCGACGTTCGTCGGTGTCCGCTTCGCCGAGGAGACGAACCTCACGCTGTGCGCGACCGAGGGGCGGATCTTCGCGCGCGGCGACCGGGTGATCGTCGAGGTCGAGGGCGAGCCGGCGTTCGGACAGGTCGAGCAATCGCCGGCTCCGGTGTTCAAGCCCTGTCAGAAAGCGGGGGCGAAGAAGATCCTGCGCCCGGCTTCGAACGAGGACGAGAGCGCCCACGAGCGCCAGCTCGAGCGGCAGGCCAGCGGCAAGATCTTCGTCCAGGAGCGGGCCCGCGCGCTCGGGCTCGAGATGAAGATCTCGCGCGTCCACCTCTCGCTGTCGGGCAAGAAGGCGACCGTTCACTTCACGGCCGAGCACCGGGTGGATTTCCGCCAGCTGGTGCGGGATATCGCCCACCGCTTCGGCGCCAGGGTGCAGATGATCCAGGTCGGAGCGCGCGACGAGTCGGCCTTGCTCGGCGGCCTCGGGGTCTGCGGCCGCACCCTGTGCTGCTCGACCTGGCTCAAGGAGTTCCGGCCGATCTCGATCCAGATGGCGAAACGGCAGAACCTCTCGCTCAACCCCTCGAAGATCTCGGGCCAGTGCGGGCGCTTGCTCTGCTGCCTCGCGTACGAAGACGACCAATACAGGGGCGGGAAGCGGCCGAAGGACTCGCCGGCCGCGGCGGCCCCCGGTGACGCCGCATGAGCAACCGAAAGTTGATTCGCCCCGACCTGGGGGAGAAGCGGGCTGGCGAGCCGCGCGCGGTGACCCGTCGCAAGCAGAGCCCGCCCGAGCAGACCAACGCCGAGGAGTTCTACTACCTCAAGCAGATGGCCGCGCGCACCCCGATGGTGGTGGTGCTCGACAACGACGAGGAGCTGCGCGGCTGGATCGAGTGGTACGACAAGGGAGCGATCAAGCTGAATCGCCACTCGGGTCCGAACCTGCTGATCCCGAAGCACTCGATCCGCTACCTGTTCAAGGAGGAAGAGCTGCGCCGCGCCGGCCGCCGCCGGACGCCGGGCGCGGAGGGCGAGGGCGAGGCCGAGGGTGGCTGAGCTCACGTCGCCGCGCCGGACCACCGCGGCGCCGTCGCCGCCCGCCCCGCGCGAATCTCTCCCCTCTGGCTCGACGCCGATCTTCGCCATCACCCAAGGGGATCCGGCGGGCATCGGTCCCGAGGTGGTGCTCAAGTCGCTCGCCGCCGACGGCCTGGCCGGCCGGGCGCGGCCGCTCGTGGTGGCGGAGCGTGCGGCGCTCGAGGCGGTCCAGGCGCTGGCGCCGGAGGCGGTCTGGGAGCGGCTGCTCTTCCTCCCGGGCATCCCGACGCGCGCGGAGCTCGCGGCGCTCGCGCCGGAGGCGATCGCGGTGCTCGACCCGGTCGGCGAGCGGCGAGCCGTGCAACCGGGTCGCTCCGGTCCGGCCGACGCGCGGGGCGCGCTCGCCGCGATCGATCTCGGGCTCGAGCTGGCGCAGGCCGGCGAAGTCGACGCCCTGGTCACGGCGCCGGTCTCGAAGGCTTCGATCGCGACCCAGGTGCTGCCCGGCTTCGTCGGCCACACGGACTATCTCGCCGAGCGCTGCGGCCTCGCGCGCTACGGTCGCGACTACTTGATGGCCTTCCTCGCCCCGGATCTGCAGGTCGCGCTGCTGTCGGTGCATCTGCCGCTGCGGCAGGCGCTGGCCGAGCTCGCGCCGGAAGCGATCGTCGAGGCGCTCGCCTGTCTCGACCGGCACGCCGGCGGCCGGATCGCGGTCGCTGGCGTCGATCCCCACGCCGGCGAAGGGGGCCTGCTCGGGCACGACGACGCCGAGCGGGTGGCGCCGGCGGTCGACACCGCGCGGGCGCGCGGCCTCGACGTCCACGGACCGGAGAGCGCCGACTCGCTGTTCGCGCGCGCGCGGCGCGGCGAGTTCGACTGGGTCTTGGCGCTTTACCACGACCAGGGCCTGATCGCGGTCAAGACCGCCTGCTTCGGGCTCGCCACCAACTGGACGCTCGGCCTGCCGGTCTTGCGCACCTCGGTCGACCACGGCACCGCTTTCGGCATCGCCGGCCGCGGACTGGCCGACGCCGGGCCGCTGCGCGCCGTCTACGCGACCACCCTCGAGCTCGCCGCGGCGCGCGGCGCGCGCCGCACCTAGACGAGGCCCTGCGCCGCCTCGTCGGGGAGGCGCTCATCCCGCCGCGGCTGGCGACCCGCACCGGCGTCGACTACTGCCGCGAGCCGGGCGGCGGTGTCCTCAACCAGGTCGCCTCCACCGGGCGGCCGGCGCCAATCGGGACGACCGGCGCCGGCCAACTTGCCTCAGGCAGCTCCGCCGCCGGCACGCCGACGCAGGCGCCAGATCCAGCCCACGGAGAGCGCCGCCAGCAGTAGCGCGAGCCCCGCGGTGCCCCTGCCGCTCAAGGTGGGGATCTCCTGGATCGACTGCAGACCCAAGCTCACCTCGAAGGCGCAGATCGCCGCGTTCTGCGCCGCGTCGGTCGCGGTGCAGGCGACCGTCGTCTGCCCGGCCAGGAACTCGCTGCCCGAAGGCGGCGCGCAGGAGGCGACCGCCGAGCAGTTGTCGCTCACGACGGGGGGCGGGAAGTTGACCACGAGCCCCGCGGCGCCAGGCGGCAGAGCCAGGGAGATGCTGGCCGGGCAGGAGATGAGCGGCGCCTCCAGGTCCTGCACGGTGACGCTGCCGCCACCGGGCGTCGCGTTGCCGGCGCCATCGGTCGCCGTGCAGACGATCGGCGTGACCCCGACCGGGAAGGTCGAGCCCGAGGGGGGCGTGCAGCTCGCGGTGACCCCGGGGCAGTTGTCCGCGGTCACGGGCGCCAGCGGCACCGCCGCCGAACAGAGGCCGGGGTCGTTGCCGACCACCGGATTCGGCGCCGTGATCGAAGGTGGCTCGACGTCTTGGACGGTCACGGTGCCAGGCGCCTGCGCGGTGTTGCCCGCCGCATCGGTCGCGGTGCAGAGGATCGGCGTCACGCCGACCGGGAAGGGAGAGCCCGACGGGGGCGCGCAGCTCGCCGTGACGCCCGGGCAGTTGTCGACCGCGGTGGGCGAGAAGGCCACGGTTGCCGAGCAGAGTCCGGGGGTGTTCGGGACCACCGGGTTCGGGGCCGAGACCGTGGGGAGCTGGACGTCCTGGACCTGCACCTGGAAGGTGACCGCGAGGCCGAGATCCCCGCCAGCGTCGCAAATGACCGGGGTGGAACCGACCGGGAAGACGCTCCCTGAAGGCGGCACGCAGGAGACGGCGGCTCCGGGGCAGAAGCCGCTGGCCACCGGCAGCGAGTAGGTGACGGCCGCGCTGCACAGCCCCGCGTCGTTGCCGACCGTGACGTTGCCGGGTTGGGAGAGCGAGCAGGGCAAAGCGCAGGTCGAAGCGCACTCCGGGACCCGCAGCTCGACATCGTCGATGCGCCAACCCTGGCCGGAGACCGCGTTGTCCGAGCCGAACCGCCAGCGCAGCTGGATGCTCTGCCCCGCCGTCGCCGCCGGCAGGTCGACGATCGTCAGCCAGTAGCTGCTGCCATCGAGCGTCGGACCGTTGCCCGTCCACGCCTGCCGGCCGGCGATCGGCGAGGCGAAGCTGAGCGCCAGCGTCTGCACGTAGCCGCGCTGGACAAAGGCGCCGCCGGCCGCCAGGATGTCGACGAAAGGCCCGCCGCCGATCGCGATCTCGAGCGTGCCTCCGTCGGCGCCCAGCTCGGTGTTGAAGCGATTGCGGAACGACAGCCGCCCCCCCGCCGCCGGCACGAAGATGGCGGGCGAAGTCAGCCGCTTGTCGCTGACCGAGGCCGGGTTGTCGATGCGCGCCGAGTGCGGGGTGCTGAAGAAGCCCGGAGTCGGGTTGCTGGCGCCGGTAGCCTGCCAGACGGCGCCGGTGCCGACGACGTTCTGCTGCGTCCAGCCGGCCGGCAGGGTGCCTGCGGTGACCGAATCGAAGTTCTCGGAGAAGACCAGAAGCGTGGGCGGGCTCGCCGCGAACGGCGCGGTCGCGGTACCGTGCGACGTGGCGCCGTCCTGGAGCGCGATCGTGACGCTCACCGGCGTGCCGCAGGGTAGCGTGGGGTCGACGGTGAAGAGGAAGTTGCGGCACACCGCCGGCCCCCCCGCGACGACCACGCCGTAGTTCTGCGCGACCGTGATCGGAAGCACTCCCGCGCTCGCCTGCAGCGTGCCGATCAGGTTCACCGTGTTCGCCAGCCCGAGGTTCTCGACGCAGAAACTGACTTGCGCGGACTCGCCCGGATCGAGCGTGCCGTTGCCGGGGGTGCAGCTCTCGGCGAGCAGAGCGGTCGAGGAGCTGGTCGCGAGCTCCGGCGCCGGTTGCAGGCAGAGCGCGACCTGCGTGGTCGAGCCGTTGGCGAGCACGACCCCGGCCTGGGTGGCGGTGGAGTAGCCGAAGGCCGAGGCGATGACGTCGTAGGTGCCCGCGGGCATGAGGTCGAAGTCGGCGGCGCCGGTGGCGTCGGTGTGGCGGAGGAAGCCGTGCACCGCCGCGACCGTGGCGCCGCTGATCGGCGCGCCGGTGCCGCAGACGGAGACCTGGACCTCGAGCGCCGCGCGCGGCGCCGGATCGCACTCGCTGAAGCGGAAGCTGCCGAAGCGGGTGGTCCAGCGGAAGGCGTTGCTGCTCCCGGTGCCGTTGAAAGTGGAGTTGCGGTACTCGTTCGTGTACCAGAAGGTGCAGTCGTCCACGGGATCGACCGACAGCGCGCTGTAGTCGCCCCAGCGTCCGTTGGTGGTCTGCTGCACGCCGTTGGCGACATGGAGCGACGATTCCGGCCCGAGGGTGTTCGCGGGGTCTGCGGCGAGACGCCCCGCCAGGTAGATGCCGGGGAAGATCGTCGTCGACGACAGGCTGTAGGTGAGCGCCAGATTGCCCTGGTGATCCTGCGCGGCGCTGGCGTTCCAACGGTTGCCGCCGGTGGTCGGAACGCCCGGGTCGGGCGAGAAGGTGGCGTTGTGGAGCGCGCTCATCGCGCCGGTCACCGGATCGCGACGCAGCTCGAACCAGCGCGGCGCCGCTTGGTGCGTGTTGGAGTTGGTCGGGTTGACGCCGCTGACGTTGACCACGAAGTTGCCGACGTAGGAATGGACCGGAGCGGCTTGCGTGCCGAGGTTGCGATAGGCCAGCCGGTGCATCAGGGTGAGGGGAATCGGGTCGAGCCGCTGGGTGGCGGTGGCCGGCGCCGGCTGCTCGATGACGTTGCGCGCCGAGGGGGCGCGGCCGTCGAAGGGGGTCAGCGGAATGGCGGCGAGCGGCGTGATCGTCGAGCTGTCCGGATCGTCGAAGTTCGGGACGATCTCGTAGGGAAGCAGCGCGTCGCCGGGCGACGGCGTGCATTCGACGAACTCGTCGGCGCAGAACTCCAGGATGACCGCCGGCGTCCCGGGCGGCGGCGGCATCAGGCCGTCGAGATCCGGCGGCATCGCGCCGCCGGAATTCGGCCGATCGAAGTAGATCAGGCTCGCGTCGGGGTCGCCGGCGAGCATCCGCGCGCGATCGAAAGCGTAGAAGCCCGCGCCGTGGAAGTCGAACCAGCTGAACTGGTTGACCGTCATGTAGTAAGCGTCGGGCCAGACCCCGACCTTGGGATAATCGGGGAAGAGCGTGTTCGGCGTCGTGAAGTTCCAGGCGTAGTACGGGCCGGTCGGGTCGCTGGTGACCGAGATCGCGATCTGCTGGAAGTAACGGCCGAAGTCGGCGCCCTGGGTGTCGCCCGGGCCGACGCAGAACTGAGAGAGCAGCCACCGGTCGGCGAGGGGATCGTAGAGCGTGATCGGATCGCCGTCGTCGACGGCGAAGCAGGGCCCGCCCAGGCTGGCGAACAGCGTGCTGAGCGCGAAGGCGGCGGTTACCGGCGCTCCGGACTTGTCGAAGACGCGGGTCACCAGGTTGACCGACTGCACGTAGTGATTCGGCCCGACGTCGCCCACCGGGTCCGGGGGCATCACGAGAAACCCGAGCACGGCCGCGCTGTCGTTGCTGCTGATCCCCTCGAGCGCGAGCCCGGGAACGGGGGTCGGCGCCTGCGGGGAGCCCGCCTCGCCGACGAGCGAGAGGTCGGGCCGGTCGCCGATGCCGTCGAGATAGTGGCGGCGGGGAGGCTTGTTCGGCCGGACGTACTCGCCCTCCGCCTCGCCGACCTCGAAGTTGGTCTTGCGCCGGGTCACGCCGACGCCGGTCGGATGCTCGGGCAGGTCGCGCAGGGGCGGCGTGATGGCGAAGGCGGTCGGTCGCAAGACCGTCGGCCGGGCTTCGGCGCCGAGCGCTGGCGTCGCCAGGCCGAGGACGGCCAAGGCGAGGACGAGACGGGCATATCTGGACATGAGGCCCTCCGATTCGAACGCGTCAGACTTCGGGCCAGTCTAGCCACCGGATTCCGCCGCCGACAGTCAACTTTGGATCTACATCCTTCGTTGCCGATCGATCCCGCCCAGCCGGACGGGCAGCGGCGAGCCGGCCCGACGGCGCTGCCGCCGCCGGGACGGTCCTACGAAGCGCCGCGGCCCGAGAGGACGACCGGGACGGTCTTGGCGAGGATCTTGAGGTCGAGCCAGGGGGACCAGCTGTCGATGTACTGCAGGTCGAGCTCCATCCAGCGTTCGAAGTCGAGCTCGTTGCGGCCCGAGATCTGCCACAGACAGGTGAGGCCCGGTTTCATCGCCAGCCGCCGGCGCTGCCAGCGTGCGTACTGGGCGACCTCCTCGGGAATCGGCGGGCGCGGGCCGACCAGGCTCATGTCCCCCTTGAGCACGTTCCACAGCTGCGGCAGCTCGTCGAGGCTGAACTTGCGCAGGAAGCGGCCGAGCCAGGTCACGCGCGGATCGCGTCGGGCCTTGAACACCGGGCCGTCCATCTCGTTGAGGTGCGCCACCTCGTGGCGGCGCTCCTCGGCGTCGGCGACCATGGTGCGGAACTTGTAGAGCGTGAAGCGGCGGCCGTTGAGCCCGCAGCGGGTCTGGCGGAAGAGCACCGCGCCGCCCGAGGTGACGCGGATGGCGAGCGCCACGAACAGCACCACGGGCAGCGCGAGCACCAGCAGCAGAGCCGATAGCGCGACGTCGAGCGCCCGCTTCCAGGCGAGCTGGAACACCCCGGTCGGGCTGGTCGCGAAAGTCGCGAGCGGCACCCCGTCGAGCTCCTCGAGTCGGACGCGCGCCTGCGTGTGGGGAAAGAAGTCGAGCGCGAAGCGGGTCAGGATCCCCTGTTCCTGGAGGGCGAGGAAGAGGTCCTCGAAGCGGTCGAGCTCCTTGCGCGAGACCGCGAAGATCACCTCGTCGACCACCTCCCGCTCGAGCAGGGCCGGCAGATCGGCGAGCGTGCCCAGCAGCGGCTCGGCTTGCGGATCGGCCGGCTCCCCCCCCTCCTCGTTGGCGACGAAGCCGAGCACGCGGTAGCCCCAGTAGCGGTGGGCGCGGATCGACTCCGCGAGCGCGCGCGCCGAGCGGTTCGTACCCACCAGCAGGACGGTGCGGAAGTTGAAGCCGCGCGCGCGGACGTGGCGCGAGGTGACCCGGAGCGCGAGTTTCGAGGCGAGCACGAACAGCCCCGCGAGCAGCGAGAAGAGCAGGATCCAGGCGCGGCTGACGCGGTCCGAGTCGAGCAGCCGCTCGTCGAGCCGGAGGGCCCAGACCGCCAGCGCGAAGAGCACCGAGGCGGTCACCGCGACCCGCACCACCGCGGCTGCCTCCTCCAGGAGCGGCACCGTGCGGTGAGAGCGGTAGCGGCCGGAGGACCAGAGCAGGACCGACCAGATGAACAGCGCCGGAGGCAAGAGCGGCAGGTAGCGCGCCACCGGATAGAGACCCGAGGCGCCGAAGCCGAGCGCCGGCAGCAGCGCGTCGCGCAGGGCGTGAGCGAGCAGGAACGCCAGCGAAACGAGGGCGAGGTCGAGCAGGAAGACCGCGCCGGCGATGAGTCGGGCCTGCTGTTTGAGCATGGCGATCGTCGCGCGGGCGGGCGCCGTCGCGCGCCTCCCGCCTCCCGAATTCTAACGGACCAAGGGGGTGGGTCGTCGCGCGGAGGCCGACGCCCCCGCGGCGCTCAGCTCCGCGGCGCCTCCGCCCGAGCGCCGCGCAGTAGTGCCGCGTAGCGATCCGCGATCGCCTCCCAGTCGTAGCGCGCGGCGGCGCGCGCCGCCGCGGCCCCGCCCAGGGACCGCGCCAGCTCCGCGTCGGTGCGCAGCCGCTCGAGCGCGGCCGCGAGCGAGGCGGGAGCCGCGGCGTCGAAATAGAGCGCCGCGTCGCCAGCCACCTCGCGGTTCTCCGCCGTGTCGTGCACCACTGGCGCCGCGCCGTGGCCCATCGCTTCGACCAGCGCCGGATGGGTGCCGCCCACCTCGGTGGCGTGAACGTAGGCCAGGCAGTGGCGGAGCAATTGGCGGTAGCCGCGGCCGTAGATGGCGCCCGGAAAGCGGATGCGTCGATCGGCGCCGCGGGTGAAGGAGTCGATGAAGGCGGAAGCGTAAGGCGCGGTGCCGACCATCACCAGCGGCAGCTCGCCGCCGACGCTCCGATAGGCCTCGGCGACCCGGTGCGGGTTGTTCTCGGGCTCGAAGCGCGAGACGTAGAGGAAGTAGCCGCCCGGCTCCAGGCCCAGGAGCCGGAGCACCCGCCGCCCCGTGCCGGGGCGCGCGTCGACGCCGTAGGTCACCACCGTCGATGGCGCGCCGTAGCGGGCGAGGTAGTGGCTCCGGATGACCTCCGCGTCGGTCACCAGCCGGTCCGGCAGCACGCAGGCGAGCCGCTCGGAGAGGGCGTAGACGGCGCGTCCGAACGGTCCCCACTTGGCGCGCCGCTTCTCGATGCCGTCGACGTTGAGCACCGTGGCGACGCCCGCGGCCGACAGGAGCGGCAGGAAGAGCGCGTTGGCCGAGTTGACGACCAACGCCGCGTCGTAGCGCTGGCCGGCGGCGTGGAGGCAGGCGAGCAGCGTGTGGACCGGCGTGTCGAGATGCTTCGTGCGCACGGTGGGCAGGACCACCAGGCGGGCGCCGCGGTAGCGCCCGACGCGCCGGCGGACGTAGTGGGCGCGGCCGTAGACGGTGACCTCGAAGCCGCGCGCGACCAGCCGTGGCGCGAGCTCGGCCATCAGCGTCTCGTAGCCGCCGTAGCGGGCCGGCACACCGCGGCTGCCGATCAGCGCCACGCGCGGCCGGTGCCCGTCCGGCGGACTCCCGGCGTGCCCCGTCGCCGTCATCGCGCCGCCTCGGGCAGCGGCCGAGCGCGGCGGAAGAACCAGCGTTCGAGCGCGCCGGCCGGCGCCGTGCGGCGCGCGGCGAGCTGTCGCCGGCGCTCGAACAGCTCGCGCCGGTGGCGCCAGAGCCAGCCGTAGGCGGGCAGTGACGCGCGCTCGGCCAGGAGCACCCAGAGCAGTGCCGCCAGGTCCCGGGCGAGGGTGAAGGGCAGCGTCCAGAGGAGATTGGCGAGCGTCTGGTGGTAGATGCGCAGCAGGTAGCGATTGCGCAGCGAGTTCCGGTTGGCGAGCTCCGACAGCCGTCGGCGCCGCCCGGGGAGCACGGTGCGGCGGTGCAGCGCGCGCGCGGCCGGCTCGTAGAGCGTCGTCCAGCCGCGGGCGGCGAGGCGGAAGGCGAGCTCGGCGTCCTCGCGGAAGGTGTGGAAGCGGGGATCGAACATCTCACCCGGCGCGAGCGCCACGTCCTCGACCGCGGCACGGCGCCAGAGCGTCGCCGCGCCGGTGCCGCCGAAGACGATCTCGGGCGCATCGTACTGTCCGCGATCGCGCTCGCCGGAGCCGCGATCGAGATGGCGCCAGGCGGGGACCAGGTAGAAGCCGCAGGCGTCGAGCGTCGGTTCGTCGCCGGGGCGGGCGAGGCGGCCGGTGACCGCTCCCGGCCGCACCGCCGCGGAGCGCCGCGCGCGTTCGACCAGCCGCTCGACGTAGTCCGGCGTCAGCGTGGCGTCGGCGTTGAGGGTCAGCAACCAGGGCGCCGAGGCGGCGCGAAACGCGGCGTTCATGCCGCCGGCGAAGCCGAGGTTCTCCCCCGATTCGAGAATCCGCAACGGCAGCTCCGGCGGCGCGTGCCGGCGGGCCGTCGCGGCCGAGCCGTCGCGGCTCGCGCAGTCGACGACGACGAGCTCGAGCGGGCGGTGACTCTGGGCGCCGACCGCGGCGAGGCAGGGCGGCAGATCGAGCGCGTCGTCGTGGGTGACGATCGCCACCGTGACGGCAGCCTCGCCGGTGCTCATCGCGGCGCCTCCGCCGGCGCCGGAAAGCCGCGCCACGCCGCGCGCGCGACGCTGGCCAGGGCGCGCGCCGCCTCGCGGCGGCTGGTGGCCCGGCGCGGCGGCAGCAGCGGCACCAGGGCCAAACGGGCGAGTGCGCCGACCGGCACCAGGGCGGTGAAGAGCGCCGCCCAGACCGGGCCGTGATGACGGGCCAGATAGTGGCGCAGGTTGCGGTCGTAGGCCTCGAGGAAACCGCCGTAGCCGAGCGCTGGGAGGCTGCCGCCGAGCCGGTGCTGGAAGGTGGCCGCCGGCCAGTAGAGCAGCCGCTCGCCAGGCGTCGCCAGCCGCTGGGCGAGGTCGACGTCTTCGAACCAGGCCGGCCAGTAGCGCTCGTCGAAGCCGCCCACCGCCGCGAAGGCCTGGCGCCGCAGCGCCAGCGCCGCCGCCGCCGGCTGGGCGATCGCCGCTCCCGCCGGAGGCTCGACGCGCGGGCCGCGCACCGGGTTCCAGAAGAAGGCGTGCGCGACGAGCGCCGCCGGCGAGGGCAGCGGGCGCAGCTGCCAGGCGCACTGGGAGGCGCCGTCCTCGCCCACCAGGCGGGGCACCAGCCCGGCCGCGTCGGCGTGCCGCTCGAAGCCCTCGAGCAGCGCCTCGAAAGCGCCGGGGAGCGGTCGCGCGTCGGGGTTCAGGAACAGCAGCAGCTCGGCGCCCGCCGCGCGCGCGCCGGCGTTCGAGCCGGCGCCGAAGCCGAGATTGCGCCCCGGGCGGACCAGCCGGACGAAGTCGGGCAGCGACAGCTCGCCGCTATTGTCGACCACGACCAGCTCGAAACGGGGATCGCGGGGGAAGGCCGCGGCGAGCTCGGCCGCGTCGCGCCCGGAGCGCCAGGCGACGACGACCGTCGACAGGCGCGGCGAAGTCATCGCGCCGAGACTACCCGGAAGCGGTCGACGGCGGCGAGCGGTGGCCGGGGCGCCCCCAGCCGGACGAAGCGGGGCAGAAGCACGACCGCGCGCGCCCAGCCGCCGAGCACGCCGGCCGCCGCGGCGCCGTCGCCCCGGGCGAGCGCCCGGACGAGATCGATCAGGTCGCGGCTCACCAGCCGGGGCAGCGCGAGCGGCAGGCGGCGCCCCTGCCAGCCCGCCACCACCGCCCAGCGGTTGCCGCGAATCGCCGCCCAGCGCGCCGCCGGCCGCCGGCCGGCGGTGGCCGAACCGGCGTGGGCGGCGCGCGCCGCGGCCACGCTCCAGGCGCTCCAGCCGCCGGCGCGCAGGCGCAGCGCCAGGTCGGCGTCCTCGTAGTAGCTGCCCAGCCGCGGGTCGAAGACGGCGGCGCCGCGGCGCGCTACCTGGTCGAGGGCCGCGCGGCGAAAGAGCGCCGCGGTCGCCGAGACGCCGAAGACCTCCTCCGCCGCCGCGGGTGTTCCGTCCTCCCGCGCGCCGTGGCCGAGCTGCACCGCCTCGTGCCAGCGGTTCCAGGCGAGGCCGCGGCCGTCGAGCCGGTCGGGGCGCTCGAGCTGCACGATCCGGCCCTGCGCGGCGGCGGCGCGCGGCCGCTCGGCGAGCGCCGACAGGAGCGCGGCCAGCCAGCCGGGCTCGACCCGGCAGTCGTCGTTGACGAGCGCCACCCACTCGACCTCCGCGAGGGCCGCGAGTCCGGCGTTGGCGGCGCGGGCGAAGCCGACCGGATGCGGCAGGTCGATGCGGCGCTCGCCGGGCTGGTCGAGCGCCGGCGCCGAGCTGGCGTCGCCCTGGTGGACCCAGACCAGCGCTCCCCGCAACGGCGCGAGCTCGTGGCGCAGCGCCGCGAGCGCCTCGGCCCCGAGCGGCGACAGGCCGAGCGAGGGCACCACCGCGCCGACGGTGCTCATCGCCAATCGAGCTCCACGCGGTCGATCACGAAGCCGTTCTTCGGCGGCGCGCCCTCGGGGGCCGCGGTGCGGAAGGCGAGCCGGGTGCCGGCGGTCCAGTCGTAGGGGCCGAGCGTCGTTCGCTGCCAGTCACCGGGGGTGCGCGGCGCGAGGTGGGCGAGGCGGGCTTCGCCGGCCAGCACCTCGAGCGCGATCGGGGTGTCGTCGTTGCGGATCACCGTCCACTCGAGGGTGAGGGTCACCTCGCGGCCGCCCGGCACCGGGCGCGCGCTGGCGCTCGCGCCCTCGGGCAGCAGCGCGCCGCCGCGGAAGCGGGTGCGGTCGATGATCCAACGCTCGGGATAGACCAGCGTGCCCTGGCGGGCCACCCACGGATCCTCGAGCTCGATCGCGCGCGTCGGCAGCCGGTGCGCGCCGATCAGCAGCAGGGCCCAGCCCGCGAGCAGCGCGGCGACACCCCAAGCGGCGGCGCGGCGGGGCCGCGCCGCGCGCACGCGCGTCGCGACCAGGGCGAGCCCGACGGCGGCGAGCGGCACGATCCAGGTCGCGGCGCTCGGGCGGACGGCGCTCGGCAGGAAGCGAAGCAGATCGGCATCGAAGCGTCCCCCCAGCGCGCTCATCAGCTGGCTGCCGCCGTCGGCGAGGGTGTAGGTCCAGCCGGGGACGGTGAGCGCGGCGAGGCCGAGAAGCGCCGTCGCGCCGACGAGCGCCGCGGCCAGGGCGCGGTGGAGAGCGCCGCGCGGCCGCGAGGCCAGATGCGCGATCGAGAGGGCCAGCACCGGCAGGAAGACCAGCCCGTAGCGGAACGGCGGCGACCAGCCGCCATACCACTCCCGCCGGGAAGCCACGGCGAGCAGGTAGGGCGCGAAGGCCGCGAGCTCGAGGCTCAGAGGCTCGCGTCGCCGCAGCACCAGCAGCGCCGCTGGCACCGCCAGCAGCCAGAGGGGCGCCGCCGCGACCAAGCCGAAGGCGTGATCGAAGAGGAGGCCGACACCGCCGCGCAGGATCCGCTCGATCGGCAGCTGGCTCGGCGCCAGCTCCTCGACCGAGTGCATCTTCAGGGGATTGCCGTAGGCGAGCTGGTTGACGGTCAGCAGCGTCGCCACCAGCGCCAGGAAGCCGATCACCAGCGCCACCTGGAGACGTCGGCTGCGGCGCAGGCCGGTCACCACCAGCAGCGCGAGCGGCGCCGCGACCAGCAGCAGGCGCAGCTTGAGCAACGGCAGCGCGGCGAGCGGCAGCGCCAGCCGCAGCCAGTCGCCCGGGCGGGTGCGGCCGCGCGTGGCGCGCAACCGCGCGCGCGCCTCGATCACCAGCACCACGGCGAGCGCCGCCGGCACTTCGACCCAGATCTGATGACACATGACCAGCAGCGGTGGCGCGAAGGCGAACAGCGCCCAGGCGCGGAAGGCGCCCCGCGCGGTCACCCCGGGCTGGGCGAGCGCCGCCGCGAGCAGCCGCCCGGCGGCGAGGGCGGCGAGGGCGGCGAGCAGCGCGCGCGCGCCGACGACGCCGCCGGCGGCGTAGAACGGCGCCAGCAGCAGCGGCAGCAGCGGCTCGTGGCGCGAGAAGACCTCGCCGCCGGGGCCGACCGGATCGCCCGGCTGCGGCTCGAGCTCGTGCCGGCTGAAGGCGCGCCAGACCTCGTCGCGGTATTCGTCGGCCAAGTCGATGTCGAAGTCCTCGGCGAGGCTGTGCGCGAGCAGCAGGTAGTAGGGCTCGTCGCCGTCGGGCGGACGCAGGGCGGTGACCCACGGCAGCGCCGCCAAGTAGACCGCCAGCGGCAGCAGCACGAACGGCGCGAGCTGCCGCGGCCGGCGGTCGCGCGCGAGGCGGCGGCGCAGCGCGAGCGCCAGGCGGAGCGTGCGGTGGCCGAGCCAGAGCGCGCCGGCGACGGCCAGGAGCGGCGCCGCGAACGGCAGCCCGAGGGCCTCGCCGCGCAGGGCCGCGGCGAGCAGCAGGAGACCGGTGAAGATCTCCGCGCCGCGCGCTCGCGCGGCCGGCAAGCGCCGCCCCAGCGCCGCGAACAGCGCCAGCGGCACCGGCGCGAAGGCGACCGTGGCGCGCAGCGCCGGCTCGCCGAAGGGGGGCAACCAGCGGTCGAGCGCGGCGGCGGCGGCGACGGCCGCGAGCAGCTGCAGGAGGTCGCGGCGCGTCATCGCCCGGTCGCCACCTCGAACAGCGCGAGCGCGGTCGCCTCCGGCAGCGCCGGATCGCGCTCGAGGACCAGGCGCGTCGCGGCGAGCGGCAGCGCGACGGCGCGCCGGGCGCGGTAGTGGTGGCCGAAGAAGCGGCCGGCGGCGGGGATCCAGGAGGTCCAGGCCGGCGGCGCGGGGCAGGCGAGCGCCGCGGCGACGTCGGGTCGCTCGGCGGCCCACTCGGCCGAGTCGCGGCCCACCTCGAGGTCGAACGCGAGCGAGCCGGCAGGCGCGGCGACCTCGACCCGGGCGAGGCGCGTGCCGCAGGGCAGCGCGACCGACTCGACGAGGTAGCTGTCGATCGTCACGGCGCGGATCGCGCGCCCGGACAGCTCGAGCTCGAGCCGCGGCTGGGCCGCCGTCAAGACCACCGCGTGACCTTCGACCGGCCGATCGACCACCGACGCCGGCCGGCCGACGAGCGCCCCGAGAAACGCCGCCGCGGGCGCTGGCCGCCGCCACGGCAGCGCCGCCGCGAGCGTGGCGCCGACGACCAGCAGCGCGAGCGCGCCGCGCGCGGCCGCCGCCACGCTCCGCCCGGGTGCCAGCGCGGCCACTCCCAGGCCAGCGAGAGCGACCGCCAGCCAGCGCGGCTCGTCGCTCGCGAGCAGCGCCGCGGCCGGCAGCAGCGCCGCGGCGAGATCCGCGACGGCGCGGTTGCGGGCTTCGGCGACGCGCACGGCGCCGGCGGCCAGCGCCAGCGCCGCCACCCCCGCGATCCCCCAGCCCGGTCCGGCCGCGAACGCCACCAGCGCGGCGGTTCCGGCGCGCCGCGCGCCCTGGCGCCCAGTCGCGGCGAGCGCCGCGAGCGCCAGGCCGGCCGCGAGCGGCAGCGCCACCAGCTCGGCCCAGCGGGCCGGCCGGTCGACGCCCAAGAGCAGCAGCTCACCGCGGGCGACGAGCTGCGCCGCGGCGGCGAGCGCGAGCCAGGTTGCCAGAGGCGGCCGGTGCCGGAGCGCGCGCGCCCCGAGCAGCACGACGGCGGCGGCGAGCAGCGCCACGACGACCGCGGAGCGGAGCACGCCGACGTGCGGCAGCCCGACGAGCGCCGCCGCCGCCGCCAGGCTCACGACCCCCAGCCGGACGCCGTCGGCCACGGCGAAGGCGAGCGCGCCGAGGACCCCCGCGGCGAGCAGGCCGAAGAGGGCGAGCGTGGCCGCCTCGCCGGCGTCGGGCGTGAAGGCGGCGGTGGCCGCGACCGCCGCGGCGAGCGCCGAAGGCGGCAGCCAGGGGGCGAGGCGGAGCCGCGCCCGGGGCGCGTCGGCCGCGAGGGACGGCGGTGCGGAACGGTCGCGAGCGCCCATGGCTGCCAGCAAGTCTACGGCGCCGGGGCGCCGCGCGTTGACGGCCCGCGCCGCGGAGGGCTACGCTCGTCGGCCGCGATGCTTGCCCGCGAGCTGCTGCGCAGCGATCCCGACCGCGTCCGTCGCGCCCTCTCCGACCGCGGCGCCGCGCCCGGCGGCGCCGATCCGGTCGCCGCCTGGCAGGCGCTCGACCGCGAGCGGCGCGAGACGCTCGCGCGCCTGGAGGAGATCAAGCGGCGGCGCAACGAGGCGAGCCAGGCGATCGGCCGCTTGAAGGCCACGGGCGCGGACGCGGCCGCCGAGATCGCCGCGGTGTCGGCGCTCAAGGCCGAGATCGAGGCGCTCGAACCGCGGCTCGCCGAAGCCGACCGCCGACTCGGCGAGATCGAGCTCGGGTTGCCCAACCTGCCCCACGAATCGGTGCCGCGGGGCGCCGACGAGCGCGCGAACCGGGTCGAGCGGACGATCGGCGAGCCGCGCCGCTTCGACTTCGCCCCCCAGGCGCATTGGGACCTGGGCCCGGCGCTCGGCATCCTCGACTTCGAGCGCGGCGCCAAGCTCGCCGGGGCGCGGTTCACCGTCGCCTTCGGCGCCGGTGCGGCGCTCGAGCGGGCGCTCGCCGCCTTCATGCTCGACCTGCACACCCGCGAGCACGGTTACACCGAGGTGCTGCCGCCCTACATCGTCAACTCCGCCTCGCTCGTCGGCACCGGCCAGCTGCCGAAGTTCGAGCAGGACCTGTTCCATCTCGAGGGGCTCGACTATTTCCTGATCCCGACCGCCGAGGTGCCGGTGACCAACCTGCACCGCGGCGAGATCCTCGACGAGGCCGCTCTGCCGCTGCGCTACGCGGCCTGGACCCCCTGCTTCCGCAGCGAAGCGGGCTCTTACGGCAAGGACGTGCGCGGCCTGATCCGTCAGCACCAGTTCCACAAGGTCGAGCTGGTCCACTTCGCGACGCCGGAGACGAGCTTCGACGAGCTCGAGACGATGGTCGGCAACGCCGGCCGGGTGCTCGAGCGGCTCGGACTGCCCTACCGGGTGGTCTGCCTGGCGACCGGGGACATGGGCTTCTCGGCGGCCAAGACCTACGACCTCGAGGTCTGGCTGCCGGGCCAGAACGCCTACCGCGAGATCTCCTCGTGCTCGAACTGCGGCGACTTCCAGGCCCGCCGCGCCGACCTGCGCTGCCGAGCCGAGGGGGGCAAGCCCCGCTTCCTGCACACGCTGAACGGCTCGGGCTTGGCGGTGGGCCGGACGCTGATCGCCCTGCTCGAGAACTACCAGGAGGCGGACGGCACGGTGACCGTGCCGGCGGCGCTGCGTCCCTACTTGCACGGCCTGGAGCGGATCGTCCCCCGCGGCTGACCTCCGCCCTCCGGCCCTGGCGGTAGACTCGGGCCGCCGGAGGGGTGGCAGAGTGGTCGATCGCGGCGGTCTTGAAAACCGCTGAGCCTCAACGGGCTCCGGGGGTTCGAATCCCTCCCCCTCCGCCAGCGCCTCCCCGCTCGCCGACCCTCGCCGCCAGGAGAACCGCCATGTCCTTCGCCCGCCGACTCGTTGCCGCCGCCTCGATCTTCGCCTTCGGCCTCGCCGCGGGCGCGTTCGCGGCCAAGAAACTCCAGGTCACGCCCGCCGCTTTCACTGGCAAGGAGCCGGCGGCCGCCGCCGGCGAGCTGCTGGCCGCGGCGGCGACGCTCGCCGAGCGCGGCAGCTGGGAGAACATCGCCGTGGCACGCGTTCACTACCTCGCTGGCCAGAGAGCCGAGGCTCAGGCCATCCTCGACCGGGTGATGGCGGGCAAGACCAAGGCCGGCGACATCATCCGCGTGGCGCGGATCTACCAGCGCGCGGGCGAGTGGGAGAAGGCCAGGCCGCTGTTCGACAGCGTCGTCCAGATGGCGCCCGACGACCAAGACTGGCTGGCCGAGATCGGCGCCTACTATCTGCTCGCCGGCGACCGCGGCCACGCCGAGGAGCTGTTCGCCCGCGCACTCGAGCAGGATCCGTCCAGCCTCTACAACACCCTCCGCATGGCCGGCGCCTATCTCGGCCTCGCCCCCGACTGAGCGGCAGCCTCGGCGGGGCGGCGCCTGGGGTGTCCGGACCCGCCTCTTGCGCGGGCCCGGGCGCGCGTCGAGAATGGGCCGCGGGACCGACCGACGAGGAGGGCCATGCCCGCGAAGAAGCGTGACGGTGACGAGCCGCCGCCGACGGTGCTGCTCGCCGCCGACGGATTCACCCGCACCGAGCCGGTGGCGGCGCCGGAGCTCGCGGAGCTGCTGGCGGCCGAGGGTGGCGCGCCGCCGGCGCCGCCGCCCCGGTCAAGCCTGAACTGGACCGCGGGGGGGCGGCCGCTCGATGGCCGGTACGAGCTCGTCGGGCGCATCGGCGAGGGGGGCATGGGCACGGTCTACCTCGCCGAGGACCTCCTGCTCCAGCGGCGCGTGGCGGTCAAGACGCTGTGGGCCGAAGGCTCCTTCGGCGACGAAGAGGTGGCCCGCTTCCGGCAAGAGGTGGCGCTGGCCCACGCGGTGAGCCACCCCAACGTCGCGCGCACCTACGATCTGGGCGAGACCGACGGCGTCTCCTTCCTCACCATGGAGTTCCTGGAGGGCGAGACGCTGGCGGCGCGCCTGCGCCGTGGCGCGCCGCTCGCCGCGAGCGAGATCCGCGACCTCGCGGTGCCGCTCTGCCGCGGCCTCGCCGCGGCGCACCAGGCCGGCATCGTCCATCGCGATCTCAAGCCGGCCAACATCCTGCTCGTGCCGGGGCCGCGCCGGGTCGTGATCCTGGATTTCGGCATCGCCGGCTGGGCCGCCGGCGCCCGGGAAGCCGCCGCGGAGGCGGCGCCGCGCGGGATCCGTGCCGGTTCCGGCCGCCATGTCACCTCGGCCGGCTACGGCACGCCGGTCTACATGGCGCCCGAGCAGTGGCGGCGCGCGCCGGGCGACCCGCGCACCGACATCTACGCCCTCGGCGTGATCCTCTTCTACTGCCTGACCGGTCGCCCGCCCTACGATTCGGAGTCGCTCGAGGAGCTCGAGAGGCTGCATCGCGAAGAGCCGGTGCCCGACCCGCGCCGGATCGCGCCGAATGCCGACGCGGGGCTCTGCCGGCTGGTCCGCCGCTGCCTCGAGAAGTCGCCGAGCGACCGGCCGCAGTCGGTCGAGGAGATCCTCGAATGGCTCGAGATGCCCGCCCGGCGCCGGCGCTTCGCCTGGCGCATGGCGTGGATGGGAACGGCCGCCGCGCTGCTGCTCGCCGGGTTCGGCTGGATCGTGCTCGGCGTCGCCGAGAACGCGATCCTGCGCGAGATGCGCCCCAGCCTGCGGAGCTTGGCCGAGCTGCTGGCGCGCGACCTCGACCCCGCCGACCTGGACCGGCTGCGCGCGCCGGCGGATGCCGGGACGGAGGCGTTCCACGCCGTCGCCGCGGCGATCAACGCGCGGATGCTCGCCTTCGGCGAGCCCCTCGACGCTTACGTCCTGCGACCCGGCGAGGCGCCGGGGCACTATTTCTTCGTTTTCGATCCGCAGCCGGAAGACATCGATCTCGACGGCGATGGCGTCTTCTCGGCGGGCACCGACGAGAAGGGCTTTCCACCGGGCAAGCCCTACGACGGCACCGCTTTTCCCTGGATGGCGCGCGCGCTCGAGAGCGGTCAGCCGGTCGCCGAGCCCGACTTCACCATGGACCAGGGGCGCTACGTCCTGACCGGCTACGCGACGGTGCCGACGGCGGGTCCGGAGGGCCCCTACCTGGTCGGCGTCGACGCCCCCCACGACCGCCTGACCGCGCTGGCGCAGAACGTCCGCGTCGCCTTGGGCGCGGTCTGGCTGGCCGTCCTCGCCGCGCTCGCGGCCATCTTCCAGCCTCGCCGCCAGCTGCGCCGCAGCTGGGCGCGGTGGGCCCGGCGAGCCTGAGTCAGGGGCGACCGTGCGACGCCGATTGGGGCCGGGCGGAGCGGCAGAGCGTGGCCATCAGTACCCCTCGCCCTCGGGCGCGGCCTGCGCCTTGCCACGGTGGAGCCGGAACAGGACCGTGGCGTAGACGAGCGCCAGCACGAAGCCGAACGGCCACCACCAGAGGCCGGCGGTGAGCGAGGCCGGGCTCGCCGCGTGGGCGTGCGCGGTGAGCGAGAAGCCGGGGTCGACGGTCGAGCGCAGCCAGACCGGGAAGACCGCCGTGGCGGTCGCCGCCAGGACGCCGAGCAGGAAGGCGGCCGAGCCGAGGAAGGCCGCGAGCTCGCGCCCCCGGCGCCGCGCGAAGAAGCTCACCGCGAGGCCGCCGATCGCGAGCGCGGTCGTCGCCCAGGCGAGCGGACGCGCCGCCAGGCCCGAGACCAGACGGGGCGCGAGCGCGGCGGAGGCGGCGCCGGCGGCGAGCCAGAGCAGCAGCGTCGCCGGAAAGAGCCGCCCCGCCCAGCGCAGGCTGCGCTCGCGCACCGCGCCGTCGGTCTTCCAGACCAGGAACAGCGCGCCGTGATGGAGGATCGCGGCGAGCGCGGTCACGCCGCAGAGCACGGTGTACCAGTCCAGGATGCCGAGCGCGCCGGTGGGCGAGAAAGAGTCGAACAGCGGCAGCGCGAACCAGCCGTGTTCGTCGAGCGGCACGCCGCGCAGGACGTTGCCGAGCGCGGCGCCGAGCAGGACCGGCGCGAGCGTCGAGGCGAGCGCGAAGGCCGCGTCCCAGAACGAGCGCCACATGCCGTCGCCGACGTGGGAACGGAACTCGATCGAGATGCCGCGCAGGATCAGCACCCAGATCAGCAGAAAGATCGCCAGATAGAAGCCCGACAGTCCGGAGGCCAGCACCTTGGGGAAGGCGAGGAAGAGGACGCCGCCGCCGGCCAGGAGCCAGACCTCGTTGCCGTCCCAGAACGGGCCGATCGCGGCCAGCACTTGCCGGCGCTCACGATCGCTGCGGGCGACCGCGAGATGCAGCGCGCCGGCGCCGAAATCGAAACCGTCGAGCACCACGTAGGCCGCCACCATCACCGCGGCGAGAGCGAACCAGAGGGTCTCCATGGCGATCTCCCCGTCAGCCGTGGGCCGGTCGGTCGAGCGCGCGCGGGCCGTGGCCGACCTCGCGCGCGACCAGCATCAGGAAGAGCACGCCGAGCACCAGGTAGAGGCCGGCGAAACCGAGCGTGGTGAACAGCGTCGAGCCGCCGTGCACGGTGGGCGAGCCGCCCTCGGCCGTGCGCAGCAGGCCGTAGACCAGCCAGGGCTGCCGCCCGAGCTCGGCGGTCAACCAGCCGGCGGTGTTGGCGATGAACGGGAACGGGAAGGCGAGCGCGAGGATCCAGAGCATGAAGCGGCTGCGCTCGAGCCGGCCGCGCCAGAGCAGCAGCGCCGCCACCGCCATGGCGGCGATGAACAGCGTGCCGAGGCCGACCATGACGTGGAAGCTGTAGTAGAGCAGCTCGATGTTGGTCGGCCAGTCCGCCTCGGGAAAGTCGTTCAGGCCGCGCACGTCGGCCGAGAAGTCGCCGTAGGCGATGAAGGAGAGGAGGGCCGGCAGGTGGATCGGGTTGTCGAGCTTGCGCGCCTCGACGTTGGGTTGGCCGATCACCGCCAGCGGCGCCCGCGGACCGCTCTCGAAGTGACCCTCCATGGCGGCGAGCGCCACCGGCTGGTGGCGGGCGACCAGGCGGCCCTGGTGGTGCCCGGTCGGCATCGCCACCAGGATCGAGGCGGCGAGGCCAGCGACGACGCCGGTCGAGAGCGAAACCCGCGCCACCTGCGCGTGCTCGCCGCGCAGCATCCAGTAGGCGCCCACGGCGGCCATCGCGAAGGCGCCGGTGACCACGGCGCCGACCATGGTGTGGGCGTACTGCGCGATCGCCCAGGGATTGGCGAGGTAGGCGCCGAGGTCGGCGATCGAGAAGACGCCCGCGGCGTCGCGCGTGAAGCCGACCGGATGCTGCATGAAAGCGTTCGTGGTGACGATGAAGTAACCCGACAGCCAGCTGCCGACGAACAGCGCCACCGCCGCCAGGAAGTGCTTGCGCGGCCCCAGGCGCCGCTCGCCCCAGATCAACAGGGCGAGGAAGCTCGACTCGAGGAAGAAGGCGAAGATCCCCTCCATCGCCAGCGTCTGTCCGATGACGCCGCCGGTCATGGCCGAGAACTGCGCCCAGTTGGTGCCGAACTGGAACTCCATCGGAATGCCGGTCACCACGCCCATCGCGAAGGCGAGGCCGAAGATCCGGATCCAGAAGCGCGCCGCGTCGTGGAACTCGGGCCGGCCGGTGCGCAGGCCGATCGACTTGAGCACCACGATCAGGAGCGCGAGCCCCATCGTGATCTGCGGGAACAGGTAGTGGTAGGTGATGGTGAAGCCGAACTGCAAGCGGTGCCAGAACAGCGGATCGCTCAAAGCCCGCCCTCCCGAACGGCCCTCACCCGCCGCCCTGGTGCCGATTGTCCCGCTCTTTGCCGGCGAGCGCTAGGGGGCGGCCGGCGCGACCAGGATCTCGGTGCCGGTGCGGAACAGGTGGTGCAGGCTGCGCGCGTCCTCGGCGTCGACCACCAGGGTCACCAGCGGCGGGTGAGCCGGCGCGCGGCCGCGGACGCGCAGCCAGCCGTCCTTCGCCGAGGCGGCGAAGCGGCGCAGCCAGCCGAAGCGCGGCGGCCGGTCGACCAGGAAGAGCTGCCAGCCGTTGTCGAGCGCCACGCGGTAGCTCGCCGGCTTCTCGCGTTCGCCGGGCGGCGGCGCGGCGGTGCCGCCGGGCACCGGCGTGGGCGTCGGCGGCGCCATCTCCTCCTCCTCGGAGTAGGGGCGCAGCGTCGTCGGCGCGATCGTCTCGCGGTCGGTGTCGCCCGGGCCCTGCTCCACCGTCCAGACCGCCGGCGCCGCGAGCTGGGGCGGCTCGCCGCCGCCGAACAGCGGCCGGTAGGAGAGCAGCGTGAGCGCGCGCAGCTCGACGGTGTGGAGAACCAGGCCGCGCGCGCGCACGGTCAGCCGCTGGGCCGCCGGCTCGAGCACCAGGTAGAGCGCGGGCCGCTTGGCGAGCGCGGTCTCGAGCTCCGCCAGGCGCAGCGCGAGCGCGGCCTCGGTGGCGGCCGCCGCCGGCGCGGCGGCGAGCGCCCAGGCGAGCGCCAGCCTAGTAGAGGAAGACGCGAGCGCCGACCGGAACCGTCTTGTACGCAAACTCGAGGTCCTCGTCGCCCAACCGGATGCAGCCGTGGGTGACCCGTCTGCCGAGCAGGGTCTGGAAGATCGTGCCGTGGATGATGTAACCGTCGCGCATGTAGAGTCCGTAGCCGCCGAGCGAGAAGTCGTCGACCCGGTCGCGCAGGTTCTTCGGCGGCTCGTAGCCCTCCTCGATGAACGCCCAGTCGGGCTTGACCCAGACCGGGTTCTTCACCTTGCGCAGGATCTTGAGCTCGCCCTGGGGGGTGTCGAAGATCCACTCCTTGCCGTTGCGCGGATCCTTGAGGCGCACGCCGGAGCCGGTCGAGCAGACCGCTTCGCGCAGCAGCTCGTCGCCGCGGTAGATGCGCAGGCGATTGCGGTAGCTGTCGACGGTGACGTAGACCTCGCGGTCGCGCACCGGACTCGCCAGCCGCTGCGCCAGCCGTTCGGCGCGCGCGGCCGGTTCCTTCGGCAGCTCGTCGGGCCCCGGCAGAGCGAGGCGGGTGGTGAACTCGCGCTGGTCGTAGGAGCCGCCGTAGCGGGCCAGGCCGGTCGCCGCCCCGACGCCGACGATGGCGAGCGCGAGGACCGCCAGGCCGATCCGGCGCAGCCAGGCGAGCGCCGGCGGCGGCACGGCGGCGGCGCCGGCGGGTTGCGGCGGTTGCCGCTCGCGCGGGGCGATCGTCTGGCTGCCGACCGGGGGGATCATCGGAGGGGATTCTACCCGCCGGCTCAGAAGGTCCCGACGATGGTCACCGGCGTGCCGACGCGGGCGCGCGCGAAGACCTTGTCCATGTCGGCGTTGGTCAGCGCGACGCAGCCGTCGGTCCAGTCCCGCCCCAGGCCGCCGTCGCCATGGATCTCGATCAGGCTGCCGATGCCGGCGCGCAGCGGCACTTGGCCGGTGCGCCGGCCGTGGGCGTAGCGCGCGCGGTCCTCGGCGTTCGGGTAGTCGAGCATCAGCGCCTTGTAGTACCTGGTGCGCCCGGGGCCGCGCACCTCGGTGACCTTGTAGTGCCCTTCCGGAGTCGCCTGGTCGCCGGAGTGGAGCTTGCGCTTGAGCCCCTTGGTGCCGAGCTCCGCTTCGTAAGTCGCGACGCGGTGGCCGTTCGCGTAGACGTGGAGCTTGCGCTTCAGCTTGTCGACGACGAACACGGTGGTGCGCTCGCGCTTCGAGCGGGCGACCGCTTCGTCGACCCATCGCCGCCACTGGCGGAGGTTCTGTGGATCGCTGAAGCGGGCGTGGAGCGCGACGTAGCTCTCGCGCACGGTGGCCGCGAAAGCCCGCGCCTGCTCGGCTTCGGCCAGCGCGCGCGCGGGATCGCCGGCCGCGGCGTAGCCCTGGGCGAGCGCCCACTTGTGCTGCGCCTGCTTCGCCGCCGCGATCTCCCGGCGCCCGACGCCGGCCTCGCCGGACTCCTGGAGCGCGCGCGCGACATCGGCGCCGACCACCGCGGCGACCGCGCCCCAGCGCTCCTGGAGCACGTTCTGGCGCCGGCGCAGGTCGGCCAGCGAGCGGTGGGCGGTCGACAGCGCCCGTGTCCAGGCGGCTTCGGCCCGGCCCGGCGAGCGCCTCCAGACCGGACGGTTCCGCTCCTGGGCGGTGATGACCTCGGCGTCGGCCACCAGCCGGTCGAGCAGGCGGGCGGCGGCGGGGACCTCCGGGCGCAGCGCTTCGACCGCACGTCGCACCGAGTCGCGGGCGCGGTCGGGGCGGTAGGGCGGTCCCCCTGGCCCCCCCTCGTACGAGCGCGCGGCGACCGAGGCGACCACGACCAGGCCGAGGGCGCCGAAAAGAAACGACCGGCGACGGAAGCCCGCCGCCGGTCGTGGAATGCGCAACCGGAGTCCGATCAACGCTGCTGGAGCAGGCTCAGCAGCGGATCTTTTCCTTGCCGGCCTGCATGTCCGCGCTCAGCGCCTCGAGCGAAGCCGTGAGCGAGTCGGCGGCCGACTTGGCGCCGAAATAGTCCTCGGCGGCGAGCTGATTCTCGAGCCCGGCGACCTGGGCGGCGAGGCCGTCGAGGCTGCCGCGCATCGCCTCCATGTCCTTCTTGAAGTCCTTGGGCTGGCGACGGCAGGCGGCCAGCTCGGCGGCCAGCGCGCTGGCGCTGTCGACGGCGGCCTTGGCGGCGGCGACGGCTTCGTTGGCGGCGTTGCGGGCGGTCTCCTTGCCGACCGCGGCGGCCTGCTGGGCCTCCGTGGCGGCGCTGTTCGCCGCGGTGATCAGCTCCTTGGTCCGGGTGTAGCTACGGAACAGGGCGAACTTGTTCGCCTGGGCCTCGACTTCGGCGTTGACCGAGTTCATGGCGGCCTGGGCGGCGTTCCACGCGTCGGCCGCGTACTTCGGGGCCTCGGCCTGCTCGGCCGACGCGAGCGCGGCCTTGAGCGCATCGATCTCTTGCTGCGGCGGCTGGGCGCACCCGGTGGCGAGCGTCAGCGTGAGCGCAGCGACTCCCAACAATGCCAGCTTGTGGTTCCGCATGGGCTTTCCTTTCCCTCCTGGGGGCATGCAACGACGTTGGATCTGGGCTCTCGAGCGGCGACTTGCGCCCTGGGCGAGCCAAGCGGGCAAGTCCCGCCGCTCACTTGCTGCGGTCGGAGCTACTTTACCACAAGGGATATGGCCCAGGGGGAGGGGGTCAGGCGTCGGCCGCGAGTCGCCGCTCGATGCGCGCCAGGATGCCGTCGACGTCGAGTCCGAAGGCGGGAGCCAGGGCCTCAGCCGGCGCCGAGGCGCCGAAGCGCTCGAGCCCGATCACCTCGCCCTGGTCGCCGACCCAGCGGTGCCAGCCGAGCGGCGAGCCGGCCTCGATCGCCACCCGGCGCCGCACCGTGGGCGGCAGCACCGCGTCGCGGTAAGCGCGCTCCTGGGCGGCGAACAGCTCCCAAGAGGGGAAGGAGACGACGCGGGCCGCCAATCCCCGCTCGCCCAGGCGCCGCGCCACCGCGAGCGCCGGCGCGACCTCGGAGCCGCTCGCGAGCAGCAGCAGGTCGGGGTCGCCGGGG
The DNA here is from genome assembly GCA_014584695.1 of Acidobacteriota bacterium. Lineage (GTDB taxonomy): Bacteria > Acidobacteriota > Thermoanaerobaculia > Multivoradales > JAGPDF01 > JACTMI01. Next base: position 66,516 of record JACTMI010000031.1, read on the forward strand.
CGAGGGTCGGCCAGCACGTAGGCGCCGCGCGGAACCCCGTCGGCGGCGCGGGCTGCCGTCTCGGCGAGCAGCGGCAGCTTCTGGCGGGTGAGCGCGAGCGCCGTCGGCCCCGAACGCTTGGCGATCGCGACCCGCCAGGCCGCCACCGTCTCGCGCGCGTCGGCCGGCCGCAGCAGCGTCAGGCCGGGGATCGCGCGCAGCGCGGCCAGCTGCTCGACCGGCTGGTGGGTGGGGCCGTCCTCGCCCAAGAAGATCGAGTCGTGGGTGAACAGGTAGACGATGGGCAGACCCATCAGCGCCGCCAGGCGGATCGCCGGCCGCAGATAGTCCGAGAAGATCAGGAAGGTGCCGCCGTAGGGGCGCAGCAGGCCCGAGAGCGCCAGGCCGTTGAGGATCGCGCCCATCGCGTGCTCGCGCACGCCGAAGTGGAAGTTGCGCCCCTCGGGACGGTCCGCCGCGAAGGCGGCCTCGCCTTCGATCGGCGTGTTGTTCGATTCGGCGAGATCGGCGGAGCCGCCGAGCAGCTCGGGCAGGGCGCGCGCCAGCGCCTGCAGCGTCTTGCCGGAGGCGGCGCGGGTGGCGAGCGCGGGCGCGTCGGCGGCGAAGCTCGGCAGCGCGTCTTCCCAGCCCGTGGGCAGCTCGCCGGCGAGGCGGCGGTCGAGCTCGGCCGCGAGCTGCGGGTGCGCGGCGCGGTAGGCCTCGAGGCTCGAGCGCCACGAGGCCGCCGCGGCAGCGCCCCGCCGCCCGGCGGCGACAAACGGCCGGCGGGCCGCCTCGGCGACCGTGAAGGGCGGCTCGTCCGGGGCGCCCAGCGCGCGCTTGGTCGCGGCGGTCGCTGCCGGGCCGAGCGGCGCGCCGTGCACCGCCGCGGTGTCCTGCTTCGGGCTGCCGTAGCCGATGTGGGTGCGCACCGCGACGAAAGTGGGCCGCTCGTTCTCGGCGGCGGCCGCCGCCAGGGCGGCGTCGATCGCCGCGAGGTCGTTGCCGTCCTCGACGCGCAGCACCCGCCAGCCGTAGGCGGCGAAGCGGGCGGCGACGTCCTCGGTGAAGGCAAGGGAGGTCGGGCCGTCGATCGAGATCCGGTTGTCGTCCCAGAGCACGGTGAGCTCGGCGAGCGCCAGGTGGCCGGCGAGCGAGGCCGCTTCGGCGGCGACCCCCTCCATCAGGTCGCCGTCCGAGGCGATCACCCAGACGCGATGGCGGAACAGCTCGAAGCCGGGGCGGTCGAAGCGGGCGGCGAGATGCCGGCGCGCGATCGCCATGCCGACGGCGTTGGCGAAGCCCTGGCCGAGCGGCCCGGTGGTGGTCTCGACGCCGGGGGTGTGCCCCCGCTCGGGGTGGCCGGGCGTCTTCGAGTCGAGTTGCCGGAAGCGCCGCAGCTCCTTTTCCGGCAGCTCGAAACCGGCCAGGTGGAGCAGAGCGTAGAGCAGCGCCGAGGCGTGGCCGCAGGAGAGGACGAAGCGGTCGCGGTCCGGCCAGGCCGGGTCCGCCGGGTCGAAGCGCAGCTGGCGGGTCCACAGGCGGCAGGCGAGCGGGGCCAGTCCGAGCGGCGCGCCGGGGTGGCCCGACTGCGCCGCCTCGACCATGTCGAGGGCGAGGCAGCGCAGGGTCCGGATGGCGGCGAGCTCGTCGCCGGTCGAGATCGAGGTCATGGTCGGTTCCTGGCTGGGAGCGGCGCGCGGCCGCACGAGGCGTGCAGGATACCGCAGCGCGGGCGGTGGGCGGCGGCTTTGACTCGCGCGCGCCGGCGCCCGTAAGATCGCTCGACGCGTTGCCCCGCGGTGAGGTGGCCGAGTGGCTGAAGGCAACGGTTTGCTAAACCGTCATACGGGCCTAAACCTGTATCGAGGGTTCGAATCCCTCCCTCACCGCCAAACCGACCTCCGAGCCCGCCGCCTCTCCCGATGATCGACCCGACCCCCGCGGCGCCGGTGCGCGTCCGCTTCGCCCCCTCGCCGACCGGCTACCTGCACATCGGCGGCGTGCGCACGGCGCTGTTCAACTGGCTGTTCGCGCGCCGGCACGGCGGCACCTTCGTGCTGCGGGTCGACGACACGGACCAGCAGCGCAACCTGGCCGAGGCGCTCGAGCCGATCCTCGACGGCTTCCGCTGGCTGGGGATCGACTGGGACGAGGGCGTCGATGTCGGCGGTCCCCACGCGCCGTACTTCCAGTCGCAGCGCCTGCCGGTCTATCGCGCGGCGGTCGAGAAGCTGCTCGCCAACGGCTACGCCTATCGGGACTACGCCCGGCCGGAGGAGATCCAGGCCGAGCGTGCCGAAGCCGAGACGGCGAAGGTCCCCTATCTGGCGAGCCGCCGCTGGCTCGCCCACGGCGAGGCGGCGCGCGCGGCGTTCGAGGCCGAAGGGCGCACCGCGGTCGTTCGCCTGCTCATGCCGCGCGCGGGTCAGTGCCGGATCGACGACCAGGTGCGCGGCGAGGTCGTGTCGGAGTGGGCGTCCGAAGCGGATCACGTCATCCAGCGCGCCGACGGCACCTGCCTCTACCACCTCGCGAGCGTCGTCGACGACGTCGAGATGGAGATCACTCACGTCATCCGCGCCGAGGAGCACCTTCCGAACACGCCGCGGCAGATCCACATCTTCGAAGGGCTGGGCGCGCCGCTGCCGGCGTTCGCGCACCTGCCCGTCGTCGCCGAGCCGGGCAGCCGCGTCAAGCTCTCGAAGCGCAAGCTCGACAAGTACCTCAAGAACCCCGAGTTCGCCGAGCTGTACGCGCACGGCAGGAGAATCGCCGAGCGGCTGAAGCTCGGCGTCTCGCCCGAGACGTTCAATCCGGTGATCACCGACTTCTACCGCATCGCCGGCTTCCTGCCGGAAGCGATCCTCAACTACCTGCTGCTGCTCGGCTGGTCGCTCGATGACAAGACCGAGATCCTGAATCGCGACGAGCGGATCGCGAGCTTCTCGCTCGACCAGGTGAACAAGTCGGCCGCGAGCTTCGATCCGAGGAAGCTGCTGTCGTTTCAGGAGCGTTACATGCGGGCGACGCCGCTCGAGCAGCGGATCGGGCTCTGCCTGCCGTTCGTCGAGCGGGCGGGCTGGACGGCCTCGCCCGCGTCGGCAGACCAGCGCGCCCTGGTCGCGCGGCTGGTCGAAGCGGCCGGCGACCGGATCAAAGTCGCCGGAGACGTGCTCGATTACGAGGAGTTCTTCGTCGCGGACGACGCGTTCTCCCATGACGAGAAGGCGTTCGACAAGCGGATCCGAAACGCGGTTGGCGCGGCCGAGCTGCTCGGCGCCTTCCGCGGCGAGCTCGCCGCCGCGACCTCCTTCGAGCCCGGCGAGCTCGAGCAGCTCGCGCTGGCGTTCGTCGAAGCTCGCGGGCTCGGGCTCGGCGCGATCGTCCACGCCCTGCGCGTCGCGGTCACCGGCAAAGCGGTCGGCTTCGGCTTGTTCGATATCCTCGCGATCCTCGGCCGCGAGCGGGTGCTGGCGCGGATCGACCGCGCGCTCGCCCGCCTCGCGCCGGCCAACTGACCCGCGACCGTATTCTCATGCCCCGACACTTCATCGCCGAAATCGTCGAAGCGGACCTCGCGTCCGGCAAGCACTCGACGATCCAGACCCGCTTCCCGCCCGAGCCCAACGGTTACCTCCACCTCGGGCACGCCAAGTCGATCTGTCTCAACTTCGGCCTGGCGGCCGAGTACGGCGGCCGGTGCAACCTGCGCTTCGACGACACCAACCCGACCAAGGAGGAGGCGGAGTACGTCGAGGCGATCCAGCGCGACGTCGCCTGGCTCGGCTTCGACTGGGAGGAGCGCTGCTACTACGCCTCCGACTACTTTGGCCAGCTCTACGAGTGGGCCGAGCAGCTGGTGCGCGCCGGCCGGGCCTACGTCGACGACACGCCGGTCGAACAGCTGCGGGAGCTGCGCGGGCCGTGGAACGAGCCCGGACGAGAGAGCCCGTACCGCGACCGCACGGCCGCGGAGAACCTCGACCTGCTGCGCCGCATGCGCGCCGGCGAGTTCCCGGACGGCTCGCGCGTGCTGCGCGCGAGGATCGACATGGCCTCGGGCAACGTCAACCTGCGCGACCCGGTGATGTACCGCATCCTCCACGCCCGTCACCATCGCACCGGCGACGACTGGTGCATCTACCCGATGTACGACTGGGCGCACGGTCAGTCGGATTCGATCGAGCGCATCACCCACTCGGTCTGCACGCTCGAGTTCGAGGACCACCGGCCGCTCTACGACTGGTTCGTCGAGTCGCTCGGCATCTTCGCGCCGCGCCAGATCGAGTTCGCGCGCTTGAACCTGACCCACACCGTGCTGTCGAAGCGCAAGCTGCTGCGCCTGGTCGAAGAGGGCGTCGTCGCCGGCTGGGACGACCCGCGCATGCCGACGCTCGCGGGGGTGCGCCGGCGCGGCTTCCCGCCGGCGGCGATCCGCGACTTCTGCGAGCGGATCGGCGTCACCAAGCAGGAGAGCGTGGTCGAGTTCGCGCTGCTCGAGCACTGCGTGCGCGAGGAGCTCAACCGGGTGGTGCCGCGGCGGATGGCGGTGCTCGACCCGCTCAAGCTGGTGCTCACCGACTGGGCGCCGGAGCGGGTCGAGACGCTCGAAGCGGTCAACAACCCGGAGGACGAAGGCGCCGGCACCCGCCCGGTGCGCATGCGACGCGAGCTCTGGATCGAGCGCGGCGACTTCCTCGAGGCGCCGCCGAAGAAGTTCCACCGCCTGGCGCCGGGGCGCGAGGTGCGCCTGCGCTGGGGCTACGTCGTGCGCTGCGACGAGGTGGTCAAGGACGCCGCCGGCGAGGTCGTCGAGCTGCGCTGCTCGCACGATCCGGCGACGCGCGGCGGCGGCACGCCGGACGGACGCAAGGTGCCGGGCACCATCCACTGGGTCGCGGCCGCGGACGCGGTCGACGCCGAAGTGCGGCTCTACGACCACCTGTTTGCCGCGCCCTACCCGGACCAGGTGCCCGACGGGGTCGACTGGATCACGACCGTGAACCCGCGCTCGCTCGAGGTGGTGGCGGGCGCCAAGGTCGAGCCGGCGCTCGCGGCGGCCGCGCCCGGCGAGCGGGTCCAGTTCGAGCGCAGCGGCTACTTCGTGGCCGACGAGCACGACCACGCCCCGGGGCGCCCGGTGTTCAACCGGATCGTCACCCTGCGCGACACCTGGGCCAAGCTCCAGCGCCAGGGCGACGGCACCGGCTGAGAGCCCGTGCCCGCCTTACTCCGGCGGGGGTTTGGGCGCCTTCGGCCGGGGCCGCGAAGTTGACCGGCGGCGCCGCGATCCGATAAGGTCCGCAGGTCCTGCTGGGAGGTCGTTCAATGGTAGGACATGCGGCTCTGGACCGCAGAATCGGGGTTCGAGTCCCTGCCTCCCAGCCAAACTGACGTCGCCGCCGCTCGCTCGCGAGCGCGACCCGGAGCGCCGGTCCCCCGCGGGCCGGCGCTTTCGTTTTGGGTCGAGCCGCCGGAGCTCGCGGCGGTGCCGAACGAGGAGACGATCATGCATGTCGAACGTCGCGCCGAGCTTCACTTCGCCGCCCCGCCGGTCGCGGTCTTCCCCTACTTCACCCCGGACGGCGAGCGCGCCTACGTGCCGGGCTGGGACCCGCGGGCACTCCACCTGCCGCCGGGACCGGAAGGCCTCCAGACCGAGGGGGCGGTGTTCGCTACCGCGGCCGACGGCGAAGAGACCTTCTGGATCGTGCTCGCCTGCGATCCGGCCGCCGGCCGGGCGCGCTACGGCCGGTTCACGCCCGGCTCGCGGCTGGGCACGGTCGAGGTCGAGTGCGACCCGGACGGCACCGGCAGCGTGGTGCGGATCAGCTACCAGCTGACCGCGCTCGCCGAGGCGGGGCGCGGAGCGCTCGAAGCGATGAGCGCGAGCGCCTTCGCCGCCACCGTCGGGCGCTGGGAGCAGGCGATCGGGGAGCTGATCGCACGCCCCGTGCCTTCGGACAACAGGCTCTAGCCCTCCGTCAGCTCGGCGCAGGCGGCGCGCAGGTTGGCCGCGAGCGAGAGCATCGTGCCGCGGCCGACGTGGTCGGGGAAGCCCGGCATCGCCTCGAGCGCGGCGATCTCGTCGACCGACCGGCCCGCGGCGAGGCCGCGCCGCGCCGTCTCGAGCAGCGCGGTCAGGTAGTCGCGCTGGTAGAGCAGCTCGGCGCGGCCGCCGGTGACGCCGAGCCCGGGCTTCACGTGGCCGAAGACGTAGAGGGTGTCCGCGCCGTGCTCGTCCGCCACCCGCTCGAGCACCGGGATCCAGTGCGCGATTCGCGCGCCGCCCGGCCGGTCGATGACCGGGAAGAGCCGGTTGAAGACCAGGTCGCCCATGTGGGCGACGTCGGCGCGCTCGAAGTGGACCACGATGTCGCCGCCGGTATGCGCCGGCCCGTAGTGCCGCGCCGCCACCGCCTCGCCGCCCAAGTCGCGCCGCCAGCTCTCGCTGAAGGTGGTGTCAGCCACCGTCTGCTCGCCCAGATCGCGCGCGACCGCCGCCTGGCGCTGCAGCTCCGGCACGTTGGCGTGAGCGACGATCGAGCCGACGGCGGGGCGGAAGACGGCGTTGCCGCCGGTGTGGTCCCAGTGGTGGTGCGTGTTGATCAACAGATCGACGCCGCGCGCCGAGCGCGCCTCGAGCCCCGCCAGGCAGGCCGGCGCCGAGTCGGGCATCTGGCTGTCGACCGCGAGCGCGGCCTGCGGCCCGACGTACCAGCCGACCGTGCCGCCCGACATCGAGAAGGTGCCGACGCCGCCGCGCAGCTCGCGGAAGACCGCTTCGGGAGCCGGGGGCGCAGCGGGCGCCGGCGTCGGCGCCGCGGTCGGGGTCGACGATTGGGCGCCGAGGCGGGCGCCGGCCAACGTGGCGAGGGCGCCGAGGCCGCTCCAGGAGCCTCGGATCAGCAGCTGGCGTCGCGACAGGGGCATCGCATCCTCCTTCCGGGGTTTCCGGGTCCGACTCTATCCGCTGTGACGCGCGTCCTCGATCGCCGCGGCGGATCGTGATAGAAGAGATCGTTCGCCCGCATCCGCCCACCTCCCCGGAGACCGCCCGATGCCCGACCGCTCGCTCGCCCGCCGCCTCGCGCTCTTGCTCGCCGCGCTAGCCGTACTCGCCGCGCCCGTCGCAGCCCAAGGGGTCGACCCCTGGACCGACGTCGAGGAGCCGGAGAGCGCGCTCGCCGACGGCGAGCGCTGGATCGTGCCGGAGCGCGCGCGCATCGTCCGCCTCGACGGCGGCGCGCTCGCGGCGCTGCTCGCGGTGACGCCGTCGGAGCTCGAAGCTCCGCGCGGGCTCGAGGGCGTCGAGCTCGTTCTGCCCGCGGTCGAGGGCGGCTCGCGCCGCTACCGGATCGTCGATTCGCCGGTGATGGCGCCCGAGCTCGCCGCCCGCTACCCGGAGCTGCGGACGTTCCGGCTGATCGACGCCGAGCAGCCGGGTTTCAGCGGCCGCGGCGACTGGACGCCGCAGGGATTCCACGCCGTCGTGCGCACGGCGTCCGGCACCGTCTACGTCGATCCGTTGCGGGTCGGCGACAGCGAGCACCACCAGGTCTACTACCGCGCCGATCTGCGCCCGCGGCCGGACCAGCGCTTCGTCTGCGAGGTCGAGGACCTCGAGAGCGAGCTCGCGGAGCTCGCGGACGCGGTCGCCTCGGCCAGCCCGCTGGTCGGCCTCGATCTGCGCACCTACCGCCTGGCCCTCGCCGCCACCGGCGAGTACACGCAGTTCCACGGCGGCACGGTGCCGGCCGGCATGGCGGCGATCGTCACCGCGGTCAACCGCGTCAACGAGGTCTACGAGCGCGACGTCGCGCTGCGCATGGTCCTGGTCGCCAACAACGACCTGGTGGTCTACACCAACGGCACCACCGACCCCTACACCAACAACAACGGCTCGGCGATGCTGAACGAGAACACCACCAACCTGAACGCCGTCATCGGCGTGGCCAACTACGACATCGGCCACGTCTTCTCGACCGGTGGCGGCGGCGTGGCGACGCTCAACGGGCCGTGCGGCGCCAACAAGGCGCGCGGCGTGACCGGCCTGCCGTCGCCGATCGGCGACCCGTTCTACATCGACTACGTCGCCCACGAAATGGGGCACCAGTGGGGCGCGGCGCACACTTTCAACGGCAACGCCAGCTCCTGCTCCGGCAACCGCAGCGCCGCCTCGGCCTACGAGCCGGGCAGCGGCTCGACCATCATGGCCTACGCCGGGATCTGCGGCGCCCAGAACCTGCAGTCGAACAGCGACGCCTACTTCCACCGCCGCAGCCTCGACCAGATGCAGACTTTCAGCCGCACGGGCACCGGCAACACCTGCGCGGCGGTGGTCGCGGTCGGCAACGAGCCGCCGGTGGTCGAGGCCGGCCCCGCCTACACCATCCCGCGGTCGACGCCGTTCGCCTTGACCGGCAGCGCCACCGACCCCGACGGCGACCCGCTGACCTACTGCTGGGAGCAGTGGGATCTGGGGCCGGCCGGGGCGCCCAACTCGCCGTCGGGAGACGCGCCGATCTTCCGCTCGTTCGACCCGACGCCGAGCCCGACGCGGCTCTTCCCGAAGCTCTCGGATCTGCTCGGCAACACGCAGACGATCGGCGAGATCCTGCCGACCTACGCCCGCACCCTCAATTTCCGCCTGACCGCGCGCGACAACGTCCTGCCGGCGGGAACCAACGCCTTCGATTCGACCAGCGTCGCGGTCGACGCCGCCTCCGGACCGTTCCTGGTCACCTCGCCGAACACCGCGCTGGTGTGGAACGGCTACGGCCCGCACACCGTCACCTGGGACGTCGCCGGCACCGACCAGCCGCCGGTCTCCTGCGCCGCGGTCGACATCCGCCTCTCGACCGACGGCGGCGTCAACTTCGACCGCCTGCTCGACACCGGCATCCCCAACCAGGGCACCCGCTCCCTCTACGTCGGCGTCCCGAACACCGCGACCGCCCGCATCCAGGTCGCCTGCACCGGCAACATCTTCTTCGACATCTCGAACACCAACTTCTCGATCACCGCCGCCTCGAACCTGATCTTCGCCAACGACTTCGAACAGGGCAGCACGATCCTCTGGTCCCTGACCGAACCCGGCGTCTGACCGCGCACCTGGCGGCGCGTGCCTGGGGCCGGGTAGCTGTTGAACGCTGGGACACTCGCGTCATTCGCCCCACTTTCACGCGTGTGGACCGTGGTTCGGCGGGATCGGAGCGCAGGTTTCTGCGCTGGTTGCGAGCATTGGCGAGGACTTCTGAGCCGCTGCGCGGCGAGCCTGAGGTTCATGGTGAGCGCGGAACCCTGGTGCCGAACGCGGCCGACTCCTGCCCGGCCAAGGGCGGCGCACTCTCTCTGCCTTCCTCCCTCCTGCAGGTGCGGCGGCCGTAGTCAGGCAGAGGGGCAGCCTTTTGGCCAGCTGCTGAGGCTCCTTCCACTTCCGATCAACCGGCCCAGTCAGTAGAGCTAGCCTGGACTTCTCACCAGCCTTCTACTGCGGGTCCGGATCTGCCCGCGTCTGCTGCGTTGCGCTCGGTCGGGCTCCTCGACGGACCGTTAAGGTCCGCCTGCGGGGCCCTCGGTCGCGCGCCTTGCAGCCCCAGGCAGCTCCGGCCCCTCGCGACGAACGCTGGTGAGAAGTCCAGGCTAGCTACTCGACGTGCACCGAGTCCGTCAGGCCGAGCTCCTGGAGGATCTGGCGTAGCTCGGCGATCAGGCTCGCGGCCGCGGTGTCCGACACCGAAACGCTGAAGTCGAGCCCGATCCGCAGCTCGCTGCCCGTGCGGAGCTTGGGCAGGATCTTGGTCCCGAGTCGATTCCAGACCTCGGGTGGGACCGATCCTCTGAGCCGGACGACCCTCGTCGAAGACGAAGCCGAGGTCTGAACGTTGGTGTCGGTCGCCACCTGCTCGACCACGGCCGGCGTGGGCGCGGTGAGGTCGGTGGACGGCGTAGCGACAACCGTCGCGCCGCTCCGAAGAGACTCGGCTGTCGTCTTGCGAAGGAGGAAGACCCCGGCCTCGAAGGCGACCTCATCCGCGGCCACGAACTCTTGGAACCAGACGCGTTCGTAGGCGCCGTCGCCTTTCCGCCCGGATGCCAATCCGAAGTCACCCCGGGACACGAAGTCGACAATCTTCGCCTTGAGGATTCCGTCAGGGTCGACCAGCCGGGTCAGCGCGCCGTTCAGGAAGCTCTGGCGGAGGCTCGAGAGCGGCCACGCCCCGCTCTCGCGGAGGGCAGGCGGCCAGTTCCTGTCGATGTATCCCGCGCCGACCGACTCGTTGAGTAGTGCCTCCGACTTGAGCGCGGCGAGGACACGACCGCTCAGGCTCTCGGCGCTGGACGAGTGCCCAGCGCCGAGGTCGATGACCTTGAGCCCGTCGCTCTCCGAGCCGCCGGCACCGGCGGCGTTGCGGTCACTGTCGGCGACAACGGCATAGCGATAGTCGCCCCACACCTCGTCTTTCGCAGACTCCTCGGCGTCCTTGACTCTTGCTTGCAGCTCTGCACGGTCGCTCCGGTCGAACTCACCGCCCAGCGTTCCCTCGGCCACCTCGCGCGCGACCCGCTTCCAGGCGAGCGCCACCTCGACCTTCTCTCGTAGATCGCGCCCGGGCTTCTTGACGCACCAGACGACCGCACCAGGGTAAAGGCGGGGCGACTTGCCCCGGTTCCTCGTCCACTCCGAGATCTGCTGCCGGAACCCACCAGCTCCCGACCACTCGAGCTCGGGATCGGCGACGACGAGCGCGAGCCGCGGCGAATCGGCGATCTCCCCGCTCTCCCGAGGGAAGGGCACGACCGGAATCGTCGCACCGCGCCGGAATTCGTCCTCGACGAGCCTCCGCATCGCCGGCTTGACCTCGGTCTCGTCGTCGAGAGAGGCGCGTCGATCGCTGACCACCTTCTTCATGGTCGGCTGGTAGCCGATCCGGAACCCGTCCGTCCCCACCTTGCGAATGAAATAGGAGCGATCTTCGAGAGCAAAGGCGGCGTTGTCGATCGTCGTCGTGTCGAGCTCGGGCTCGCCGAGCGCGAATCGGAGCTCGGGGAGGTGCGCGACCTTGTCGGTCTGCCCTCCAGAGGACTCGAAGAGAATCGCCGTACCGACTCGCCGGTGAATGTCGCGGAGCGGACCCTTGGTGTCGGCGTCGAGCGAGCGGCTGTGCGCCTGTTCGCCGGCGAGGTCGGTCTCGATCGCGGCCACCAGTCGGGACTCTCCGAGCTGCCCGAGAACGACGCTACGGAACCCAGGCTCCGAGAGAGGAGCCGACCCCAGCGTGATCAGCGGCTCGGTGCGCGCCTTGCGGAAGGCATCCTGAGCCGCGATCGAGATCCATTGCGCCAGCATCGCGAGGGTGCCGCGCGTCTGCTGATACTGGGGAAGGGCCTGCCACTTGCGCTGGAAGACCGAGAGGGTCGCGGGGTGGAACGGGTAGCAGGCCTCGAACCGTCGCTGCAGGAACTCTCGCGCCTTCGTCTCGGTGGCCGCCGAGTCGACGGCGGTCCACTCGGGTGGCAGCTGCGCCCGGCGCTCGAAGCACCAATCGCCGAAGGCCTTCGCAACTGCGCGCCGGACCTTCTCCGGTCCGAGGTCCTGAAACAACCGCCGGCGCACAACCTCGCTGATCTCGGTTTCGTCGTTGGCGATCAGATCCTTGGCGACGCGCCGCACGACCTTGGCGATGCGGTCCTGCCACTCCTGGTCCCACTCGGTCATCTCGACCTGGCTGCGCGGCAGGGAGATCACGCAGGCGCCGTGGGTCGTCCCGGTCGTCGCCACCGTCAGGTTCTGGATGAAGGCGTGGAACGCCTCGGCGCTGCCGCGGTGGCGATTGAGGAAGTTGAGAACCTCATCGAACAGCAGGAGGACCGGTGCGCCGGCCGCCTGAAAGACCCGGGCGATCGCCTCGGTCCCGGGCGGCGTCGTGCGCGCCGCATCTCCGAGCGCCGCCACGCCGGCGTCCCCCGCCAGTTGGCGCGCAATGTCGATCCAAGGGGTCTCGCGGCCAGGCTGAGGGTCCCAGGCGTTGCCGACGAAGACCGCGACTCTCGCCTTCGGTATGCCCGGCACGTCGGCCGCCTGCGCGAGGGCGGCCACGCCGCTCCACTCGCCGGCCGCGCTTCCGTGGCTCGCGAGGTGGTAGAGGGTCGTCAGAGTGTGGGTCTTGCCGCCGCCGAACTGCGTGATCAGCGTTAGGACGGGCGCGGTGTTGTCGGTCCTCCCCGAGAGTCGCCGCAGCACCATCCCTGCGTGCTCGCGCAGCGCGCGCGTGAAGCAGGTTCGGGCGAAGAACTGATCTGGCTTTCGGTAGTCCTCGGGAGCCGTTCCCGCAACCACTTGCTCGAGCGCGATCGCGAACTCGTCGGGGTTGAAGGAGCGCCCCTCGCGGACCTCCTTGCGCGGCATTGCGACCTTGTACCAGGGCTCCATCGAAGCTCCCCTCAGTCCGGATAGACGTTCGCCATCTCGACGATGCGCCACGCTTTGCCGACACGGGCGAGAGCGCAACTGATCGACCAGCCGGGGCGAAGCAGCTCCGTGGCATCCTCCGGGACGGCGACGGGGCCGAGCTCGCGCATCCCGCCGGTCTCCCAGACCTCGAGCCAGAGGCGCCCCGGTACGAGACGGGCGATCCGGAAGTGCTCGAAGTCTAGATAGTCCGACTCCGGAAGCTCGGCAACGTCAACGAAGACCTCCGACGTCGCGTCGTAGAGAATCCTCGCGGCCCGGTCGGCGCGCGGAAGGTCTCGTGCAGCAGCCGCACCTTGTTCGGTCGCGTCACGCGCAGCCTCGGCGTCGATGTAGCCCTTGGCTGCGAGCCAGGCTGAGAGCTTCTTCGTCACCGTTCCCGCGGCGCGCAGGAGATCGGGCTCCGCGACCACCTTGCGGATCATGAAGTAGCCGAGGAAGCTCGCGAGCTGGTCGGGGATCTTCTCGGGCCCGAACAGCTCGCAGAACTCGCGGTGCGCCTCCCCCTCGGCGTTGAACGCCCGATCCCAGAGCGCCCGTTCCGGCTTCGACAGGTTCTCGTGTGCGTAGCCGTCGAGATGGGCACGCAGCAGGTGCACGACGTCCTCGTACTTGCGAATCGTCTTCGCGCTGAGCTCCTGGCGAATCTCGGCCAGGAACTCGTCGAGCACGTGCGCGATGGAGCGCTCCGCGGGCCGCACCATCTCGACGACCTCCGCGCTCACGATCTCCCCTCGGCTTCGTTCATTCGTCCTTCCCTTCGTCGTACGCCGTCTCATCGGCGTCCCAGTCGACGTACTGCGGCGGGCTGTCGCCGACCCGCGCGATCACCCGCGGGTACCTTCCCGGCGGCGCCGCCTCGGCGATCGCCTCGACCCGGATCGTGTGCCACCAGTCGTCGCCGAAGTCGAACCAGTAGCCGAATCCCCAGCCGACCTCGAGCCCGAGCGAGTCGATCCTGGTCCGTGCCGCGCTGCGCATCGGCTGCCGCTGATCGAAGTCCCCGAACGGACTCGGCGGCTCGGGGAGCCCGTAGCGCCTCGCCCGCGGATCCATCGGCTTCTTGCCGCCGATCTGGAACTCGTAGAGGTGCTCGTCGAAGCGGTCGAAGGCGTCGAAGATCGCCGCGTGCAACCGCGCAAGTGTCTGGTCGCCGCGAATCTCGATCGTTCGCGCCACGATCGGGTTCTCCTTCGCGAACCGCTCGGTGATCGGTCCGCTCATGATGGCGACTTCGAGGGTGTAGAGGCGTGCAGGAACCCTCGCCCGGACTCCTGGCTTCGAGCGAGATTCCGTCCGCCGGGCGGCCGCGGCACTGGTCACGGTTCGCCTCCCGGCAGCAGGGTTGCCGCAAGGCGAGCGAGCTTCTCGATGACTTCGGGGTGAATCTCTGCCGGCTCCATTCGTGCCGCCAGTAGATAGAGGTCCCTCTTCGGCGTGGGCCGGCCTACCCTCTCGAGAAGCGGAACGAGGAACTCGTCACTCGCCTTGAGGCGAACGAGGGAGACGTGGTCGCTCGCAAGGTCGGTCCCGGCGGGCACCTGGCGCCAGAACTCGGCGTCGACCTCGGGCTCGTGGAGCGGGAACTCGAGGTAGCGCTTGAGTACCTCGGGTCGCAGGAGGTAGTTCTCGATCTCGTATCTCCGCCAGCGCAGAACGACCAGTCCCGATCGAGTCGTCTCGGCGTCGGGTTCGTCGCGATTGTCGCCGTCGAGCAGGCAGAGGCCGCGAACTGCGGGGAATGCGGCGCGCATGGCGAAGAAGTGCGCCTTGGCCTCTCGGAGGCTCCGCCCGCCCAGCCAGTGGACGAAGGGTCGATCGAGGAATCGACGGGCGGGGTGGTCCAGCGTCCGCGCCCACTCGCCGAGGATCCGCTCGTCGGACTCTCCCTCGACATAGAGCACCGCGCCGACGTCCTCGCCGAGAAGGAGGTCGGTCGTCGTGATTCGCTTGAGGGCTTCCCGCATGGCGTCGCGTTCGGTCTCGTTCGCGAGCGGGCGCGGTCTGCCTCCGAAGAAGCCGAGAACGCGTGTGGGCTCGGTGGCGTCGAGCACGACTTCGGAGTGCGTCGCGATGATTACCTGCCCGCCCCGTTCGCGAGCGACCTTGCGGACGAGCTCGTAGACCTGCTTCTGAAGAATGACGTGCTGATGGGCATCGGGCTCGTCGAGGAGGATGACAGTCGCGGGTCTCGCGTACAGGAAGGCGAGGAGCAGCAGCACCTGGAGGGTGCCGCTCCCGACGTTCGCGAGATCGAGCGGCCGCTCGTGGTGCGGCTCGCGGTACTCGCAAACGATGAACGGCTGGGCGGGTGTGTAGGACGGCTCGAGCAGCTCGATTCGGAAGAGGTCTCGAATGTGCGCCGCGAGGCTCGTCCAGTCGTCCGGCCGGTTACGGGCGATCTCCCACAGGAGGTTGCGCAGGATCTCTCCCGGACGACCCTGACCGACCAGGAGGTCCTGCATTCCGCGGTCTCGCCGCGGCTCGTCGCGCTCGATGCCGGAGAGCGGCGGCACGTGGACGACTTCTAGACCCGCGGCCTCGGGGGGCGGGAACGCCTGGATCGCATCCTGGGGCAGGTTCTTGGCGTCGCGAGGCCGGACGTAGACGAGCTCCGGATTGGCGTATTGGAGCTCGAGCCCGCAGGACCATGCCGACTCGCCGCTTCTCCCCTCCAGGATGATCTCGATGAGACGTGGGGTTCCGGGCTTCTCGCCGTTCCCGGAGACGCGGCGGTCCTCCCAGAGCAGGTTGAGCTCACGCAGCGGCACGGCGGTGAAGTCGGCTCGCGTGATCGCCACTCCGGACCGCTTGGCGGCCTTGCCCCCCTTGCGCTGGGCGATCCAGCGATCGAGTCCGAGCTTCCATGTGGCGATCGCCTGCAAGAGAGTCGACTTGCCGGCGTTGTTCGGCCCGGCCAGGATGATCGAATCCGCGAGCTCGAACGACTGGTCGGCGAACCGCTTGAAGTTCTTGATGGTCACTCGACTCAGCATGGTCACCTCGGCACCGCTAGAAGCATGGCATCGAGCAGCCGTTTCTCCTCGCTGCCGGTCGGGTAGAGCGCCGACAGGGCGTTGGCGAGTCGCAGGAAGGCCGGCCCACGCTCCTGCTCGGCATTGAGGAGCGCCCGGAGAGCGTTGGTTCGTCCACCCGACTGGAGGAGCATCGCGGCGTGCACGCGGTCGAGCGTCGTCGCCTCACGGGCGGCACCGAGCTGCTCGTCGGCGACGTCCATCGCGCCCTTTCGGCCACGGGTCGCACGGCTGCGCAACTTCGGCGCCGGATCCATCTCGGGAAAGAGCATCCCCTGGAGCACGTTCGCGCCGAGTGCGGCCCCATGCTCGAGCTGTGCCGCGACAGCTTGTGCCCCGTCCTCGCCGAAGAGCTGCCGCGCCCGCTCGGCGACCGGGAGGAGCCGGACGATGCCCTTCTTCGTCTCGATCACGCGCCCATCCCATTTCGGCAGGTCGATTCCGAGCGGCTGCGCGAAGCGCCGGACGACATCGAACACGAGCGTGAAGCCTTTGGCCTTGCCGCGGCCGGCCGCCTCGTCCTCCTCCTCATCTTGGTCTGCCGATTCCGTCCCCTCGCCGGCCTCCTCCGCCCCCTCCGCGTTGCCGTTGCCGTCGGTCGACTGGAGGGTCCAGAGAAAAAGCGCCGTCAGTCGCGCATCCTCCTCGACCGCCCCGGCCGCACCGTTGCGCGCCTTGGCCTCCGTCGTCCCGAGCACCTGCGCGAGCGCCGTGCGCCCGACGACCTCCCACACCTTCTCCAGGTACTCCCCGAGCCCCACTTCCCGCCCATCCGCCATCTCGACTCGCGAGTACCGACTGAAGATTTCTAGGGCGGGCCCGATGCACGCGAACACGAGATCCGCCCCTCGCACGCCTTCTCCCTGCAAGCGCTCCATCCAATCGCCGACTCGCCCAGGCAGTTCCCGCAGCACATCGGCCCAATCGCCGACCTGCGCATCCTCCGGGCGCGGGCGACAGATGAGATGAACGCTCGTCGCAAGGGCGGCCGAGTCTTGCGAGCGTAGGCGGCCCGGGCGCTCGGTCGCGAGCGGCCAGGAACCGGAAATCGTCCAACCGCCGCGGATCATCCCGGAGAGCAGCGCCTCCCATCCTTCGGTCGTCTTGTGCGCAAAAACGACCGAGCCGACCCCGTCTTCGCGAAGTACGCGGCGACCCTCGGCAAAGGCTCTCGCCATGGTCTCTTCGAACCAAGCGCGATCCTTCGCCCGCCCGTCGACCCTCTTCGTCTCGTCCTGCACAGCCTCGCGCCGTTTCGGAACGAGCGGATTCGTGGGATCCAACGGATCACGCAACAGCCCGTGGTCAGGCAGCGAGCGTTTCAACCAGACGAAGAAGAAGTCGGAGAGGTCCGCGTAGGGAACAGCGTCGTAGTAGGGCGGGTCGGTAAACCAGACCTGCGAAGCGTCATCGGGAAGCGGGTGTACGGTGGCGTCCGCGGGCTGCATCTGTCCTCGCGTCGAACCCGGCCAGTTCTCGACGACGCGAGCCGCCCACTCCACGGCGCCTTCGAAGTTGCCGGACGAGTCCGACCACGGCACAGCCTCGGCGAAGTCCCAGACGATAGGGAGTGCTTGCCTGCCGAAGGTGCTCCGCACGAACTCACCGGATTGTGCCCAGCTCACGAGGGAGCTGCTGTAGTCCGCCGCTCTTCCCGTGACGAGCGCAAGCGTCTCGCGCAGTTCCTCTCTTTCAGCTGCTGTCTTGCTCGCAAGGGCAGCCAACGCCACCTTCTGCCGAGCAGTGAAGAGGTCGCCCCACTGGAGCATGCCGTAGCGCTGCACGCTGAACGCACGACCGGCTCCTGAGCCGCCACCAGACGGAGTGGGCTCGCCGGGAATCGGACAGAAGCCCTGCTTGCCATTGTGCTCCCAGTCGGCGAGGAGCTTCGCGACGCGCTGCTGGGCGGTGTGGACGGCCGCGTAGTCGCGGGCGGTCGGGAGGTGGTACTGGCGGCCGGTGACGCCGGGCTCGAGGGTGACGACGGCGAGAAGGCGGGCTCCGCCGGTGCGGCGGCCTTTCTCGTCGAAGATCGTGTCCGCGCCGCCGCGCTGGGCGGCGAGCTGGGCGCGGACGCGCTCGGGAGGGAGCACGATGTTGCAGCACGGGCACGCCGCCTTGGCGCGCGAGACTGTGCCGGGCGAGACCTCCTTCTCGGATTTCGGCTCGAAGATCTCGAGCTCCACCCGCGGTGGCTCCTTCGAGCCCTTCGGCGGGCGGACGACAACCGGGCGTAGAGCCTTCCGGCGGCTCGCCTTCTTCGAGAGCCAGAACGAGCGCACGAGCGGAATCTCGGCGCCGCAGTTCGGAGACTCGCAGTGGACCGTGCGCGCCCAGAGGTAGGCGATCGGGGTCGCACCGTCAGGGTCCTTCGGGTAGAGGTCGGCGAGCTCCTTCTCGGCAGCCTTCTTGATCTCCGCTCCGGCCCGCCGCAGCTCCTCGGCGAGTTTCAGGCCGCGGCGCGGGATGTCCTCCAACATCACCTTCTGAATCAGGCAGGCAACGGGGTTCAAGTCGCTCGCGAACGCCTCGCAGCCGACCCTGAGGGCCTCGAGCGGGATAGACCCCCCGCCGGCGAAGGGGTCGACCACCAGCGGCGGCTCGTCCCCATGCGCCGCCTTGACCAGCGCGCGGCTCACCTCCAGGTAGAGCGGCTTCGAGGCATTGTCCCAGTTCGCGAAGTCCGCGATGAACCGTAGGAGCGCTGTGCGGAGGTCCTCGCCAGTCTTTCCCGGGTGGCACCCGCCCACGGCACCGAGCCGCTTGCGAGCTTCCGTCTTGAACGCCTCCGGGCAGAGCGCATCGCACGGGTCTGGCCAAAGAAGCGCCAGAAGCACCGCCCGGCTCGAGGCCAGCGGTCGGCGAGCCCACCAGAGGTGGAGCGTCGAGGGATGGCCGTGCCGAATCGACTTCTCCCGCGCCGCGTGCTTGGACACCTCGGCAATCGGGAAGTCGACCTCGGCGAGGCGCTTGCAGGCCTTGGGAATCACGTTGCGGACTCCCGACGCTTCACGACGATTGCTTCGACAATCGCGCTCAGGGTTGCCGACTCGCTACCTTCAGCGCTGCACTCCTTCAAGAGCGCGCGAACGACGCCTGGCTTCTTCCGCCCCTCCTTCGTGGAGAGGCCCTGAGCGGCGCACGCTGCCTGCAAACGGGTCGAGTACCCTGCAAGCTCCGCTTCCAGCAGTTGCTCGAGGTTGCCCTGGATGCAGGCGCCGGAAGCTTCGACGAATGCGGGATAGTCCTGCTCGGTTCTCCCTAGGATCTTGCAGAGAAGTCGGTTCACTTCGGGCTTGGCGTCGGGTCCGTTCTGGTCGCTGTCCCAGACGACATAAGTAGGGATGCCGAGCTTCCGGAAAACCAGCGTGGGCCGATCCAGGCTCGCCTTTCCGTCGCATGGTATGACCGAGACACCCAGGGCCTCGAGATCGTGCCCCTTTGTGGCCGCGTGGGCCAGGAGAGCCGCTCGATCCGACTCGCCTTCCACGAGCACGACGAGCTCGCTGAAGAACCCTTCATTCATCCACGGGTTGAGGATGACCTCCAGTCGCGGCCGTAGGGAAGCCGCGTTCCACTTCGCTCCGGGCCTTCCTGAGAGCTCCCAAAGCTCTTCGGCCACAGAGTCCAAGGAGGCGGCCCGAACCACGGTCTGCTTCACTCCGGTATCGCTCGCGGCTCTGCTCGCTCGGCGCACTTGGTCCATCCGATCGAGGCTGACCAAGAGGGGCGAGTGCGTCGAGTAGAGGATCTGCGTACGGCCCGCCACACCCGGGATCTCGCCCTTCGCTAGCCTGAGAAGTACCGAGGAGATCTGCCGCTGGCGGTTCGGATGCTGGTAGAGCTCGGGCTCCTCGATTGCGATGAGGAGACCCGGCAGTGGCGCGTCCGCGGCGTGCGTGGCGCCATCCCCTTCGGAGCCGTCGCCGGCGTCTGAATTGACGACCTTGACCTGGCCCTTGTGCCGCTCGGCTTCGAGGTGCTGCAGGAGAGTAACGATTAGTGCGCGTTGGAGACCATGACCGGCACGGTCGACAGTGCACTCGAAGCCGTGCTCCTTCAGCCTAACGAGGGCCTTCGGTTGGGGAAAAGCCAGCTCCGCTAACTCCTGCCATTGAAGGCGTACGCCCGTGTCCGTCGCATACTGCTGAAGAGTCTGCGACAGGGCTCCGCCCAGGTTGTCCAGGTCTGGCGACTCGACGGGGCTCACGAGCTCCTTGAGTTTCCCCTGTGTCTCCTGTCGCAGCGCCTCGAGCTCAGCATGAACTGCCATGCGGCTTCGCACAACCAGATCGAGAAGCTCCGAGATCGGCGAGGCCTTTCCCTCCTCCGCTTCCTTCGCAGCCTCGCGCACGGCGGGGACCAGCACGAAACGGACGTGACGCCGAAGCGAACCCTGGCCCACGCCCGTGTAGCCGAGGAACTGACCGGAGTCTCGGCGCCTCGTGCACTTCGCGGGGTGGGCTTCCTCCCAAGCAGCCAGCGCTGGCTCGACTTGATCCTGCCTCGACACGTCGGGCAGTTCGGAGTAGTCGGCCTGATCTCGAAGCGCCCTGTAGGCGTTCGTCTTCTCTCTTCCCGAAGCACCTCGGATCGCTTCGAATGCCGCGTGTTGGAGAGTCGATCCGAAGTACTTTCCCGAGATGGCAGGGTTTGCGAGCGAGAGGACGCGTGTCACCGAGAAATGCCCGTTGTCGACGTACTTCTGGAAATCGCGCTTTGCCTCGTCGGATAGGCCCGTGAAGGTCAGCGTGATCTCGATGTCCTTCTGCCTATCGCGCGCGTGGAAGTCCTCGTCGGAGATCCTCGGACTCCCCGTGAAGAAGTAGTCGAGGGCCCTGAGGAAGGCAGACTTGCCAGAGCCGTTCGAGCCAACGAGTACGGTCAGCTCTTCGAGTCGAAGCGTCTCGTCGACGATCGAGAGGAAGTTGGTGATCTGTACGCTCTCCAGGATCACAGGCTCAGACCCCGATCCGCGAGAAGAGGGCGGCGTCGATCGCCAAGAACTTCGAGCTCTCCTGGAAGAGGTGCCACGACTTCCTGCCTGGCGGCATGGCGTTCTCGACCACGCGACCGAGGAAACGCACCTCGCGCACGGCCGGAACGAGGTCGCTGTCACCCGAGACGAGGATCGCGACGTCGTAGGTCTGGGAGTAGGCCATCGAAACGAGATCGGTCGCGATCTTCACGTCAACGCCCTTCTCGTACCACTGCTGGCCGGTTCGCGCCATCCGACCGGTCCAGACGTCGAGCTCGGGGACCTGCTTGAGCTGGGCGAGAAACCGCTGCTGGTGAGCGTAGAGGTCGGTTCCCATCTGCTGCGTCACGGCGCCGATGTAGAAGCCGATCCGAACGATGGGGCGCGGGCCGGCGAGCTCCCGCGCGAGCTTCAGTGGCGAGTATCGGCCCGAGCCGAAGGTCGACTTGAACGCGTGATAGGCGTTCGACCCGTCGATGAAAACAGCAACCCGGTCAGGCATCCGGGCTCTCCTTGGCCGCAAAAAGGAAAACCCGACATCCGTTGCCAGATGCCGGGGGGATGATTACCCGCCGTCCGAGTTGCCCCGGACGAGCGGGGGGGTCATTCCTAGTTGACGTAGCCATGGTAGTCGCTGGTCGGGTCGGGGTCAAGGCAGCCCCAGCGCCAGTTCGCTCGGAGAGAGGCCGCGCCCGGTCACTGCGCTCCAAGTTCCTTTGAATCATAGAGTTATCTGCCTGTTACTACCTTTATTACCATTCAGTTCCTATTACCTGATTCGACCGATCGTCAGCACCTCTCGAAGGATCTCGGCACCAGATCGACGGGACCTCACGCCCCACCCCCGTACGGCGGCGGATCCGGCTCGCGCACCTCGGTAGGATCGACGAGCGCGTTGACCGATAGGTAGTAGTGGCTGATCTTCGTGACTTCGTGCCAGGGGCGGCTCGCTGGATCGAAGATCTGCTCGAGTCGGGGGTCGGTCTTGCAGTGCGTCACCACGTAGAGCCAGAAGCAGTCCCGCCGGTCCTGCGCAACGCGGCGCTCGTTGGGAGTCAGCAGAATGGCTCCGGTTGCACCACCGATGCCCTTGACCTCGATCAGTCGCAGCTCGCCCGAGGCGAGGTCGAGGCTGGTGACGTCGTAGCCGAGGTTCTTCTCGGAGACGTCGTACACCTGCCGCCCCAGCGCGCTCTCGTGCTCGATGACGACCCGCATCGCGATCGCTTCTGTCTCGAAGTCCGGCTTGAGGTGGCGGACCTCCGGCGATTCGCTCTCCGGATGCGGGAGAACGAGCACGCTCGCGAGGCGTTCGACCGCCTGAAGCGAGAGCGCTCGCTCTCGCTGTAGATCGACACGCCGCCGGTCGCGTCGGGCGAGAAGCTCGGCATGCCGAGCTTCTGCCATCGCAAGGCGCCCTTCCGCGCCCGCCAGCTTCATGTCGACGTCGGCCGCGGCGCGTCCGATCTCCTCGTCCGCACGTTGCAGGAGCTCGGTCAGTGAGAGCTCGACGTGGTTCGCCACGCGCTCGATCTCGCCCAGCCGATCCTTCGCGACCTCCTCGAGGAACGGTTGAAGGGCATGGTCATGGAGCCAGCCGGAAGGCTCCGGCAGATAGGCAGCGGTCGGCAGTTCGCTCGGCCGCTCGGCAGGGATGAAGTTGCCCAGCAGCCCGGGCTCCTGGATCCGCGGCTCTCCGGTCTCGGGAACCTCGACCGCAAAGAGCCGCTCGTGCACGACGGTGCCGAGGCCGTCGACGACGCGAGCGCGGAAGAAGTCGACGCGGGCCGGCTGATCGTGCTGGAGCGAATAGTAGGTGGCGCCCTTGGCGAGAGCGTCCAGAGCCCGAGTATTCGTGTGGCGCCGGACGGCCTCGAACAGGGGGTGCCCTGGCGTCACCCACTCCAGCTTCTCGGTCTCCGCCGTATCGCGGTCGGTGGAGCACCGGGGATAGCGGTCCGCGAGAGCCGGAAGGCGCCAGTCCGGCTCTCGCTCGTAGTGACGCAGCGTCGAGGGGGTGCGCGCGGGCTCGAAAGCGTGCAGGAGCTGCGGCACGGGCTTCAGCGCGAGCGGGACGAACTCTGCGGCTTCGGTCAGGAAGCGCGCGATCGTCTCGGGGACGACCCGCTGCTCCTGCGCCCGAGCTCTCCGCTCGATCAGCATCTCGAGATTCAGCTTCTTGCTGGCGAGGCCCTCGAGAGCGTTCTGGCAGATCGCGCGGAACTGCCGCTCGTCGACGTTGCGGAGGAGACGGTCTTCCAGGTCGGCGTCTCCGAGGCGGCCTGCGTAGTAGTCGCGCAGAACGCGCTCGACATGGGCCGAGGGAAGGATCTCGCCCACGACGTTGAAGACCGCGTCATCGTCGAGCGCGTCGCGGATCTCCTGGAGCTTCTCCAGGAGGCGCTGCAGGACCTTGCCCTCGATCGTGTTCGTCGCGACGAAGTTGAAGATGAGGCAGTCCTTGCGCTGGCCGTAGCGGTGGATGCGCCCCATCCGCTGTTCGAGCCGGTTCGGGTTCCACGGGATGTCGTAGTTGAAGAGGATGTTGCAGACCTGAAGGTTGATGCCTTCGCCGGCCGCCTCGGTCGCAACCAGAATCTGGATCTCCCCCTCGCGGAACTGCTGCTCGGCATGGAGGCGAGTGCCGGGTTCGTCCCGAGAGCCGGACTTCATCCCTCCGTGGATGAAGCCCACCCGGAAGCCCCAGTCGCGCAGGCGCGCGACGAGGTAGTCGAGCGTGTCCTTGAACTCGGTGAAGAGCAGGAGTCGCTGGTCGGCGTGGTCGAAGAAGCCCTCCTTCTGGAGAAGCGCCCGCAGCTCCGAGAGTTTGGCCTCGGCGCCGTCCGTCTCGACGGCCTGCGCCTGGGCGGCGAGACGGCGGAGCTCCTGGACCTCCTGTCGCACCTGATCGGCGCTCCCGGCGAGCGTCACGGCTTCGAGCAGGGCCTCGAGCCGCTCGCGCTCGCTCTCTTCCATCTCCTCGAGCTCTTCCGGGTCCGGCAGGTCGGGCGGCGCCAGACGTGCGAGGTCCTGCGCCCGCTTCAGCCCATCCTCGAGCCGATGAGCCCGGTTCTCGAGCGATCGGCGCATCGCGAACGTGCTCGAAGCGAGGCGCCGCTGGTACAGCGACATGAGGAAGCCGATCGCGCGTGCTCGTGGGTCTTCTCCTGCGGCTGCGGCGCGGGCGCTTTCCCGCTTCACGAACCGTGTGACGTCTCGGTAGAGCTCGAACTCGGCGCCGTCGATCTGAAAGTCGACCGTGTGCGGGATCCGGCGGGTGAAGATCGGCTCGGCCGCCCAGCTCCCGTCGGCGCGGCGCTCGGGGAAGTAGACCATCGCCTCCTTGGTCCGGCGGAGGTAGAACGGCGCGCGGCGGCGATCCATCGCCTCGCGGATCGACTTCACGTCGGCGTAGGCGTCGGAGTCGAGCAGCTGGAGAAAAAGGCTGAAGTTGAGCGGGTCGCCCTTGTGGGGCGTCGCCGTGAGCAGGAGCATGTGGTCCGCGGTGTCACGCAGGAGCTCCCCCAGGCGATAACGCAGGCTCTTGTGCGACTCGTCGGCGGCCGACATGCGGTGCGCCTCGTCCACGATGACCAGGTCCCAGTGAACCTGGCGAAGGCTCGGCAGAACGTCGGTCCGCTTGGCGAGGTCGAGCGAGGTAATCACGCGATTGCGCTCGATCCACTGGTTCACGCCGAACTGCTCCCGAAGGTCCTGCCCCTTCATGACCAGGAACTTGGTGTCGAACTTCTCCTTGAGCTCCCGCTGCCATTGGAACGCGAGATTCGCGGGGCAGACGATCAGGATCCGCTCGGCCAGGCCGCGCAGTTCCAGCTCGCGGATGAGTAGGCCGGACATGATCGTCTTGCCTGCCCCGGCGTCATCGGCGAGCAGGAACCGCACGCGCGCCAGCTTCAGCAGATAGTCGTAGACGGCTTCGAGCTGGTGCGGCAGAGGATCAACACGCGAGATCGAGAGTCCGAAGTAAGGATCAAACTCGTAGGCGATGCCCAGCGCGTAGGCCTGAAAGCCGAGGCGGAGCAGGCGCCCGTCTCCGTCGAACGAGTGTTCCGGTTCGAGGACGTGGAGGCTTGCCACCTGATCGGCGGTCAGTGTGACCTTGCGGAAGCGCTCGCTCTGCGTGCCGACGAGGCCCACGATCCAGCTCGCGGCGCCATTGGGGCGCACCGTCTCGACCCGCATGGGTTCGTTGAAGAGGGGGCCGGTCAGGATCTGACCGGAGGAGAGGAGCGAATCGTTGCTCATCGGCTGGCTCCGCGAGCGCGGAGGTCGAGACTCACGGCGCCGGGCTCCGGCGGAGGGCGTGCGCCTGCCGTTCCATCCATGCTTCGAAATCTGCACGCCGCAGGCGCCACTGGCCGCGGACCTTGAATGCGGGCAGCTCGCCCTTCTGAGCCATCGAGTAGACGGTCTTGTCGGCGAGCTTCAGCAGGACGGCAATCTCCTGGATCGTGAGGACCTCGTCAGCCAACGTAGCCACCCCATCAGTATCGGACGCCAGGCGGTACTGAATTCCAGTGGATGGAACCATACTCCAGGGTTTCGAGGGCTGCCAGGAGCGCGGGTTCACTTCGGGGGCCGTGGAGCTCTGAGGAGTTCAGGCGGGAACCTGCGACCTCTGTCGAGGGGCGCGGGTGGAGGTCAGCTCTAGCGCCCTGCGCGGGGCCGATCGCGGCCCGTTTGCCGTCGTTGAGGGGCCAGGCAACGGTCGCTGCGGTGAGATCTGCGTCTCGCAAGACCTCCGTCAGTCTCGAACTGGCGCCCGCGCACTGCAACGGCGATCGGACGGGTCGCGGCCGCTCGCTGTGTAGTCGTTTTCCGCCGCATCTACGCCATTGGGTTAACCCTTTCGGTTTCCGGCGCTTAGGTGGTGGAAAAAAATGGACAAAAGTGGGAGGGAGGTGTACATTCGCTCCGCTTTCCACAACGAGTGGGGCGGAAGATGTTTCGCGGAAGCACGACAGCGACCATCGACGAGAAAGGGCGTCTCAAGATCCCGACCGAATTCCGGCGGCTGATCGAGGAGCGCTACGGGCTCGATCTGTTCGTGACTTCGGTCACGGGCGAGCAGGCGCTCGTCTATCCGCTGCCGGTGTGGGAAGAGATCGAGGGGCGCTTGGCGGGTCTGCCGGCGACCGATCGGGTCAAGGAGCGCTACCTCGAGCGGGTCTCTTACTTCGGCGCGCAGACCAAGCTCGATCCGCAGGGGCGGGTGCTGGTGCCGTCGATTCTGCGTCAGAGCGCGCAGATGGCGGGCGAGGTCGTGGTGTCGGCGCGCCTCGACCATCTCGTGGTCTGGAACCGCGAGCGCTTCGAGCAGCGGCTCACCGAGCGGCCGTTCACCGACGACGATTTCGCCGCGCTCACCGAGCGCGGCATCTGAGGCGGCGTTGGATGCGCGACACGTCCCGGTCCTCTTGCGCGAGTCGGTGGCTTGGCTCGCCCCCGAGCGCGGCGGCACCTTCGTCGACTGCACGCTCGGCCTCGGCGGCCACGCCGAGGCGCTGCTCGAAGCGGCGGCGGGGGTGCGGCTGCTCGGCCTCGATCGCGACGCCGAGGCGCGGGCGCTCGCCGCGCGGCGGCTCGAGCGCTTCGGCGCGCGGGTGGAGATCCGCGCCGCCGATTTCCGCGAGCTCGAGCGCGCGGCCGGCGATCGCGCGCCGTTCGCCGGCGTGCTCGCCGATCTCGGCCTGTCGTCGCTGCAGCTCGAGCGGGCCGAACGCGGCTTCAGCTTCCGGCTGGACGGACCCCTCGACATGAGGATGGGGATGAGCGAGCGCAGCGCGGCGGAGCTGGTCAACGCGGCATCGGAGGCCGAATTGGAGACGATCTTTCGCGAGTACGGAGAGGAGCCCGAGGCCCGGCGGGTGGCGCGCGCGGTGGTCGAGCGGCGGCGCGAGGGCGCGATCGACACCACCGCGCAGCTCGCCGATCTCGTCCGGCGCTCCAAGCGCGCGCCGCGCGGCGCGACCCGGATCGATCCGGCGACGCGGGTCTTCCAGGCCCTGCGCATCGCGGTCAACGACGAGCTCGACGCGGTCTGCGAGCTGCTCGACCAGGCCGCCCGCCTGCTCGACCGCGACGGCCGCCTGGTGGTGATCTCCTACCACTCGCTCGAGGACCGGATCGTCAAGAACCGGTTGCGCGACTTCGCGCGCGGCGAGACCGACCCGGTCACCGGCAGGCCGCGGCAGGAGACCCGCATCCTCGAAGTGCTGACGCGCAAGCCCGTCCGCCCCACCGACGAAGAAGTCGAGGCCAACCCGCGCGCCCGCTCGGCGCGCCTGCGGGCGGCCCGGAGGCTCTAGCTCCCTTGCCCTCCGCCTACGTCGTCCGCCGGCAGGTCGTCAACGCGTACCTGGTGCGCGAGCGCGACCGCCGGCGGCTGCGCGAGCTGGTCTACGTCCTGCTCGCGGTGCTGCCGCTGGTCGCCGGCCTGGTCGTTTACACCTGGCTCCAGCTCGAGACCCTGCGCGTGCGCTACCGCATCGAGGCGCTCGAGCGGCGCGCGCACCGGCTGGAGCAGATCGAGCGCCAGCTGCGCCTGGAGTCGGCCTACCTGGCCGAGCCCAAGCGGCTGGCCGAGCGCGCCGGCGGCGAGCTCGGGCTGGTGCAGCCGAGCGTCGCGCAGGTGGTGTTCCTGGAGGAGTGGCGGTGAAGAGCCGGATGCTGCTCTTCGTCGTCGGCGCGCTGCTCTGGTTCGTCGCCATCGGCGCGCGCCTCTACGAGCTCCAGATCGACCGCCACGCCGAGTTCGCCCGCCGCGCCGAGCGACAGCAGCAGCGGGTGATCGAGCTCGACCCGCCGCGCGGCACCATCTACGACGCGCGCGGCCGCGAGCTGGCGGTGTCGGTCGAGGTCGAGTCGGCGTTCGCGGTGCCGCGGGAGATCGTCGAGCCGAAAACCGCCGCGGCGGCGCTCGCGCGCGCGCTCGGCGCCGACCGGGCGCGGCTCGAGCGCCAGCTCGCCGCCGACCGCGAGTTCGTCTGGGTGGCGCGCAAGCTCGATCCGCCGCAGGCCAAGGCGGTGCGCGACCTGGGCCTCGCCGGCGTCTACTTCCTGGAGGAGTCGAAGCGCTACTACCCGCTGCGCGAGACGGCGGCGCAGGTGCTCGGCTACGTCGGCACGGACAACCAGGGGCTGGCCGGGCTCGAGGCGCGCTTCGACAAGGTGGTGGCCGGCAAGCCGGGGCGCAAGACCGTGCTGCGCGACGCCCGGGCGGGCCTCGCGGTGCCGCCCGACCTGCCCTCGGCGGCGCCGCTGCCGGGCCGGGACCTCCACTTGACGCTCGACGCCGCCATCCAGGCGATGGCGGAGGAGGAGCTCGGCGCGACCGTGCGCCGGCTGCGCGCCAAGAGCGGCAGCATCGTGCTGCTCGAGCCGCACACCGGCGCCGTGGTCGCGATGGCGTCCTACCCGACCTTCGACCCGAACCGCTTCACCGCCTTCGGCGATGAGGCCTGGCGCAACCGGGCGATCGCCGACGCCTTCGAGCCGGGCTCGACGTTCAAGATGGTGACCGCGGCCGCGGCGCTCGAGCAGGGGCTGATCCATCCCGACGAGCGGCTCGACTGCGAGATGGGCGGCATCACGCTGGCGGGCATCCGCATCGCCGACCACAAGCCGTTCGGCACGTTGTCGTTCCGCGAGGTGATCGCCAAGTCGTCGAACGTCGGCACGATCAAGACCGCGCTGCGCGTCGCCAACGCCGACTTCTACGCCGCCATCCGTGCCTTCGGCTTCGGCCGCGCCTCGGGCATCGACCTGCCGGGCGAGAGCGCGGGGCTGCTGATGCCGGTCGAGCGCTGGCCGGCGCTCGCCAAGGCCTACATCTCGTTCGGCCAGGGGATCTCGGTGACGCCGCTCCAGTTGACCCGCGCTTTTGGCGTCGTCGCCAACGGCGGCCGCCTGCTCGAGCCCTACGTGGTGCGGCAGATCGGCAGCGGCGCCGAGGCCGAGTGGCCCCATCCCGAGCCGGTGGTGCAGGGCGAGCCGGTGTCGCCGCGCACGCTCGCGACGCTGCGCGCGCTGCTCGCCGGGGTGACCGTCCCCGGCGGCACCGGCCGCGGCGCGGCGGTCGAGGGCTATCCGGTCGCCGGCAAGACCGGCACGGCGCAGAAGGCGGTGCCCGGCCGCGGCTACCTGCCGGACGAGCACATCGCGAGCTTCGCCGGCTTCGCGCCGGTCGAGCGTCCGGCGCTGGTCGGCTTGGTGGTGCTCGACGCGCCGCGCGGCTCCTACCACGGCGGCGAGGCCGCCGCGCCGGTCTTCGCCGCGGTGATGCGACGGGCGCTGCTCTACCTGAACGTCCGGCCCGAGCGGGAGCGCCCGGAGCTGTGGCCCTTCGAGCGGCCGGCGGCGCCGGCCGAAGCGGTGGCGCCGCCAGGGCTGGTGACGGCGGCGCGCGAGGCGCCGCCGCCGGGGACCTTCCCGGACCTGTCGGGCCGCACGGCGCGCGAGGCGCTGGCCGCCACCACGGCGCTCGGCCTCGCGCCGGTGCTGCGCGGCTCGGGCGTCGTCGCCCGCCAGTCGCCGCCGGCGGGCAGCCCGCTGCCGCCGCAGGGGACCAGGATCGAGCTCTGGCTGGATCGCGGAGGCACCGGTTGAGGCGGCTCGCCGACCTCGTGCGCGACCTCGGCGTCTCCGGAGACCTCGGCTCGAACCCCGAGGTCTTCGGCGTTCGTCACGACTCGCGCACCGTCGCCCAGGGAGATCTGTTCGTCACCTGGCGGGGGGCGCGGCACGACGGCGCGCTGTTCGCGAGCCAGGCCCTGGAGCGTGGCGCCGTGGCGGTGGTGGCGGATCGCGAACGCCCGGAGGCGATCGCCGGCGGCGTCCCCTGGCTGGTCGCCGCCGACCCGCGCGCGCTGCTGGCGCGCCTGGCGCTGCCGGTCTACGGCCCGGCGCACCGCGATCTGGCGGTGGTCGGGGTGACCGGCACCAACGGCAAGTCGACCGTGGTCGAGCTGGTGGCGGCGCTGCTCGAGGCGGCGGGGCGGCCCTGCGCCCGGCTGGGCACGCTCGGCTACCGCTTCCCCGGCCTCGAGGCGGCGGGCGAGCGCACGACCCCCGAGGCCTCCGACCTGTTCCGCATCCTCGCCGAGGTGCGCGGCCTGGGCGCCGCCGCGGCGGCGCTCGAGGTGTCGTCGCACGCGCTGGCGCAGGGCCGGGTCGAGGGCCTCGAGCTCGACGTCGGCGTCTTCACCAACTTGACCCAGGACCACTTCGACTTCCACGGCGACCTCGAGTCCTACTTCGCGGTCAAGGCGCGCCTGTTCGACCAGCTCAAGCCGGGCGGGCGGGCGGTGGTCGGCATCGAGGATCCGTTCGGCCGCCGGCTCGCCGAGCGCCGGAGCGGCGCGGTGACCTTCGGCGCCGGGGGCGCGGTGGCGCCGGCCGAGGTCGAGCTCGACGCGCGCGGCATCCACGGCGAGCTGGCGACGCCGCGCGGGCGGCTGCGCTTCACCTCGCCGCTGCTCGGCCGCTACAACCTGTCGAACCTGCTGGCGGCGGCGGCGGTCGGCGAGGCGCTCGAGTTGCCGCACGAGGCGATCGCGGCCGGCTTCGCCGCCACCCGGCCGCTCGCCGGCCGCATGGAGCCGGTCGACGCCGGGCAGAGCTTCCCGGTGCTCATCGACTACGCGCACACGGACGCCGCGCTCGACGCCGCCATCCGCTCGGTGCGCGAGCTGGCGGGGCGCAAGCTGGTGGTGGTGTTCGGTTGCGGCGGCGATCGCGAC
This sequence comes from Acidobacteriota bacterium, assembly GCA_014584695.1. Classification (GTDB taxonomy): domain Bacteria; phylum Acidobacteriota; class Thermoanaerobaculia; order Multivoradales; family JAGPDF01; genus JACTMI01. The sequence goes on from JACTMI010000031.1 coordinate 96,747, forward strand.
GCCGGCAAGCGGCCGCTGATGGGCAGGGTCGCCGGCGCGCTCGCCGAGCTGCCCATCGTCACCTCGGACAACCCGCGCGGCGAGGATCCGCTGGCGATCATCGCGGCGGTCGAGGAGGGGCTCAAGGCCTCCGGCAACACCGGCTACCGGGTGGTGCCGGACCGCCGGGAGGCGATCCGCCGGGCCGTCGCGGTGGCGGCGCAGAGCGGCTGGGCGGTCTTGGTGGCGGGCAAGGGGCACGAGCGCTTCCAGATCATCGGCGCGCAGCGCCTGCCGTTCTCCGATCGCGAGGAGCTCGAGCGCGCGCTCGCCGAGCTCGGCGAGCGGGCGGGGAGGAGCTGACCGATGCTCTTCCACCTGCTGGCGCCGCTGCGCGACGAGTTCGGGCTCTTCAACGTCGTCCGCTACATCACCTTCCGGACCTTCATGGCGGTGCTGACCGCGATCGCGCTCTCGCTGCTGTTCGGCCCGGCCTTCGTGCGCACGCTGCGCCGGCTCTCGGTCGGCCAGAACATCCGCGACGTCGGTCCGCAAGCGCACCAGGTGAAGGCCGGCACGCCGACCATGGGCGGCCTGCTGATCCTGTTCGCGCTCCTGGTGCCGACGCTGCTGTGGGCCAACCTGACCAACCCGTACGTGTGGATGGTGGTGGGCGTTACCCTCGCCTTCGGCGGCATCGGCTTCGCCGACGACTACCTCAAGGTGCGCCGCCGGCGCAATCTCGGTCTGACCGCGCGCGCGAAGTTCCTGCTCCAGGTCGGCGCCGCGGCGCTCGCCGGCGCGCTGCTGACCGCGCTGCCGCTCGGCGCGCCCTTCTCGCCCACCCTCGCCTTCCCGTTCTTCAAGGAGCTGGTGGTCAACCTCGGCCTGCTCTACGTGCCGTTCGTGGTCTTCGTGCTGGTCGGCGCCTCGAACGCCGTCAACCTGACCGACGGCCTCGACGGGCTGGCGATCGGCGCCACGCTCATCGCCGCCGGCACCTACGCCGTGTTCACCTACGTCGCCGGCAACCGGGTGGTGGCGACTTACCTCCAGGTGCCCTACGTCGCCGGGGCGGGCGAGCTCACTATCTTCTGCGGCGCCCTGGTCGGGGCCTCGATCGGCTTCCTCTGGTTCAACGCCCACCCGGCGGAAGTGTTCATGGGCGACGTCGGCTCGCTGGCGCTCGGGGGCGCGATCGGCATGGTGGCCGTGATCGCCAAGCAGGAGCTGGTGCTGGCGCTGGTCGGCGGCCTGTTCGTGCTCGAGGCGCTGTCGGTCATCGTCCAGGTCGCCTCGTTCAAGCTGACCGGCCGGCGCGTCTTCCGCATGGCGCCGCTGCACCACCACTTCGAGCTCGCCGGCTGGGCCGAGCCCAAGGTGATCGTCCGCTTCTGGATCGTCGCCGGGCTGTTCGCCCTGCTGTCGCTATCGACCCTCAAGCTGAGATGAGCGCGCACCTCGACCCCGAGCGTCTCCGCCACGTCGCCGTGCTCGGCCTCGGGCTGTCCGGCCGCGCCGCGGCGGAGCTGCTGCTGCGCCACGGCGTCGCGGTGTGGGCGACCGACCGGCGCCCGGCCGCCGAGCTCGAGCTGGGCCGCTTCGCCGAGGCGCCGGGGCTCTCGCTGGCGCTCGGCGCCGAGGCGCCGGAGCCGCCGCCGTCGCTCGACGCGCTGGTGGTCTCGCCCGGCGTGCCGCTCGACCACCCGCTGGTCGTGGGCGCGCGCGGCCGCGGCCTGCCGGTGGTGGCCGAGGTCGAGCTCGCGTTCGCCTTCCTCGACGGGCCGGTGGTGGCGATCACCGGCAGCAACGGCAAGTCGACCACCACGGCGCTGACCGGCGCGCTGCTCGCCGGCGCCGGCTTCGCGGTCGAGGTGTGCGGCAACATCGGCCGCCCGCTGTCGGCGGTGGCGGTGGGGCCGGCGGGCCGGATCTTCGTGGTCGAGCTGTCGAGCTTCCAGCTCGAGGCGATCCACCGCTTCCGGCCGCGCGCGGCGGCGCTGCTCAACCTGTCGCCCGATCACCTCGACCGGCACGGCGATCTCGCCGGCTATCTGGCCGCCAAGCGGCGCGTGTTCGACAACCAGACCGCCGAGGACATCGCCGTGCTCAACGCCGGCGAGCCGGAGGTCGTGGCCACGCCGGTGCGCGCCCGCCGCCGCCTGTTCGCGCTCGCGGGCGAGGTCGAGGACGGCTGCGGCATGGCCGGCGACCGCTGCGTCGAAGTCGGTCCCGGCGGCGACCGCACCGAGCTGTTCGCCGCCGCGGACGTGCCGCTGCCCGGCCCGCACAACCTCGAGAACGCGATGGCCGCGGCGCTCCTGGCGCGGGCGCTGCGCGCGCCGGCGGCCACCGTGGCGCCGGCGCTGCGTGCCTTTCGCGGCCTGCCGCACCGCGTGGAGCGGGTGGTGACGGTGGGCGGCGTCGACTACTTCGACGACTCGAAGGGGACCAACGTCGCCGCCACCGCCCGCTCGCTCGAGGGCTTCGCCGACGGCAGCGTGCACGTCATCCTGGGCGGCCGCAACAAGGGCGCGGACCTGGCCTACCTGCGGCCGGTGGTGGCGCGCAAGGCCCGGCACGCCTATCTGATCGGCGAGGCGGCGCCGCTGTTCGCCAGCGCGCTCGCGGGCGCCGTCCCGCTGTCGCGCTCGGACACGCTCGACCGCGCCGTGACCGAGGCCGCCGGCCGCGCGCGGCCCGGTGAAGCGGTGCTGCTGTCGCCGGCCTGCGCGAGCTTCGACCAGTTCCAGGACTACGCCGATCGCGGCCGGCGGTTCCAGGCGCTGGCGCGCGCGCTGGCGGGGGAGACGGTCTGATGGCGAAGAAGCTCGCCTTCGACCGCGTCCTGTTCGCCACCGTGGTGCTGCTGGTCGGCCTCGGCCTGGTGATGGTCTATTCGGCCTCGGCGGCGATCGCGCGCGCCAAGGGGCACGCGATCAACCCGTTCCTGGTCAAGCAGGCGATCGCGGCGCTGGTGGGATTCGGCGGCATGTTCGCGGCCATGCACGTCGACTACCGGCGCCTGAAGCAGCCGCGCGTCGTCTACACCCTGCTCGGCGGCGCCTTCCTGCTGCTGGTGCTGGTGCTGTTCGGGCCCGAGCTCAACTCGACGCGGCGCTGGCTCTTCCTGGGCGGCGTCTCGATCCAGCCGTCGGAGCTCGCCAAGCTCGCCCTGGTGCCGTTCCTCGCCTACCAGATCGAGCGCAAGCTCGAGCGGGTCAACAGCCGCGACCTGCTGCTGCCGACCGCCACGGTCACCGGCCTGATGGCGGGGCTGGTGCTGCTGCAGCCCGACCTCGGCACCGCGGCGCTGCTGGTGGTCACCGCCGCCGTGATGCTCTTCCTCGCCGGGTTGTCGTGGCGGCTGCTGGCGGCGGGGGCGGCGGTCGCGCTGCCGGTCTTCTGGGTGCTGGTGATGTCGGTGCCCTACCGGCGGACCCGCCTGTTCGCCTTCTTCGAGCCGGAGCGCGACCCGCTGGGCAGCGGCTTCCAGGCGCTGCAGTCGCTGATCGCGATCGGCTCCGGCGGGCTGCTCGGCCTGGGCCCCGGCGACAGCGTGCAGAAGCTCTACTTCCTGCCCTATCCGCACTCGGACTTCATCTTCGCCATCGTCGCCGAGGAGCTCGGCATGCTCGGCGCGCTGGCGGTGCTCGCCCTCTTCGGCGTGCTGCTCTGGCGCGGGCTGCGCGCGGGCTGGCGGGCGCCCGATCCGCTCGGGCGCTTCCTCGGCTGGGGCTTCGTCACGGTGCTGGTGCTGCAGGCGCTGATCAACATCTCGGTCGCGGTGGCGCTGTTCCCGACCAAGGGGATCCCGCTGCCCTTCATCTCCTACGGCGGCTCGTCGCTGGTGGTGTCGCTCACCGCCTGCGGCGCGCTGCTCAACGTCTCCCAACATGACGGATGAGCGTGCCCGCCCGCTCTCGCTCCCGCGCCACGCGCTGCTCACCGGCGGCGGTTCGGGCGGCCACGTCTTTCCGGCGCTCGCGGTGGCGCAGGCGCTCGCCGCGCGGGGGTGGCGCGTGAGCTACGCCGGCGACCCGGCGGGGATCGAGGGGCGGCTGGTGCCGGCGCGCGGCTTCGACTTCGTGCCGCTGGCGGCGCGGCCGTGGGTCGGCCGCGGCCCGCTCGCCAAGGCGCGCGGCGCGGCGACCCTGCTCGGCTCGACCTTGGCCGCCCGCCGCGCCATCGTCCGCGGTGGCGTCGACGTGGTGCTCGGCACCGGCGGCTACGCCTCGGTGCCGGCGGCTCTCGGCGCGGTGCTGGCGCGCCGCCCGCTGCTGCTGCTGGAGCCCAACGCGCGGCCCGGCACCGCCAACCGCCGGCTGTCGCGCTGGGCCGTCGAGGCGGCGGTCGCCTACGAGGCGACCGCGCGCGAGCTCGCCTGTCCGGCGACCACGACCGGCGTGCCGGTGCGCGCGGAGTTCTTCGCCGTGCCGCCGCCGCCGGCGGGGCCGGCGCGCCTCCTGGTGCTGGGCGGCAGCCAGGGCGCGCGGCGCTTGAACGAGCTGCTGCCGGCCGCGGCCGCAGTGGCGGCCGGCGCCGTCGGCGAGCTCGCCGTCCTGCACCAGTGTGGCCCGCGCTGGCTCGAGGAGACGCGGGCGCGCTGGCTGGAGGCGGCGCCCGCGGGGGTGCGGGTCGAAGTCGTCCCCTTCGTCGAGGAGGTGGCCGCGGCGCTCGCCGGCGCGACGCTGGTGCTGTCGCGGGCCGGCGCCATCACGCTGGCCGAGATCTGCGCCGCCGGCCGGCCTGCGGTGCTGGTGCCGCTGGTGCTGGCGGGCGCCCACCAGCGCGACAACGCGCGCTGGCTCGAGCGGGCCGGCGCGGCGCTCTGCCTCGAGCCGGAGGAGCTCGACGCCGCGCGGCTCGGCGCCGCGCTGGCCGAGCTGCTGGGCGACGGCGAGCGCCGCCGCGGGATGGCCGAGCGGGCCCGCGCGCTCGCCCGGCCGGGCGCCGCCGACGCCATCGCGGACCGGATGAACGTCCACGCGCGGAGGCGGCGGTGATGTTCCACCGCTTCGCCGGGCTCCAGCACGCCCACTTCGTGGGCATCGGCGGCGCCGGCATGAGCGGCATCGCCGAGGTGCTCGCCGAGTACGAGCTGACGGTCTCCGGCTGCGATCTGGCGCCGGGCGAGACCACCGCGCGGCTGGCCGGCCTCGGCATCGCGATCGCCCGCGGCCACTCGCCGGCGCATCTCGACGGCGTCGACCTGGTGGTCATCTCCTCGGCGGTCGCGGCGGGCAACGAGGAGGTGCGCGCGGCGCGCGAGCGTGGCATTCCGGTGGTGCGCCGCGCCGAGATGCTGGCCGAGCTGATGCGCCTGAAGTACGGCATCGCGGTGGCGGGGACGCACGGCAAGACGACCACGACCTCGCTGGTCGGCGCGCTGCTCACCGAGTCCGGGCTCGACCCGACGGTGATCGTCGGCGGGCGGCTGCGCGTGTCGGGCACCGGCGCGCGGCTCGGCCATTCGGACTACATGGTGGTCGAGGCGGACGAGTTCGACCGCAGCTTCCTGTCGCTGGCGCCGATCCTGGCGGTGGTGACTTCGGTCGACGTCGACCACCTCGACACCTATCGCGACCTGGCCGAGATCCAGGACGCCTTCGTCGCCTTCGCCAGCCGGGTCCCATTCTTCGGCCAGATCATCGCCTGCGCCGACGATCCACGCGTGGTCGAGCTGCTGCCGCGGCTGGCCGACCGCCGCGTCCTCACCTATGGCCTGGCCGAGAGCTGCGACCTCGCGGCCCGCGAGCTCGAGACGAGCCCGGGCGGCAGCCGCTTCCAGCTTCGCCACCGCGCGCAGGGCGACCTCGGCACGATCGAGATCCCGCTGCCGGGCCTCCACAACGTCCGCAACACGCTCGCCGCCATCGGTGTCGCGCTGGCGCTCGGGCTGCCGCTGCCGTCGGTGCGGCGGGCGCTCGCGGGCTTCGCCGGCGTCCACCGCCGGTTCGAGCGGATCGGCTCCTTCCACGGCGCCGAGGTGGTCGACGACTACGCGCACCATCCGACCGAGGTCGCGGCGACGCTCGCCGCGGCGCGCCAGGTCTATCCGCGCAAGACGCTGCACGCCGTCTTCCAGCCGCATCTGTTCTCGCGCACCCGCGATCTGGCGGAGGAGTTCGGCCGCGCGCTGCTCGCCGCCGACCACGTCGTCGTCACCGACGTCTATCCCTCGCGCGAGCGGCCGATCGCGGGCGTGACCGGGGAGCTGGTGGTGCAGGCGGCGCGCGCGGCGGGCCACGGCCGGGTCGACTCCTGCCCCGACTGGCGGGCGACGCCAGAGCTGCTCTCCGGCGTCTCGGCGGACGACGTCATCCTCACCCTCGGCGCGGGCGACATCTACCGCCTCGCCCGCGAGCTCGCCGGAGCGCCGGAATGAGCGCGCGCGAGCTGCCCCCGATCGACGCCAAGGTGCTGCCGTTCAGGCGGCCCACGGCGGCGGTCCGCTTCCGGCGCCGCAATCGCTGGCTGGCGCTGGCGCGGCCGTTCGCGCAGGCGCTGACCCTGGTCGGGCTGCCGCTCGCGCTCGCCCTCTGGCTGTTCTCCTCGCCGACGTTCGGGCTCGCCGCGATCGAGGTCGAGGGGCACCGCTACGTCGAGCCGGCCTGGGTGGAGCGCGCGCTGGCGCCGCTCGCCGGGCAGAACCTGGTCCTGTTGTCGCTGCCCGAGGTCGAGCGGGCGGTGGCGCCGAATCCCTGGATCGAGCGGCTGACCATCGACAAGCGCCTGCCCGACCGGCTGCGGCTGGTGCTGGTCGAGCGGCGCCCGGCGGCGCTGCTGCGGCGGGGCGCGAGCCTCGTCTACCTGGACGAGCGCGGGCGCGAGATCGCGCCGTTCGACCCGGCGCGCGGGCCCGGCGACCTGCTGCTGGTCTCGGTGGCGACGCGGCCGGCGCCGGAGCTCGGCGGCGTCTTCGCGCTGGCGCGCGAGCTCGAGCGGGTGGCGCCGGAGTGGGCGGCGAGCCTGTCCGAGATCGAGGTGCTGGGCGAGAACGACTACCGGCTCCAGCTCGGCGCGCTCGACTATCCCTTGACGGTCCGCGCCGGCACACTCGGGGCGCGGCTGGCCGAGCTGCGGCGCCTGGCGCCGGAGCTCGAGCGGCGTTACGGCGCCCTGCGCCGGGTGGACCTCCGATTCGATCGACGCATCGTCGTACAACCCGTGGAGCCCGCGTCGAGAGCGCGCGCGGCCGCTCCCGAACGAGTGAGGACTTGACGCAGATGGCGAAAGCCGAAGAGTACGTGGTGGGTATCGACGTCGGCTCCTCGAAGGTCGCGGTGCTGATCGGCAAGCGCGACGGCAAGGGCGGGATCGAGATCGCGGGTCGCGGCCAGGCGCCCAACCGCGGCACCCGCCGGGGCAACATCGTCAACATCGAGGCGGCGGTCGAAGCGCTCAAGGCCGCGAGCGAAGAGGCCGAGGTGATGGCGGGAGTCGAGATCTCGCGCGCCTTCGTCGGCGTCGCCGGCGCCGACGTCCGCTGCGTCAACTCGCGCGGTATGGTCTCGGTGGCGCGCAAGGACCGCGAGATCGCGCGCTCCGACATCCAGCGCGCGCTCGACGCGGCGCAGTCGGCGGCTCTGCCCTCGGATCGCGAGATCCTCCACGCCATCCCGCAGGAGTTCGTGGTCGACGAGCAGGGAGGCATCGCCGACCCGGCCGGCATGCTCGGCAGCCGTCTCGAGGTGCTGGTCCACCTGGTGACCGGCCAGGCGGCGCGCTCGAAGACGCTGCTGACCTGCGTCAACCGGGCCGGCATCGAGGTCGCCGAAATGGTGTTCGAGCCGCTGGCGACCGGCGAGGCGGTGCTCACCCCGGACGAGAAGGACCTGGGCGTCCTGCTGGTCGACATCGGCGCCGGCACGACCGCCTACGCGGTCTACAACGACGGCGAAGTGCAGCACTCCGGCGTGCTGCCGGTCGGCGCCGGCCACTTCACCAACGACCTGGCGATGGTGCTGCGCACGCCCTACGCCGAAGCCGAACGGATCAAGCTCAAGGAGGGCTGCTGCCTGCTCTCGATGGTCCAGGAGGAGGAGGGGATCTCGGTGCCGGCGGTGGCCGGCGGGGCGGCGCGGGTGGTGCCGCGGCGCGAGATCTGCGAGATCCTCCAGCCGCGCGCCGAGGAGCTGTTGACGCTGCTGCGCGACGAGCTCGGCAGGAGCGGCTGGGAGGGCCAGCTGCGCGGCGGCATCGTGCTCACCGGCGGCGGCGCGCAGCTCGACGGCCTGCTGGAGCTCACCGGGCAGGTCCTGGCCGCCAGCGTCCGCTACGGCCTGCCGCACGGCCTGGGCGGGCTGGTCGACGTCCTCAACTCGCCCGGCTGGTCGACGGCCGCCGGGCTGATTCGCTACGCGATCCACGCCGAAGGCAGCGCGGAGCGGCGGCCGAAGCGCGCTGGATTCTCGGTGCGCGGCATGGTCGGCAGCCTGCGCAACGTCTTTTCGGACCTACTCTGACCGCGCGGAAGCAGACAAAGGAGAACCCATGATCCTCTTCGACGAGCAGGACGGCAGACCGGGCGCATTCGGGCCCCTGGCCGAGGGCGAGGTCGTGCCGGCCAAGATCAAGGTGATCGGCGTCGGCGGCGGCGGCGGCAACGCGGTGAACCGGATGATCGCCGCCAACCTGCGCGGGATCGAGTTCATCGCCGCCAACACCGATCTCCAGGCGCTCGCCAAGTGCAAGGCGCAACGCAAGCTCCAGCTCGGCGCCCAGATCACCCGCGGGCTGGGCGCCGGCGCCGATCCCGAGGTCGGCCGCAAGTCGGCGCTCGAGGACACCGAGAAGATCCTCGAGATCCTCGACGGCGCCGACATGATCTTCCTGACCGCCGGCATGGGGGGCGGCACCGGCACCGGCGCGATGCCGATCCTCGCCTCGCTGGCGTCCGAGATCGGCGCGCTCACGGTGGCGGTGGTGACCAAGCCGTTCGGCTTCGAGGGACGCCGGCGGCTGCACGTCGCCGAGGCGGGCGTCGAGGAGCTGCGCGGCGCGGTCGACACGCTGATCACGATTCCGAACGAACGGCTGCTGTCGTTCGTCGAGCGCGGCACGCCGCTCGCCGAGGCCTTCCGGATCGCCGACGACGTCCTGCGCCAGGCGGTGCAGGGGATCTCCGACCTGATCACGGTGCCGGGCGAGGTCAACGTCGACTTCGCCGACGTGCGGGCGATCATGGCGGGGATGGGCATGGCGCTGATGGGCACCGGCATCGCCAAGGGCGAGAACCGCGCGCTCGAAGCGGCCCAGCGGGCGATCAGCTCGCCGCTGCTCGAGGAGACCTCGATCGAGGGCGCCAAGGGGGTGCTGATCAACATCTCCGGCGGGCGCGACCTGACACTGCACGAGGTCGCCGAGGCGGCGCGGATCATCCAGACCGCGGTCGATCCGGACGCCAACATCATCTCCGGCATGGTGATCGACGACGGCCTCGAGGAGGAGATGAAGGTGACGGTGATCGCCACCGGCTTCCGCTACGCCGGCGAGGTCCACGACCAGCTGCCGCGCGCCGCCGGCCTGCCCGCGCGTCCGGCGGCGGCGGCGGCGACGCCGGCGCTGCGCTACGCGGCCCAGGCCGGCGGCGGGCGCCCCGCGGCGCCCGAGCCGGCGCCGCGCCCGGAGTCGCCGGCGGACGTCCCCTTCTACCGCAAGGTACTGGCCCAGGGGGCGCGCGGGGACGACCCGGGTGGCTTCGGCCCGAACTGGTCGAACGTCGACGACTTCGACATCCCGACCGTGCTGCGCAAGCAGATGGACTGAGGCTCTCCGAGCCGGCTGGCGCGGCCCCGGGGTGACAAGAATTCGTCTCCCGGGGCCGTTTCTTGTCCGGCGGTGCGCTCGGGTGCGGTGCGCCTCGCCGCTCGGGCCGCGGCGGCGCGGCGTGGCGGCGGGGGAGCGACCTCTGGCGCGAAAGGTGCAGCCACGGGTCGGCAGATGGCTCCTTCGACCGCCCCGCCCGAGCTGGATGCGGTGCTCGGGCTCGCCGAAGAGTTGCTCGATGCCGCGTACGAGCCGGCGCTCTGGCCGGCAGCGCTGGCCCGCCTGGCGAGCGATCTCGGCTGCGAGCGGGCGCTGCTGCTGCGTGCGGAGGGGGTGCGCCGGGTGGTGCTCGCCACCAGCGATCTCGATCCCGGCGAGGTCCGCCGGCTGGCCGGCCGGCGCGCCGACCCGGAGGTGGAGCAGCGGCTGGTGCTCCCGCCGCGCCACCGCGAGGTCGGCCTCGGGGTCGACCCGGCGCTGCGCCTGCTGCTCGATCGCGCCGAGCTCGAACCGGCCGCGACGGAGCGGCTGCGACGGGTGGGACCCCTGGTGGCCAAGGCTTGGCGGCTGACCGACACGCTCGCCGCCAGCCGGCGCCACCAGTCCTGGAATCCGGTGGTGCTCGATCGGCTGGCGACCGGCGTCCTGGTGCTCGACGCCGCGGGGCGAGTGCTGCAGGCCAACGGCGCGGCGCGGCGGCAGCTCGGGACGCAGGGCGAGCTCGCGATCGAGCGCGGCCAGCTGCGCGCGGCCGCGATCGGATTCCAGCGCTCGCTCGCCGAGCTGCTGGCGCGCGCGGCGCGCTTCGAGGGCCGCGGCGTCGCCACCGAGTCGGTGCTGCTGCCGCGCGAGGCGCCCTGGGGACCGCTCGAGATGCTGATCGTCGCCTCACCGCGCTTCGCCGACGCGGACCCAACCGCGGTCGCCGTCGCCCTGCTGTTCGATCCCCGGCGCGAGGAGGAGAACCCCGCCGTGGTCCTGGCGCGGCGCCATCACCTGAGTTTCGAGGAGACCCAGGTCGTTTCGCTGCTCCTGCGCGGGCGCGACATCCCGGAGATCGCGGCCGCGCTCGACGTCCCCGGCGAGGCCGTCGCGGCCTGCCTGCGCAATCTCTACGAGCAGGTCGGCACCACCCGTCAGGTCGAGCTGGTCAAGCTGCTGCTCGCGCGCGCCGCGCCGGCCTGAACCCGCCGCCGCGCGCTCGCGCTCCGACCGGAGCGGCCCCGTCAGCGCCGGAACCGCCCGTGCGAATCGGCTGGCACCTCGCGGCTGCGCGTGCGAATCGGCTGGCACTTTGGGGCTGCACTTTGCGGCTAAGCTCCGGGCGGTATGGCGACCTCGAGGCAGCGGCGGCTCTGGCTCCTCGCGGGGGTCTACCTCGCCGCCATTTACGGCTCGCTCTACCCGCTGCAGTTCGCCCTCGACGCGCTGCGCGCGCGCGGCCTGCTGCGGATCTCGATCGCCGCGGTGTTCCTGGGTGGGGCGGCGCTCGCCGTGGCGTGGGGGTGGCGCCGCCGCTGGCGGCCGGCGCAGTGGGGGGTGGCGGCCGTGGGCGCCGGGCTGTTCGCCGCCATCGCCACGCGCTTCGACGTCATTCAGGAGCGTCTCCACCTGGTCGAGTACGGTTTGCTTGCCGGGCTGCTGCGCGAGGCGTGGCGAGCGCGCTGGGCGGAGCCGGAAGGCGGTCTCCCGCCGCGCCGCCGCTGGACCGCCGCCGCCGCCGCGCTGGCTACGACCGCCGCCGCCGGCTGGCTCGACGAAGGGATCCAGTGGCTGCTGCCGAATCGGGTCTACGATCTACGGGACGTCGTGCTCAACGCCGCCTCGGGGCTCCTGGCGCTCGCCGTGCTCGAGGCGATCGAGAGCGTCGGCGGATCCGAGCGGCCGGGGGCAGGCGCGCGATGAACGAGCAGGAGGTCCTGATCCGGCTGGCGGTGGGCGCGCTCGGCGGCCTCGCGGTCGGCATCGAGCGGGAGTGGTCGGCGCGGCGGGAGCGCGACCACAGCCGCTTCGGCGGCGTGCGGACCTTCCTGCTGCTCGGGCTTCTCGGCGGCTTGGCCGCGCTCCTGCTGTCCGGCCCGGCGCCGGTGGCCGGGCTGGTGATCCTGGGCGGCGGCGTCCTCCTGGTGGCGATCGCCTACCTGGTCTCCGCCTGGCGCGGCACCATCGACGCCACGACGGAGGTCGCGGGGGTCGTGGTCCTCGCCGCCGGCGCGCTCGCGGGCGCTGGTTTGCTGGCGGTGGCGAGCGCGGTCTTCGCCGGCACCGCGCTGGTGCTGGTCGAGAAGAGCCGGATGCACGCCGCGGTCGAGCGCCTGCAGTCGGCCGAGCTCGAGGCCGGCGCCCATTTCGCCGTGCTCGCGCTGGTGGTCCTGCCGCTGCTGCCGGCCGGTCCGTTCGGCCCGGGCCCGGGGATCGAGCCGCGGAAGCTCTGGGCGTTGGTCCTGCTCTTCGCCGGCATCTCCTTCGCCGGGTACGTCGCCCTGCGGGTGGCCGGGCCGGAGCGGGGCCTGGGGCTCGCCGGGCTGCTCGGCGGCCTGGTCTCCTCGACCGCCGTGACGCTCAACTTCTCGCGCGACAGCCGCCGCCGGCCGGAGCTCGGCCGGGCGCTCGGTCGGGGCGTGCTCGCCGCCTCGGCCGTGATGCCGGTCCGGGTGCTGGCGCTGTCGGCGGTCGTCCACGCGCCGGTGGCGCGCGCGCTAGCGCTGCCGGTGTTGCCGAGCGTCGCGCTCGGCGCCGGGGTGGTCGCCTGGGCGCTGCGGCGCCGGCGCGGCGCCGCCGCGCAGCTGACCCCGCCCGCGGCTCCGGCGCCACCGGACAACCCACTCCGGCTGCGCGCCGCGATCCAGATGACGCTGCTGTTCATCGTCGTGCTCTGGCTGCTCGCCGCCGTCCGCGAGCGCTTCGGCGAGGGGGGAGTGGTCGGCTCGGCCGCACTGCTCGGCTTGACCGACCTCGACGCCCTGACCTACTCGGCGAGCCGCCTGGCGGCCACCGACGGCACGGCGGCGGCCGCGGCGCGCGCGCTGCTGGTCGGCATGCTCTCGAACTCGTTGTTCAAGGCCGCCTTGGCAGCCGGTCTGGGTGGCGGCGCCTACCGCCGCTTCGCCGCCGCCGGTTTCCTCGCCTACGCGCTCGCGCTCGGCCTCGGCCTGCTGCTCATCTGAGCGCCAACTCCCCGGAATCTCCACGCCGCCCCCAAGATCACCCAGAAACCGAGGGTTGGAGCGAGCCGCGAGGCTCGCGACCGCGGCGGGGTGAGGCCAGCGGATTGACTCCGCTGGCCGAGGGGAGGGCGCGAGCCCTCCCCAGTGAAGACGCTGCCGTTGGCAGGATCCCCGGAGCGAGCCGCGAGGCTCGCGACCGCGGCGGGGTGAGGCCAGCGGATTGACTCCGCTGGCCGAGGGGAGGGCGCGAGCCCTCCCCTGTGAGATCGATCCGACTGCCGACTTCACGGCGGGGGCGGCGAGGAGCTGCTAGGTTCGGGTCACGATCAACTCCCCGGAGGTTCCCATGTCGAACACTCGAGCTCGCCCGTCGCTCCTCGCTCTCGTCGCCGCGTGCGCGCTGATGTTGCCGGTGGCCGGCGCCGAGGCCCAGCCCTTCAACGCCTGGATGACCCTCGCGGGTCACCCCAGCCACGGCTACATCGAGGTCGCCTCCGCGGCCGCGCTGAACCCGACCGCCGGCTTCACCTTCGAGGCCTGGGTGAATCTCGCCGACACCGGCGGCGGCTGCAGCTCGATTGCCGGCAAGAACTGGCAGGAGAGCTGGTGGGTGGGCATCTGCGGCACGACGCTGCGCTCTTACCTCAAAGGCAGCGGGACCAACTACACCATCGGCACGGTGCCGGCCGGCGAGTGGACGCACATCGCCGTGACCTGGGACGGCGCCACCCGGCGCCACTACGTCAACGGCGAGCTCGCCGGCAGCCAGGCCCTCGCAGGACCGCTGCCGACCAGCGCCGCTCCCGTGCGGCTCGGCAGCGACGTCGCCTGGCAGTTCACCCCGGCCGGCGCCATGGACGAGGTGCGACTCTGGAGCGTGGCGCGTAGCGTCGAGGAGATTCGCGCGGCGATCAACCAGCCGATCCAAGCCGCGGAGCCGGGCCTGATCGCGGTCTGGGCGCTCGACGCCACGCCGGAAGACGTGGTCGGTCCCCACGACGGCACGGTCGGCGGCACCGGGGTGGGGGCCCTGACCTTCCCGGTGGCGATCGGTTGCAGCAGCACCGACGAGATCCTCTGCGTTCGCGACCGCTTCGCGATCTCGGCCAGCTGGCGGGACCACGAGGACACCACCGGCGCCGCCCAGGTGGTGCCGTTCCAGACCGACGAGTCGGGGCTGTTCACCTTCTTCGCGCCGACCAACTGGGAGATCCAGGTCAAGGTGCTCGACGGCTGCGGATTGAACGACCGCTACTGGGTCTTCTCGGCGGCGACGACCAACGTCTTCTACCGGATGGAGGTCCTCGACGTCGAGGGCGGCGCCAACAAGATCTACTTCAACTACCCCGGGCCGCCGGCCCCCGCCGTCACCGACGTCAACGCGTTCGCGACCTGCCCGTAGCGGCGGCCGCCGCTCAGAGCGCGCCGCGGTCGATCTCTTCGGGTTCGTCGGCGAAGCGGACGATCACGGCGCGCACGCCCGACTCTCCCCAGGCGCCCTCGCCGAGCAACCAGCGGCGGACGAAGGTGGCGACGGTGGCGCGCGCGGGCTCGCGCGCCAGCGCGACCCGGCGCGGGTCGGCGGCCAGCCGCGACAGCGTCGGCGTCAGCTCGCGCTCGAAGGCGGCCAGCTGCGCGCTGGCGTCGAAGCGGAGCCAGCCGCTCTCGGCCCGCTTCTCCATCCGGTCGGTGTGGATCGCGGGCGGCAGCGACGGGCGCAGCGGCGGCGCTTCGACCGTGCAGATGCCCGCCGCGATCGAAATCCGCCAGGGCTCGTCGAAGCGCAGGTGGTAGCGGTAGGTGACCGGCACGCGGATCTCGACCGTGGTCGTGCCGAGCGGCAACAGGTCCCAGAACGCCCGCCGCTCGTCGGCGCGCGACAGGATCTCGGCGCTCTCGGCCACCGCCACTTCCAGCCGCCCGGCGCCGGCTGGCGCGAAGTCGGGCAGCGAGGAGAAGAAGCGTTCGGTCACCGTGCCGGTGCGGAAGGCCCGCGCCAGCCGCTCGGCGGCCGCGGCGACCGCGCGCGGCCCCTCGGCCGCCGCCTGGCCCCAGCGCTCGAGCCGCGCGAACAGCAACGCGAGCAGGATCAGCGCCGTCAGCAGCGCGGTCACGAGCAGCAGCGGCCCGCGCGGCCAGCCACTCGCCGGCCGTGGCGGTCGCGTGCGCGGGCGCGGAGATTCCATCGCGGGCCCGGGCTCGCGGCGCCGGCCTCAGCCGATCCGCGCCCGCAGCTCCGCGATGCGGGCGCGGACGCGGTCGAGAGAGAGGTCGTGGTACTTGGGCGGCAGGAAGCGGGCGTCGGTGCACTCCTCGACCGCCAGGAGATCCATCAGCTCGAGCCGCTCGCCGTAGGCCGAGGGGCGCGCCTCGGCGAAGACTTCGTCCAAGATCTCGCCGATCGGCCGCGGCGTATCGTTGGCGCTCGCCAGGGCGTGGAGCCGGCCGGCGCGCACCAGCAGCGCCTCCATCTCGTTGCCGCCGAGCTCGCGGCCGAGCGCGGCGGCCGGGAAGTCGCCGGCGCCGGCGTCGACCTTGAGCTTCTTCGCCATGATGCGGAACAGCTCGCGGCGGCCGTCGTCGTCCTGCGGCGGGAAGAGCGGGATGTGGACGTCGAGTCGCCCCTGACGCTTGAGGTCGACCTCGAGCAGGTCGGGCCGAGAGGTGGCGAAGACCCAGACGATCTTGCCCCGGTTCTTGGTGTCGGCCATCTCCTGGGCGAGCATGGAGTAGATGCGGCCCGACAGGCCTGAGTCGCCGACGCCGCCCTCGCGCTTGCCGGTGGCTTGATCGGCCTCGTCGACGAACACCACCACCTGGCCGAGCGCCTTGAGGACGCGGAAGATGGTCTCGAGGTTGCCCTCGGTGGCGCCGACCCACTTGTCGCGGAAGTTCTTGATCTCGACCATCGGCACGCCGAGCTCGCCCGCCCAGCACTCGACCAGGAACGTCTTGCCGGTGCCGATCCGGCCGGTGATCAGGTAGCCCATCGGCAGGGCGCGGGTGGCGCCCGCCTTGAGCAGCCGCGCGTCCTCGCGCAGCCAGCTCTTGGCGGCGTCGTGGCCGGCCACCTGGTCGAGATCGAAGGGCGACTCGACGAACTCGAGCAGGCCCTGGCACTCCTTCTCGATCAGCTCCTTCTTGATCGCGGAGAGCTCGCGCGTGGTGAGCCGGTCGCCGGTGCCGACGGTGCGCAGCAGGAGCGAGCGCACGTTGGCGCGCGACAGGCCGACCAGCTTGGGCGCCATCGCGGCGACCGGCAGCTCGCAGCGCTCGGCGCCCTCCGGGATGCCGGCGAGCGCGGCGCCCGCGAACTCGACCATCTCGGCCTCGTTCGGCAACGTCAGCGCGAGCTTGGCGGCGAACGGGTTCTCGACCACCTGCCGGTGCAGGTCGTTGAGGTTCGGCGCGATCAGGCAGGTGACCACCGGCGAGGCGGCGATCGCCGGATCGCTCGCCCAGTCGAGGACGCGGATCAGGTGCTCCGCCGGCTCGCCGGCGAGATAGAGCGCGTCGCCCCGCGGCACCAGGAACTGGGCGTGGTCGAGCACCACGGCCACGCGCACCGGGTCGGCGACGCGGCTGCCGTCCTCGAGCGCGCGCGTCCGGTGCAGACCGGCGCGGACGAAGCGATCGACCAGCTCGAGCGCCCGCCGCGGTTCGCGCGGCAGCAGCTGGGCGCGCTCGAGCGCCGCGCCCGGGTCCTGCGCGTCGCGCGCGGTGCCGTCCGAGAAGGCGGTGCCCTGGAACGAATCGAAGACCTTGAGCCACTT
Source organism: Acidobacteriota bacterium (assembly GCA_014584695.1). Classification (GTDB taxonomy): domain Bacteria; phylum Acidobacteriota; class Thermoanaerobaculia; order Multivoradales; family JAGPDF01; genus JACTMI01. The sequence continues at coordinate 113,437 of JACTMI010000031.1, forward strand.
CTGGAACAGCTCCGAGCCCTTGCGCACGCGCAGGCCCTTGCCGCGGTCGTAGAAGACCACCGCCTCGAACGGGGCGAACAGCGTCTCCTCCAGGAACTGGCGCAGCGGCACGAAGCGGGTCCCGCCCTCCGGCGCGGGCGCGGCGACCAGGTCGAGCACGTTGCCGTAGAGCAGGAACTGGGAGGACGCGCCGGAGACGAAGAGCCGGCGCATGGTCTCCGCCCAGGGCGGCAGCTGAGGCCTCGCGGGGCTCGTCATCGGGCTGCGACACTAGCATCGGGCCGCCGGCGCGGGCGCGGCCGACGCGCTCTGCTACGCTCGCGCGCGCCGTCGGAAGCCGCCGTTGCCGAAACTCGCGCGCCGAAACCGCTCGCCGCCCGCCCGTCGCCGCGCCGCCTCTGCGTCCCCACCGTGGAGCGACGCGCGTTGGGCGCTCGTCCTGGGCGGCCTCGCGGCGCTGCTGCGCGTCCTCTTCCTGCTCTCGGGCGTCGATCGGAGCTGGCCCTACACCGCCTTCTACGAGGGGGACTCGGAGGCCTTCTTCCGTTTCGCCCGCGCGCTCCTCGCGGGCGAGCTCTACGATTCCGGGCTGCCGTTCCACCCGCCCGGCTTCGCTTTCCTGCTCGCCGGGCTCCACCTCGTGGTCGGCGCGGGTGGAGCGGGCGCGGCGGTGCCGCACCTCGCGGTCAAGGCGATCCTCGCCGGCCTTCTGGGCGGCGGCACGGTGGCGCTGCTGTTCCTGGCGGTCGCCCGGGCGCTCGGTCGCCCCGCCGCGATCGCCGCGGCGCTGCTCGCCGCCGGCCACTTCGGCCTCTACGTGCTCGCCGTCGCGCCGGTCGGCGACGGGCTCTATCAGGCGCTCCTGCTGGCCGCGATCGTCGTGCTGGTGCGGACGCTCGACGGCGGACGGCGGGCGCCGGCCGCTGGGCTCGTCGCGCTCGGGGCGCTCTGGGGGCTGCTCGCCCTGGTGCGCGCCGAGGGGATCGCGCACGGCGGCGCGCTGGCGGCGGTCGGGCTCTTCACCGCCTGGCGCGCGGGCCGTGGCGCCACCGGGAGCGCCGCGGCGGGGCCGGCCGTCCGGCTCCGGCGCTGGGGGTGGGTGCTCCTGGTCGCGGCGCTCGTCGTCGCGCCCTGGACGATCCGCAACGCCGTTCGCTTGGCGCAGGCCGAAGCCCGCCTCGGGGCGCGGCTGGTCGAGCCGCTGCCGCGCTTCGTGCCGGTCACCTTCTACGGTCCGCTGAACCTGGCGCTCGCCAACCACGCGGGCGCCGACGGCACCTTCTCGCGCGACGCGTTGCCCGAGCGCGGCGGGGCGGCGCGGCTCGACCTCTCGGATCCGGAGCACGTCCGCTTCGTCCTCCACGGCCACCGCCTGGCCGCCGACTGGATCGCCGACCACCCCGCGCAGTTCGGACGGCTGGTCCTGCGCAAGTGGGGGCTGGCGCTCGAAGCTCTACGCTTGGGCTGGACGCAGTGGAACTGGCCCGGCGGCCGCACCGGCGTGCGCCGCCCGGTGGACCTGTTCGTCCCCGACCGCGGCGTCGCGGCCTGGCTGCTGGTGCCGTGGATGGTGGCCGGAGTGGTGATCGCCGGACGCCGGGGGGCGGTGGGGCGCCGCTGGCTGGCCCTGGTCGGCGCGACGAGCGCGGTCACCTTCGTCGCCGTCGCGCTCTTTTTTGGCTACGCGCGCCTGGTGGTCGTGCTGCTGCCGCTCTGGTTGAGCTTCGGCGGGCTCGCGCTCGCCGCGGCGGGCCGCTGGGGGAGCGAGCGTTGGGCGGCGCGGCGATTCGAGCCGGCGACGCTGCGGCGGCTGGCCTGGGCGGCGGTCGCGCTGGTCGTCGCGCTGGAGCTTTACGGCGCGGTGCGCGGGCACCGGCTGGAGGCGACCGGCGCCACCGTGCCGGGCAGCGCCAAGCTGGATCGGGATCAGGAGATCCGCTTCCGGCCCCTGCCGCCATCCGAGCCGCCGCTCAAGGGGCGCTGACCTTCGCTTCCGGACGCTCGAGCAGGCGGGGCGGGGTGCCGGCGTCCTCGACGCCGAGGTCGGAGAGGATCTCCTCGTGCTGGCGCATCCAGGAGTCGTTTTCGGACAGGATGCCGGCGACCGAGTCGATCTTCATCGACAGGCTCTCGGCGTTGCGCGAGATCGCCGCCTCCTCGCGCAGCAGCTCGACCTGCTGCTCGATGCGCTGGAGCTCCGAGGCCAGCACCTGCCGCGCCTCGTTGGCGCGCGCCAGGTTCTCGAGCCGCTTCTCCTTGAGCTCGAGCAGCGACTGCCGGCTCCGCTTGAGCGCCTCGGAGGTGTCGGGGATCCGCGCCAGTTCCTCGCCGAGCGCGGCGACCTCGCGCTCGAGCGCGCGCGAGTCGACGCCGCCCATCTGGCGCTCGAGCAGCTCCAGCGAGACCTGCAGGCGCAGGAAGAGCCAGAGCAGCTGGTCGAGGCCCTTCCAGCGCTGCTCGTCGATCACCGACAGGCCGCCGGGGCGCAGCGTCTGGTAGACCCGCTGCACCTGCTGGCAGTTGGCGCGCAGGGCCTGGAAGCGCTCGCGCGCCGGGTCGGAGAGCTCGGCCAACCAGCGGTCGATCTGCTGGTCGGCGGTGCCGCGCTCGGCCTCGAGGCGCTTGGCCCGGACGAGGTCGCGAAAGCGGGGATTGGTCGCCGACAGGTAGAGGTAGGCGAGCTCGCCGGCGATGCCGAGCAGCCAGAAGCCGGGGTTGCCGAAGCCCAGGATGCCGGTCGCGACGAGGGCGATCTTGTTCCACGGCACGCCGCCCAGCCGCTTGACGTAGGGCTTGCGGTCGAACGCCTCGCGGACCAGGTCCCAGAAGGTCGGGTCGCGGGGGGGCATGGCGCTCACGCCGGCTCGCGGCCGCCGTTGACGCGCTGGAAGGTCTGGGCCACCAGATCGACCGTGCGCTGGAACTCGGCCGACGTCTGCACCTCGATCGGGGGGTGGCCGCGGAAGGTCGGGATCTCGTGCCGGAGCTCCTGGCCGATCCGCCCCGGGGCGCCGGTGAAGATCCAGATCCGGTCGCCCAGGTAGACCGCCTCGGCGATCGAGTGGGTGACCAGGAAGACCGTCGCCTCGAGCTCCTGCCAGAGCTCGAGGATCATCTCCTGCATGTCGAGCCGGGTCGGCTCGTCGAGGGCCGAGAACGGCTCGTCCATCAGGATGATGCGCGGCTTGAGCACCAGCGAGCGGGCGATCGCCACGCGCTGCTGCTGGCCGCCCGAGAGCTGGTGCGGGTACTTGTGCTCGTGCGGACCCAAGCCGACGCGCGCGATCCAGCGGCGCGCCAGCTCGAGCCGCTCGGCGCGCGAGCGCGCCCGGTCGCGGGCGTCGAGCTCGAGGGCGAACAGGACGTTCTCGAGCACGGTGCGGTGCGGGAACGAGCTGTAGCGCTGGAAGATCATGCCGCGGTCGCGCCCCGGACCCGCGACTGGCCGGCCGTGGACGAGCACCTCGCCGGTGGTGGGCGGCGCCACCTCGGGGAAACCGGCGATCAGGTTGAGCATCGTCGACTTGCCGCAGCCCGAGGGGCCGAGGACGGCGATGAACTCGCCGTGCCCCGGCTCGTCGCGGATCGCGAAGTCGAGCTCGGCGACGGCGGTGAAGGCCTTCGGGGTGCCGGCCGCGAACGTCTTCGAGACGTTGCGGAACTCGACGATCGGGACCTCGGCGGCCGCGGGCGCGACCGGCTCGCTCATCGCGCCTCCCGGTAGGGGAAGAGCGCTTTCCCGGCCCAGGCCCACAGCCGGTCGGTCAGGAAGGCGAGCGCGGTGATCACCACCAGGACCAGGTAGATGTGCTCGCGCGGACCGCGCCGCTGCGAGATGATGATGATGTTGCCCAGCCCGGTCTCCGCCGCGACCATCTCGGCGAGCAGGATGTAGCCCCAGCCGACGCCGAAGCCGGTGCGCAGCGCCTGGAAGATGTCCGGCGCGGCGATCGCCACCAGCACCTTGCGCACCGCCTGCTCGGTCGAGGCGCCGAGGGTGAAGGCGGTTTGCAGGAAGACGGTGTCGACGTCGTCGATCGCCTTGACCGTCAGCGGCAGCAAGTAGACGAAGAAGGCGAGCGCCAGGAACATCACCTTCTGCAGCTCGCCGGTGCCGAACAGCGACAGGGTGAGCGGCACCAGGGTCGGGATCGGCAGGTAGCCCATCACGGTGGTCAGCGGCTGGAAGGCGGCGCGGGCGCGGCCGAACGCCGCCATCGCGATCCCCAGCGGCAGCGCCGTCACCGCGCCGACCGCGAACCCGACCAGCACGCGCAGGAAGGAGGTGATGACCGAGCGCGACAGCGCCCGCTCCCACCACAGGGTGGGGAAGGAGCCGACCACCTCGCCGGGCGAGGGCAGGATGACCGGCGACAGGACGCGCTCCTCGGCCGCGCCCAGGGTGAGCCCGAACCAGAGCCCGAGGGTGAGCGCGATCGGCACCGCGCCGAGCGCGATCGCGCGCGCGCGCGACACCGGCCGCCGGATCCTCCACGGGCTCATCGCGACGATCTCCGCGGCGTCATCCGCCCGCGTCTCCGCGCGCCGCTCAGCCGCCCGACTCGACCGGGTAGACCGAGACCTCGACCCGGCGGTTCAGGGCATGGTTGTCGGGCTGGTTCGGATCGGCCGGAGCGTCCCAGCCCCTGCCCTCGACGGTGAACTTGTTGGGGTCGAACTTGTACTTCTTGACCAGCGCGTTCTTGACCGCGTTGGCGCGCTCGCGCGAGAGCTGGCTGACCGCCTGCTGCGGCACCTTGCCCTTCATCGAGCCGTCGGTGTGGCCGGCGATCGCGATCACCGCGCGGTCGTACTGGCCGGCCAGCCGCGCCACCCGCTCGAGTGTCGCCTCGACGTTCGGGTCGTAGAGGGTGTTGGCGACGGCGGCGCCGTACTCGTCGTGCGCCGGCTCGTAGAGGTTCGACGAGTTCGGGTAGAAGTTGATCCGGATGGTCTGCGTCAGGATCGGGGCCTCGGCCTGGACCTTCGAGAAGGAGGTCGGCACGAAGGTCGCGACGTACTCGTCCTTCTGGTGCTTGAAGGTCCCCTCGCGGTCGAGCTGCTGCAGCACCGAGAAGTCCATCACCTCGTCGAAGCGGACCGGCGTGCCGAGCAGGCCGAGCTCCTTGTAGACGAAAGAGACGTTCTTCCAGGTGCGCTCGAAGTTCGCCGGGTTGTTGGCGTTGAGGAAGAACTCCTTGTTCTCGGCGAAGTTGGTCGAGTGGGCGTCGGCGGCCATGCCTTCGACGTCGCCGACCTGCATGCCGTAGCCCTCGGCCATCCACTGGATCGCCCGGGCCTTCTCGGTCGGGTTCTTCAGCCGCTCCATGCCCTCGAAGATGCCGGCCACCAGCCCCTTGACCACCTCCGGGTGGTCCTTGGCGAAGTCGGCGCGCACCGCCCAGACGTCGGCGATCAGCTTGTTGGCTTCGGCGGTGGTGGTGAGGATGCGCGTGCCGCGGACCTTGTCCGGGATGTTGTAGATGTCGGGCGCCCAGGAGACGCAGGCGTCGATCGAGGGATCGGAGACGAACGCCGCCGCCGCCTCGAACGCAGTGGCGGTGAACTTGTGGCGGACTTCGGTCGGCTGGATGCCGGCGTTGAGCAGCAGGTTGTTGATGAAGTACTGCGACGGCGAGTTCTGGGCGTAGACGATGGTCTTGCCCTTGAGGTCGCGCACCGACTGGATGCGGTCGCGCACCACCACGCCGTCGCCGCCCGAGGACCAGTCGACCTGCTGGTAGACGCGCGGCGCGGTGCGCGAGTCCTTCATCAGGTCGGGCGCGAACAGCACGATCATGTCGAGCGTGCCCCACAGCACGTGGCTCTCGCCGGCGGCGTAGGCGTCGCGCGCCGCCACCGGATCGTCGATCAGCTTGAGGTTGACCTGGAAGCCGTACTTCTTGGCGAAGATCGACTCCGGGTTGGGCGCGAAGCCGCCGTTGGCGGCGACGATCGGCAGCCAGCCGATCCAGACGTTGATCGGGAACTGGACGATCTTCTGGTTCGGGTCCCACTTGTAGGAGGAGACCCCCTTGACCGCGGGGAGCCGCTCCTGCGGCAGGTACTTGTACTCGGCGACGGTGGTGATGCCGGTGGGGTCGAAGGCCTCGGGGCCGTCGCTCGCCGGCTGGTCCTGGCCGGTCATCTGGCGGAACTTGGCGAGGTCGATGCCGCCGGGGCCCTTGCCCTCCGGGAAGAGCGAGCCGCGGAAGAACCAGGCGGCGCCGCCGATGGCGCCCAGGATGATCAGGAAGATGAGGAACTTGGCGAGCTTGGTCGGGCCCACTTGCGGCGAGGTCGGGGTGGTCATGCTCGGGATCTCCTACGGTCGCTTCAGGACCCCGTGGGGCCCATCTCCTTGAGCGGCGGCGGCGGCGGCGCGGCGGCGGTCTCGGTGGCCGGCGGCGCGGGCGCGGCCGGCATCTCGAGGCCATAGGCGCTCGCGAACTCGGCGAGCGCCTGGTCGGCGAGGGCCTTCTGCTCGCCCTCCTTGAGCTGGACGTCGGTCATGTCGAGCGTCCCCTTGGCCACCCGCGCCCGTCCGGCGGCCTGGTCGCGGCGCTCGTTCAGGTAGCCCTCGACGCGGTCGAGGGTGTCGCCGGCGCCGCCGATGGTCGAGATCATGCCGGTCGCCATCTCCTGGAGCTCGGCCTGGGCCTCGAGCATCTCGGTCTCGGAGAGCATCCGCTCGAGCTTCTGGATCTTGGCCTTGGCTTCGCGGACGGTGACGTCGCGGGCCTGGATCAGGTTCTGGTAGGTCTTCTCGGCGTCCTGGAGCTGGCCGCGGTTCTCCTCGAGCTGCGCCTTGACCCCCTGCAGCTGGAGCGCGTACTGACCCGCGGCCTCGCGGTTGCCGGCGCGCAGGTGCGCGGCGGCCTTGGCGGCCAGGTCCTTCTCCTGCGCTTCGAGCGTCTTGATCTGGCGCAGCAGGCGCTCGCAGAAACCGGCGTGCTGGGCGAGATTGGTGTTGAAGCGGGCGATCTGCGCCCGCAGGTTCTCTTTCTCGGCCTCGATCAGCGCCTTCGGGTTGGCCTTTTCGAGCCCGGTGACGAACAGCGAGAGGAAGCCTCGGAACAGCGTCTTCAGGCGTTGGAACATCGCGCCCCCCTCCACGGAAGCTGAAGCGGCGGGCAGTGTAACACGGGCCTTCTGAAGGGTTTGACCGCTAGAATCGCGCACCTTCGGGGGGCACATGAACGCGTTCGAGCTGGCGGTACGGCTGTTCCTGCAGCTGGCGGTGATCCTCGCGGTGTGCCGCGTCGTGGGGTGGCTCGTCCGCCCCCTCGGTCAGCCCCAGGTGGTCGCCGAAATGATCGCCGGCGTACTGCTCGGGCCGTCGCTGCTCGGCTGGGTGGCGCCCGGGCTCTCGGCCCGGCTCTTCCCGCCGGAGAGCCTGCCGATCCTCTTCGCGCTCGCCCAGATCGGGCTGGTCCTCTACATGTTCCTGGTCGGCCTCGAGTTCGACCTGGCGCTGCTGCGCCGGCGCGCGCGCAGCGCGGTGGCGGTCTCCTGGGCCGGCATCCTCACCCCGTTCGCCCTCGGCGCGCTGCTCGCCTGGGGGCTGCGCGACCACTACGACTTCTTCGCCCCCGAGGTGCGGGGCTGGGAGGCGGCGCTCTTCTTCGGCGCCGCGATGTCGATCACCGCCTTCCCGATGCTGGCGCGGATCCTCTACGAGCGCGGGTTGTCGGGGACCTCGCTCGGGACGCTGGCGCTCGCCGCCGGCGCGCTCGACGACGCGGCGGCCTGGTGCCTGCTCGCCGCCGTGCTGGCCGGCTTCTCGGGCGACGCCTCGGTGGCGATCCTGGCGATCGGCGGCGGCCTCGCCTACGGCGTCTTCACCTTGACGCTCGGCCGGCGACTGCTCGCCCGCCTCTACGGGCGGTTGGCCGACGGCGAGGGCCGGGGAGCGCAGGTCCTGCCGGTGACCCTGATCCTGCTCTCGCTCGCCGCCTGGCTGACCGACGCGGTCGGCATCTACGCCGTCTTCGGCGCCTTCGTGCTCGGCGCGGCGATGCCGCGCGGGCCGCTCCAGAAGCGGCTCGAGGAGTCGATCGCGCCGCTCACCACGGTCTTCCTGCTGCCGATGTTCTTCGTCAACTCCGGGCTCAACACCGAGATCCGGCTGTTGGCGAGCCCGGCGCTCGCCGGCGTCGCGCTCCTGGTGCTGACGGCGGCGGTGCTCGGCAAGGGGGTGGCCTGCGGCTTGGCCGCGAAGTGGACCGGCGCCACTGCCCGCGAAGCGGTGGCCATCGGCGCGCTGATGAACGCGCGCGGGCTGATGGAGCTGATCCTGCTGAACATCGGGCTCCAGCGCGGCCTGATCACGCCGACGCTGTTCACCGTCCTGGTGCTGATGGCGATCCTGACCACGCTCGCGGCGGTGCCGGCGTTCAACCGCATCTACGGCGAGCGCGGGGTCCCCGGCGAGCGGTAGGGGCCACAGCCGGGCCGGCGCGGCGCTGCTACACTCGAACGCGAAAGCCCGAACCGATGGTGCGTCCGTGACCGACTCGCCCCCGCCCGCGCTGCCCGATCCCGAGCAGACCCAGTCGACGCAGCTCGCGGCACCCCGCCCGCTGCCCCGGCCCCGCCCCCGCCCAGCGCCCGCGCCGGCACCGGCCTCCGGGCGCGCCTGGGAGCGCGGCCTGGCGCTGCTGGGCGCGGTCGCGCTCGCCGTGGCGCTGTTCTGGAGCTACCGCTCGGTCGCCTCGGTGCGGCGGGCCGACGAGCGGACGGCGGCGCTCCAGGCGGCGCTCGAAGAGGTTCGCGCGGGGCGGATGGCGGCCGAGGAGCGGGTCAGCCGCGCCGAGCGCGAGCGCGACGCGAGCCGCGCCGAGCAGCGGCGCGGCACCCTGCCGCGCGCCAACGCGACGCTGGTCGAGCTCGGTCCGGCGCGCGCCGCCAACGGCGGGCGCGCGCCGGAGACCGAAGTGCCGCTCGCGGCCGACGGCCCGCCGGCGATCCTCCGGCTCGACCTCGGCAGCCGGCCGCTGGAGGCGAGCTTCGCGGTCGAGATCCACGACGCGCGGGGCTTGCTGCTCTGGCGCGGCGACCGGCTCCGGCGCGAACCGGGGGACCGCTTCGTGGTCGTGCTGCCCGGCGGCAGTCTCGCCACCGGCCGCCACGAGATCCACCTGCTCGGCGCCCGCGGCGGCGTCGAGCGACGACTCGCCAGCTGGACCATCCAGGTCGTCTCCGGCAGCTGAGCCCTCGCCACGAGCAGCGGGTCTTCACCAGTTGGATTGAGTCCCGCGGGGACGAAGGGACCGGAGCAGAGAACGAGCGCGCCTGAGAGGTGCGCTCAGCCGGTCGCGACGATGAGCTCGAGGGCCCGGTCTGGCAGACCTTGTCCCTTGTCGGGTCTTATCTTCCCAGCCCCGGCTGCCGACGGCGTTGCCCATTCCGACCGGTGGAGCGTCTCAAAAAAAAGCCGGGCGAGTCACTCGACCCACCCGGACCCAGGAAGGGAGGCGGAGCGTCCCACGCCACGCCTGCTGCCTTCTGGTACGAAGCAGACGGACGAAGGTTACGAATTCCCGGCCAGCGGTGGCGCCGGCTCCTCGACCGACACGCCGGCGAGCGTGTCGACGAAGCGGGCGCCGAAGGCGAGCGACGGCGTCCAGCTGCCCGGCGCGAGCTCACCGGCGGCGACGCGGCGCGCGCACTCGATGGCGGCCGCGGCCGTCAGCCGGTAGCCCTCGGGCGCGACGAGTCGCGCCTCGAGCGCGCCGCCGTCGGCGCTCTCGATCCGCCCCCAGAGCAGCGAGCGGGCGCGCTCGCGGGTGGCGGCGTCGGGGCCGGTAACCGCGCGCCGGACGAGCGCCTGGAGCCCGCGGCGCAGCGGCGCCAGACCGAGCAGCGGCCGCAGCGCGCCCAACCAGCGCAGCGCGCCGAGTTGTCGCCGGCCGAGCCCCATCCAGGTGGTGAGATCGGGGATGCGGGTGGTGCGCCAAGCGGTCGCGAGGTCCCCCCAGGGGATCGCCACCGCCAGCCGCGGCCGCCCGGCGACGAACTCGATCGGGCGGGTCAGCGAGCCGGGGCGGATCGGCCGATAGCGGCCCGCGCGTCGGATCACGCTCCCTCGGGCCGCCCCCTCGATCATCGTCACCAGCGTGCCGCGGCTCCACGAACCACCGTCGGCGGCGAAGGCGAGATCGAGCCGGGCGGCGTCCGGCAGTGCCGCGGCGAGGCGGGCCGCGAGCGCGTCGGAGGGGACGACGTCGAAGCCGACGCCGGGCAGCAGGGCGACGCCGCGGGCGCGCGCCTCGGCGTCGCGCGCGAAGTGCGCCTCGAAGACCTCGATCTCGCCGGTGACGTCGAGGTAGTGGACGCCGGCGGCGAGGCAGGCGTCGACCATCGGCCGCGCCGTGTGGACGAACGGGCCGGCGCAGTGGAGGACGGCCGCGACGCCGGCGAGGCCCTCGGCGACCGCCGCCGGATCGTCGAGCGGAAAGGCGCGCGCCGGCAGCGCGAGCTCGTCCGCCAGCGCCGCGATCGCCGCGCGCCGGCGGCCGGCGAGGATCGGCGCCAGGCCGCGCGCGGCCGCCTCGCGCGCGCACAGCTCGCCGGTGTAGCCGTTGGCTCCGTAAACGAGGATCGCGCCCGCCAGCTCCGTCACCGGGACGGAGTCTAGCGGGCGCGAGGTGGGCGCGGCGCGCGGGGCGCGGCGCCCGGTGAGGTGCTGTTGGATGCTACTTCGCGACCGTGAACGGCACCCGCACCTCGGTGCGGATCCAGCGCAGGACCATGACGCCGCCGGCGTCGCTCTTGGCGAGGCCGATCGTGAACTGGTCGACCTCCTCCTTGTCGGCCGGGATCGCCGCGACCGCGGCGGTGACCGAGAGGACGTCGGTCGGGCCGAGGTCCACCGCCTCGAACTTGCCGGTCTCCGGGTAGAAGAAGCCGGTGCCCGACAGGCCGAGCTTCGAGTTGAAGCGGATCGTCCACTGCTCGGGGCCGGGCACGGTGAAGATCGAGTAGGTGCCGGCCGGCAGCTTCTGGTCGCCGAACATCAGGTCTTTCGTGGTCGTGATCTCGGTCGCCTCGTTGGCGCCGGTCCGCCAGAGCTCGCCGTAGGGCACCAGCGCGCCGCTCTCCTTGGTGCCGAAGATCTCGCGGTTGCGCTTGTAGGGGCGGCTGTAGTGGACCTTGACGTAGGCGTCGTCCAGGCTCAGCCGGGCGATGCCCAGGGGGCTCGGCCGGCGCGACGGGTGGAGGTCCTGGGCGGGCGCGAGCGCGGGGGCGAGCAGCGCGGCGCTGGCGGCGACGGCGAAACAGGTACGGCGCAGGTTCATCGGTTCCTCCTCTTGGCTGGGGATACGGGTCCGCGGGCGTCCCGGGAGCCGGGGCGCCCGCGGCAGACCAGAGCGTCTTCGGTCCCCGAGCCTACCAAACGGAGGCGGGGCGGTGCGGGTCGATCCGGCTCAGCCGGCGACCGGCTGCGCGGGGGCGTCGAGCGGCGCCAGGCCGCGCGCGGCGCGGTAGGCGGGCAGCGCCGCGGCGAGGATGCGCACCGCCCGCTCGAGGTGCTCGCGCTGGAGCACGTAGGCGATCCGCGCCTCGTCGCGGCCGGCGCCGGGCGTGGCGTAGAAGCCGGCCGCCGGCGCGATCATCACGGTTTCGCCGTCGAGCGCGAAATCGGTGAGCAGGAACTTGGCGAGCTCCTCGGCGTCGTCGACCGGCAGGCGGACGACGAAGTAGAAGGCCCCTTCGGGCTTGCGCAGGAAAACGCCGGGAATCGAGGTCAGCCCGTCGAACAGCACGTCGCGGCGCAGCTGGTACTCGCGCGCGACCCCCGCGAAGTAGTCGGGCCCGAGCTCGCTCGCGCCGGCGGCGACCAGCTGCGCCAGGCCGGGCGGCGACAGGCGCCCCTGCGCCATCCGCAGCGCCGCCTGGTGGACCTCCGGGTGGCGGGTCGCGAGGCAGCCCAGCCGGATGCCGCAGGCGCTGTAGCGCTTCGAAAGGGAATCGACGACGATGACCTGCTCCTCGAAGCCGGCCAGCGTGAGCGCCGAGATCGCCCGGCGGCCGTCGTAGACGAACTCGCGGTAGACCTCGTCGGCGACGAAGAAGAGGCCGTGGTCGCGGCAGAAGCCGGCGACCCGCTCGATCTCTTCCGGGGTGTAGACCGTGCCGGTCGGGTTGTTCGGATTGCACAGCAGGACGAGCTTGGTGCGCGGCGTGAGCGCTCGTTCCCAGGCCTCGCGCGGCGGCAGGTGGAAGCCGTCCTCGCCGCGCGTCGGCACGGTCACCAGCCGGACCCCGGACATGGTCGCGAAGGAGTTGTAGTTCGTGTAGTAGGGCTCGACGGTCAGCACCTCGTCACCCTCGGAGGTGGTGGCGAAGAAGGCGAAGAGAAGGGCTTCGCTGCCGCCGGTCGTCGCCACCAGCTGCGCGGCGTCGAGCTCGATGCCATAGCGGCGGTAGTAGGTGATCAGCGAATCGAGATACTCGGGCGTGCCGCCCGACGGGGTGTAGGCGAGGGTCGGCTCGACCCGGGCCAGCCGGGCGCGCATCGGCGCGGGGGTTTCGAGGTCGGGCTGGCCGATGTTCAGGTGGAGCACGCGGACGCCGCGCCGCTTGGCCTCGTCGGCGAGCGGCATCAGCTTGCGGATCGGCGACGCGGGCAGGCGCTGGGCGCGCGGCGAGATCGGGGGCTTCATGGCCCCATTGTAGCGCCGCCGCCGGGGCCGGTCGCGGACCGGAATCAGACGATGCGAAGGCGCGCGAAGCGCCGCTTGCCGACCTTGACCAGGTAGGGCTCGGCGCGGGGGGCGAGCTCCAGGCTCCAGCTGTCGACCGGCTCGCCGTCGATCGAGACGGCCCCCTGCTGGACCATCCGCTGGGCCTCTTTGCGCGACGGGGTCAGCTCGGCCTCGACCAGCAGCCAATGCAGGGGCTGGGGCCCGCGAATCGACCGCTCGGGAATCTCGTCGGGTACGCCGCCGCCGGAAAAGATCCGCTCGAACTCGGCCTCGGCCTCGGCCGCGGCGGCCTCGCCGTGGAATTGGGCGACCAGGGTCCGCGCCAGCTCCTGCTTGACCCGCTTCGGATGGAGCACGCCGGCCCCGACCTCGGCCTTGCGGGCCTCGATCGCCGCGGCGTCGAGGTCGGTCAAGAGCAGCAGCCAGTCCCACATCAGCGCGTCGGGGATCGACATCGTCTTGCCGTAGATCTCGCGCGGCGGATCCTCGACCGCGATCGCGTTGCCGAGCGACTTCGACATCTTCTCGTGGCCGTCGAGGCCGACGAGCAGCGGCACGGTCAGGCAGACCTGGGGCTCGACCCCCTCCTCTCTCATCAGGTCGCGGCCGACCAGGAGGTTGAAGATCTGGTCGTGGCCGCCCAGCTCGACGTCGCAGCCGACGTCGGGGAGCTTGGCCATCTCGACCGAGTCCTTGCCCTGGACGAGCGGGTAGAGCAGCTCGTGGATCGAGATCGGCTGCTCGCTCTTCCAGCGGCTGCGGAAGTCGTCGCGCTCCATCATCCGCGCCAGCGTCCACTTGGCGGCCAGGCGGATCAGCCCTTCGGCGCCCATCGGCGCCAACCACTGGCTGTTGAAGCGGACGACGGTCGCCTCGCGGTCGAGGATCTTGTAGACCTGCCGCGCGTAGGTCTCGGCGTTGGCGAGCAGCTCTTCGCGCGTCAACTGCGGCCGCGTCGCCTTCTTGCCGGTCGGGTCGCCGATCATGCCGGTGAAGTCGCCGATCAGGAAGACGACCCGGTGGCCGAGGCGCTGGAAGTGCGCCATCTTGCGCAGCAGCACCGTGTGCCCGAGGTGGAGGTCCGGCGACGACGGATCGAACCCGGCTTTGACCGCCAAGGGCTTGCCCGTCGCCCGCGAGCGCTCGAGCTTGCGCGTCAGATCCGCCTCGGAGACGAGATCCACCGCCCCGCGCCGCAAGAGCGCCAGCTGCTCGTCGACCGGAAGAAACGCCGCCGCCATGGGACGCGGAAGCCTAGCAGAGGGGGGCGGCGGAACCTCGCTCGAGGGCCCGCCACCGAGACGAGGCCGGCGCCGAGGAAGCCTATTCGGTCTCGGCCTTCGGCACGACGACCCGCCACCGGAGCAGCTGGAAGCTGCGCTCGACCGAGTGGTCGTCGCTCGCCTGGAGCAGCGGCTCGAGCGCCTCCTGGGAGCCGGCGAAGGACAGCACGTATCCGCCCTCGGGAGATTCCTCGACGACCAGCGCCGCGCCCGAGACGGCGCTGCGGTGTCCAGGAGCGAGCAGATCGGACCGCGCAGGATCGCCGCGCTCGAGCCGGTCCCGGAGGCGCAGACTGGCGCGCGCGAGCACCCGGGCGTCACGCAGGATCTGCTCGCTTCGCAGCGCCCGGCGCGAAAGGTCCCCCACCGAGCGGCGGATATAGGAGTAGGGCGTCGAGATGCCGCGCGCCGGTGGCGTGGCGAGGTCGGGGTCCCCGTGGCTGGCGCGCCACTCCACGTAAGTGCGATCGACGAGGCTCCGGGTCTCGCGATGGGCGTCGAGCGTGCCGGCCTCCGCGTCCCGCATCGTGACGGGGAGGAGCAGGGCGAGGGCGCGCTGGGATGCGGTGGTCCGTGAGCGAAGGCGTGAATCCTCCGTCGCGTGACCCCAGACCCACGCTCCCTCCGAAGCCAGAGTGCGCGGGAAGCTGTCCGCCACCTCGGCCGCTTCGCACGCTATCCGCACCCTGTCGCTGAGCTCCATTCTCTGGCCGCTCGCGACATAGCGTCGAACCGCCTGGAGCAGCCGCGCTTCATCCGCGCGGGCGATGAGGTCGAGATGCAGGCCTCCCGAGGCCGAGCGCCACGCGCGCACGAGTCGAGCCAGTGCCTCCAGAGCGCGCACCGCCCGAGGCTCGTCGTGGTCCGCGAGCGCGACGATGACCTCGGCCGCGAGCAGGTTCGAAATGACGAGCAGTTGCGGAAAGTACCGGCTCGAGACTTCTGGTTCGCGCAGCGAGGCCGAAACCAGGACGGCGTGTGGAAGTGCCACAGCGGCGTGGACGCGCGCGAGCACGGCGGCCGAGCTCTCCAGGCGCTCGCGGAGTCGAGCGAGGTGCGCCGCGCCGAGGGGCGTCGACGGGTCGTCGTAGAGAGCCGATTGCGCCTTCGCCAGCTCCGCGTCGCGGGGGGCGACTGCCGGTGCCAGCTCGCGCAGCGCGGCGACCATGTTCTCCTCGGCGCGGACGGCGGGGGAGGCATAGCTCGCGGGGTCGAGCGGGCCGACTTCGCGCTCGAAAGCGGCGCGGGCGGTTTCGACGCGCCAGAGGCCGAAGAGCTTGAACCCGACGCTGAGGGCGACGAGGCCGGTGAACAGGAGCGCGAGGCCCACCAGAGCGCGACGCAACCGGCGCACGACTCACCCCCCCCCGCCGCTCGGCCGCGCCGCGTCGAGCTGGGCGAAAGTGAGCGACGAGGTTCCCATCGTGGAATCCGTGACGGAGAATGGTGGCGAGAGGGCCCAGTCGAGCAGCAAGAGCGCGGTGGCGGCGGTCAGCCAGCCGAAGCGCAACCGCCGGTCGAGCCAGAGGCGGTCGAGCCAGGGCTCCGGACGGAGCGGCGCGAGCCGCGTGGCGGCGAGGACGCGCGCGCCGAGGCCGGGCGGTGGCGAGGGGGGCCGCAGGCCCTCGAACGGATCGGCAGGTGGCTTCATCTCGCTCCTCCTTGAAGCTCTCGACGGAGTTTCTCGATCCCCCTCCGGTAGCGGCTCGCGGCGGTGAAGGTGGGCACGCCGGCGATGGCGGCGATCTCGCGAAACGACAGGTCGGCGAAGTGGCGCAAGTAGACGGCCTCGCGCAGACGCGGGGGCAGGCGCGCCAGCCGGCGGGAGACCGCCGCCGCCTCGGCGCGGCGCTCGGGGTCGTCGTCGCTGGCGACCAGCAGCTGGGCGTCGAGCTCCTCGGCCCGGCGGCGGCGTCGCGCCTGGTCGACGACCGCGCGGCGGACGGCGGTGAAGAGCCAGGCACGCGCCGATCGAATCCGCTCCTTGGTACCGCGCGCGCCGGCGATCCGGCAGAAGACCGTCTGCACCGCGTCGCTCGCCGCCTCCGGGTCGCCGCCGCGCCAGAGGGCGAAGGCCCAGAGGTCGGCCGCCATCGCCCGGTAGAGCCCCTCGAGGGCCTCGACGCCGCCGGCGAGCGCCGCGCCGAGCAGCGCCGCGAGCGCCTCGTCGCCAGCCACCGGCTCCGCCGCGGCGAGAAGCGCCTCAGCGCACGGCACGGGATCCATCGACCAAGAGACGCGCGACCCGGGCGAAGTTGTCACTGTCGGGGCCAGTCCTCCAGGCGACGATCGAGCGCGCCGCGAGCGTCGACACGGCCGCCAGGTGGCAGATCGATTCGCGCCGCGGCCAGCACCGGGCAGTCGACGGGGGCTTTCACCGCCCCTGCTCGAACCGGCCGGCGATCCGGCGGCCGCGTGCCGCGCGCTCGCGCCGGACCACCTCCTTCACCTCCCCGCCGGCGCCGGCCACGATCACCAGCAGGCCGTCGCGCGAGGCGAGCTGCGCCTCTTCGAGCCGCGGCCGCAGCCGCAACTCGCCCTCCTCGAGCCGCAGATCGAGCTCGCAGCCGGCCTCGAGCCCGAGCTCCCGACGCACCGCCTCCGGCAGCGCCAGGCGCCCCAGGCGATCGAGTGAAGCTCTGTGGACGGTGGTCGTCATGCCCATGCACCTTGCCGACGGAGTCCATTTCCTACCATGACTTGCCCCGTCGCCACAGCCCGGTCAGGCGCCGGGCGGGATCCGGAGGTTCTCGCGGGCTGGTTTCACCCGCTGGCAGGAGGCTCGTCAGTGCCTGGGGGTCGACCCGCACCCTCGGGCCGCCTGGTGCGCGCTCGGGATCCCTTCGGCAACGGCTACGACATCGCCTACTTCGCCGACTCCTGGACGCTCACGGACACCGACGGGCGGA
>JACTMI010000003.1 GCA_014584695.1 Acidobacteriota bacterium
ATGTAGCCGCGCAGCGGCGCGACAAGGCTGGCCGCAGGCCACCCGGAGGGCTCGGCCTTGCGCGCCGCGAGCAGCGGAATCGAATGTGGGGCGCCGATGGACGACACCCGGGCAAGCCTTGAGCCGGAGACTCGAGACCTCAAGTGTCTGCGACCGGTGCTGGGATCGATTGCGGCGGCGACTCGCCGGACGATCCGGGAGCTACCTCCCGCGCCCTGCCCCTTGCAGGCGGGGACTTGGAGCTCCGCCGCTCAGCCGCCGACCACAGTCACCGTGACGAGGCAGTGGTTCGTCTCGTCACCGTGGGGACCGGCGCCGTAGAAGTCGTAGTGATATTCGCCCATCGGGGCGTCGGAGCGCTGGCAGCCGATCTGGCCGATGTCGTCGTCGAGGCAGTAGATGCCATCGCCGGCGACCGGGTCGCCATGCGTGCCGTCGTCGAAGAGGCGCGCCCGGCCCTGGGAGCCCATCATTCCGTGCGCCCCCGGCTGCTCGTAGCGCATCCACATCTCGAATCCGGGCTCGAGCGAACCATCATGCTCCACGCGGGCCTCGAAATGGGTGACCGCGCCGTGGTGCCCCTGCGGCACGTTCATGCCCGAGACGTCTCGGCCATCGACCACGACCTTTGCGCTCGAAACGACTGTCGCTGCCGGCATGATGCTCGGCGCAGTCGGGCTCGAGCCCGAGTCGCCCGAGCAGGCTGCGACGATGAGCAGCGACGGTGCGAGGAACCGGATCATCTGTCTGGAGCGCATCGCGGATCTCCCTTGGGGTCCGAGGACCAAGCCTCGGTCAGGCTAGGCGCCCGCGCTTCGACCTGCCAGCCCGCACCGGGTAGGCCGCTGCCCACCCGATCGGAGAGCCCGGCCTTGCGGAGGCCCGCTCCCGGCCTCGTCAGCGCTCACTCGGCTGGCCGAGAAACTCGCGATCCTCGAGCGCGGCGTCCAGATGCCCCTCGATGCGGTCCGCCGCGGCCAGTACCCGTTCGATCAACGGCAGGCCGACGGTCGCAGGTTGACTCTCCCGCAGCGCGCCCACGAGCGTCTTGATCTCCCGCAAGTCCGGAAGCGCTGACGCCTGGAGCTTCCTGCGGGCGAGTTCCGTCGACGCCTTCTTCTCCGCCTCGACCCACTCCGGGATCCGATGATCGAGGGTGAGGCCGAGACTCTCAACCTCCCTTGCCAAGGCCACGACCTCGGCGACGCCGCCCACTCCCGCGGTCGTGCGCCAGGGGCCCCGGCGCATCGTCCGGATCTGCTTGTGGATCCGCTGGAGCGGCCGAACCAGGCCCCAGACGACGGACGCCTGGACGGCGATCGCCAACCCCACGAACAGCGCCGCGAGAAGGGTGGCGTAGAGAACGAAAAGCCTCCGCCCGAGGGTCTGGCGGGCCGGACTGGTTCTCGCCAAGCGCAGCTCGCTACCGTCGCCCACGACGGGCACGCGTACCGCGCCGTCGCCCAGGGAACCCTCGGCTGCGCCCGGCCTGGCCCACTCGAGCTCCACGCCGAATCCTCCGAGCTCGCCACTCAACCGCTGGACCGTCGCCGCACGCTCTCCCGCGGGCGCCGCCGCGATCATGCTCGCGGCGTGGTGGCCCATGGCGGCCACGTTTTCGCGTTCCCACCGGTCGACCGCGGACTGAATCGAATGATGGAGCAGGAGCCCGAAGAGGCCGAGAACGATCGCGACCGCCGAACCGGAGGCGAGGCTCACTCGCGCACCCAGACTCATCGGCCCATGAGGTGCCGCGCTTGGTCTCGTGTCATCGCTCCCCTGGTGGTCGCCGACTCGGCGCGAGGGAGCCCTCTCGCCTCCTGCGGCACGTCGCTTCGCTGGCCCCGCGTTCATGTTCGCCCCCTGGCGCCTCTCTTGATCGATCGCTCGCCCGGACTCCCCGCTTCGCACGGACGGAAGATCCTGCTGCGCCCTACGGCTGCCGATCGACTGGATCGAGCGGACGCGACGACCAGTGAATGTGGACGATGCGCCACGCGCCATCGGCACCTCGCTCGAGCACCATGCTCTCGGTTCCGCTCGACGAGACTTCCTTGCCTCTGAACTTCCCGGTCGTCTTCGAGCGACTGAGCACCCAGGCCACGTCCCCGCTCCCGCCACCCCGACGATCGGTGACCTCGGTCTTCGTCGCCGCGACGTATTCCATGTCGCCCGCCAAATGGTGGCTCGCGTACTCGTCGCGGGACAGCTCCGCACCGCCGGACTCGAAGATCACGACGGAAGAGTCGAGGACGGCCAGCACCTGGACGCGATCACCGGCCGCGAGCGCGGCATGGAACCGCTCCACCACCGAAATGGCTTCGGGCGGCGCCTCGGCGGCATGCGTCACCGCCGCCACCGCAAGGCCCCCGATCAACAAGGTCAGAAGCCGCCCGGCGCGAATCACGGCTTCTTCGCCCCGAGCCGCACCTCGAGCGCCCGATCGGCGCCATCCTCCGTTTCGTACATCACGACGGCCCGCTCGCCGGCCGTGATGTCTTCGCGCGTCACTGCCGTCTCGCCTCGCAGGTACTTGGTCTCTCCGGAAAGCACAAAGGTCTGGTCCTTGCCTTCCGAGATCGTGAGCATCAAGTGATTCTCGTGGAGCATCTTCACCGTGCCCATCGCTTCGTGGTGGTGACCCTCGTGGGCAATCAGGACCGCAGGGGCGGCGAGGATCGCCGCCAACGCCATCCATGTGGCGATGGGCTGCAACTTCGAGAGCATCGTCTTCACCGCTTTCCCCTTTCGAAAAGTGACTTTCAATGATGATGTCCTTCGTCGGAGACCGATTCTCCGGCGAGGAACGCGTCGATCTCCCTCTCGTGCTCGACAGCGGCGCGAGAGAGCGTCGGGTTGAGCCGTTCCATCTCTTTCAGGTCTTCGGGCGTGAGGCTGGGCAATTCGCGAATGAACGCGACGAGATCCCAGCTCTCGGCGTCGTTCGACGGATCGTCGTCGCCGAAACCCGGCATGCCGGTCAGTCGCACGCCGTTCTCGATGATCCAGAAGAGCGCGCCGTCGGAAAGTTTCTGCGTGGCTGCAGCCGTCATGTCGGGCGCCCGCGGGTACATTCGCTGCCCGTAGGAGGTCCTCCCCTTTCCGTCGTTGCCATGGCAGGTGGCGCAATGATCGGCGAAGTGGGCTCGACCCCGGGCGATCGAGTCCGGGTCCGTGGCCGTCGGGGCGCTTCGAGCTCGGGCGGCTGCCGGGATCAGCAGGTGCCTCGCCGAACGGGCGAGCCGCGTCTCGACCCGGGTAGGCTCCGGCCGCGCCGAGACTCCGCTCCACACAAGGCCAATGCCTGCCAGGGTCGCCGCGAATCCGATCGTCGCGAACACGGCGAGAGTCCAACGGCGCACCCCGCCTGGGGTTGAAGTGGCCATGCGGTCAGTCTCCTCCTGTCTCTGGATACGATTCGCTTCGAGATCCCGAGTCCACTCCTTGGGAGCTTTGTCGACGCTCAGCCGTCGACCGCGGCGCAGCGTCCGCCCGGAGCCGAACCAGCAGCCAGACCAGGAACGGGACGACGACCCACTGGAGCAAGGGGCTCGCGCCGATTCCCCACAGCGTCGGCATGCTCGGCGCGTAAGACCAATTCCCCCGAATGCCCGCGTTCCACCACTCGCTCCAGAAGGTGTAGGCAATGCCGAGCGCGACGAAAGCCAGCATGGGTGGCACGCCTCCGGCCACGATCCAGTCGCGACCGCCGAACAGCAGGGCGGTGCCCCAGAAGCAGGCGAGGAGAATCAGCACGTCACCCAGGGTGCAGTGCAGTCGGGTCCACGTGAGGTACGACAGCTCCCGGTCGGCGTCGGCGTAGAGCGGCGTCTGGATCGCTTCCCAGGCGAGATGGAGCCCGAAACCCCAGCTCGCCAGTCGAAGCTCCGGAGCCGACGCCAGGGATCGGAATCGCGTACTCACTCCGAGTGATCCTCGGGCGGTGTCGCACGACGCCTGCTCGGTCGACGGCCAGGACCCTCCGACTTCGTCCCGGGCCCGATCAGCCTCGGGGGGGGCCCTCCGATACCCCGGGCGCCCGGGCCACACTTCTGCAGCAGCCAGAACAGCGCCAGGGTCGCGTCCTTCGATTGGCCATGGCGCAGCACCGCCCAGTTGTCGCCCACGAAGCCGGAGACGAACGCGATGACGTGCGACAGGGACATGCGCTGGTAGCCGGTCGCCCGACCCTCATCGACGGTGCCCCCGAAGGCGAAGAGCCGCACCTGGTGGCCGTGGTGCGTCGTCGCCCGGCCGTGCCGCACGAGCTCGCGCGCGAGGCGGGCGGCGCCGGTCTCCGAGCAGCAGCCGAAGCGCGCTAAAGCCGCCGCGAGCACCGCCGGGCGGCGAGCCGGCCCGTTGAGCTCGGCGCGCCCCTCCTTGACTTCGCCCAGGATCATGTCCGGCGCTTCGGGAGGGACACCGAGCGCCGGATCCGGCCGGTACACGGTCGCTCCCCCCGACTCGCCGATGACGGGGCGGCCAGCACCGGGAAACCGGAAGGCGAGCAGGTCGAGATCCGTGGCCGTGCGGATTCCGCCACCCGAGCCGAGCTCGAAGACCGGATACTCGGTGACCGTGAAGTAGCCGTTCAACCGGAGGTAGGCCTGGACCAACGCGACCGCGGTGTCCACGGGGTACCTCAGACCTTGGCCCGGTGCAGCCGAAGGGCGTTTCCGATCACCGACACCGACGAGAAGCTCATCGCCGCGGCGGCGAGGATCGGCGAGAGCAGCCAGCCCGTCCACGGGTAGAGCAGGCCCGCCGCGATCGGCACGCCGGCAGCGTTGTAGGCGAAAGCCCAGAACAGGTTCTGCTTGATGTTGCGCATCGTCGACCGCGACAGGCGCCGCGCCCGGACGATCCCGCGCAGATCGCCC
Source organism: Acidobacteriota bacterium (assembly GCA_014584695.1). Classification (GTDB taxonomy): domain Bacteria; phylum Acidobacteriota; class Thermoanaerobaculia; order Multivoradales; family JAGPDF01; genus JACTMI01. Next base: position 4,881 of record JACTMI010000003.1, read on the forward strand.
TTGACCAGCGTGACGCCCGCCGACTCCATCGCCACGTCGGTGCCGGTGCCCATGGCGACGCCGATCTGGGCCTGGGCGAGGGCAGGCGCGTCGTTGATGCCGTCGCCCGCCATTGCCACGAACCGGCCCTCGGCCTGGAAGCGCTTGACGTGGTCGACCTTCTGGTCGGGCAGAACCTCGGCCGCGACCTCGTCGATGCCGAGCTTTCGCGCCACCGCCTCCGCCGTCGCGCGACTGTCGCCGGTGAGCATCACGACGCGGATCCCCTCGGCGTGCAGCGCGCGGATCGCCTCGGGCGTGGTCTCCTTGATCGGATCGGCGACGCCCAAGATGCCGGCCAACCGGCCGTCGACCGCCAGGAACATCACCGTCTGGCCCTCCTTGCGCAGCTTCTCCGCATCGTCGGCGAGGGTCCCGGGATCGACTCCGGCCTCGTCCATCATCCGGCGGTTGCCGAGCGCGACGAGCCGACCTGCAACCTTCGCGCGCACGCCCTTGCCCGTCACCGACTCGAAGCCATCGGCCGCGGAGATCGAGACGCCGCGCTCCGTCGCGCGGTTGACGATGGCGGCCGCCAGCGGGTGCTCGCTTCCGCGCTCGACGGCCGCGGCGTAACTCAGCAGCTCGGGCTCGCCGAACCCTTCGGCCGGCTCGAGCGAGACCAGCCGGGGCTTGCCCTCGGTGAGTGTCCCGGTCTTGTCGACCACCAGCGTGTCGACCTTCCTCAGGTGCTCGATCGCTTCCGCGTTCTTGAACAGGACGCCGATCGAGGCGCCCTTGCCGGTCGCGACCATGATCGACATCGGGGTCGCGAGGCCGAGCGCGCAAGGGCAGGCGATGATCAGCACGGCGACCGCGTTGATCAGGGCGTGGGCGAGCCTCGGATCGGGGCCGAGCGTCCCCCAGGCCAGAAACGTCAGTACCGCGATCGCCAAGACGACGAGCACGAACCACCCCGAGATGACGTCGGCGAGCTTCTGGATCGGCGCTCGGCTGCGCTGGGCCTCGGCCACCATCGCGACGATACGGGCAAGCAAGGTCTCGGCGCCGACCTTCTCGGCTTGCATCACGAAACCGCCCGTGCCGTTGACCGTGGCGCCGACCACCCGGTCGCCTGCGTGCTTCTCGACCGGGATCGGCTCACCCGAGACCATCGACTCGTCGATCGAGGTCGCTCCCTCGAGCACGACGCCGTCGACCGGCACCTTCTCGCCCGGACGCACCCGTAGCCGGTCGCCGGCCTGGACGGTATCGAGCGGTACGTCCTCCTCGCTCCCGTCCTCCTGCAATCGTCGAGCGGTCTTGGGAGCGAGGCCGAGCAGCTTGCGGATCGCCGCGCTCGTCTCGCCGCGGGCCTTGAGCTCGAGCACCTGGCCGAGCAGGACGAGGGCGGTGATCACCGCCGCCGCCTCGAAGTAGACGGCGACCTGTCCACCCTCCTCGCGGAAGGCATCCGGGAAGAGGCCGGGGAACAGTGCCGCTACGAGGCTGTAGGCATAGGCGACGAACACGCCGAGGCCGATCAACGTGAACATGTTCAGGCTGCGATTGCGCAGCGACGCGACGCCGCGCACGTAGAAGGGCCAAGCCGCCCAGGTGCAGACCGGCGTGGCCAGCAGGAGCTCTAGCAGCACCCGCCAACGAGCCGGGATCGCGCTCGCGATCGGGCTCCCCGGCAAGAGCAGGTCGCCCATCACCAGGACCAACGTGCCAAGCGCCAGCGGCACCGAGACCCAGAACCGGCGCCGCATGTCGAGGTACTCTGGATTGGGCCCCTCGTCGGCCGAGATCGTCCGCGGCTCGAGCGCCATGCCACAGATCGGACAACTGCCCGGCTCGTCGCGCACGATCTCGGGATGCATCGGGCAGGTCCACTCCGTCTTCGTCTTCGTCGCCGGCGCCGTCGGGGTCGCCCGCTCGAGCGCCATGCCGCACTTGGGGCAGGCGCCGGGCCGATCGGACTCGACTTCGGGGTGCATCGGGCAGGTCCACTTCTCCGCGGCCGGCGCCGCCGAATCGCGGGGCGCCGTCGAGCCAGGCGTCGAATAGGTCGCTGGCGAGGCATCGAACTTCTGCTTGCACCCGGAGGAGCAGAAGTGGACCGACCGGCCGCCCCACTCCGAGTGATGAGGCGTCCGTTCCGGATCGACCTGCATCCCGCAAACCGGATCCTTCACGATCGGCCTCTCGCCGCCGTGATTCTCGCCCTGTCCAGAATCGTCCCGTTCAGCCATCATTTCCCCCTCTGCTCGCCTACGCCTGCCGAGCTTCGACCAGGCGCAACTTTCCCAGCCCACCGGCCGCCACCCGGATCTCGGGCGACGGCCGGAGCGCCCGCTCAGTGGTGGGCGTCGTGCCCAGTTTCAGCTTGTGACGTCGCGCCCATCATCGGGCATCCGGACATCGACTGCGACATGCCTTCGATCATCCCGGACCGCATGTGGCCCATCATGTGCTGCATCATCTCCGCGTGCATCGACTCCATCGATTCACGCATCGCACGGCGCTGCGCCACGAGCTCCGTGACCACCGCGGCCGTGGCGTCGACTTTCTTGCTGCCGCGCGAGTCGTTCATCGACTGAACGAGCGCGTCGAGCTTGGCGTCCATGGCCTTCATCTCGTCCATCATCGCCTGGCGCTTCGCCATCATCGCCTTGCAGTCGTCCATCATCGACCCGCCAGGCTTCGACTCGCCCGACATGGCCCCGCCCATCATCGCGCCGCCCATGGCGTGGCCTTCCGTCTTGGGCTCTTGCTGCTGAGGTGTCGACGTCTGCGCCCAGAGCAGGCCGGCGCCGACGAGCAGGGCCGAGGTCGCGAGTGCAACGATTCGAGATTTCATGATTCCGAGCTCCTTTCCGAGGTAAGTTTAAGGATTCCGCCGCCCCGCCCACCCGGGGCGGAGCGGCGGCCGATGAGCTGCCCAAGTCGGAGGCACGCCGTCCGATCTCACTGCTTCACCCACCGGTTGTAGAGGCCGGCGAGCGCCGCCGCGCTGGCGGCGGCGCCCACGAACCAGAAGACGAGGCCGGCGACGAAGCCGACGCCGGTGAGGGTCGGCGGCGACGCGACGGCGACGTGGAAGAGCTCCCGCGTCGCCCAGACCGCCGCTTCCGGCGCCAGGACGACGAAGAGCGAGCAGAGTGCGAAGAGCGTCGCCGCGACGGTTCCGCTGGCGAGGGCGAGGGAGCGGGCTTCGAGTTTCATGGCGTGGTCTCGTTTCTCAGGACCCATCAGCAGCAGCCGTGGCGGTGCCGGTGGCCCGCGGAACGAGAGTGCTCGTGGGCTGGGGCCATCGCAGGTCCGACGCCCGAGCCGGTGGTGTGCGCGGCATGCGAGAGATCCGTGTCGCGCCGGGGCGTGTCGCCGGTGGCCAACAGCGTCCGACCAGGATCGATCGTCGTCGTTCGGCGGCGACCGAACCACATCAGGGCGGCGCCGACGACCACCAGGGCCACTGTCCAGGCCCAACCGTTTCCGAGAATCTCCGTCCAGTTCATCGTCGTCCTCCTTCTCGCCCGTCGATCCTTGCTGGGAGAGTGTGCTGGGCGTTGTCACCCTCTCCGTTCACTTGTGCAGACGGATCGGTCCGCTCGGCCTTACACAGTGGGTTATGGGGGTCCTGCCTCGGCAGCGCTCGCGGGCTCCTCATGCGGCGACTCCCTCCGCGGGAGCCACGAGGCGCGCGAACGCCGCGAATCGCCGTGCGGTCCTCTGCGAGAATCGAATGTACGCCGCGCCGAGCGTACCTCCGACCGCTCCTCCGGCGCCATCCAGGATCAGGTCCCACATCGTGTCGTCGAGCGGTGCCATCACCGGCGAGCCTTGCGCCCCCTCCCGAAACAGCGCGTCGGCCCCGTACTCGACAATCTCCCAGAGGGCACCGACTCCGAGCGCCAGGAGGACGATCGCGACCGCGTTCGCCACGGCCGAGGTGCGAAGCCGACCGGTGAGCTGGAGCGCGTACACGATCAGGAACGCGAGGAGCCCGATGAGCAGCGAGTTGCCGAAATGGAGGACCTTGTCGAACCAGGCCGTACCCGAGTAGAGGCCGAGGAGTCGGCCCAGCGTCATGTCGCCGACCGCGCCCCAGAGCGCCGCGAGCTCGAGCTCGACCGGCAGGTTCCCCAGGCTGGTGCGTGCGAGCAGCGGGGGCGCCACCAGGACGGCGATCACGGCCGCGCAGAGCGCCGCATAGAGATACCTGCCCTGCACGAGGTGCACGGTCGCAGTCACGGCAATCAGTCCGCGAAGCGCCCACGCGACCCGGATCTCCCAGGGACGGGGGCAGCCCGGCTCGGCGCAACGACCCTTGCAGTCGTTCATGGCTGAGCGGGCCCACAGCGGCAGGTGCTCGTTGTCGCAAAGGCGGGTGTCGGGCCGTCCAGGCTCTCCGAGAGCCGCGGCCGGAGCAGGTCCATCGCTTCGCCTGGGCTGTCCGCGAACTGGAAGAGATCGAGATCCTGCGCGCCGATCAGGCCGAGTCGCGCCAGGGACTCGAATCGAATCACCTCCTGCCAGAACTCCCTGCCGTAGAGAAGGACCGGGATCTCGCGCGGGAGCTTCTTCGTCTGGGTCAGAGTCAGCACCTCGCAGAGCTCGTCGAGCGTCCCGAAGCCGCCCGGGAACGCGACCATCGCCCGCGCGAGGTGAGCGAACCAGAGCTTGCGGGTGAAGAAGTAGTGGAACTCGAAGCTCAGCTCGGGCGTGACGAAGGAGTTCGGCCGCTGCTCGTGGGGCAGGCCGATGTTGAGGCCGATGGTGCGGCCGCCCGCCTCGCGGGCACCGCGGTTCGCCGCCTCCATGATGCCGCCGCCACCGCCCGTGCAGACCACGAACCGGCGCGCGTCGCACGGCAGTGCGAGCGACCACTCCGTGATCCGGCGCGCGAGCTCCCGCGCGTCGTCGTAGTAGCGCCCGAGCGGCCCGTCCTCGCGCAGCCGGGCCGAGCCGAAGAAGACGATCGTGTCGTGAACCCGCTCGCGCCGGAACGCCCGGAGGGGCCCCAGGTACTCGGAGAGAATGCGCAGCGGCCTGCCGTCGTCGCTGTCGAGGAGCTCGTCGCTCCGGTAGGCGAGCGTGGATTCCGTCACCGGGCCTCCTCGAGTGGGCTGATCCCTGCTTCCGGGAGAACGAGCCCGCGTAGAAAGAAGGTCATCTCGCGAAAGGACGTGGCTTCGAAGGCGCCAACGATGTCGAGCGACTCCCAGGGCTTCCGCTTCACCGTCATCCTCCCCAGCGGCGGTGGAAGGCGTTGTGAATCGGCACGAAGATCAGCCCGAAGTAGGCACCGTAGAGGAAGCTCTCCACGAGCCCGACGAGGAACGACGTCGGGGACAGCCACTGGAATCCGGGCAGGACCGACTCGAGGAAGCGGTGCATGTGGAGCGCCTCCGGGGTCACCAGGCCCCAGACCACGCAGACGACGAAGCTCACCGCGGACGTGGTGGCGAGAGACCAGGTCCAGACTTTGAGTCGAAGCATCTTCGAACCCTCCTTTCTCGCTCAGCGAGCGAAATGCGACGCCGTGCGGCGAGGCCCGCGCCGACGGGCGTCCTTTCCTTCGCAGCTCCCATCACAACTCCCGCAGGCGCCGCTGCACGAGCGGGCGAGGCCCGGATTGTCCGGATCGCGCCGAGCGATCCAGATCTGGAGCCCTCCCCAGGCCGCCGCGAGCAGGGCGACCCCCAGAACGGCGAGGAGGGAGGTCACGGCTCGCCCCACTTTCCGGACGCTCCGGAGCCCTCGTGCCCGGCGCCCGGGCCGTGGCCTTCGTGATCGTCCTCGGGGTGCGAGTTGCGGCCATGGCCCTGCCCGTGTCCTTGCCCGTGACCATGGCCGTGACCGTGGCCGTGACCGAAGAGATGCATGCCGATGCAAGCCAGAGCCACGGCGAGGAAGAACCAGTTCTCGGTCAAGAAGCTCATCGCGAATCTCCCTTCTCGAGCGCGGCCCGCGGGCCGGACAGGCTCGGCACGAAGGCCGGCGTCCGGGCCCGGTAGCGCTCGTAGTCGGCTCCGAAGGTGGCGAGCGCGTCGCGCTCCTCGCGTCGCGCGAGGCGCCAATACGTGGCGACCAGGATCGGGAACATGACCAGTGTGACGAAAGTCGGCCACTGCAACAGGAAGCCGACCATGATCAGCGTAAAGGCCGCGTACTGGGGGTGACGGATGCGCGCGTAAGGCCCGGTCGCGGCCAACGACCCGTCGCGCTGCGCCTGGTAGAGCACGCGCCATGCCGAGGCGAGCAGATAGAAGCCGCCGAAGATGAACACCGAGCTCAGCAAGTGGAGCGGCCCGAAGTGAGCATCCGATCTCTCGCCGAGCAGCGTGCTCCACAGGTGCCCCGACTGGTGCGAGAAGAGGTCGACGCCCGGGAAGCGTTTGGTCAGCCACCCGGAGAGCAGGTAGATCGTCAACGGAAAGCCGTACATCTCGGTGAACAGCGCGACCAGGAAGGCGGAGAACATCCCCAGCGTTCGCCAGTCGGTGCGTGTCTTCGGCCGGAAGTAGGCGAAAGCGAAGGCGATGAAGATCCCCGCGTTGATCACCACCAGCGGCCAGTAGCCGTACTCGTAATGGCTGTTCATGGCTCGAATCCTCCTCGATGACCTCTTCTCTCTCCAGATCCCGGATCAGTGGCAGTGTCTCGCGCCCGGAGGATGCCTCGTGCTCTTCTCGCCGGAAGGCAGCCCGCCGCAGCAGCTGCCGCGGCCTTCGCTGTCCAGCTCACCGTCGTCCGTTCCGTCGTCACCCTCGGCCAGGTGGCGAACCGGGCCACGGTGGAGCTGCCGTTCGTCCCACTCCCCGGCACCGAGCTCGAACAGAGTCACTTCGTCGAGCTCTCGAGCAGTCTCTCGATGTGTCGCTGAGTTCATGTCGTCGTCTCCTTTCTGCCTGTGCAGACGGATCCGGGCCGAGGGCCTTACGACGGCTGCCGTGCCTGCTTCGCCGCGGGCTCGCAGGAGCAGTCCAGGCAGCCGTGTTCGGCGCAGGTGCGGCAAGAGCGCTGCATCCGCTCCCGCAGCGCCCGCCGGGCGCGGTGCAGGCGGACCATGGCGTTGTTGGGCGTGATCGCTTTCTGCATCGCGAAGTCGACCGGGCGCATGCCTTCGAGGTCGACTCGTCGCAGGATGGCCTCGTGCTCGGGCTTCAGCTTCGGCAGCAGAGGCACGAAGCAGTGGCAGAGTTGGTTTCCGATCTCCGGTTCCGGTTCCACCGCGTCGGCCAGCTCGCGGGCGAGCGCCTCTTCGCCTCGGCGCTCGGCGGCGCGCTCCCGCCAATGGTCCGAGAGCTCGTTGCGGAGCAGGCGGTAGAACCAGGCCACCGCCCGCTCCTCGTCACGAATCTGGCCCGCCCGCTCGATCCCCTTGACGAACGCCTCCTGGAGGATCTCCTCCGCCTCGTCACGGCTCCCGGTGCGGTTCTCGAGGAACGCGAGAAAGCGGCGGTGGCTCTCGACCAGCGCCAGGACACCGGACGACTTCGCCTCGTCCGCCTTCATCGCGGTGCCTCCCGGACGAGCAGTGATCACCCCGCGACTCTCTCCACTTTCACGCCGCAGCCGGACATCGCTCTTCCGTAGTACGGGTTGTGCGTCGCTCCGTCGCCCTTCGCCTGCAGCCAGTAGGCCTTGACCATCGGGCAGAAGTAGAGCTGCGCCGAATCGACGCCGGTGACCTTCAGGTAAGCGGGCATCGCCTTCGACAGCCCCTTGAACTGCTCGCGCAGCGTCCCGAGATCGCTGCCGTTCATTCTGCGCGCGGCGTCGACCAGGACTTGCGATGCCTCGCTCTCTTCGAGAGAGCAGTCGCAGGGCTTCACGATGTCCGCGATCTGGCCGGCCGCGTCGACGACGCCCTCGACCGAGTCTCCGGCCAGCGCCGCCTGGATCTTCTGGTACTGCGTCAGCACCCGTGTCCCGAGCTCCTTGGCCTCGATGGCCCGCGCGGATGTCGCGGCGAGCAGTGTCAAGGCCACCGTCAGGCCGATGATGGAAAGCTGCTTCATGGTCTTCTCCTTTCGTCAGACCGTCGACAATCGAGGGGTCAGGGAACGACCGGCTCGCGCATTCCGCCGCAGCCGTTGGCCGAGATCGGGCGCTGGCATCCGCCCGGCGTGTAGCAGGCATCGCCGGAGAAACCGCCGGGATTAACGAACTTCATCCACTCGGCGACCTTGCTGCGCACCTGGGACGCGTCGTAGTGCTTCTCGGCGATGAGATAGTTGGCCAGGCCCCACGCGGTCTTGGCCAGGTTGCAGGGGAGCCCGTTGTCGTCGCAACAGGGCGCCTTCAGCTTCGACAACGCCTCGCGCTTGATCGCCTCCTGCTCCGGCGTCAAGGCGATCGACTTCGAGTAGCCGAGAAACTCCTCGGCTTGACGCGCCGCGTCGGTGAAACGCGGCTCCAGGGCGTTCGCTCCGAGGCTGACCGTGACGCTCGCCAGGGCGAGAATTGCAATCAGGATTCCTGCACGTCGGCTTCGCATGGTTGATCTCCGTTGAGTCTTGGACATTGGACCCACTCGTCAGGGCGCGGCCTGACTCGAGCGAGCCAGGGCGGCGGCCCCTTCCTCGTGGTTGCGGATCCGGATCGCCCGCTCGACTTCGGTGACGAATACGATGCCGTCCCCTCGCAGGCCGGTCTGGGCAGCCGAGACCAGGGCGTCGACCAGGCGATCGACCTGCGGATCCGCACAGACCACCTCCACCTTCGCGATCGCCTGCGCCCGGCTCATCTCGCTCTCCGACATCGTGAACATGTTGGGCGCGTAGCCGTAGCCGACGCCGTGAACTCGGGATACGGTGATGCCGGGCGCTTGCGCGGCTTCCAGCGCGCGAACGATCTCCTCCAGTTTGTGGGTTCTCACGAACGCCTTGAGCAGCTTCATGACGGCTCTCCTTCCGGGAGCGCGGCCGTCGGCCCGCCGTTCCCTGCGGGGCCGGGGAAGAGCGGCGAGCGCCGCAATCCGATCGACCGCCAGATGAAGAAAATCGAGGGATAGACGACCAGCTCGCCGACGAACGAGCTGAAGACGCCGCCGATCATCGGTGCCGCGATCCGTCGCATGACGTCCGCGCCCGTGCCGGTGGCCCAGAGAATCGGCACCAGCGAGACGAGGATCGCCGCCACCGTCATCATCTTCGGGCGAATTCGCTGGACCGCACCGTGTTCGACCGCCGACGCGAGATCGGCGAAGGTGGCCATCTTGCCTTGCTGCTTCCACCGCTCGTACGCGATGTCGAGGTAGAGCAGCATGACCACGCCGGTCTCCGCGTCGAGGCCGGCGAGCGCGATCAGGCCTACCCACACCGCCACCGACCAGTTGTAGCCGAGCGCCCAGAGCAGCCAGATGGCGCCGACCAGCGAGAACGGCACCGCCAGCAGCACGATCGCGGTCTTCACGATCGACTTCGTGTTGAGGTAGAGGATGAGGAAGATGAGGAAGAGCGTGATCGGCACGATAAGCATCAGTCGCGCCTTCGCCCTCTGCATATACTCGTACTGGCCCGACCAGAAGATCGTGTACCCGGCGGGCAGCTCCACCCGCTGGGCGACCTCGGAGCGGGCGCGCTCGACCCATCCCCCGACATCCGAGGTCCTCAAGTCGACGAAGACCCAGGCATTGGGACGCGCGTTCTCGGACTTGATGCCAGGTGGCCCTTGGTGCACCTCGACCTCCGCGAGCTGCCCGAGCGGAACCTGGAGACCGGAGGATGTCGCCACCAGGATCTCTCGCAGGCGCTCCGGGTCGTCGCGCAGCTCGCGCGGGTAGCGGAGGTTGATCGGGTAGCGCTCGAGCCCCTCGACCGTCCAGGAGACGTTCATGCCGCCGATCGCCGACTGAATGACGTCCTGGACGTCGCCGACCGTCAGGCCGAAGCGGGCCGCGGCGTCGCGATCGATCTTGAAGTCGAAGTAGCTCCCGCCCATGACGCGCTCCGCGTATGCCGAGAGCGTGTCCGGGAGACCCTTGACGACCGCCTCGACCTCCTTGCCGAGCCGTTCGAGCGTCTGGAGGTCGGGGCCTGCGATCTTGACGCCGACCGGCGTCTTGATGCCGGTCGACAGCATGTCGATGCGGGTCTTGATCGGCATCGTCCAGGCGTTGGTCAGGCCCGGAAAGCGCACCGCGCGGTCCATCTCCTCGACCAGCTTCTCCTTGGTCATTCCAGGACGCCACTCGGAGGGGTCCTTGAGCCGGATCGTGGTCTCGATCATCGACAGCGGCGCCGGGTCGGTCGCGGTCTCGGCCCGCCCGATCTTGCCGAAGACCGAATCGACTTCGGGGAAGGTGCGCAAGATCTTGTCGGTCTGTTGAAGGATCTCCTTGGCCTTCGTGCTCGAGATCCCAGGGAACGTGGTCGGCATGTAGAGAATGTCGCCCTCCCAGAGCGGCGGCATGAACTCGCTGCCGATCCTCGCCAGGGGGACTGCGATCGAGGCCATGAGCACCAGCGCGCCGGCGATCACGACCCAGCGCGCCCGGAGCGCGAGCTCGAGCACCGGCGCGTAGATCCGCCGCAGGAGCCGGGAGACCGGGTGCTTCTCCTCGCTGTGGATGTTGCCGCGCACGAACCAGTACATGAGCACCGGGATCACCGTCACCGCCAGGATCGAGGAGGCGGCGAGCGCGTAGGTCTTGGTGAAGGCGAGCGGCTTGAACAGCCGCCCCTCCTGCTCCTCGAGCGTGAACACGGGAAGGAACGACACCGTGATCACGAGGAGGGTGAAGAAGAGCGTCGGCCCCACCTCCTGCGCCGAACGCAGGATGATCTCGAAGTGCGAGCGCTTGCCCCGCCACTCCTCGTAGTGCTTGTGGGCGTTCTCGACCATGATGATCGCGGCGTCGACCAAGACGCCGATCGAGATCGCGATGCCGCCGAGCGACATGATGTTGGCGCCCAGCCCCTGCATCCGCATGACGATGAACGCGACGAGGATCGACACCGGGATCGAGATGATGGCGACCAGCGCCGAGCGGAAGTGGAAGAGGAAGAGGATGCAGACCAGCGCCACGATGATCGACTCCTCGATCAGCGTGTGAGTCAGCGTCTTGACCGCTCGACGGATGAGCGCCGTGCGGTCGTAGGCGGTCGAGATCTCGATGTCGTCCGGCAACCCGGCCTTGAGCTCCGCCAGCTTCTGCTTGACGCGATCGATGGTCTCCAGCGTGTCGGCTCCGGCTCGCACGACGATCACGCCGCCGACCGTCTCGCCCTCACCGTTCCACTCCGCGATGCCTCGGCGGATCTCCGGCCCGATGGTCACGTTGGCGACGTCGCGGAGGAGCAACGGCGTGCCCCCGGGGCCCGTGCCGAGGACCACCTTTTCGAGGTCCTGGACGTCGTGCACGTACCCGAGGCCCCGGACCATGAACTCCTTCTCCGCCATCTCGACGACCCGACCGCCGACGTCGTTGTTCGAGCGCTGGATCGCCGCCTTGATCTTCTGCAGCGAAACGCCGTAGGCGCGCAGCTTCACCGGGTCGACCTCGATCTGGTATTGGCGCACGAAGCCACCGATCGAAGCCACCTCGGAGACCCCGTCGACGGCGGTCAGCGCGTACTTCAGGTACCAGTCCTGGTAGCTGCGCAGCTCGGCGAGAGATCGCTGCGGGGAATTGAGCACGTACATGAACGCCCAGCCGACACCCGTGGCGTCCGGGCCGAGCTGCGGAGAGACACCCTGCGGTAGCTGCCGCGACAGCCCCGACAGGTATTCGAGTACGCGCGAACGCGCCCAGTAGAGGTCGGTACCGTCCTCGAAAATGACGTAGACAAAGGAATAGCCGAAAAACGAGTAGCCCCGAACGACCTTGGCGAACGGAACAGCGAGCATTTTGGTCGTGATCGGGTAGGTGACCTGATCCTCGACCAGCCGGGGTGCCTGGCCGGGGTACTCCGTATAGACGATGACCTGGACGTCGCTGAGATCCGGAATCGCGTCGAGCCGCATGCCGCGGATCGCCCAGACGCCTCCCAGCGTGGCGAAGAGCAGCCCGATCACCACCAGGAAGCGATTGCGCAGCGACCACTCGATGAGCCGATTGAGCATGGCCGGCTCCTCAGTGATTCGCGTGCCCGGCCGAATCGGTCGGGGGCGTTGCGTTGGTAGATTCACCCTGGCGAGATGCCAGGAGCTTCTGGACCGCTTCGCGGAGGTTCGATTCCGAGTCGATCAGGAACTGCGCCGAGGTCACGACCTTCTCTCCGGCCTCGAGCCCGGACAGCACCTCGATCTCTCTCTCTCCAGCGACTCCCAGGCGAACCTCCCGGACGGAGAACCGACCGCCCCCTGTCGCCACGACGACGACGTTGCGCTCGCCGGTGCGGAGCACGGCAAGGGACGGCACGGTCACCACGTCGCGAGCAACCACGGGTGCGAAACGGACGGTCGCGTACATGCCTGCCCGTAGCCGGCCATCGCGGTTCGGCACTTCGACGCGCAGCCCGACGGTCCGGGTCTTCTCCTGCACCTGCGGCTCGACGAAGCGCACGCGTCCGTGGAACGTCTCGCCCGGTAAGTAGGAGAGCGTGATTTCGGCCTCGTTGCCAGGCCGCAACCACGAAAGCTGGACCTCGAAGACCTCGACCGAGAGCCACAGTGTCGAGAGGTCGGCGAGATGAAAAAGCTCCATCCCCGGCCGGACCGACATCCCCTCGAGGCCGGCCATGCGCATCATGACCACGCCGCTCGACGGAGCGCTGACCGTCAACGTTCGCGTGGGCGCACCGCTCGCCTCCAGCTTCTCGACCTGGGCCGCGCTGATGTCCCAGAAGGAGAGCCGGCGCCGGGCCGCGTCGACCAACGCCTCCGCGCGCTGCCTCGCGCTCTCCGGCGCGCCTTCGAGCTTGCGCGCGTAGGCGATCGCCGAGACCAGCTCCTCCTGGGTCTGGACGAGCTCCGGGGAGTAGATCTCGAAGAGGGGCTGCCCCTTCCGCACCGGCTCGCCGATGTAGTTGACGTAGACCTTCTCGACGAAGCCCGGGAACTTGGTGGTGACCGAGACCATCTTTTCCTGGTCGTAGTCGAGGTAGCCCACGGTGCGGATCTCGCGCGAGAGGTCCCGGCGCTCGACCTCGGCGGTCACCACGTTCATGTTCTGGACTACCGCCGGATCGATTCGAATCGTCGAGCCTTCGGCTGCCGCGTCGGTCTCCTCGGCGTACACCGGGGCGTAGTCCATCCCCATCGAGTCCTTCATCGGGACGGGCGAAGTCACGGTCGGGTCCATCGGGTTGCGATAGAAGAGGACTTTGCGCTCTCCCGTCGACTCCGCGGCGGCCTCCTGGCCTCCCGTTCCCGCGTCGAGGGGCACCAAGTTCATGCCGCAGATCGGGCACGTCCCCGGGTGGTCCTGGATGACCTGGGGGTGCATGCCGCAGGTCCAGAGCTGCTTCGGGGCTTCGGGCGAAACCAGGTCCGGAGCGTGGTGCCAACGGCCCACAATGCCGTGCAGCCAGCTATCGACCGGATGAAGACCCAGCGGGTCGGCAATCAGCAGGACGGCGAGCAGAGCCCCGCCGACGAGCCAGCCGAGGTTGGCGACCCAACGGCGCGAGCGGCGCGGCTTCGGAGTGAGGGTATCGTCTTGCAGTTCGTCGTTCATCGGTCGACTCCAACGGAAAGGGAGGCCAGGGGGGCGCCGAGCGCTCCATCGAGGCGGGCTCGTGCGATCAGGGAATCGGCCCGCACCCGGGCGGTACCGACACGGACTTCGAGAAGCACACGCTCGGCATCGAGCAGGTCGAGGGCGCCGGCCGAGCCGGCAGCGTAGGCGGCCTCGGCGGAGCGAAGTGACTCCTCGGCTTGGGTCGACAGCAGGCCGGTGAACAACGCGAGCTGCTCGTCCAGCAGCGGCAGACGAGCCGCTAGCTCGCCGAGGCCCTGGTCGATGCCGGCCACGGTGGAGCGCAGCTCTTCCTCCGCCGCCGTCTCGCGCGCGGTGGCTTCGACCACGCCGGACTCAAGCCGCTCCCGCCAGACCGGGAGGTTGACCCCGAGCGTGACGCCGAGGATGTCGTCGCCGTTCCCCGGCGGCGGCATGGCGCGGCCCGGGGCGTCCTGCCGCTTGCCGACCAGCGTATAGCCGAGCCCCACCGTCAGGTCAGGCCGGAACTCCTTCTGCGCCAGCTCTCCGCCCACCCCGGCCGCGGCGATCATCGCTCGCGCCCGGGCGACTTCGGGGCGGTTCTCGACCGCCGCGGCTCGCAGCGCTGCCAGGTCGAGTGTTGGAAGCGGAGGCGGAGCGGCCGGGAGCGCGATGCCGGGCGGCACTCCGCCTGACGGCCGGTCGCGCAGGGCGTCGAGGGCACTGACGAGGGCCGCACGGCGATTCGCGAGGTCGAGAAGTCGATTGTCGTCGCGCGTGATCTCGGCTTGGAGCTTGATCACCGCCTGTTCGAGGCCGACGCCCGAGGCGTACCGGGCGCGCGCCAGCTCTTCGTAGTGGATGAGCGTGTCGCGATCCTCGCGCAGGATCTCCTCCTGCGCGGAAAGAAAGGCGAGCTCGTAGGCCAGGCGTCGCGTTTCGGTGACGAGTGCCAGGCGCTTGGCCTCGACCGCCGCCCGTGCGGCCTCGGCGTCGAGCAGGGCCTGCCGCTCCTTGAGAGCGAGCTTGCCGAACCAGGGGAAGCGTTGCGAAATCGCCGCCGCCGCCTCCTGCGGCCCGACGCGGGTCTCGGGGGTCAGCGCGAAGGCGGTCAGCGAGGCCATCGGGTCGGGCAATGCCCGCACCTGGGGCGTCCGCGCGGCGCTCGCCGACGCGAGCGCGCGGAGTCGAGCGAGATCCGGATTTCGCTCGAGGACCTCGAAGACGAGCGCGGCGTGCGCCGGCTCGAGCGACGCGATCAGCCGATCGGCAGCGGGCGGCGAGGGCTCCGGGCTCGACGTGGCGGGCAACGCCTCCTGCGCGGAGAGCGGACCCAGACCGAGCGAGGCGCCGGCGAGTACGGCGAAGACGGCAAGCCTGGATGATTCAGCAAGTGTCACGGACTCCTCCCGGAAACGTGTGACCTCCGCGCCGCGTCATGCGGCACGGACCAACGTCAACGTCCGGGGAGTCTCAGATCAGGAAGACGGAATTGAGGACGCAGAGCCCGCGTTTGTATTGGCGCTCTGCTCGCGCTCGGTCGGGCGCAGAAGGCGCCTGCCCGCCGGGAGCGACAGCGGAGGTCGCCACCACGGGCACTTCCGCGATCGGGTTCTCCGACGGCGCCGGGGCCTCGAGCTGCGATGCGGTGGTGACCGCCGCCGGGGCTGTGGAGGCCTCCGCCGCTGCCGGTCGAGCACAACACGTCAGCATCGGACCTGCCGTGGGCGGCGCCGCACAAGGCGCGGAGGCTGCGCCCCCCATCGTCACCATCGGACAGCAGCAATCGCTACACGCGAGCGCTGCGACGGGAGTCGCGAGCGCTACCACGAGGAGCGCGATGCCGAGGCGGACGATGCGGCTGCGGGACTGCATCACCCTGTAATTATGCACCCGATCGACGCGCCCGCGCCACCCGCCGGGTCAGGATCTGCTGCTACCCCAAGGAAGGGCTCTGGACTTTCCAACCCTGGAAGCAGGGAACGATTTCCCTCCAGGGACCGACCTGCCTCTTAGATCCGCCAGGCGCGAAGCGCCCGGAATCTGGAAGCCTCCTGCGCCCAGGCCACGGGCAGCCTCGCGAATGGGAGCGGCACGTCAGGTGGCCAGGAGCGCCCAGAGGGTCTCAACCAACGTGCTCTCCTCTCCGGCTGAGCCGCCGAGGCACTCGATGAGCCTTCGGAGCTGCGCTGACGACACCCGAATCGTATGTGCTCCCTCCCCCTCGAGGAGCTGCGCCGGCTCGGGCCCTTCCTCCGGCGAGATGTCACCCTCGATCACGCACTTGCGGTCGCTTTGGCCCCCCGAGCTACCGGACGTGTTGCGTCTATCGAGCATCGCGATTTCGGCATGGCCGAGAGGCAAGCCCTGCTTTCGGGCCCGCCGCAGGAGCTTGCTCTGCTCCGCCTCGTCGAGTCGCCCGAACATCCGCGCTGTCTCGGGATTGCCGAGGAGGCCCTCGTCAAGCGCCTCCCGAAACGGTCCCTCGGCCTTCAGCAGGGCCAGGTACTTCGACACCCACGACTTCGACTTCCCCAGCTCCTTCGCCAGCTCTCCCTGGCCGAGACCGGTCTCGTCGAGGCAGCGCCTGAGCGCGTTCGCCACGTCGAGGAGCTTGAGGTTGGAGCGCTGGAGGTTCTCGGAGAGCTGGGTCAGGGTGTTGCGGCCCGTGTCGAGCTCGCCCTCGGCGGCGACGAGGCAGGGGACGACTTCGAGACCGGCGATGCCGGCGGCACGCCAGCGGCGCTCGCCGGAGATGATGACGTAGCCGCCTTCGGCGTCGGGCCGCACGTGGATCGGGTTGTGGATGCCGATCGCGGCGATGTTCCGCGCGAGGCCTTCGAGATCCTCCTGATCCTCGGCGCTCATGACGTCGGCGACGAAGTCGCTGCGGACCTGACGCGGGTCGGGGTGGACCTCGCCGATCGGGAGATCGACGACGCGGCGACGGCCCCCGGCCTGACGGCGCTCGGTCTCTTCCTTGAGCTCGCGCAGGCGGTCGAGCGAGCTCATGCCCAGGGTTGCCTCTGCTCTCTCAGCCACCGATCAGCCCTCCGCACAGTTCCATCCAGGTCTCCCGGGTCTCGCGGTCGGCACGGCGGAAGCGCCAGACCGGAACGCCTTCGTCGAGCGCGTCGGAGACGGCGACGCGCAAGGTTAGAAACGGCCGCGTGAGCGGTACGTGCTCGCCGAGCAGCGCGATGTAGCGGTTCTGCTGGCCCGACGAGCGCGTGAAGCGGTTGATGAGCACCCGGTTCTCGAGCCCGGGCCGGATGGTGCGGATCTCCTCGATCGTGGCCAACGTCTGACCGAGCGCCAGGAGCGAGAAGCTGTTCGGCTCGAGCGGCGTCACCACGAGGTCGGCCCAGACCTGCGGACCGAGGTGGCGAACTCCGATCGCCGGCGGCGTGTCGATCACCACCAGGTCGTAGGGCAATGCCCGCAGGCGGTCGCGCACGCGCCTCGAGTCGGCCAAGCCCACCCGCTGGTCGACCTCGTCGAGATGCTGGTGGCCGTGCAGCAGGTGAAGGCCGCTTGCGGTAACCGTCGGCGCCAGCGGCGCGTCCGCGAAGAGCGCCGCGGCGCCGCCGGGCTGGCCGGCGACCGCGGCGTCTCGCGCCAGCATGGTGCTGGCATTGCCCTGCGTGTCGAGGTCGACCACCAGCGTTCGGAGGCCGCGCTCGACGCCGGCCAGCGCAAGATGGCAGACGAGAGTGGTTTTCCCCACTCCCCCCTTCTGGTTGGTCACCGTGACGATGCGCATTGCTGGCCTCAGTACGCCGCCGCCGGCTCGTAGGGGCCAGGAAGGTCGAGGTCCGCGGTCACCTCCACGTTCAGCTCATAGCCCGGCCGCACCTCGATCGTTGGCCGCACGTCGAGGTTCCGGCGGAGGTACTCCGAGGCGACGCGGCCGAGCTCCTGGCCGACGGCCGCCGCCGCGAGCTGCGACGGGGTCGGGTTCGACTGGAAATTGCCGTCGTTCTCGGGCTGCGAGAGCTGGACGCCGGCCGAAACGGCGGCGATCAAGAGCGCGCTGCCGAAGGTGCGGACGAAGTGGTTGTTGACCTTGTCGCGGAGACCGGCTGCCGCGGAGAGATCGACGCCCTGCATCCCACCGAGATCGAGCGAGCGGCCGTCCGGGAAGATCAACCGGTTCCAGGCCACGAACACGCGGTTCTGACCGAAGGCGACGCGGCTGTCGTACTCACCGACCAGCCGACTTCCTTGCGGGATCAGAAGGAATCGACCGGTGCGACTGTCGTAGACGTTGCGCCGGACGAGAGCCGTCGTTTGGCCAGGCAGGTCGGAGTTGATGCCGGCCGATAGAACCGCGGGAATGAGCGTCCCGGTCGAGACTCGAAACGGCGAACCGGCTGGACGCAGCGCGCCGACGGCGGACGGCTTCTCCGGCGCAGCCTGCGGCTGGGCCTTGGTCTCCACGGCGCGCACCAACTCCGCGCGCAGAGTCGCGAGATCCGGAGGCGCGGACGGCGCGCCGTCGACCGCGTCACTGTCGCCTCGCGTCGCGAGCGCAGCTGCCGCGCGAGGGCTGGCCGAACGGAAGCCGGAAGGCACCAGCTCCGAGTCGAGCGCCCGCTGCAGGGGCGACCGTCCGGTGTCCGGGCTGCCCCCGCCTCGATAGGCGGTTTCGCGCCCGTAACTCTCGACGGGCGGGCCCGCCGCCAGCGGATGCTCCTGCTGCGCGAGAAGCTGCTCGAAACCGGGCGGCAGGTCATGGGGAGGCTGGAGCTGCTGGCCGCGCGTCATCGCTGCGTGCTCCGCCGCGAGCTTGGCTTCCCTCTCGGCGGCACGCTGGATGCGCTCCGCGAGGTCGTCGACCGGCGGCGGCACGGCCGCCACGCGCCGCTCCTGGCTGGGCCGCCGGGCCTTCGAGCTGACGAGGTAGCCGACGAGCCAGAGCACGGCGACCGCGAAGATGGCGGCGATCCAGACGATCGCCGAGCTGAGCTTCTTGATCCGGGGTTGCGGCGTGAGCTCGAGCTCGGTCTCTTTCGGCTCGGTCGGAGGGGTCCCCGTCTCCATCAGCGGCTCCCGGTCGTCACGCGGGCGAAGCCGCGGTTGGTGATCTTCACCGCCTTCCGGGACCGGCCGACGCCCGCGACCAGCTCGCCGCGCTCGAAGAGCCCATCGACGATGATCCAGGAGCCGTTCATGCGGTAGTTGAGGATCGCTTCCTCGCCGCTCTGCGTGCGAGCCAGGAAGGCGGGCGCGTCGACTGCCGCGGCTCCGGCCGGAAGCTGGATGTACGTGTGGTGACCATCGTCGAAGATGGTGGTCGGCCGGAAGCCGGTGAAGTGGCCGCCCGAGAGCGAGTAGTCGAAGTTCATCCGGCCGGGGTTCATGGCACCGGTCAGGCTGGCGATCGTCGCTTCGCTCTGGCGGTTGGCGCGAGTCGCTTCGAGCTGTGCGGCGTCGGACCACTGCTCGACGACGTCGCCCGGGTAGTAGAAACGCACGCGCCGCAGGTAAGCGCCGTCGGTCTCGTCGGTCTTGCCCTTCGCCGGCGCGACCAGGTTGAGGTGGTAGGTCCGCCGGGTCGTGGTCACGATCATGTTGGTCGTGATGCCGTAGTCGCGCGGCTTCACCACCACGTGGGGCACGAGAGCATCCGGATCGCCCGAGTAGAGGGGGCTCGAGATCCAGCGCTCGGTGTCGCCCAGGGCCACGCCGTGAACGACCTCCCCCGCCTCGAGCTCGACGTCGCACGCGCGAAGCGGCGTGCACTGGAGCACCGGCTGGCTCTCGCCGAAGGGGTAGACCACCGAGTCGCTGCGCTCTATGACCGGGGCCTTGCCGGTGGTCGCGTACTGCTGGGTCGCGTCGCGAACCGCCGCGTCGGGCCGCGAGCCGGCGCGCGCGGCGTCGGCGCCGAGGACGCTGAGCATCCCCAGGAGGGCGAGACAGGTGGAGGCGAAGCGCTTCGAGCGGAACGGCAGAAGTCGGGTCATGGAGCAGCTCCTCAGAGGGTTTGAGTCCAGTTGATCTCGGTGACGTAGAGGCCGAGAGGGTTGACGAGCAAAACGTCGGTGGTCTCCGGCGGGGTGAGCTCGACGCCGAGGATCGCCTGCCAGGCAGTCTCGGAGACGATGCGGCCCGTCGCGGCGATCTGGGTTTCGCGCCACTGCACCTGCCAGCTCGAGGCGGACAGCCGTAGCACCGACTGGACCTGCACCGTGACGGTGCCCTCGGCCTCGCGCAGGAACGGGTTGCTCTTCTTGAAGTAGTCGTTCAGGAAGCCGAGCGCGCTGTCCTTGGCGTGGCCGTACGCGCGGTTGATGACGGTCTTCTGCACCTCGGCGTCCGAGAACACCGAGCGCACGTCGCGGATGAAGAGGTTGAGCTGGTAGCGGATCAGGCGCTCGTCGGTCTTCCGGAGCTGCTCTGCCGGCCCGAACGCCACCGCCTGCCCGAGACGATCGACCTCGACGACGAAGGGCGACACGCGACTCTGGCTCGCGAGGTGGACGATGCCGGCGGTGAGGAGGCCGTCCACCGCGAGAAGTCCCAGCGCCGCCAGCTGCCAGTTGCGTTTGCCGCTGGCGAGACCGGCATAGCGGTCGTCCCATTCGCGTCGCCCGCGGGCAATGCTCGCGTCCGCGGGAGCAGGCTCCGAGCCGGCGTTCCCGCGGCGAAAGATGCGGTTCAGCTTCATTGACCCTCCACGAACAGGGACCGCAGACTGAAGCCCGGGCCTGCGCCCAGCATCTGGCTCGCGAACAGCGGTACCTTGGTGGTGACGAGCGCCAACACGACGGCCCCGCCGAGAACTTCGAAGAGCGGCCCCGGGTTGTCGAGCGCGACGCCGTTGAGCATTCCCGCCCACTGGGCGGCGAGCGAGCCGGCGATGCCGAGGACGAGGTAGGCGACAAAGAGCTTCACCCCGACGCGGAAGACGTAGACCAGGTAGCCGTCGGCGAGCCCGGCGGTGAAGCGTGAGCCACCGAAGCCGAGAAGCACCACACCGCCGCCCAGGACGACGTAGCTCTCGACCAGGTAGACCAGGAGCACACCGGCCATCCACGCGTAGCAGAGGATGAGCGTGAGACAGGTGAATAGGATCATCGGGCCGGTGATCGGGTTGAGCAGGCCCCAGTTGTTGAGGCCGTCGAGCAGCCCCAACGCGAGGAGAAAGCCGCCCGAGAAGACCGACGACGGGTTGATGCCGTCGATGCCGCCCGCAGCGGCGCCGGCCTGCTCGAAGGAGCCGATGACCGTCGGCACCCAGATCGGCGAGAAGATGAGCACCGTGTAGAGGATCGAGAGGACGAAGACCTGGCGGAGCAGGTGCACCAGGACCTGCTCCCCGCTCTCGTGACGGACCAGCGTCGACCAGATCCCGGCCCACGCGATCTGGATCACCATGAGGGCGAAGAACAGGTTCTGCGCGATCGGAAAGAGCGTCGAGAACCAGGTCTGCGTGGCGAGCTCGAACGTCTGGACGATTCCGTCCAGGATTCCAAGGACTGGCATCGCGGTTTAGTCCTGTCCGGCGGAATCTGCGCCGGGACGGCGGCCGGAACGGCTCCCTGCTGGCGGCGCCAGGTGTTTGCTCTGCTCGAGCAGGAGCTGGAGCTGCTGCTTGGCGGCTTTCGCCGCCTTCTCGAGCTCGATCGTCGAGAGCACAAGGCCCACGGTCTGGCAGTTGGGGGCGGCGGAGTTGCCCGGCGTCCGGCAGTAGGCGACGGCGTCCTGCCAGAGGTTGGTCGACTGAACCGCCTCGCGGTTCCAGAAGGCGCCGTCGTAGCGAGCCGAACGCACCGGGGAGCGCAGCGCCGCGAGCGGATCGTCGCCGTTGGCGAGCTCCCCGGCGCTCGGCTGGCCGCACGCCGCTTGAAGGAACGACAAGAAGGTAATGAGTATCGGAGCCCAACGATTCATGGGGATCATGGCTCGCAACGTACAACAGCTGTTGAGTTCAAGTCAACAACTGTTGTGTCGTCTGTCGACCGCTCGAAGCGCCCGACGGCGACGCCAGGGCCGGCCACGGTGCGGCGCATCGATCCGCGCCGAGATGTTCGGATCCGACCCTTCGTTCGTCTTCTATGTCAGGGAGGGCTTCGCCTGCGGCGCGCCGCCCGCGCTCGCCGTCAGGGAAAGTCTCGTCCGTGGCCTACGGACCTCGGCGTGGCATCGAGGTGACGAACCCGGCCCGGGCGCCCGCTGCGTGGAATGCGCCACTGCGCGCGGGCGATTCGAGGAGCAACGTCGGTGTCCTCACATCAACCGGGGGGCACGAAAGGAGGACTCATGGGTTTCCGAAGGACGACACTGCCGATCATCGCCCTCCTGTCTGTCGGGGCGTCCGCTGCTCTGGGCGTGCCTCCTGGAGTCTCAGCGCCCCACAGCGGGTTCCTGGTCGGCGACCCGGGCGACCTCCGTCCGGCGGCCCCCGAAGGACCCGACTTCACCATGGCCGCCGACGGCATCACCATCATCACGATCGCCTGGCTCGACTGCTTCAATATCTATGGCCCAGGAAACTTCCGCCTCGACATGATGGCGGGCCCGGTCATCGAAGACGGCGGCGTGTCCACGACGCCCGACGGGACGAGAGTCGACCTCGTCACGATCCCCGCCGCTTTCATTGACGGGTGTTGGTATGCGGAGGGCTACTACCGCGTTCCGGACGAGTTCAACCGTGGCGGAGACGACAACGTGCCGGTGCGCGGTGTCGACATCGAGGCGCGGTTCATCCCGCAGTCGGGCGGCCCGGCGGTCCTCACGATCTTCGTCGACCTCGTGCGCCCGCCTGTGGTCTTCGTCCACGGGTTGTGGTCCGGCGCCACGACCTGGCGCGACTTCGACATCGCGAGCGCGAGCATCCTCCCGATCCGCGTACTGGCCGACTACGCGGGGGATCCGGCGGCAAGCTTCTTCTCCACGAACAAGCGTGTCGTCTACGACTCCATCGAGAAGGCCCTCGAGAAGTGCCGCGATGCGGAGATCCGTTGCACACGGGTGGACGTCGTAGGCCACAGCATGGGTGGCCTGCTAACCCGCATTCATAGCAACTCGCCGTTGTTCGCCACCGCGCTCAACCGCCATCACGGAAACGTTCGCAAGCTCATTACGCTCGATACGCCTCATACCGGCTCACCGCTCGCGAACCTGTTGGCATTGCTGGCCGTCGATCCAACACCGCGAGGATTCCGAATGCGAGCATTGTTCGACCAGATCAACAAGCCGATCGACGAAGGCGCCATCTACGACCTGGCCACGAACAGCACGCCGATCACGACATTGCAGGAGTGCCCGATACCTTCGCACGCACTGGTCGGCGTAGGGGGGCCGGACCTCCTTGGTACTGTATACCGGCCCATGGGACCGCTCTACCGTGCGCTCTTCCTTGCCTCAGTCGTGACCGGCACCGACGTCTTCGGGCCGCTACAGCACGACACGGTCGTGGGGCGCCTAAGTCAGGAGGGTGGGCTGCCGACGAGCGCCACGACAAGCTTCGGATTCCCCGACGGAATCCACTTCGGAATCCCCCTGGTGACCCCCGGCAACACGGGCAGCGACGCTTACAGCGATCGCGTTCGCGAGTTGCTCGACACGCGGACTTCGGAGAGTGTCTGGAGCCTACTGCCGGCCAACACGCCTTTGCAGACGAGTGACCCGGCCCCGGAGGTTCCAAAGCGGCTGGACGAGGCGGCGAATGACAAGCAGGCGAAGGCCGCGAGCGGCAGAGGTGGCGAGGGGACCTTCGACTTGACGATTACTTCGCCCGCACCTGGGGCGATCGTCACACCCGGGACGTCGATCACCGTAACTGTGAGCGTGGCGCCCGGCGTAACGGTCGATCAGATCGTGGTCGCCGGGAAGGACGAGGCGATCAACGACACGTCGGCACCGTTCGAGGTTTCGTTCCCAATCCCCCTTGAAGCGTTTCGCACTTACACGATCGAAGCGTTCGGCAAGAACGACACGACAAACGAGTACTTCCAGTCCGAGACCGTCAACCTCGTCGCGCAGCCAGGGGCGGCGCTCCAGTCGCTCGAAATCAACCCGACGGAGGCGTTCATCGTCGGGCCGGAGGACACCCTCCGACTCTTCGTGATCGGCATCTTTGCCGACGGAGTTCCGAGGACCGTGCCACCGGCCGAGGTCACGTGGACGTCGCTCAATCCCGGGATCGTCGCGGTTGCATCGGACGGCACAGCGACAGGCGTGGCGGTGGGCACGGCGACGGTTCGCGCAGACTCGCAAACCCTGCAGGCGACGCGCACCGTCAAGGTCCTTCCCCGCCCTCCTCTGGTTTTCGTAGACAACTTCGAGTCTGGGGATACGTCCGAGTGGTCGCTCACATCTCCGTAACAAGCGGTGGGCCAGGACGAAGTCGCCTTCGCTGGAGTATTGCGGCAGCCGGGATTCTCCTGCTCAGCTGTAGCCCTTCCGGCGACATCCGCGCCCGGGCAGAGCCAGTAGCGGTGACTGATGATCCCGGCTGGGAGCCCGGAGAATTCTCGATCTCGCCGGATGGCCGCTGGGCGGCTGTTGCTGCCGTATCTTCGGCGAGTCGCTCCGGCTTTCGACTCTTCTTGATCGAGCTCGAGCGGGGCGAGTCGAAAGAGGCCACGCCAACGCCGGACGCGAAGGCACGGTCCCTCGTCGAGCCACGCCCGGGGTTGAGGGCGGCGGTGTGGGCACCCACGGAACTGCGTTTTCCCGCTCCTCGCGTCGAACCGGAGAATCTCTGGATCCGCGGAAAGACCGGAGAGGCCTACCGCGAACCGGGCACGGTGATCGGTTCCAGATCGTGGTACCACGTCGCGCTGGATGGCGAAGGAACAAGACAGCTTGAGTTGGACGAGTCGCCAGAGACGGCGTCTCGGGCGATCCGAATCCCGACTAACGTGGACGCACGCCTCGATGTTCGAGCGCATTCGCGGAGCGACCTGGAAGTCGTCGACGCCGAGAGAGGGGCTCGGACCGTCGCGCGCCTGCGCGCGTTCATGGTGTGGATCGACCTGCGCACGGCGACACTCTCGCCTGATGGACACTGGGTGGGGCTGACGGTGGCGCGGGAGGTCTTTGGGAACCTCGGACCGCGCGGATTCGTCTTTCGACGAGACGGGGGCGAGCGTACCGAACTCGGAGACGGGATCTACTCGCCGCTGGCATTCCATCCCTCCAAGCGACAGGTCTACGCGATCTCGGAGGCGGCCGGGTCCCGACGAACTTTGGTGCGGTGGCAGTTCTGAACCCTGCCGCCAATTCGATTCTCCGCTCGGATCCGACGGTAGAGTGGAGGGCGGCGAGGCTGTGCTTTGTCGTCCTCCTCGGTGCGGGCGCGGTCACTTGTGGGCCTGGAGGTAGTCGTTCGGTCGAGGCCGAGCGCATTCCTGTGGTCCAGGAAGCAGAATGGGAGCTGGCGCAACTGTCGGTGTCTCAGCTCGGCAGTTGGGCCGCCGTCGCTGCCACGTCGGCGACGGGACGACCCGGCGTTCGCCTATTCCTCGTCAACTTGGACACGCTCGCTGTCTCGGAAGCCGCGCCTTCGGGAGACGCTCAAGCTCAACTGGCCGCCAATAGCAAGCCCGGTATGTCGGTTGCCGAGTGGGCGGCCGATGAGAGGTCCGTGAGGTTTCCAGCGGCGACGGTCTATCCCAGCACGCTGAATCCCGCGAGCTACCATTCCGGCAAGCCTTCTTACGATCGGGCTGTAGCGGTGGGGTCGCGCGCATGGCTCGAGATTCGGCAGTCGCCGGCGGAGGATTGGAAGGTTGCGCTCGACGACTCGCCCCAGGCGATGGCCCAGCCGTCCCCAAAGCCCGACTCGATCGATTCGCGACTGGGAGTCCGGTGGTTGGCAAAGGGCAGCTTCGAACTGACCGACGCCGAAAGGGGTGGTGCGGCGATCACCCGGCTCAGCGGGATGACCTGGTACCACCTGCGAACGGCGACGATCTCGCCGACGGGCGACTGGATCGCCATTACCGTCAATCGCGAGGGCTTTTTCAGTCACGGCCGCCGGGGACTTCTGGTCGATCGTGCCACGGGTCGCCGATTCGTTCTCGAGGACGACATCCTCGGCTCACTGCACTTCAGGCCAGGGCACCACGAGATCCTCGGGATCTCTCGCGCGCGATCCCGGAACGGGGATCTCGTCCGGTGGCGCTACCCGTGAGTTCCGATCGAGAGGTGGGCGACGTAGGGCCTCAGCGGACCTTTTGCGCGGTACGTGACCCACACCCGAAGCAGGCCCACGGCCAGTCGGATGGCACGCCACGCACGGCGCTGGCGCTGTCGTAGGGAGGGACCTCACCGACGCCGTTCGCGATCCACTCGCTCGTCGTGGCGCGATCGGCCGCCTCGCGGTCGACCTCGTAGGCCCAGTAGACCGCCTGGACGTTGGTCTGGAGCGAGAGCTGCTGGCTGATCTTGGCGAGCTGCCCGGCCTGATGGTGCAAGAACTCGTTGGCGGCCTGGAGCGCCTCGATGTTGCCGTCCGCGGCGGCGGCATCCGCGGCCAGGCCCTCCAGGATGTCCTGCGACGGAATCGAGTTCCAGGAGATCCGGTTGAGCGCGTTGAGCGAGTAGCGGAGCGTGTCGAGCGTCCGGCGGTTGCGGTGCTCGAAGATCTCGAGCCAGTCGTCCTCGAGGATCGGCTCGTAGCCGGGGAACGTCTCGGCGAACTGGGCGTCGATGTCGTAGAGCGTGTGCCCGAGCGACTCGCCGTACTGAATGATGTCGTTGACGGCCGCGGCCAACCCGACGAGGTTCTGGAAGGAGAGCTCGTCGAACCGTTCGAGGTTCTTCACCATCGTGGCGTAGCGCTGGTAGTCGTTGTAGAGCTGCATGTACTTCTGGTAGATCTCGTACGCCTGCTGGATGACCTGCAGGGCGTTCTCGATCCAGTTGAGGGCGTCGTAGACGGCGAACTGGGCTTCCGCCCGCTTGGGCGTGGCGACGCTGGTCATCACGGTCAGGCAGACGAAGGCGGCAACGGTGCGCTTCAGCCTGCGCATGCGAGGCTCCTTTCGTTTCGGTCAGTGGCTCGGTCGGCAAGTTGATCCGCCCAGCGGTCGAGGCCGCGCTGCCGCACCCAGGCGCGCGGCCACTCCGGCCCGTACATCGCACGCAGCTCGCGGATGGCTCGCAGGTCTTCGCGCCCGGTCGCGCCGACGAAGGCCAGCGCCAACGGCCCGAGCGTCAGATCCATGAGCCGGTTGCCGAGCGGCGAGGTGTAGTAGTAGTCGCGCTTCTTCGCGCTCTGGGCGACGATCTCGATCTCACGATCGTTGAGCCCGATCGCGCGGTAGATCGCGGCGCCCTGCTCAGAGCCGGCCTCGCTGTTGGGAAGCAGGATCTTCGTCGGGCAGCTCTCGTAGATGACGTGGCGCTTCGACGACGTGTGGATGTCGGCGAGACTCTGGGTGACGAAGACGACCGCGGCGTTGTACTTGCGCAGCTCCTTGAGCCAGAGCTGGATCCGTTCGGCGAAGAGCTCGTGGAGGAGGTAAGTCCACGCCTCTTCCAGGATGATGAGCGTCGGCCGGCCGTCGAGCCGCTGCTCGATGCGGTGGAAGAGGTAGAGGAGCGCCGGAATGACGATTCGGTCGCCCAACTCCATCAGGTGCGCCATCTCGAAGACCTGGAAGCGGCCGTCGCGGAGCCCGTCGCTCTGGGCGTCGAGGAGCGCGCCGAAGTTGCCCTTGAGGGTGTAGGGCCGAAGCGCCTGGCGCAGGTTCGGGTCCTGGAGCTTCACCTGGAGGTCGGTCAGCGTGCGCGAGGGCGACGCGGCGAGCAGTCCCAGCGCGTGGTCGATCGCACCGCGGTGGGCTGGCGTCACGACCACGCCCTGCAGCGCCATCAGCGTCTCGATCCACTCCGCCGCCCAGGCGCGCTCGGTGGGCCGATCGATGCTCGCCAGCGGGTAGAACGCCAGGGCGTCGAGCGCCTCGGCCGCGATGTCGTAGTGATGGCCGCCGCAGGCGGCGACCAGGGGGAAGGAGGAGTACCCCTTGTCGAAAGTGAAGACCTGGGCGTCGGGGTAGCGGAAGAACTGCGCCTGGATGAGGCCCAGAAGCGTGCTCTTGCCCGCTCCGGTCGGACCGAGCACGAGCGTGTGTCCGACGTCGGAGACGTGCAGGTTGAGCCGGAACGGCGTCGAGCCGCTCGTCGCCGCCCAGAGCAGTGCTGGGCTTCCCGTCGGGTAGTACTGGCAGGGATTGGTCGGCAGGCCCGGCCAGACGCTCGTCGTCGGCAGGAGGTCGGCGAGGTTGAGCGTGCTGATCAGCGGCCGGCGCACGTTCGGGTGAGCGTGCGACGGCAGGCTCGACCGGAAAGCCTCGAGGGCATTGACGCGCTCGATTCGCGCCGCGAAGCCTCGGTTGTGAATCTCCTTGAGAACCAGGCGCGCCGACACCTCGACGGCGTTCTCGTCCTCGGCCATCAGCACGATCGTCGTCGTGTAGAAGCCGTAACGGACCGCTCCGCCGAGGCACTCGGCGAGCGCCTCGTCGGCGTCTTCCGCCATGCGGACGGCGTCGCGGTTCAGGAACTTCGGCTCGGACGCCTTCTCCTCGGTGGTGATCGCCTCCTTGATCAGCCCACCGAGGCCCTTGCGCTTCTGCCACCAGTTCCGCCGGTAGAGCCGGATGTGCTTGGCGGCCGATTCCGGGTCGAGCGGCATGAAGCGGTGCGACAGCCGGTACTCCATCGGGGTCCGGTGGAGAAAGTCGAACATCGCCGGGTGCGACTCGTGGGGGAAGCCCGTGATCGAGAGCGCCCGAAGGTGACGGTCCCCGATCCGCGGGCTGAAGCCACCGTAGAGGTCCTGCGAGGCGAGCAGCACGTCGAGGTAGCACGGCGTGTCGGGCACGGCCACGCGGTGATAGAGCCCGGTGAGACAGGTATGGAGGTGCGTGAGCAGCGCCTCGGAGCTCAGGCGCGTCAGCGCCAGCGACGCCGAAAGGCGATCCTCGATGTCCTCCAGCCGGTCGACGAACGAGTCGACCTGCGCCCGCCAGTCGGGACCCTTGCGGTCCTCGCCACTAATGAACCAGCGAGCGAGGCTCGACTGAAGCTCGTCGGGCGGGAGCCACGAGACGCAGAGCGTGTAAGTCGTCTCGTAGTTGCGTCGGCCCGACTCGTACTGTTCGCGACGCTCGTCGTCGAGGAGCTCCGACACGGGGTCCGGGAAAGGCCCCGGTGGCGGGTAGTCACGGCTCGGTCGCCGGATCGCGTCGGCGTTGAGCAGCCACTCGTCGCCGAGGGGCAGAAGCGCCTGGTTGAAGTGCTGGGAGAGGAGTGCCAACTCCTCCGCCGTGGCGGCGTCGAGGTCGGGGCCGGTGTAGCTCCAGCCGGCCACGAACGAGCCGTCCTTGTTGACGGCGATTCCCTCACCGACCAGGGCGGCCCAGTTCAGGAGATCGGCGAGTCCCTGCGGCTTCGGCCGGTGCTCGCGCAGGATCATCGCGTGTCCCCCCGGAAGACAGGGACCCTCGGCAGCGGGGCGCCGACCGCCGCCGCTGCCGGGTAGAACGGCTGGTAGAGCCGGTGACGAGCGAAGACCCGCGTCGCCTGCGGGTCCTGGCGGCCGATCCACACCAGGATCCGGTGACCGACCGTGCCGAGCAGCAGCGCCAGGCTGAGGCTCGCGAACCGGAAGCCGACCCCGAAGAGCAGCGCGGCGATCAGGCTCACCTCGATGATCACGAGATCGCGCTCGGCACCGCCCAGGAGGATCGGCCTCGTGAGCGAGCTGTGGAGCGGCACGGTGCGGAGCGACCGTCTCTTCACAGCCATCAGAGAGTGGCCCCGGAGAAGCCGAGGGCGGTGACGAAGCTCACCGCTCCGAGCGCGACGCCGGCGCCGAAGATGACCTGGGAGACGCGGCGCATGCCGGTGCCGTGATCGGAGAGCGCCCACATCACGCCGGCCAGCGCGACGGCGATGATGATGATCGCGCTCGCCACCGGTCCGGTGAGGTTCTCCTGGATTCGGATGAGCGGCTCGTCCCACGGCATCGACGTGCCACCCGTCGTGGCGAACGCAGCCGGCGAACTCACCATCCAGAGCGCTGCCAGCGCCCCGAGCTGTCGTCCCTTCTCCCTCCATCGCTTCATGACTGTTCCTCCTCCTCGGTAGTCCGAGCCGCGGTCGGCTCGAGTTGAAAGCTGCCGTCGCCGGCAAGGCCGGCGACACGAACGAGCTCGGAGACGCGGCGACCGCGGCTCCCTCCCTCGATATGGACGACGAGGCCGACGGTGTCGGCGATGAGGGCGCGCTGGGACGGAACGCCCGCTTCCTGCGCCAGCTGGTCGAGGCGCTGCAGCGCGGCGATCGCGTTGTTGGCGTGGACGGTCGTGCAACCGCCGGGGTGGCCCGTGTTCCAGGCTTTGAGGAGGTCCAGGGCCTCGCGGCCCCGGACCTCGCCGATGATGATCCGGTCGGGATTGAGCCGCATCGTCGCCTTGACGAGAGTCGCCAGGTCGACGTGGCGGGTGGTGCGCAGCGCCGTGTGGTTCTCGGCCGTGCACTGAAGCTCCACCGTGTCCTCGAGCAGGATGAAGCGCTCGCTCGGCTCGCCGAGCCGGACCATCTCGTCGAGAATCGCGTTGACCAGCGTCGTCTTGCCGGAACCGGTTCCGCCGGACACCAGGATGTTCCGCCGCTCGGCGATCGCCGCCCGGAGCAACTCGGCCTGCGTGACCGTCATCGAGCCGGTCTCGATGTAGTGCGACAGGGGAAAGACCCGCGTCGCCCGCTTGCGGATCGCAAAGCTCGGGCTCGCCACCAGCGGCGGCACCATGCCCTCGATCCGGCTCCCGTCGAGCGGTAGCTCGGCCTCGATGATCGGGTGCTCCGAGTCGATCTGGGTGCCGAGCATGCCGGCGATCGACGCGAGGATCGCCTCCGCCTCCTGCGGCAGCAGGCGGGAGCCGGAGTCGTACATCCCCTCGGTGCGCGAGTCGAGCCAGATCCGCCCGTCGGGGTTGAGGAGTACCTCGACCACGTCGTCGTCCCCGAGGGCGCCGACGATGGTCTCCCCCAGCTCGCGAATCAGCCCTTCAGTCCAGCGCTGCCGCTGCTCGTCGTGTGGCCCCTGCCGCATGGCGAGGGACACTACACAAGCGTTGATAGTATGTCAGCAGTTGTTGATTTCGTGCGGCGCGCCCGCTCGCCCCGGCGCTCGAGTCTTCAAACCGCTACAGGCATCTCAATCAGGGAGAACGCCCCGACCGGCCGAACGCCATCGGGGTTCCGCCGAGAGTCGCCTTATCTAGTGCTACTTGTTGCTGTGCCGGTAGGCGACGATGTGGACCTTCTCCAGCGTCATGAGGCCCTCCTTCACCATCGCATCAAGCGCGGGCAGGATGGCCTGGATACGTTCCGCCTTGTCCACGATCTCGACGATTACCGGGAGATCCTCCGAAAGACGCAGGATCTTCGTCGTGTGAATGCGGCTGTTTGCCCCGAAGCCTTGCATTCCGCGAACCACCGTAGCGCCGGCTAGTCCCTCCTCGCGCGCTACGCGCACGATGGCATCGTGGAGAGGCTGCCCTTCCCATCGATCGCTCTCGCCAATGAAGATCCGGAGCAGCTGGCCTTCCCCTTCGACTTTCATCATGCCCTCCTTGGCTCAGGCGCCGATCGCCCTGAGAATCGTTCGGCCAAGCCAGACAGCACCGAGGCCGAGGAACAGGTTCCCGGAAATGTTCAGGATCGCGAAGCGCAAGTCACTGTCGCGCAGTAGCGCGACAGTCTCGTAGCCGAAGGCCGAGAACGTCGTGAAACCGCCGATGAGACCTACCGCGATGAACAGACGAGCATCCGGCCCGAGGGTAGATCTGTCCTCCACGAGATGCAGGACGCCGCCGATCAAAAGGCAGCCGACAACGTTCACGACCATCGTCCCGTACGGGAAGGCGGTGCCCAGGTGGCGCTGAACCAACCCGGAAAGGGCGTACCGCGCGATTCCCCCCAGGAAACTTCCAACTCCAACGATCAACGCCTTCTCCATGACGTACTCCTCCTACGAGCCTGTTCGTAGGAGTCATCAGCCGTGGATGGCGGTTCAAGGGAGACTCCATTCCCCGCGCGGCAGACATCAGCTTATGCCTCACCAGCGGTGCCCGCGCAAGACCCCCGTCCCCGTGCCCGTGACACAGGTTGGTTGGCGTATCGCGGCAGCCGCTCAGAGTTCCTGCCCAGGGTCCGGGCCAAGGCTCTTCTCCAGACTCGGCGCTGAACTGGTCTCGCCCGCATCGCGGCCCAATCGCTCCGGAAACGAG
Source organism: Acidobacteriota bacterium (assembly GCA_014584695.1). GTDB lineage: Bacteria > Acidobacteriota > Thermoanaerobaculia > Multivoradales > JAGPDF01 > JACTMI01. The sequence goes on from JACTMI010000003.1 coordinate 36,735, forward strand.
GGCAAGGAGACGCGGCCACCCAAGTGGCCCCACGATTGCCGTGCGAGATCCAAACGGTCCGACCGGACAGGTGGGGCAATGCTTGCTCTTCGCTCTAGTTCCAGATCCTGAAAGTAGCGCGACTTCCCGGCGTAGATCGGCTGCTGCCCGGCCACGAACACGACCTCGTGGTCGGGGTCCAAGCGCATCGCCTCGTCCGGAGTGAGCAGCCGCCGGCGAATCTCCTGCTGCGTGGTGTTCCTGTCGCCCATCATCAGGCTCCCACCGCGGTAGGAGACCTGCTTGTGCGAGACCGTGGTGTCGCCTGCCATCTGGGAGAGCAGCTCGGCGGTCTCCGGCTTGTTCGCGGCGAAGGCGATCCGGACGTGGCAGTTCGCGGTGATCGACTCCTGTTTGCCGTAGACGCCCTGGTGCTGCGAGAGGTCCTGCGTGATGAGCATCGCCCGGATGTCGTAGCCGGCGAGGTACGCCAGCGACTCCTGGAAGAACTGGAGCTTGCCGAGCGCGGGGAACTCGTCGAGCATCAGGAGGAGCGGGTGCTTGCCCGCTCCCCTGCCGCGACCCTCCGAGAAGTCCATCCGCTCCGTCAGCCGCCGACACGCCTGATTGAGCAGCAGACGAACGAGCGGCCGGGTGCGGCTGAGATCGGACGGCGGGACCGTCAGGTAGAGGCTGACCGGACTCTCGTGGCTCACCAGGTCCTCGAGCGCGAAGTCCGAGACCGCGGTGTTCTGCGCCAGGATCGGATCGCGATAGAGATCGAGGAAGCTGAGGGCTGTCGACAGGACGCCGGAGCGCTCGTTCGGCGACTTGTCCATCAGCGCTCGCGCGGCGGCTGCCACTGTCGGATGCGTACGCAGCGATTCGCCGGTGACCGGATCGCGCCAACCAGGGTGCCCGGGTGGCGCATGCTCGGTGGCCAGCAGCACTTCGAGGCTCAGGTCGATCGGGCGGTCGGGGCGCGCGAGGAAGTGCGCGCAGCCGGCCAGCGTCTTCTCCTTCTCCGCGTAGAGAACATGCAGGATGAGCCCGACCAGGAGCGAATGCGCGGTGCGGTCCCAGTGGTCGCGGATGCGGTCGCCGTTCGGGTCGACGAGGATGTCGGCGACGTTCTGTGCGTCGCGCACTTCCTGATCACCCATGCGGATCTCGAGCAACGGGTTGTAGCGCGCGCCCGAGCCGTCAGAGCAAGTGGGATCGAACTTGAGACAGAGGCTGCCGAGCTCGCGACTCCGCCAGCCCGCCGAGAGCACCCAGTTCTCTCCCTTCATGTCGTGGACGAGCACCGAGTGCGGCCAGGTGAGCAGGTTCGGCACGACGAGAGAGACGCCTTTGCCGCTCCGAGTCGGGGCGAAGACGAAGACGTGCTCGGGACCATCGTGACGGAGGGTCCGCCCTTTCCTTCCGGGCCACTGGCCCAGGATGAGGCCCTTCTCGGCGAAGAGCCCGGCATCCCTCGCCTCTCGTTCCGTGGCCCACCGGGCGGAGCCGTGGAGGTCGGACTGCGGATCGAGGCGTTTGATGGCCACGATGACGACGATGGCTGCAACGACAGCGCAGGCCGCCGTCGTCAGGCCGAGCGCCAAAAAGGCCGAGCGCCAGAACTGGTGCGTAGCGACGGTCGAGCCCAGCCGCTGTGCCCACACGAAGAGATGGAACGGCGTGAAGAGTGGCCCAAGTGACCACGCGAAGGCGCCAGCGCCGAGCACCGCGGCGATCGGAGCAATGAGGCGCGTTCGCTTCGCTGCCAGTAAAAGCAGCGCCGCTCCCCAGAGCGCCCACGCGGCGATGTTGAGTGCCGCCTCGCGGCCGTCGAGTGCGGGTAGCCACGGCCGGCCAAGCGCTGCGTGGAATCCCAGTCGGATCGCCGCGTGCTGCGTGAGCGCCCAGGCCGTCAGTGTGGCGACGCCGACCACGGCCGCAAGACCTCGGGCGACGACGCCCTTGGCCGTGAGCCCGCCACCTGCCTTGAGCCTGTACGAAGGCTGCGCGCTCATCGCATCGTCACCAACGGTTCGACGATCGTGGTGACGTTCTCGATCCGAACCGGCCCGAAGTACCGGCTGTCCCAGCTCCGCTCCTCGTAGGGCGAGTAGAGCCAGACCTCGCCTGGCTCCAGTTGATGCTCGCCCGCTGCGAAGGGCAGCAGATCGCGCCCACCGCGGTCGCGATCGAGGGGCCGACTGTGGGGCAACCGGACGCCGTTGACCAAAACCGCGCTCGCCGTGACTTCGATGCGATCGCCCTCCACGGCGGCGAGAACTTTGACGACAGGTTCCGAGCCGTCGGGGCACGAGCCCGCGCCGAGATAGTGCCGCTCCATCCCAAACCTCGCGATGGCCGGCGGCAGACAGACGGCTGCGACCGCGTTTCGTCGCACACCACCGGCGACCGATCGGTACAGGCCCCGCGGCATGCTCGTCGAGGTGTTGATTCGGAGGCCCGTGGCCTGCGGAACCAGGTAGATCACCAGAAAGAGACCGACCGCCACGAGAGGCGCCGTCGTCTTGAATCGAATCATCGGCCTCGCTCCTGCGATAGCTCGCGCACGATGCTGCGGACGATCAACAGCGCCTTCACCACCGCGATCGGAGCCTTGACCGCGGTAGCGAGCGCCTGAACGGTCATCGACACCGTCTTCTCGACGGCGCGACCCGGCTGCACCGTCGCGAGCGCGCGCGCCACGACGCGCGTTCCGTGCGCCAACGCAACATCCTTCGAAGCCGCGGCCCGAGCACCGCGCTCCGCTACCTCGCGAAGTACGACGTGCGGCTCGACCCCACGCCGGAGGGCCGCTGTCGCCCAGGCGGCGTCCGCCCGATCGAGGCTGGCCGAGTAGGCGGGATGGCGGTGGTAGCTCGCCAACGGCGGCGTCCCCGTTCGCCGCAGGGACTCGCGAAGCGCCGCCGCCGCTAGTCGTTCGTCGGTGGCCGATCCGCCCAGAGCGACTTCAGCACCTCGAGCCGGTCCGGCTCCTCCATGTGCTGGAGTCGCTGGTAGAGCCTCTGGCCCAGAAGCAACTCGGACCGCTGATGGGCTCGCAGCGCCCACTCGGGGCGAAGCAACGTGATCCCCAGCAGAGTGGCCAGTGCCGCCACGAGCGCCCACACCACGGTCGACGCCGCCCGGCTCCGGGTGGCCTTCGGCGCCGCGTGGTCGCGCGTTGCCGGCAGGGTTTCGCGAAGGGCTCGCTCCACCGACTCCAATCTCCGGTTCGTCTCCACCGCGACGGCCAAGAGCGTCGATAGGCTCGCGGCCAGCTCGCTCCTCGCGGGGGCGTCGGTCGCGAGCACCGGCGCCGGGCTCAGGGCCCGGTCGTTCGCGGCCTTCGCGGATTCGAGGAAGGTCTCTCGTCGGCTCATAGCTCACTCCGAGACGCCGTTGAAGGCCGGTCCAGGTGAAGGACGGTCCGAGCTCCTGGCCAGGGATCAGCTCATCGCCCAAGCGGTAGACGATCGCCTTCACGTCGCCGCCACGGCCGAGCAGCGGGAGCGGTCGGACGCCAGCGGCCTCGAGGCGGTCGAGAAAGAGCCCCATCGAGGGCGCTCCTGTAGCAGCCGCCCGGACGTAGGCCGCGGCGACACCGCGGGACAGCGGACTCGGCGCCGCGCTCTTCGCGAGCGCCGGCAGAGCCAGTCGTCCCGCGGTTGTCGCCAGGCGGGCGCCATACAGGAGAAGTCCGAGGGGCGAACGCGCGGCGCTGGCGAGGTCGAGGATCGGCGCCACGGCACCGAGACCCGGAGTGCGGCGAGCGACGTGGCGCACCGCCGACCGAGGAGAACGCAGGGCGTACGCCAGGCGCACGGCATCAGCCGGCCCGTCGAGCGCACCGGCTCCCGCCCGAGTCAGTCCCGAGGCGGCCCGCGAAACGACACCGCGACGCGCGACGTTCGGAAGAGCCCGCAGTTCCTTCTGAAGCGCGTCGAGACTCGCCGGCGACCAGGGCGTCGCCGAGCGGCCGGTGCCGCGGTCCGGGCTGGCCGCCGCCGCGCGCACCGCCGCGAGGTCTCGCTCGGGTTGGTAGTCGACCCCGAGACGCTCCTGAAGACCGCGCCACGAATAGGCGCGGCCGAGCGCCGAGCCCCGAAAGCTGGTGCCATCGAGGCCGTACGAGATGCCCGAGACGTGCCCCGTCGTCGCCACCCGCGGAACGGGTTCGACGCCCGCCTCGCGCAGCCGCCCCAGAAAGGTGGTCATCGAAGGCCGATCCGCGGCGGCGCGCTCGAGCAGATCCTGCAGGCGAAGGCGAGTGCTCACCTCGCCCGTGCGCTCGAGCTGGCGGATCTCGCCGGGGCGCATCGCTGTCTTCTCGACCTCGTGCGCCGACTTGACCTGGGTAAGCCCGTATTCGCGCTCGAGCTGACGGAGAACTTCCTCGCCACGACGGTAGTCGTGTGAGTCGGAGACGGCACGCCCGTCGGCGCCGATGCGCGCCGCGACGATGTGGACGTGGTCGTGCTCGGTGTCGCGATGGCGCACCACGACGAACGGCGAGCGCCCGTAGCCGAGGTGTTCGAGGTAGCGCTCGGCAACGTCGCGCCACTGCGCGTCGCTCAGCTCTTCGCGCCCGGTGGGTCCGTGCGGCAGGGACAGAGAGGAATGGAACACGGCGCGCGTCAATCCAGGCCGCAGCTCTCGCCACTCGCCGAACTCCTGAGCGAGGGCGCGCGGGTCCTCGCCGTACATGTTGCCGCCCACGAGCTCCGGCGACTTCGCGCGGCCGAAGACGTAGTTGAGGACGCCGCGGAAGCCCTTGCCCTTGTGAATGCTCTGGATCACGCGGCGCCCGCCTTGCCGACCAGCGCCTGGCGGACGTCGTGAAGCAACCGGCGAAGCTCCTCGACGAGCGCCACCGGAACGCCTTCGGTCTGTCCGCGGTTGATCGCGCGCTGGAGCTGATTGAGGTTCGCCGCGAGCCGGCCGAGCTCGACCCATTGGTCCGACGCGATCGGGTCGGGCTGGTGGCGCCGGGGAAGGGGCCGACCGAGGGCGGCCTCCCGCAACAATTCCGCGACGGTGATGCCGAGGGATCGGGCGCGATCTCGCAAGCGGCCGTCTTCAGCCGGCGTGAAATGCGCGCCGTTCTTGACGACGCGAGCCCGCGCCGGGTCCTTGCGCGGACGCCCTCGGCGGGTCACGCCGGGCTCCGGTTGGCGGCGTCCCGCCGGGAGTTGCAAATTTGCAACTCGAGCCCGCCGATACCGCCTGCGAGCCCAAGCGAGCCGCGGCCAGCCGTTGCCCGCCCGGAAGAAACCTGCCTGCCGCGAGAGCGGCGGCGAGGTTTCCCGGGCCGGGAAACATGGCTGGCTCCTAACCAGCAGTGGGAGTGGCCTCGAAGCTCCGGGAGCGGTCGAACTGAAGAACAGGCAGAGACGCTGGGGTGACACAACACCGGTCGCCCCCTCGCGCGCTGAAGGGTGGCCCGACAGTCGATCGCGTCAAGGGTTCGCTGGCGCCGGTCTGTCGACCGCCCTTGACCCGACCGCCTTCGCCGGGCCTTCGAAGACATGCGGGCGAGGGGGACGGATGGGCTCAGGGTCCAGATGGGTGTCACCGAGTGGGCCTACAGGAACAGGGTGCTTCGACCAGACCGTCGAGCGAACGCCACGACCTCCTGGTGAACCGGGAGCGCAGCACAACCCTTGGCGGTGAGAACGGCTCGCTCGCGATTGACGATCCAGCCCGACCGCAGCCACCTCCGAAGCGTGGATCGGCTCACCCCCTCGGGCCGAAGCAGTACGTCCCCCGCACGCGCCGACCGACCAGCACCCAAACAGCGATAAATCCGCTCGGCCGTGGCGAGTGGCATCGCGAACGAACCGCTCGCAGCCGACCGCCCTTCAGAACCGCGGCCGAGCTCGGAGTCCCGACAGCGCCCCGCCGGCGACTGCCGCAAGGATGACGAGTGGCAGGGCGAAGAGAATGAGCAGGACTCGGCCGACCGCTCGAGCCCCACCGTCACTGAATAGCTTCGATCGTTGTCGCACATTGCGCCTCCTGGCGAGAGTTCTCCCGACTCGGCGGTCGAGAAGAAATGGGATCGCGGCCTTGGTCCTCTGAAAGGGACCAGCAGCCCTGTCGCTTCGGTGCTTACGCTGCGGCTTCCCCCGAGCCTGCGGCCCGGGTCAACGCCTGCCAACTCTCCGCGATCACCTCGGTGCGGAAGTGCTTGCCGCTCTCGTCCTCCCAGGACCGCGTCTGAATCCGGCCCTCTACGTAGACCAGCCGCCCCTTGGCGAGCACCGATGCCACGTTCTCAGCGGTCTTGCCCCAGAAGACGACGCGGTGCCACTCCGTCTCCTCCTGGCGGTTGCCTTCGCCGTCGCGCCAGTACCGGCTCGTCGCCAGGCGAAGGTCGGCAACCTTGGTGCCCTGCGGCGTCTCGCGAATCTCGGGGTCCTGCCCGACGTGGCCGATGAGTTGCACCTTGTTCAGCATGGGAGATCTCCTTTCGGTCTCTGATATCAACGCTTGTTGACACGCGGACGCTACCGGGCCTGGTGACGCAGAGTCAAGCTGCTTCTTCCTCAGGGCTCGCCTCCACCGGGTGGGATTCCGATTCCTCGGCGGACCGTGCGACGCGGCCGAGGATGAAGTCGGCCGCCCGCTGCGCCTGCTGCGCGGCGGTGATCACCAACCGCGAGTCGCGCGAGAGCTGCTGACGCCAGTGATCGATGTAGGCCGCGGAGTTCGAGATGTCGGGCTCGAGGCCGGCCTCGCCGCACAGGAACGCGGCGCCCAACTCCGCCACCAGTTCCTCACGCGCGTAAGGCTCGGAGCCGAACGGCGAAGAGTGGTTCTTGTCGAAGCCAGGCCGCGCAAGGCGCTTGGCGTGGCCGGTTGCGTGCGTGAGCTCGTGGAAGAGCGTCGAGTAGTAACCCTCGGTCCGCTCGAACGCGCTTCGCGGCGGCATCGTCACGCTGTCCGTCGACGGGCGGTAGAAGGCGCGGGGTTGCGCCAGGTGCTCGATCGCCGGCGGATCCGGGAACCGAGCGACGATCTCCTCGGCAGTCGGTACATCGTCGATCGCCGAAGGATCGACTGCGGGAACCTTCGCCAGGTCGATTCCCTCGGTCTGGTCGAGGTTGAACACCGAGTAGTAGCGCAGCACCGGCAGGCGCTCGCGCCGCCGCTCGCTGCCGGAGGACGTTTCGTCGACCCCGCGCTCGGCCCGGTCGACCCAGCGCCAGAAGATCACCGGCGTCGACCGCTCACCCGCGCGCACGCTGCCACCCAGCGCCTTTGCCTGGCGGAACGTGAGCCACCACGGCGTTGACGCCGCCCGGAAGCCGAGGAGAAAGACGTTGATCCCGCGATACGGCCGCCGCGAGACCAAGTTCGACGGCGCCAGCCCATCCACCTTCCACGGCCGCGCCCACGGAACCACCCCGCGCTCCAACTGCTCCACGATCTGACCGGTGATCACCTCGTAGACCTTCGACATCGCCGCTCTCCTCTCGGTGCCGTTCTCGGTGGATTCCGAGAACCTGAGGGCTTCCCCTCAACGCACCTGAAGAGCCAGTCCGGCCGCG
>JACTMI010000009.1 GCA_014584695.1 Acidobacteriota bacterium
TCCTCAGCGCTCGAAAACCACGTGGCAACCCCTTTCGACCAAGCAACTTGGAGCAGCCACTGTCATCCGAGGCGCGAAGCCTCGGCCCCATTGAAGCGTCGGCGCGATCTCGACCAACGGCACGGTCGACGCCGTCATCCGAGGCGCGAAGCCTCGGCCCCATTGAAGCAAGCGGACGTCGCAAACATCCGCGCGGCGATGGTCGTCATCCGAGGCGCGAAGCCTCGGCCCCATTGAAGCCACCGCTCGACCGCCTGGCTCGCCCTGCTGCTCATGTCATCCGAGGCGCGAAGCCTCGGCCCCCCTCGGCCCCATTGAAGCGCCAAGGGCTATGCCTACGACTTGATCGTCAAGACGGTCATCCGAGGCGCGAAGCCTCGGCCCCATTGAAGCAACCTCGAACCGCTGAAGTGGGATGCGCCCGAGATGGTCATCCGAGGCGCGAAGCCTCGGCCCCATTGAAGCCGCATGTGCGCGGCGCGCCACTGCTCGTTCGCGGGCGTCATCCGAGGCGCGAAGCCTCGGCCCCATTGAAGCAGGACGTGCTCGACGCCACCAACGAGCGCGTGAAGGGTCATCCGAGGCGCGAAGCCTCGGCCCCATTGAAGCGTTGGTGGCCTGATCCGCTGGCTTCTTGGCCCGACCGAGTCATCCGAGGCGCGAAGCCTCGGCCCCATTGAAGCTTGTAGCGCTCGCGCCAGCAGCGCCGAAACTGGGAGTGTCATCCGAGGCGCGAAGCCTCGGCCCCATTGAAGCGATGGTAGCGGCGCACGAGGCCGAGAACACCAAGCTGGTCATCCGAGGCGCGAAGCCTCGGCCCCATTGAAGCCAGGTCGGAGAGCTGCTGGAGATCCGTGGCGGGAAGGTCATCCGAGGCGCGAAGCCTCGGCCCCATTGAAGCGCGTGAGGATCTCCTCAGCTCGCGCATAGCTGCGGCGTCATCCGAGGCGCGAAGCCTCGGCCCCATTGAAGCCTCGACGCTGGCTGAGCGGGCCTTGCGGAGCCGAGCTGTCATCCGAGGCGCGAAGCCTCGGCCCCATTGAAGCCAGATCCGGAACGTCAAGGGGATCCACGCCTTCGAGTCATCCGAGGCGCGAAGCCTCGGCCCCATTGAAGCGCGAGCAGAGCCGCGGCCTCGCGCGCCTCGTCGGTCGGTCATCCGAGGCGCGAAGCCTCGGCCCCATTGAAGCGAGCACTTCGGCGAGCTCCAACTCGAAGTCGGGGAGGTCATCCGAGGCGCGAAGCCTCGGCCCCATTGAAGCGAACTCGTCACGATGGGCGACGATCGCGTCCGGCCGGTCATCCGAGGCGCGAAGCCTCGGCCCCATTGAAGCAACCAGGATGGCGGCGACTTCACCGGCACGCTCACCGGTCATCCGAGGCGCGAAGCCTCGGCCCCATTGAAGCAAGCCGAGCGCCATCGGCTCCATGCCCTCCTCGGCGTCATCCGAGGCGCGAAGCCTCGGCCCCATTGAAGCGAGAAGCCGCCCTCGTAGACCGCCAGCACAGCCTCGTCATCCGAGGCGCGAAGCCTCGGCCCCATTGAAGCAGCCAGGTCGGCGAGAGATTCGTGAGGCGCACGCGGGTCATCCGAGGCGCGAAGCCTCGGCCCCATTGAAGCCAGGCGACGTGATACCAGCGCTTCGCAGCGACCGTGTCATCCGAGGCGCGAAGCCTCGGCCCCATTGAAGCGCCCACTCCTGCTGCTTCGCGACCGCTGGCTGGTATGTCATCCGAGGCGCGAAGCCTCGGCCCCATTGAAGCGCTCGGGGTGGTGGTCAGCCCGCCGGGATCAGCCGCGTCATCCGAGGCGCGAAGCCTCGGCCCCATTGAAGCTTGCGCAGGAAGTCGAGGGTCTCGGCGAGGCCGGCGTCATCCGAGGCGCGAAGCCTCGGCCCCATTGAAGCGCGTCGCGTCGCGGCCGCCCCTGCCCTGCTCCCCAGGTCATCCGAGGCGCGAAGCCTCGGCCCCATTGAAGCATGTAGGTCGTCAATGGCAGGAACGAGGGACCGAACGTCATCCGAGGCGCGAAGCCTCGGCCCCATTGAAGCTGCGAGGCGCCCACGGTCAGGCTCTCCGGATCGCGCGTCATCCGAGGCGCGAAGCCTCGGCCCCATTGAAGCACGCCCTTCTGGATCGCATCCTCGACGCTCCAGTCGTCATCCGAGGCGCGAAGCCTCGGCCCCATTGAAGCCTGGCCCGCCGCCTCCCCCGGCACCTGGGCCGGCACGTCATCCGAGGCGCGAAGCCTCGGCCCCATTGAAGCTTGGGGATGTCCGCAGACACGAGCGCGCGGAACGCCGTCATCCGAGGCGCGAAGCCTCGGCCCCATTGAAGCTCCGGGCCGGTCAGCGTGCCGCTAGCCGGCGATGGCGTCATTCGAGGCGCGAAGCCTCGGCCCCATTGAAGCTGGCAAGTGCGAGCCGACGGCTCGGTGACTTGGGTTGTCATCCGAGGCGCGAAGCCTCGGCCCCATTGAAGCAGGACGACCTTCTGCGTGAGCGCGTTGCCGGAGACGCGTCATCCGAGGCGCGAAGCCTCGGCCCCATTGAAGCTACGTGATGTTCGCGAAGCCGGCATCGGCCAGCTTGTCATCCGAGGCGCGAAGCCTCGGCCCCATTGAAGCGAGAAAGATCTGCGCCTGCTCGTAGCGACGACGAGGTCATCCGAGGCGCGAAGCCTCGGCCCCATTGAAGCGGGATAGGACTCGGGCGATACGCCCACCGCAACCGAGTCATCCGAGGCGCGAAGCCTCGGCCCCATTGAAGCGGACGAAGTGCCGCGCGATCACGGACGCGCAGCTCGTCATCCGAGGCGCGAAGCCTCGGCCCCATTGAAGCGGAGTGGCCGAGGGAGCGCAGAACCGCGACGAGCCGGTCATCCGAGGCGCGAAGCCTCGGCCCCATTGAAGCGCGAGTGCCTGAGCGCATCCGCAACCAGCTCACAGAGCGTCATCCGAGGCGCGAAGCCTCGGCCCCATTGAAGCGGTGGGTTCCGCAGCGGTCACGCCCGCTGCGTCCTCGTCATCCGAGGCGCGAAGCCTCGGCCCCATTGAAGCCAGCGTACCCGTCTTTCCCTCTTCGGTCGCCGCGGCGTCATCCGAGGCGCGAAGCCTCGGCCCCATTGAAGCGCGTCGCGCCGTGGCCGCCCCTGCCCGGCGCCCCAGACGTCATCCGAGGCGCGAAGCCTCGGCCCCATTGAAGCCGCGGCGTGCCCGACTTCCACGACCTCGCGGACAACGTCATCCGAGGCGCGAAGCCTCGGCCCCATTGAAGCGAGCGTGTCGACATGGCCGGCCGCCGGCGTGGCAAGTCATCCGAGGCGCGAAGCCTCGGCCCCATTGAAGCCGGTCCCACTCCGACCTCGGCGGCGGCCGCACGCCCGTCATCCGAGGCGCGAAGCCTCGGCCCCATTGAAGCGCGGTGGCCTGGCGGACGCCGCCGCGGGCGCCAGCAAGTCATCCGAGGCGCGAAGCCTCGGCCCCATTGAAGCGGTGCTGGCGGATCTCCTCTTCGCGCAGGCAGTGCAGGTCATCCGAGGCGCGAAGCCTCGGCCCCATTGAAGCCTGACCGAGACGACGAGGGTCACGAGCTGCCGCGTCGTCATCCGAGGCGCGAAGCCTCGGCCCCATTGAAGCCATTCGCGGTCAGCCAGAAGTGGCGAATCTCGTCGAGTCATCCGAGGCGCGAAGCCTCGGCCCCATTGAAGCCATGGTCAGACCTCCTTGCTCTTGCGTGGGAAGACTCGGTCATCCGAGGCGCGAAGCCTCGGCCCCATTGAAGCACCGCCGCGGAGGGAGTAGGCCCGCTGGCCGACGCCGTCATCCGAGGCGCGAAGCCTCGGCCCCATTGAAGCCAGGTATTCGCGGCGTTCGCCAAGCGGAACGCAGCGTCATCCGAGGCGCGAAGCCTCGGCCCCATTGAAGCTCCACAGATTTTGCCGCGATCACCGCGAAAATTACCGTCATCCGAGGCGCGAAGCCTCGGCCCCATTGAAGCTGGGCGCTCGGCGCGATTCGCTCACCGTGCCGCGCGGTCATCCGAGGCGCGAAGCCTCGGCCCCATTGAAGCCGGGATCGATAGACGGCCCAAGAGCCGCAGGAAGGCGGTCATCCGAGGCGCGAAGCCTCGGCCCCATTGAAGCACCACGGTGAACGAGCCATTGTTTTCGACAGCCAACCGTCATCCGAGGCGCGAAGCCTCGGCCCCATTGAAGCCTCGAGCACATGTACCACGGCGCCGAGCGGACGAACCGTCATCCGAGGCGCGAAGCCTCGGCCCCATTGAAGCCACGGTGAGCCCGGGCGCTCCGCAGTCCCTCCGCTGGTCATCCGAGGCGCGAAGCCTCGGCCCCATTGAAGCTGGATCCTGTTCCCTAGAGTGCCGCCGAGCGAGACGCGTCATCCGAGGCGCGAAGCCTCGGCCCCATTGAAGCGGATGCTCGCGACCGGTCACGAACGTGGTCCTGTGGGTCATCCGAGGCGCGAAGCCTCGGCCCCATTGAAGCATCAAGATCATCAGCGACTCGGCAACCGAGGTGGTCGTCATCCGAGGCGCGAAGCCTCGGCCCCATTGAAGCCCGGGCATCGGTCTCCTCGACATGGCGTGCGAGGCGTCATCCGAGGCGCGAAGCCTCGGCCCCATTGAAGCGACGGATCGGATCAGCTTCGACATGAGAGCCTCCAGGTCATCCGAGGCGCGAAGCCTCGGCCCCATTGAAGCAGGATGCCGGGCGACGTGTTCCCGGAGACCGTGGGGGTCATCCGAGGCGCGAAGCCTCGGCCCCATTGAAGCTGGGCGCTGGGTGCGGTTCGTGCGGCGGCGCGGGCCGTCATCCGAGGTGCGAAGCCTCGGCCCCATTGAAGCGAGGTCGAGGGCCGCGGCTGCGACCCCCAGAAGCTCGTCATCCGAGGCGCGAAGCCTCGGCCCCATTGAAGCCGGGCTATCGCCTGAGCTGCGCGGAAGACGATGCGGGTCATCCGAGGTGCGAAGCCTCGGCCCCGTTGGAGTGGGCATGGCTGCGTCTACGGGCGGAGGCGGAGGGGCAGCACGCGTGCTTCAGCGGAGGATGCCGACGCCGTACTGCTAGAAACGGTCGTCCGCCGTGGCCAGCACGAGGGCTTCGACGCTGGCCTGCGCGAGGAGCAGGCGATCGAAGGGGTCGTCGTGATGGCGCGGTAGCTTGCCGGCGACCTGCGCGTGGCGGGCCGAGATTGGCAGCTCCGAGAAGCCGTTGGCGGCGATCTCGGCGACCAGGTCCCCTTCGACCGCGAGCTTGCCCAGAGCGGCCTTGATGGCGGCTTCCCAAATCGAGGCGGCGCTCACGAGGACTTCGCTGCGTGGTGCGGATACGGCCGCGCGCGCGCGGGGTCCGAGCCGCCGATCGTCTCGCAGACACCAGGGAAAGATGTGGGTTTCGAGCAGAATCCTCGATCCGACTCGCCCCGGAAGGCGCGCGCGACCGCCTCCGGCAAGGGGGCGTCGAAGTCGCTGGCGATCCGCACCTTGCCCTTGAGCCGGCCGGGCCGTCGTGGCTGGTCCTCGAAGCCGATCAGCCGGGCGACCGGCTTGCCGCCGCGCGTGATGACGAGCGCCGCACCCGCCTCGGCCTCGACGAGCAGGCGGGGGAGGTGTGTCTTGGCCTGGTTCACGGTCACCGATTTCGACATGGATGACTAGTTTGGTCCACGTGGCCACACGAGATCGAGCCGCGGTCGGCGGGCGTGCCCTGGGCCGGCGACCGCTCGGCTGGTGGGCGCCAGCTCGACGGGTCTTCATCGGTGATTCCGGCGAAGCGCCGCGTTGGAGTCGCTACTTGCAGGTTCTGGAGCGCTTCTTGACCAGCTTCTCGAGCTCGCCACCGGCTTGCTTTCGACGGAGCTCCTCGAGGGCCGGGATCTCGTCGACGGTTGCGGCGGCTCTCATGGAGTCGTAGGCGCGGAGCGTGCCTTCGATGCCGGCGGCGTAGGTGGCGGGGCTGCGGGCCTTGGCCTTTGGATTCTCGATCAGGAAGGCGGCCTGGGCGTAGGCCTGGTGGATCGCGAGCTCGGGCGGAACGGCGGCGAGCTCCTCCGGCGTGCCGAGGAGGTCCGGGCACAGACTGACGGTGAGATCCGGGACCTCCACCAACCAGAGCGTGAGCCAGGCGCGGGCCGGCTTGGCTTCGGGAGCCGAGGGGTTCTTCTCGAGCAGGTCGACGAGCTCGAGCGCCTTCGCTCGCTCCTCGGGAGTGGAGGGGCCCCGGTCCGCCGCGGCGGCGCTCGCCGCCAGCAGGAAGCCGATCGCGAGGGCGGCGAGCTTCCCACAGAGTGGGTTACGGTTCGGCATCGGTTCCTCTCCGCCGGTCGCTGCGACCATCGGTGGGAAGCGGCTCTCCGGGTTCGCGGTGCGCCGCTGAGCCCTGGCCGGAGTCGATGGGCCGGCGGCCCGGAGTCGAGCCTACCAGCCGACGAGCGGCACGCGCCCCTGGAGACTGGGGTCCACCTCGCGCACCGAGCGGGCTCAGACGATTCGCCACCAGGGGACCGCCAGGACGCGATCTTCGAGGCGGATGGTCTCGTTGCCGGCGTGGAGCAGGAGGGCGGCTCGAGCGGCTGGGGAGTGCGTCGCGAGAAAGGTCAGCAGATGCCGGGCGTCCCGGTGGCTGGGGCGTGTCGTGGCCTTGACCTCGATCGGCAGCAGCGTGCGACCGGCCTCGATGACGAAGTCGACCTCTTCCTGGTTGGCCGTGCGCCAGTGACAGATCCCCGGACGGGGGGCGACCAGCTCGCGCCAGGCGAGCAGGTCCGAGAGGATCAGGTTCTCGAGGTGGGCGCCGGTCGCGTCGCCGCCCGCGAGGTGGCGGGCGAGGGCGACGTCCGACCAGTAGAGCTTGGGACTCTTGACGATGCGCTTCGTGCGGCTCGCCGCGTAGGGCTCGACCCGGACGAGCTGACAGGAGGTCTCGAGCAGGTTGAGCCAGCGGTGCACCGTCGGGCGCGAGATCGCGAGGTCGCGCGCGAGATCCGCCTGGTTGACGATCGTGCCTGCGCGCAGCGCCGCCGCGCGCATCAGACGGCGGAAGTCGCCCAGCGCATCGATGCGCGCGAGAGTCTGGAGGTCCCGCTCGAGATAGGTCTCGACGTAGCCGTCGAACCAGCGGGCGCGTGCCGCGGGCGTCGCCAGCTCGTGCGCCGGGACGGGCAGCCCACCGATCGCCGCGACCTCCCGCCAGTCTTCCGCCGTGGCCTGCCGCCGACCGAGCAGCGCCTCCCACTCGTCGATCGGCGCGGCCAGCAATCCACTCCAGGGCCCGGTGCGGCCGAAACCGAGGCGCTCTCCGCGCGTCAAGGGCCAGAGCCTGAGGTAGTACGCGCGGCCGGCGAGCGATTCCGAGACCCGCTCCATTAGCAGCAGGTTAGCCGAGCCGGTGAGCACGAAACGGCCCGGGTGTCGGGGGCGGTCCGCGTCGACCACGCGCTTGACCTCGAGCAGCAGATCCGGGGCTCGCTGGACCTCGTCCAGCACGAGTCGAGGGCCGCGCGCGAGCAGCGACCGGGGATCGCGTCGAGCCTGGTCGCGCAACTCGGCGTCGTCAAGCGTCAGGTAGAGATGCCCGGCGAGCGCCGGCAACGTCTGAACGAGCGTGCTCTTGCCGGTCTGACGCGCACCGATCACGGCCACCACGGGCTGCTCGGAGAGCGCCGTCGCCAGCGCTTCTCCGGCAGCGCGGGGAAGGGTCGCGGCTGAGCCATGGCGTGAACGATTTTCGTTCATGGCGTGAACGATTCTACCGAGAGACGCTTCGATTAACAAGCCGTTGGACCCGCGAGGCAATGACCTGCGGGAACGGTGTTCGCCCGCGGTCGCGACTCAGGCGACGACGGTGAAGCCCGGAGCGTCGCCGAGGCGGCGGTCGAAGGTGTAAGTGGTCGACGCGTCGGCGGCGCGGGCGTGGAGGGAGAGGAGGTGGTCCGCGAGCTCGCCGCGGCCGGCGGCCACGGCGCCGAGGGCGGCGCGCAGACGGCGGGGATCCTCGAAAGCGAAAATCGGATCGTCGGCGAGCTCGCGCAGCGTCGCCAGCCGTTCGGGCCCCGGCACGCGGTAGCTCGACCGCAGGACCCAGTCCAGCTCGCAGAGCACGATGTCGGTCAGCAGCACGCGCTCTTCGCGGCCGATCGCCTGCGCGAGCAACTGCTCGGCGGCGGCGCGCTGGCGTTCGTCGTCGGCGACCAGGAGACGGACGACGACGTTGGTGTCGAAGGCGATCACCGGCCGCGCCGGGCGCGGGCGTTCTCGGCCGCGTGGTGCCGGCCGATCGCGGTGTCCATCTCCTCGACCGGGACCGGGGACGGCCGAGCGTAACCGCGCAGCCTGCCGACGAAGGTCGGGCGCGGCCGCCGCGGCGAGATCCGCAGCGTGCCGCCGGGCAGCAGCTCGAAGTCGAGCACGTCGCCCTGCTCGAGCCGCAGCCGGTCCCGGATCTCCTTGGGCACCGTCAATTGACCTTTCGAAGTGAGCGTAGCGCTGGGCACGAAGCCCTCCTTACTTCTCGACCAATCATAGCACTCGAGTAAGGAGCAGCCAGGCGACCGGACGGGGCGGGTGACCTCCCTGACCCCCTTCGCGAGCGGCCGACCTCGAAGGAAGCCCCGGCGAGACTGTGGAAAGCGCCATCGCGCCGGCGGGCGCCACCGGCGGTAGGGTAGGGCACGCCGCCGTTCCCTCGGCGGCGTGCTTCCCAGATTGAGCCCCCTCCCCGGGGGCTCCTTTTTGTCGCCGGGAAGGCTCGTCGGCTGGTGATCCCGTCAGGACCGTTCGAGAGCTCTGAGTCGAGAGCTGGCTCGTGCGCCGACGCTCGTGGCTGGCATCCCGGCGGCGGTATGGCGGTGACTCGACCTGGTGCGCTTCAGTCTCTCCCGAGCGCGGCCTTCAGGACAGGCGCGCGTCGCCGGGAGATCGGCACGCGTACACCCGACGCGAGCAGCAGGGACCGCTCACCAGGGCCCCGGCTCTCCACGGTGCGAACGCAGTCCACGCGCACCATCGCCGAGCGGTGGACGCGAAGGAACCCACTGCTCTTTAGGCGCCGCTCCAGCTGCGCGATCGACTCGCGGTGCAGGTACCCGGTGCCACCCACCCACAACCTGGCATAGTTGCCCGCCGCCTCGATCCACTCGATGTCGGCCGGGTCGAGGATCACGGTGCCGCGGACCGTGGAGACGCGGAATCGCTCGCTACCCCGATGCTGGCCGCCTTCTCGGTGGTTGCTTCGCAGCCAACGTTCGAGCCGGCCGATAGTCGCCGCGAATCGCCGTTCGGAGACCGGCTTGAGCAGGTAGTCGACAGCCTCGGCCTCGAACGCCTGCACCGCGAACTGCTGGTAGGCGGTGAGGAAGACCGTCAGCGGCAATCGCCGACCTGCGCGGCGCGCCAGGACGTCGAAGCCGCCGAGGCCGGGCATCTGCACGTCGAGGAACAGCACGTCCGGCGTCTCTCGCTCGAGCAGCTCGAGCACCTCGGCGCCGTTGCGGCACTCCGCCGTGACGAGGAAGCGAGCGTGGGCTCGCAGCAGCTGGCGGACGCCGCGGCGCGCCGCGGGCTCGTCGTCGGCGATGGCGACCGTCCATTCAACCATCGGTGGAATCCGGCTCGAGCTCGCGATACGGCATCCGCAACCGCGCCACGGTACCCCGTGGCTCTCGCGGCTCGACGGCCAGCGTCGCCGCATCGCCGTAGTGTGCCCGCAGGCGCTCGCGCGTGCTCGCGAGCCCTCCGTCCGGTTGTTCGTCCGCATCGCCGGGCCCCGGGCCATCGTCGGCGACCGTGACCTCGAGCATCTCACCTGCCTTGCGCACGAGCACTTCGACCATTCCCGCGTCGGGGCTCCTCGCGACCCCGTGGCGGATCGCGTTCTCGACCAGATGTTGCAGGGCGAACGCGGGCAGCGCGGCCCCGAGCAGCTCCGGTTCGACCTCGACCCGCGTTCGCAGCCGGTCCGAGAACCGCTCACGCTCGATCTCGAGGTAGCCGCGCACCAGGTCGAGCTCGCGCGACACCGTGACCTCGAGCTCGGCCTGGTGGAGAGTGCGGCGGAGCAGGTCGCCGAAATGCTCGAGGATGCGACTCGCACGGGCCGAGTCCCGCTCGCGGACCAGCACGGTGACGGTGTTGAGGGTGTTGAACAGAAAGTGCGGGTGCACGCGGGCCTCGAGCGCGGCGAGTCGAGCGCTCGCCAGCTGCTCGGCCAGCCGCGCCATGGCGAGCTCCCGCTCACGCAGCTGTCCGAAGTAGCGAAGACCGTGCTCGGCACCGACCAGCCCCAGGTAGACGGCGACACCGAACGGGAGAGTGATGAACAGCCAGATCGCGAAGTGGTCCGACGGACTGCCCCACAGCTGGCGCGGCAGGAGCGCCGCTTTGAGCATCGTCCCCGCGGCGGCCCAGGCGGCGGCGAACAGCAGCGCCACGACCAGGTGGACGACGAGGCGCCGCCCCAGGTGAGGTCGCACCAGCGGCAGGCGGGCAGAGAGCGCGAAGACCGCGGGGGTGAGCGTGGCGTAGATCAGCCAGTCCCCGGCGCCGAAGAGCAGCGCGGGTACGTCGATGCCCGGCTCGCCGCGGAGACGGCGCTGGGCGAGCTCGTTGACCGCGCCGAGCACCGCCGGGATCAGCCAGGCCGCCGAGACCCACGCCGAGACGCGGAGAGCGTTGCGCTCCATGCACCAAGACTAGCCTCAATGCTGGCGCCCGCGCGCCCAGCTCGGGGGCGGGCCCGAGGCCATGGCGACGGGCTCGCTCGATGAGCGCGCGAGAGTCGCCGACCTCCCCGAACGCAGTCTGCCCGCCGACGCCGAGCGCCTGCTTCGAGGGGCCACCCTCCGGAGTCGGCCGGACAACCGTTCACGTCATCCGAGCTACCGCTCGTGGATCTCTAATTGACGCTACGTGGCCGCCGACGTACGGTGCCTTCATCGTCGCTCGAGGCGCGAGCCAACGCCGCGCAGGAGGTCCTCGGATGCGCACCGCGAAGTGTGTTGTCCTGGTCGGAGCCCTGATTTCACCGCACGCCCTCTCCGCCGAGGCCGCGAGGTCGACCGACTTCGACTACCTCCTGGGCGACTGGGAGTTCACGGCGGTGTCCAAGCAGTGGGGGCAGCTGCGCGGTCTGTGGAGCGCGGTCGCCCTCGCGGAGGGGCAGGTTCTCGACGAGTATCGAGTGGTCGGCGACGAGGGGCAGACGTACTACGTGACGACGACGCTGCGCAATTTCGACCGCCGCTCCGGCGTTTGGGACCTGGTCGGTGCCGACGCGAGCGGTGGACTGGGTGATGTCGGCACGGCCCGGCGGGTCGGGGACGAAATGCACATCGAGCAGATCTTCGGTGCCGGCGGCGAGGCGCCCTCGCTGTGGCGAATCCGCTATCACGCGATCGCCGACGACCGCTTCTCGTGGGTCGCCGATGTCTCGAAAGACGGCGGGACGACCTGGGAGGCGGCGTTCCAGACCCTCGAGGCGCGTCGCATCGGCCCGCCGCGGCACCTTCCGGCCCTGACGCAGTCCCGACCGGTCGGCCCGGGTCAGACTCTGCCTCCCCCCTCACCGCCGGTCTCGCCGCCGATCCAGGCGACGCGGCCTGGCGAGTGAAGGACTGCGTGGAGGAGGCCCGCCATGACGGATCGCTCCAGGGCCACCGTCGCTCGCGATGCGATCGAGATCATCGCTTTTGCAATGGTCGTGGTCGCAGACGCCATGGGGTTCGTGCCGATCACACAGACGATATTCCTGCTCCCCCTGGTCTGGTTGCTCCTCCGCTCGAGGAACGAGGGTTGGTCGACGATCGGGTTCCATCGCCCTGGAAACTTGAAACAGGCGATCGTCCTGGGAGTCCTTGCCGGCGTGCTCCTGGAGACGCTTGCAGTATGGGTGACGACCCCGGGCATCAGCACGCTCTTTGGCGTGGAGCCGGACTACTCCGCGCTGAAGAGCATCCAGGGTAACCTGAAGTTACTGCTGGTGTTCTTGGGCCTCTCATGGGTCCTTGCGGCGTTTGGTGAAGAGATCTGCTTTCGGGGCTTTCTGATGAAGCGTCTCGCGCAAGTCCTGGGCGAAACCCGAACAGCTTGGGTCGCGAGCTTGCTGCTGTCGAGTGTCCTGTTTGGCTGGGGGCATACCGAGCAAGGTGTGTCCGGGTGGGTTCAGGAGGGCTTGAGCGGTCTGTGGCTCGGAATCCTGTTCTTGGCGACGAAGCGGAATCTCGCCGTACCGATCGTCGCCCATGGGGTTTCGAACTCCCTTGCGTTCGTGCTCATCTACCTGGGGAAATATCCAGGCCTCGGCTAGTCGCGAGTGCGAGGAACACATGGCGATCACCGGCATCATCCCTCAGCTCCGGACGATGGACATCGCCTCGTCGATCCGCTTCTACACGGAGAAATTGGACTTCGTCGTCGAGTTCAACTACCAGGACTTCTATGTCGGGCTCCGGTATGGCGATCTGACCATCCACCTCAAGCGCGTCCGTGAGCCGGACCCTTCGATCCGGTATGTCGACGATGGTGGCCATCTCCACCTCTATCTTCGAGTTGACGGAGTAGCCGCCTTGGCGGAGCGACTCGAGGCCGGCGGGGTTCCTCTGGTTCAGAATGTTCACGAGACGCCCTGGGACACGAGGGAGATCGTCGTCCACGACGACCAGGGGCACACGCTCTATTTCGGTGAGCCCCTGAAACCGCGAGGCCGTGCCGAAGGAGACTGAAATGGCGGAGAGCGATCACACGCACCACGAGATCGACTACATCGAGGTGGCGGTAACCGACATGGCCCGCTCGCAGGGGTTCTATTCAGCGGCGTTCGACTGGGAGTTCACCGACTACGGACCCGGCTACGCCGGGATTCGGAGGCGACGAGGAGGCGAAGCCGGCGGGCTGCGGTTGGAGGCGGCGGTGATCGCCGGTGGGCCGTTGGTCATCCTGTATTCGACGGATCTCGAGTTGACGCTCGCCAGGGTTCGGCGAGCAGGCGGGGTGGTCAGCCAGGAAATCTTCGCCTTTCCCGGTGGCCGCCGGTTCCACTTCCAGGATCCGAGCGGCAACGAGCTCGCCGTCTGGTCCGATCATGTCGGATAATCTGATCACCCGCCTCATTCCGCACCAGGGATGCGTGATCACTTGCGTGGACGATGCCATCGAGGTCGCCGGTTCGGCGATGAACTGGGTGATGTCCGCGGCCGTCGCCCCGTTTGCCTGCCGCGCGCCGTTCGCCTTCCGGGTCGTCGCGAAGACCGATTCGACCAACTTGCGCATGCACTGGCACCGCGGCGAGCTGATCTTCAACTGGGAGTGCTCGATACGCGAGTTGCGCGTCCACGATCCCGCCACGGCGGAGCAGCACGGCCTCGAGGGCAAGGGGTTCCTCACGACCACCGAATGGCACGACATTCTGTGGGAAATCGGACTCGACCGCATGCGTGTCGTCGTCGATGGCGAGGTGCGTTTCGACCGTGCAGGCGACTATTCAGGGATCGAATCCGCTCCGTCCATCGGCCCGTGCTTCGGCAGCACGGTCTCCGTGCGCGAGTTCACGATTACGTCCCTCGGGCAAGTCGCCGCCCGAGTCTCCCGTGCCTGAAACTCGCCTCGGGGGTGGGTCGACGATCGGGACCGCCGCGGCGAGCGACGGGATACGATCCCGGGCCATGGCGCCCAGCCCTTTCGCGGAGCTCTGGCCGCTCGACCCGGGCGTCCTGCATCTGAACCACGGCTCCTTCGGCGCCTGCCCGCGCGCGGTGCTCGAGTTTCAGCGCGCGCTCGCCGAGGAGCTCGAGCGCGAGCCGACTGACTTCCTGGTCCGGCGCCTGCCCGGGCGGCTCGCGGCGGCGCGCGCGGCACTCGGCGCCTTCGTCGGCGCCGCGGCCGACGACCTCGCCTTCGTCCCCAACGCGACCAGCGCGGTCAACGCGGTGCTGCGCTCGCTCACCTTCGCCCCGGGCGACGAGCTGCTCACCACCGACCAC
Organism: Acidobacteriota bacterium; assembly: GCA_014584695.1. Taxonomy (GTDB): domain Bacteria; phylum Acidobacteriota; class Thermoanaerobaculia; order Multivoradales; family JAGPDF01; genus JACTMI01. Next base: position 13,994 of record JACTMI010000009.1, read on the forward strand.
GCCTACGGCGCCTGCCGCAAGGCGCTCGACTTCGTCGCCGGCAGGAGCGGCGCGCGGGTGGTCGTCGCGCGGCTGCCGTTCCCGGTGGCGAACGAGGAGGAGCTGGTGGCGCCAGTGCTCGCGGCGGTGACGCCCCGCACGCGCCTGGCGATGATCGACCATGTCACCAGCCCGACCGCGCTGGTGCTGCCGATCGGGAGGCTGGTGCCGGAGCTGTCGGCGCGCGGCGTCGAGACGCTGGTCGACGGTGCCCACGCCCTCGGCATGCTGCCGCTCGACCTCGACCGGCTGGGCGCCGCGTTCTACACCGCCAATGCCCACAAGTGGCTCTGCGCGCCCAAGGGCGCGGCCTTCCTGCACGTGCGCCGCGACCTGCAGGGCGGCGTCCACCCGCTCACCATCAGCCACGGTTTCGATGCCGCGGCGGGCGGGGCCAGTTTCCGCGAGGAGTGGGACTGGACCGGCACGCTCGACCCGACCGCCTGGCTCGCCATTCCCGAGTGCCTGCGCTACCTGGGCGGCCTGCTGCCCGGCGGGTGGAGCGAGCTCATGGCGCGCAACCGGGCGCTCTGCCGCGAGACGCGGCGGCGCATCGCCACGGCGCTCGGGGTCGAGCCGCCCTGCCCCGAGGAGATGCTGGGCTCGATCGCCTCGCTGCCGCTGCCCGCCCCGGCGCCCGGCTCCGCCGCGGCGCGGCTCGGGCACGAGGCGCTGATGAACTGGGCGCGCGAGCGCGGCGTCGAGACCTGGTTCTTCGGCTGGCCCGCCGCGGGCGACAAGGTGGTGCGCGTCTCCGCGCAGCTCTACAACGACGCGGGCCAGTACGACCGGCTGGCGGAGCTGCTCACCGAGGCGCTCGGCCGTGCCTGAAGCGCGGCTCGAGCCCCGGCTGGGCGCCTTCGACGGCGCGATGGTCTTGGTCAGCCTGGTGATCGGCGTCGGCATCTTCCGGACGCCGGCGATGGTCGCCGCCGCGACCGGCGGCGGCGAGCTCTTCCTCGCGGCTTGGGGGATCGGCGGGCTGGTGAGCGCGGCGGGCGCGCTCACTTTCGCCGAGATCGGCTCGCGCTTCCCGCGCCCGGGCGCCTACTACAAGGTCGTCGCCGCGAGCTTCCACCCGGCGCTCGCCTTCGCGCTCAACTGGGCGCAGCTGCTGATGCAGGGCGCGGGCGCGGCCGGCGTGGCCTTTCTCGGCGCCGAGTACCTGCTGGCGCTCGCGCACCCCGGCACGGGGACCGACCCACGCGCGGTGACCGCGACCACCGTCGCGATGCTGGCGGTTCTGCTCGGCCTCAACTTCCTCGGCATCCGCAGCGGCGCGCGCGCGCAGAACCTGCTCTCGGGCGCGAAGCTCGTGCTGCTGTTCGTGCTGGCGGCGGCGGGGCTCGCCTGGGCACCGGCCGCGCCGGCGGCCGTCACCTCCCCCGCCGCCTCGCCGGCGGCGGGGGGGCTGATCGCCGGGCTGGTCGCGGTCTTCTACACCTTCGGTGGCTACCAGCAGACGATGAACCTGGCCGGCGACCTGCGCCAGCCGCGGCGCACGCTGCCACGCGCGATCGGCTGGGGGATGGCGGCGGTCACGGTGCTCTACCTGGCGATCAACGCCGCCTACCTGCGCGCCCTGGGCATCGAAGGGATGACGGCGGGCAAGCTGGTGGGCGCCGATCTCGCGCGCGCCGGCTTCGGTTCGCTCGGGCAGACGCTGGTCTCGGTAGCGATTTTCCTCTCGGCCGCCGGTTTCGTGAACGCCACGATTCTGCAGCTGCCACGCAGCTACCTAGCAATGGCAGAGGACGGCGTGCTGCCCCGCGCCTTCCTCACGATCCGCCCGGGCGCGCAGACGCAGGACACGGCGCTGGCATTCCTGGCCCTCACCATGATCCTCCCCGCGCTCTTCCTCGGCTCGTTCGAGAAGCTGCTCCAGTACGTCATGTTCACCGACGCGCTGACGCTGGTGACCGTGGCCGCGACACTCTTCGTGCTGCGCGCGCGGCGGGTGGGGGAGGAGCGCGGCGACCTGTTCCGGATGCCCGGCTACCCCTGGCTGCCGGCGGCGTTCGTCGCGGTGCTCACCGCGATCGCGGCGCGAGTCGCCTGGCAGGAGCCCCGGCTCGCGGCGGCGGGCCTCGCCATCCTGGCCGCGGGCTTCCCGCTGTTCGCCCTGGCGCGCCGCCTTTCGACGCGGGGCGCTTGACTGTGGGCCACGGTGCGCTGGTCTGCGGCGTCGAGGGGGGCGTCTCTCGCGTCCAGGCGACCGCGCTCGCCAGGCCGCTAGCCGCCTGCGTCGCCAAAGTCAGGGCAGCGCCGGTCCAGAGGGCCGAGCGGCGATCGCTAGTCGCTCTCTCAGGAGGCTCGCCAACGAGGCGTCGAGCTCGCTCGCCAGGGCATCGATCTCGGCGCTCGCCGTCAGTCGCTCGCGCAGTAGCGCGCGAACGAACTCGAAATCGCGCGCGCGACCTGCGAGGAGCTTGCTGACCGCGAGGTCGGCGATCGCGAGGCACCATCCCACGCACCCGACGGTTTCGATCCGCACCAGCCGGTCCCGCCATTGCGAGGGGAGTCTGGCCGTCTCGGGTCCGACTCCGTGCGCGTAGTAGCCGTAAGTCTCGTGAAACGGAGAGAGCTCGCCGATCGAGCCGTCGAGCAGATCCGCCAGCTCCGGCGCGTGCAGCGGGTAGAGATCGACTTCCATCGAGCGCAGCAGGTCGTCGGGGGCCGCCGGGTAGGAAGCGAGGAGCGCTTGGCTGCCGATCACGACGAAGTCGTTGCGGCTCGTCAGCGCTGCGCTGACCCGCAGGACGTGCTCAAGCTGCTCGCGGGTCATCTCGGAACCGGGCCAGTACGGCCCAGCGCTCGCGCGGCGAGAGGATCCCGGCGAAAGGGCTGCTCTGGCGCAGCCGTTGCCCTTCTTCTCCGGGATCGAGCAGGGCCGCGCGAATCTCGCTCCATTCGCGCGTCAGCAGTACCCGCCACTCGTCGATCGCCGGCGAGCGCCGAGACGCCGTCCAACGAGCGCAGTTGCTGCGCGCCACCTCGAGTCCGCGATGTTCGGGATCGGCGTCGATGGCCTCGACGACCGCGCGAGCGAGCGCCAAGCTCCGCCGGTCGATGGCCTCGTGGTCGCGCACCGGAAGAGGCTAGCACGCGGGCTCGGAGAGCCCGCAGGGTGGAGCTCGACGCGCCTCGGCGGGCTTGCCCGGGACGAAGGCTCGGAAGGCCTGTTCGGCGGCGCCAGCGGGGAAGCAAGGCGTCGGCGGTTTCTGACAGTGCCTCCTGAACGGGAGGCGGTCCTGCGCCGAGCTGGAGGGTGGACGCGGCTCGCGAGCGAGGGCCGCGAATCGCCTGGCACTTCGCTCTGCGGAACTGTCGTCGACCGCCTGACGGCAGATGAACCGCGGTTCGCCCTGCGGCGGCCAGCCAGGAGGTACGATCCCGGGCCATGGCGCCCAGCCCTTTCGCGCAGCTCCCGCCGCTCGACCCGGGCGTTCTCCATCTGGACAACGGCTCGTTCGGCGCTTGTCCGCGCGCGGCCCTCGGCGCCTTCGTCGGCGCCGCGGCCGACGACCTCGCCTTCGTCCCCAGCGCGACCAGCGCGGTCAACGCGCTGCTGCGCTCGCTCACCCGCGCTCCGGGCGACGAGCGGCTGACTGCCGACCACGCCTGCGGCGCCTGCCGCGCGGCGCGCGGCGTCGGCCCGGTCCCACCGTGAACGCGTCGCGGCCGAGTTTTCGTACGGCGCTCGCTTACTGGGCGCGGCTGGGCTGGATCAACTTCGGTGGCCCGGCCGGGCAGATCGCGCTGCTCCACCGCGATCTGGTCGAGCGGCGGCGCTGGGTCGACGAGCCGCGGTTCCTCCACGCGCTCAACTTCTGCATGCTGCTGCCGGGGCCCGAGGCGAAGCAGCTCGCGATCTACCTCGGTTGGCTGCTGCACGGCACGGCCGGTGCGATCGCCGCCGGCCTCGGCTTCGTGCTGCCGTCGGTCGTGCTGCTCTGGGCGCTCGCGTGGCTCTACGCCGCGCACGGTGAGACGCCGGCCATCGCGGCCGCCCTCGGCGGCATCCAGCCGGTCGTGGTGGCGATCGTCCTCGAAGCGGTGATGCGCATCGGGCGGCGGGCCTTTCGACACCCGCTCCATGCCGCCTTCGCCGCTGCCGCCTTCGCGGCGCTCGCCGCGCTCTCCGCCCCCTTCCCGGCGATCGTCGCCGCGGCCGCGGTCGCGGGCGCGCTCTGTGCTCGCTTCGCCGTCGGTTTCGCGCCTGCCGCGCCGGCGGCCGAGGAATCGCCCGCCAGCGAGAGCAACCCCCCTCGCCCGCCGTGGCGCCCGCTCGTCGTGGGAGCGGCGCTCTGGGCGGCGGGGTTCGCGCTGGTGGCGCTCGCGCGCCCGGCCGCGCCGGTCCTCACCGACCTTTACGGCTTGTTCACCCGCGCCGCGTTCGTCACCTTCGGCGGTGCCTACGCCGTGCTCGCCTACGTGGCGCAGGTCGCGGTGGGCCGCTTCGGCTGGCTCTCGCCGGAGGCCATGCTCGACGGCCTCGCGCTCGCCGAGACCACGCCGGGGCCGCTCATCATCGTGCTCGAGTTCGTCGGCTTCCAGGCGGGCTGGAACCACTCCGGCGGCTGGAGCCCACTCGCCGCGGCGACCGCCGGCGCCGCGGTGACCGCGTGGGTGACCTTCCTACCCTCGTTCGTCTTCATCCTGGTCGGCGCCCCGTACGTCGACCGGCTGCGCGGACGCCGCTGGCTCACCGGAGCGCTGGCCGGAGTCACCGCCGCGGTGGTCGGGGTCATCCTCCACTTGGGCTTCGTCTTCGGCGGTCAGGTGCTCTGGGCGGGCGCTCGACTCGACGCCGTGGCCGTGCTGCTCGCGGCGGCCGCGCTCCTGGCTCTCGTCCGTTTCGAGGTCAAAGTGCCGTGGCTGGTCGCCGCGGGGGCCGCCGCCGGACTCGCCAGATTCGCGCTCGGTGGCTGAGCGGCCCGGAAGCGGGCACGCCGGTGGCGAGGCGAGCTCGCGAGCCGGCCACCTCGACCGCCAGCGGTAGAGTTCTCGGGCATCCGACGGGAGGAGCGCATGGCATCGAAGCGGGCAGCATCGAAGCGGGCAGCGGCGAAGCGGGTTTCGGTACTGGGATTGGGACTGATGGGTCGGGCGATCGTCGAGGGGATGCTGGCGAGCGGTCATCCGCGCCGGGCGCTCGTCGGCTCGACGCGGACGCGGGAGGGGGCAGCGCGGCTGGCGCGCGAGCTGGGGATCGCGGTCTCGACCGACAGCGGCGAGGTGGCGGCCGGCGCCGATGTCGTCCTCTTCGCGCTCAAGCCGCCCAAGACGCTCGAAGTGGCGCGCGAGCTGGGGCGAGCGGCGGCCCTGCGGCCGGCGACGCTCGCGGTCTCGATCGCCGCCGGGGTCACCACGGGGCAGCTGGAGGAGGCGCTGGGGGGCCGCGTGCCGGTGGTGCGCGCGATGCCGAACACCCCCTGCTCGATCCGCCGCGGCACCACGGTGCTGTCGGCGGGCGCACGCGCCGGCGCGGCGCACCTGCGCACGGCGCGCGCCCTGTTCGAGCCGCTCGGCCGCGTGGTCGAGCTCGAAGAGAAGCACATGGACACGGTGACGGGGCTGTCGGCCTCCGGCCCAGCCTTCGTCTACGTCATCCTGGAGGCGCTGGCCGACGGCGGCGTGGCGCGCGGCCTGCCGCGCCAGACGGCGCTCGAAATGGCGGCGCAGATGGTCTACGGCGCCGCCGCGATGGTGCTCGAGACCGGGCGCCACCCGGCTTCGCTCAAGGACGACGTCACCACCCCAGCCGGCTGCACCATCGCCGGCATCCTCGCCTTGGAGGACGGCAAGATCCGCTCCGTCCTCTCCCGCGCCGTCGAGATCGCCGCCGTCCGCGCCGGCGAGCTGGGCGGCCCGCGCTGAGCTCGTTTCCGGAGCTCAGCTCCGAGTCGAGCGACCCGCCGCCGCGCGCGGCGCGAGGCGGAGCAGAAGAAGGTGCGTCGCGCCGTAGGCGAGGCCGGCGAGGGCGGCGAGGACGAGGGCGAGGTGGAGAGGCGCGGGGCCGAGCTGGAGGTTCCAGAACGGGTCGCGGAAGGCAAAGTTGACGTTCTCCTCCGGGCCGGTCGCCGAGCGCGCGACGATGAGGGCGGCGGCGGCGATCGCCGTCTGGAGCGGCCAGCCGCGGCGGTCGTAGCCGGCGCGTCGGACGCACCAGAGGACCAGCAGCGGCCAGGCGACGTGATAGAGCGAGAGCAGCCGGGTGAAGAGCGGATACTGAGGATCCCACATGTACTCGGTGCCGCCGAACAGGTGCGCGCCGAGGAGCAGGCGGGAGCCGGCGTCGAGGCCCCAGGCGAGACCGATCACCGGCGCCGCGACCGCCTGGCTCGACAGCCAGAGCCGGCTGCCGGCCACCAGCGCGACGGCAGTCACCATGACGCCCAGGTTGCACAGGAAGAGGAAGTTGGTGACCCCGTAGGCGAGCGTGTAGCTCGGCAGGTAGACGGCGAGCCAGGCGAGCCCCAGCCACCGCAGACGGCCGTAGGGGCGCGCGTCGCCTTCGTCGGCCGCCAGAGCGGCGGAGCGTGCGAGCGGAGCGTCCAAGCGCCGAGATCCTAGACGAAAGCCCCCCTCCCCAGCCGACCGCACCGGCAAGAGCCCGGAACCACAGCCCGAAGCGCGAAAAGCAAGAAGCAAGAAGCAAGAAGCAAGAAGCAAGAAGCAAGAAGCAAGAAGCCAAGAGCCAAAAGTCAAAAGCCAAAAGCGAAGAGCCAAAAGCCAAAGGCTCCATAGAAGGGGAGATCCTCTCCGCACCGGCGGCCGCTGCGAGCTCGAGGCGGCGCTCGGTTCACCACCCCCTTCAACAGAACGCTTTTGCTTTTCGCTCCGGCGGTCACGGCAGCCTCGCAGGCTGCTCAGCTGGTGGCTCGCGGAGACGCCTTTCGTCGATCGCGCGAGAAGCGAAAGGCGAAAGGCGAAAAGCGAAAAGCTCCATAGAAGGGGAGGTCCTCTCCGCACCAGCGGCCGCTGCGAGCTCGAGGCGGCGCTCGGTTGACCACCCCCTTCAACAGAACCGGCTTGGCGCGTCCTTCAACAGAACGCTTTTTCTTTTCGCTCCGATGGCCATCTCGGCTCGGCATGCCGGTAGGGGGAGGGTGGCTGGTGAGCGGCGTCGGCTAGGATCGGCAGGTATGACCTCGGAACGCGATCTCGCCGCTCGGGCCCTGGCCGAGCTCGATGCGCTGCTGGATCTCGACGCGGCGGTGCGGCGCGAGCGGTTGGGGCGGCTCGCCGCGGAGTCGCCCGATCTCGCCGCCCGCGTCAGCCGGATGCTGGCCGCGGACGAGGCGGCGAGCGGGCCGCTCGAAGCCGCCGAACCGGCGGTCGCGTCGGCGGTGGCGGCCGGCCTCGCGGCGCCGGGCGCGCGGGCGCCCGAGCGGGTCGGCGCGTGGCGCTTGGTCGAGCTGCTCGGCACCGGCGGCATGGGCGAGGTCTGGCTGGGTGAGCGGACCGAGGGCGGCTTCGCGCAGACCGCGGCGATCAAGCTCGTCCGCGCCGAGATGTCGAGCGCCGCCGTCCTGGCCCGCTTCGAAGTCGAGCGCCAGGTGCTGGCGCGACTCTCCCACCCCGGCATCGCGCGGGTGCTCGACGGTGGCGTCAGCGAGGACGGCCGCCCCTGGTTCGCCATGGAGCGCGTCGAGGGCGAGCCGATCACCGCGCACGCCACCTCCCACGGGCTCGATCTCGAAGCCCGCCTGCGACTTCTGGCCGCGGTCTGCGATGCCGTCGACGCGGCCCACCGCAACCTCGTCGTCCACCGCGATCTCAAGCCCTCGAACGTCCTGGTGACGCCGGCGGGAGAGGTCAAGCTGCTCGATTTCGGCATCGCCAAGCTGCTCGATCCGGAGCTCGACCCCGGCCTCACCCGCACCGAGGCGCGCGCGCTCACCCCCGCCTACGCCGCGCCGGAGCAGATCCTCGGCGAGCCGGTGACCACGGCGACCGACGTCTACTCGCTCGGCGTCCTGGCTTACGAGCTGCTGACCGGGCAGCTGCCGCACCGCCGGCGTTCGACGACACCGGCCGGGCTCGCGGACCAGGTGCGCCGCGAGACGGTCGAGCGTCCGTCGGAGGTCGCGCGGCGGGCCGAGGCGACCAGCTCGGGCGCGACGTCGGCGGGCTACGCGCGCCGGCTCGAGGGCGATCTCGACGCCGTCGTGCTGATGGCCCTGCGGCGCGAGCCCGAGCGCCGCTACCCCTCGGCGGCGGCGCTCGCCGCCGATCTGCGGGCGCACCTGGCGCGGCGCCCGGTCACCGCGCGCCCCGACTCGGCCGGTTACCGCGCCCGCAAGTTCGCCCTCCGGCACCGGACGGCGGTGGCGGCCGCGGCCGCCGCCGTGGCCGCGCTCACCCTGGGACTCGGCGCCGCGCTGATCCAGGCCGAGCGGGCGAGCCGCGCCGCGGAGCGCGCGACCCGCGAAGCGGAGCGGGCCGAATCCGAGGCGGCGCGCGCGCTCGCCGCCGGGGAGCGCGCCGGCAGGATGAAGGACTTCCTGCTCTCCATCTTCCGCGAGGCGAGCCCGATGCAGCGCGACCGGGAGGAGCCGCTCTCGATCGCCGCGCTGCTCGACCGGGCGGAGGCGCGGATCGACGCCGAGCTGGCGGACGACCCGCTGTTGCAGGCCGACCTCTGGGACGACCTGGCCGAGACCCGCGCCGCCGTGGGCGACTTCGCGGCGGCCGACCGCCTGATCGAGCGGGCACTCGCGGCGAAGCTCGCCCACCTGCGGCCCGGCGATCCGTCGATCGCCGAGAGCCTGGCCAACCGCTCGAGCTTCGCCGCGATCCGCGGCGACGGCGCCGCCGCCCTCGCCGACGCCGACCGGGCGCTCGCGATCCTCGAGGCCGCCGGCGCCGGCGACTCGCGCCAGGGCGCGGAGCTCGCGACCATCCGCACCAACTCCCTGCTCCAGGTGGGCCGCGCCGAGGAGGCACTGGCCGAGGCGCGGCGTGCCCACGGGCTGCACGTCCGCCACACCGGCGCCGATCACGCCGAGACCATCCTCCAGCTCTCCAACGTCGCTTCGATCGCGCTGCGGCTCGGTCTGCACCTGGAGGCGCGCGAGACCTTTCGCGAAGTCGTCGCGGCGGCCTCGCGGTCGGCGGGAGCGAGCCACGCCCTGCTCTACTACCCGCTGCGCGGGCTCGGCCGCGCCGAGGAGGCGCTCGGCAACGCGGCGGCGGCGGAGGCGGCCTTCCGGCGCGCGCTCGACCTCACCCTGGAGCGGCTCGGCCCCGACCACCTGAATTCGGCCCTCGCCCACTACGACGTCGGCCGGCTCGAGCTGGCGCGCGGCGAGACGGCGGGGCGCGACCGGCTGCGGCGCTCGCGCGCGCTCCTGCTGGTGGCGGCTCCCGCGCGGCGGGAACTGGCCGAGATCGACCGCCTGCTCGCGGGCGATTGAGCCTCGCGCGGAAGCGCTATTCTGAAGCGGAATCGCTCGCGGAGCCCGCCGTGTCCCACCGCCTCCTCGCCCACACCGCTGACCTGCGCGCCGAGCTCGAGGCGGCCGACCTGCCCGGCCTCTACGTCGCGGCGGCGCGGCTGGTGCGCGAGGCGCTGGTGGGGGAGTCGCCGGTCGCGGCTCGGGAGGAGCGCGCGCTGCCGGCGCAGGAGGGCGACGAAGCCGAGCGCTTCTTTCGCTTCGTCCGCGAGCTGGTCTACCTTTTCGACGCGGAGGGCTTCCTGCCGGCCGCGGTGCGGCTCGGGGACCCCCCGCGCCTGGCGGGTGAGCGCTTCGACCCCGCCCGCCACGTGAGCGAGCGGCAGATCAAGGCCGTGACCCGGCACGGCTACCTCTTCGAGCGCACCGCGGCCGGCGGCGGTCGCGAGCCGGGATTCCGCGTCGAGTTGGTGTTCGACCTGTGAGCGGACGAATCCCCACGCTCGAGCGGATCGACGGCTGGCGCTGGCGCGTTCCGCGCACCGGCGCGATGCGGACCGAGGGCCGGGTGTTCGCGTCCGAGGCCCAGGTGGCGGACCTCGCCGGGGACGAGTCGCTGCGCCAGGTCGCCAACGTCGCCTGCCTGCCGGGGATCGTCGGCCCCTCGATCGCGATGCCCGACATCCACTGGGGCTACGGCTTTCCGATCGGCGGGGTCGCGGCGTTCGACCCGTCGGAGGGCGTCATCTCGCCGGGCGGCGTCGGCTACGACATCAACTGCGGCGTGCGGCTGCTCTCGGTGCCGCTCGGCATCGTCGACCTGCGGCCGCGGCTGGCCGAGCTGGTCGACGCGCTCTTCGGCGCCGTGCCGTCGGGGGTCGGCTCCGCGCGCTCGGACCTGCGGCTGACCGATCCGCAGCTCGACCGGGTCCTGGCGGGCGGGGCGGCGCGCGCGGTTGCGATGGGCTTCGGCCGGGACCAGGACCTCGAGGCCATCGAAGCGGGGGGCCGGCTCCCCGAAGCGGATCCGGGGCGGGTCTCGCGGCGCGCCCGGGAGCGCGGGCGCGACCAGCTCGGCACGCTCGGCTCCGGCAACCACTTCGTCGAGGTGCAGTGGGTCGACGACCTGCTCGACGCGACGCTCGGCGAGGCCTTCGGGCTCGCCCCCGGCCAGGTGACGGTGCTGATCCACACCGGCTCGCGCGGGCTCGGGCACCAGGTCTGCGACGACCATCTCGACACCATGCTCGCGGCGGCGCGCCGACACGGCATCGAGCTGCCCGATCCGCAACTCGCCTGCGCGCCGCTCGGCGGCTCCGAAGCGCGGGCCTACTGGGGGGCGATGAACGCCGCCGCCAACTTCGCCTTCGCCAACCGCCAGCTGATCACCCACCACGTCCGGCGGACGTTCGGGCAGATCTACGGCGCCGGGGTCGAGGCCGGAATCGAGCTCGTCTACGACGTCGCCCACAACATCGCCAAGCTCGAGGAGCACGAGGTGGGTGGTCGGCTCCGTCGCCTCTGCGTCCACCGCAAGGGGGCGACCCGCGCCTTCCCGCCCGGGCACCCGGAGCTCGCCCCGCGTTTCCGCGACAGCGGCCAGCCGGTGCTGGTGCCGGGCGACATGGGGCGCGCGAGCTTCGTGCTCGCGGGCGCGCCGGGCGCGGCCGCGGAGACCTTCGCCTCCTGCTGCCACGGCGCCGGCCGGCGCCTCTCGCGCCACGCCGCCAAGCGGGCCGCCGCGCGGCGCGACATCCGCGCCGAGCTCGAAGGGCGCGGCATCCTGGTGCGGGCGGCCGGCCGCGCCACGGTCGACGAGGAGATGCCGGAGGCCTACAAGGACGTCGCGGAGGTCGTGGCCGCGGTCGCCGGCGCCGGGCTCGCCGTGCCGGTCGCCCGCCTCCGCCCCGCCGCGGTGGTCAAGGGCTGACGCCGCCGCGATACAGTCGCCGCTCCGCCGAGGAGTGACGGCCATGAGCGCGAGAGCGAGAGCGAGAGTGGTGATCGTCGGTGGGGGTTTCGGCGGCTTGGCCGCCGCGAAGGTCCTGCGCCGCGCTCCGGTCGAGGTGACGCTCGTCGACCGCACCAACCATCACCTCTTTCAGCCCCTGCTCTACCAGGTGGCGACCGCCGGGCTCGCCCCCGGGGACATCGCCTCGCCGATCCGCCAGATCCTGCGCGCGCAGAAGAACGCGACGGTGATGATGGCCGAGGCGACCGGCGTCGACCTGGCGGGGCGCGCGCTCGAGATCGACGTCGCCGAGCGCGGCGCCGTGCGGCTCGCCTACGACTATCTCGTGCTCGCGACCGGTGTCACGCAGAGCTATTTCGGCCGCGACGACTTCGCCCGCTTCGCCCCGGGGCTGAAGACGCTCGAGGACGCGACCTCGGTGCGGGCGCGGATTCTCGGTGCGTTCGAGCGCGCCGAGACGCAGGAGCAGCCCGAGAGCCGGCGCGACCTGCTGACGGTCGTGCTGGTCGGCGCCGGCCCGACCGGCGTCGAGATGGCCGGCGCGGCGGCCGAGCTCGCGCGCGCGACGCTCGCCCAGGACTTCCGCCGGGTCGATCCCAGGAGCGCCCGCATCGTGCTGGTCGAGGCCGGGCCTCGAATCCTGCCGACGTTCGACGAGCGGCTGGCCCGGCGCGCGCACGAGCGGCTGGTCCGCATGGGGGTCGAGATCCGCACGGGCCGGCCGGTCGAAGCGATCGACGCCGGCGGGGTCGCCGTCGGCGGCGAGCGGATCGAGGCCGGCGTGGTGCTCTGGACCGCCGGAGTGCGACCCTCGCCGGTGGCCGCCTGGCTGGGCGCCGCCACCGACCGGGCCGGGCGTGTGCGGGTCGAGCCCGACCTCTCGGTGCCCGGCCATCCCGAGGTCTTCGTGGTGGGCGATGTCGCCGCCCGGGAGCAGGACGGGCGGCCGCTGCCGGGCGTGGCGCAGGTGGCGATCCAAGGTGGGCGCCACGTCGGCCGCGCGATCGCTCGGCGGGTCGCCGGCCGGCCGGCGCTCGCCCCCTTTCGCTACCGCGACAAGGGCAACCTGGCGGTGGTGGGGCGCAACTACGCCGTGCTGGAGCTGGGGCGTCTGCGCCTCGCCGGGTTTCCGGCATGGCTGATCTGGGCCTTCGTCCACATCCGCTTCCTGGCGGAGTTCAACAACAAGCTGCTGGTCTTCACGCAGTGGGTGTGGTCCTACTTCACCTGGCAGCGGGGCTCGCGTCTGATCCTGGGCCGGCATTGAGGCGGGCGCCGAGGAAGGCGCGCGCCTTTCGCCAGTCGCGCTTGATCGTCCGGTCGGTGAGGCCGAGCGCGGTGCCGATCTCCTCGAAGGTCAGGCCGCCGTAGAAACGGAGCTCGACCACCCGGCCGAGCCGGGCGTCGAGCGCCTCGAGCTCGGTGAGCGCGGCGTCGATCGCGATCAGCTCGGCCTCGGGCCGGGCAGCGATCGAGACCTCCGCCACTTCGAGGTCGACCGGGACCTGGCCCCCGCCCCGCTTGGCGGCCTGGCGGGCGCGGGCGTGGTCGATCACGATCTGCCGCATCGCCCGCGCCGCGACGGCGAAGAAGTGGACACGGTCCTGGAGATCGGGCGCCTCCTGGCGCGCCAGCCGGAAGTATGCCTCGTGGACGAGCGCGGTCGTCTCGAGCGTCGCGCCGGGCGAGCGGCCGCGCAGCAGGCGCCGGGCGATCTGCTTGAGCTCGCGGTAGACGGTCTCGAACAGGCGGTCCATCGCGGCCCGGTCGCCGGCGCGCGCGGCCGACAGGAGCTCGGTGATGTCGCCGCGGGCGGGCTCGTCGGCGGGTTGGCGCTCGTCCGGCATGCCGCCGATTCTCCCCGCTCGGACCCGGAGCGGCAAGGTCCCCGGAAAGATCTCAGCCGGCGCGGCGCTGGAAGTCGGCCATGAAGGCGACGAGGGCGTCGACCCCCTCCTCGGGGAAGGCGTTGTAGATCGAGGCGCGGATGCCGCCCACGGAGCGGTGGCCCTTGAGGCCGTCGAGCCCGGCGGCCTTCGCTTCCTGGACGAACCGCTGCTCGAGCTCCTCGGTGGGCAGCCGGTAGGTGACGTTCATCCAGGAGCGCGAGTCCGGCTGCGCGTGGCCGCGGTAGAAGCCGCCGGAGCCGTCGATCGCGGCGTAGAGCTTCTCGGCCTTGCGCCGGTTGCGCCGCTCGGCGCCGTCGAGGCCGCCGGTCGCGAGCAGATGCTCCAGCACCAGGTGGAGGACGTAGATGCCGAACACCGGCGGCGTGTTGTAGAGCGAGCGCTCCTTGGCGTGGGTCGAGTACTTCAGATAGATCGGCGCGTTCGCGGCGACGCGGGAGAGCAGGTCGTCGCGGACGATCACCAGCGTGAGACCGGCGATCGAGAGGTTCTTCTGGGCGCCGGCGTAGATCAGCCCGAACCGCGAGACGTCGACCGGCCGGCAGAAGATGTCCGACGAGGCGTCGTTGACCAGCGGCACGCCCGCCGGCGGCTCCGGCAGCTGGTGGTACTGGGTGCCGAAGATGGTGTTGTTCGAGGTCATGTGGACGTAGGCGGGCGAGGCGCTCCAGCTCGCCGCGGAGGTCGCCGGGATGCGGTCGAACTGAGTCGCCTTGGAGCTCGCCGCGACGTGCACGCTCCCCACCTTGGCGGCCTCCTTGGCTGCCTTCTCCGACCAGGCTCCGGTCTCGAGGTAATCGGCCGTGCCGCCCGCGGGCAGCAGGTTGATCGGCACCATCGAGAACTGCAGCGTCGCGCCGCCTTGCAGGAAGAGGACGTGGTAGCCGTCGGGGACGCCGGCCAGCTTCTTGACGTTCTCCTCGGCGCCGTAGCAGATCGCCTCGAAGACCTTGGAGCGGTGGCTGATCTCGAGCACCGACATGCCGACTCCGGGCAGGGCCACCAGGTCGCGCTGCGCCTGCTCGAGCACGGGGAGGGGGAGGATCGCCGGACCGGCGGAGAAGTTGTGGATCCGATGGACGGAAGTGGACATCTGGAGGCTCCTTGGGGGGCTGCGGCGGGCGAATGACGCCCCGTGAATCGTATCAGCGGGAATGGGTCCGGGCAGTCGGCTAGCATCTCCCGATGCGCGATTCGCTGTTCGCTCGCCAGCTGCTCGAGGACGTCCGGGTGCTGGCTTCGGAGGCGATGGGTGGCCGGGCCACGGGCACGGTCGGCGCGGAGCGGGCCCGCGAGTATCTGATCGGCCGGCTCGAGGCCGTTGGGGTCAAGCCCTGGGCTGGGCGCTTCCGCCACCCCTTCGCAGGCGATCCCGGTGGCGTCAACCTGATCGGCTGGCTGCCGGGGGAGGACGAAGGGGCGAGCTGGCTGCTCGTGCTCGCCCATCACGACCACCTGGGCCGCCTCGACGGCGAGCTCCACCCCGGCGCCGACGACAACGCCTCGGGCCTCGCCACCCTGCTGGGCGCGGCGGCGGCCCTGGCCGAACGGCCACGGCGGCGCGGCGTCCTGCTGGTCTCGCCGGATGGTGAGGAGGAGGGGCAGGCGGGGTCGACGGCGCTCGCCGCCGATCCCCCCTTCCCGCTCGAACGGGTCGGCCTGGTGGTCAACCTCGACATGCTGTCGCGCAGCGAGCGGGGCGAGCTCTGGGTGGCCGGGATCTCCCACCACGCCGCCCTCGCCCCCGCGCTGCTCGCCGCCGCCGCGCGCTCGCCGGTCACCGTCCGCCTGGGCCACGACCAGCCGGACCCGGACGACGAGCGCTTCGATTGGAGCTCGGAATCCGACCACGCCGCCTTCCACGAGCTGGGAGTGCCCTGGCTCTACTTCGGCGTCGAAGACCATCCCGACTACCACACGCCGAACGACACCTTCGAGCGGATCGACGCCGAGTTCTTCGTCGGCGCCGCCGTGACCGCGGTCGATTTCCTGACCGGCTACGCCGACGACGAAGACGACTGAGGCGCCGCCAGCGCGGCGGCGATCGCGGCGGCGAGCGGGCGGGCCAGGCGCGCGCACTTGCGCGGCCCGATCCGCGACTCGACGAAAGGGCGCCACGGGGCGCCCAGCAGGTCGCGGCGGACCTCGAGGCAGAGCACCTGGCCGGGATGTCGGCGCGCGTGGCGGTAGCCGGTGGTCGCCGGGTGGAGCTCGTAGGTCGAGTTCTCGGCCGGACCGAGTCCGAGCGGCGAGAGCGACTCGTGGAGAGCGGCGACGAGCGCCGAGGGCGCCAGCGTTTCACCGCCGGGGGCGCGGGTGATGAGGTCGATCGGCGGCCGCGGTGGCCAGCGCTCGCGCCGTCCGGGCCGGTAGGCGGCGCGCAGCGCGGCGACCACGTCGTCGTCGACCGCGACCTCGACCGAGCGCGGCGCGTAGGTATGCAGGGCCAGCGCCAGCCCGCCGCCGCCGCAGACCTCCTCGTAGGCGCTCTCGGCGAGGGCCGAGTAGCGCCGGTGCAGCTCGAGCAGCAGCGCCTGGTCCGCCGCATCGCGCAGGTAGACGGGCAGACCGGCGGTCATCCCCGCCGCGACCTCCCCGGTGACGACGCGGTTGCAGTCGACGAAGGTGCGCGGCACGAGGGCGCGCAGGATCACCACCCGCCGCCCGGGCAGGGCCGCGGCGATCGCCCGCGCGAGCTCCGGCGCGCCTTCGTCGGTGTTGACGTGGAAGAAGGCGGCGAGGTCGGCCGGCAGCGGGCCCGCGAGCCGGGCCGCGACCGCGTCGAAGTGCCGCCGCGAGGTGGCGCCGTGCGGGATCTCGATCAACAGCTCCGCCCGGCCGCGCGGCCCGGAGCGCGTCGTCTCGGCGACCTCGAGCGGCGGCCGACGCGGCGCCGAGCCGGTGTCGTCGGCCGCGCTCAGAGCGCCACCAGGCGGAGGTCGAGGATCGCGTCGTGGCCGGCACGGATCGCCTCCACCGTGGCGGCCGAGGGCGCGCCGTGGAGGTGGATGGTGGCGGTCGCCGCCTCGGCGCCGTCGAAGACCACGTTCTCGGTTTCGTGGACGTTGATGCCGTCGGCGCGCAGCCGCTCGAAGACGTGGGCGAGCACTCCCGGCCGGTTGCGATGGCGGACGACCATCCGGTGGGTGGCGGGCGTGCGGCCGGCGAGGTTGACGCAGTTGGGCACCCGGCCGCGCTCGGCGTAGGTGCGGACGATGCGCACCGCTTCCGCCGCGATCGCCTCCTGGGCCTGGTCGGTCGAGGCCCCGACGTGATGGGTGCCGTAGACATCGGGCAGCGCGACGATCGGGTCGGTGAACTCGCCGGTGCCTCCGGCGGGCTCCCGCGCGAAGACGTCGAGCCCGAGCCGCAGACCCTTCTCGCGCGCCGCCGCGGCGAGGGCCTCGGCGTCGACCACCTCGCCGCGCGCCGTGTTGATCAGCATCGCCCCCGGCGCGAGGCGCGCCAGGACCTCGGCGCCCACCAAGCCACGCGTCTCGGGTCCGAGCGCGAGGTGGATCGTCAGCGCGTCGCAGCGCGCGGCGACCTCGGCGGGGGAGGGGGCCAGCCGGATCGAAACCCGCGCGGCGGCGGCCTCGAGGCCGAGCGCGGCGATCTCGTCGTCGGTCAATGGCCGGTCGGCGCCGTCGAAGCGCCGGCTCCAGGCGACCACCGGCATGCCGAAGGCCGCCGCCCGCCGGATCGTCTCGCAGCCGATCGAGCCGAGGCCGAGCACGCCGAGCACCTGGCCGTGGAGCCCGCGGGCCCGTCCGTATTCCTTCTTGTTCCAGCGCCCCGCGCGCAGGTCGGCGACCGCGTCGGGGATGCGGCGGTCGAGCGCCAGCAGCAGCCCCATCGTCAGCTCGGCGACCGCGATCGAGTTCTGGCCCGGGCAGTTGGCGACGTAGACGCCTCGCGCCGACGCGGCGGCGACGTCGATCGTGTTGACCCCGGCGCCGGCCCGCACCACCAGCGCCAGGCGCCCCGCGTCGAGCATCGGCGCCGTCACCCGGGTCGAGCGGACGATCAGGATCTGCGCGCCCGACTCGCGGATCGCCGCCGCGAGCGCTTCGCCCTCGAGCTCGGGGCGGGAGTCGACTTCGCAGCCGCAGGCGGCCAGCCCGGCGAGCCCGCTGGCTTCGAACACGTCGGCGACCAGGACTTTCATCGCGCCTCCATCGCGGGCGCTCAGATCTCGCGCACGAGCAGCCCGTCGCGCAGCTTGGGCTCGAACCAGGTCGACTTGGGCGGCATGATCTCGTCGGCGTCGGCGACCGCGAAGAGGTCACCGATGGTGACCGGATGGAGGGCGAAGGCGATCGCCATCTCCCCGGAGGCGACTCGCCGCTCGAGCTCGGCGGTGCCGCGGATGCCACCGACGAAGTCGATCCGCTGGTCGGTGCGCGGGTCGCCGATGCCGAGCAGCGGCGACAGCACCTGCTCCTGCAGCAGCTGGCAGTCCAGCCGCGCGACCGGCGAGGCCGCGGCCGCCGGCTCGGGCAGGACGAAAGTCGACCAGGTGCCGTCGAGGTAGCAGCTCACGCGGCCCTTCGCCGCCGGCTGCGGCGGCCCCTCGACCAACGGGAAGCGCCGCGCGAGCTCGGCGCGCAATGCCGCGGGCTCGCGCCCGGCGAGGTCGCGCACCACGCGGTGGTAGGGGAGGATCTGCATCTGATCGTGCGGGAAGGCCACGGCGAGAAAGTCGTCCGCGCCGCCGGCGCCGGGTGCCGGCGGATGCGGCGAGCGCCCCGCCGCGAGCTCGCCGCGCGCGCGCCAGGCGGAGGCGGCGCGGTGGTGTCCGTCGGCGATGTAGAGGAGCGGTACCGCCGCGAAACCGGTCACCAGGGCGTCCCGGTCGGCGGCGGAGACCCGCCAGACGGTGTGACCGACGCCGTCGGCGGAGACGAAGTCGTAGAGCGGCGGCGCCGCCGTCGCCCGGGCGACCACGGCGTCGACCGCGGCCGAGGCGCGATAGGTGAGGAAGACGACGCCGGTCTGGGCGCGCAGGGTCACGATGTGGCGGGTGCGGTCGTCCTCTTTGACGCGGCGCGTCCGCTCGTGCTTCTTGATCAGGTCGCGCTCGTACTCGTCGACCGAGAAGGCGCCGGCGACGCCGACCTGGACGTGGTCGCCCATGCGCAGGCGGTAGAGATAGAGGCTCGGCTCGGACTCGAGCTCGAGCGGCGCCTCGGTCCGGATCCGGTCGAGGTTGACGCGCGCCCGGTCGTAGACCTCCGGGGCATACGCGTCGGCGCCCTCGGCGAGCTCGAGCTCCGAGCGGGTGACGCGGAGGAACGAGAGCGGCTCGTTCCGGGCGAGAGCGCGCGCTTCGGCGGTCGAGACGACATCGTAGGGCACCGACGACACGCGGGGCGCCACCTTGGCGGCGGGTCGCAGCGCCCGGAACGGAGAGAGTTTTGCCATAATCCTCATTCTATGGCGGCGGCGACCGCGAGCAGCAGCCAGCGGCGCCGCGGAGAAGCGAGGCGGATTCCCGCATGAGCACTCTGTCGATCGGCTTGCTCGGCTGCGGCCGTGTCGGCCGCAATCTGGTCCGCATCCTGACGGGCACGAACGATCTCGTGCTCGCCGCGGTCGCCGACCCGGCCGAGGCGGAGCAGATCGAGTACCTGCTCCGCTTCGACACCCTCCACGGCCGATTCCCGCTGCCACTCCGGGTCGACGGCGACGGCCTGGAGGTGGGGGCGCGGCGGGTGGCCCTCTTCTCCGGCTCCGAGGCGCCGGCGCCCGACTGGCGCGCGCTCGGGGTCGAGGTCGTGGTGATCGCCGCCGGCCGCGTCGTCTCGCGCGCGGAGATCGACGCCGAGATCGCGCGCGGCGCGCGCCGCGTCGTGCTCTGTTCGCCCTCGGCGGAGCCGCCCGACACCACGATCCTGCATGGCGTCAACGAAGCGAGCCTCGAGCCCGGCCATCGGGTGGTCTCGATCGGCTCGGTCACTTCGAACTGCGCCGCGCCGGTGCTGCGGGTGCTCTCCGAGCGCTTCGGCATCGAGCGCGCGTTCCTGACCAGCGTCCACGCCTACGGCAGCAATCTCCGGCTCGCCGACGTGCCCGCCGACGACATGCGCAGCGGCCGCGCGGCGGCGGAGAACATCATTCCGCAGCCGACCAACGCCGACGAGGTCATCGACGCGCTGATGCCGGCGCTCGCCGGCCGGATCTCCGGCCTCTCCCTCAACGTGCCGGTCGCCAACGGTTCGGTGGTCGACCTGACCTGCTGGCATCCCCGCCCGGTGACGGCCGAAGAGATCAACCGGGAGGTGGCCGCGGCCTGCGCCGACGAGCTCGCCGGGATCATCGCCTTCGAGACCGAGCCGATCGTCTCCTCGGACATCCTGAAGTCGCCGTACTCGGGCACCTTCGATTCGCTCTCGACCATGGCGGTCGGCGGCCGGATCTCGAAGACGCTCACCTTCTACGACAACGCCTGGGGTTACGCCCACCGGGTGGTCGACCTCCTGCGTCGGTTCGCCGCGTTCGCGGAAGAGGAGACCCGGGGATGACCACGCGCGTCGGCATCAACGGCTTCGGCCGGATCGGCCGTTCGGTGTTCCGCATCCTGGCCGAGCGGCGCGACGTCGAAGTGGTCTGCATCAACGACCTCTACGAGAACGAGCACCTCGCCTACCTGCTCCAGTACGACTCGGTGATGGGGCGCTTCGAGCGGGGGGTGCGGGTGGACGAGGAGTTCCTGTACGTCGACGGCCGCAAGGTCCACATGACCGCCGAGCGCGACCCGGCGGCGATCCCCTGGGGCGAGCTCGGCGTGGGGGTGGTGATCGAGGCGACCGGCGTCTTCCGCAGCCGCGAAAAGCTCGAGCGACATCTCGCCGGCGGCGCCGGGCGGGTGATCCTGACCGTGCCGGCCAAGGACGAGATCGACGCCATGATCGTGGTCGGGGTCAACGACGACGCGCTCCGGCCCGAGCACCGGATCGTCTCGAACGCCTCGTGCACCACGAACTGCCTGGCGCCGATCGCCAAGATCCTCGACGACCGCTTCGGCATCGAGGAGGGGATCCTGTCGACGGTCCACGCCTATACCAACGACCAGCGGCTGGCCGACGTGCCGCACAAGGACCTGCGCCGCAGCCGGGCGGCGGCCGCCAACATCATCCCCACCTCGACCGGCGCCGCGCGTGCGGTCGGCAAGGTGCTGCCCCGCCTCAAGGGCAAGCTCGACGGCGTCGCCCTGCGGGTGCCGGTGCCGAACGGTTCGGTGGTCGACTTCGCCTGCCGGCTCGCCGCCCGGCCCGCCGGCGCGGAGGTCAACGCCGCGGTCCGGGTGGCGGCCGCCGGGGCGATGGCGCGCATCGTCGAGTACAGCGAGACGCCCCTCGTCTCGACCGACATCATCGGCAATCCCCATTCGTCCATCTTCGACGCCCTGTCGACCCAGGCCGAAGCGGACGGCTGGGCGCGCGTGGTCGCCTGGTACGACAACGAGTGGGGCTTCTCGAACCGGGTGGTCGACCTGCTCGATCAGCTCGTCGCCCTGGGCGCCTGAGCCCCAGCGCCCCCACGCTCGCCGCCAAGCGCAGAATCCGCGGCAGCAGCAGCCCGGAGCGAGCCGCCAGGCTCGCGACCGCGGCGGGGTGAGGCCAGCGGATTCACTCCGCTGGCCGAGGGGAGGGCGCGTGCCCTCCCCTGGCGGCGGGGTGAGGCCAGCGGATTCACTCCGCTGGCCGAGGGGAGGGCGCGTGCCCTCCCCTGTGGAATTGGCCGGCCCGACCTCTATCGAAGGTGATAGCGAACGGTCCCTTGCGCGGGACCGCTCGGTCGGGGTAGCTTCCGGTTCATCCCACACGGTCACCCACGGAAGGAGAAGGCGATGGATCGGAGGTTCCGCACTGCCCCCCTGCTCTCGGCGGCGCTCGTTCTCGCCATCAGTGTCGTCACCCCCCTGGCGGGCGCCGGGCCGCTGCGGCCGGAGCCGCTCACCGGCCCCTCGGACGCGCCGCGCGTCGAGCTCGCGATCGGTTATCTGTTCGCGCACGCCGGCGAGCTCGGTCTCGCGACCGCCGACCTCGCCGAGCTGCGGGTGACCGACGAGGTGCCGACGCGCCACAACGGCGCAACCCATGTCTATCTCCGCCAGAAGGTCCACGGCCTCGAGATCCGCGGCGCCGAGATGGGCTTCCACTTCGATCGCGCCGGGCGCCTGTTCCATCGCACCGGCGACTTCGTGCCCGCGGTGCTCGCGCGCGCCGCGGAGACGGCGCGCTTCCCGAGCCTGACGCCCGAGGAGGCGGTCGAGGCGGCGGCCCTCCACGTCGGCCTGGGTCCGATCGATCACCTCGACCTGGTCGACTCCTTCGACGGCACGACGGTGTTCGCCAACGAGCGGGTCTCCGGCGAGCCGATTCCGGTGCGGCTGGTCTACTTCCGGAACCCGGACAGCGACCGGATCGTCCTGGCGTGGAACCTCTCGATCCAGATGGTCACCGGGAGCGACTGGTGGGAGCTCTGGATCGACGCCGCCAACGGCGGCGAGGTGGCGCGGGTCAACTGGACCGACCACGCGACCTACCGGGTCTTCGCCTCGCCCAAGGAGTCGCCGGACGACGGGGCGCGCACCGACGAAGTCGATCCGGACCTGGCCGGCGGCATCGCTTCGCCGTTCGGCTGGCACGACACCAATGGTGCGGTTGGCGCCGAGACGACGCTGACCGACGGCAACAACGTCGAAGCCTGCGTCGACGCCGACGCCAACAATGCCTGCGACGCCGGCAGCCTGCCCGACGGCGGCGCGAGCCTGGTCTTCCAGCCGCCGCTCGACCTCGCGACCCAGCAGCCGGCGGACTACCGGCCGGCGGCGGTGGTCAACCTCTACTACTGGAACAACGTCATGCACGACGTGCTCTACCAGTACGGGTTCGACGAGCCGGCGGGCAACTTCCAGCACAACAACTACGGCCGCGGCGGGCTCGGCAACGACCGTGTCCGCGCCGAGGCGCAGGACGGCTCGGGGACGAACAACGCCAACTTCGCCACCCCGTCCGACGGCAACCGGCCGCGGATGCAGATGTTCGTTTGGACGGCGCCACTCGGCCTGGTGGTCAACACCCCCGCGCCGATCGCCGGCGTCTACATGGCGGGCACGGCGCAGTTCGGCCCCACCTCGTTCAACCTGACGCGCGACGTCGTGCTGGTCGACGACGGCTCGGGCACGTTCGTCAACGACGGCTGCTGCAACGACGGCAACACGCTCTGCGTGGCGCCGAACTGGCCTGGCATCACCGGCGTCGTGCCGGCGCCGATCGCCATCCTGTACCGCGGCCAGTGCGAGTTCGGCACCAAGACGGTCAATGCCCAGAACGCCGGCGCCGCGGGCGTCATCATCGTCAACACCCAGGGCAACGACACGATCGGCATGGGCGCCGGCGCCAACGGCGGCGCCGCGACGATTCCGGCGGTCTCGCTCGGACAGGGCGACGGCAACCTGATCATCGCCAATCTGCCGGCCAACGTGACCATGGACTCGACGACCGTCGTCGGTCCCAACCGTGACAGCGACCTCGATGCCGGCATCATCGCCCACGAGTACGGCCACGGCCTGTCGAACCGCCTGACCGGCGGACCGGGGACCACCGGCTGCCTGTCGAACCTCGAGCAGATGGGCGAGGGCTGGAGCGACTGGATGACGCTCTTCCTCCACGCCCGCCCCGCCGACGACCGGTTGACGCGGCGGCCGATCGGCACTTACGCCACCTTCGGCAACCGCGCGACCAGCACCGGCATCCGCCGCTACCCGTACAGCACCGACCTGGCGGTCAACCCGCTGACCTACGCCAACCTGGTCGACGAGGTCCCCGCGACCTCGCCGCACGGCGTCGGCACGATCTGGGCGACCATGCTCTGGGACGTGTACTGGAACCTGGTCGACATCTACGGCTGGGACGCCGACCTCTACAACGGCACCGGTGGCAACAACTACGCCTTCCAACTGGTCGTCGACGGCCTGAAGCTCCAGCCCTGCTCGCCGGGCTTCGTCGACGGTCGCAACGCCATCCTGGCCGCCGACGTCAACAACTACGAGGGCGAGAACGCCTGTGACATCTGGCGCGCCTTCGCCAAGCGCGGGCTGGGCGTGGCGGCGAACCAGGGCTCGTCGAACAACCGTGGCGACGGCGTGCCGGACTTCGACCTGCCGGCCGCGTGCGAGGACCTGATCTTCTCGGACGGCTTCGGCATGGGGAACACCTCGCGTTGGAGCGCTGCCGTCCCCTGAGGGGGGGCGGCGGGGAGCGCCCGGACCCGATGTGAGAGGATTCTCCTCTCCGCCCGGAGCGGCGGGGAGGAGGTCCCTTGCGTCGCGTTGGCATCTTCGGTTGGGGCATCGTGGCGCCCAAGGCGCCGAACGTCGAAGCCTTCGCCCGACACCTCGAGAGCGCCGAGAGCTGGCTCGAGCCGTTCAACGGCTTCGGGCCCGACTGTTTCCTGGTCGGACGCCCCGAGTTCGACTTCTCCGACTACAAGCCGTGGGTCGACGAGCGCTTTCCGCCCAGCCGCTTCCCGCAGCTGGCCGACAAGATGGACCTGCCGACCCAGTTCGCGATCGGCGCCTTCGTCCAGGCGCTGGCGCAGAACCCGGGGCTGGAGCAGGAGCTCTCCCGGCTCGGCACCGCGGCTCACGTCTATGTCGGCAGCGGTCTCGGCGCGCTCCAGACCACCGGCGACGTCGCCATCCGGCTCTACCGCGCCCAGCGGCGCTGGGATCGCTTCTGGGCGCAGCCGGAGCGCAACTCGGCGCTCGCCGAGTACCTCGCGCACCCCGAGAAGTTCGACCCCTCGATCGAGGTGCCGCCGGCGCCGGAGGAGGCGCCGCTGGACGAAGTCGAGAGCGCCGAGGACCGCTTCTGGGCGTTCTGGGCCGGCCGCTCGCCGCAGCTCGCCGAGTACCTGGCGGAGCTGCGCGAGATCGAATCGCTCGCCGTCGACGGCCCGGTCGAGACCGGCAAGATCGCGCTGATCAAGGAGAAGCAGCGCCGCCGCCAGCGCCTCCAGCGCAAGTGGGGGACGCCGAATCCGCCCTGGCACGAGGTCTCCCCGAACCTGCTGTGGAACATCCAGAACGCGCCGGCGGCGCAGATCACGATGCTGGGGCGGATCACCGGCCTCGCCTTCGCGCCGGTCGCCGCCTGCTCGACGTTCGGCGTGACGCTGAAGCTGGCGATCGACGCCATCCGGAGGGGTGAGGCCAAGGCGGTGGTGATGGGCGCCACCGATCCGCCGCCGCTCGCGATGTCGGTCGGCGGTTTCTACGGCGCGCGCGTGATCGCCGCCGACGGCCAGGTCTCGAAGCCCCTGACCACGCTGCGCGGCACGCACGTCGCCGGCGGCGCGGCGATCTGGATCCTGGGCGATCACGAGCACATGAGCGCGCTCGGTTTCCGCCCGCTGGGGCTCGAGCCGGTGGCCGTGGGCGTCTCCTCGGACGCGGAGCACATCATCACCCCCTCGAAGGAGGGACCGGTCACGGCCATCCGACAGGCGATCGCCGCGGCGGGCATCTCGGCGCGCGAGATCGTCTCGTGGGACCTGCACGCCACCGCCACGCCGGGCGATTTCCAGGAGGTCGAGAACCTGCGCGAGGTGCTGCCGGAGTCCGTGCTGGTGACGGCGCGCAAGGGGACGTTCGGCCACGGCATGGGCGCCAGCGGCGGCTGGGAGCTGACCGCCCAGTACCTTGGCTACCAGCGGGGAGCGATCTACCCGACGCCGCTCGCCCGCGGCGAGGTGAACCGGGAGATCGCCGAGCTGCACTCCGGCTTCGTCTTCGACGACGGCTGCGCGGCGCCGCGCGGCTACGCCGGCAAGCTCTCGATGGGCGTGGGGGGAATCAACGCCTGCGTCATCTCGCGGCCCTGGGAGCTCGGCTGAGAGCCCCGCGGGATCGGCACCGGAGTGCGCGGCGGGCCGTCCGGGCGTAGAATGCGCCCCCTGCGGCGGTGCGCCCGCGCGAGGATCCCACCCGCGGAAACGAAATCCCCCTGAGCCGGCGCCTCGGCGCGGCACTCCAGGGGAGCCACGACAAGGAGCTCGGCTCGATGACCTCTCGCCACGATTCTCCAGCGCGCCGACACGGCGCCCGTTTCACTTGCTGGCTCGCGCTCGCGGTCGCGCTCGGGCTCGGCTTCGGCTGCTCACGCGGCGAGGCCGACGCGGCGGCTTCGCCCGTCGAGCCCGCCGCGACGGCGGAGGCGCCAGCGGTCGAATCCGCCGCGGCCGGCGACGCCGCGCCGCAGCTCGAAGGTGCCGCGGCGCCGACCCCCTCGGCGGCGCCCGCCGCCGATGCGCCGCTCTCGCCCGACCAGCTGCCAGCGGTGGTGGCGAAGATCGACGGCCAGGCGGTGACCAAGGAAGACTTGCTCTCCCGCGCGGCCGAAGCGCGCGGCGCGCTCGCCGAGCGCGGCTTCCCCCCGCCGCCGCCGACGCGCGACTTCTATCGCAGCGTGCTGGACGACATCATCGGCAACCGGCTGCTCCACGCCGACCTCAAGGCGAAGGGCATCGGCGCTCCCGCCGAGCAGGTCGAGGCCCGCTTCGCTCAGATCCGCGGCCAGTTCCCGTCGCCGGAGGAGTTCTCGAAAGCGCTCGCCGCTCGGGGTTTCGACGAGAAGCGGCTGCGCGCCGACCTCGAAGAGGGTCTGGCCGTGCAGCACTGGGTGGAACAGACGGTGATGCCTTCGATCGCGGTCACCGAGGCCGAGGCACGGAAGTTCTACGACGACAACCCGGAGCAGATGCAGGAGCCCGAGAGCGTGCTCGCCAGCCACGTCCTGGTCGCGGTGCCGCAGGGCGCGAGCGACGCCGACAAGAGCGCGCGCCGCGAGCGCGCGGCCGAGCTGCGGGCCAAGATCGCCGGGGGCGCGGACTTCGCGGCGGTCGCGCGCGAGAGCTCGGAGGACACCGGCTCGGCGCCGCGCGGCGGGGACCTCGGCCGCGTCTACCGGGGCCAGACCGTGCCGGCTTTCGAGGCGGCGGCTTTCGGCCTCGCTCCGGGAACGCTCTCCGAGCCGGTCGAATCCCCGTTCGGCTTCCACATCATTCGGGTCGCGGAGAAGAAGCCGGCCGGCAAGCTCGAGTTCGACCGGGTCAAGGAGCGGATCACCCAGGTGCTGCGCCAGCGCGCGCTCGAGACCAAGGTGCGCGACGCCGTCCAGGCCCTCGCCGCCAAGGCGAACGTGGAGGTCCTGTTCTGACGGCGGCCGGTGGCGGCCGCTCCGGCCGGCGCCGGCGAGCCCTCTGGCTCGGTCTCGCGCCGCTCCTCGGAGCGGTCGGCTGGGCGGCGGAAGGCTTCCGGCTGGACGGTGATCCCGAGCGGGGTCAGCCGCTCTACGAGCGCCGGTGCAAGGTCTGTCACGGTGCGGGCGGCGAGGGCGACGGCACGCTGTCGGCGAAGCTCGACCCGCCGCCGGGGGACTTGACCGACGCCGCGCGCATGGCGCGGTGGAACGACGAGGATCTCTACCTGTTGCTGCGCGACGGCGGCAAGGCGATGGGGCTATCGGCGACCATGCCCGGATGGTCGAGGCTCGCGACCGACCAGGAGATCCGCGACATGGCCGCCTTCGTTCGAACGCTGGTCGCCGAACAGCCCTGAGGGCGCGGAGGGGCGCTCAGCCGGCCGCGGTGGCCGGGCTCTCGGGCTCCGCTGCCGACTCCGGTTCCATCGCCTCGGCGCCCGCTTCGGCGCCCTCGAGGGGCTCGGTGCCCGCTTCGTTCGCACCGTTGCGGTCGATGCCGGCCTTGCGATCCGCCCGGCGCTGCATTTTCTCTTCGCGCTTCTGCTTCTTGGCCAGCTCGCGCAGGCGCTTGCCGTGGGAGTAGTTCTGTCGGGCCAATCTCTCCTCCTCCGAAAGTCGTTGCGTGGATCCGTCCGGGCCACCCCGCCGAGCGGGTCCCGAGCGGGCTCTCGACCGCTAAGGGTAGCACCCGCGGCCGACCGCTACCGAATCGGGTCCGCGGCCGCAGTTTCCGGAGCCGGAGGCGCTGCATCCCGGCCCCCGACGCAGAGGACCTCCGGAGCCTCTCCCGGGCTGGCGTTGGCGAGCACGCAGGCGACCGGGGCGGGCGGTGCCGGGCGGCGTGCGAGCGGCGGTGGGGCAGGCGCCGGCAGCGGCGCCGGGGCCGGGATCGTGACCGCGCGCCCGAGCGGATACTCGAGCACGGCGCTGCCGTCGAGCCGCTCTGCGGGCTCCCGCGATCCGGCCGCGAGGGCCGTTTCGCGGAGCTGGATCGACCGGAGGTTGCCTTCGGTCGAGCGATAGACGACGCGGCGCCCCTCGAGCCGCCAGGGACCGAGGGTCTCGATCCAGCCGCCCCGGGCGAGGGGTAGCCGATCGGCCCGGGCGGCGCTCGCCCCCAGGCAGAGCGGCAGCAGCACGATGGCGAGCAGGCGGCAGCGGCGCGCTGGCGGCCGCAGCTGCTCTCGTCGACGGATCCAGGGGTGGCTCATGCGACTCTCTCCTCTCGCCAGAAAGAGACGCAAGTCGAGGCCGCCGACTCGCGCTCACCAGAGATCGAGGATCAGGATCCGCGCCTCCACGGGGCCGTTCCAGACCGGGATGCGGCGTGTCGGTCGCAGGCCGAGCTGCTTGCCGAGCGCTGGGTCGCCGGCGATCAGGACCGCTTTCCAGCCGCGGTACCGCTGTTTCAACAGGTCGCCGAGCCGGCGCCACTGGTCGGCTGGCGCGGCGATCCGCTCCCCGTACGGCGGATTGATCGCCAGGAGGCCGGGGCCGCCCGGCGGAGGCGGCTCCTCGAAGGCGTCGCCCCGCGCGAGCGTCGTGTGCCTCCCGAGTCCCGCCGCCTCGAGGTTCGTCGCGGCGGCGGTGAGCGCCGTCGGCTCGAGGTCGTAGCCGTGGAGGCGGACTTCGGGGTCGGGGGCGGGGATCGGCTCGGCGCGCACGCTCCGGAGCAGGCCCCGAAAGGGCTCGAGCCGGTCGAAAGCCCACTCGGACCGGAGGCGATTCGGCGCCAGACCGAGGGCGATCGCTCCGGCTTCGGCGAGCAGCGTGCCCGAGCCGCACATCGGATCCACCACCGGGCCGCGCCCATTCCAACCCGAGGCGAGCAGCGCCGCGGCGGCCAGCTGCTCGCGCATCGGCGCCACGGTGGTCGAGAGCCGGTAGCCCCGTCGATCGAGCGGGGTGCCCGCGAGGTCGAGCAGCAGCGCGGCGCGGTCCTCGAGCAGCCGGATTCGCAGCGCCAGGTCCGGTGCCTCCCGGTCGACATTGGCGCGGCGCCCCCAGCGCGCGCGCTGGGCGTCGACCAGGGCGTCCTTGGTCTTGAGCGCGATCCAGCGGGTGTCGCGCAAGCGCGAGCGGGTCGAGGTGGCGCTGACCGCGAAGCTGCGCTCCGGGGTGGCGAGCGACGAGAGCGAGAGCGGCGCCGCCGGCGGGGCGGCGACCAGCGCCCGCACCGCGCGATAGAGGCTCTCCTCGTCCGGCGCCGGGAAGCTCGCGAGCTCGGCCAGCACCCGGGTCGCGGCGCGCGAGCGCCAGCAGGCCCGCACCGCGCCGGGGAGATCGGCGAGGAAGCCGACGCCGCCGATCTCGTGCCCGGCCGGCGCCAGGCCGAGCGCCGAGAGCTCGGCCGCGACGATCTCCTCGAGGCCGCGCGAGCAGGTCGCGACCCAGCGCCGCTCGTTCACCCCGTCGCGAGCCGCCGGTAGTCCCGATTCCAGTAGATCAGCGGCAGCTCGCCCGGCCGGGGCACCTCGCTCGCGAGCACCTCACCGATGTAGAGCTCGTGGGTGCCCGCCTCGTGGCGCGAGTGGACCCTGCAGTCGAGCCACGCGAGCGCGGTGGCGAGCACCGGCGCGCCGGTCACCGCGGTCGTCCAGGTGCCGCGCGAGAAGCGCCGCTCGTCGGGCTCCCAGGCGAATTGGTCCGAGATTTCGCGCTGGTCCTGCGCCAGGACGTTGACCGCGAACGTCGATCCGGGTTGGCTGAGCAGATCGTGGGCCCGGTGGACGTGGTCGATCATCACCGCGACGAGTGGCGGCTCCGGAGAGACCGACACGAAGGCCGACACGGTCAGCCCGTGGGTCAGCTCGCCGGCGCGGATGGTCACCACGGTGACCCCGGCGGGGACGTGGCGCAGCGCGTCTCGGAACGCTTCGGCGGAGATCGGCATCGGGTCTAGCGCCGGCCGGTCCGGCGGCTGGTCTTCCCTTCGCCCGCCACGGCCGCGGCCCGATCCAGGTGCCAGCCGATTCTCCGGGAGTGCCCGGCGCGGTCGCGAACCTCGGCCTCGAGCAGCAAGCGGCCCGGCTCGAAGGTGGAGGGCACCAGGCGGAGCGCGACGGATTCCAGGCCGCAACCGAGGTCCCGGGCCAGCAAGTCGAAGCGGCCACCAGCGGCGGCGTCGACCCGCTCGCCCAGGCGAGCGGTGGTGCCGGCGACGCGCAGTGTGTAAGCGGCCTCCGTGCCCGCGGCGTCGAACCTGAGCGGCGCCGAGGAGGCGCCGCAGGGGAGGGGCTCGAAGTGACCGTTCGAGGCACTCGCCGCCTCCAGCCGCAGACCGTTGCAGGCCACCGGTGCGCCGGCCGCGGCGCGGCGGGCGCGCCGCGCCGCGTTCGCGATCTCCGCCCGGGTGGGGCCGCTCTCGCCGCCACCGAGCTCCAGCCAAGGGGCGACGACGTCGAGCTCGAAGGCGAGCGGCGGCGAGTCCGCGCTGCGCCCGCGCGCGTCGGTGGCTCGCGCCACGACGGTGTGTCGGCCCGGTTGCCCGGCGAGCTGGGCCAAGCCGGCCGGGCCGGCGGCGGTGCCGCCGACCAGGAGCTGCCAGGGCAGCTCGCTCCCAGCGCGATCGCGGGCGTCGACTCGGACCTCCGGCGGCACCGCCACGCAGGCTCCCGCCGGCACCGCTGCATCGTCGAGCCAGAGCGCGACCACCGGAGCCGCTGGGGCGACCGAGTCGACGGGTTGCAGCGGGCGCGTCGCCGACGGAAAGCCGTCCAGGCCCGAGGCGCTGCGCGCCGTCACGCGCCAGAACAGCGCTTCGCCGGGAGCCTCCCGGAGGGTGCTGCGGGTCGCGTCGGTGGTCCACGAGCGCTCGTGGACCGCGCCGCACCCGGTGTCCAGGCAGACCTCCACCAGGTAGGCCACGGCGCCCTCGACCGGTTCCCAGCGGAGCTCGATCGCGGCGCGCTCGACCTCCTCACCCTTGCCGGGGGAGACCTGCCGCGGTGCCGCGAGCAGCCGCTCGACCGGACCGGGGGCAGCGTTGGCCGCCACGGAAGTGCCGGAGCCGGCGGCGACCTCCACCTCGCGCCCCCGCGCCGCGACGCGGGCGGAGCCCTCGTAGGTCATGAACTGCGCGGCGTCGCCCTCGACGCGGCGCGAGCGAGTGACCAGGGGTTGTTGCTCGCTCGCCGAGCCGCGCGAGCGGGCTTCGCCGACGATCACCTCGATGTCCTGCCGTTTGCCCGCCGCGCCGCGCGCCGCGAGATCCGCTTGGCCGACCAGCACCTCGATCTCCTTGCGCGGCTGGCTGGCCGCAGCGGGACTCTGCGCGCGCAGGAAGATGAGCGACTCCGCCCCGACCGTCACCGTCGAGCCGTCGTCGAAGCGCAGCCGGGCCGAGCCGTCGGCGAAGCTGCGCAGGCTGTCGTTCTCGAGCAGCAGGTCGCCGACTGCGGCGGGTCGCCAGGGCACCGGCTGCGGCCGCTCCTCGACCCGCTTCGAGACCGCCTCGACCTGGGCGGTCGGCACCGGCGTCGGGGGATCGTGGAGAACGCGGAGCCGCTGGCCCGGGTAGATGCGATGCGGGTTCGCGAGGGACGGGTTCAGTGCGTGGAGCTCGGTCCAGAGCTCGTGGGAGCCGAGGTACTGGCTGGCCAGGCCCTCCAGCGTGTCGCCGGGGCGGACGATGTGCCAACCCTCCTCCCACCGCGCCCGCACGTCGGGCGGCACGGCGAGAGCTGGGGGCGAGGCGGTGGCCAGGCCGAGCGCCGCCGGGAGGAGCGCCGCCGGGAAGCGGTGACGAAGTCGATGCGCGCGTTCAGCCACGTCGAGGCCCCTCCTTCCCCCGTTGCCGGGCCGCGATCCTACTCCGGTCCGGCGGCCTCGGCGAGAGCTGCCCGCTTCGGATAGCGGGTGGCGACGTAGTCGTCGACCAGCGCGAGGAAGGCGCGCGCCAACTCCTCGTAGGAGCCCTGGAGTGTCGTGAACTGCGTGCCGTCGACGAACACGGGACAGGTCGGCGCCTCGCCCGTCCCCGGCAGGCTGATGCCGAGATTGGCTGCCTTGGACTCCCCCGGGCCGTTGACCACGCAGCCCATGACCGCCAGCTTGAGCTCTTCGACCCCCTCGTGCTCCGCTTGCCAGCGCGGCATCCGTTCCCGCACGTGGGCTTGGACGCGCTCGGCGAGCTCCTGGAAGGTGGTCGACGTCGTGCGGCCGCAGCCGGGGCAGGCGGTCACCGACGGGGAGAACGAGCGGATGCCCAGCGACTGCAGGATCTCGCAAGCGGCGTAGACCTCTTCGCGGCGGTCGCCGCCGGGGCGGGGCGTCAACGAGACGCGGATCGTGTCGCCGATCCCCTCGGCCAGCAGGACGCCCAGCGCGGTGGCGGACCAGGTCAGCCCTTTGAGGCCCATGCCGGCCTCGGTGAGGCCGAGATGGAGAGGCTGGCGGGTGCGCGCCGCGAGCTCGCGGTAGACCGAGATCAGATCCGGTGGCCGCGAGACCTTGCACGAGATCACGATCGCGGTCTCGTCGAGGCCGTGCTCGAGCGCCAGCGCGGTGCTCTCGAGCGCCGACAGCACCATGCACTCGGCGAGGATCTCCTCGGAGCTGCGGCCCAGGTCGCGGTCGGTGTTCTCCTGCATCTTGGCCATCACCAGCTGCTGGTCGAGCGAGCCGGCGTTGACGCCGATCCGCACCGGTTTGCCGTGCTCGACGGCGATTCGGCAGATGGTGGCGAACTGCTCGTCGCGCTTGCGCCCGAACCCCACGTTGCCGGGGTTGATCCGGTACTTGGCGAGGGCGCGCGCGCACTCGGGATGACGGGCAAGCAGCAGGTGGCCGTTGTAGTGGAAGTCGCCGATCAGCGGCACCGCGCAGCCGGCGTCGTCGAGGCGACGCCGGATCTCGCCGACCGCCGCCGCGGCGGCGTCGAGGTTGACCGTGATCCGCACCAGCTCGGAACCGGCGCGCGCGAGCTCGAGGCACTGCCGCGCGGTCGCGGCGGCGTCGGCGGTGTCGGTGTTGCACATCGACTGCACCACGACCGGCGCGCCGCCACCGACGACGACGTGGCCGATGCGGACGGCGTGGGTGGTGAGGCGGTGGATCCGGTTCATGGCGCGGGTGCCGGCGCGGGCGCGCGCGATCAGCGATCAGGATACCACCGGCGACGGCGGTGGCCCGGCGGCGAGCCGGCCACTCCGTGCGAGAATCGTCGGCGGGTCGCAGGGACTCACGATGACGACGCCACCGCCATTGCCGCCGGCGACCGGGAGCTCTCCCGGTGTGGCCGAGGCCGGCCGCCAGGTCAGCGCGCTCGCGCTGCTCAACGAGATCGCGCGCAGCGCCAGCGAGGGCCTGATCCTCGGACCGATGCTGCAGCGGATCACCGAGACGTTGAGCGCCACGCTCGACTGGGACCACGTCGGCTTCGCGCGCATCGACCGCGAGCGGGGGCTGTTCGTCTGCGAGGCGGTGTCCTCGCGCATTCCTTCCGAGGTCGTGCCGGGCTACTCGCGGCCGCTCGGGGACGGCATCGTGGGGCAGGTCGCAGCGACGGGTCGCCCGCTGATCGTCGACGACGTCGAGTCGTTTCCCTCCTATGTCCGCACCAGCGACGGCGTGCGCTGCGAGGCCTGCCTGCCCATCGTGCACGCGGGCGAGGTGGTCGCGATCCTGAACTTCGAGCACGCCCGGCCGCGCGACACGGCGGCCGAGCTGCCGCTGCTCGAAGCGGTGGCACGCCAGATCTCCGGCGCGGTGGCCAACGCCCGCCTGCACGAGGAGGTCTGGCGGCGCGCCGAGCAGCTCCAGCTGGTCTCCGACCTGGCGCGCTCGGCGCTCGAAGCCGAGGAGCTGGGGCCGGTGCTCCAGCGCGTCACCGAGCGGCTGCGGGAGCGCTTCGACTTCCTGCTGTCGTGCGTCTACCTGATCGATCAACGCTCCTCGCGGCTCGACCTGCTGGCCTCGGCCGTCCGCCGGACCCTCGGCTCGGACCTGCCGCCGACGCTCTCCTCCGCGCGCGGCATCATCGGCCGCTCGGTGCAGTTGCGGCGGGCGCAGCTGGTGGTCGACGTGCGGAGCGATCCCGACTACTTGCCGCTGCTGCCGGAGGTCACTTCCGAGCTCGCGCTGCCGATCCTCTTCCAGGGGCGTACCCTGGGGGTGTTCAATTTCGAGAACGATCGGCCGCAGGTCTTCTCCGAGGCGGCGGTGTCGCTGCTGCAGATGGTGACCGACCAGATCGCCGGCGTGGTCCACCTGGCGTCGGTCAACCGCCGCCTGTCCGAGATGGCCGACGAGCTGGCGGCCGCCAACCGCCGGCTCTCGGAGCTCAATCGCACGCTCGAGGAGCTGTCGACCGTCGACGCGTTGACCGGGCTCGCCAACCGGCGGCAGTTCGATCGCATGCTCGACCTGGAGTGGCGGCGCGCGATTCGCGGCGGCGCGCCGCTGTCGCTGCTGCTGATCGACATCGACTTCTTCAAGCGCTACAACGACACCCACGGGCATCTGCGGGGCGACGCGGTGCTCGCCGAGGTGGCGAACCTCCTGGGCGCATCCTTCACCCGCGCCGGCGACCTGGTGGCGCGCTACGGCGGCGAGGAGTTCGCGGCGCTGCTGCCAAACACCACGCCGGAGGCGGCGGCCGAGCTGGCCGAACAGGCGCGGGCGCGGGTCGAGGCGCGCGCGATCGCCCACCCGGCCTCCGACGCGGCCCGCATGCTGACCGTCTCGGTCGGGGTCGGCACCACGGTTCCGGACGCCTGGCGCCTCCCCTCCGCGCTGATCGAGCTCGCCGACCGCGGCCTCTACCTGGCGAAAGCGAGCGGCCGGAACTGCTTGCGCGTGGCCTCCTGAAGGAGAAACACGGCCGCGGGTGCGAGCGGCTGGCCACCCCAAAGGACGGTTCGGGGCCGCGGGCCACGGGTCTAGGATGAAAGGGCGCCCCGCGGCCTCCGGCCCGGGGACCGCAAAGTCGAAGTCTGCGCGATGCCGCGCGGTCGCGCGGCCCTGGAGGCCTTCATGAACCACTACGTCGACACTCCCTGGACCGACCGGTTCGCGCTGCGGACCGCCAACCTGTCGAGCTCGGTCATCCGGGAGCTGCTGAAGCTGACCGAGGATCCCGAGGTCATCTCTTTCGCCGGCGGATTGCCGGCCCCGGAGGTCTTTCCCCTCGCCGAGGTCGAGACGGCGTGCCGCCGCGTGATCGCGGAGCAAGGCCACCGCGCCCTTCAATACGGCACCACCGAGGGTTACCTGCCCCTGCGCGAGATGCTGGTCCGGCACATGGAGCGCTACGGCATCCGGGTGACGCCGGCCAACATCCTGATCACTTCCGGATCGCAGCAGGCGCTCGATCTGATCGGCAAGCTGATGATCAACTCGGGGGACCGGATCCTGACCGAGGCCCCGACCTACCTGGGCGGGCTGCAGGCCTTCAACGCCTACCAGGCGCAGTACGTGACGGTGCCGATCGACCAGGACGGCATGCAGGTCGAGCTGCTCGAGGCGCAGCTGCGCACGGGGCCGAAGTTCCTCTACGTGCTGCCCAACTTCCACAACCCGGCCGGGACGACCCTGCCGCTCGAGCGCCGCCGCCGGCTGGTCGAGCTGGCGAGCCGCTACGGCACGCCCATTCTCGAGGACGATCCGTACGGGCAGCTCCGCTTCGAGGGCGACCACCTGCCGCCGCTGGTCGACATCGATTCCGAATACCACGGCGCCACCGCGGCCGGCCGTCCGTTCCGCGGCGGCGTCATCTACCTGTCGACGTTCTCGAAGACCCTGGCGCCGGGGCTACGCGTCGCCTGGGTGGTGGCGCCCGCCGACGTGATCGCCAAGCTGGTCCAGATGAAGCAGGGCAGCGATCTCCACACTTCGACTTTCAATCAGATGGTCGTGTACGAGACGGCGCGCGGCGGCTTCCTCGACCGCCACGTCCGGCGGATTCGCTCGGTCTACGGCGAGCGCCGCGCGGCCATGCTTTCCGCGCTCGAGAAGCACATGCCGCCCGGCGTCGAGTGGACCCGCCCGCAGGGTGGGCTCTTCCTCTGGGCGACGCTGCCGCCGGGGCTCGACGCGGCGGACGTGCTGCGCGACGCGGTGCAGGCGAAGGTGGCGTTCGTGCCGGGCAAGGCCTTCTTCCCGGGTGCCGGAGGCGAGCGCTCGATGCGGCTCAACTTCTCCTACTGCGCGCCGGCGACGCTCGAAGAGGGCGTGCGTCGCCTGGCCGAGGTGGTCGACCGGGCGATGGCGCCGGTGCGGGTCGCGGTACCTTGATCAGCCGGCCGGCGCTGCCGGTGGCTCGATGTCCCGACCGCTCGGAAAGCCGCCGAGCCCCGGATTGCGCCCCACGTCGCCGAGCGTGGTGGTCTGCAGCCGGTGGATGAACGCGTTCACCGAGTGCTTCCAGGTGAAGTGGAGCGGACAGGCGGCCTCGTCGGAGCAGACGCGCTGTCCCAGCACGCACAGGCGCCCGGGGCCGAGCCGATCGAACAGCTCGACCACTTCGTGCAGCGTCAGCCGCTCGGGATTCCGCTTGAGGCGGAATCCCCCTTTGCGGCCGCGCTGACTCTCCAGGATGCCCTGGCTGGTGAGCGTCTGCAGGATCTTGCTCAGGAACGACGGTGGAATCGCCAAGTCGTCCGCGATCTGGCGGGCGAGCGTCCAGGGCCGATCGTCCAGGCGGGCCAGATAGGCCAGCGCCCGGATGGCGTACTGCGAGCTACTCGAGAGCATGGGACTCCCCCCCGGAGCGTGAGGATATCTCAAACGAGGTAAACAAGTATATAGATCCGGATATCTTAAAAAGTGTTAGAATTCTCACGGGCGCGGTCGCACGCTGGCAGCCAAGCCCTCCGAGGAGGCAAGGAGATGACCCAGACCCAGGCGGCGAAGAGGCCGAAGCCGTTCGTCTTTCCCGAGTTCTGCAAGGGGTGCGGGCGCTGCATCGAGGTCTGTCCGAAGGAGTGCATCTCCTTCGCGACCGAGATCCACCCCCAGACGGGGCTGATTCCCATCGTCCTCGACCTCGAGGCGTGCAACGGCTGCGGCCTCTGCATCACGGCCTGTCCCGAGCCCTACGGTCTGCGGCCCGAGACCCCGGGTGCCGACTTCGAGTTGCAGGACCCGGAGGCGATGTTCGGCCCGCGGCCGACGGCGGCGCCGGAGCCGGTGGCGCGGCCCGACCGCACCGTCGCCCTCCCCGAGCTCGCGCCGATGGTGATCAAGGGCAATTACGCCGCCGCGATCGGCGCGCTGCTGGCCGGCTGCCGTCACGTCTACGGCTATCCGATCACGCCCTCGACCGAAGGCGCCGAGCTGATGGCCAAGGTGCTGCCCCAGCTCGACGGCGTCTTCCTCCAGGCGGTTTCGGAAGTGGCGGCGGTGAACCTGATGTACGGCTGCGGCGGCGCCGGGCTGCGCGCCATGACCTTCACCTCCTCACCCGGCTTCAGCCTGATGACGGAGGGGCTGAGCTACATGATCGGCGCGGAGCTGCCGGGCGTCTTCGTCAACCTGATGCGGGGTGGTCCGGGGCTCGGCAACATCGCACCCGAGCAGGCCGACATCAAGCAGGTCTGCCGTGGCCTCGGCCATGGCAACACGCACGCCATCGTGCTGGCGCCGGCGACGCCCCAGGAGATGCTCGATCTCACCCTGCTCGCCTTCGACCTCTCGATCCAGTACCGCAACCCGGTGATCGTGCTCGGGGACGGCTACCTCGGCCAGATGACCGGCCGGGTGACGCTGCCGACGCGCATGGTCGAGCCCGGGATGCCCGAGTGGGCGGTGGCCGGCGACGGCGAGCACCGGCGGAACCTGATCTGCTCGATCTACCTCTCCGACCGCGATCTGGAGGAGCACAACCGGCACCTGCTCGCCAAGTACGCGGAGATGACCAGCCGCGAGCAGCGCGCCGACCTGTTCTACGCCGGCGACGCCGAGACCCTGATCGTCGCCTGCAACACGCCGGCACAGATGGCCAAGGGAGCCGTGCAGGAGCTGCGGCAGCGGGGCGTCCGGGTCGGCCTCTTCCGGCCGGTCACCCTGTGGCCGTTCCCGATCCAGAAGCTGTTGCCACTGCTGCCCAAGGTCGAGCGAATCGTGGTGGTCGAGGCCTCGCCCGGGCAGCTGGAGGACGAGCTGCGGCTGGCGCTGTCGAAGGCGTCGGTCTATCGCCCGCCGCTGATCGAGAGCGTCCGACACTACGGCGGCGTGCTGCCGTCCCAGTCCGAGATCGTCGCGCAGGTGCTGGCGGCGCAGGAGGTGGCGTCATGACCACGAGCATCTTCTACGATCGCTTCGAGCGGCACGCTCACGGCGAGGGCCTGAAGGGCCATTCGACCCACTACTGCCCCGGCTGCGGACACGGCCTCGCCCACAAGTTCCTGGCCGAGGCGATCGACGAGCTGGGCATCCAGGACCGGACGGTCGCGATCTCGCCGGTCGGCTGCAGCGTCTTCCTCTACTACTACATGGACGTCGGCAACAGCCAGGCGGCGCACGGGCGCGCCCCGGCGGTGGCGATCGGGCACAAGACCGCCAACCCGGACGCGATCGTGGTCTCCTACCAGGGCGACGGCGACCTCGCCTCGATCGGCCTGGCCGAGATCGTCTCGACCGCGCAGCTCGGCATTCCGATCTCGGTGATCTTCATCAACAACGCGATCTACGGCATGACCGGCGGGCAGATGGCGCCGACCACGCTGATGGGGCAGAAGAGCGCCACCTCGCCGACCGGACGCAACCCCCTGATGGGCGAGCCGCTCCGCATGGCCGAGCTCGTCGCCGGGCTGACCGGTCCGGTCTACGTCGAGCGGGTGGCGCTCTACGATGCCAAGCAGCGCACCCGCGCCAAGAAAGCGATCCGGAAGGCGCTCGAGTGCCAGGTGGAGAAGCGCGGCTTCTCGTTCGTCGAGGTGCTCTCGGAGTGCCCGACCCACCTGGGCATGAACCCGCAGGAGGCCGAGCGCTGGGTGGCCGAGGAGATGACCAAGGTCTTCCCGCTCGGGCTGCTCAAGGACACCCCCGAAGCGAGGTTCCCGGAGCTGCCGCGGCCGAGCTTCGCCGTCGAGCCGCTGCTCGCGGCGATCGCCGCCACGGGCGAGCTGCCCGAACGGTTCGCGACCGGGTTCCCGAAGCACCTGGCGCCGCACGACGTGGCGCTCAAGCTGGCCGGGGCCGGCGGCGACGGCGCGCAGACCGCCGCCATGCTGATCACGCGCGCGGCGATCCACGAGGGATTCGATTCGACGCACATCCCGAGCTACGGCCCCGAGTCCCGCGGCGGCACCTCCTACGCCGACGTCCACGTCGCGGAGCGCGAGGTGCTGTCGCCGGCGGCCGCCAACCCGCACATCCTGGTGGCGTTCAACGCGCCGAGCCTGGCCAAGTTCGGTCCCGCGGTGCTGCCGGGCGGCACCGTCATCTACGACAGCTCGGTGATCCGGGAGGTGCCGCCGATCGCGGCTGGAGTTCAGGTGCACGGCGTGCCGCTGACCCAGATCGCCGCCGATCTCGGACGCGTGGTGGTCAAGAACGTGGTCGCGCTCGGCGCGCTCTGCGCGGCGACCGGACTGCTGCCGCGCGAGAGCCTGCTCGCCGCCATCCGGCTGGCGCTCAAAGACAAGTGCGCCATGATCCCCCTCAACGAGGAGGCCTTCGCCTGGGGCGAGAAGAGCGTCCAGACCCACTGAACCCCAGCTCCTCGAGCCCTCAGCTCCCGACCCAGCATCTCCCGGCGTAGAAATCTGGGAGCGAGCCGCGAGGCTCGCGACCGCGGAGGGGTGAGGCCAGCGGATTCACTCCGCTGGCCGAGGGGAGGGCGCGTGCCCTCCCCTTGGAAGGCGCCCTCGCGACCGCGGAGGGGTGAGGCCAGCGGATTCACTCCGCTGGCCGAGGGGAGGGCGCGTGCCTAGCTCTGTCAAGGCGACAGCGGAGCGAGCCGTCAGGCTCGCGACCGCGGCGGGGTGAGGCCGCCGGATTCACTCCGGCGGCCGAGGGGAGGGCGCGTGCCCTCCCCTTTCAATCACCCGACCCGGACGCGCACGCGGTGCCAGGCGTTGTTCATGTAGCCCTTGAAGTTCCAGACCTGGGCGAGGTCTCGCGGCTGGCTCTGCGCCGCCGAGTCCCAGGCCCGGACGACGAGCTCCCGCTCGCCCGGCTCGAGCTCGACCGCGAGGCGAAAGAACCGCCACGTCCAGCGTTCCGGCGCGGGCTCGAGCAGCGCCGTGCGCCAGCTCTCGCCGCCGTCCGTCGAGATCTCGACGCGCTCGACCGCGCGGCCGCCGCCGGCGATCGCGATCCCCTCGAGCAGCGTGGCGCCAGCCGGCAGGCGGGCGCCCTCCTCCGGAGTGGTCAGGATCGAGTTGACCGGCAGCTCGCCCAGCATCGCGCCCGCCTCCCAGTCGACGTTCTCCGGACCGATGCGGCTGGGGAAGAGGCGGTAGGCGACGCGCTGAAAGTAGTTGTCCGAAGGCTCCCCCTGGAGCGCGATCTCCGCCAACCACTTGACGCTGCGCGCGCCGATCCAACCCGGCACCACCAGGCGGAGCGGATGGCCGTGCACGGGGGGCAGCGGCTGGCCGTTCATGGCGGTGGCCAGGAGGACTTCCGGCGCGAGCGCCTTCTCGAGCGGGATCGAGCCGCCGAA
Source organism: Acidobacteriota bacterium (assembly GCA_014584695.1). GTDB lineage: Bacteria > Acidobacteriota > Thermoanaerobaculia > Multivoradales > JAGPDF01 > JACTMI01. The sequence continues at coordinate 54,193 of JACTMI010000009.1, forward strand.
GCGAAACCGCCGGCCATGGCGCTCGGTCTCGTCGAGCCCGGTGAGGGCGACATGGCGCGCCGCCGCGGTCGGCCCGGCCGCGGCCAGCACGTCGGCGAGCGCGACGCCGGACCAGCGCGCGTTCGAGATCGCCTCGCAGCCCCAGGGCAGCTCGTGCGGGATCTCGCGCAGCGTCACCAGCTCCTGGCGCCGGTTGCCGGCGCATTGAATCGTGGCGGCGAGCTCGCGCGGCGGGAAGCGCGCGAGCTCGGCGAGCGACAGCTCGAGCGGGCGCTCGACCGCGCCGCCGATCCGGAGACGAAAGGAGTCGGGGTCGACGGCGGGGACGTCGCCGTGATTGCGGACGAAGAAGAGGTCGTTCGGCGTCACGAACGCCGCCCGCATCGAGGCCGGCGGCGGGCCGACATTGAACGGGCTCCGCTGGCGCACCAGCGTCTCGGGACGCTTGCCGAACAGGGTCATCGCCGGGCCCTCAGTCGTGGTAGGAGAGCTGCTTGCGGACGCGGCGGTAGGTGCCGTCGCCGTTGTCCTCGAACAGGTGACAGTGGTCCAGCTCGCCGCCGTAGACGTGCAGGGTGATCGTCGTCGCCTCCGGCAGCGCGTTGCGCAGCACGTGGTACTCGAACGGCGGAATCAGCGCGCCCGAGGAGCCGGCGAGCGCGCGGACGCGGCCGCGCGGGGCGAACCGATAGCGTCCGTCGGCGTCGTCGACGCGCTCGAACTGGACGATCTCCATCTCGCCTTCGACCACCCCTTCGACGCACCAGATGCCGCCGTGGTCGTGGAGCGGCGTCCCCTGGCCCGGCCCCCAGGTCATCGCCACGACGCTGTAGTCGCGCTCCGGGTCGCGATGGAGGAGCCGGCGGGCGTAGGTGTCCTCGCGGGTGCGGCGGAAGCGCTCGGGCAGCCGGATCACGCGCTCCCGGATCAGCTCCGCCAGGGTGTGCTTGATCGCCGCGGCGGCCGCCTCGGCGCGACCGAGCTCGACCGCGCGGTCGAGGCGGGGGATCAGCCGGTCGAGGCCGGTGTCGACGGAGGGCGCCATGGCAGCTTCCCGGAGGGCCGAGAGACTACCAGAGCGGCCGTCGGGCTTCGCGCGCGAGCGGACGCGCGGGCATTGCGCCACTGGCGAAAGTCAGGGGTCACCCTGGACTTCGGTCTCCCGGCCCGCCGCTAGAATGCTCCTGAACCCGGAGGGGGTGACGATGTCTTCTCGTGAGTTGCTGGCCCGGGTCGCGCGGCACGCGGCGTCCTACCTGGAGTCGCTGCCGGAGCGCCCGGTCGGCCGGTCGGTGGCGGTGGCGGAGATTCGGGACTTGCTGGGCGGCCCGCTGCCCGAGCGGGGAGCTCCGGACGGTGAGGTGATCGATCAGCTGCTCGCGGCCGAAGAGCGAGGCATCGTCGCCACCGCCGGCCCGCGCTATTTCGGCTTCGTGGTCGGCGGCGCGCTGCCGGTCTCGCTGGCCGCCGACTGGCTGACTTCGACCTGGGACCAGAACGCCGGTCTCTATGTCCTCTCGCCCGCCAACGCGGTGTGCGAGGAGACCGCCGGCCGCTGGATCCTGGAGCTGCTCGGCCTGCCGACGGGGGCGAGCGCGGGCTTCGTGACCGGTTGCCAGGCGGCCAACTTCTCGGCGCTCGCGGCCGCCCGTCACCAGGTGCTCGAGCGCGCCGGCTGGGACGTCGAGCGGCGCGGGCTGTTCGGCGCCCCCGAGATCGAGGTCGTGGTCGGCGAGGAGGCCCACGTCACCGTTCACACCGCCCTCCAGATGCTCGGCCTGGGGCGCGAGCGCGTCCACCGTGTCGCCGCGGACGAGCAGGGCAGGATGCGAGCCGACGCGCTCGCCGAGCGCTTGTCGAGCTTGGGCGCTGGCCCCAAGATCGTCTGCGCGCAAGCCGGCAACGTCAACACCGGCGCCATCGATCCCATGGCCGAGATCGCCGAGCTGGCGCGCGCCCACGGCGCTTGGCTCCACGTCGACGGCGCTTTCGGGCTCTGGGCCGCGGCGAGCCCCGCGCTGGCCGAGCCGCTGGCCGGCTTCGAGCGCGCCGATTCGTGGGCCACCGACGCGCACAAGTGGCTCAACGTCCCCTACGACTCGGGGATCGTGATCTGCGCCCACCCGGAGACTCACCGCGCCGCGCTCACCGCCAGCGCGAGCTATCTCGTCCAGACCGAGGGCGCCGAGCGGGACCCCTTCGAATGGACGCCGGAGTTTTCGCGCCGCGCGCGCGGCTTCGCGGTCTGGGCGGCGCTCGCGGCGCTCGGCCGTGGCGGCGTCCGCGAGCTGGTCGAGCGCGGCGTCGCGCTCGCCCGCCGCTTCGCGGAGCAGCTCGCCGGCGCGCCCGGCGTCGAGATCCTCAACGAGGTCGTGCTCAACCAGGTGCTGGTGCGCTTCGCGCCTCCCGGCGGCGGCGATGCGTCCGCCACCGACGCCTTCACCCGGGACACCATCCGCCGCGTGCAGGAAGAGGGGACCTGCTGGCTCTCCGGCACCCAGTGGCGGGGCCGGGCCGCGATGCGGATTTCGGTCTCCAACTGGTCGACCACCGAGGCCGACGTCGACCGCTCGGCGCGCGCCATCCTCGCCGCCGCCGGCCGCCCCGCCCCCTCCTGAGCGACGACGCCGCGAATTCTCCACACCCCTCGAGAAGAGAGCCGAAGCCGCCGTCAGCGAGCGAGCCGCGAGGCTCGCGACCGCGGTGGGGTGAGGCCAGCGGATTGACTCCGCTGGCCGAGGGGAGGGCGCGTGCCCTCCCCATGCAGATGAGACCCGCGTGCCCTCCGGCGCCAGACTGAGGCCAGCAGGAGCGAGCCGAAAGGCGAGCGACCGCGGCGGGGTGAGGCCAGCGGATTGACTCCGCTGGCCGAGGGGAGGGCGCGTGCCCTCCCCTGTTAGATCACCGCCGCAGGTCGTCGCCGCCCCCTTCGATCAGCGCCAGGAAGGCGTGGAAGAGCTGGGGATCCCACTTGCCGGCGGTCGTCTCGCGTTGCAGCAGCTCGAGCGCTTCGGCCCGCGACAGGCCCGGACGGTAGGCGCGCTCCGAGGTGAGGGCGTCGAAGGCGTCGACCACCGCGAGCAGGCGGGCGTCGAGCGGGATCGATTCCCCGACCAGTCCGCGAGGGTAGCCATGGCCGTCGAAACGCTCGTGGTGGAAGCGGATGCTGTCGAGCACCCGCTCGGCGGTGCGCAGCCGGCGGCAGATCTGGAAGCCGATCTCCGGATGCTCCATCACGCGCGCCCACTCGTCAGGATCGAGCTTGCCTGGCTTGTTCAGCAACGCCTCGGGCACCGCGACCTTGCCGATGTCGTGCAACAGCCCGGCGATGCGCATGCGCGCCACTTCGTCGGCCCGCCAGCCGAGCTGCGCGGCGAGGCGCGCCGCGAGCTCGCCGACCCGCTGGCTGTGGCCGCGGGTCGAAGGGTCCTTGGCCTCGAGCGCGGCCGAGAGCGAGAGCACGACGCTCTCGTGGCCGATCAGGTCCTGGTGATAGAGGCGGAGGCGCAGCAGCGAGCGGACGCGGGCGAGCAGCTCGAGCCGGTGCACCGGCGAGATCAGCAGGTCGTCGGCGGCGGCGTCGAGGGCGCGCAGCCGCGCGCCGCTCTCCTCGTAGGCGGTGATCAGCACCACCGGCACGAACGTGCCCTCGGGATCGGACTTGATCTGCCGGCAGAGCTGCTCGCCGGTGAATCCCGGCATCCGCACGTCGGCCAGCACCAGGTCGGGGCGCTCGCGCTGCCAGGCGTCGAGCCCCGCGCGGCCCGATGCGACCACCAGCGGCTCGTACCCGGCCGCTTCGAGCAGCTCGCGGTACAGCGAGCGGTTGGTCGCGCTGTCGTCGGCGATGAGCACCCTGCCACCGGTCTCGATCTCGGGCGCCGGCAGGATCAGCTCGAGCGGCGGTGTCGCGGGCAGGGCGTGCGCGGCGCCGAGGACGGCCGCCACGGTCCGCTCGCGAAAGCGGCCCCGCGTCGCTTCGAGCTGGAGCAGCGCCTCGGGATCCGGGCCGCCATCGGCGGCGGCGACGCGCGCGCGATCGAAGGCGTCGGCGGCGGCGACGATCTCGACCGCGAGCGGCAACGCCGATTCCGACAGGCCGGCCGGAAAGCCGCTGCCGTCCAGCCGCTCGTGGTGGTGGCGCAGCACCGGCAGCGCGCCGGCGAGCGATGGAATGGGCTCGAGGATGCGGGGTCCGAGCTCGACGTGCGCCCGGTAGAGCATCCGCTCCCCCTCGCTGAGCTGGCTCTCCGGACGGCTCAGCAGGGCGTCGGGAACTCCGAGCTTGCCGAGGTCGTGCAGGGCCGCGCCGAGCACCAGGTCGTGCAGCTCGCGGGCGGCGACGCCGAGCGCGCGCGCCGCGCCGGCGGACAGCGCGGCGACGCGCAGGGAGTGGTGCCGGCTGCGCGCGTCCTTGCCCTCGAGCAGCTCGACCATGCTGAACAGCACCGCCTCGGTGCTGTCGAGCTCGTCGCGCAGGCCGCGGATCCGGAGCAGCGACCGCAGCCGGGTCAGCAGCTCCATGCGGTGGAACGGCTTGTTGAGGAAGTCGTCGGCGCCGGCCTCGAAGCCGCGCACCTTGCTCTCGACGTCGGAGAGCGCGGTCAGCATCACCACCGGGACGAAACAGGTCGGCCGGCGGCTCTTGAGCCGGCGGCAGACCTCGAGGCCGTCGAGCCGCGGCATCATGATGTCGAGCAGCACGGCCTGCGGCAGCTCGCGCTCGACCTCGTCCAGCGCCGCCTCGCCGTGGGTGGCGAAGGCGACCTCGAAGCCCTCGTCCGAGAGGATCGCGCCCAGCAGCTCCAGGTTCTCGGGCTGGTCGTCGACGGCGAGGATGCGGGGCGCGCTCACGCGGCACCTCCGGGGATCAGGCGCCGGACCGCGGCGACGAAGGTCGCCGTGTCGAGCGGCTTCGGCAGATAGCCCGTGCACCCCGCGGCCAGGAAGCGCTCGCGGTCGCCCTGCATCGCGTGGGCGGTGAGGGCCGCGACCGGCACGCCGTGGAGCTCCGGGTGGGCGCGAATCTCGGCCAGCAGCTCGAGGCCGGAGCCGTCCGGCAGGTTCATGTCGAGCAGGACCAGCGCCGGCCGCTCGCCGGCGAGCAGGCGCCGGAACTCCTCGCGCTGGCGCGCGCGCGCGAGCCGGAAACCCGCTTCCTCGAGCAGGAACTCGACCAGCTCGAAGTTCTGGTCGTTGTCCTCGATCACCCAGAGCATCTCGCCGCTCATGGGGACGCCTGCTCCCGGCCGCGGCGGCGCGCCGCCAGCTCCTGGATCGTGGCGACCACCCGCCGCCGGTCCTCCGGTGCCTTCGAGAGCAGCGCGCTCACCCGGCCTGCGAGGTCCCGCCGCTCGTCGGCGTCGAGCTCCTTGGAGGTGAAGACCAGGATCGGGATCGAGCGGGTCTCGGGCCGGCGCGAGAGCTCCGCGGCCGCCTGGAAACCGTCGACGCCGTCCATCAGCAGGTCGAGCACGATGACCTGCGGACGGCGGGCCGTCGCCAGCGCGACGCCCTCGCTGCCGTTCGCCGCCGAGATCATCTCGTAGCCGCTGTCGGTCAGCTCGTGCTCCAGGAAATCGTGGATCTGCGGGTCGTCGTCGACCACCAAAATGCGTGGCCGATTGGCACCGTCGGGCACTGGCGCGAGATCCCGCAGCCGGTCCAGGAACTGGCGCCGGTCGAGCGGCTTGACGAAGTAGTCCTCGGCGCCGAGCGCGAACCCGAGCTCGTGATTCGCGATCAGGCTGACGATGATCACCGGGATGTCGGCGGTCGCCGGATCGGCCTTGAGCTCCTTGAGCACCTCCCAGCCGTCGCGGCCCGGCAGCACGAGGTCGAGTGTCAGGGCCGCCGGGGCGAGAGCGCGCGCGGCGGCGAGCGCTTCGTCGCCGGTGCGGGCCCGCGCCGTCCGGTAGCCGGCGGCGGCGAGGTCGGCCTCGAGCGCGCGACAGAACTCGTCGTCGTCCTCGGCCACCAGCACGAGGGGGCCCGAGGCCTGGAGCGCCTCCCGCGCCGCGGAGACAGGGAACCCGAACGAGACCGGCTCGCCCGCCCCGCGCAGCGCGGCGGCGCGCGTGGCGTCGGCGGGTAGCAGCACGCGGAAGACGCTGCCGCGGCCGAGCTCGCTCTCGACCTCGATCCGGCCGCCGTGCATCTGGACGAAGCGCTTGACCAGCGCCAGCCCGAGCCCGGTACCGCCCATGTTGCGCGCGGTGCCGCCGTCGACCTGACGGAACTCCTCGAAGATCAGCTGGTGGTCTTCGCTGCGGATGCCGAGCCCGCGGTCCTCGACCTCGAGCAGCACGCCGGTGCCCTCGAACGGCGACGCGCTCGCCGGCAGCGCGCGGGCCCGGATGGTGACGGTCTCGCCCTGCTCCGAGAACTTGACCGCGTTCGACACCAGGTTGTAGAGAATCTGCTTGAGCCGTGGCGGGTCCGCGACCATGGGCGGCAGGTCGGCGGCCATCTCGACTTCGAGGCGGATCGACCGGCGGCCGGCGACGCCGTGCATGACGCTGGCGACGCCGTGGACGATGTCGGCCACCGAAATCGGCTCGAACATCAGCTCCATCTTGCCCGCCTCGATCTTCGACAGGTCGAGGATGTCGTTGATCAGGCCGAGCAGGTGCCGCCCGCTGCCGAGGATGTTGCCCAGGAACTTCTCGAAGCGCGGCTCGATCCGCCCCGCCAGCTTGTCGCCGAGGATCTCGGAGAAGCCGATGATCGAGTTGAGCGGCGTGCGCAGCTCGTGGCTCATGTTGGCCAGGAACTGGCTCTTGGCCCGGTTGGCGTCCTGGATCCGGCGATTGGCCTCCGCCAGCTCGCGCCCGCGGCGGTCGAGCTCCGTGGCCAGCCGCTGCACTTCTTCCAGGCGCCGGCTCTTGTCGTCGTTGAGCTCCTGGATTTGGAGGCGCTTCTCGCGCAGGTCGGCGATGCCGCGCACCATGAAGTAAGTGCCGCCGAACAGCAAGGTCAGCCGGCCGAGCGCCAGCAGCAACTCGCGGTCGAAGCCCTGGATCTTGCCCATGCCGACCAGCAGCGTGAGGTAGGCGACACAAGCGGCGAGGAGGACCCGGTTGGCGGCCCGCCGTCCCGCGACGAAAGCCGCGCCGGTGGTGTTGGTGAGGAACCAGATCAGCCAGAGCGGCGACTGGTCGCGGATCAGGTAGATCGTCCAGCAGGTGAAGAGGATGTCGAGACCCATCCAGCCGTAGTGCAAGGGCAAGGGAAGCCGCCAACGCCGGCGCGCCGCACGCCGGTAGAGGGCCATGAAGAGCACGCCGGAAGCGAGACCGAGGGCGAGCGCCAGGACGGCCGCGGGGACGTCGAATTCGAGCACGCCGGTGGCGCGCGCGACCGCCGCGACCACCCCCATGAGGGCGATCACCGCCATGCGGCTGCGCTGGACCGCGAGGTGGAACGGCAGCCCGCGATCCGCGAGCGGCCGATCCCCGAGCTGCGCGCTCACCGGTTCCGGCCTCCTCGAAGCGACTGCGTCGCGCGGATCATAGTCGACCGGCGCCGGATCCAGACGGCACCGGCGCCGTCGGCGAGCTCGCCCATTGGGGCGATCAGGGCAGCGTCTGCGCCAGAACCTCGCGCTTGCGCGCCTCGCGCCAAGCGGCGAGGCGGGCGGCGAGCTCGGGATCGCCGAGGGCGAGGATCGCGGCCGCCAGCAGCCCCGCATTGGCGGCCCCCGCCTTGCCGATCGCCAGCGTCCCGACCGGCACGCCCTTGGGCATCTGCACGATGGCGAGCAGGGCGTCGAGGCCCTGGAGCGGTGAGGAGTCGATCGGGACGCCGAGTACCGGCAGCAGGGTCTTGGCCGCCAGCACCCCGGCGAGGTGCGCGGCGCCCCCCGCCCCCGCGATCAGCACGCGCAGGCCGCGCGCGGCCGCGCCGGTGGCGTACGCGAGGGCTTCTTCTGGAGTTCGGTGGGCGGAGAGGACCCGCGCCTCGCAGGCGACTCCCAGCTCCTCGAGGACCTTCTGGGCCTCGGCCATCACCCCCCAGTCGTTCTTGCTGCCCATCAGGATGCCGACCCGCGGCGTGGCGTTCACGTTGCTCCCTCCAAGGCGTCGATCAGTCGTTCCATGCGCATGCCGCGCGAGCCCTTGACCAGCAGCACGTCGCCTTGCCTGAGCTCGAGCCCGGACGCCGCCGCGGCGCCGTCCTCGAAGCAGCGCGCTCGGGCGTTTCGACGCGCCGCAGCGGCGGCGAAGAGCGGGCCCACCAGCAGGGTCTCGGCCGCGCCCGCGGCGGCCACCGCGGCCAAGGCGGCGTCGTGCTCGGGCTCGGCCAGCGGCCCCAGCTCCAGCATGTCGCCGAGCGCGACGTGCAGCCGTGCGCCGCGCCGCGCGGCGAGCTCGCGGGCGGCGGCGAGCGACGCCGCGAGCGACTTCGGATTCGAATTGTACGTGTCGTCGAGCACCAGCGCGCCGCCGAGCGCGAGCGGCCGCAAGCGACCCGGCACCGCCTCGACCGCGGCGAGCGCGGCGGCGGCGGCCGCGAGCTCGGCCCCCGTGGCCGGGCGGCCGACGAGCGCCAGCGCGCCGGCCAGGGCGGCCGCGACGTCGAGCGCGGCGTCCGCGCCGAGCAACGCGGTCTCCAGCTCGAGCTGGACCGGCGCCGCGGCGGTGAACGCCGGACCCAGCTCGAGCCGGAGTCGCGAGCGCCCGGAGGCGAGGGGCTCGCGGGCGAGCAGCCGGAGGTCGGAATCGGCGGCGAGGCCGAATGTCCGGCGCTCGGCGGCCGCTGTGGCCAGGCGGGCGACGAGCAGCGGCTCCTCGCGCGCGGTGATCGCGACTCGACGCGCCGCCGCGAGCAGCGCGGCCTCCTCGTCCGCGATCGCGACCAGGTCGCCCAGCCGCTCGGAGTGCTCGACGCCGACGTTGAGCACCACCGCGACGTCGGGGCGGACGATCCGACCGAGCTCGGCGATCTCGCCGGGCACGCTGGTACCGCACTCGACCACCATCGCCTGGTGACGGGGCTCGAGCGACAGCAGGGTGAGCGGCACGCCGATCCGGTTGTTGAGGTTGCCGGCGGTGACCAGCGTGTCGCCGCACAGCGCCGCCACCGCCGCCGCGGCCAGCGTCTTGGTCGTCGTCTTGCCCGCCGCGCCGCCGATCGCCAGCGCCGGCGCGGGCCGCGCCGCGGCGACGCGCTCGACGTGCGCGCGCGCCAGCCGGCCGAGCGCGGCGAGCGTGTCGTCGACCTCGACCCGCGGACCCTCGATGCCGCGGTCCGTCAGGACCATGGGCAGCGCGCCGCGCTCTCGCGCCGCCGCGACGAAGTCGTGGGCGTCGTGGGTCTCGCCGAGCAGCGCGACGAAGAGGGCGCCGGGCCCGACCGCGCGCGAGTCGGTCGAGACGCCGCGGATCGCGGTCGCGCCGTCGACGCCGAACGCGCGCCCGCCGGTCGCGGCGGCGATCTCGCCGACCGTGAAGGCGGCGCGGTTCGGGGGCAGCGGTGTGGCCACGCCGGCGAGCCTCGGCTCAGGGCGCGGCGCCCGCCGTCGGGCCGGTCGGAAGCATCAGCGGCGAGCCCGGCCCGAGCGGGACATCGAGCAGAATCCAGCCGACGAACAGGACGCTCCAGCCGAGCAGGAAGACGAGGGTGTAGGGGAGCATCGTCGCCACCAGGGTGCCGATGCCGGCCTTGGGCTCGTATTTCTGGAAGAAGGCGATGATCAGCGCGAAGTAGCTCATCATCGGGGAGATGACGTTCGAGACGCTGTCGCCGACCCGGTAGGCCCCCTGGGTCAGCTCGGGGCTGTAGCCGAGCAGCGCGAACATCGGCACGAACACCGGCGCCATCACCGCCCACTTGGCCGAGGCGCTGCCCATCACCAGGTTGATCATCGCGGCGAGCAGGATGAACGCCAGGAAGAGCGGGGCTTCGTGCAGGCCTGCCGCTTGTAGGGCACCCGCGCCCTTGACCGCCACGATCAGCCCGAGCTTCGTCCAGTTGAAGTAGGCGACGAACTGGGCGGCGAAGAAGACCAGCACCATGTAGCCGCCCATGGTCGACATCTGCTGGCTCATGCCACGGATGACGTCGGCGTCGTTCTTGACCGTGCCCGCCCCGATGCCGTAGGCGATGCCGAGCAGCGTGCCGCCGAAGAAGATGAAGGTGACGATGCCACCGAGGAACGGCGAGTGGATGACGCTGCCGGTGCCGGCCTGGCGGAGGAATCCGTCCGCCGGCAGCAGGCCCCAGAGGGTGAGGGCGGTGAAGGCGATCGAGGTCACCAGCGCGAAGCGGAGGCCGCGGCGCTCCGAGGCGGCGAGCGGCTCGATCTTCTCCTCGGTCCCGGACGCCTTCCAGGGCCCGAGGCGGGGCGCCACGATCCGCTCGGTGACCCAGGTGCCGAGGCCGGTGATCAGGAAGGTCGAGACGAACATGAAGTAGTAGTTGCAGGCCGGGTTGACCACGTAGTCCGGCAGCACGATGTGCGCCGCCTCCTGGGAGATGCCCGACAGCAGCGGATCGACCGTGCCGAGCAGCAGGTTGGCGCTGTAGCCGCCGGAGACGCCGGCGAAGGCCGCCGCCATGCCGGCCAGCGGGTGGCGGCCGACGGCGCCGAAGATCATGCCGGCGAGCGGGATCAGCAGCACGTAGCCGACCTCGCTGGCGGCGTTCGACAGCACGCCGGCGAAGACGATCATCAGCGTCAGCAGGCGCCGCGGCGCGCCGAGCAGATCAACCCCGAGGACTCCGCGATGCCGATGCCGATCAGCGCCACCAGCACGGTGCCGAGCGGCGCGAAGCCGGTGAAGTTGGTCACCGTCTGGAGCAGGATTCGATGCAGGCCGTCGATCGACAGCAGCGAGACCGGGGAGATCACCTCCCCGGTCGCCGGGTGGACGGCGGAGAGCCCGAAGCGGGCGGTGAGGTCGGAGAGGACGATCACCGCGAGGGCCAGCAGCGCGAACAGAGTCGCCGGGTGGGGCAGGGCGTTGCCGACCCGTTCGATCACCGAGAGGAAGCGATCGACCGCCGAGCGGCGAACCCGGGTCTTGCTGGCGGCGGGCGGCGGAGTCTGGGGTGGGCGAGCCATCGTGCGAGGTTACGGGAGCGCGGCCGCGCGGACAAGCCCGAGGCGCCGGGAGCGACGGGTCACGCTCTCGCCTAGACTCCCGCCCATGAGCCATCCGGAGATCGAGCTGCTGCTCACCCTGCTCGACCAGGCCTTCGAGCGCAAGGCCTGGCACGGCCCCAACCTGCTGGGCGCGCTGCGCGGCGTCGCGCCCCCGGTGGCGGCGGCGCGGCCGGCGCCCGGCCGCCACAACATCTGGGAGCTCATCGTCCACGCCGCGTACTGGAAGTACGCCGTCCGCCGGCGCATCACCGGTGAGGGGCGCGGCTCGTTCCCGCTCGCCGGCTCGAACTGGTTCGAGCGCCCGGTCGAAGCGACCTCCGCGGCGCTCGCGGCGGACCTCGCGCTGCTCAAGAGCTGCCACCGCGAGCTGCGGTCGGCGGTCGCGACGCTCGCGCCCGAACGGCTCGGCGAGCGGGTCAAGGCGGGCGGCTGGACGCTGCGGGAGACCGTCGCCGGGGTCGCCGCGCACGACCTCTACCACGCCGGCCAGGTCTCGCTGTTGAAGCGGCTGGCCGCGCGGCGCGCGCGGTGAACCGTTCGCCCCGTGGTCCCGGACTCACCGGGCAAACCGGCCGCTCCGGCCGGTCCCGGAGGAGTCCTTCATGCGCACGCTGTCCGCCGCCGTTCTGGTCTGCCTCGGTTCCGCCGCCGCCGCAGGAGCTGCCACCACCTGGGATGTCACCGTCGGACCCGGCTTCGACTTTTCTCCCTCGGGCCTGATCATTCAGGTCGGCGACACCGTCCGGTGGACGAACGCCGGCGGCATCCACAACGTCCAATCCGACAGTGGCGCCTTCAGCAGCGGCGCGCCGGCGAGCAACGCCTGGACCTTCTCGCACGTCTTCCAGAGCGCGGGCAGCTTCCCCTATCACTGCTCCGCGCACGGCGCGCCGGGTGGCATCGGGATGGCGGGGGTGGTGACGGTCCAAGGCGGCGGCGGTGGCGGGACGCCGGGCTCGCTGCGCTTCTCCTCGGCGGGCTACGCCGTTTCGGAGGCGGGCGGCTCGGCGACGATCACCGTGCAGCGGGTGGGAGGCGACGACGGCGCGGTCGGCGTCGACTACGCGACCGCCAACGGCAGCGCCCAGTCGGGCAGCGACTACGTCGCGACGAGCGGCACGCTCAGCTGGCCCGCTGGAGACGACACCCCGAGGAACTTCCAGGTGCAGATTCTCGACGACTCCCTGGACGAGGCCAACGAGACGGTGCAGCTGATGCTCTCGAACCCGACCGGCGGCGCGGTTTTGGGCAGCCCCGCCGCCGCGACGCTGACGATTCTCGACGACGACGAGCCGACCGGCGCCCCCGGCTTCCTCCGCTTCGCCGCCGGGGCGGTTTCGGTCTCCGAGAGCGCCGGCGCGGCCAACCTGACCGTGGTCCGGGACGGCGGATCGACCGGCGCGGTCTCGGCCCGCGTGGCGACCGCCAACGGCACCGCCGTCGCCGGCTCAGACTACGTCGCCGTCGACCAGTCGGTGGTGTTCGGCGACGGCGACGCCGCGCCGAAGCAGGTCGCCGTCACGATTCTCGACGACGCGATCGAGGAGCCGGCGGAGACCTTCACCGCGTCGCTTTCGGCGCCCACCGGCGGCGCGTCGCTCGGCAGCCCTTCGACCGCCACGGTGACGATCGCCGACGACGACGTGCCCGCGGTCTGTATCGAGGACGCGCACACCCTTTGCCTCAACCAGGACCGGTTCCGGGTCCGGGTCACGTGGGCCGACTTCCAGGGTGGCACCGGCCAGGCCTTCGCGCTGCCGTACACGGCCGACAGCGGGTTCTTCTACTTCTTCGGGCCGGACAACCTGGAGATCCTGATCAAGGTCCTGAACGCCTGCGTCCCGTTCGAGCGCTTCTGGGTCTTCTTCGCCGCGGCGAGCAACGTCGAGTACCACGTCGAGGTGGCCGACACCCAGAGGGGCCAGACCAAGGTCTACGACAATCCACCGGGCGTCTACGCTCCGGCGACCGGCGACACCGACGCCTTCGCCACCTGCCCCTAGGTTTCATCTGAAAGGGGAGGGCACGCGGGGTTTCATCGGAAAGGGGAGGGCACGCGCCCTCCCCTCGGCCAGCGGAGTGAATCCGCTGGCCTCACCCCACCGCGGTCGCGAGCCTGGCGGCTCGCTCCGCTCGATTGGCCCCTCCGCGGTCGCTCGCCTGGCGGCTCGCTCCGCTCGATTGGCCCCTCCGCGGTCGCGAGCCTGGCGGCTCGCTCCGCTCGATTGGCCCCTCCGCGGTCGCTCGCCTGGCGGCACGCTCCGCTCGATTAGACCCTCCGCGGTCGCGAGCCTTTCGGCTCGCTCCGGGTTCCTGGGGAATTTACGGGAGGGGGGTGCAGATGTTGGTGCCGAGGGCGGCGGCGAGCGCGCCGCAGGCGTGGAGCTGTGGTAGCGGTTGCGGCGACGCTGCGGGGAGCGAGCCGGCCACCAGCAGCTGGCGCAGCGCGGCGGGAGTGAGCTCGGGGCGGCGCTCGAGCAGCAGCGCCGCCACGCCCGCGGCCTGGGCCGCCGCGAAGGAGCTGCCAGTGAAGAAGTCGTAGCCGCCGCGCGGGCCGGTCGACAGCAGATCCTCGGCCGGGGCGGCCAGCCGCGCGCCGGCGGGCGGCGTTGCCGAGGAGCTCGAGACGCCGAGGACGGTCGGGAGCGAAGCCGGGAAGGGGGCGGCGGCAGCGGCGGCGGCGACGACCAGGATGCCGAGCTCCTCGGCGCGGGCCAGAAAGCGGGCGAGCAGCGGATCCGGCGGGCCGCCGAGCGAGAGATTCAGGATCCGCGGCGCCTGCCGCAGCCCGAAGTCGAGCGCGCGCGCCAGCGAGTAGCTGTCGCAGACCGCCTGGCGGTCGCCCGCCGGTTCCGGCCAGCAGGCCTTGAGCGCGATCAGCTCGGCGGCGGGGGCGATGCCGACGATGCCGATGCCGTTGCCGGCGCGCGCCGCGAGCAGTCCGGCGACCGCGGTGCCGTGGATGTCCTCGGTGAACGAGGCCTGGGCGCGCGGGGTGAAGCTGCGGGCGAGGACGATGCGCCCCTCGAGATCGGGGTGGGAGAGGTCGACGCCGGTGTCGACCACCGCCACGCGGACGCCGGCACCCGTGGCCCAGGCATGGGCGGCGGCGAGGCCGAGCGGCCCGAGGCTGACCTGCAGCGGCGCGTAGGCGTCGTTCCAGGCTTCGCCGAGCGTGCGATGGAGCTCGACCGGCTGCGCCAGCGCCACCCGCCGGTCCCGGCGGAGTCGCTCGAGGATCCGAGCCCGATCGGCGCCCGGCGGCGCGGCGAGTACGAGGCAGGGCTCGCCCAGCGCGGCCATTTCCCAGGAGGCCAGCAGCGCGAGACCTTCGAAGGCGGCGAGGTCGCGCGCCAAGCCTTCGACCACCGCCGCGTGGGCGGAGCTGGGGACGACCAGGAGCTGCCGCTCCAAGGGGGTCGTGTCGAGGCTCGCGGCGGAGGTTGCCGCCGAGCGCCCGGAGCCGGTCGCGCAGGCCGCGGCGAACAGCAGCGGGACCGCCGCGGCGGCCAGCGACCGCTCAGCGCGGCGCATCGCGCCCCGCGGCGATCTCGGCGAGCCGGACGCGCGGATCGGCGCGCAACAGCGCCAACGCCGCTTCGCGAGATTCGTCGGCGGGCAGCGCCAGGGTGTAGGCCCCGGCGGCCGAGGGCCCGGCCACCAGGATGGCGCGAATCGACAGTAGGAGGGCGCGCAGCTCCGCCTCGCTCGTGGTCGGCGCGAAGACGACCCGCAGATCTCCCGCCGGCGCGGTCGCCGCGCCCAGCGTCCGGAAGGCCGGTGGCGCGTCCGCGCGCTCCTGCAGCGTCCAGAAGCCGAGCCCGGCGAGCGCGGCGAGCTGCGCGGCGAGCAGCCAGCGCGCCGGCGCCGGCGTCCGCCGCAGCCAGCTCTGCCGCCGGGGAGCGAGCGGCCCCGCCGCCGGTGCAGTCTGCCCATCGCCCTCCTCGCCCAGGCCGTCGCCGCGCTCGATGCGGACGAACAGGCGATCGAGGTGGGTGGGGTGGGGGGAAGGCGAGGGCGCCGCCTGGGCGCGCAGGAGCTGGCGCTCGTCGCGGCAGCGCTCGGCCTCTTCCCGGCACGCGGCGCAGCTCGCGAGATGCTGCTCGACCTGCGCCCGCTCCGCCGGCTCGAGCGTGCCGCCGGCAAGCCAGGGGAGCAGCTCGACGACCTCCCGGCAGGGCGCTGGCGGGTTGGGGTTGCCCCGGTCCGCGCTCATCCCGCCTCCGCGCCCGAGATGCCGAGCGCCGGCAGCAGCTGGCGCAGCCGCCTGCGGGCGTGGAACATGCGGGTCTTCACGGTGTTGACGGGCGCGCCGACGATGGCCGCGATCTCGGCGCAGGAGAGGTCCTGGAAATAGGCGAGCTCGACCACCGCCCGCTGTTCGGGGGAGAGCTCGGTCAGCGCGCGCTCGAGCGAGCCGCGCAGCTCGCGCCGGGTGAGCCGCCGGTCGGCGTCGCCCTCGACGCCGAGCGTCTCCGCCGCCGAGCCCTCGAGCGGATCCTCGCGCCGGTCGCGGCGCGCGAGCGCCTTGAGCGTCTTGCGGTAGGCGATGCCGAAGATCCAGGTCGACACCCGCGAGCGGCCGTCGAAGCGCGCGGCGGAGCGCCAGACGGTGATCAGGACATCGGCCACCACCTCCTCGACCAGCTCGGCGCGCCGGCAGACGCGCTGGACATAGCCGAACAGGCGCGGGTAGTAGCGCCGGTAGAGCAGCTCGAAGGCCCGGCGGTCCTCGGCGGCGACCTGGGAGAGCAGCTGGGCGTCGTCGTCGGACATGGGCGCGGATCGTGAGTTCCAGGAGCCGGCGCGGCGGTTCAAGAGCGGGATTCTGGTCGATGCGAGCCCGGGCTGAACCGCGGCGGCGGCGGCGCGGACGAACGTACCAGATCCTCCGGAGACCCGATGCGCCACTTTACTCAGGCTTTCCGCTCGCCGCTCGCCGCTCTGGTCAGGGCTTTCGTCCTGTTGCTGCCGCTCCAGGCCACCCCCTCGCCGGCGCAGCCGGTGATCGCCTTTCGCGAGCAGCTCGAGCGCGAGCGGCCCGAGGCCTGGGCGATGCGCTGGTTCGCCGGGGCGCTCCTGCCCTCGGGCGTGGGCGCGGCGGAGGGGGCTCCGGCGGGCCGGATCGAGCTCGGCCTCGAGGTCGGTTCGCTGCCGCACTTGACCGCCGAGCAGCAGACGGTGGGTTTCGCGGGCACCAAGCGCGAGGAGCTCAACCGCTCGCCGGTGGCCGCCCGCCTGGCCGCCACACTGGCTCTGCCCGGGGACGCGAGCGTCACGCTCGGTTGGGTCCCGCCCGTCGAGGCCGAGGGCGTGGCCGCGGATCTGGTCTCCTTGCGGCTGGCCCGGCCGCTGCTCGATCGAGGCCGCTTCCGGCTCTCTGCCGCGCTCCTGGCGCAGCGCGGCGGCCTCGAGGGAGATATCACTTGTGACGCCGCTACGGTCGCCGCGGGGGCCGACCCAGTCCGCAATCCCTATCGCTGCGAGGCGCGCTCGAGCGACGAGCTGCGGCTCGAGCTGTGGGGCGGCGAGCTCGCGGCCGCCTACCGACTGGCCGGGGCGCCGCGCTGGCAGCTGCACGCGGCGGCCGCGGCCTTCCGCCTCGAGGCCGAGATGCGCGTCGACGCCCGCTACAACGGGCTGCGCGACCGCTCGGTGCTGGCCTTCGAGGGCTGGCAGTGGGTCTACTCGGCGGGCGCGAGCGTCGCCGCCGCGGAGCGGCTGCGCCTGGGCGGCGAGGTCGCCTACTCGCCGCTCGAGGTGATCCGCGACCCGCTCGGCCGCGGACCGGCGCGCGACGATTCGCTGGTTCACCTCCGCCTCCGCCTGGTCTGGCGATGGCGCTGAAGCGCGACGCTCGCCAACTCCCCGCCCCTCGCCCGCCGTCGCGAAGGGGCGTACAATGCCTGCGCTGAGGCACGATTGAAAGCCTACTCGGTGCGGGTCGGGTGGAGTGACGAGAACGGCGGCTTCGTCGCCGCGATTCCCGATTTGCCGGGTTGCGAGGCCTTCGGCGCCACCCCCGAGCTGGCGTTGACCGGCCTCGAGCGCGCGGCGGCGGAGTGGCTCGCGGCCGCTCGTGCTCACGGCCTGCCGATCCCCGAGCCGCGCGACCTGCCGGACGCCGAGCCGGCCGAGGTCGAGCTGTCCGCCTTCGTCTGATCCTCCTCCACGCGGCGCTGGTGACGCCCGCGCTCGCTCCCCCGCCCGCCGGGAGGGGAGAGCGCCCCCCGGGTGGGGGTGGTGCCCCCCGCGCGGAAGCGGTATTTCTGTCCCTGACTTCAGGAGGAACGCCATGGTCGCGATTCAGACCGTCCTCTGCCCGGTCGACTTCTCCCCGGCCAGCCAGCGGCAGCTCGATCTAGCGGTCGATCTTTGCCGTCTTTTCGGAGCCCGCCTGGTGCTCCATCACAACGTCGCCGCGACGCCCACCGGTGCCGGCATCGGCTGGATGTACGCCGAGGCCCATCCCGACGAGCCCACGGAAATCGACACCGAGGCCCGTCTGCGCGAGGTGCTCGCCTCGCTGCCGCCGGGGCTGGTGGCCGAGGGGCGGGTCACCCGCGGCTTGCCGTCCACCGCGGTGGTCCAGGTCGCCGAGCTGGTGGGCGCCGACCTGATGCTGCTCGCCACCCACGCCGACGCCGGCGAGGAGCACACTTCGGTCACCGAGCAGGTGCTGGAGCGTGCCAGGTGCCTGGTGCTCGCGCTCCACGAGGCCGGAGTCGACCAGATGACTCCCTGCTTCACGGCCGCGACGGAGCGGCCGCAGATCCTGCTCGTGCCGACCGACCTCTCGGACGAGGCGCGGCCGGCGGTGACGCTCGCTTTCGAGCTCGCCCGCAAGCTGCCGCTCGAGGTCCACCTGATGCACGTCGAGCCGCTCTGGGTGGCTTCGCGGGGGCGCGATCTCGAGGATCGCGACGAGCGGCGCGACCGACTGGCGGCGCTGGTGCCGGCGGATCTGCGCGACCGCGTGCTGCTGCACGTGCTGGCCGGCGAGCCAGCGCGGGAGATCGCGGTCACGGCGGAGCGGCTGGGCGCCTCCTGCATCGTCATGGGGGAGCACGCGCGCGGGCTGCTGCGGCGCTTCTTGACGCACGACACGTCGCGCGACGTGCTGCGGCGGGCGCACTGCCCCGTCTGGTTCGTGCCGGCGCGCGCGGCCTGAGGGGCCGTCCAGCGCGGGCGGTTCGCGGCCGGCTCGGCCTCCGAGCCTCCCGCGCGGAGGCTCTCGCGACAGACTCCCGAACCGGCGAAGGTGGGCGAGACGCGAGCGGGAATGCGCCCCCACGCGGATAGACTGGCGCCGGCCGCACTCAACTCACAGGAGGCAAGGATGGCAGCGCGCACTCCCTTCCCGCCCGTCTTCTGGCTCGCCAACTTCATCGAGGTGCTGGAGCGGTTCGCCTACTACGGCATCTACTTCAGCTTCGGCATCTACCTGACCAGCCTCGGCTTCTCGCGCGACCAGCTCGGGATCGTGCAGACGCTGTTCCTGCTGCTCTCCTACTGCACGCCGGTCTTCTCGGGCGCGCTCGCCGACCGCTTCGGCTTCAAGAAGATGTTGATCGTCGCCTATCTCGCCTATCTGCCGGCGGTGCTGCTGCTGATCCTGACGAAGTCGTTCTCGGGCATCGCGTTGACGATGCTGTCGATCGGCTTCGCGGCCGGCATCTTCAAGCCGCTGATCTTCGGCACGGTCCGCTCGGTGACCGACAAGACGAACTCGACGCTCGGCGTCGGCATCTTCTACGCCATGGTCAACGTCGGCGGCTCGCTGGGGCCGGTCGTCGCCGGGCGGCTGCGGGCGATCTCTTGGGACTACGCCTTCTACGCCGCGGCGATCGCCATCGGCATCATGCTGGTGGTCACGGTGCTGTTCTACAAGGAACCGCCGCGCGCGGTCGAGCCGACCACGGTGGGCGCCAAGCTACGCGAGATCGGCACGGTGCTTTCCGACTTGCGCTTCGCCTCGTTCCTGCTGCTGCTCGGGGTCGGGTTCTGGATCCCGTTCTGGGCCTTCTTCAACCTCTGCGCGCTCTACGTCGACCGCAGCCTGGACACGGTCCGCCTCTACGAGGTGCTGCGCGGGACGCTCGGCTCCGGGGTCGCCGATTTCCTGTCGCACGAGGAAGGGGGCGCACGCCGCATCCTGGGCGAGACGATCTCGCACACCGGCTACATCATCATGATCCTCCAGGTGCTGGTGTCGCGCACGGTGGAGAGGTTCAAGCCGATCCCGATCTTCTTCACCGGGCTGGTCGTGATGGCCGCCGGCTTCGTGGTCATCGGCGCGGCCGCTAGCGGCGACGCGGCGCTGGTCTTCCTCGGCATCCTGCTCTTCGCGGCCGGCGAGATGATCGCCTCGCCGCGCATTCAGGAGTACATTACTCGACTGGCTCCGCGCGAGAAGGCGGGGCTCTACACCGGCACGAACTTCCTGGCGGTCGGCGTCGGCGCCTTCAGCGGCGTCCTCTACACGCCACTCTACGGCCGCTTTGCCGATGCGGGAAACGCCGGCGGCGTCTGGTACGTCCTCGCCGCCCACGTCGTCCTCGGCCTGCTCGCCATCGCCCTTTTCCAGAAGCTCGCTGGCACCATGACGGAGACCTACGAAGCTGCCCCGGGGGCCACCTCGTAGCGGGGACGGAAACGGACCAGACAGGGTGCAGACAGGGTGCCATCCGATTCGCATCACCAGACAAGGTGCCATCCGATTCTCAGCGAGCTCAGCGGAGGTTCGAGGGATCTGGTGGTGCAGGCTCCGTCGACCTCGGTTGCGTGGGTGGATCGGTCGATGAAGAGTGTCATTCCCCGGGGCCGGGCACGTCGATTCTCCTCGGTCGGCGAGGGACTGTCTCGTGCTAGGTCCGGATGCTCTGGTCGCAGCGCCTGAGGGCTGCAGGCCGGCTGGGGGCAGCTTCGAGTGGGCCGGATGGGTGGGGCGAGAAGCTACGCAGGTGCGAGAAACGGCCCGGGTGGTG
>JACTMI010000010.1 GCA_014584695.1 Acidobacteriota bacterium
ACCGGAGGCAGGGCCGCCGTCATGCGGCCTGCCTCAGTGCCGCGACTTCCCGAAGCCAGGAAACCAGGGTGTTCGAATCTCCAGGGGTGTTCGAACTCAGAGTGATTTGGTCCACCATTCCTAAATCACTACACGACAAGCACTTACGCCGGCCGCCAAACGACCCGGCGTGCTCGACACGGAGCGGTAACCCGCGCCGTTTCAGCGGGTTGAGCGGTGTTCGAAACCTCGTGGCCGCGCGCCAACGCGCGCGCCGCGCACGGACTCGGCCGGTCGAAGGTCGACCTTCCGAGTCGCTGGCCTCTGGGGTCGAGTCGCATCCGTGATGGCCAAGCCCTGCGACCCCGCTCGCTCCAGGTAGCGTTCCAATCGTCGGGACTTGTACGCAACAGCCGACGTTTTGTATCATTGTTCGAGCGTGGCCACCCCATCCGAAGCTCAGGCCCTGCGTGTGCTCCGACGACTGGGTATCGTGCGCGCGGCGGAGCTCGAAGCGCACGGAATCCCCCGCGGTCGGCTCTACCGCCTCGTGCGCAAGGGTCTCGTCGAGCGGCAAGCGCGCGGGATCTACGTTGCCGGCAACCATCCCATCACCGCCGAACATTCCCTCGCACACGTCGCCAAGCGGGTCCCGGGCGGCGTCCTCTGCCTGCTTACGGCGCTGCGTTTCCACGAGCTGACGACGCAGGCCCCGGCCGAGGTGTGGATCGCGCTGCCTGAGAAGGCGCGTCGACCAAAGCTCGACTACCCGCGCCTGCGGGTCGCACGCTTCTCGGGCCCGGCGTTCACCGAGGGCATCGAGGTCCATCGGCTGGAGGGCGTCGAGGTCCGCGTCTACTCGGCAGCCAAGACGGTCGCCGACTGCTTCAAGTACCGCAACAAGGTGGGCGTGGATGTCGCGGTCGAGGCGCTGCGCGATTTCTGCCGGCTGCACCGGGGCCGCGCGGCCGATCTCGCCCGCTACGCGCGGATCTGCCGTGTGTCGCGCGTGATGCAGCCCTACTTGGACGCAATCGCATGACTGGCGGCAAGAGCAACCTGCCCGCCTCCGTCGCCGCGCGCCTCCTCCGTCGGGCGAGAGAAACCGGCGACGTCTACCAGGCGCTGCTCACGAGCTACTGCTTCGAGCGCTTTCTTTACCGCCTCGGAAAGTCCGCGGCCCGCGAGCGTTTCGTGCTCAAGGGCGCCATGCTGCTTCGTCTCTGGTCGGAGCAACCCTACCGCGCCACGCGAGATCTGGATCTCCTGCGTAAGGGCGATGGGTCCCTCGCGGCCATCCGCGGCGACGTTCAGGAGATCTGCGCGATTCCGGTGGTGCCGGACGGGATCGTCTTTGACGCCGACGCACTTCGCATCGAACCGATTCGCGCCGAGGACGAGTACGCTGGCACGAGAGTGACCCTGCTGGCGCGTTGCGGCACGGCTCGCCTGACCCTCCAGATCGACATGGGACTCGGCGACTCGGTGTGGCCCGCAGCCCGGTCGTGTCTGTACCCGACGCTGCTCGACTTCCCTCCGCCCCGGATTCTGGCCTATCCGCGCGAGGCCGTTGTCGCGGAGAAGCTCGAGGCCATGGTCGTCCTCGGCGACCGCAACAGCCGCATCAAGGACTTCTTCGACCTGCACCACCTGGCGAGCCACTTCGAATTCGATCGCGCGACCCTGTCCGAGGCGATCCGCAGGACGTTCGACAGACGGCACACGCCGATTCCGGAGGAAGAGCCGCTCGGCCTGACAGCGGCCTACTGGGAGAATCCATCACGTCCAGCGCAAGTGCGGGCGTTCGCCCGGCGCGCTGGACTTACCCTGGCTGCCGATCCCGGTGCCGAGTTCGCCCACGCGCTCGCTGCGTTCCTGTCGTCGGTGCTCGCCGACGTGCGAGAAGGCAACCGGCGCGAAGGAACCTGGCCGCCAGGCGGACCGTGGCAGTCCGCCGCGGAGCCGATCACATGACCACAGCTCCCCGCCCCTCCCGCGCCGTGCCCCGCCCGCGGCCGGCGCGGCTCTACAGGCTCGAGGTCTCGATCCTGAGCGGTCCGGTCACCGAGCGCTTCGCGCGCGCGAACCCGGTCGTGGCGAGGACCATCGAGATCCGTGGAGACCAGACCCTCGCGCGGCTTCACGCTGCGATCTTCAACGCCTTCGATCGCGACGACGAGCACCTCTACGAATTCCAGATCGGCGGGCGCCGGCCGATGGACCCGCGGGCCAGCCGCTTCGGGCTACCGGAGCCGCCAAGCCCGTTCGGCCTACGCGATCCGATCAGGAGCGCGGCGCGCGCGAAGCTCGATTCGCTGGGGCTCGAGGTCAGCGACACCTTCGGCTACTGGTTCGACTTCGGCGACGACTGGTGGCACACGATTCGAGTGCTGTCGATCGCCGAGAGCGCTCCCGCTGGCCGCTATCCGAAGGTGACGGAGGCCATCGGCGAGAGCCCGCCGCAGTACCTCGATCCCGACGAGGAGGAAGATGAGGTGGACGCATGAGCCGCTCGATTGGAAGCCGGCAAGCGCCGGCTAACGTTGGTGCTCGCGTAAGGGGCGCCTAGGGAAGCTCTGATCAAGTAGCGCGCAGCAAGTCAGCTTCGGAAGTGGTTCGCGGACCGATCGCGGATCCTTGCGTCACTGGCGCTGCCTGAGTGCCATTTGGCCGCCCGTCTCGCGTTTTCCAGGCCATCCCCGCGCCGCTCGAGGACACTACGGCTCCTGAAGTGCCAGCAATCTGTTGCGCACCATGCAGAGATTCGCCAGCGCGCACGTCACGAGCGCTCGGTTCGTGTTCTTCGCGAGTCCGCGATAGCGGACCTTCACGAAGCCGAAGATTCGTTTGATGACCAGGAACGGATGCTCGCCCTTCGCGGGGACCTTCGACTTGTTGCGGTTCTTCGACAACTCCTCGTCGGAAAGCGCTCGGTTGCGCTCGGCTTTCGCCTGGATGAAACAAGCCGCCTTGGGCGCCACCCCTCGGATCTTCTCCCGCTGCTTCTGACCGAGGTAGGCCGAGTCGCCCCAAACGCGAGTCTCCCGACCGTGCAACAGCTTGTCCACGAGCTGACTGTCGTGCACGTTGGCCGGCGTCGTCTCCACCGAATGAATCAGTTTCTCTCGGCTGTCGACTCCGATGTGCAGCTTCATCCCGAAGTGCCACTGGTTGCCCTTCTTCGTCTGATGCATCTCGGGGTCTCTTTCCTTCTTGGCGTTCTTCGTCGACGACGGAGCCGCCAGAATCGTCGCGTCGACGATCGTTCCCCGACGGACCTCGAGTCCCAGGGCGGCGAGATGCTCGTTCACGGTCGCGAAGATCTCCCGGCC
Organism: Acidobacteriota bacterium; assembly: GCA_014584695.1. Taxonomy (GTDB): domain Bacteria; phylum Acidobacteriota; class Thermoanaerobaculia; order Multivoradales; family JAGPDF01; genus JACTMI01. Next base: position 3,312 of record JACTMI010000010.1, read on the forward strand.
AAGCTCCGCCTTCTCGAGCAAGTGACGACACTTGCACACCGTCGTCTCGTCCGGTACTGGCTCGCGGCCGAGGTCGATCCCGACGAAGGCACGCATCACCTGAGAGTCGTAAAGGGCTTCCTCGACACTGGGATCCGAGAGATTGAACCACTGCTGGAGAAAGTAGATCCGGAGCATTCGCTCCAGCCCTACGGGAGGCCGACCCTTACCTGCCTTGGGATAGTGCGGCTCGATCTTCTTCGAGATCTCGGCCCACGGGACCACCCTGTCCATCTCCGCCAGAAACCGCGCCCGTCGAGTCGTCTTCGCGAACTTCTCGAATCCCGTCGCCGTCGCCAGCGTCCTCTGCTCGCTCATCGCGGCCTCCCACTTCGAACTGCCTACAGTTGCTGTTGAGGCCGTAAACCGAGAGACTTGATCAGAGGTTCCCTAGCGCTTCGACAGTCGCTGCTTTACATGCGTCGGCGATGGCCTGAGCAGCAATCCGGTGGCTGAGCTCTCGAGCCTTACCTCCGAGTAGTAGTCGACGACGCTCTTCAGGTAGCCAAGGAACCGCTTCTTGAAGTGGCGGGGGTTCGCGTACCCCGACCCGAACTGGAGCGCCAGAGACGCCCACGGGATCGTCACCGGCTTCCGAAGGCGGAAGAAGCGCCACGTTAGCCAGACATAGATGTCGATCTCGAAAGGCGACCGCAGGGCGCGAAGCACCCGGAGGTCGAGCGGAACCGGCGCCTCGGTCGCCTCCCGGTAGAACCCGTCGGCGCTTGCGGTGATGGCGTTCGGGAACCGGAGGCAAGCTCGCGATCCTGCGGTTTGCCTCAGCGCCGCGACTTCCGGAAGCCAGGAAATCAGGGGGGTCGAATCTCCAGGGTCGTTCGAGCTCGGAGTGAGGTGGTCGGCCACCGCTTTCTCGCCGACCGGGAGCGAGCCGTCTTCGCCCGTTCGAGAGCGGAAGAGGAGCTCGCGTCAGGCGCTCCTTCGCGCTCGCTCCGCTTCGGGCCAGGGCTTGATCCGCGCGAGCGTCTTGGCGAGCGCTGCCCGCGCCTTCTCGCGGTCGTAGTCGGCCTGGAGGCCGATCCAGAATCCGTCGGACATCGCGAAGAAGCGCGAGAGGCGCAGTCCGGTGTCCGGCGTGATGACGCGCGTGCCGGCGACGATCTCGCCGATCCGACGCTGCGACACGCCGATCTCCTTGGCGAGGCGGTACTGCGTGATGCCCATCGGCTTCAGGAACTCCTCGAGGAGGATCTCGCCGGGAGCGGGATAGGGAACCTTTCGCATCGTTCGCTCCTTCAGTGGTAGTCCACGATCTCGACGCCCTCGGGACCCGCGTCGGTCCAGCGGAAACAGACGCGATACTGGTCGTTCACGCGGATGCTGTGCTGCCCCGCGCGGCGCCCTCGCAGCGCCTCGAGCCGGTTCCCCGGCGGCACGCGGAGATCGCCGAGGTGACCGGCCTGGTTCAGCATCGCCAGCTTGCGCATCGCCACCGCTTCGATCGCGACGAACCTCGCGACCCGGATGCCGCCGAACATCGCCTCCGTGTCGCGGCATCGAAACGACCGGATCACGTCGCGATACTAACGTATAACGTTAGTATCGTCAACGGACGAGACCGGTCTCCGTTGCCGACAGCCGCGTCCGGCTGATGTGCCTGCGCGGACGCCCTGCACCGAGGACCGCGTGGTCGCCTGCTTCCGCGACTACCAGAGGGCGGACGGGCTCCGCGTCTTCCGAGCGGAGGTCGAAGCCAACCTAGCCGGCAGGCCCCAGGATCGCGTGTTCACGACAGACCTCGGCCCGCTGCTGGCAGCGGGCGTCGAATGGGACCTGGACCGGGCCGCGCGGTTCGTGCGCGACGAGATCGCGCCGCGTCTCTCCGCCAAGGCCTGGAAGGCCCTGGAGGCCTCCGAGCAATCAGCGTACTGCTCGACCAGCCGGGAGGCAGCAGCGCATCCGCGCGACACGCGGCTGAACGTCGACGTCATGCGGCCCGCCTCAGTGCCGCGACCTCCCGAAGCCAGGAAACCAGGGTGTTCGAATCTCCAGGGGTGTTCGAACTCGGAGTGAGTTGGTCCACCATTCTTCCTTTTTCTTCATTCGAACAGGAATCGGGATTCGGATTCGCCGCCCGGTGATGGGCGGCAATTAGCGAGTTCCTTCTGCCCTACCCTTCCGCGCTGCTCGGGATTCCCTTCTTCTGCGGTCAACTTCTCGCTCGAACTCCTGGCAGCGAGCGGCATGCCCCTCGGCTTCGCTCCAGCGCCGAATCCTCGCGAGGTCGACTTCGTTGCGCAAGGCGATCTCGACCGCGACGGCGAGGCTCTGGCGATCGGACCAGTGAAAGAAAGCCTCGAGGCGATCGCGGCAGGAGTCCGTCGGTGAGAGTGCCAGCGTTCGCCGGCCTGGCCGCAGCAGCACCGGCTGAATCTCGAGATCCTTGCCGATGCCCAGTGGCCCCCGAGGAAACTCCACCCAGAAGGGCGAGTCGGGGTGCACGTAGCGGTTTCCCTTGCGCGAGAAGCCGAGGCTCTTCATCGCCGCGTCGAGCATCGGGAGCGTGACCCGACCTTCGAGCACGAAGTCGACGTCCTGCGACGAGTAGAAACCTCCCGAGTAAATTCCGGCGCAGGCTCCTCCGGTCAAGACGGCCCGAATGCCTTGTCCGGCGAGCGCCTCGCCGACCGCGAGAGCGAGTGCCTCGAGCGCCGTGTTCGCGGTGATCCTCATGCCGGCTTTCCGGTCGCGCGAGGTCGGCGGCGCAGCCGGTTCACCGCGACGCGCAGGTCCGCCTCCGCCTCCGAGAGCCGGGCGAGGTAGGACTCGAGCTCCTGGCGAGCGAAATACCCTGGATCGATTCGTACCAGGCGCGTCTTGCCGACCAGTCGACCCGCCACGAGCCCGTCGCGCTCGAGGCTCGCGATCGCCTGCCGCACTCCGGACACCGGCGCGGCGAGCAGTCGCGCCAGCTCGCGCGGGAAGCTGGTTTCCAGAAGACTCAGCGCCACCAAGACGCGCGTCCGCGTCCTCCCCCCGAACGGGCTCGATTCGCCGAGCTTCATACGCGCTCATATGAGCGCTTTTTATGCTCGTTGTCAAGACCCTTCCAGCCGTTCGCTACCAGCGGATTCCGCCCTCTCCAGTCCGCGCCGAGGGTTCGAATCCCTTCTGCTTCACTTCGCCGGACCCTTCTCCACTGCGAAGGCTCGCCCCGCGAGGTCCCGAGCCGAGGTCCACGAGCCGGCTGCGGTTCGGCTCGCACCGGCTCGGGCCTGATCCTCACGGCCGACGCGTTGCGGCACAGGGGCGAGGGACACGCGCCGGGACAGACCGTCATTCAGGCGTGGCGGCGGCGGTCCCGGGACCCCGGCGTCGACGGGACGGTGCTCTCGGTCCTGCTCTCGAATCAAGCAGGTTGCGCGGCAGCCCGGCCTCGCTCGGGGATGGCGCGACGGAGCAACAGGATGGCGAGGAGCACCCCGAGCGCGACGTCGATCGACCCGCAGAACGCCGGCCAGAACTCCGGCATGCCGGGGTTCTCGATCAGGCGGGAGTGCACCAGCCAGTCGAAGACTCCGTGGCCGGCGATCCCAGCCGCGACCCACCACAGGCTGGTACGGAAACCGATGATCGCGACGACGACGAACACCGTCGCCGCGATCAACTCGCTCGGCAGCGCCTGCGCTCCGCCCATGGTCGCGAACAGGACGTAGTACGCCGCGATCACGATCAGCGCGACCGGATAGAGCGCGCGGTCGCGGTCGAGGCCCGATAGCCGTCCCAGCGCGACGATGGCCAGCGCGAGCGCGACGCCGATGACTACCGGTGGGGTGAGCATGAGGTGGAAGCTACCACCACCCGTTCGTCCCGCCCGGAGTCTGCCCTCGATGGGCCCTCCCGCCGACGCACTGCCCGCCACTCCCCCGCGCGATCCGCGCCACTCCGCGCCGAGGAGGAAATTCCTGCACGGCGATCAACTGGCGACGAGCGGTAGGTCCTCTCTGACCTTCAGCACCACGAAGGTCATGTCGTCGTCGAGCGGCCGGCCGGCCGCCCACTCGTCGGCGACGCGACGGAGCTGCTCGACCACCGCGGCTGGCCCGACCGGCCGAGCGGCCGCCGCGGCGCTGAACGCCGCGCTCGCGCGTTCGTAGCCGAGCATCTCGTCCGCGGGATCGAGCCGCTCCGGGAAGCCGTCGCTCATCAGCAGCACCGTGTCGCCGGGCGCCAGGCGCAGGGTCGCCTGACGATAGGGGAAGCGCGCCACGGCACCCAACGGCATGCCCGCCAGCAGGACCTGCTCCACGGCCCCGCCCGCCGCTCGGTAGACCAGCGCGGGCGGCATCCCGGCCGCCGCCAGGACCAACTCGCCGTCGCGATAGCGCGCCAGAGTCAGAGCCATCGTCAGCCTCGGGAGATTCAGACCTTTGAGCACCTTCGTCGACTTGCCGAGCGTCTCGACGAGTGGGTGCTCGTGCGCCAGCGCGTTGAACAGGCTCTTGGTCGCGGTGACCATGGTGCCCGCCCGCATGCCGTGCCCGGTGGCATCGCCGATCGCGACCAACAACGCGCCGTCGTCGCAAAGGCGGAAATCGTAGTAGTCGCCGCCCACCTCGGTCGCCGTCTCCATGTGGGCGGCGGTTTCCAGCCCGGCCGTTGCCGGCACCTCGCTGGGCAGCATGGAGAGCTGCAGCTCGCGCGCTTCCTCGAGCTCTCGCACCTTCTCCTGGTAGCGCGTCTCGAGCACCCGGCGCTCCACCTCCTCGTGACGGCGCAGCCGCTCCTGTTCGAGCTTCTCCGCGGCCAGTTGGCGCACCTCGACCAAGCGTGCTTCGAGGTCGCCGTGCACGGCGGCGAATCGACGTGAGAGGTGAATCGACATCATCACCAGCAGCACCATCACCGACAAGAAGGGAACGAGGAAGCTGGTCCAAGCGGTGGCCGGCAGGAAGCCGAGGTTGGCCAGCAGCCCCAACGCGAACCCGGATGCCAGGGCCAGCGCGCCGACGCCCACCAGACGCGCGCCGGGCTTCCGGCGCACTTGCGCGACGATCACGACACGCACCAGCTCGACGCTCGCGGCGAGCATCAACAGGAAGACGAAGTTCACCGACGCCACGGTGTCGATCAGGCTCCACGCCGCCACCGGCACCGCCAGCACCAGGTAGACAACCAGAAACCGCGGTGCGCGCTCGTAGAACAGGCGATAACCGAAGCGCAGCGCCGTGGCACCGAAGGCGAGACCGACCAGGCTCATGGCCGGCTCGAAGAACAGAAAGAAGCGCGGGTCGGACTGAACGTGGCGATAGGTCATCAAGCAGACGAGCGAGGCGGTCGCCAGACAGAACAGGGCGAAATCGAGATTCGCCCGCAGCGCGGGATAGAAGACGAAGAGCAGCAAGTGGAGGAGAGCGAAGGCGAGGAAGACGCCCGTGAACCAGCCGAACGAACGGTTGTAGAACTGCTGAAAGCGCAGCGCTTCGGCGACACCGGAGCGCGCCTCCGCGAAGGCGACACTGACGCCGGTGGTGGCGCGACCGCGCAGGTAGCGAGCGACCTCGTGGTTGGCGAAGCGCACGGCCAGGAGATGCCCTCCCGGCCGCGCGAAGACCACGAGGTCGGGCAACCGTTGGAGCCGCGGGAGCGTGGTCGCGGGGCTCGGCGTTGGCGTGCCGACGGCCGCCACCCGGGAACCTTCGAGGAACACCTCGGCCGCACCGTCGCCGCTCAAGATGAGAGCGAGCGGCTGCCCGACCAACTCCTCGTCGACCCACAGCTCCGCACGCAACCAGCCGATTCCCCGCCAGTCGGCGGGCAACGGCTCGCCACGGCGAAAGAGCCGAGGCGGCACCACCGTCCAATCCCCGTCGGAGATCTCGCGGGTCGCCCACTCCGGCCGGTCGCCTGGACGGAACCGCCAGCTCTCGACGCGCACCCGCGCGAAATCGGCGATCGCCCCGGCTTCGAGCCGCGTCTGCCGCGCCGTCAGCGGCTCCGAAGCGCGCGCGCCCAGCGCGTTCGGGCACCACGCCACCGCGAGGCTGGTGAGCAAGCCAAGGAGCCAGGAGACGGTTTGCCGGCGCATGGTCCGCAGGCGAGCTTACTGCGGCCGGTTCCGTGCCGGCGCGAGCCCTCGGGCCCGCGCCTGGACGAAGGTCGAGGCGGCAGGCTTGCCGCGCGGCAACCCATGCCGCGAGCACGGCGAGCGACGACGGCCCGGCGACCGGCTCGACGACCAGCCGCGGCCCCTCCCTGCGGAGCGTGGCCACCCGGCCCGGCAACTCCACGTCGCGCGGGTAGCCTGCGATCATGGTCTCGAGGGTCGCCGCGTCGACCGGTTGGCGGAGCGCGGAATCCCCTGCGCGGCTGAGAGTACGCACAACACCGCTCGCTCTGATGCTCGGCCCGAGGAGAGAATCCCGACTTGGCTGGCTGCAATTCGGCTGGCACCCTTGGGGTGCGCCTGCTGCGGGGTTCGAGGCCCGGGACAGATCCCGAGCGCGCTCGACCCGGGGATCTCGCGTTTCCGACAAGGCCTCCAACACGGCGGCGCCGACCGAGTGGTCGCGCCGCCGTGCCGAGGGTGAGTCAGCGGCTCAGGCGGTCTGGCGGCGACGCCGCAAGACCAGGAAGGCGCCCAACGCCAGCGCGACGCCGACCGCGCCGAGGCCGATCCTGGACAGCGTCGGGATCTCCTGGATCAGAGGCGCGGGGAAGCCGCCGATCGTCCCCGAAACGACGAAGCAGAGATCGGGCTGCGTGCCGACGCCGCAGGTGACGCGGTTCGACCAGGTGGTGCAGCCGCTGCCGAAGCCGTTCCCCGGGTTCTCCCACGCCGAGCCGCTGCCGCTCTGAACCGTGCGCTCGGTCCAACCCCACTGCCCGCCGGGCGCGAAGTCCATGTCGGCGCGCACCGTCACCCAGTAGGTGGTGTCGGCGGCGCCGACCGTCGGCAGCGTGCAGGCCGTCGGCAGGGAGATGGTGAGGCTGCCGGCCGCGTCAGCGAAGGAGGCGAGGTCGTTGTAGGTGCAGCCGGCGACGGCGGCACCCGGCAAGCTGCCGCTGTTGGTGAGGAACTGGACGTCGACCAGGGGAGTCGGGCCGGGGCCGTTGAAGTACACACCGGGGACGAACACCTGCTCGACCAGCCAGAAGCCGTCGATCGCCGGCACGACGAAGTCGTCGGCCGCCCGGTTGCTGAAGGCCGCGTTGCCGGCCTCGAACTCCTGGCTCGTGATGCTGTTGGTACCGCAGTTGTTGTTCTGGTCGTAGAGCACGGCCGGGCCGCCCTCGGGGGCGGCGTAGGAGCCCGTGCCGCCGGGCCCGACGAGCACTGGCTGGGCCGAGACGACCGTCGCGTGCGCCATCAGGGCGGCGATCCCGAGCGCAGCGATTCCAACGATTCGTGAACAGTTCATCTATGGTCCTCCTGTAGGACGCGATCGCACTTCTTCTCCTGAGGATAGGAGCATTCTTGGGGGGCACCTGTGGTACCGCCATCCTACCACCCTCGGCCGAGAATCGCGCGGGGGCAATGGCCGGCATGAGCTCCTGCTGACGCTGCTGAGAAGGCGCCTCTTCCTCGCCTCCCTGGTCGAGACGATGCCCTCCTGGCTCGCGACGGCGATCCACCCGCGCGAGCTCGACCCGGAGCCGCCTCGCGGCTGGACGTGCGCGTCGATCAGTTCGCCCAGCTTGGCTCTCCAAGGCCCGGTTCGCCGAGAACGCACGAGCGGCGGGTGCTCCCGTCTCGTCAGTCGGGTGGGCGTGAGCTCGGTGAGCCTTCGCCTCGACGCATCGAGGCAGACGTCGAGGCCTCTTGGTCAGGGCACGGGAGCGGGCGCGGAGTGAAGCATCAGCGAGCGGATCGACACGCCGTCGCGCAGGCGGCTGCGGTCGGCGCCCTTCTCGACACCCGGGATCGTCGCGTCGCCCTGGAACTGCCACAGGAGCCACTCGGCCCAGCCCGCGGGGAGGGTCGGCTCGTCGACGCCGTACTCGGCGACCCAGAGCGGGAAGCGAGCGAAGCTGGCGTCGAAATGCGCGTTCCAGAAACGCGCTCCGGTGTAGATGATCGGCGTCTTGCCCGTCTCGTGCTCGACCAGCTCGAGAAAGCGGCGGAGCGCCGGAGCCACGGGCCTCACGGTGTCGCGGCCCAGGGTCTCGACATCCACCACCGGAGGCAGGTCTCCCGCCGCCGGTCGCGCCACGCTCAGGAAGAAGCGCGCCTGCTGCTCGGGATCGTCTTCGGTGACGAAGAAGTGGTAAGCACCACGCGGGAGACCCAGCGCACCCAGCTGGCGCCAGTGCCCGGCGAAGGAGGGATCGGCGTCGTCGATCCCTTCGCTCGCCTTGAGATAGACGAACGCCGGGCCCTCGGCGGCCACCGCCTGCCAGTCGATCGCGCCGGAATGGTGCGATACGTCGATGCCCACCAACGCAGACGGCGGCCGCTGCGCGCTCCCGGCGCCAGCCGCGAGCACTCCGCCCGCGAGCAGCATCACGACAGCCAGCGAGAGCGGTCGCTCCATGCGAGCATTCTGCATCAACCTGACTCCCCGACGTTCCCACGCCGACCTTGCGCACCCGCTGGCCGGCTGCGTCGACCGGCCACTCCCGCTTCGGCTCGGACCGAACGATTCTCCGCCGTCGCGCAGCGGCTCGTCCGCAAGGGCTCGAGCGCTGTCGCGAGCTCTCGAGCTCCCCGCCGGATTTCGGCCGGGTCGACCGCCGCGAACCCGAGTTGGAGTCCCTGGCGAGCGAGTGGCCTACGGCTGAAGGCGTCGAGCGCGATGACCTCGACGTCGCGGGCGGCGGCGGCCCGCGCGGCCTCCGCCCCCCGGATCCCCGGCGCGAGCCAGCCGACCGTCTGCAGGCCGGCTTCGATCGGCAGCAGCTCGAGAAGACCGGCGAGACGCCGGCCGCACTCCTCGGTCAGTACGGAGAGGCGCTCGGCGTAGACCTCGCGCATTCGCCGCAGGTGGCGACCGAGGTGCCCCTCGACGAGGAAGTCGGCGAGGATCGCCTGGTCGGTGAGCGGTGCGTGGCGGGTCAGCACCGACTTGGCCGCGGCGAAGCGGTCAACGAGCGCTGGCGGCACCACGAGGTAGCCGAGTCGCAGCGCCGGGAAAAGGACCTTGCTGAACGAGCCGGCCAGGAGCGCGACACCGTGGCAGTCGAGCCCCTGGAGCGCGGCCAGCGGGCGCCCGGCGTAGCGGTACTCGGCGTCGTAGTCGTCCTCGAATATCCAGGCGTCGTTTGCTCGCGCCCAGTCGAGCAGCTCGAGCCGTCGCCCCAGTGACAGCGAGGCGCCGAGAGGATACTGATGGGCTGGAGTCACATAGAGCAATCGGACCCCCCGCCACCGGCGCGGCGTCGGCACGATGCCCTCGGCGTCGACCGCCGTCGCGACCACCGGCGCGCCGTTCGCCTCGAAGACGGCGGCGGCCCCCGCGTAGCCGGGATCCTCGACCACCGCCCGGTCCCCCGGCCGCAGGACGAGGCGCGCGACGAGGTCGAGCGCTTCCTGAACGCCAGAGACGACCAACACCTGCTCCGACCCGCAGACGGCGCCGCGCGACGTTCGCAGGTAGTCGGCGATCGCTTCGCGTAGAGGTGCGTAACCCGCCGGCTCGGAGCCGAGCAGGAGCCGGGTGCTCGCGCGGCGAAGCCGACGCCCGGCGATCTGCGCCCAGAGCTGCGTCGGAAACAGGTCGAGCGCCGGCTCGTTGGCGCGAAACGCGCGCAGAGGCCGCGGCTCGTTGCCGCGCATGAGGCCAACCTGCCGGCCGAACGCGGAGAGCCGGACGGCGCGCGTGGGCGGTGTCGGCGTCCGGGTCGTGGTCGATCGCTGCGCCTGCAGCAGCTCCTCGGGCAGCACGTCGGTCACCCGCGTCCCCGCACCCACGGCGCCGACGACGTAGCCCTCGGCCTGCAGCTGGTCGAAAGCGCTCACCACGGTGCCGCGCGCCAGGTCGAGCTGCCGGGCCAGATCGCGGGTGGCAGGCAGTCGCTGGCCGGGCCGGAGACGCCCACCGAGGATCTGCTCCCGCAGCGCTCCGTAGAGCCAGCGCGCGGCGCCGACGCCCGCCGGCCGGAGCGGCAGGAGGAGCGGCAACGTGGCGACGCGCTTCGGCATGATTGGTCCAGCTAACTTCCTGAAAATGGATCTTTTCATGGATCCGCACATCAATGAAACTGCGCCCTCATCGGCCGAGAGGGACGCCACGTCGTTCCATGCCGTCAGGAGGAGCGTCACCTTGGATCTTCTCGACAACTTCACGCTCGATCGTGCCGTCGTCCGCTTCGTAAGTATCGGTCTCGGCGCTTCGTTCCCCCTGCCGGAGGGTGGGCCGATCGGGCCGTTGACAGAGTCTCCCCGTCCGATCCCTGGACTGGGTTTCTCGCCCTTGCGGCGGAGGTCCGTTCGCTTGCTCCGACCTCGACGGCCCGCATTTTCGCGGTCGTCGCAACGCTCGCGGCATCGACTCTCGGCCTTCTGCTGGTGGCCGGCGTCTGGCGCCGCCCGGCGACGCTCGCGAGTGACGCCCCGCTCTTTCTGTTCGGGGCGGCGATGACAACCTCCCTCGGGCCAAGGGAGTCACTCGACGACTCGGTCTTCCCAGCCTGCGCGGCCGCGCTGCTGCTCGCGCGGCACCATTTCGTCGCCAGGAGTGCCGGATGCGCCCGCGCGAGCTCGGCACGCTGGTCGTCCTGGCTGCACTCTGGGGCGCGTCGTTCCTCTTCATCCGTATCGCCGCGCCGGCGCTCGGGCCATTTCCGCTGATGGCTGGCCGTGTCCTGCTGGCGGCGCTGGTGCTCGCGCTCGTCACCGCCGCACGCCGCACCAGCGTCCCGCTACGCCCCTTCGCCGGACGGCTCCTCGTGCTCGGCCTGCTGCACGCAGCCGCGCCGTTCGCGCTGATCGCGACCGCCGAAATCCACCTCTCCGCGTCGATGGCGGCCGTCCTGCTCGCAGTGCAGCCGATGTTCACTGCGCTGATCGGCGCGAGCTCCGGCGAGCGACCGACCGCGGAACGGATCGCCGGGCTCCTCCTCGGCATCGCGGGTGTCGCGGCGCTGGTCGGTTGGACGCCGGCCGGGCTCGACCGCGAGTCGCTGGTCTCGAGCGCGGCGGTGCTGCTCGCGGCGTTCCTCTACGCCGCCGGCACCGTCTACTCGCGGCGGCGGTTGGCCGACGCCCCGATCGCCACGCTGGCGCTGGGTCAGCAGCTTGCCGCTGCGGCGTGGCTGGCCGTGCCGGCGGCGCTGACGCTCCGATACGCACGCTTCGACTTCGCCGCGGTCGCCGCGATGGTCGCGCTAGCCGTGTTGTCGACAGCCATCGCCTATCTCTTGTTCTTCAGGTTGATTGCCCAGGCTGGAGCTGTCAATGCCTCGACCGTTACCTATCTGATTCCGTTCTTCGGCGTGTTCTGGGGAGTGACGCTGCTGGGAGAGGCCATCACCGCCGCCATGGCCGTGGGCCTCGCCGCGATTCTCGCCAGCCTGCTGCTGGTGGGCCGCAAGCCCGGCGCGCGGCCGAGCGTTCGCGAGACCAGCAGCGCCGGAACCGCGCCGGCGACGGACTGAGGCGCGGCTGCCGTCGGAGTCGGGCCGCTGTCTCACGCAGCGCGAGCGCCGGGTCAGGAGCATCGCGATCCGGCTGGAAGCACTTCGCACCTCTTCGGCACCTCCTCGGCCCGGCAACTCCATGTCGCGCGGGTATACTGCGATCATGATCTCGAAGGTCGCCGCGTCGTTGCGCCGGGATCAGCGCCGCGCCGAGTCGGCGCTCTCGCCTCTCGAGCGCCTGGCGCTCGCCCAGCGGCTGGGACGCGAGGCCGTCGCGGCGTTCGCCCGGCTGCACGGGATCACGACCGACCAGGCCCGGCGAGAGCTCGCGCGCCGTCGGCAGATCGGACGCCGGCCGTCCCGCTGCGCCGCCGGTAGATGACGCTTCTCGCGCGCATCGTCGACCGGTTGGCGGAGCGCGGAATCCTCTGCGCGTTGATCGGCGCCGAGGCGCTCGCGCTCCGCGGGGTGAGTCGGGCGACCGCCGATCGCGATGTCCTGGCCACGGATCCCGCCGCTCTCGACCCCGCGCTCTGGAGAGCTCTGGTCGACACTGGAATCCGGGTCGAGGTCCGACGCGGCGATCGCGACGACCCGCTCGCGGGAGTCGTCCGGTTCGACGCCGACGAGGATCGTCCCGTCGATCTGATCGTCGGCCGGCACGACTGGCAGACTCGCATCCTGCGGCGTTCGGAGCACCTCGATCTCGGCGAGCTCTCGATCGCGGTTGCCAGCGCCGCGGATCTCGTGCTCCTCAAGCTCTACGCCGCCGGACCCCAGGACGCCTGGGACATCGCGCAGCTACTCGACGCGGACGATCGCGAGGCGCTGATCCGCGAGGTGGAGGCGCGGCTCGCCGAGCTGCCGGACGATTGTCGCCACCTCTGGGAGAAGCTCCTGCACGGCTGAAGGTACGCGCACCACCGCTCGCCCCGACTCTTCGGCGCCTCTTCGGCAGAGCGCCAGCCACCTGACAAGTTCATGCCCCTCAATCGCTTGCGAATCGGCTGGCACCTTCTCGCACCTTTTCCACCTTTTCGGGTCCGACCTGCGGGCCAGACCGGCGCTCGGCAGTCAACAGCCTTCCGTGAGGGGATCGACGGGGTAAGAATTGAAGGCGGGGGATGCGGCAGGGATACCGAAAACGGTTCTCCGCCGGTTGCTCAGTCGCCCGTGCCACATCGCGCCGGTGCTCCGCCGGGGTGACCCGGCCGATCGGGTGGCGATGGATCCTGCTGCCGCGTTCATCGCGGTACGCGCGGCCAGGAAGGTACGAGTGCCGTCCAGCGGATAAATGCCAATGCCCGCCGACAGAGCTCCTTCGTCGTCCCTGGCCCTGCCCCGGCGCGTGACGTTGGCACTGCAGGCAGTCATCGGTCTGGGGTTGCTGCTGGAACTGTATGAGCGACAATGGCTGAACGCGGCCATCGTCGCTGCAATCCTGCTCCTGACGGCGCTGCCCGCGTTCGTGGCCCGCGGAACGAAGGTCACCATTCCGCCTCAATTCGAGCTGTTGGCGATCGCCTTCATCTTTGCGTCGCTGTATCTCGGCGAGCGGCGCGATTTCTATGCGCGGTTCTGGTGGTGGGACCTGGCCCTGCACTCGACCTCGGGTGCGCTCCTGGGCATCCTCGGCTTCCTGCTGGTCTACATCCTGAATCAGAACCCTCACATCGATCTGCACATGCAGCCGGGTTTCGTCGCCTTCTTCGCCTTCTGTTTTTCGCTGGCGGTGGGCGCCTCGTGGGAGATCTTCGAGTTCGCGATGGACCAGATTTTCGGAACCAACATGCAGAAGCCGATGTTCGGCGACCCATCGGGCCTGACTGACACGATGTGGGACTTGATCGTGGATGCCTTGGGCTCGCTGGCGGTAGTGATCTACGGCTTCTCCTACATGCGTCGCGGGACGCCGTCGTGGATCGAACGCTCGATCGCGCGCTTCATCGAAGCCAATCCGCGGTTGTTCTCCCGGCGATAGGCTCCGCTTCGTCGCGCCCGACGGGCGCCCCCGATCGCGTAGCCCAGCCGGCGCTCACGCGAGCGAGCGGGCGCGGCGGCGGTTCCACCATTTGTCGAGCTCGCCACCGACGATCACCGACAGCCCGATCGCGAAGACGAACGACCACTCGGCGGCTCCGAGCGGCTGGGTGCGGAAGATCCGCTGCAGGGCGGGCAGATGGAGCACCGCCATGTGCGCCGCCGCGGCGACGAGCAGGCTCGCGAAGAGCAGGCGGTTCGAGAACGGCGGCACGCGGAAGATCGAGCGGTCGAGCGAGCGGCAGTTGAAGACGTGGAAGAACTGGAAGAGCACCATCTGCGTCATCGCCACGGTACGCGCGAGGTCGAGATCGCCGCCACGCTCGAGCACCCACCAGAAGCTCGCCAGCGTCCCCGCGGCGAGCAGGACGCCGACCGCCGCCAGGCGCTCGAGCAGCGCCCGGCCGAGCAGATCCTCGCCCGCCCGCCGCGGCGGCCGGTCGAGCAGGCCGGGCTCTCCCGGCTCGAAGGCGAGCGCCACGTCCTGCACGCCGTTGGTCACCAGATTCACCCACAGAATCTGCGCGGCGACGAAGGGGAGCGGCCAGCCGACCGCGAGCGCCGCGAGGATGGCGAGCACCTCGCCGACCGCCGTCGAGAGCAGGAAGAACGTGACCTTGCGCACGTTCGAGAAGACGACGCGGCCCTCTTCGACGGCGGCGACGATGGTCGCGAAGTTGTCGTCGGCGAGCACGATGTCGGCCGCCTCGCGGGCGACGTCGGTGCCGCTCGCGCCCATCGCGACGCCGAGATGCGCGGCGCGCAGCGCCGGCGCGTCGTTGACGCCGTCGCCGGTCACCGCCACGGTTTCACCGCGCGCCTTCAGCCGCTCGACGATGCGCAGCTTGTGCTCGGGAGCGACGCGCGCGAACACCCGCCCGCGCTCGAGCCGGCGGTCGAGCTCGGCGTCGTCGAGGGCGCCGAGCTCGCTGCCGACGAGCACCGGCTCGCCCTCCTCCTGCAGGCCGAGGCGGGCGCCGATCGCGCGCGCCGTGCGCTCGTGGTCGCCGGTCAGCATCAGGGTGCGGATGCCGGCGCGACGCGTCGCCGCCACCGCCGCGACCGCCTCCGGCCGTACGGGGTCCTCCATCCCCTGCAAGCCGACGAGGACGAGGCCGTCGCCGAGGCGCCGCTCGTCGATGCGCTCGGCGTCGGTGTCGCGGCAGGCCATCGCGAGCACGCGCAGGCCGGCGCGCGCCATCGCGTCGGCCGCCGCGCGCACGGCGGTCGGATCGAGCGGCGCCTCGCCCCCGTCGGCCGCGAGCTGGCGCGAGCAGAGCGCGAGCAGGCGCTCCGGCGCTCCCTTGACGTGGAGCCGGATCGTGCCGCCCGGGCCCTCGTCGAGGCTCGCCATGGCCATCCGCTCGGGCTCGAACGGCAGCAGATCGCGCTGCCGCCATTCGGCGCGCAACCGCGCCGGGTCGACGCCGCCCTTCGCCGCCGCGACGTGGAGCGCGACCTCCGTGGGATCCCCGACGGGAGCGTCGTCGTCGTGCCGGGGCGGTGGGGCCTCGTTGGCGAGGCTCGCGGCGGCGAGCAGGCGTGCGAGCGCGGGAGCGTCGGCCGCCGCCACGGCGCGACCGTCGCGCCGGATCTCGCCCTCGGCGCGGTAGCCGGTGCCGGTCACCTCGTAGGCGGTGCCTCCCGCCCAGAGCGCGACCACGGTCATCTCGTTGCGCGTCAAGGTGCCCGTCTTGTCGGAGCCGATCACGGTCGTGCTGCCGAGCGTCTCGACGGCGGGAAGTGAACGGACGATCGCTCGCCGCTGGGCCATTCGCCGCACGCCGATGGCGAGCGTCACGGTGAGCACGACCGGCAGACCCTCGGGAATGGCCGAGACGGCGATCGCGACGGCGGCGAGGAAGAGTTCGGCGGCGGGCAGGCCGCGTGCGAGCCCGATCGCGACGACGAGCAGGGCCAGGCCGACGACGACGAGGCCGACGCGACGGCCGAAGCGAGCGATGCGGGCCTGCAGCGGCGTCGTCGTCGCCGCCTGCGCCCGCACTGCTGTCGTGATCCGGCCGATCTCGGTCGCGCGGCCGGTGCGCACGACGAGGCCGCGCCCCCGCCCGCGGGTAACCACCGTGCCGGCGAAGGCGAGGTTCGTCTGGTCACCGGCAACGAGCCCCTCGTCGGCGAGCGGAGCCGTCGACTTGCGGGCGGGCAGCGACTCGCCGGTGAGCGCCGACTCGTCGATCTCGAGCCCGATTGCGGCGAGCAGCCGCAGATCGGCGGGGACGCGAGCTCCCGAGGCGAGCAGCACGACGTCGCCCGGCACCAGCTCGCGGCTCGCGACGCTGCGCGGCGCGCCGTCGCGCAGCGCCTCGGCCCGCGGCGCGGCGAGATTGGCGAGTGCCGCCATTTCGCGCTGCGCGCGCGACTCCTGGAGGTAGCCGATCAGCGCGTTGATCAGGAGCACCGCCAGGATGACACCGGTGTCGGTGTAGTCGCGCAGGGCGAAGGTCACCGCCGCGGCGACGAGCAAGATGTAGATCAGCGGATCGCGAAACTGGTGGAGCAAGAGCTCCCAGCGGGACTGCAGCCGCTCCCGCTCGATCTCGTTGGGTCCGACCTCCCGCAGGCGCCGGGCCGCCTCGGCATTCGTCAGCCCGTCGGATCCGCTCGCGAGCCGGGCGAGCGCCGCTTCGAAAGTGAGCCGGTGCCAAACGGGCTCTTCGGCGGCGGCAGGGAGGGCGGTGCTCGGCCGGTCGACGGGCATGGGTCAGGCCAGCAGGCTGAGGAGGGCGAGCGCGAGCACCGCGAGCAGCGTCCAGGCGAGCGGCGCGCCCACCGGCTCGCGCGCGCGGTCGGGGTCGAAATCGCGCGCCGGCAGGCGGCGCCGGCGGAGGGTCGCGAGCGGATCGGTCGCCGCGCGCGCCAGGACGGCGGCCGCGCGCTCGACCGCCGCTTCGCACGCGACGAAGATCCGCTCCGTGCCGCCGACCACGATCCGGCCGAGCGCCGCCGCCGGGCGGCGATAGAACCAGTCGGTGTCGAGCGCCACCGTCGGCTGCCCCGCGAGCTGCCGGCGGCAGAGCCAGAAAGCGACGAAGGTGAAGGTGAGCAGCTGCACGGTTTCGACCAGGTGCGCCGCCGTGTAGGGCGCGAAGGTCATGGCGTAGGGCAGCTCGCGGTAGAGCAGCCCGGGCGCGACGCCGAAGAGGATGCACAACGCCCCGGTGAGGGCCATCGCGGCGAGCATGTTGGGCGGCGTGCGCCGGGGCTCGATGCCGCGGTCATCCCCCCCCCAGGTCCAGTAGGGCAGCTTGAGCCCGGTATGGAGGAGGGTGCCGACCGAGGCGAGAACCAGCAAGAGCTTCGCGGCGTAGAGGTGCGCCTCGCCGGCGGCGGCCACCACCGCCGCCTTGCTGACGAAGCCGTTGAAGAGCGGAAAGCCGGAGATCGAGAAGGCGCCGATCATGTAGAGCCAGTAGACGCCACGCTGGCGCCGGCCGAACCCGCCAAGCTCGGTGAGCTTGCTCCGCCCGGTGGTGTGCAGCACCGCGCCGGCGCCCATGAAGAGCAGCGCCTTGTAGAGAATGTGGCTGAAGGCGTGCGCCGCGGCGCCGTTGATCGCCAGCTCGCTGCCGATCCCCACGCCGGCGACCATGTAGCCGACCTGACTGACGATGTGGTAGGCGAGGATCTCGCGGATGTCGTTGGCGAGCACCGCGTAGACGACGCCGTAGAGCGCCATCGCGACGCCCAGCGCGACCAGCAGCGACCAGCCGGGGAAGACGGCCGCGAGCACGTAGACCGCGCTCTTGGTGGTCAGCGCCGAGAGGAAGACCGCGCCGGTGACCGTCGCGCGCGGATAGGCGTCGGCGAGCCAGGCGTGGAGCGGCGGGATCGCGGCGTTGAGCGCCACGCCCGCGAGGATCAGCCACGCCGCGGCCGACTCGCCGGGCGCGAACGGTGCGATCGCGAGCGCGCCGCTGCGCGCGACCTGGAGCGCGATGCCGGCGAGCAGCACGCTCCCCCCCGCGAGGTGGACGAGCAGGTAGCGCCCGCCGGCGCGCTCCGCCTCCGGCGTCCGGCGCGCCCAGACGAGCACCGTCGAGGCCACCGCCATCAGCTCCCAGGCGACGAAGAGCGTCAGCCAGTCGCCGGCGAAAGTGACGCCGAGCGCGCCGGCGCCGTAGAGGAGCGCCGCCACCTGCTGGCCGAGCGAGCGCTCGTGGAAGGCGTAGAGCCCGGCCAGGAATCCGACCAGCGCGAAGATCAGGCCGAACAACCGCGCGAGCGGCGTCGCGCGCAGCGGCTCGAGCTCGTAGCCGGCGAAGGGGAGCGCCAGCCGCGCGTCGCCCGCGAGCGCGAGCACGGCCCCGAGCGCGACCAGCGGAAAGAGCAGGAAGAACGCCGGCCGCCAGCGCGCGGGCGCGAGCGGCAGCAGGAGCGCGCCCGCCAGCAGTGGTGCCGCCGGATGGAGCTCAGTCACGCTCGTAGTACCTCTCGTCGCGCTCGAGGAGGCGCTTGCCCAGCCACTTCGAGACGAACACGATCGCCAGGCAGCCGAGGAAGCCGTAGGCGGCGTAGAAGCCGGGAATCCGCTCCCAGGCGTAGGCGAGCTCGGCGCGCGCCTGCAGGGCGAGCGAGGCGGCGAACAGCGCCGCGAGCGCCACCCAGCGACCGCGCGTCACGACGCCCCCCCGCCGCCGAGCGCGCTCACCGCCACCGCGCGCGCGAGCTCGAAGAGCCCGAGCGCCGCGTCCGGGAACGCGCCCAGCGCGAGCGACGCCAGGGCCGTGGTGACGAGCGGCACGACCAGCAGCGGCGACGCCTCCCCCTTCCGCTTCGCTTCGTCGCTCTGCGCCGCGGCCGGACGGAAGAAGGCGCGGTGAACGATGGGAAAGAAGTAGGCCGCGTTGAGCAGCCCGCTCGTGAGCAGGACGGCGAGCGCCCACGGCGCTCCCGCCTCGAGCGATCCCAGGCAGAGAAGCCACTTCGACAGGAAGCCGTTGACCGGCGGCACGCCGGCCAGGCCCGCCGCGCCCACCGCGAAGGCGCCCATCGTCCAAGGCATCTCGCGGCCCACGCCGTCCAGCTGCGAGATGCGGTCTTTTTTCAGGTGCACGTAGATCGCCCCGGCGCAGAAGAAGAGCGTGATCTTCATCGTCGCGTGCGTCGCCAGGTGGAAGACCCCGCCGGCGAAGCCGGCGGGTGAGAGCAGCGCCACGCCGAGGACGATGTAGGAGAGGTGGCCGATTGTCGAGTAGGCGAGCCGGGCCTTGAGGTTGTCCTGCTTCAGCGCGAGCAGCGAAGCGAGCAGGATGGTGGCGCCGGCGACGCCGGCGAGCAGGAGGTCGAGCCCCAGCTCGCGCATCCACCCGGGGCCGAACACGAATCCCACCACGCGCACGACGCCGAAGACGCCCGATTTGACGACCGCCACCGCGTGCAGCAACGCCGAGACCGGCGTCGGCGCCACCATCGCCGCCGGCAACCAGCTCTGGAGCGGCACGATCGCCGCCTTGACGCCGACGCCGCCGAGGAAGAGCAGGAAGAGCGCCCGGCCCGCGCCCGGCGCGAGCGCCACGTCCTCGAGCAGGCCGCCGGCGACGAAATCGAGCCGGCCCGCGAGCGTGTGCGTCCAGGCCACGGCGGCGATCAGCGCCACCCCGGCCGAGAGCGCGAAGGCGAGGTACTTGCGGCCGGCGGCGATCGCCTCGCGGCTCTCCTTGTGGACGACCAGCGGGTAGGTGGCGATCGTCAGCACCTCGTAGAAGACGAGGAAGGTGAGCAGGTTGGCCGCGAAGGCGATGCCGACGGTCGCCGAGAGACAGACGGCGAAGCTCGCGAAGTAGCGCGTCTGGCGCTTCTCGCCGGCGCCGCGCACGTAACCGATCGAGTAGAAGGAGGTCAGCACCCAGAGCGCGGAGGCGACGAGCGCGAAGAAGACGCCGAGCGGATCGGCGCGCAACCCGAGGGCGACGCCGGGGGAGAGCTCGAGCAGGCGCGTCTCGGCGACGCGTCCGGCGAGCGCGCCCGGCAGCAGCGCGACCACCAGCGCGAGCTTGGCGAAGGCGGCGGCGAGCGTCCAGAACTCGCGCAGGTTGGGGCGCCGCGCGGAGAGCAGGATGAGCGGCACCGCGGCGAGCGAGACCAGCACCGCGGCGAGCGGCACCAGCGAAGAAACGAGCACCGGCGCGGGCATCTCGCCTCTCAGAGTCCCGGCGGCAGCATCGGCCGCAGCAGGACCTCGACGATGCGGGCGTTGAGCAGTCCGAGCACGACGAGGCCCGCAGCCAAGGCCACGGTCGGCAGCGTCGCCCAGGCGATCCCCCCCTCGCCCGGCACCGGCGCGGGCGCGGCGATCTCGGCGGCGTCGGCCGCGGGAGCGCGCAGGTAGACCCGCTCGAGCACGCGGAAGAAGTAGACGGCCGAGAGCAGCGTGCTCACCAGGATGGCGGCGAGCAGGAGCCAGCGACCGCGCTCGAGCGCGCCGAGCGCCAGGTACCACTTGCTGAAGAACCCGGCCGTCGGCGGCAGGCCGATCATCGACAGCGCCGCGGTCGCGAAGGCCGCCGACGTCCAGGGCAGCACGCGCCGGGTCCGCGCGTCGAGCGCCGAGAGCCGGCTGTGGCCGAGCTCGCGCCGCAGCGTGCCGCTGACCATGAACAGGCAGGCCTTCATGCAGGCGTGGTTGAGCACGTGCAGCACGGCGCCGATCAGGCCGAGCGGCGAGGCGAGCCCGATGCCGACCGCGAGGTAGCCGGCCTGGGCGACACTCGAATAGGCGAGCATGCGCTTGAGATCGTCCTGGGCGATCGCCATCACCGAGCCCCAGACGATGCCGATCGCCCCGAGATAGCCGACGACGTCGAGAAGGGGCAGCGCCGAGCGCGCGTGCTCCGGATCGACGACGAAGAAGAAGAACCGGATCAGCACGTAGGCGGCGACCTTGGTGCCGATCGGCGCGATCAGCGCCACGGCCGGCGAAGAGGCGTGCGCGTAGGCATCCGGCATCCAGGCGTGGAGCGGGAACAGCGCCATCTTGAGTCCGATGCCGAGGGCCACCAGCACCAGCGCCACGGTGGCGGTGGGCGAGTCGAGCACGCCGGGCAGCAGCGCGGCCACGTCCGCCATGTTGAGCGAGCCGGTGAGCATGTAGAGGAACGCGATGCCCAGCAGGTAGAAGCTCGCGCCCGCGGTGCCGAGCAACAGGTAGCGGAACGACGACACCGGCGCGCGCGCGTCACCCACGGCGAGCAGGGCGTACATGGCGAGCGAGCTGATCTCGAGGAAGACGTAGAGGTTGAACAGATCGCCGGTGAGCGCGATGCCGAGCAGGCCGGTGACGAGGAGCGTGGCGGCGGCGTAGAAGGGCGTCAGCCGGCCGGCGAGCTCGCGCGCGGCGATGCGCCGCGAGTGTGCGAGCACGAGCAGCGCCACGGCGGCCACCACCGCGCAGAGGAAGGCCGAGAGCGGATCGAGCACGAGCTCGATGCCGACCGGCGGCTGCCAGCCGGCGAGGCGGTAGGCGACGCGGCCACCGCCCGCGGTATGCGCCAACCCGCCGAGCGCGAAGACGAGCGCGGCGAGGGTGCCGGCGCTCGCCACCCAGAACGCCGCCCGCCCCCGCCGCTGGCCGCAGAAGGGCACGACCAGCGTCGCGACGAGCGTCGCCAGCGGGATCAGCACCGGCAGGTGCTCGGGGGTCATCGCATCCGCTCCAGCAGCTCGTCCTCCTCGAGCGTGCCGAAGCGCTCGTGGATCGCGACGAGCAGGGCGAAGGCCACGCCGGTGATCGCGACGCCGACGACGATCGCCGTCAGCATCAGGGTCTGCGGCAACGGATTCATGTACAGCGCCGGGTCGGCGACCGGAATGGACTGGTCGAGCACCGGCACGGTGGCGTCGCGCTTGTAGGCCGCGGCGATCCAGAGCAGGACGATCGCGCTCTGGAAGATGTTGAGGCCGATCACCTTGAGCACCAGGTTGCGCTTGACCAGCATGCCGTAGAGTCCGATGCCGAGCAGCGCCATCGCCGTCCAGTAGACGTAGTGGGTGCCGGCGAGCTCGCGCAGAACCGACATCTCAGCTCCCGCCGCGGTCCTCGCGCGTGCTGCCGAGGAGCAAGTCGTCGTAGATCGACACCAGCGCCCCGGCGACCGCCACGCCCACCGCGACCTCGACGATCAGCATCCCGTAGTAGCGCGCGGCGGCGGGCTCGGCCCCCAGCCAGGAGATCGCCGCGTAGTCGAGGAAGTTGCCGGAGCCGGCGAGCGCCAGGGCGCCGAGGCCGGCGAAGGCGAGCGCGCCGGCGGCGCTCCAGAGGGTGGCCTTGCCGGTGGTCACCTGCTGCCGCCCGACGCGGTCGCCGAGGGCGAGGCGGAGCAGCAGCAGGCTCGCCGCCAGCAGCACGCCCCCCTGGAATCCGCCGCCCGGGCTGTAGTGGCCGTGGATGATGACGTAGAAGGCCATGACCTGGATCGCCGGCGCCATGGTGCGCGCGGCGACCAGCACGATCGGGCTCTTCGAGGGGTGGATCACGGCAGCGGCCTCCGCCGCAGGACGAAATAGCAGGCGAGCCCGCTCGCGAAGACCACGACCACCTCGCCGAGGGTGTCCCAGCTGCGGTAGTCGGCGAGCACCACGGTGACCATGTTGGGCGTGCGCGCGTCCCGGTAGGCGTTCTGCAGGTAGTAGGTGCCCGCCACCGCCGTGCCGGCGGCGCTGCGCTCGCGGTGCGCGGGCGCGTGCGGGTCGCCGTAGGCGGGCAGGCCGCTCACGGCGAAGACGAGGAGCGCGGTGAAGCCGGCGACGGCGGCGATGCCGAGGAGTCTCACGAGCGGCTCTTCCGCGAGGTCTGGTGGAGCGTGGCGATGAGCAGGATGCCGACCACGCCGGCGCCGACCACGGCCTCGGTGAAGCCGACGTCGACCGCGCCCATCGAGGCGAACAGCAGCGCCAGGACGAAGCTGTAGATGGTGAAGGTCGCCGCCGCGGCCAGCAGGCTGCGGAAGGCGAGCGAGCTCGCGGCGGCGATGACCAGGAAGGCGAGCAGCAGGATCTCGGCGACCAGACGCATCGACCTCAGCCCTCTCCGCGCTCGTTCTCGAGGCGCGGGCGCAAGCCGATGCGGAAGGCGGCGCGCGCCAGCGCGTGGATCGCCACCGGGTTGGCGATGCCGGCGAACAGCGCCACGAGAGCGAGCTTCGCCGAGGCCATGGTCCAGCCCTCGAAGACCATCAGGCCGGCGATGATGACGACCATTCCGAGCGTGTCGGTGTTGCTCGCCAGGTGGCTGCGCGAGTAGAACTCGGGCAGTCGCAGCAGCCCGATGCTGCCCACTAGCATGAGCAGCGCGCCGGCGATCAGCAGGGTGACGGCGAGGGCCTCCTGCACGGCGCTCATCGGGCCTTCTCGAAGTATTCGGCCAGCGCGATGACGCTCAGGAAGCCGAGCACCGCGTAGGCGATGGCGATGTCCATGAACATCCCCTCGCGCCCGTAGAGCCGACCGATCAGGCAGATCAGCACGACGGTCTTGCCGCCCACCGCGCTGACGCCCAACAGGCGATCGAAGACGGTCGGCCCGCGCAGCACGCGCACGAGCGGCAGCAGCACGATCAGCGTCAGCGCGCCGGCGTAGACGGTGAGAAACTCGCTCACCGGCGCCGCAGCTCGGAGCGCAGTCGGATCTTGCGCACGTCGGTGATCAACGGCTCGGGCGCGCCGCCGAAGAGCGCCGCCACCCGCCGCGCCATCGAACCGGCGAGCAAGGCGTCGGCCGAGTGCTCGTTGATGGCGTGGACGGTGAGCTCGTCGCCCTCGATGTCGAGCGTCAGCGTCCCGGGAGTGAGCGTGATCGAGTTGCCGAGGAATACCTGTGCCGTATAGGAGGGCTGGTGGCTGCGGAAGCGCAGGATGAGCGGCGCGATGCGGGGGCGGCGCGCGAGCGGCAGGTGGGCGACGTAGATGCCCGACATCAGCATCTGCCAGAACAGCCACGGCAGGTAGAGGAGCAGCCGGAAGAAGCGGATCGGCGCCTCGGCCGTGCCGCCGAGCGGGTCGAGCGTCGGCCGCTCGGGATCCACCTCGATGGCGCGCGCGGGACGGTTGAGCCAGAGCACGAAGGCGACGGTGACGACGCCCAGACCGACATGGAAGGGATCGAAATAGCCGCTCAGGGAGAGCCAGATCGCGAGCAGGATCAGCCCTTCGAAGAGCAGGAAGCGCCGCCGGTGGCGCTGCGATTCGCGCGAGCTGGCGCGCGGCTCGTTCGTCATCGTCGACCGGAACTCGGGCGTTTGTGGCGTGGCCCGCCTGCCGGAGCTGGGCGCTCTCGGCGCCAGCGTCCGGGCCGCCCCGCGAGCCGCGCGCCAGTATATCGGTTCGCTGCCCCCCGTACGGGCGCGCGCGAACGCGTTGACCCGCCCCGGGTGGGGAGGTAAGTTATGCCGCCTTGGCCATCCCCGAGGCAGAGCTCGTGGCCGGGCCGCGGGCCCGAGGGTGACGCGGACGGAGCGGAGTCGAGGATCCCCCCGAGCGCATGAGCTTGACCCTGATCGTCCTCCTGCCGTTCGCCGGCGCGCTGCTGCCGGCGTGGGCGGCGCGGCGGAGCCGCAGCGCGAGCGCCTGGACGGCCGGCGCGGTCGCCGCGGCGTCCTTCGCGCTGCTGCTCGCGCGCGCGCCCGCGCTGTTCGCGGGCGAGGTGGCGCGTGCCGCCTGGGAGTGGGTGCCCGAGCTCGGCCTGCGCGCCTCGTTCCGGCTCGACGGCCTCGGCTTCCTCTTCGCCTTCCTGATCCTCGGCATCGGCCTGCTCATCGTGCTCTACGCGCGCCACTACCTGGGCGCCGGGGACGCGATGGGGCGCTTCTACGCCTACCTGCTGCTGTTCATGGGCTCGATGCTCGGCATCGTCCTGTCCGAGAACCTGGTCCTGCTGCTCGTCTTCTGGGAGCTCACCAGCCTGACCTCCTTCCTGCTGATCGGCTTCTGGAGCCACAAGGCGGCCGGACGGCAGGGGGCGCGCATGGCGCTCGTCGTCACCGGCGGTGGCGGCCTGGCGCTGCTCGCGGGGATCCTGCTGCTCGGCGCGATCGTCGGCTCCTACGAGCTCACCGACGTGCTCGCGGCGGGCGAGCAAATCCGGGCGAGCCCCGCGTACCTGCCGGCGCTCGCGCTCGTGCTGCTCGGCGCGTTCACCAAGTCGGCGCAGTTCCCCTTCCACTTCTGGTTGCCGCACGCCATGGCGGCACCGACGCCGGTGAGCGCCTACCTGCACTCGGCGACGATGGTCAAGGCGGGCATCTTCCTGCTCGCCCGCCTCCACCCGGCGCTCGCGGGGACACCCGAGTGGTTCTTCCTGGTGACCGGCGCGGGGCTCGCGACGCTCGTCGTCGGTGCCTACGTGGCGCTCGTGCAGCACGACCTCAAGGCGCTGCTCGCCTTCTCGACCGTGAGTCACCTCGGGCTGATGACGGCGCTGCTCGGCTTCGGCACGGCGGCGGCGGCGCAGGTCGCCCTGTTCCACGTGTTCAACCACGCCGCGTTCAAGGCCGCGCTCTTCATGAATGCCGGCATCGTCGGCCACGAGACCGGCAGGCTCGACCTGCGCCGGTTGGGCGGCCTGCGGCGCTACCTGCCGGTGTCGGCGGCGCTCGCCGTGCTCGCGGCGGCGGCGATGGCCGGCGTCGCCCCGCTCAACGGCTATCTGAGCAAGGAGATGTTCCTCGCCGAGTCGCTCGATCTCGCCGAGCTGCGAGCCCTGCCCTGGCTCGTGCCGGCGATCGCGACGCTGGCGGTGGCGCTGTCGCTGGCGTACGCGCTGCGCTACGTGGTCGGCGTCTACTTCGGCGAGCCAGCGCGCTTCGATCGCCCGCCGCACGAGCCGCCGCGCGCCATGCGGCTGCCGGTCGAGCTGCTGGTCGGCGTCTGCGTGGCGGTCGGCCTGATGCCGATGCTGCTCGCCGCGCCGGTCGTCGCGGTGGCGGCGCGAGCGGCGGCGGGTGGCGGCGCCGTCCCCGAGCTCCACCTGGCGCTCTGGCACGGACTGAACCTGCCGCTGCTGCTGAGCGCCGTCGGGCTGGCCGCGGGCGTCGTCGTCTGGCGCGGCGCGCCGCGGCTCGAGCGGTTGCACGAGAGCGCCCTGCCGCTGCCCGAGGCCAAGCGAATCTACGACCGCGCGCTCGAGGCCTGCGCCGCCGCGGCGCGCTGGTTGACCGCGCGGCTGGAGAGCGACTCGCTGCAGCGCTACCTGGCGTTGCTGCTCGCGACGGCGCTGGTCGCGCTCGCCGGGCCACTCGTCGCCGCGCCGGTCGAGGCTGGCGACGCTCCGCGGATCCCTGCCGATCCGCTCTCGCTCGCCGCCTGGGTGCTGCTCGTCGCCGGCGCGCTCGGGACCGTGCTCCGTCACCGCGAGCGGATCGTGGCCGTGGTCCTGGTCGGCGTCGTCGGGCTGGTCGTGTCGCTCGCCTTCGTCCACCTGTCGGCCCCCGACCTGGCGCTGACCCAGCTCGCGGTCGAAGTGGTCACCGTCGTCCTCATCCTGCTCGCGCTCGAGCTGCTGCCGCGCAGGACGCCGGTGGAGAGCTCGCGGGCGCGCAAGCTGCGCGACGGCGCGCTCGCGGTCGCGGCCGGCGCCGCCGTCGGCTGGGTGAGCTGGCTGCTGCTGACGCGGCCGTTCGAGAGCATCTCGGGCTATTTCCTCGCCGAGAGCAAGCCGCGCGGCGGCGGCGCCAACGTCGTCAACGTCATCCTGGTGGACTTCCGCGGTTACGACACCTTCGGCGAGATCACCGTGCTGGCGATCGCGGCGCTCGGCGTCTTCGCGCTCATCGACGGCCTCGGGCTGCCCAACGCGTTCCGGGTCGCGCCCGACGACGAGGCGCGCCACCCGCTGATGCTCGCCGTGGTCGCGCGGCTGGTGCTGCCGCTCGCGCTCCTGGTGGCGGTCTTCCTCTTCCTGCGCGGCCACCAGCATCCGGGCAGCGGCTTCGTCGCCGGCCTGGTCGTCGGCGTGGCGCTCATCCTGCAGTACATCGCGAGCGGTATCGGCTGGACGCGGACGAAGATGCCGCGCGACTTCCATCCGCTGGTCGCGAGCGGACTGCTGCTCGCCGGCCTGATCGGCATCGGCAGCTTCCTGTTCGCGCACCCGTTCCTCACCGGCTGGTTCGACTACTTCACCCTGCCGGGCATCGGGAAGTTCGAGCTGACGAGCGCTCTGGTCTTCGATCTCGGGGTCTTCCTCACCGTCGTCGGCGGCGTGCTCCTGATCCTCGTCCACATGGGCAAAGCGGCGGAGTCGGACGCGGTCCGCCTGCCCGAGACCGGGCCGCGGGGAGAGTAGCGGCGCGATGGAGCTGCTCCTGGCCTCCGCGATCGGCGTCCTCGTCGCCGCCGGCGTCTATCTGCTGCTGCGCGCGCGCAGCTTCCCGGTGATCCTCGGCCTGGCGCTGCTCGGCTATGCCACGAACCTGTTCCTCTTCGCCTCGGGACGAGTGCGCGTCGGCCTCTGGCCGGTGATCACCGACGGCATGAAGGAGTACCCCGATCCGCTGCCGCAAGCGTTGGTGCTGACCGCGATCGTCATCGGCTTCGGCATGACCGCGTACGTGCTCGTGCTCGCTCTGCGCGCCCGGATCGAGCTCGGCAGCGATCACGTGGACGGCGATGCCGACGACGCCGACCGGGGAGGCGCGCCGTGAGCCACTGGATCGTCCTGCCGGTGCTCCTCCCCGCCTTCGCGGCAGTGCTCCAGCTGCTCGTCCAGCGCCGGTCGCTCGCCGTGCAGCGCGGCGTCGGCTTCACCGCCACCCTGGCGCTGCTCGCCGTGGCGCTGCGGCTGCTGGCCGAGGCGGCGACGGGGGACCGCGTCGTCTATCGGCTGGGCGACTGGCCGGCGCCGTTCGGCATCGTGCTCGTGCTGGACCGGCTGAGCGCGCTCCTGGTGCTGCTCACGGCCAGCGTGGCGCTCGTCGCGCTCGTCGCCGCGGCGCGCGGCTGGGACGGCCGCGGGCGCCACTTCCACGCCCTCTTCCAGTTCCAGCTCATGGGGCTGTGCGGCGCCTTTCTCACCGGCGACATCTTCAACCTCTTCGTCTTCTTCGAGATCCTGCTCATCGCCTCGTACGGCCTGCTCGTTCACGGCGGCGGCGCCGCCCGGCTGCGCAGCGGCTTCCGCTACGTGATCTTGAACCTCACCGCCTCGAGCCTCTTCCTGATCGCGCTGGGGATCTTCTACGGCACCACCGGCACGCTCAACCTGGCCGACCTGGCCCTGAAGGTCGCGACGCTGGGGGCGCCGGAAGCGACCCTGCTGCACGCCGGCGCGCTGCTGCTGCTCGTCGTCTTCGCGGTCAAGGCGGCGGCGCTGCCGCTCTACTTCTGGCTGCCCGGCGCCTACGCGGCGGCGAGCGCGCCGGTGGCGGCGCTGTTCGCGCTGCTCACCAAGGTGGGGATCTATTCGATCCTGCGCGTCTTC
The DNA here is from genome assembly GCA_014584695.1 of Acidobacteriota bacterium. GTDB lineage: Bacteria > Acidobacteriota > Thermoanaerobaculia > Multivoradales > JAGPDF01 > JACTMI01. The sequence goes on from JACTMI010000010.1 coordinate 31,356, forward strand.
CCGCTCGTCTTCGGCGGCCGGGCCGGCGCGCTCGCGGAGCTCGCGCCGCCGGTGCTGGTACCGGCCGGCCTCGCGACGCTCGCCGCCGCGGTGGCCGGCGTGCTCGCGGCGCGCGAGCTCGGGCGCCTCGTCGCCTACCTGGTCGTCGCTTCGGTCGGCACCCTGCTCGTCGCCGCCGGGATCGCTTCCGAGCCGGCGGTCGCCGCCGCGCTGTTCTACCTGCTGCAGAGCACGGTCGTCGTCGGCGGCCTCTTCCTGCTCGTCGAGCGGATCGCCGAGCAGCGCGGCGAGCTCGCGGACCGGCTGCAGCCGGGGCCGGCCGTCGCCCAGCCCGGCGTCTTGGGCTCGCTCTACTGCGTCGGCGCCATGGCGGCTGTCGGGCTACCGCCGTTGAGCGGCTTCTTCGGCAAGCTGTTCGTGCTGCGCAGCGCGCTCGACGCGCCCGCCGCGGTCTGGATCCTGGCCGTCGTCCTGACGAGCAGCCTGCTGCTGCTCGCGGCGCTGGCGCGGGCCGGGAGCGATCTGTTCTGGCGCGCCGAGCCCGGCCGCGGCGCGCCCGCGCCGCGCCCGGCGACGGCCGCGGAGCTCTTCCCCACGGCGGCGCTGTTCGCCGCCAGCGTGCTGCTGGTCGTCGCGGCCGGACCGGTCTGGAGCTACGCCCAGGCGACCGCGGCGCAGCTCGCCGACGTCGAGGCCTACGTGCGCGCGGTGCTCGGCGTCCCCTGGAGCGCAGCGCGGTGAACGAGCGCAGAGGCATCCCCGCCGCGCCGCCGGCGATGCGCGAGAAGCCACGCGTCTGGTACTGGCTGCCGCACCCGTACATGACCCTGGTGCTGGTCGGCGTCTGGCTGATGCTCAACAACACGCTGCACCCGCGGCACGTGCTGATCGGCGCCGTGCTCGGCTTCGCGATTCCGCTCTTCGCCCAGCACTTCCTCCCCGAAGCGCCGAGGATCCGCTCCTGGCGCGCGGCCATGCGCTTCCTGCCGCTCTTCCTCTGGGACGTCGTGGTCGCCAACTTCGTCGTCGCCGGCCTGATCCTGAACCTGCGTCGCCGGATGCGTCCGAGCTGGGTGGCGGTGCCGCTCGACCTCGTCGATCCCTACGCCATCACCACCCTCGCCAACGTCATCTCGCTCACGCCGGGCACCGTTTCCTCGCGGCTCGACGACGGGCGCCGCACGCTGCTCGTGCACGTGCTCGACACCGCCGATCCCGCCGCCGAGGTGGCGCGCATCAAGTCCCGATACGAACGGCCGATCCGGGAGATCTTCGAATGCTGAGAGCCGCGCTGCACTTCGCCTCCGCCGCGGTCGCGCTCGCGATGCTGCTCAGCCTCTACCGGCTGGTGCGCGGCCCGAGCCTGCCGGATCGCATCGTGGCGCTCGACACGCTCTACATCAACACCATCGCGCTCGTGATGCTGGTGGGGATCCAGCTCTCGCAGGCGGTCTTCTTCGAGGTCGGACTGCTCGTCGCCATGATGGGTTTCGTCGGCACCGTGGCGCTGTGCAAGTACGTGCTCGGTCGGAGCATCATCGAGTGATCGCCGAGCTCGTCATCAGCGCCTGCCTCGTCCTCGGCGGCTTCTTCGCGCTCGCCGGCTCGATCGGTCTCGCCCGGCTGCCGGATTTCTACTGCCGCCTGCACGGTCCGACCAAGGCCACCACGCTCGGCGTCGGCGGCCTGCTGCTCGGCTCGATGCTCTACTTCAGCCTGCTCGAGGAGGGCGTGATCGTGCACGAGCTGCTGATCGCCGTCTTCCTCTTCATGAGCGCGCCGGTGAGCGCCCATCTGCTCGCCCGGGCGGCGCTCCACCTGGGCATCGACGCCGGCACGGCGGGATCGCCCGCCGCCGGCACCGATCCCCCCGACCACGAGCCGCCGCCGGCGGGCTGAGCGCCGGCCGGAGTCCCAGCGCTACATCCGGCGGACCAGCGCCTCTTACCCCTGGCGGCCGGCTCACCGCGGTGGCCGATCCGCTGCTCGGGCGCCACGGAAGGCCTGTCCTGGCGGCTGCCGTGGCCCCTGACCGCCGCGTTAGACGATCTGGAGGCAGCAAGCAGGCAGTCCACGGGAGGATGCCATGCCCTGTCGCGCCATTCGCGCCCTCGCTCTCTGCATCGCCGCGCTGCTCGCGGCCGCGCCGCTGCTCGGCGCCGACGGCTACGTCGACACCTCCTTCGGGACCGGCGGCCTCGCCACCTGGGGCGCCTTCGGTGCCGTGCGGCTTCAGGACGTGACGAGCACGGACGACCTGCTGATCGCGGTCGGCGGGTACGACTACGCCGGCGGCGACTCCCATCTCCACTGGTGGTCGGTCGGCCGCGACGGCTCGATCGAGCCGGATCACTTCTGCGAAGGCCTCACGAGCGACACCTTCCCGCTCTCTTTCGGCCTGTCCTCCGAGGCCCGGGTGGGCATCGTCGACCGCCAGGGACGCCTGGTCGTGGCCGGCTGGATGACGCAGCTCGGCAGCCCGGCCCAGAAGCGTCCGCTGGTCGCCCGGTTCGCCCTCGACACCGCCGGATGTGCTCTCGACGCGACGTTCACGAGCAACGGCTGGGAGCTCTACGACGACGAGAGCTTCTGCGTCGCCGCCAGCTGCGAGGTCCTGGGGCTGGCCGCGGTGGCGGTGGAGACCGGAGCGGTGGCCTCGCTGCGGCTCGTCGCCCTAGTGCGCGCCGCTAGCGGCGGGCTCGGCGCATCGCGGCTCTTCCTCGTCCGGCTGACCTCTTCCGGCGCCCTCGATACGGCCTTCGGCGGCAACGGCTGGCTCGAAGTCCAGCACCCGCACCCGACGCACCCGACCCTGTTTCCGGAGGCGGCCCTGGCCATCGACTTGCGAGGCCGGCTGTACGTGGCCTTCACGCACTCGGACCCGGCCGACGCGCTGGACCTCGACGTGGGCGTCATGCGCTACAGCGCCGGCGGCGTTCGCGACACCGGCTTCGGCACCTCCGGCCTGCTCGAAGTCAGGAACACGCCGCCCGGACCCGACCTCTGGGACTCGCGAGCGCACGAGATCGAGGTCGCCCCCACTGGCAACCTGGTGGTCACCCTGCGCGCAGTGGGACCAGGTGAGACTAGGTCCTACTCCTTCCTCTACCCGCCGAACGGCGGGCCGGCCATGAAGCTCCGGAGCTGGCAGGACACGCCGCCGCCCAGCGCCGTGGCGCAAGGCAACGGCTATTTCGTGGAGGCGGGGCGCATGCCGTTCTACGGCGCTGACTTCGACGCCCGTCGCTACCCGACGGCCGACCCGGAGACGCTCGATTCCTCCTTTGGCGACGACGGCGCGGCGCTCTATCACCTGCAGCCCGAGTGGGGTTTGCCGCACTTGGTCAAGGTCCATCTCTGGCACGGGCGGCTCGTCTACGCCGGCACGCGGCCGGCTCCGGCGTCCACGCAGTCGTTCCTCCTGCGCGCGACCAATGCCTATGTCTTCGCGGACGGCTTCGAGGGCGGCACCCTGGCGGCCTGGGGAGGTGGCGATCCGGATTGACCGCCCGATCGGGAACCGCCGCTCCAGGGACCGTGCCCGAGAAGGTGCCGCATCTGCCGCCACCACGGCTGGTCCGGAGCCACTGAGGCTGCAGTGGCCTGCCCCTCAGAGGATCTGCTTCGACTCGACCGCCACCCCCGCCGCCCACCGGCCACTCCGCTGCGATTCCGCTGCGAATCGGCTGGCACCCGGAAGAGAGGGGGCGAGAGCTTTCATCGCCTCGAATCGGTCACGCGTCTCGACGATGGTGGGCTTCGTGTTCTCGATCTGAAAGACCTCGCCGCCCGAGCTGCGGTTCAGGCCGGCTCCAGCGCCGAGCGGCGCTACCTGGAGCCGATGGTCGGGGCGTTCCGATGCGACGACGCGCGAGACAGGCGCCGCTCGTACCACCATCAGGAACCTCTCGGAGAGGTCCGGAATCAGGCGTCACGGCGCGAGCGAATCGATGGCGGTCGCGAGCGGCTGGCACCCGGCGCGGTGGCGCGAGCTGCAGCGCTGGCGCTTCAGCGCGGGCGGAAGGCTTCGGCGGGGGTGTCGACCAGGGAGGCGGCGGTGGCGCCCGGGTGCGCCGCGCGATAGCGGCTGACCAGCTCGAAGCCGATGCTGTAGCCGGCCCACACCGGCATCGTGCCGCGGCCGATGAACCACGCGCCGTGGTCATAGCCCGGGGAGTCGAGCTCCTCGCGAGCCCGCTCGAGCCAGAGCTCGAGGTCACTCGCGGACAGCGCCCGACTCCAGGGCGGAACGATTGCCAGCAGGTCGACGGCGTAGTGGTCGGCCAGGCCCTCGGAGACCAGAGCTTCGAGCAGCGTCTGGCCGTAGCCTGGACCGCGATAGCGGGCGACGTGGTGGAGCTCGTGCGCGGCCATCTGAGGCAGCCGCTGGGCGAGCAACGCGTCGTCGAGCCGCGGGTCCACCGCCAACTCCACGTTCGCGGCGTTCAGGGTGAAGCCGCCGACGCCCCAGCCCGGGATCACGCGGCCGAGGTCGGTGGTCACGGTGACGATCGTGCCGGAGACCGAGATCTGGCGCGCTGCGGTGTCGAAGATGTCCTGGATCCACTGCCGGATCGCGTCCTCCCTGCCGGCGAGGGCGCCGTTGGGATCGGAGATCACGATGGTGAGCGCCGACGGACGGGGCGGCAGCTCGGGTGCGGTCGGGGAGGAGTCGTTGCAGGCGCTGCTCAGCAGGAGGGCGAGCGCCAGAGCGCGGAGGGGAATCGGCCGTGGGTGCGCTCGCATCGAGAGTCGTCCTCGCCTCGGCAGGTCACCGCGGAAATGGGGCGCCATTCGATCCGGGTCGCCTCGACGGCGACCGTCTGGCCGACCTCGAGCTCGCGAACGAGTGGATGCCGGCGAGCCATTCAACGCGGAACGCTGACGACCGTGGCCTGCGGACCTGCCGCCGAATTCGGCCGAGTGTAGCCATCGCGCCGTGGCGGCGGCTTGGACGAAGCGGCCGTCGGGGCGAGTGCGCCGCGGGCATCAGGGGCGCCACGGGCCCGGTTGATCCACCCGGGCGAGGCGGCGTGCGAGCTCGCGGGGTGCCAGTCCGCTCAACCGTCGAAACTCGCGCACCAGATGGCTCTGGTCGGCGAAATGATGCTGCGCGGAGAAGTCGGACCAGTTGTCGGGGGCACTCTCGAGGATGGCGAGCGCGCAGCGCCGCACCCGCCAGGTGCCGATCAGCTCTTTCGGCGATAGATCCACGGCGGCGACGAAGCGGCGCCGAAACTGGCGGGCCGAGAGCTTCGCCGCCGCAGCCAGGGCGCCGACCGTCGGCGGCGGATCGGTGTTCGAAATCGCGGCCGTCGCGCGAGCGACCAGCGGATCGGGCGGACGGGCGCGCTCGGCGACCAGCCGCAGCGCGCGGTCGAGCCGCGCCATGACTCCATCCTCGTCGTCGATCGACGCCACGGCGGCGGCGAGGCAGGTGGCCCAGGCGAGGTCCTCGAGGTCCGCGCCCGGGATCGTGCGATCTCGCAGCGGCAGCGCCGGTGCGAGCGCCAGGAACGGTCGCGCTCCCCCCGGCCGGAAGCGGACGCCGAAGGCGCGGCGGCCGGGCTCGACGGCCACCTGGGTCGCCCGCGAGCGCGGCCCGCTGAGCCAAGCCTGGCCGTCGACGAGCGACAGGTGCGTGCAGCCGTCCGCCAACACCGTGTAGGTGCGCGCGGTGGTTCCACGGGCGATCGAGAGCGACCACAGCGAGCCCACCCAGGGGGCGAGCGCGCGGCTCGCTGGAGAGTCGCGAAAGGCGATCCCAGCCGATCGTTCGATGGCGGTGGATCGCGAGATCGAGGGGCGGCGAGCGCTGGTCACGAGCCAGGTACAGGTACGCGAGACGAGCGGCTCGGGTTCTGGCCGAGGTCGCCCGGCACCTCGGGGCGTGACCGCTTCGTCCAAGACACGAAGCCGCCGGATCGGCACGATCCGCGCGGTCCAGATGGGGTGCCGGGGCCCGCGGTGAGCGCTTCGACCTGGCCGCGACCGCGGTGGTCACCGAGCACCGATCGATCAGAGGAGATGTGCATGAGGAGGACGCGCCGATTCATCGTCTTCGGTTGCCTCGCCATCTTCTGCGGCGCCGGCATGACTCCGCCGAGCCTGCCGCAGGCACCCGGCTCGGACGAGGCCCAATTGCGAGAGCTCAAGCAGGTGCTGTGGCCGCGCGCCTACCGCGAAGGGGATGCGGTGCTCCTCGATCGGATCCTCGCCGACGAGTTCCAGATGATCGATGCCGCTGGCGCCTGGTCGACGAAGCGGGAGGAGCTCGACTACGTGGCGAAGCACCGCCCCACGTACCAGTCGTTCCGCTTCGAGATCCGCCGCCTCGAGGTGTTTCCGAACGGAACCGCCGTGGTCGCCGGCCGCGGCGTGGTGATCGGGCAATCGACCGAACCCGACGGCAGCTTCGATTACCAGTCGTCGAACATCCTGATCTGGCGCGATGGACGCTGGCAGGCGATCGCGTCCCACGTTTCCGGGGTCAAGACCCGTCCAGCCGCGGAGCTGGCCGCGGCCGACTGAGGCTGGCGATCGGCGGCGTGCCGATCGCGAACAGGATGCCATGCGCCCACCGTGAGCCGGCAAGCACCCGAAAGTCGCACGCCTCGGGCATCGGCTGGCACCTGGAAGGACCTGGAATCGCGGGCGGCGGGGCGGCGCCTCCCGGCTGCGAATCGGCTGGCACCTGGAAGAGCCGCGAACACCTGGAGGGCTACCTTCGTCTGGGGATCGCGGTCGCGGAAGTCGCGCCAAACCTTTAATTTTACCCCCCACCGGGGGCGAGTCTCCCCCTCCGGCGGGGCTGGCGCGACGGGCCCGGCCCCCACTCTTCCGACGGTTGACAGGGTGGAGGGGGGGGCGGACCATGACCCGAGGGATCTTCTTTCCGAGGAGGCCCCGATGCCCGCCCGAAATCCCGTCCCCGCGCTTCTCGCCGCCTGCGCCTTCACGGCTGGAGGCGCCCTCGCCCAGACCACGCCGAAGGCCGGCGACGAGGCCCTCGGCACGCAACCGTACGCCCGCTACGAGCGCCCCGCCGCCTGCGCCAGCTGTCACGTCGACATCGCGCGCCAGCACGAACAGGCGATGATGTCGCAGGCCTATACCCACCACTGGGACGAGATCGAGTACTTCGAGCTCGCCGTTCCTCACGCCGAGAAAGTGGCGAAGGTGGCGGGGGTGAAGGCCGGCTGCAACGGCTGCCACGCGCCGCTCGCCTTCCTCGCCGGCGACATCCCGCCCAAGCCGCCGTCGGCCGGAACACGCGCCAACGAGTCGGTCTCCTGCGACCTCTGCCACACCATCGTCGGCTTCCACGGCGAGGTCCCGGTCAACTTCAACTGGATCACCGAGCCGGGGAGGGTGAAGCAGGGGCCGCGGCCGGGCCTCGTGAGCCCGCACCACGAGACGCGCGAGAACCCGTTCCTGCGCTCGGCCGAGTTCTGCGGCACTTGCCACAACGAAATGGACGCCTGGGGTCTCTACGTGAAGTCGACCCACCTCGAGTGGCGGGAGGGGCCGCACGGCAGAGCGGGAATCGTCTGCCAGGACTGTCACATGCCCCCCGCCCCGGGGCGCAGCGCGCGCATGGGCTCGGAGCTCCCCGACGTCCGCCAGCACCTCTTCCACGGCGCTCACGACCCGGGCAAGCTCGCGGGCGTCGCCGAGGTGCGGATCCACCCGGAGGCCCGCGAGGCGGAGCCCGGCGACACGGTGCGCTTGACCGCCGTCGTGGTCAACGCCAAGGCCGGGCACAAGATCCCCAGTGGCTCGGCCGAGGAGCGAGTGCTCTGGCTCCACGTCGAGGCGAAGGACGCCCGCGGCCGGACCTTCCACCTCGCGGTCGACAGCAAGGGCTTCCCGGGCGAGGAGTACACGATCGCCTCGGCCACCGCGCTCGCCTACCAGGACATCGGCGACATCCGCGGCATCCCGGACTTTCCGGGCCTCAAGCGCGACGGCACCTACGCGGCGATGGCCGAGGGGGACCGCATCTTTCGCCTCCCCTACCTCGACCCGCAGGGCCGCATGACGATCTCCCAGTGGAATACCGCCGCGTTCTCGACCGACTACCGCCTCGCCCCGCTCGCCGCAGTGGCCGAGACCTTCACCTGGAAGGTGCCCGGCGACGCCGCCGCCGGCCCGGTGACGGTGACCGCGAGTCTCCACTACTCACGCCTCGTCTCCTCGGTCGGCGAGTACCTGGGTGTGCCAGCCGAGGAGTGGGAGCCAATCTTCATCAACGACCACGCGACGACATTCGAGATCCTCGACTGAGCCGAAAGGGAGACCTCATGCGACGCCATCTACCGCTCTACGCTCTCCTCCCCGCGCTCGCCGTCGCCCTCGCCGCCTCTCTCCTCACGCCCGACGAAGCCGCGGCGATCCCGGCCTTCGCCCGCAAGTACCAGATCTCCTGCAACACCTGCCACGCCCCGGTGCCTCGCCTCAAGCCGTACGGCGAGGAGTTCGCCGCCCGGGGCTTCCGCATGGAGGACCCCGCGCAGGAGCCGCCGCGCGCCACCTACGACGTCGGCGACCCGCTGCTGAAGCTCGTCCGCGACCTGCCGCTCGCCGTGCGCCTGGACTTCTGGGCCTCCGCGAAGGACTCCGCGAGGGCCGACACCCGGGCCGACTTCGAGTGGCCCTGGTCGTTCAAGGTCCTCTCCGGGGGCCCGATCACCGAGAAGATCTCCTACTACTTCTACGCCATCATCGAGAACGGTGAGTCGATCAAGCTCGAGGACACCTTCCTCGCCTTCTCCTCGCCGTTCGGGCTGCCGATCGACGTCACGGTCGGCCAGTTCCAGGTCTCCGACCCGCTCTTCAAGCGCGAGCTGCGGCTCGAGCGCAACGACTACGCGATCTACAAGACACGGGTGGGCTACGCGCCCACCGACCTGACCTACGATCGCGGCCTCGTGATCGGCTGGCACGCTCCCGGCGAGGTGGAGGTGGTGGCGCAGCTCGTCAACGGCAACGGCATCGACGCCGCCGAGCACGGCGACTTCGACGACGACAAGCTCAAGAACACGGCGCTGCGCCTCGCTCGGGTCTTCGGGCCGGTGCGCGTCGGCGCCTTCGCCTACTGGGGCAAGGAAGAGATGACGCGCGGCGGGCCGACGTCGAAGATCACCTACCTGGGTCCCGATCTCGTGGTCGACTTCGGGGAGAAGTGGCAGCTCAACGCCTCCTGGCTCGCCCGCCGCGACCACGACCCGTACTTCAGCGGCAGGCCGGGGCAGAGGGTGGAGACCGACGGCGGCTTCGCCGAGCTCCACTACTTCCCGCTCGGCCAGGACGGCCGCTGGGCGCTCACCGCCCTCTACAACAAGGTCGACTCCGACCTCGCCGAGGTGCGCCGAGAGAACGCCTCGCTCACGCTGAACTACCTCCTCGCCCGCAATCTCAAAGTCTCGGGCGAGCTCTACCACGATCTAGAGGGCGACGACGACCGCCTGAGCCTCGGCTTCGTCGCCGCCTTCTGACGGCCACGGACCGCGATCGAGCGCGGGCGCGAGCGCTCCCGGCGCGGGTCGCGGCGACCACTCGCGCCCGCGCTCGCTCGGCCCGTGTCGCGTCCGTCGCGATCAGGCCGACGCGGTCGCGGCGGATCCTCCATTCGGCTTCGGAACCTCCGACATCAGGGCGAACACGTTGCCCTCTCCGTCCTCGAAATCGCTCAGCCAGAGCACCCGGTCGCCGAGGTCCGCGACAGCATGCGGCGCGCTCCGAAACGCGATGCCGGCGCCGGACAGGTGCGCGTGCGCGGCCTGGATGTCTTGCACCGTGAAATAGAGGATGGACGCCGCGTGGTCGAGCTCACCGGGCTCCGGAGGGCTCAGCATCAGCCTCACCCCGCCGCAGTCGAAGAACGCGAGCCCGGGCGGCGCCCGGAACAGGAATCGGAGGCCGAGGATGTCGCGATAGGTCGCGACCGCCCGCTCCAGGTCGAGCACCCGAATGGCAATCTGGCCAATGGACTCAAGCGTGGTCTCCGTCATGCGGTCCCCCCTGGCGCCCCTGCTGCCGACACGCGAAGACTCCCCTCGAGATGCCGGAGCCGTCGCAACCCTCCGCGGAGAAGTCGACGCCTCATGAGTCAGCGAGCTGGTCTTCGCTCCAGCGGCGGGTCGCGCCTCGAATTCGGCCTCCGGTCGCGGTGGGTCCTCGCCGCGCCCCCGCGCGCGAGCGGGACGTTCACGAAGCGTTCCTGCCGAAGGCCGCACGCAGCACCGCCGCAAGATCGCCGCTGGCCACGGAGAAGTTCCCGATCGCCTTCGCTCGACCTCAGGGGCTGAGCTTGGTCTGCTCTGGCCCGACTGTCAAGCGCGGAGTGCGACCGAAAAGGGCGGCGGGTACCCAATCGGCCGCGTCCCAGCGGAGCGCCGGTCATTCGGCGGACTGGGGTCACAGCGACCCTTGGTGCCATGGGCGCGATTCTGGCGACCTCAGCCAGCGCCATCCGCGAGGGCTCGCAGCTGATCGACGTGGCGCAGAAAAGCGCGACGCCCCGCTGCGGTCAGCCGGTACCTACTCCGCGGCCGCCGCCCGACGAAGCTCTTGTCCTCCTGGAGGTAGCCAGCGGCGACCAGGCGCGCCAAGTGCGAGCCGAGGTTTCCGTGGGTGGTCTCGACCACCGCGGCGAGATCCGAGAACGGCACCCACTCCGCCGCGAGCAGGTGGGCCACGACCGCCAAGCGCACCTTCGACAGCAGCAGCTCATCCATGCCTCGGCCTCGCCGCCAGAACGACGCCGGGCGCCACCATGCCCGCCACCCAGCCCGAGGCGAGAGCGAGGTGGAAGAGCGACGGGAGGAAGCAGGCCGCGACGCCACCGGCGAGAAGCGCCACGCCGCCAAGGGCGAGGACGCGGCTGCCGAGCAGGCCCACGATCAAGAGCGCCTGGGCGATTCCGAACGCCCAGACGACCGCCATGCCGCGGTAAGGCAGCAGCTCGCCCTGGGCCACCACGCTGGCGACCACGAGCACCGCGCAGACGACCCCGAACGCCACAGCCGCCTCGCGATCGATCCGCGTTTCACGCCCCGAGCCGCGCTTCGCGGCCCATGCCGTCACCGCGATCGCGGTGAGGAACATCAGGGGCTGGAGCACCGAGTCGCTGGGCAGCGCGGCGCCGAGCCCGCGGGCGTGGGCCAGGACATTGATCATCGCTCCCACGAGGCCCCAGGCGACGAGCACCGCGGGCGGCATCCCCAGCCGCCGGTCGGCGTCGCGGAGGATTGTGGCGACGGAATCGAGGTGGTCGCGCGCCTGCGAAGGACCCATGGGGCTCTCCTCCCTTGTTGTTTGTCGTACAGATTAGTCTGCATGTCAGAGGAAGTCAACCCCTAGCTCGTTCGCCGCGCCGCCGCGACCCTGGGATCGGGCGCCGCCCACCGGCTGGCCGTCCAGTTCTCCGCGCCGTCGCTGCCGAAGGTCTTCCTCGCTTCACCCCACCGGTCGGCGGGCGGCCTCGAGCTCGAGTCGCCGGATCTCGCGCAGCACCCGATTGGACTCCATCCGCAGGCAGAGCCAGACCTTCAGGAATCCGACCGCGACCATCAAGGCGAGGCCGTCCGAGGGATCGCGGGCCGCTGGCAGCCCCGCAAGCAGGGCCAGTCGAGCCAGATGCAGAGGCCACCCGCGCCGCGGGGTCAGGTGCGGAGACCCGCCTGGGTGATCGAGCGGAAACCGAGCTGACCGGGTCGCCGCGGGCGCCGTGACCAGGCTTCGAGCGCGAGCGGGCCGGGGCCGAAGGCGGTGAAGGCGAGCAGGCCGCCCGCGATCGCCAGGTTCTTGTAGACGTGGATCCACTGCATCTGCGCCGCGGCGGCGTCCAGCCCGAGCGGGTTGTGGAAGAACCAGGTGGTCGGCACCAGGAAGAGCGCCAGGGCGAGCGCGGCCCAGCGCGTGCCGACTCCCAGCGCGATCGCGAGGCCGCCGAACAGCTCCAGCAGGGCGACCGCGAGCGCGCCCAGCTCCGCCGCGGGAAGCCCCTTCGAGGCGATGTAGGCGGCGGTTCCTTCGAGCCCGCCGACCTTGCTCCAGCCACCGTGGACGAAGATCGCGGCGACCGCGAGGCGGGCGACGAGCGAGCCGTACTTCTCGAATCTGCCGTTCATGTCCGTGCTCCTCTCCGATGGGTTCTGTCGATGGCGCGATGTCGTCCGCTCACCCGGCTCAAGCGGCCGCGGTCGCCTCCTGACGCACCGCCTCGATTTCGATCTCGATCTCGACCCGGTCGCCGACCATGACGCCGCCGGCTTCTAGCGCCTGGTTCCAGGTCAGGCCGAACTCCTTGCGGTCGATCGCCGTGCGCGCCGCGAAGCCGGCGCGGACGTTGCCCCACGGGTCCTTGGCCTGCCCGGCGCTGTCGACGTCGAGCGTCACCCCACGCGAGACGCCGCGGATGGTGAGGTCGCCGACCAGGGCGAAGCGGTCGCCACCCCTGGGCTCGACCCGTCGGCCGCGGAAGGTGAGCTCCGGGAAGGTCGCGACGTCGAAGAAGTCGGCCGACTTCAGGTGCGCGTCGCGGTCGGCCACGCCGGTGTCGATCGAGGTGGCGTCGATCGTCACGTCGACGGTGGCCTTCGAGAAGTCGCCGTCCGGCACCGTGAGCGCGCCGGTCCAGCGGCTGAACTGCCCGCGCACCTTCGCGATCACCAGGTGCCGCACGGAGAAGTGGATGCCCGAGTGGGCGCTGTCGATCTGCCAGGTCTGGGTGGTCATGGTCGTCTCTCCTCTCTCGTTGAAGCCCGCCGTTGGGCTCGACTCTCGAGAGAGCAGGGTTCGTGCCATGATTGACTAGTCAACTAAATCAAGAGGTTGGCTCCCACCCGGCGCGCTGCACCTGCTCACTTTGATAGGCTTATCTCTCAAAATGAAAGGGGGCTCCGCCGTGCGAGCTCGTGATCTCGACCTGCGGGAACTGCTCAGCTTCGAGCCGGGCGGTGGACCGCTGCGCTTCGCCGGCGAGCGGGCGCTGCTGCTCGACGCCGTCGCGCTCGGCCTGCTGCGCAAGCTCCTGATCGACACCCTCGGCGAGGCGGGCGCGCACGGGCTGCTCGCCCGCTTCGGCTTCGCCCACGGCTGGCGGACGGCCGAAGCGCTGCACACCGCCTTCCCCTGGGACGACGAGGACGAGTGGCGCCACGCCGGCGGCCGGCTCCACACCTTGCAGGGCTTGGTCGTCGCGGTGGCGCCGGAGGGCGACCCTTCGCCGGCGCCGAAGCCGCTCGGCGACTCGATCTGGCTCGACTCCTACGAGGCCGAGCAGCACCTGGTGCAGGTCGGCCAGTCCGATCGGCCGGTCTGCTGGACGCTCACCGGGTTCGCCAGCGGCTACCTGTCCCGCGTTTGGGGCCGCGAGATCTTCGCGCTCGAGACCCGCTGCCGCGGCAAGGGCGACGCCGTCTGCCGGGTCCTCGCCCGGCCGCGCGAGCAGTGGGGCGACGAGATCGCCGCGGAGCTCCCCTACTACTCGCAGGACTGCCTCGCGGAGACCGCCGGACGGCTGACGAGCGAGCTGCGCCAGGTCGAACGCAAGCTGCGCAGCCGTCGGCAGGAGCTGGGGGCGCGCATCGCCAAGCAGGTCGACCCGGCGGGGATGGTGATCGCGAGCGAAGCGATGCGGCGGGTGGTCGATCTCGCCCGCCGCGTCGGCCAGGTCGATTCGACCGTGCTCGTCACCGGCGAGAGCGGCGTCGGCAAGGAGCGGGTGGCGCGCCTGATCCACGACGCCTCGACCCGCACCGGCGGGCCGTTCGTCGCCATCAACTGTGGCGCCGTGCCGGAGACCCTGCTCGAGAGCGAGCTGTTCGGCCACGCGCGCGGCGCCTTCACCGGCGCCGCCCAGGACCGGCCCGGCCTGTTCGAAGCGGCCCAGGGCGGCACGCTCTTCCTCGACGAGATCGGCGAGGTGCCGGCAGCCATGCAGGTCAAGCTCCTGCGCGCGCTCCAGGAGCGCGAGGTGCGGCGGGTCGGCGAGAACAAGAATCGCAAGGTCGACGCGCGCGTGGTCGCGGCCACCAACCGCGATCTCGCCGCCGAGGTGCACGCCGCCCGCTTCCGGCAAGACCTCTTCTACCGGCTGCGGGTGATCGAGATCCGTGTCCCGGCGCTGCGCGAGCGCCCGGACGACATCCTGCCGCTGGCGCGCACCTTCCTGATCGACGCCGGCGCCCGGCTCGGCCGCAAGGTGACCGGATTCACCCCGGCGGCGGCCCAGCAACTGCTCCGCCACCCCTGGCCCGGCAACGTGCGCGAGCTCGAGAACGCCGTCGAGCGGGCGGTCGTCCTGGCGCGCAGCCCTCGCATCGACGTCGACGACCTGCCGGAGGAGATCGGCGTGGCGACCTCGCCGGCGCCGGCCGCGGGCAGCGTGCGGACCCTGCGGGAGATCGAGCGCGACCACATCGCGGCCCTCCTGCGCGCCAACGACGGCAACCGCACCCGCACCGCCCGGCAGCTCGGCATCGGCGCGGCCACGCTCTACCGCAAGATCAAGGAGTACCAGCTCCCGGCCGCGCGGCCATGAGCTGCCGAGAAAGAGCCCGTCAGAGGTTCGCGGCTCGCGCCCGCCTCGCGGCGGCGCGCATCGGCGGCAGCAGGGCGAGGAAGGCGATCGACAGCACGGTGGCAAGACCGAAGAGGACGGAGTAGGAGGTGTGGGCGGCGACATAGCCCGAGGCCCAGGCGGCGGGCAGCTTGCCCCACACTTCGATCGTCGCCAGCAGCGTGTAGTGGGTGGCGCCGATGCGCCGATCGACCCGTCCCATCATGAAGGCGAACATCGCCGTCGTGAGCGCGCCTCCGAACAGGTGCTCGAAACAGGTGACGGTGAGCACCCGGTGCGGCGTCGGCTCGACCAGCGACAGCCACCACTCGCCGGCCACCGGTATCGCCCGCAGGGCGGCCGCGATACCCACCGCCTCGAGCAGCGGCCTGCGCCGTGCCAGCCAGCCGCCACCGATCGAACCGACGATCGAGAAGAGCATTCCCCAGGTGCCGACCCAGAGGCCGATCTGCTGCCCGCCATAGCCGGCGTCGACGAGGAAAGGCTTGAACATCGTGTCGGCCATCGATTCGCCCAGCTTGTAGGTGGCGATGAACAGCAGCAGCCAGCCGGCGCCCGGGTTCCGAAGGCTCCGCGCCAGGGCACCGAGGATTTCGCCGAAGCCCGCATGGACGCGCCGATTCCGCGCCTCGTTGGGCACTCCGGCCGTCGGCTCACGCCAGGACAGGCTCACCAGGAAGCAGGCACCGACCAGCCCCGCCATCGCAACGAAGAGCCCCTCCCAGCCGATCGCGCCACTCGCCCAGACCAACAGCCCACCGCCGGTCAACATGCCGACCTTGTAGCCGACCACCTGCGCGACGTTGCCGGGACCGAGCTCGGCGCGCGGCAGCACGTCGACCGCCAGACCGTCGACGGCGATGTCGAGCGTGGCGGCGAACAGGTTCATCACCAGCACCAGGAGGAGAATCGGCGCGAGACCCTCGTGGGGCGGCACCAGGGCGGCCGCGGCGCAGCTCGCCGCGAGCAGGAGCTGGAGCGGCAGGATCCAAGATCGACGGCGGCCGAAGCGGCCGCCTCCGAACCGGTCGATCAGTGGCGCCCAGAGGATCTTGAGCGACCAGGGCAGCGCCAACGCGGTCGCCAACCCGACGCCCTCGAGGGACATGCCCTCGGAACGCAGGTAGACCGGCAGCGCCGTCGCCTGGAATCCGAAGGGCAGGCCCTGGACGAAGTACAGGGTCCACAGGATCCCGAGTCTGCCGAGCCTGCCGGGGCGCCGCACCCGCCGATGATACGCAGCCTCGCCCCGCTCACCCCAGCAGCTTGCGCTCCCGCGCCGCGTCGAGCAGCGACTGGCGGTGCTCCGGCGCGGCGATCTCGATCAGCGCCTCGGCGCGCTGGCGCAGGTTCTTGCCGAAGAGGTTGATCACACCATGCTCGGTGACCACCCAGTGCACGTCGGCGCGGCTGGTCACGACACCGGCGCCGGTCTTGAGAAACGGCACGATGCGCGAGGTCTTCCCCCCCTGGGCGAGCGACGGGATGGCGATCACCGGCCGGCCCCCCTTCGAGCGCGCGGCGCCGCGGATGAAGTCGACCTGACCGCCGAAGCCGGAGTAGATGCGCGGGCCGATCGAATCCGAGCAGACCTGGCCGGTCAGATCGATCTCGATCGCCGAGTTGATCGCCACCAGATTGTCGTTCTGGCTGACCACGACCGGATCGTTGACGTAGTCGACCGGGTGGGCCTCGATGAACGGGTTGTTGTTCAAGTAGTTGTAGAGATCGTTGCTGCCGAGGGCGAAGGTGATCACGACCTTGCCGGGGTGCAGCGACTTGCGGTTGCCGGTCACCGAGCCGCGCTCGATGGCGCGCATGGCGCCGTCCGAGATCATCTCGGTGTGGATGCCGAGGTCGAGCGGCCCGTCGATCGCCGCATAGACCGCGTCGGGGATGCCGCCGATGCCCATCTGCAGCGTCGCGCCCGGCTCGATCAGCCCGACGATGTTGCGGCCGATCCGCTGCTCGACCTCGCTCGCCGGCTTGGGCACCAGGTTCGGTAGCGGCTCGGTGGCCTCGACGATCGAGGCGACGCGGCTGACGTGCAGGAACGAATCGCCGAGCACGCGCGGCATCTTCTCGTTGACCTGCGCGATCACGATCCTGGCGGCGCGGCAGGCCGCCTTCGAGGCCAGCGTCTCGACGCCGAGGCTCATGAAACCGTGCTCGTCGGGGGGCGAGACCATGACCATCGCCACCTCGAGCTCGACCACGCGATCGCTGAACAGGCGCGGAATCTGGTGCAGGAAGATCGGCACGTAGTCGGCCCGCCCCTCGTTGACCGCGGCGCGGTCCGCGGGGCCGACGAACAGCGAGTTGTGGCGGAAGTGCGACTCCATGCCGGGAGCGGAGAGCGGATCCTCGCCCAGGAGCAGCACGTGGTGGAGCCGCACGTCGGTGAGCTCGTCGCGGCGCTCGGCGAGCGCGCGCACGAGGGCGGCGGGGATCGCCGCGTTGCCGCCGTAGTAGACGTCGTCGCCGCTCGCGATCCGGCCGACCGCCTGGGCCGCGGTCTGCAGCTTCGCCTTGTAGTCGTCGAACCAGCTCATCGCGTCCTCCCGCCTTCGAGCAGCTGGTCGATCGGCGTGACTTCGACGCCGAGCACGTGGCCGAGCGCTGGCTGGACCGCTTTTCCGCGGTAGAGCGAGGTGCCGGCGGCGAGCCCCGCGTTCTCGGCCAGCGCGCGCTCCAACCCCTTGTCCGCCAGCCCGATCAGGTAGGGCAACGCCGCGTGGGCGAGCGCGCGCGACGCGGTGCGCGCGATGCTCGCGGTCATGTTGGGCACGCAGTAGTGCACGATCCCGTGGAGGGTGAAGGTCGGATTGTCGAGCGAGGTCGGACGGCTCGTCTCGACGCAGCCGCCCTGGTCGATCGACACGTCGACGATCACGCTCCCCTTCTTCATCGACTGCACCATCTTCTCGGTGACCAGGAAGGGCGCGCGCTCGCCGGGGATCAGCACCGCGCCGATCAGCACGTCGGCGATCGGCGTGTACTGCGCCAGCCGCGCCTCGGCGGCGAGCGCGGTGACCACCTGGTCGCCCACGCAGCGGTTGAGCGCGGTGAGCTTGTCGAGGTCCTCGTCGAGGACGATCACGTGCGCGCCCATGGCGAGCGCGAGGCGCGCCGCCGAGCGGCCGACGCCGCCGGCGCCGAGGATCAGCACGGTCGGCGGCGGCACACCCGGCAGGTTGCCGAGCAGCACACCGCGGCCGCCGGCCTCGATCTGCAGGTAGTGCGCCGCGAGCTGCACGGCCAGGCGTCCGCCCAGCTCGCTGAACGGCACCAGCACCGGGCGCACGTCGCCGTCGCCCCGGATCAGCTCGTAGCTGATCAGCGTGGTGTCGA
This sequence comes from Acidobacteriota bacterium, assembly GCA_014584695.1. Taxonomy (GTDB): domain Bacteria; phylum Acidobacteriota; class Thermoanaerobaculia; order Multivoradales; family JAGPDF01; genus JACTMI01. The sequence goes on from JACTMI010000010.1 coordinate 49,294, forward strand.
GCTGCATCAGGCGCGCGAGGACGTCGCGCGGCGCGACCGCCACGTGCTGGAAACCGCACACGGCCGAGCCCGGCCGCAGCAGCTCGAGGTCCTCCGCGCTGAGCATGGCCACGCGGCAGACGAGATCGGCCCGGCGGTAGGCCTCCTCGGCGGTGTAGACGATCTGAGCACCGGCCCGCTCGTAGTCCCGGTCGTGAAAATGGGCTTCTTCGCCGGCCCGTGTCTCGACGCACACGGTGTGGCCGTGCTGCACGAGACGCGAGACCGCGAACGGCGTCAGACCGACACGATGCTCGTGCCGGTGGACCTCGCGCGGTACTCCGATGACCATGACTCTCCTCCCGGGCGCCCGGACTGGCGCCGGGGCCTTCTGCGTGGATTTCACCACGATCGGACGGCGCTCCGAACGGAGCGCTGGGGTGGGGCCGGGCCCACCCCGCCCGCCGCGCGCGCGGCGGCGCCCTTCGTGCGACAATGTTTGGCTCGAAACCACGGTGACCACCCGGGTCGAGGGGGTTCGAGGGCCCACGGACCCGGTGGCCCGGAGGTGCCCCTGTGGCCAGCGTTGACAGCCCTGCGCTTTGCTGGGACGATTGCTCGGCGAACAGCGATTCCACAGCGCTCCTGAGGACAGTCTCCCGCGCCTCGCGCGGAAAAGGGGAGAATTCCATGAAGCGAATCACGATGATGCTCGCAGTGGCGCTCCTCGTCGCGCCCGCCCTCGGAGCGCAGGCGTACGACGAGGTCGGCTCACCCGCCGTGCCGGCACCCCCCGAGGGCCAGCCCGGACCGGTTTGGGCGGGTCCGGAAGGGTCGGTGCTCTACGACAACGGCCCCTTCGTCACCCACCCCGGAGGCGGCTTCGGCGGCGCCGACGCGAGCGCCCTCCAGACGAATCTCGGACTCAATGTCTACGGCTTCGGCCACGCCCTCTCCTCCGGTTTCCGGGTGGCCGACGACTTCACCGTGCCGGCGCCGGGCTGGCAGGTGAGCGCGATCACCTTCTTCGCCTACCAGACCGGTTCGACGACGACCTCGACGATCAATCACGTCAATCTGCGCATCTGGGACGGTCCTCCCGGCGCTCCCGGCAGCGCCGTCGTCTTTGGCGATACCGCGACCAACCGCCTCGCGGGAACCAGCTTCACCAACGTCTATCGACCCATCATCACGAACCTCCTGGAGAGCGCGCGACCGATGATGGCCAACGTGGCGACCGTGGTGACGACCCTCGCTCCGGGGACCTACTGGCTGGACTGGCAGACCGGCGGCACCCTCGCTTCCGGACCGTGGGTGGTGCCGGTGACCATCCTGGGACAGACCGCACCCGCCGGCGCCAACGCCCGGCAGTTCGACACCGCGAACTGGAACGCGCTGATCGACACGGGAACGGCCGCGGCGCCGCAAGACCTGCCCTTCATCATCGAGGGCGAGATCCTCGGCACCGACCTCGCGATCGCCAAGAGCTGCTCCGGTGGCGCTTCGCCGGTTGCCTGCACGATCACGGTCCAGAACTTGGGCACTCCGACCGCCACCAACGTCGTGGTGACCGATGTTCTCGCCGCCGGGCTGAGCTTCGCCGGCAGCACCTGCGGCGCCAGCGCCGTGGGCAATACGATCACCTGGGCGGTTGGCAGCCTCGCCGGCGGCGCCAGCGCGAGCTGTGTCTTCTCGATCGCGGTCGCCGCGGCCGGGACTTACGCCAACACGGCGATCGTGGCGAGTGACACCACCGATCCGGAGCCGTCGAACAACACCGCCACGACCACCTTCAGCGGCTACCTGAGCGTCCTCGAGATCCCGACGCTCAGCGCGGTGGGTCTGGCGCTGCTGGTCGGTCTCCTGGGCCTCGCCTCGCTCTTCCTCTTGCGCCGGCGCGCGGCCTGAGCGCCGTCAGCCCTCGCCGATGACCAGGCCCCCGGGCAACCGGGGGCCTGGTGCACGGGCCGTGACCCGCCGGCCGACACAGCGAGGATCACCGCTCGATCCTCCCGGCCGCACGAGTAGCGGCGAACGAGATCCTCCTCGGCCTGGCCTCAGCTTGTCCGCGGGGTCGTGCGATACTCCTGCCGGGAGGTCGCAGCCATGGCCACGAAGCGCACGACGCATCGCAGCACGGCGGGCAAGAAGCTCTACGCGGTCCGCGACGAAAAGGGACGCTTCGTCGACATCCAGACCTACGAGCGCGCCCACCGCGCCGACCTCGCCAAGAAGAGCCGCGCCGAGAAGGCCGCGGCGGCCAAGAAGAGCAAGAAGAAGTAGCAGCGGCCGCCATGGAGATCCTCTGGTTCCTGCTGATCGGCCTCGCCGCGGGCTGGCTGGCCGGGCGGATCATGAAGGCCGGCGGCTACGGCCTGATGGGCGATCTGGTCGTCGGCGTCATCGGCGCCCTCCTCGGCGGCTTCCTCTTCCGCCTGGCCGGCTTGGCGGCGACCGGCCTGCTCGGCTCGCTCGTCACCGCGACCGTCGGCGCCATCGTCCTGATCGCCCTGCTGCGCGTCGTCAAGCGCGCCTGAGCCGGGCCGGGTTCCGCCCCCGCGGCGGCGCGCCCTCCGCGGGCGCCGCGGAGACCCTGCGACAGGAGATCGGCCCGGCGCCGGTGCCGATGGTCACGATCCGGGGTCACCTCTTCACCGTGACCCCGGTCACCCCCTCTTCCAGCATGGCTTGACAATCCGCCGAATCGGCGTAGAAGGGGGGCAAGGCCCCCTTCGACGAGGCGTGCGCCCCTGGGGACCCCCATGGAGGGTCGGCTCTCGTGTCCTTTCCGACCCGTGACGGGGTTTCACTCTCCCCTCAGGAGGTAGTCATGCGCTGCTCGCGGACGGCACCCGCCTGCCCCCTCGCCCTCGGCCTGCTCTTCGCTCTCCTGCCCGCCGCGGCGCTCGCGCAAGGCGGCTCGTACACGGTCACCGCGCTCGCTGACAGCGGCCCCGGCACGCTGCGCGCGGCGATCGAGCTGGCCAACGCCGACAGCGGGCCGTCGACGATCGGCTTCGACCCCGGCCTCGCGGGAGGCACCATCCTCCTCGCGTCGCCGCTTCCGGACCTGTGGGAGAACGGGACCACGATCGACGGCGACCTCGACGGCGATTGCCAGCCCGACATCCGCATCGATGGCGACGCGCTCGCGAACGGCGGGATGCTCTACGTGCACTCCGCGGAGAACCTGATCCGTGGGTTGGCTTTCACTCGTTTCCCCCCGTGCGGGCAGGGTGGGAGTTTCTGGCTGCAGGGCACGGCGACGTCGGGCAACGCCCTCGAGTGCAACTGGATCGGTCTCGACCTGGCCGGCACGGCGCTGCCGCGGCACTGCTACGGCGTGAAGCTCGTCGAGGGTGCCCACGACAACCGGATCGGGCCGGGCAACCGGATCACCGCCGGCGAGGCCGATGGAGTCTTCGTCGACGACGGCAACAACAACGCCTTCCCGGAGTTCGTCGGCCTCACCCCTGATCTCGTGGCGGTCGTCCATCCGATCGACCTGGTCGACGACTGCGCCTTCTTGAGGATCCGCAACGGCGCGACGTTCTACGACTCGGGCGGCCATCCGTTCACCGAGAACATCGGCCTGCGGCTGACCGGGAGGGTCCAGATCTCCCAGGACGGCGACTACTCGTTCGCGCTTCCTGGCCTCGACGACGCGGCGCGGCTCTTCGTGCTCGACGAGACTCTCGTCGACTGGCCCGGGGGCGGCACGCCGCCACCTGCCGTCAAGCATCTCGCCGCGGGCGACCACGCGTTCCGCCTCGACTACTTCGAGGGCGGCGGCGCGGCGACGCTGCGGCTCGAGATCACCGGCCCGCAGCCGCCGGCGCTGACGACGTCCGGCAACACCGGCGGCTGCGCCTCGGGTCAGGTGGGGCTCTGCGGACAGTTCTACCAACTGCGCGTCCCGACCGAGCGGAACCGCATCACGAGAAACGCGATCTGGAGCAACAGCGGGAGTGGCATTTCGCTCGGGTGGGGCTGCGGTCCGCAGGTCGACGACCCGGACGATCTCGACCTCGGTCCCAACACCCTGCTCAACACTCCCGTCCTGACCGGCGTCTCGTGGGCGCAGATCCCCGGATCTGCCGACGCATTCAACGTCTCCGGAACCGCGCCCCCCGGCGCGACCGTGGAGGTCTTCGTCGGCGAGGGGATGCCCGACAGCCACGGCGAGGGGAAGGTCTACCTGGGCGACGGCGACGCCGACGGCAACGGCGACTTCTCCTTCCCGGTCGAGATCCCGCTCGGCCTCGTGGCGCCCCGCTTGACCGCCACCGCCACCGACGCGCTCGGCAACACCTCCGAGTTCGCGCTCAACTTCGAATGGGAGAGCGGCCACGACGTGGTGACCGTGGCGAGCGGCGCGAGCGGGTTGCCCGACACGGTGGTGGAGATCCCGATTCACGTCCGCGACCTCGCGCACTCCCCGCTCGGCGTCGACCGGCCGGTCGGGGAGCGGAGCCAGGGCTTCGCGATCAAGGTCGCGTGGGATCCGGCCGGCGCCGTCGGCTACTCCGATTTCGCCCGCGCCGGGATCACCGCCGCTCTCACCCCCTCCTACGAGACCGTCGTCCGCTCGGGCAACACCGCGAGCTACGTTCTCCATTTCGACGAGACCACGGATCCGGTGCCGTTCGCGCTCGACGCCGCCGCTCCCGGCGATCCGGTCGCGAAGCTCCTGCTCACCCTCGCGCCGCACGCTCCGGCGGGCCTGGTGACGCTCACCCTGGACCCCGTCACCGCCCTCGCCAATCAGGCCGGCACGATCGAGGAGACGGTCGGGCTCGGCACCCTCGTCCTGGTCTCCGGCGGCCTCGTGGTCGAGTCGAACGCAGTGCGCGACCTGCTCGCCTGGCCGCTCTCCGCCTCCGAGATTCACCTCGGCTGGAACGACCCGAACGCCGGCGAGACCGGCTTCCGCGTCGAGCGCTCGCCGGACGGCGCCTCCTGGGCCCCCATCGGCGCCGTGGGGCCCGATGACCTCGAGTTCCTCGACTCCGGGCTCGCCCCGGCGACGCTCTACTTCTACCGGCTGGTCACGCTCCTGGCCGGCGGCGACGGCCACCCCTCTCCCGCCGTGGCCACCAGCACCCATGCGGCCACGGCCGCTCATGTCTGCGTCCGCGAGCTCTCCGGCCCGCGGACGGCGATCGGGCAGACCGCGATCGCGCGCGGCCCCGGCGAGTGGGCGGTGGTGTGGGCCGACCAGGTCGATGGCCGCCAGAGCGACCTCTTCTTCCAGCGGCTGGCGTCGGGTGACCTCTCGGCGCTGGGACCGTCGGTCCAGGTCACCGCGACGGACGCCGTCAGTTCCGTGCCGGTGCTGCTCTGGAACGGCTCGCACTACGGCCTGTTCTGGCGCGAGGAGCTGCGCGGCGCGCCCGGTCCCGAAGCGCTGCAGAACCGCCACTTCTTCGCCCTCCTGAACCCCGACGGCACGAAGGTACGCGGCGACGTGCCTCTTCCCGCCGCTCCAGGCTGGTCTCCCTTCAACATGGAGCACGCCTTTGGCTGGGACGGCACCCACTGGGGCCTCTTCTTCGCCGAATGGACGACCTATCCGTACGTCAAGCTCGTCTACTACCGCCTCGACGAGGACGGTGACCTCGTGCTCGGCCCGCTCGACGTCGTCACCCCGCCCGACTCCTGGGCCGGGCAAGCCGTGGCCTGGGCCCCCGGCCCGGGCCTCTGGGGGCTCGCATGGAACGAGTCCCCGGACTGGTACGGCGAGTCCGAAATGCGATTCCAGCGCGTGGAGGCGTCGACCGGCCTGCCCGTCGGTCCCGTGGTGTTGCTCGGGACCTTCACCGGCCCCGATCAGGGGGTGGCAGCAGCCTGGGATCCTTCGGCGCCCCCGGAAGGCGCGTGGGTGGTGGCCTGGAGCCAGTACGCCATGGACGGCACCGACGCCCCCGTCATGCTCCGCAGAATCGCGGCGGACGGCACCGTGCTGGGCGGCGCGCCGACGCGGCTCTCGGACGACTTCGATCCGGTCAACGGCGTCTACGACCTCCTGCCCACGCTGGCCGTGACCGGTTCCGGGGAGATCCGCGCCTTCGCCATGAGCTTCGATCCCGAGAGCGGTGCCGAGGAGGTCGGAATGCTGCGCGCCGACGGCGAAGGCAACCGCCTCGGCAGCCGGGTTTTCCTCACCCCGCCCGACGGCTGGAGGATCGACCGCCCCCACGTGGCGAACGAAGGCAGCGAGCAAGCGGTCGTCTTCCGGGATTCGACCCACGGCACGCTGGAGGTCTCCGCGGTCGCGGTCGACGTGCTCGGTGCCGCAGGGCCGCAGGTCTGGGTCACCGCCGGTCACTCGAGGGCCGGCGCGGCCGGAATCCCGCCGGCCGGGCTGGCACCGCTCGGCTCCGGATTCGTGGCTCTCTGGTCCGATCACCCCACTTCCGATCCGAATAGCCCACCGCAGTTCTATGGCCAGATCGTCGATGGCACGGGCGGCACCGTGGCATCGCTCGCCCCGCTGGCGGCCAGTCCGAGTTTTGGACTGCCGGCCCTGGTGACGGTGGGGGGCGAGTTCGCCGTGGCTTGGCGGCCAGCGACCGGCGGCGTCGCCTTCGCCCGCTTCGACGGCATGGGGAACCCGATCGTCGGGGAGGTCCAAGTGGCCACCGTGGGCATGCAGCCCACCGCGGTCGGCTTCGACGGCGAGCGCTACGGCGTCGTCTTCCGTCGCGGCTCCCCGGATGCCTGGTGGTTCGTGCCGGTCTGGCCGGACGGTACCGTCGCCGGCACCGAGCGCTCGCTCTTCGCGCCGACCGCCGGGCAGCCGCCCGTCCTGCTCTGGGTCGGCAACGGCTGGGCGCTGGTCTGGCGCGGCAGCGACTCGCTGCTCTACTACGGCCTCTTCGACCGCGACGGCGGCGTCCTGGTGCCGGCGCTCCCGCTCACCGGCCCGCGCATGAACTCGGCGCGCAACCAGTTCAGCGCGTCGTTCGACGGCAGCCGGATCCTGGTCGCCTGGTCCGATCATCCGGGGGCCGATCCGCCGGCGACGGACATCTACTTCACGATCTTCGAGCTCGACGGCTCGATCGTCGTGGCGCCTACCATCGCCATCGGCACGGTCGCGCGCGAGAGCTCGCCCCAAGTCGTCTGGCGAGACGGCGCGTTTCATCTCTTCTTTTCCGGAGGCATCGCGGGGTGGGTCCACGAGGTGGAGATCCAGTCGGACGGCACCCTGGTCCCGGGCGAGCGCCACTGGACGAACCGCGGCGGTCCGGCGGCGGTCGCGAGCAATGGCGCCGTGACGGCGCTGGTCTGGGGTCAGGGCGAGCTCTACCTGATGACCGACGCCTGCCTCGAGGACGCTACCGCGCCACCTTGCCCCGACCTGGGAGTCTCCTCGGTCGGCCACCAGGTCCACCTCGCCTGGTCCGGCGGCGACGACCCCGAGTCCGGGCACTGGCGCACCTTGCTCTACCGCGGCGAGGCGAGCCAGCCGGGCAGCGAGCGGAGCCTGGCCGAGCTGTTCGCCTCGACGGACCACTTCGACGACGGCGGGTTCACCGCCGGCACCACCCACACGTATCAGGTGCTCGCCATCAACGGCGCCTTCCGCAGCTCGGAGAGCTGCCCGCTGCTCTCCTACTCGACCCTGCGCGGCGACGCCAACGGCGACGGGATTCTCGACCCCGCCGACGTCTTCTACCTGATCCACCACCTGCTCGCCGGCGGTCCGCCGCCGCGCGGTGACGCCGACGCCAATGGCTCCGGCGGGGTGACGGTCGCCGACGTCTTCTACCTCGTCAACTACTTCTATGCCGGCGGCCCGGCACCGGTCTGGAGTGGCGAGACCAGGTACCTCGCGGCGGTCTCGGGTTCACTCGCGGCCACCGCGACGGCAACCGACAGGGCCCTCGCCGGCGAGCTCTCGCGCGACGCGCCTGCGCCTCCGGCCTCCGTGCTCCGGATCGGCAAGGGCACCTCGACGCCGGGCGGTACATTGGCTCTCCCGGTCCACCTGCTCGACGCGACGGGCACCCCGCTCGGCGAGGAACGCCGGTCGGGAGCGCGCATCCAGTCGCTCGCCCTGCAGGTGGTTGCGCTGCCGTCCTCCGCAGTGGCCTCGATCGAGCTGCGCCGCGCCGGTGCGACGCTCCGCTACGAGCCGCTGTTCGAGTCGAGACCCACGACGTCCTCTGGAGCGGCGCTGGTTGCCACCTTCGACGAGGCGCTCGCGCCGCTGCCGATCCCCGCCAGCAACCCGGCCTGGGGCCGCCCGGGTCCCGGCACCCTGGTCGCCGAGCTGGTGGTGACCCTGGCCGAAGGGACCCCCGCGGGCGGCTTCGTCGAGCTCCGGCTCGATCCCGCCGGCACCCTGCTGGCCAACCAGGCCGGCACGCTCAGCGAGAGCGCGCGCAACGGCTGGCTGACTCTGGTCGACGGGCGACTCGAGGTGCGACCGTGAGGCCTGCGACGCGCCGCGGTCTCCTGCTCGCCCTCGCGGGTCAGCTTGCGATCGTCAGCGTCGCCCACGGGCAGGACGAACTGAGGGTGGGAACGGGCACCGGCCTGCCGGGCGGATCGGCGAAGGTCGCGCTGCGGGTGCGCGATCTCGCCGGCACCCTGCTCGACGAGGGCGACGGGCCGGGGCTCGAGATCCAGGGCTTCGCCCTGCGCATCGAGTACCCGGCCGCCGCCATCACCTCCTGCGACTTCTTCCGGGCCGGCGTGACCTCGGGTCAGCCACCCCTGATGAGCTCCGTTGGCCGGGGGGCCGGCTACTGTTACGTGCTGTTCGCCTTCTCCGAGACCAACGCATCGCTCACTTTCACCCTCGATCGCCCGCCGCCCGGCGACACGGTCGGCAACTTCCTCCTCGGCCTTTCGCCGGGACTCGTGCTCGGCGACGGCTTCGTCGTCAGCGCCGTGGCCTCGACGGCGATCCTGGACAACGGCCAGGGCACGCTCTCGGAGACCCCGCAGAACGGCCATCTCGCGATCGCGGACGGCTGGGTCGAGGTCACGACGCTGGTTTTCCAGGACGGCTTCGAGTCCGGCGACCTCACCGCCTGGTCAGAGGCCCGACCCTGAGAGGCCCCTGGCACCATCGGCGAGCTGGCGCCGGGCGGAGACTGCCGGAGGCAGCACCCACCACTCGACCACGACCAGGTTGAGGACCCACGACAGCCAGGCGGCGGTGGCGTAAGCGGCGCCGAAGCGGAATCCGGCGGCGATGCCGAGACCGAGGTAGACGCGGAGGGTGACCGCGGCGAAGGTGAGGGCGAAGGAGCGGAGCATCCAGGCGCGGTGGGCCACGAAGTCACGCCGCCGCGCCGCCGCGATTGCCAGGGCCGAGCTCGTCGTCCACAGCACCGCGAGGACCAGGAACCCGACCGTCGCGGCGAGCCCGCCGCGGGTATGGAACGCCAGCCAACCGCCGCTCGGCGCCGCCAGGCCGACCCCGAGCAGGTAGATGACGCCAGCGCGCCGATGCCACACCGGGTGCTTGGCGCGCAGCCCGGCGTGGAGCTGGAACGGTCCGAGCGCGAGCGCCACGGCACCCGCCAGCGCGTGGAGGACCAGCAGAGAGCGCAAGAACCCCTCGCGCGCCACCACGAAGTCGAGCGTCGAGGGCCGCAGGAGCGCCAGCGAGGCGTAGCCGGCCACGCCGACGGAAAGGGCGAGCAGCAGCCACCACCCGGAACGGCGGCGACAGCCGGTCATGGCGGAGAACCCGCAGCGAGGGCCTCCTCGAGCCGCGCGACGACCCCGGCGAGATCCTCCTCGGCGTCGCCGCCGCTCGCGGCGAGCAGGAGACGTCCCGCGGCGTCGAGGAGGTAGACGTTCACCCGATCGGGCTCGAACCCGAAGCGGCGCGCGAGCGCGCCGTGCCAATCCAGCAGGACCGCGGGGCTGTCGCGAAAGGCGCGACGGACCAGCGGGCGCGCCACCGCCGGAACGTCCGCGAGATGCGCGACGTCGATCAGGCGCAGCGCCGGCTCGAGGCCCACCAGGCGCCGCGACCAGCGCTTCGAAAAGCGCGAGCCGCCGCGGTCGCTGACCACGAGGAGCCGCGGCGGCAACCCCGGCTGCTCCGCGCCGAGCGCCACGCGTCGACCGCTCGAGTCACTCAGCTCGATCGGCGGCGGCTGGGCTGTGCCCGCCGCGCTGGCCGCCAGCAGCGCCAACAGCGCGGCGCCTCGCGCGGCCGCGCTCACGGCTCCCCCCGCACCATCGACTCGAGTGTCGCGAGGTGGCGGTCGAGCGCACGCATGCCCGCCTCCGTGATCTCGTAGTCGGTGGTCGGCTTGTCCTCGCGAAAGTACTTGCGCTCTCGGACGTAACCGGCGTCGCGCAGCTTCTTCATGTGGGCGCCCAAGTTGCCGTCACTCGCCCCGAGCCGCTCTTTCAGGTGCGGGAATGGAGCTCGACCGCTCATCGCGAGGAGGGTCATGGCGGCGAACCGGAGCCTCCCCTGGAGCAGCGGGTCGAGGCGGCGATGGTCGTAGAGATCGCTCATCCAGCGTCGGCGCGTCGGGCCGCCACGCGGGCCGCCGTCAGCGGCGCGATCAGCCAGGCCAGCATGGCCGCGGCGAAGACCAGCTGGCGCAGCGGCGGCGCCACCGCGAACAGTGCCAGCGACGTCGCCCACCAGCAGGCTCCGAGCCACGCCACCCAGGCCATCCGCACCAGCGCGCTGCTCGCCAGGTAGGTGGCGCCGAGGAGCCCGGCCACGATGGCCGGGATCACCGTCGCGGGCAGCGCGCCGGCGAAGTAGCCGCCGAAACCGATCAGCGTCATCGTTCCGAGCGCCGCCAGCCAGAGGGTCCCGAGCACCCGCTGGGCGAAGAGTTGCGGCGGCGCCCCGACCGGCCGCTGCGAGAGCCGCCACAGCGTGTAGACCCACGCGCTCGCGATCACGGCGAGCCAGGTCCAGGCGCTGTCGAGAGTCGGCGTCAGGTAGCTCGAGACCGAGGCCGCCACGGTCAAGAGCCCCCAAGCGATGAGCGGAACGACATCGACGCGCGCGGCCCGTTGGCTGGCCTCGACGGCCCGCCGGACGAAAGCGACATCCTGCTCGAGCTCGGCCTGGCTCATGGCTCCCCCGGTGTTCCCAGTCATGAACTCTACAAACTAGAGTACTCTGTGATTGGGCGGATGTCAATTCTCGACGGTACCTCTGCGGCCTCAGATCGGCGACCTGGCGGCGTGACGGGATAGCAGCTCGCGGTAGAGCTGGGCCAGCGTAGCCGCGCTGCCGGCCGCGGACCACGAGCGCGCCAGCTCGCGCGCCTCGGCACCGAGCCGGCGCCGCAGCCCCTGGTCATTCAGCAGCCGGACCAGTGCGGCGGCGAACTCGGGCTCGCTAGCCCGGGGAACGAGGGCGCCGCGCTCGCAGGCGAGCAAGTCGCGCGTGCCCCGCTCGGCCAGCGCGACGACCGGCACGCCGAGCGACATCGCCTCGAGCAGCACCAATCCCTGTGTCTCGGTGCGGGAGGAGAAAGCGAACAGATCGGCGGCGAGATAGACGTCGGCCAGCTCCGTGCGACGATCGAGATATCCCAGCCAGAGGGTTCGCCCCGCCAAGCCGAGGTCCATCGCGAGCTGCTGGAGGCTCGCCTTCGCCGGGCCCTCCCCCGCCACCACCAGCAAGATCTCGGGCACCTCGCGCCAGGCGAGCGCGACCGCTCGCAGCAGGAAGGCGAGGTTCTTCTCGTGCGCGACCCGACCGACGTGGACCACCACCGGCCGATCGACGGGGATGCCGTGCCGAGCCCGGAACCGTCCGCCATCCCCTCCCCCCAGGTCGTCGGTCGCGATGCCGGTGGCGATCACCGTCCGTGGCGTACCGATACCGTAGCCGGCGAGCACCTCGGCCATCTCGCACGACGGCACCACCAGGTGATCGACGGCGCGCCCGATGCGCACCGCGAGGTAGCGGGCGCATGCCCGTGCCGCGAAGCGCGGCAGCAAGGGGACGTAGTGCTCGAAGTAGTTCTCGAAGTCCGTGTGCCAGGTCTCCACCAGCGGGACTCCCAGCTCGCGCGCCACCCGCACTCCGGCGGCGTGCGCGGCGAAGGGCGTGTGGACGTGGATCAGGTCGAAGACCTCCCGCCGCGCCGCGGCGGCGAACCGGCGCGGCCGGACGAAGCGATCCTCGCGGTCGAACGGGATCACCCGGCCTGGCAGACGGGTGACGCCGGGCTCCGCCGCCTCGGCGCTGTAGCGCGGGGCGACCAGCGGCGTCGCGACGCCGAGCGCCGCCAGCTCCCGGCGGAAGACATCGATCGAGGTCGAGACGCCGTTGACCCGCGGCGCCGCCACGTCCGAGAGGAAGAGCGCCCGCACTTCAGGAGACGGCGAGCACGACGGCGGCGAGCAGGCCGCCCACCATCGCGCCAGCGGCGACGTCGCTGGGGTAGTGGAGGCCGAGGACGACGCGCGACACCGCGATCGCCAGCGTCCACGGCACGAGCCACGACGCGACCGTGGGAGCGTGGGGGATCAGCACGACCTGGAAGGCGACCGCGTGCACGGTGTGACCCGACGGGAAGCTCCAGGGATCGAGCGGCGCGCAACCGGCGGCGATCGACTGGTCGGCGTCACAGGGGCGCGGGCGGTCGACCCATTCCTTGAGCGCCCGGCTCGCCAGCGTGGCGAGAACCGCGACCGCGCTCAGCCGAGCGACGACAGCTAGTCCCGACGAGCCCTGGTGGAGGAGGATCCCCGCCGCGAGCGCGAACCAGCACGCACCGTCGCCCGCGCGCGACACGAAGCGAAAGAACACCAGCGCCGAGCGAGAGCCCTGCACCCGGACGGCGCGGCGGCACAGCTCCAGGTCGTGCTCGAGAATGCGACCGACCGCGACCTGACGCCACGGCGTGCTGGCTCCCCGGCCAAGCCACCTCATGCCGACACCAGCGGTTCGAGCGTTGGCCGCCCGGACCGGGCGCGCTCGCGCAACCCTAGCAGTCGCCCCTCGAGCCCGCGCGCGAGCTCGGCCGCGACGCCGTGCCGGCTGCCCAGGCGCTCGAAGGCAGCCTGGAGATCCAGGCGCAGGAGGATCCGTCGGCTGCCGCAGGCCAGCTCGCCGCGCTCGTGCCAACCGATCCGCTCGAAGCCGAGGCGACGCTCGTGGAAGTCGAGGGGCGAGTGGGGGTCGTTCTCGAACACCGTCGTCAGCAGCTGCTCCGCGCCGCGCTCCAGACCCTCGGCGAGAGCCGCCCGCATGAGCGCCAGCACGACGCGAGGGTGGCTTCGCCAAGCCCGGCGCACCATCAACCTACCGACCTCCGCGAATCGCCCTTGCCGCGTCAGACGATCGATGTCGACACCCGCCGCGAAGTGGACGCCAAAGCTTTCCGGCATCTCGATCGGCGGGTCGACCATCAGGCGCAAGACGCCAACTGCTTCGACGCCGACGCGGGCCAGCAACCAGACCACGTTCTCCACCACTGCTGGTTCCGGCGGGATCTCGGCGTCGGCAGCCGCCAGCCATCCCTTTTCCTCGCGGAAGACCTCGTCGATCACCTCGAGCGCCGCGGCGCGTTCGTCGGCACTCCTCACCACCACGACGTTCACCCGCTTCGCGTCGCTTCTCTGGCTCATGCCACGCTCCTCAGCTCCCCGGCACGGCGGGGGTCTCGAGCCGGCAGCTTGCGCGACAGCCGCGCGAGCTCGCCTTCGACGACCCGCAGCAGCTCGCGCGCCGCGGCGCGCCTCACATTCTCCGGCCCCGCCGACACCGCCTCGGGCGGCGCCACGATCGGCGCACCGATGCGCACGACGACGCGACCGATCCTCGGTTTGCGGCCGAGACGTGCCGCCGCCGGCAGGTCGATGCCGACCGGGATCACCGGCGCGCCCGTGGCCATGGCCAGGTGCGCTACCCCGCGACGGAGGCGCGACAGGTGGCCCGCGCCAGTGCGGCGCGTGCCCTCCGGATAGAGCCCCACGTCGCCGCCGCGCTCGAGCGTCCAGACCGCCTCGGCGAGAGGGTCGAAGTGGCGACGCGCCCGCCGCCGACGCTCGCGCAAACCGAAGCGGGCCGGCTTGGCGTAGATCGGAATCGGATCGATCTCGCGCACGATCCAACCCGTCCACGGCAGCTCGGCGAACATCCAGTCGACGAGAAAGCGGATTGGCCGGCCGCGCCGGAGCGCTACCAGGGTCGCCGGCGCCAGCAGCGTCTCCCAGACTCCATGGTGGGAGAGGGCGAAGACCGAGCCGCCGGGCAGGCCATCGAGACGCGACCGCCCCTCCACACGGAGCGCGCCGAGCGAGCAGCAGAGCAGTGCCCGCAGCAGGACACGCCGGCGTCGGCTAGGCATCTCCGAAAGGTCGAGCCCGGCGACCCTCCGGGGGTCGAGTCGGAGCGCGTCCGCTACCGCAGCCATGGCGTCTTTCTAGCGCGCCGCCGCGACGGAACACCGACGGTCGTTCGACCGCGCCGTGACGATGTCGCCACGAGGCCGTCGCGCCCTCCTTCGCTGCACGCCCGTCGCGGCGCCGTCACGTCGGCGCCCGACGCCACACCTAGATTCACCGCCGCTACCGGAGGCCCGGCCGATGAAGCGACGCTGCGACATCCACGTCCACAGCAAGCATTCCGACCGTCCCAGTGAGTGGTACCTCGAACAGCTCGGCTCACCCGAGAGTTTCACCGAGCCGCTCGAGATCTACCGCCTCGCCAAGGCGCGCGGCATGGACTTCGTCACCATTTCGGACCACGACTCGATCGCGGGCGCGCTCGAGATCGCGCATCTGCCCGACACCTTCCTCGCGAGCGAGATGACCGTGAGATTCCCCGAGGACGGCTGCGCCGTACACATCCTGGTGCTCGGGGTGACCGAGGCGCAGCATCGTGAGCTGCATCGGCTGCGAGGCAACCTCTACGACTTCCGCACTCATGCGCGCGCGGAGGGGATCACGCACGTCGTCGCCCACCCGCTGTTTCGCGTCGACGATCATCTCGACATCGCGCATCTCGAGCGGCTGCTGGTCCTGTTCCGGCTCTTCGAGGGCTCGAACGGCACCCGCGATCCGCGCGCCTCGGACCTCTTCGCCGCGGTGACCGCGAACGCCACGTCCGAGTTGCTCGCGGCGCTCGCCGAGGAGCACGGCCTCGAGCTCGACCTGCCCCTCCACTATGCATCGACCGGAGGCAGCGACGACCACGGCGGGCTCTACGTCGCCACCACCTGGACCGAGACTCCCGCCGCCACCGATCCGACGGAGTTCCTGGCCCACCTGACCGCCACGCCTCCGCGCTGCCGCGCCGGCGGAGAGGCCGGTTCGTCGCTCAAGCTGGCGCGCAGCTTCCAGTTCCTCGCCCACGACTACTATCGCGCCAAGGTCCTGGGCGGCTCGCGCTGGCGAAACGATCCCTTCGCTGACCTGCTCCGCCGGATCGCCGGCGGCGAGCTCGATCCGGAGCGCCCGGAGGGGAGCGCCTGGGGCCGCGCCCTCCGCAAGCTACTCCTCTTCGCTCCGGCGGCGCCGCCGCAGCGCCCGACGCCACTGCCCGCGCCCAGCGGAGAACGCCGGCGAGGCGACGCCCGGGTCGAATCGGCACTCGCGCGAGAGGAGGAACGGCGGGCCTTCGAGGCTTCCTGCCGCCTCGGGCAGCGCACCGCCGCGCAGGTGCTCGAGCGCGTGGTCGCCGGATTGGAGTCCGGCGACCTGCCACGCGCGCTGTCGGCGCTCTCGGATCTCGCCCCGGCCGCCGTCACGTTGTCGCCCTACCTTGCCGCGTTCCGGTTCCAGCACAAGGACGAACCCTTCCACCGCGCCGTCGCCGACCGCTTTCCGTCGGCTCGCTCGCTCCGGGACAAGAGCTCGAAGGTCGCCTGGGCCACGGATACGCTCGACGAAGTCAACGGCGTGGCGAGGACGATCGACCGCGTGGCCGCGCTCGCGACACGGCAGGGAGTTCCGCTGACGGTGATCACGTGTGAGAGCAGTCGCCGTCGCCATGGCTTCGGCGTCGAGCGCTTCGCTCCGCTCTGGGAGACGCCGTTGCCGCGCTACGAGGAGCTCTCTTTGCGGGTTCCGCCGGTGCTGGACCTGATCGAGCAGTTCGAACGCGAGGCGTACGGCCGGATCCTGGTCTCGACGCCCGGACCCGTCGGCCTCGCCGCCGTCGCCGCCGGCAAGTTGCTCGGCGTGCCGCTCGCCGCCATCCACCACACCGACTTCCCTCGCTATGTCAGCGCGCTCACCGGGTCCAGCAAGCTCGCAGGCTTGGCCGGGACCTACCTGAGCTGGTTCTACCGGCAGATGGATGAGGTCTTCGTCACCGGGGATTCCTATCGGCGACAGCTGGCGGACTTCGGTGTCGAGGCCTCGCGCCTGCGCGAGTTGCCGCGAGGCGTCGACGGCGAGCAGTTCACGCCCACGCGACGACGACCCGGCTACTTCGACTCGCGGTTGCCCGGCGGCGGACCCGTGATCCTCTACGTCGGCCGGCTCAGTCGCGAGAAGAACCTCGAGGCGCTGCTGTTCGCCTTCGGCACGCTCACCTCTCGCGGCATCGAGGCGCGGCTCGCCTTGGTCGGCGACGGGCCCGAACGGCGCCCGCTCGCCGAGCGCTGGCGTGTTTCCGGGCTCGCCTTCCTCGGCCGCCTGGAGGGCGACGAGTTGGCCACCGCCTACGCTTCGGCCGACCTCTTCGTCCTCCCCAGCCGCACCGATACCTTCGGCAACGTCGTGCTCGAAGCGATGGCCTCGGGCCTCACACCGATCGTCGCTAGCGAGGGGGGACCAGCGGAGCAGGTCACCCACGGCGTCGACGGGCTGGTGGTAAACCTCGACCAGCCCGAGGCCCTCGCCGAAGCCATCGCGCTCGCCCTCCGCTCCTCGCCTCTGCGCCTCCGGCTGGGCGCGGCCGCGCGCGCGACCGCCACGCGCCGCGGCTGGGAGCGATCCGTCGCCGCGCTGTTTCCACCGGGTGAGGAGCGCGCGGCCGACGGCGGCCGTCGAGCGAGCGAACCGCCCTACCGGCTGGCCAGGGCGGCCGGACTGGCCGCGAGCTGAGCTCGGCGCCGTCGGCGCCGGTGCTGATTCGCGGGTCGGGGCAGGTCGCTGGGCGTCCGCGTCACGGCTCGTCGGCGGCGAAGATCGCCGTCACCGGCGCACCGTCGTCGACGATCCAGCCGCGGTACATCCCCGGGGTGTTGAAGGGCAGCGCGAAGTTGCCGTGGCCGTCGAGCGCGATCACGCCGCCCTCGCCGCCCGCGGCGCGCAGCGTCTCGATCACCTGCGTCGCCGCCTCGCCGACCGGCAGGCCGGCGAGCTCGATCAGGGCGCAGATCCGCGCCGCCACGTGCCAGCGGATGAAGTACTCGCCGTGCCCGGTCGCCGACACCGCGCAGGTCGGGTTCGCGGCGTAGGTGCCGGCGCCGACGATCGGCGTGTCGCCCACCCGCCCGTAGCGCTTGTTGGTCATGCCGCCGGTCGAGGTGCCGGCGGCGAGGTTGCCGGCGCGGTCGAGCGCCACCGCGCCGACGGTGCCGAAGCCGCGCCGCTCGACCGCGCTGGTCGCCGAGGTCGTGGCGGCGGGCTCCGGCCGCAGCGCCTTCTGCAGGGCCTTCCAGCGCCGCTCGGTCCAGAAATAGGAGGGATCGACGACCTCGAGGCCCTGCGCGGTGGCGAAGACCTCCGCGCCCCGGCCGGTCAGCATCACGTGCTCCGAGCGCTCCATCACCGCGCGCGCCGCCGAGATCGGGTTCTTGAGGATCGTCACGCCGGCGACCGCTCCGGCGGCGCGGGTCTGGCCATCCATGATCGAGGCGTCGAGCTCGTTGCGCCCTTCGTGGGTGAACACCGCCCCCTTGCCCGCGTTGAACAGCGGTGAGTCCTCGAGATGGCGGACCGTGGCCTCGACGGCGTCGACGCTCGTGCCCCCGCCGCGCAGGATCGCCTGCCCGATCCGCAGCGCCTCGGCGAGCGTCGCCCGGTAGCTCGCCTCGAGCTCCGCGTCGAGCTCGGCACGCGCGATCGTCCCGGCACCGCCGTGGACCACCAGCACGATGGGCGGCGCCGGCTCGGCGGCGAGCGCGCCGCCCCCCGCCAGGCCAAGCCAGCACGAGAGCGCGAGCCTCTTCCCCATGAGCGACCTCCACAACCTGTCCATTCGCTGGAGTTTAGCCGCTCTTTCCCGGCGCGGGCGGCGAGGCGTCGGAAATGGGAATCGGGGGCTAGGCAGGAGCCTCCGGCGGGCCTATGATGGCCGGGAGGCGAGGGGCGCTGCCCCCCGCCGACCCCCGCCGACCGAGGGTTGCATCATGGCCGCCGCGCCTTGGGCCGCGGTCGCCCTCTCGACCGCACGATGCATCGGTCGCCTCGCCCGAGCCCGCGGGCCCCCGCTCCGACTTCGACGAGACGTCGACTCCCCCCGTGCGCGACCCCGCAGCGGGGCCGCGACGGCAGGCAGCAACTCGTTTCGAACAAGGAGGACCGAGATGTCCGAGAAGCGCACGAAACTGGTGCAGCAGCACCTGGGCGCCCTGAGCATCCGGGACTGGGGCCGCTACAAGGAGTCCCTGCTGCCGAAGGTGATCTACGAGGAGCGGGCAACCGCCCTGCGCGCCGAGGGGGTGGACAAGACCCTCGCGGCGATTCAGAACTGGACGATGGCCTTCCCCGACCTGAAGTGCACGGTCAAGAACCTCCTCCATCAGGACGACATGGTGATGGCGGAGATCGTCTGGGAGGGCACCCATCAGGGCCTGCTCAAGGGGCCGTTCGGTGAGGTCCCCGCGACGGGCAAGCGGAGCTCGATCAACGCCGTCGAGCTCTTCCACTTCGAGGGCGACAAGATCCGTGAGGTCCGGCACTACTTCGACATGATGACGCTGTTGAACCAGCTCGGCGTCCAGCCGCTGGTCAAGGTCTGAACGGATCGTCAGCTCCGGCGCGGCCCGACCGACCGGCGGGGCGTCCGAGCCCGGCTCGGGCCCCGGCGCGTCGCGACGGTCGCGCCCGCAAGCGCCCCCGGCGACGGTTGCCGCCGGGGGCGAGACCGCCGAGCGGCGGGTGGCATTCCTCTCCTCCCGCAGGGGCCAGGGAGGGCTCGGCGCGGGAATTCCGTGTCGGTTTTTCGGTGGCCGGCGAGAACCCCGGCGGGGCAGGATCCCCTCGCCGCCGGCGGCTCGGATGGAGCCGGCCGCGCCCATTCCGATTCGGAGGCCCCTCGATGAGTGCATCGTTTCGATTCGTCGCCTTGCCGGCGGAGCAGTTCTCGCCCCTCCACGACCTGTCCGACGAAGAGCTGGCGCGCGCCGGGGCCCGGCGCATCGTCGTCGACGAGAAGCCGGGCTATCCCTGCCGGGTCAGCCTGGCCGACGCGGAGATCGGCGAGACCGTCCTGGCGCTCTCCTTCGTCCACCACGACGTCGACTCGCCTTACCGCTCGGCGGGTCCGATCTTCGTCCGGCCGGGGGTCGCGACCGCGCGCTTCGCGCCGGGCGAGATCCCGACGCTGCTCGCGCACCGGTTGCTCTCCCTGCGCGCTTACGACGGCGCCGCGACGATGGTGGGCGCGGAGGTGGTCGAGGGCCGTGACCTGACAGCCGCCCTCGAGCGCCTGTTCGCCGACCCGCGAGTGAGCTGCCTGCACGTCCACAACGCCCGCCCGGGCTGCTTCAACTGCCGGGTGGAACGGGCGTAGCGGGTGCGGCGACCCTCGCCATCCCGACTAAGATCTCGGCATGAGCGACGAACGCGACGCCTACCGCCTGACCGCGGCGGCGACCAGCGGCGGTTGAGCGGCCAAGGTAGGTCCGGGCGACCTACAGGCCATGCTCGGGCCGCTCCTCCGGCGCACCCGGAACGAGGCGGTGTTGGTCGGTCCCGAGACCGGCGACGATGCCGGTGTGTTCCGGCTCGGCGACCTGGGCTTGGTCGCCACGGCCGACTTCATCACTCCGGTCTGTGACGAACCCCGTCGCTTCGGTCGGATCGCCGCCGCCAACTCGATGTCGGACGTCTGGGCCATGGGCGGTCGGCCGCTGTTCGCGCTCAACCTCTGCGCTTTCCCCGTCGACGCGCCGGCCGAGACGCTGGCCGAGATCCTCGAGGGCGCGGCGGACGCGCTGGTGGAAGCGGGCGCGGCGCTGCTCGGCGGTCACACGGTCAAGGATCGCGACCTCAAGTACGGGCTCGCGGTGGTCGGCGTGGCCGATCCCGAGAACCTGCTCGCCCACAGCGGCGCCCGCGCCGGGGACCGGCTGCTGCTGACCAAGCCGCTCGGCACCGGCGCCATGATCAACGCGTTCCGGATCGATCGGCTGGACGCCGAGCGCCTGGAGCCGGCGTTGGTGGAGATGGAACGGCTCAACGCCGAGGCCTGCCGGCTGGCGCTCTTGCACGGCGCGAGCGCCGCGACCGACGTCACCGGCTTCGGCCTCGCCGGCCATGGCCTCGGGATGGCCGAGGCGTCGGGGGTCGCGTTGCGGTTCGTATTCGACGACCTGCCGCGCCACGAGAGCTACTTCGACCTCGTGCGGGCCGGCGTCTCCACCGGCTGCAACGGCCCGAACCGCCGCCACACGTCGAGCCGCCTCGCGGACCGGCGCGGCCTCGATCCAGTCGAGCAGGAGCTGCTGTTCGATCCGCAGACCTCCGGTGGCCTGTTGATCTCGATCGCGCCCGAGCGCGCTCCACGCCTCCTGGACGACCTGCTCGCCACCGGTCACCGAGCCGCCGAAGTCGGCGACGTGCTCGCCGGCCCGCCGCGCATCGAGATCGTCTGAACCCTTCCTTGCGTGTGACCGGGTCCGCACCCGCGGGCTCCGCTTGCCCGTACACTGTGGAGAGGATGCGTTCGCGATCGAAGCGAGTGTCGCCGGCGATGCCGTCACGCCGGCGCGACTGGGCGCGGCGAGCCCTCGGCGCCGGGCTCGTCGCCTTCGCCTGGCTGGCGCCGGCCGGCGCGGTCGCCTCGGGCCCACCGCGCGCGGGGGCCACCATCGCCGCGGCGTCCTGCTCTCCGAACGACGTCGAAGCCGCGATCGACGCCGCCGCGGACGGTGACACGGTGCTCGTCCCGCCCGGCACCTGCTCCTGGACCACGGGCTTGAGCTTCGACAAGGGGATCCATCTGACCGCCCGCGAGCGCGGCAGCGTGACGCTGATCCACGACGCCGGCGCGAGCTACCTGCTCGAGGTCACCGAGAACGCGGGCCGCCCGATCGAGATCAGCAACCTCCGGTTCGTCGAAGGCACCGGCACCGCCGACGCGCATCTGGCCGTCTACCCGGGGGGCCGCCCGGTGCTGCTCTACCGCAACCTGTTCGAGACCAACGGCGGCCTCGTCCGCTCGATCCGGTGGGTTCCGAACCGGGGCGTCATCTCCCACAACCTCTTCTTCTCCAACCGGCAAGACGACCAGGCGATCGTGTTCGTCGACAACCAGAACATCGCTTCCTGGACCACGGCCTCGACGATGGGCGCCGACGACCTCGACGGCGAGTCGAACGTCTACGTCGAGGACAACGTCTTCCGCGAGATCCCGCTCCAAGCGCTCGACCCGGACAGCAACTCGCGGGTGGTCGTCCGCCGCAACCGCTTCGACAATTCCGGCATGGCGAGCCACGGCGCCGACACCAGCCTCCACGGCACCCGCCACTGGGAGATCTACGACAACCGCTTCCTGTTCACCAATCACGGCGACTGCGACGGCTCGCAGACGCTCAACCTCAACTGGTTCTTCTACATCCGGGGCGGTACCGGGATCATCGCCGACAACGAGCTGGTCGATATCGCCTCCTGCGCCTGGGGCGACAAGACCGAGATCGCCATGACGGTCCAGAACATCCGGCGCAACGCCGGCCCTTACCCCTGCTGGACCACCTACCCGGCGCCACGGCAGGTCGGTCAGAGCCACGACGGCTCGGGTCCAATCACCGACCCCGTTCACATCTGGGGCAATACCGGCGGCGGAACCCACGGCCTGACCGACTATCAGCCGGACGAGTGCGGCAACGGCCAGACGGTCGCCGACTACATCCAGGAAGGGCGCGACTTCGTCCTCGCTCCCAAGCCCGGCTACTCGAAGTTCGTCCATCCGCATCCGCTGCGCAGGTTTCTGTTCGGCGACGACTTCGAGTCGGGGGATACCTCGGCGTGGGACGCCGCGGAGGCGCTGCTCGACCGCCACGCTCGGTGACGGAAGCCACCGCGACCCGCTCCTGCGCGGGGAGAGGCGTGCGCCCGGCGCTGCCCCCCTACGGTCGCTTGATCCAGACCTGGTAAGTGCCCGAGCCGCTTCAGGCGTCGACCCGCCAGCGGTAGGAGCCGGCGGCGCCGGTGTCGACCAGGTGGGCCCGCACGCTGGAAGGCCTCGTGTCGTGAGGTCGGGGCCGACACGCCCGTCACCGGAGATCGGTTCGCCGGGATGGTCGCCGGTCAACCCCGCATCGAGACCGCTCGACGTCGCGGTCCCCGAGGCGCGTCAGGAGCGCTCCAGGCCGGTCGCTTCACGCCCTTTCTTCCACCGCCTCGCACAGGGTCCGGAGCACCTCGAGCCGGGCGGCGCGCTTGTCGTTGGCGGCGACCAGGGTCCAGGGGGCGATCTCGGTCGAGGTCCGCTCGACCATGTCGTGGACGGCCCGCTCGTAGACGCCCCACTGCTCGCGGTTGCGCCAGTCCTCGGCGGTGATCTTGAAGCGCTTGAACGGGGTCTTCTCGCGCTCGCGGAAACGGCGCAGCTGCTCGGCGCGGTCGATCGCCAGCCAGTACTTCACCACCACCACGCCGTGCTCGACCAGCTGCGCCTCGAAATCGTTGATCTCCGCGTAAGCCCGCAGCCAGTCCTCCTCGGCGCAGAAGCCCTCGACCCGCTCGACCAGCACCCGGCCGTACCAGGAGCGGTCGAAGATCACCACCTCGCCCCACCGCGGCAGCTGCCGCCAGAACCGCCAGAGATAGGGCTGCACCCGCTCCTCCTCGGTGGGCGCCGCGATCGGCACGCAACGGTAGAGGCGCGCGTCGAGAGCGCGGGTCACCCGCCGGATCGCGCCCCCCTTGCCGGCCGCGTCCTGACCCTCGAAGAGGGCGACCACGGCCGTCTTGCGGAACCTCTTGCGCCGAGTCAAGCGGGCGAGCCTGCCCTGCAGCTCCTCGAGCTCGCGCTCGTAGCGGCGCTTGGCGACGCCGCGGGTCTGGTCGAGCTCGGAGAGCACCGTGCGGGAGTCGAGCGCCGGGGGCAGCGGCGGGGTGCGGTCGGGCCGCGCGGCGGCCGGCGCGGCGTCGAGCCGCTCGCGCAGCGAGTCGAGCAGGATGCGGCCGACCATCGCCGAGCGATAGGCCGGATCGGCCCCGGGGACGACGTACCAGGGCGCGCGGCCGGTGCTGGTGGCCCGGATCAGGTGCTGCGACACCTCGGCCAGCCGGTCGTAGTGGGCGAACAGCTCGCGGTCGCGCGCGGTCACCCGCCACGCCGTCCGCTCGTTGCCGGACAGCTCACGGAAGCGTCGTTTCTGTTGCTTCTTGGACAGGTGGAACCAGAGCTTGATCAGCAGCAGGCCCTCGTCGGTGAGCATCCCCTCGAAGGCCCGGATGGCGGCGATCCGTCGGTCGAGCTCGGCGTCCCCGATCCGGTTCTCGGCCCGGTCGAGGATGGGCGCCGAGTGCCAGGCGCCGAAGAAGATGCCGATCCGCCCGCGTGGCGGCAGGGCGCGCCAGAAGCGCCACATCGGCGGCCGCTGCCGCTCTTCCTTGGTGGGCGGCCCGAAGGCGGTCGCGATCAGGTGACGCGGGTCCATCCACTCGTGCAGGAGGTTGACCGTCTCCCCCTTGCCGGCCCCCTCGACGCCGCCGATGACGATCAGCGTCGCGAAGCGCTTCTGCTGCGACAGGTCGAATTGCGCGTCGAGCAGTGCCGTGCGCAGCCGCTGCTCCTCGCGTCGCCACTGCGCCGCCGCCAGGCGGTGATCCAGCTCCGCATCTTCGAACACGCAGACAGTGTAGCGCCGCCGGTGCTCGGGGCGGTGGGCGAGAAGCTCCGGGGGCTCGGTGCCGCCGACGGGGATTGATTGTATTTTCTCGGATATGATGAGTGGATACACATGATGTTCTCCGCTCGTCGACCCGCCCGTGCGCCCTGGCGTGCGGGCGGTGTCACGCGCCGGGCGCCACGACCAGGGGTCTGTCGGATGCTGACCGCCGTGGTGCTCGCTCTCGCCGGCCCAGCGACGGCCGAGACGATCACCGTCGCGGCCGCGGCCGACCTGAAGTTCGCGCTCGACGAGATCGTGACGCTGTTCGCGGCGCGTCACCCCGGCGATCGCCTCGAGGTCGTCTACGGCTCCTCGGGCAAGCTCTCGACCCAGATCCGCCAGGGCGCGCCGTACGACCTCTACTTCTCCGCCGACATCGACTTCCCGCGCCGGCTGGCCGAGGACGGCTTCGCCGCGAGCCCGGTCGTGCCCTACGCGCGCGGCCGGCTCGCGCTCTGGAGCCCGCGGCTCGACGCCGCCACGATGACGCTCGCGAGCCTGCTCGATCCAGCGATCGCCCGCGTCGCGATCGCCAATCCGAAGCACGCTCCCTACGGCCAACGGGCGGTCGAGGCGCTGCGCGCGGCGGGCATCTGGGAGCGGGTCGAGCCGAAGCTCGTCTTCGGCGACAACATCGCGCACACCGCGCACTTCGTCGAGACCGGCAATGCCCAGGTCGGGATCCTCGCGCTCTCGCTCGCTCTCGCTCCTGGCCTCGAGCGCCAAGGCGGTCACTACTTGATCCCGGACCAGCTCCACCGCCCGCTCGAGCAGGGTTTCGTCGTCACCCGCCGCGCCGCCAGCAGCGACCTGGCACGGCGCTTCGCCGAGTTCGTCGTCTCCGCCGAGGCGCGCGCCGTGATGGCGCGCTACGGCTTCGAGCCGCCCGAGGAGGAGCCACGATGACGCTCGCAGCGGAGGACCTTCGCGCCCTCTGGTTGACCGCGCGACTCGCGGGCCTGGTGACGCTGATCCTGTTCGCTCTGGGCACGCCCGTCGCCTGGTGGCTGGCGCGCACCCGCAGCTGGTGGCGCGGCCCGGTCGGCGCCGTCGTCGCGCTCCCGCTCGTCCTCCCCCCGTCGGTGCTCGGCTTCTACCTGCTGGTCGCGATGGGACCCGAAGGGCCGGTCGGCCGGATCACCGGGGCGCTCGGGATCGCACCGCTCGCCTTCACTTTCCGCGGCCTCGTGGTCGCCTCGGTCCTCTACTCGCTGCCGTTCATGGTCCAGCCGCTGCAGGCCGCCTTCGAAGCGCTCGGCGAGCGCCCGCTCGAGGTCGCGGCCACCCTGCGCGCGAGCCCCCTCGACGCCTTCTTCTCGGTCGCGGTCCCGCTCGCGCTGCCCGGCTTCGTCACCGCGGCGATCCTGACCTTCGCCCACACCGTCGGCGAGTTCGGGGTGGTGCTGATGATCGGCGGCAACCTGCCGGGGGTCACCCGCGTCGCCTCGGTTCAGATCTACGACCACGTCGAGGCGCTCGCCTACGCCGACGCCCATCGCCTCGCCGCGGTCCTGCTGACCTTCTCCTTCCTGGTGCTGCTCGCGGTCTACTCGCGGCGGCGGCGCCCCTGGCGGCTCTCGGCATGAGCGGCGTCCGGGCGCGCTTCCGGCTCGACCGCCCCGGCTTCTCGCTCGACGTCGACCTCGAGCTGCCCGGCCGCGGAGTGACGGGAGTCTTCGGCCCCTCGGGCTGCGGCAAGACCTCGCTGTTGCGCTGCGTCGCCGGCCTCGAGCGGGCGTCCCGCGGGCATCTGTCGATCGACGGGGAGGTCTGGCAGGACGAGCGTAGCTGGCTCCCCACCCACCGGCGCCCGCTGGGCTACGTCTTCCAGGAACCGAGCCTGTTTCCCCACCTGACCGTGGCCGGCAATCTCCGCTTCGGCGAGCGCCGCTCGAAGGCTCTCCCCCGGGTGCTCCTCGCGCGCGCCATCGAGCTGCTCGGCCTCGGTCCGCTGCTCGAGCGCCGGCCGGAGAGCCTCTCCGGGGGCGAGAAGCAGCGCGTCGCCATCGCGCGGGCCCTCGCCACCAGCCCGCGCCTCCTGCTCATGGACGAGCCGCTCGCCGCCCTCGACCTGCCGCGCCGGCGCGAGATCCTCCCCTACCTCGAGCGGCTGCACGACGAGCTCGAGATGCCGGTGCTCTACGTCAGCCACGCCCCCGACGAGGTGGCGCGGCTGGCGGACCACCTGGTCGTGCTCGAGCGGGGCCGCGCGCTCGCCAGCGGTCCGCTGGCCGAGACGCTGACGCGGCTCGAGCCGCCGCTGCGGCCGGCCGAGGAGCCGGGGTCGGTGGTCGAGGCCACGGTCGCGGAGTTCGATCCCGAGTGGCGGCTGGTCCGTCTCGACTGGAGCGGGGGCAGCCTCTGGACGGTCGACCAGGGCCTGCCCATCGGACGCCGCGTGCGCGTGCGCATCCTGGCCCGCGACGTCAGCCTGGCGCGGGATCACCCGGGCCGCAGCAGCATCCAGAACGTGCTGCCGGGTCGGGTCGACGCGCTGGGTGACGACGAGCACCCGGGCTCGGCGCTGGTTCGGGTGCGCCTCGGCGGCGCGCCGATCCTCGCGCGGCTGACCCGCCGGGCCGTCGCCACGCTCGCGCTCGCGCCCGGCGACGAGGTGTGGGTACAGGTCAAGTCGGCCGCGTTGATGGAGTGAGGCCCCGATGCCGCGCGGTCCGAAAGCCGATCCGGAAAGCGGGAGCGCCTGGCGAGCCCTGCCGCGCTGGCGGATCTGCCGCGGCGACGAGATCGCCCTCGGCCCGGGCAAAGCCGATCTGCTGGCGGCGATCCAGCGCTCCGGCTCGATCTCCGGCGCGGCCCGCGAGCTCGGCATGTCCTACCGCCGCGCCTGGCTCCTGGTGGCGACCATGAACCGCTGCTTCCGTCGCCCGCTGGTCGCCACTTCGCCGTTTCGCCGCGGCGGCGCGAAGCTGACGCCGGTGGGGGTCGCCGTCCTGGCGCTCTACCGCCGCGCCGAGACGACTAGCCTCGCCGCCACGGCTCCGCTGTGGCGGTCGCTGCGACGCCGCCTGGAGGAGTAGACTCCAGCGGCATTCCGGTCCGAGTCGATCGAGTCTTCGGGGCGCCGAGCAAAGCGCCGCGAGGCCCAGGGAAGCGCCCGCCGCGCGGACCGCGGCGGGCGTTTCGTCGACTCGGCCGGCGCCGCGGCGCCATTTCGGCCCGCGGCTCTTCGCAGGGGGGGAAGGAACATGTCTCGATTTCGCCGCATGGGAGTGAGGACCCGCTTCGCGCTGCTCGCGATCGCGAGCCTGGGGCTGCTGGTGCCGGCGCTGGCCCGGGCCGAGGCGCCCGACCCGTTCACCTACGTCGCGGAGTGGTCGATCGCCCGCGATCAGTGGGGCGGTTACTCGGAGTGGACCATGAAGCACCACAAGCCGATCCTCGAGCGGCTCGCCGCCGACGGCACCCTGGTCGGCTGGGGTTTCTACGAGACCTACATCCACACCGCGACCGGTCCCACCCACGGCGTCTGGTGGACATCCCTCGACTTCGCCGGCATCGAGAAGGCCCGCGTCGAGCTGCTCAAGGCCCCCTTCCATCCCGCCGCGGCCGCCGGCGCGCACCGCGACCTGCTGCTGCGCGCCAGCTTCAAGGGCAGCCGCTCCGGAGCCGTCACCGGCGGGTTTCTCTACGTCAACACCCAGGTGATGCGACCGGGCAAGGGCGGTGACTGGTCCAAGCTCTGGGAGCAGAACGCCAAGCCGGTGCTGGACGAGCTGGTCGCCCAGGGGGCGCTGGCGGGCTACTCGGTGCAGAACGAGGACGTGCACACCGCTCCGATGACTGCCCGCATGGTCGTCACCGTCTCGACCAGCGCCGCGGCCGAGGACCAGATCGAAGCCGCCTTTGCGGCGGCCGCCGCGAAGCGCAGTCCGGAGGAGCGGGAGGCCCTCGCCGCCCAGACGCGCGAGCTGACCGACACCGAAGCGCACCGCGACTACATGGCCCGGGTGCTCGCCGCCTGGTTCAAGTAGGGCGGGAGGGGATTCGGCGCCTGGCACGTAGATTTCGAGCAGCTGTGGCTCAGAGCGACCAGGCGTAGCCGAGCTTGGCGAAGAACGTGCGGTCGGCGCGCAGCCGGTCGAGCGAGTCGACGCCGAGCTCGGTCTCCGAGTAGCCGAGAAAGAAGACCGCCTGCGGATTCAGCTTGAAGGAGAAGAGCAGCTGTCCGAACAGGCGGTCGCTCTCCGGCTCGACGGTGTCGGAGTAGAGGGCCGGATCGCGCACCACCTGGCTGCGTTGCACGATCGCGCGCACCAGGGTGCGGACGTCGAACTGGTAGATCAGGCGCAGCTCGCTCAGATTGGCCTCGAACAGCCGCCCGGCATCGACTTCGAGCCGCTGGTAGGCGTGGCCGAGCTCGGCGCGGAGGTGGCGCCCGAGGTCCAGCCGCAGCGAGGGCGCCACTCGCCGCTGGCGCCCTGGCCGGACGTGCGCGAAGTCGATCTCGTCGCCGACCTGACCGTAGACCTCGAACGCGATCGAAGGCGTCAGGCGGAGCTCCAGCCGGCCCTCGACGAAAGTCTCCTCGAACCGGCGGCCGGCGAAGGCGCGGGTGCGGTCGCCGGCCTGGACGAAGAGCTCGAGCTCGCGCGCGCCTTCGAGCACGAACCAGATCTCGTCCAGCCGCTCGATCAGCTCGCCGTCCTGGCTCTCGGTCGTGGCGGTGTCGACGCCGAGCTGGAAATGGGTCCACCACGCACTTTCGCGCGCCCACCAGTGACGCTCGATCAGCCCCTTGCCGTAGCGGCGATCGACCTGGGGCAGGAAACCCATGTCGGCGCGGAAGTCGCGCCCCACGTCCTCGTAGCGCGCCGACCAGCGCCAGCGGCGGGAGAGGTGCTCGTAGGAGAGCAGCAGCGCGCCATCTTCGAAGCGGCCGGCGGGCTGGTCCAGGCTCTCGCTCAGGGCTCGCGGATAGCCGGTGCGCGATCCGAGCGCCTGGAAGCGCAGCACGTCGGCATCGCCGAGTCGCACCAGACCGTCGAGGCCGGCGACCCGGTTCTCGTAGTCGCCCGCGGAGCGCGAGGTCACCACCACGCCGACGCTCGAGCCGCGGCCGATGTCCCGCCGGTAGCGCAGCACCGCGTCGTCGCTGTCGTCGGACAGCGTCACCGCGCGCGAGCTCTCGCTGCCGGGCACCAGGAGCGCCGTCCGCTCGTCGCCGGCGACGAAGGCGCCGAAGGCGTGCGCTCCCTGCTTGCCCGAGAGCTTGAGGCCCCAGGCGGGATCCGCCACGTTGCGGGTCGACACCACACGGTAGGGGGTCGAGAAGAAGTCCGCGCCCTCGAGAAAGAAGGGGCGCCGCTCCGGATAGAACAGCGCGAAGCGCTCGTTGACGTCGAGCTGGAGCGCGTCGGCCTCGATCTGGGAGAAGTCCGGGTTGATCGCCGCGTTGAGGATCAGGTTGGGCGTCACGCCCCAAGTCACGGTCAGGCCGAGCTCGCTCTCGACCTCGCCGCGCACCAGCTCGCCGGCCGGAAACGCGGGGCGCCGGTCGGTCCGCAGCGCCGTCGCCGTCGGGTCGAGCTGCAGCGCGTGGCCCGCGCGCAGACCGCGGAAGCCGCTGACTCGCGACAGCTGGCAGACCTGGCACGAGAGATTCCGGTCGCGCGGCTCGCTGGCGAGGCGGTAGCGGTGCTGGCGCGGGCGCACGCGGACGAACGAAACGCCCCAGGTTTGGCTCCCCTCCCCGCGCGGGAAGCGCAACGAAGTGAACGGAATCGCCATCTCGACCTCGTAACCGGTCGCGGTGATGCGGCCGGCGGAGGCCCAGATCGCGTCCCAGGTCTCGTCCTCGCTGCCGGTGCCGCCGCGCTGGCCGGTGCCCAGGTCGTCGAGGAAGAGGTCCATCTGGACGCCCAGCGGGTTGACGAAGAACTCGAAGGCGCGGCGGCGGTCGTCGAAAGGGTCGAGCAGCACGCCGACGAAATCGTCCTGGAAAGCCGCGTCGCGGTCGCTGTAGCGAGCCCGGATCGCGCTCGGTTCGGGGTCGTCGGCGCGACAGCCGATCAGGAGCGCCCGTTCGTTCCAGGTCAGCCGGCAGACCGTCTCGACCGCCGCCGGCCCGCTGTCGGCCGGCCAGGTCTCGTAGGGGAGATCGAACGCCGTGGCCTCTTCCCAGGCCGGCTCGTCGAGGCGGCCGTCGATGGTGATCGGGCCGGTGGCGGCGGCGACTTCGACGGCGGGCGGCGCCGCCCTTTCGGACTGCCCGCCGGCCACCACCGGAGCTCCGAGCGTGGCCACCAGCGCGATGGCGAAAGCGAGCCGGACGACCCCGGCCGGCTCGCCGGCCGCGGTTTCCGGCAGATCGTCGATCGGCGGGAGCAGGCCGGGAGAGCGCAAGCAGGACGACTCTATCAAGCGTCGCGGGCGCTCCGGCCGCGGGTTGCCCCCGCCGCGCCGGCGCCACGGTCGAGCCACCCGGCGCGGCTCGCTGCTGACCGGCTACTTGCCGGAGTGCGGCACCGCTTCGAACGTCAGGTCGATCTCCCAGAGGTCGCCGAAGAACTCCTTCTCGCCATCGGTCCGGAGCTGCCCGGACACCTTCCCGCCCTCGGCCTTCAGCTCCTTGGCCTCGACCGTGCCGCTGCTCGAGAAGCCGCTCTTCGCCAAGGCCTGGTGGCAGATCTGGGTGCCGAACACCGAGCCGCTGGCGGTGACGTGGACGACCAGCGCGTGTCCGAGCTTGCCGAACATGGCGTCGAAGTCGGGCTTCTTGACCCCCTTCGGATCCTTCTCCGAGAAGATCAGGGTGTAGGCCTTCTCGCCCGACCAGTCCTCGTGCGGCAGCACGATCGCGTGGGCGAGCTTCGCCTCCTGGCCGTTGCCCAGGTACTTGCCGCTCACCTGCCCCGCGGCGTGGAGGTCGGCGCCCGTCACCAGCGCCAGGACCGCCACCCCCACTCCGATCCAGAGACCGCTGCCTGTCCGCTTCCGCTCGTTCATCGCTCCCCTCCTGATGGCCGACCCGCGGCTCGCGCGGGTGTCCCGGCGCCGCCGCCACGCCCCGGAGCGGTCATTCTCGCGGCAGCGCCGGTCCGGGTGCAACCGCCTCGTGCCCGCCCGAGGGGCCCGCCGGCGGCCGCGGAGCGGGCCGCGAGACGCGCGGCGGTCGCGGTTCGACGCGCGATGGTAGGGTGGCTCGCGGGAGGACCGCGATGGAACCACCTGGAAACAACGGCGGGCTCGGCGGCAAGCTGGCGCAGTTCCCCGATCTGCGCCAGTCGTGGGAGCAGCAGCTCGGCCGCTTGCCGGTGCGCGGCATCGTCATCGCCGTGCTGGCGCTGCTGGCCGTCGGCAGCTCGGTCTACACCGTCGCGCCGGAGGAGATCGGGGTCGTCTTGCGCCTCGGCAAGTACGCGCGCGACGCCCAGCCGGGCCTCAATTTCAAGCTGCCGCTCGGGGTCGAGCAGGTGACCAAGGTGCCGGTCGAGCGCCAGCTCAAGGAGGAGTTCGGCTTCCGCACCGAGCGGACTGGCGTGCGCAGCCAGTACTCGGCGCGGGGCTACGACGAGGAGTCGCTGATGCTGACCGGCGATCTGAACATCGCCGACGTCGAGTGGGTCGTCCAGTACCGGATCGTCGACGCCTACGATTTCCTGTTCAAGGTGCGCAACGTCCGGGAGACCTTCCGCGGCATGACCGAGGCGGTCGTCCGCGAGGCGGTGGGCGATCGCACCGTCAACGAGGTGCTGACCGTCGGCCGCCAGGAAGTGGCGAGCCTGGTCGAGCAGAAGCTCCAGGCGCTCGCCGACCAGTACGAGACCGGCCTCAAAGTCGAGCAAGTCGTGCTGCAGAACGTCAATCCGCCGGAGAAGGTGAAGCCTTCCTTCAACGCCGTCAACCAGGCGCAGCAGGAGCGCGAGGAGCGGATCAACACGGCGCAGCGCGAATACAACCAGGTGATTCCACGGGCGCGCGGCGAGGCCCAGCAGACGGTCGAGCGCGCCGAGGGCTACGCGCTCGACCGGGTGAACCGATCGCAGGGCGACGCGGCGCGCTTCGACGCCCTCTTCGACGAGTTTCGCAAGGCGCCCGAAGTCACGCGCAAGCGGATCTACCTCGAGACCATGGCCCGCGTGCTGCCCAAGGCGGGCAAGAAAGTGGTCGTCGACGACAAGGTGAGAGGCCTGCTGCCGCTGCTCAACCTCGAAGGCGCTCGCCAGGCGCCGGCACAGACCCGGGAGGGCGGGCGATGAAGCAGATCACCTCGGCGGCTCTCGCTTTCGTCGCGTTGCTCGCTCTCTGGAACGCCGGCTACATCGTCAACGAGGCCGAACAGGTCATCCTGACCCAGTTCGGACGGCCGGTCGGCAATCCGGTCAGCTCTCCCGGCTTCCACTTGAAGGTGCCCTTCATCCAGGTCGTCCACCGCTTCGAGAAGCGGTTCCTCGAGTGGGACGGCGAGGCGAATCAGCTGCCCACCCGCGACAAGCGCTTCATCTGGGTGGACACCTACGCGCGCTGGCGCATCAGCGATCCGCTCAAGTTCTTCCAGCGGCTGAAGGACGAGCGCGGCGCGCAGACCCGCCTCGACGACATCCTGGACGGCGAGACCCGCAACGCCATCGCCAACCACGACCTGGTCGAGGTGGTGCGCACCACCAACCGGACCCCGGCGCTCGACGAGTCGCAGACCGAGGAGGAGCTGGTCGTCCTGGCGCCGATCGAGAACGGCCGCGAGAAGATCCGCGGCGAGATCCTGGCCAAGGCGCAGGCGCGCACGGCGGACCTCGGCATCGAGATCCTCGATGTCCGCCTGAAGCGGATCAACTACGTTTCCGAGGTGCAATCGAAGGTCTTCGACCGGATGATCTCCGAGCGCGAGCGGATCGCCGCCCGCTTCCGCTCCGAGGGCGAGGGCGAGGCGCTGCGGATCCAGGGCGAAAAGGAGCGCGCGCTCCAGCAGATCAGCTCCGAGGCGTACAAGTCCGCCGAGGAGATCCGCGGCCGCGCCGACGCGCGCGCGACCGAGATCTACGCCCGGTCGTACAACCGCTCCCGGGATGCGCAGAGCTTCTACGAGTTCCTGAAGACGATGGAGACGTTCGAAGCGACGGTCGACGGCGAGACGATCCTGGTCTTCTCCTCCGACGGCGACTTCTACGGCTATCTGAAGAGCAGCAGCGGCAGCTCGCGCTGACGCCCTCCGGGGCGCCCCGCGACCCGGTCCGTCAGGTGGCGCGGCGAGTGACGCTCTTGCGAGCGTACATCTGCGCGTCGGCGCGCGCCACGCACGCTTCGAAGGAGCGCGTCCCGACCTCGGTGACGCCGAAGGAGGCGCTCGGCTCGAGGTCGGCCGAGGAGCTGCGCCACAGCGTGAGGATCTGGTCGCAGATGCGGGCCGCGGTCGCCTCGTCGGCCTGCCGGATCAGCAGGGCGAACTCGTCCCCGCCCATGCGGACGACCTGGTCGCTCGGCCGCAGCCGGCCGCGCGCGGCGATCACGAAATCGACCAGCAGCCGGTCGCCGCGGGCGTGGCCGTGGAGGTCGTTGACCCGCTTGAAGTCGTCGAAGTCGACCACCGCGACGGCGTCGGTCGAGGCGAGGGTCAGGTTCTCGCAGAAGGCCCGGTTGCGGGCACCGGTCAGGGGATCGGTGAGCGCGGCGCGCGAGGCCCGCTCGAGATCGGTCCCCAGCCGCGAGAGCTGAATCGCCGCCCGCAGACCCGCCGCCAAGGTGCCCGCCAGGACGCCGTAGTGGAGCAGGAAGAGGTGGCCGAAGTGAAAGCCGACATTCAGCAGGACGTGGACCGCCGAGGCGCCGAAGAACACCCACAGCGCCGCGAAGAGCGGCTCGAAGCGGCGCACGGCGACGACCACGCCGGCGAGCGCGATCGGGATCACCAGCGCCGCCGCCCAGGTGCTGGCGCGCTTGAGCGCCACCAGGTCGGGCTGCAGCAGGGTGATCGCGGCCAGCACCGCCGCCGCGGCGAGGCTCGTGGCGCCGACCCGCCAGCGGACGCGCGCCGTCCGTTCGAGCCCCGCGGCCAACCCGGCGATGGTGAAGTAGGCGCCGGCCAGGGAGAGCTTGCGCCGGAGCAGGAAGAGCGACGTGCTCGCGATGCCCCCTCCCGGCTGGAAGTCCAGCATGTACAGAGCGGCCGTGACCGAAGTCATGCCCAGCAGCAGGTACTCGCCGCGCTCGCGGCGGCGCAGCAGTCCGTACGCCGTCAACAGCAGACCGACGCCCAGGTTGAGGCCGGTCACCAGCGCCACCAGGTCCTCGGTCAACCAGGAGAGCGCCGCCGCCCGCCAGCCGCCGCCGCGCCAGGTCGTCAGGTAGGGCGCCACCCGGATCCCCAGATCGTAGTGACCGAACAGCTCGAGCCGCAGGGCGCGCTCGCGCGGCGGCAGGCCCTCGAGCGGGACGCGCTGGGGCTGCAGCCAGAAGTTGGCCGGTCGGTCGGGCGCGCCCACCCGCAGACGCACCTGCCCGTCGACGGTCACTTCGATGGCGTTGCCCGAGAGGCGGGGCAACACCAGCAGGTCCGGTCCGGGGGGCAGCTCGGCGCACAGCGCGATCCAGCGCGGCGCGTCGAGCACTTCGTAGAAGGGGACCTCGCGCGGCGACTCGTGGGGACCGTCCGGGCAGGGCGAGAGCTCGACGGGCAGGTCGTCGGTACCCGGAGCGTAGAGCCAGAGAACGGTCGCGGCGAAAACGGCGTAGGCGGCGAGGCCGGCTCCGACGGCGACGGTCCGCATCGCCGCAGCCTATCGCGGCGCTCCGTCCAGCCGCCTCGCATCGCCAGTGCCGCGCGGCTAGGATCGGAGCATGGGTGGCGCTGGCCGTGCCCACGGGGTTCGAGGCGCCGAGAGCGGGTGGGCGCAAGGTCGCGCCGGTCGCCTCGGGTTGCTCGCCTGCTTGGTCGCCCCGCTCACCGCGTCCGCCCAGGAACCGGCGCCGGCGCGAATCGAAGCGACGGCGCTCGGCGGCGGACAGAGCGTCGCGCTGGTCCTCGCCTGGCGCTTCCATCCCGGCGACGATTCCTCCTGGTCCGACCCGGACTTCGACGACGCCGACTGGACGACCGTCGAGCCGCTGCGGGCGGACGCGGCGCTGCTCGGCGCCGCGGGCCCGGGGGTGGGCTGGTTTCGCCGCCATCTGCGCATCGACCCACGACTCGCCGGCCGCCCGGTGCGCCTCGACCTGGTCGCCGATGGCGAGACGCGCGTGTACCTCGACGGCAACCTGGTGCTCGAGACCCGGCGGGGACTCGTCTTGCCGGAGGCTGGACAGGCGGCGGGGGCTTGGGTCACCACCCGCCTCGGCGGACGGGAGCGACACGTCCTCGCCGTGCGCTACGCGCCGGCGGCCGAGGCGCCATCCCGGGAGCGGGGCTTCCGCGTCGCCCTCGAGGGCCACACCGCCAGCGCCGAGCGGGAAGCGGGCGGCCGCCGCCAAGCCGCGCTCGCCGCGATCTCGATCGGCCTGCCCGCGCTGCTGGTGCTGCTCCACCTGGCGCTCTACGCCTCGCATCCGAAGGAGCGGGAGAACCTCTTCTACTCGCTGGCGATGCTCGGCTTCATCGGCATCGTGGCGTGCGACCTCGACTTCATGCGCCCGACCAGCCCGGAGTGGCGCCGCGCGGCGATCCTGGCCGCGCCCCCTTTCATCCTCGCCGCGAGCCTGTTCGTCTTCCTCACCCATCAGGCCGTGCGCCTGCCGCGGCTGGCGCCCTCCTGGCGTGGCTTCGCCGTCGCCGCTGGCGCCTTGGCCGCGCTCACGCTCGCGGTTCCGACGCCGGCGGTGCAGTCCTGGAGCTGGTACCTCTACTTCGCGGCCATGGCCGTCGAGATCGTCCGCCTCGAGGTCCGGGGCCCGACGCTCCCGCGTCCGGGCGTGAGTCTGCTCCTCGCGGGCCTGATCGCGCTCGCCGCGATCATCCTGCTCCAGATCTTCATCAACCTCGAGCTGGTGCCGCCCGTGGGCGGGGTCCGCAGCGTCTACGTCTTCGGCATCCTCGCCCTGGCGGTCGCGATGTCGCTCTTCCTGGCCCATACCTCAGCCGCCCGGAGCGTCCAACTGGAGCGGCGACTGGAGGAAGTGCGGGCGCTCTCCGAACAGGTGCTGACGCAGGAGCGGGCGGCCCTCGAGCGCGACCTCGAAGCCCGACTGCTGGCCGCCGAGCACGCGCGCAAGACCGAGGAGATCGAGGCCGCGCGCTCCTTCCAGCTGTCGCTGCTGCCGCGCGAGCTGCCGCGCCCGGCCGGGCTCGAGGTGGCGGCCGCGATGGCCACCGCGAGCGAGGTCGGCGGCGACTACTACGACTTCCGCCTCGACCGCGACGGCAGCCTCGTCGTCGCGGTGGGTGACGCGACCGGCCACGGCGTCGCCGCCGGCACCATGGTGACCGCGGCCAAAGCCATCTTCGCGGTGCTCGACTTCGGCCGCGGCCTGGCGGCGGCGCTCGCCGAGTGCGACCGGGTGCTGCGGGGCTTGCAGGTCAAGCGTCTGCACATGTGCCTGGCGCTCGCGCGCGTGACCCCCCGCGGGCTCGCGATCTGCGCCGCCGCCATGCCTCCGGTGCTGCTCCGGCGCCGCTCGAGCGGCGCGGTCGAAGAGATCGGCGCCGGGGGACTGCCGCTCGGAGGGCGGCTCGAGACGGCCCGCCAGGAGCTGGCAACGGAGCTCGCGCCAGGGGATGTCCTTCTGTTCGCGACCGACGGCCTGTTCGAGCAGCCCGATCCCGAGGGCGTCGCCTTCGGCTTCGGCGGCGTTGCCGCGGCCCTGCGCGAAGACCCGGCCGCCTCCGCCGACGAGATCGCCGAGCGCCTGATGGCGCGCGCCGCGGCCTGGCGACGGAGCGGCGAGCCTGCCGATGACGTGACCGTCGTCGTGGTACGGGTGCGCTGACCGGGGCGGCTGGGCGACGGAGCGAGCGCGGCGGCTCGCGCGTCAGGGCTTCTCGGGCTCGCGCTGGGCCTCGCCGGTCATCGGCACGAAGCGGACCGGGATGATGTTCTTCCGCTCGAGTCCGGTCGCCGTCTTGGTCAGCACCAGGAGGTCCTGGACGTAGGCGCCGACCGGAATCACCAGCTTGCCGCCGACCTTCAACTGATCGAGCAGCGGCTGCGGCACCTTTTCGGGTGCCGCGGTGACCAGGATGCCGTCGAAGGGCGCCGCCTCGGGCCAACCCGCCCAGCCGTCGCCGACCCGGAACTGCACGTTGCGATAGCCGAGCTCCGAGAGCGTCTGCTGGGCGGTTCTCGCCAGCGGTTCGAGGATCTCGATGGTATGGACCGAGCCGGCGATCTCCGCCAGCACCGCCGCCTGGTAGCCCGAGCCGGTGCCGATCTCGAGCACCCGCTCGCCGCCGCGCAGATCGAGCAGCGAGGTCATCAGCGCGACGATGTAGGGCTGCGAGATGGTCTGCCGGGCGCCAATCGGCAGCGGGTAGTCCTCGTAGGCCTGCGCGCGCACCTCTTCGGGGACGAACAGGTGCCGTGGCACCTTGGCCATCGCCGCCAGGACCCGTGCGTCGGTGACGCCGCGGGCGCGGATCTGGCGCTCGACCATGCGCTCCCGGCGCTGCGCCGCCGCGTCGGTGGACAGACTCATCGGTGGCTCCGACGACGCGGGCGGCGCGGCCAGCGCGGCGAAGAGGGCGAGCGCGGTCGTGCGCGATCCGGGTCGCATCGGGTTCGTTCCGTAGCCCATTCTCCCCACCAAGGCTGCAAAGTTCAAGCCGAGGGCGCTGGTAGGATCTCGCTGTGCCCCTGCCGACACCGCCGCTGCCGCTCGACGCGATCGTGGCCCGCGCGGAGCGGCTGCTCGCGCTGTCGCCCGCCGACGTGACCTCGATCGCGTGGATCGAGAGCGCGCGCGGCACGGCGCTCGACAGCGCCCGCGCCCGGCGCGCCGACAGCGGCCTGGCGCGCGCGGTGACGGTGCGGCTGCGCCTGGCGGGGCGCACCGGCAGCGCGCGCACCGATGGCGCCGAGCCGGGCGAGCTCGAGATGGCGCTGCGGCTGGCCCTCGCCGGCGCGCGGGCGGCCGCGCCGAGCCCCGACTGGGCGCTCGGCGCGGCGGGCCCCGAGCCCGAGCGACTCGGCGGGCTGGTCGATCCCGAGATCACCGGCCTGGACGCCGGCAGCGCGGCGGCGCGCCTGGAGCGGCTGGCCGACAAACGGACGACGCTGCGGCTGCGGTGGACCGACACGCGGGTCGCGGTGGTGGGGAGCTTTCATCGGCCGCGCGCCGCCGCCGCCACCGAGGTCACGCTCGAGGCCCGCACCGGGCGTCGGCCCGGCTCCGGCTTTGCCGCCGCCACGGCGCGGTCGTTCCGCGACCTCGCGGAGCCGGCGCTGATCGAGCGGGCGCGCGCGCTCGAGGCGCCGGCGGTGGTCGAATCCGGCGAGCTCGGCGCGCGGCCGCTGCTGCTCTCCCCCGAGGCCGCCGCGGTGCTGGTCGAGGCCCTGGCACGCCGGGCGCTCGCGGCCAGCAGCCGGCCCCCCGCGGGCGAGGATGCGGCCGGCGAGCTCCGCTTCGGTCCGTCGATCGCGCTCGCCGACCTGCCGCTCGACGGGCCCGGCGCGCCCTTCCCCTTCGACCTCGACGGCGTCGCGCGGCGCAGCCTCGACTTCGTCGAGCGCGGGCGGCGCCTCGCCATCGCCTACGACCTCGACCTCGCGGCGCAGGCCGGCGCGACACCGCTCGGCCACGGACTCGCTGCCGACGACGCCTGGCCGCTCCACCTCTGCCTTCACCCCGGGGCGGCGAGCGAGGACGAGTTGCTCGCGGCCTCGGCC
Organism: Acidobacteriota bacterium; assembly: GCA_014584695.1. GTDB lineage: Bacteria > Acidobacteriota > Thermoanaerobaculia > Multivoradales > JAGPDF01 > JACTMI01. The sequence continues at coordinate 88,019 of JACTMI010000010.1, forward strand.
GGCGGGCTGCGCATCGGCTCCCTCGAAGAGCTCGATGTCGCGGGCGAGCGCCCGTTCGCCTTCAGCGCCATCGCCCGCTCGGTGCGCCGGATCGGCGAGGACGGCCGGCTGGCCGAAGCGATCCCGCCGCTGCGCTGGAGCTCCTCGCTGCTGGAAGTGTTCGGCAGCGTCGAAGCCTTGGGCAGCCGGCTGGTGGCGTGGGCGCCGCGGCCGTTCGATGGACTCGGCGCGCCGCGGGCGCCGGCGGCGCGCCTGGCACCCCTGCGCGGCCTGTCGAGCCGGCCTCAGGACCGCTGAGTCGGGTGGCTTTTCAGCCGGGACGCTGGCGGCGCAACAGCAGCAAGGTCTGGTCGTCGCCCTGGGCCTGCCCGCCGGCGAAATCCATGACCGCCGCGCCGATCTCGTCCAGCAGGAGCGGGAGCGGACGTCCGCGGCCCGCCGCCAGCATCGCCTCGAGGCGCTCGGTGCCGAACTCCTCGTCCTCCGGTGAGGTCGCCTCGGTGATGCCGTCACTGTAGAGACAGAGCAGGTCGTCCGCCGCCAGCTCCAGCCGCTCGAGCCGCCAGCTGCCGGCGGCCAACAGGCCGAGTGGCAGCCCGCCCGGTCCGAGTCGCTCGACCCGGCCGTCGGCCCGCAGGACGAGACCGGGGTTGTGGCCGGCGTTGACGTAGGAGAGCACGCCGCTCTCGGTGTCGAGCTCCGCGACCAGGAGGGTGATGAACTTGTTCGGCGCGCTCGACTCCAGGATGTGCTGGTTGAGCCGCGAGAACAGCTCGGGGCAGATCGACACCCGCTCGGCCAGCAAGCGCAGCGCCGAGTGCAGGGTCGACACCAGCAGCGCCGCCGGCACGCCCTTGCCGGAGACGTCCCCGACCACCAGCCCGAGATGCCGCGGATGGGGCAGCGGCAGGAAGTCGAAGTAGTCGCCGCCGATGTGGCGCGCGGGCCGGTTCCAGCCCGCGATGTCGAAGCCCGGGACGCGCGGGACCTCCTTGGGGAGGATCTGCCGCTGAATCTCCGAGGCCAGCTCGATCTCGTGCTCGAGCCGCTCCTTCTCGAGCGACTGGCGGTGGAGCTCGGCGTTCTCGAGCGCGATGGCGGCCTGGTTGGCCAGCAGCTCGAGCGTGCGGCGGTCGCTCTCCGGGAAGGGACCGACCCCGCGCCGGCTCTCCTTGTCGCCGACCACCAGGATCCCCTTCGGTTCGCCGTCGATCGCGATCGGGACGCCGAGCAGGAACTGGGCGCCCGGCAGGGCGCACCGAGCAGCTCCACGCCCTCCTCCGAGGCCGGGTCGATCGCCGCCTGGGCATCCCCGCCGAAAGCGTGGTGGAGACGCATCATCGCGCCGTCTTTGAGATAGAGCGCGCCGCGCCGGGCGTCGAGCAGCGAGACGGCGCGCATCAGCACCTCCTCGCACAGTTTCTCGAAATCGAGCGTCGAGGCGATCGCCAGGCCGACGTCGTAGAGCGCCTCCAGCTGCACGCCCCGCGTCTTGACCTCGAAGTCCTGGCGCTTGAGCTGCTTGCGGACTTGCTGCTCGCGCGCGACGGCGCCCAGAGCCACCACCAGCGCACCGAGCTCAGGCGACATCTCCTCGACCTTCACGCTCGAGCGCTCGCGCACGAAACCGCCGGGAAAGGACCAGACGCCCGGGCCGTCCGGGACCGCGCTCAGTCGGTCCTCGAACTGCTCGGCGCCGCTCGCGAGCTCGCGTCGGAAACCGCTCTCGGTGGCCAGGTAAAGCGCCGCGCCGCCACCCCCGGCGGCCCGATCGGCCAGCCCGAGCAGCCGCTCCGCGAGACGCAGCGAGGCGGCCTCGTCGCGCAGCAGCTTCAGCAGCTCCGCCCCGGCGGACGCGGGGACCGGGGACGGGCCGCTCACCTTCAGCCGCCGAGGCCGGCGACCGCGTCGCCCTCGTCGCCGAAGATCGCCGCGTACTGCGCCAGGCCCATGATGTGGAACGTCTTCTCGATGGTCGGCGTGAGCGCGCAGAACGCCAGCTTGCCTTCCACTTCGAGCATCTTCTCGATGATCTCGATCAGGATCGAGATCCCGATCGAGTTGATGATCTTGGTGCCGGTGAGGTTGAGCAGGAGCACCTTGTAACCCGCCTCGATGAGCTCGTAGGCCGCGCGGGCGATCTCCTCGCCACCCTGGTTGTTGATGTAGCCCTCCGTGTAGATCACGGCCAGGGCATCGCGGCGATCGATCGTCAGTTTGAGCGCTTCGGTCATCTCCCCAGCCCCTCTCTCAACGCGACTTGCTCATCACGACCGTGGTGCCCTGGGAGCCGGAGAGGATCTCGACCTCGTCCATCAGCCCCTGGATGATCTTGAGACCCCAACCGCGCTTCCGGTCCCCCTTGATCTTCGCCTCGATGCGCGGCTCTTCGACCGCGGCGGGCTGGAAGCCGACGCCCCGATCGTGGACCCGGATCTCCAGCCGCTCGGGTCGCGCGCCGCCGCCGATCAGTCGGAAGGTGATGTCGACCTTGCGCTCGGCGGCGCGGCTGTGCTCGAAGGCGTTGATGCAGGCCTCGACCACCGCCATGCGGACCTCGTCGACCCGGTCGGAGCTCATCCCCACGAACGACGCCATGGCGCTCGCGGCCTGGCTGGCCACGATCTCCATGTCCGGCGCCATCGGGAGGATGAGCGTCACCTCCCGGGTCGGGGGGAGCAGGGTCATCGGCGCGACCGCCCGGTCAAAACGCCAGATAGAGCTCGAGGAGGTAGACGAAGAGCGGGTGAATCCGATCCTGCGCGAGCAGCCAGAGGAAGCTCGCCACGGAGGCGGCGCCCACGATCTTGTCGAGCGGCAGCGCGCGGAGCGCGTTGGTTCTGGCAACGGACGTGAGCATGGAGCTTCCTCCCGGCCCTTCCCAGAGGCAACCTCCCTGCCAACCCGTCGCCCGCTTCGACCCTGGCCCTCAAGTGCTTTGAATGGAAGCGTTTCCAGAGCCGACCGGAACCGCGACCGCGAAACCGCCCCACCCGCGCCGCGACGAATTGTCGCACCTCGCGCGGGTCCCGGCCGCGAGACGTGCTCCCACGCCCCAGTCCTGTTGATCCCAGAGCTTCTTGGGTCAAATTGCTGCATATGCGACATAAAGCCTCATTCTCCGCTCGGACCGACCGCAAGTCAGAAACCCTTGCGCTGCAATGTTTTCCGATCCACCCCCAACAGCCGGGCCGCCTCGCTCTTGTTGCCGTGCGCGAGCCGCAGCACCTTGGCGATGTGCCGCCGCTCGACCGCGTCGAGGTCGAGCGGCTCCGGCCCGGCGACCGGCGGCGGCGCGGCGCCCGGCCCCGCCAGCGAGCGGAGCAGGTCGGCCTCGATCCGTCCGTCGGCCAGAGAGATCGCTCCTTCGATCAGGTTCTGCAGCTCCCGCACGTTGCCCGGATAGTCGTGCTCGAGCAGCAGCTGGAGCGCCTCCCGGGACAGCTGCGGCGGCGGCATCTTCTCACGGGCGCAGAAGTCGTCGACGAACAGCCGGACCAGATGCGGGATGTCCTCCCGCCGCTCGCGCAGCGGCGGCAGCTCGAGCTCGACCCCCTTGAGACGGTAGTAGAGATCCTCGCGGAAAGTCCCCTCGGCGACCAGCGCCTCCAGGTGGCGATGCGTGGCCGCCACCACGCGCACGTCCACCCGCACCGGCTGCTCGCCGCCGACGCGGACCACTTCGCGCTCCTGCAGGGCGCGCAGCAGCTTGACCTGCAGGACGGGCGGCATGTCGCCCAGCTCGTCGAGGAACAACGTGCCGCCGTCGGCGAGCTCGAACTTGCCCCGCCGGGCCTGCACGCCGGTCGCCACCCCGCCCTCGATGCCGAACAGCTCGCTCTCGAGCAGCGACTCGGGGAGCGCGCCGCAGTTGAGCGCGACCAGCGGCCCATCGCGCCCGGACAGGTGGTGCAGGAGCTTGGCGATCAGCTCCTTGCCGGTGCCGCTCTCGCCGCGGACCAGGACGTTGACCGAGCGGGGCGCCACCCGCTCGACCAGATCGAGCACCCGGCGCATCGCCGGCGCCGAGGCGACGATGCGCTGCCCGCCGACGCGCGCTTCGAGCTGGCCGCGCAGCGCCTTGTTCTCCTCGGCCAGTCGGGCGCGCTGCGTCTCGAGCGTCTCGACCCGCCGCGCGCCGTCGACGGCGACGCCCGCCAGCGTGCCGACCGACTCGAGGAAGCGGCGGTCCTCGGCGGTGAACCCGGAGCCGCCGCCGCCGCGAGCCTCCTTGTCGAGGAGCGCCAGGTAGCCGAGGAAGACCCCTCGCGCCACCAGCGGCGCCGCGATCAGCTCGTGGAAGCCCAGCCCGGCGAGCGCTCCCTCCCGCCGCTGCAGCGGCTGGCCCTCGGCCAGCAGCTCGCGCCAGATCGGCTCGGCGAGCAGATCGCCGCCCTCGGGCTGCGCGCCCGGCCAGCCGACGATCGATAGAGCGCGCGCGCCCGCCACCGGATCGCGGGTCACCACCGCGGCGGTCGAGGGATCGAGCACCAGGCAGACCCGCCCCAGGAGCTCGTCGAGCAGCTCCTGCTCGTCGGTCTCCCCGTGCAGCGCGAGCGCCAGGTCGTACAGCGTCTCGAGCTGCAGCAGCCGCCGCTTCTCGGCGAACGAGGGGGCGCCGGGAACCGCCATCGCGGCCGAATTCTACGCTTCGGGCGCCCTCGCCCCGCGCCGCGCCCTCGGGCCGCGCACCTTGCCCGCCGCGGCCCCGAGGACGCGCGCCAGGAAGTGGCCCGTGTGGCTGCCGCGCGCGCTCGCGATCCGCTCGGGCGGACCCTCGGCGACCAGGCGGCCGCCGGCGGCGCCGCCGTCGGGGCCGAGGTCGATCACCCAGTCGGCGGTCTTGATGACGTCGAGGTTGTGCTCGACCACCAGCACGGTGTTGCCGAGCTCGACCAGCCGGTGCAGCAGCGAGAGCAGCTTGCGCACGTCGTCGAAGTGCAGGCCGGTGGTCGGCTCGTCGAGCAGGTAGAGGGTCTTGCCGGTCGAGCGCTTGCACAGCTCGGTGGCGAGCTTGACCCGCTGCGCCTCGCCGCCGGAGAGCGTGGTCGCCGATTGGCCGAGATGGACGTAGCCGAGGCCGACCTCGTCGAGCGTGGCGAGGATGCGCTCGATCGCGGGGATGTTGCGGAACAGCTCGCGCGCTTGCTCGACCGTCAGGTCGAGGATCTCGGCGACGTTCAGCCCCTTGTAGCGGACCGCGAGCGTCTCGCGATCGTAGCGCTTGCCGCCGCAGACCTCGCAGGTGACGTAGATGTCGGGCAGGAAGTGCATCTCGATCTTGTTCTGCCCGTCGCCGCCGCAGGCCTCGCAGCGCCCCCCCTTGACGTTGAAGCTGAACCGCCCGGCCTTGTAGCCGCGCGCGCGCGCCTCCGGCGTGAGCGCCATCAGGTTGCGGATGTGGTTGAAGACGTTGGTGTAGGTCGCTGGATTCGAGCGCGGCGTGCGGCCGATCGGGCTCTGGTCGATCGCGATCACCTTGTCGAGGTGCTCGAGCCCCTCGATCCGGTCGTGCTCGCCCGGCTTGTCGCCGGCGCGGAAGAAGTGGCGGGCGAGCGCGCTGTGGAGGACGTCCCCGACCAGGCTCGACTTGCCCGAGCCCGAGACCCCGGTCACGACCACGAACAGGCCGAGCGGAATCTCGACCGTCAGGTCGCGCAGGTTGTTGTGGCGGGCGCCGACCACCCGCAGCCGCTTGCCGTTGCCGCGCCGGCGGCTGGACGGCACCGCCACCGCCAGCTCGCCGCGCAGGTACTTGCCGGTGAGCGAGTCCGGATGGCGGGTGATCTCGTCCGGCGTCCCCGCCGCCACCAGCTCGCCGCCGTGGATCCCGGCGCCCGGCCCCAGGTCGAGCACCCAGTCGGCGGCGCGGATCGTGTCTTCGTCGTGCTCGACCACCAGCACCGAGTTGCCGAGGTCGCGCATGCCGGCGAGCGTGTGGATCAGCCGCTCGTTGTCCTTCTGGTGCAACCCGATCGACGGCTCGTCGAGAACGTAGAGCACGCCCATCAGCTTCGAGCCGATCTGCGTGGCCAGCCGGATGCGCTGGCTCTCGCCCCCCGAGAGCGTCGCGGACGAGCGGTCCAGGGTCAGGTAGCCGACGCCGACGTCGTCGAGGAAGCGCAGCCGGTCGGAGACCTCCTGCAGGACCTTGGCGCCGATCGACCGCTCGCGTTCGGACAGCCCGAGCTCGGCCACCACCCGGCGCAGGTCGGAGACCGCCAGCGCCGACAGCGAGTCGATGGCGCGCCCCGCCACCGTGATGGCGAGCGCCTCGGGCTTCAGACGCCGGCCCTGGCAGGCCGGGCAGGTCTTGACCGACATGTACTTCTCGATCTCGCCGCGCACCATCTGGGAGTCGGTCTCCTTGTAGCGCCGCTCGAGCATCGGCACCAGCCCCTCGTACTTGCCCTCCCACGAGTAGCTCGACTTGCGGCCGCGCAGCTCGAAGCTGAGCTCGGCGTCGCCGCTGCCGTAGAGGATCACCTCGCGCGCCCGCGCCGGCAGTTTCCTCCAGGCCGTCTCGAGCGAGAACTTCATCGCCTTGGCGAGGGTGGCGAGCATCTGCAGCCGCCAGCTCTTGCCGCCGGGCTGGAACAGCCCGATGGCGCCGGCCGCGATCGAGCGGGCCGGATCGATCACGACCCGGTCGGGGTCGACGCCCATCAACGTGCCGAGTCCCGAGCAGGTGGCGCAGGCACCGTAGGGGCTGTTGAACGAGAACAGCCGCGGCGTGATCTCCGACAGGCTGGTGCCGCAGGTGGCGCACGCGAAGTTCTGCGACAGCGTCTCCTCGGCGGCGCCCTCGGGCGCCACGATCACCAGGCCGCCGCCGACCTTGAGCGCCGTCTCGAGCGAGTCCGCGAGCCGCTTGCCGAGATCCCGCTTGACCACCAGCCGGTCGACCAGGACGTCGATCGAGTGCTTCTTCTGCTTGTCGAGCTGGGGCAGCGGCTGGTGCAGATCGACTACGACGCCGTCGATGCGCGCGCGCACGAACCCTTGGCGCGCCATCTCCGCGAGCTGCTTGCGGTACTCCCCTTTCTTGCCGCGCACGTAGGGGGCGTAGACGTGGAGCCGCGTCCCCTCGGCCAGGGCCAGGATCCGATCGACCATCTGCTGGACGGTCTGGCTGCGGATCTCCTCGCCGCACTTCGGACAGTGGGGCACGCCGATCGAGGCGTAGAGCAGGCGCAGGTAGTCGTGGATCTCGGTGACGGTGCCGACCGTCGAGCGCGGGTTCTTCGACACCGACTTCTGCTCGATCGAGATCGCCGGCGAGAGGCCGTCGATCGAGTCGACGTCGGGCTTCTCGACCTGCGGCAGGAACTGCCGCGCGTAGGCCGACAGCGACTCGACGTAGCGCCGTTGCCCCTCGGCGAACAGGGTGTCGAAGGCGAGCGACGACTTGCCCGATCCCGAGACCCCGGTGACCACGACCAACCGGTTGCGCGGGATCTCGAGGTGGAGGTTCTTCAGGTTGTGCTCGCGGGCGCCGCGAACGACGATCGTGTCCATCGGAGGCGGGACGCTAGCACAAGGCGGTACTGAGGCGGAAATGCCCTGAGAAGACCCGACGCCCCCCCACCTGGATTCCGGAGACCGCGGAGGATTTTGGCGATCACGACCTCTCAGGTTCCGCGGGCCGCTCGAGCGGCGCGCGGGAGAGAGGTGCGATGCGCGAGGCAAGCGGGCAGCCCGGTCCGGCCGGAGAGCGGCGGGCGGGAAGAAGGCTGGTGTTCGGATTCGCGGCCTTCGCCGCCGCGCTTTTCCTCCTGACGAGGTTGGCGCTCCTCGTTCTCCGGGACGACGCTCTCGGGAGCGATCCGTGGGCGGTCGCGCGAGCTCTGGCGGCGGGCGGGGCCTACGACTTCCTGATCCTGCTCTGGCTCAGCGTCCCGCTGGCGCTCTACCTGGTCCTCATTCCCGCGCGCTGGTTCGGCACCCGGCTCCAGCGGGCTCTGCTCTGGACGGGGATCGCGGCGGCCAGCTACGGCCTGCTGTTCGTGGCTGCCGCCGAGTGCTTCTTCTTCGACGAGTTCGAGAGCCGATTCAACTTCGTCGCCGTCGACTATCTGGTCTACCCCCACGAGGTCGTCGCCAACATCTGGCAGAGCTACCCGACGGCCTGGATCCTGGCCGGCCTCGTCTTGCCGGCTTGCGGTGTCGCGCTCGCCATCCGGCGCGTCGTCGGCGCCGCCGTGCTCGAGGCGCGTCGCGCTCGGACGGCGCTCCTGCTCTCGATCCTGGTGGCTTGCGTCGCGCTCACCTCGGCCGTCTCGCCCGCTTGGGGGAACGTCTCCTCGGACCGGGCGCTCAACGAGGTTTCGCGCAACGGCATCTACACTTTCTTCGCCGCGCTGCGCGGCAGCCAGGCGAGCTTCGAGGGGCTCTACCGGACGCTCCCGGAGCGGGAGGTGTTCCAGCGCCTCTCCGGGCTGCTCGCCGAGTCCTCGGTCGCCCCCGGCAGCTTCAAATCCGGCTCGACGCTGCGCCGGATCGACAACGCCGGCCCGGAGCGGCGATCGAACGTCGTCGTGGTGCTCGAGGAGAGTCTCGGCTCCGAGTTCGTCGGCGCGCTGCGGCGAGGATCCGACCGGTCCCTGACGCCCAGCCTCGATGCACTGGCGAGCGAGGGCACGCTCCTGACCCGTGCTTACTCGACCGGCAACCGGACCATCCGCGCGATCGAGGCGACCACCTCCGGCCTGCCCCCGCTGCCGGGAATCTCGATCGTGCGCCGCCCGCAGTCGCAGGACCTGTTCACCCTGCCGGCCCTCCTGCGCGAGCGCGGGTACGAGACCCTCTTCGTCTACGGCGGCAGGACGCTGTTCGACGGCATGGGCAGCTACCTCGAGAGGAACGGCGTCGAGCACCTGATCGAGCAGCGGGACTATCCGCCGGACACCTTCACCACCGCCTGGGGGGTCGCGGACGAGGCGATCTTCGAACGGGCGCTGGCTGAAATGGACGGCCTGGCGCGAGCCGGCCAGCCCTTCTACGCGCTCGTCCTCTCGGTGACGAACCACCGCCCCTTCCTCTTCCCCGAAGGCGAGCTGCGTCGCGATCCCGCGCTGTCCGGCCGCGAGAACGCGGTGCGCTACGCCGACTGGGCGCTCGGCCGTTTCATGTCGGCAGCCCGGCGGCGGTCCTGGTACGACGACACCCTGTTCGTGCTCATGGGCGACCACGGCGCGCGGGTCTACGGCGCCGCCGAGATCCCGCTCGCCAGCTACGAGGTCCCGATCCTGCTGCTGGGGCCGGGGGTGGAGCGGAACCGTCGCGTCGACACGCTGGCGTCGTCGCTCGACATCCCGCCGACGGTGCTCGGCGTGCTGGGACTCGACTACGACTCGAAGTTCTTCGGTCGCGACGTCCTGCGTCTCGCGCCCGACGAGGGCCGAGCCCTGATGACCCACAACAGCTCGATCGCGCTGCTCGAGGGCCGGCGCATGGCGGTGCTCGGCTTGCGCTCGACGGCCCGGGTCTACGATTGCGACCTCGACCGCGCGACCTGCTCCGAGGACGGCTCGGCACGGACGGTGGACAGCGGCCTGGTCACCGATGCCGTCGCCTACTACTGGGGTGCCGACCTCCTCTACGGCAGCCGCAGGCTGGGGCTCGAGAGGACACGCGCCCAGACGGCGCGCGCCGATCCGCCGGCAGCTGCGCCGGATCGCACCGTCGCTCCCAGCGGATAGCCTCTTTCGGTGCGGGGCAATCGGGGACTCCTGCTCGTCGCCTTGGCCCTCGGCGCGACGGTCACACTGTTCGCGTCGACCGGCCTGGACGACTTCGTCCAAGACGCCCTCTACGACTCGGCGGGCGCGGGCTGGCTCGTGCCTGCCCAGGCGCGCTGGCCGCGACTCCTCTTCTACCGTCTCCCGAAAGTCGCGCTCGCCGCCTGGGGAGCATGGCTCGCCGGTAGCGCGCTCGCCCGGCTCTGGCATCGCGCGCCCGCGCGCTCCCTGGCTGTCCTCGAGCCGCTCTTCCTGTTCTCGGCCCTGGCGCTGGTACCGGCCTCGGTCGGCCTCGCCAAACAACACACCCGCGTTCACTGCCCGGCGGAGATCGAGCGCTACGGCGGCCGCATCGCCGAGCACGACCTGCTGGCGCTGTGGCGGCCGGCCTCCGACCTCGTCACGCCCGGCCGCTGTTTTCCGGCGGCGCACGCCAGTGGCGGCTTCGCGCTGCTGGCCCTTGTCTTCGTCGGCGACCGAAGACCTCGGCGCGCGGCCTGGGGACTGGCCGCGGGCTGGGTGATGGGCGGCTATCAAATGGCTCGCGGCGCCCACTACCTGAGCCACACGCTGGTGTCGATGCTCCTCGCCTGGGGCATCGTGCTGCTGCTCGCCCGCCTCTACGGCCTCGACTCAGAGCCCGGAAACCTCGGTTGGGTTCGTCGCGAGAGGCCGCAGCTGCCGGAGAGGACGGGCGCTCGCAGCCCCGAGGAGCCGAGGCCCATCCGGCGATACGCCGCAGGCTTCGACGGGCGAGAACGCACCTCGGCTCCGGCCGATCCGGCCTCGCAGTAGAGGCCAACCGAGGTCGCCGGGCTCAGAACGTGGACCGGCTCCGCACCAGCCACTGGACCCGCTGCAACTCGGGCGGGCCGCCGAGCGGGAGCGCGACGTCCAGATGGAGCACGCCGCCCCGTCCGGTCCGCGTCGGGGCCAGCCGTAGGCCGACGCCGACGTCCTGGAGCAGTCCCCGGCGATCCTCCTCGATACCGCCCCAGATCCTGCCCACGTCGTAGAAGACCGCGGCTCCCACCCGAGCCAATCGGAGCAGGTGCCAGGGCGTGAAGAAGCGCTGCTCCACGGTCAGCGCCAGACGCGCTTCGCCGGCCTGGTAGCGCAGCGGGTAGCCGCGCAGACCGCTGTCGCCGCCCAGGGTCAGCTGGAACTCCGGGTCGAGGGCGCGGGCGAGGTCGCCCTCCAGCGCGACCAGCAGCAAGTGCTCGCCGCGGACGCGCCAGTACGAGCGCGCGCCGGCGTGCAGCAGCGTGTGGGTCAGGCCTTGCCGCTCCCAGCGGCCGCTCACGGTCGAATCGAACCGGAGGACGTTGCGGGGTTCGGGCGTCAGCACCCAGGTGGAGCCGGCGTCGAAGATCAGGGCCGAGCGATCCGCTCCGAGAGCGGGCGAGGCGATTCCGAACCGCGCGCGCAGGTGGGGCCCCAGCGGAAGGTCTTCGACCCGTCCGATCTGATCCAGGTTGCGCGACTCCCGATAGGTATCCCGCCGCCATTCCCAACCGAGCCAGGGATAGGCCAGCGTGCGCTCCGGAGGCGCCGGAGCGGCGGTGCCGTCCAGAGCTTCGAAGCGATCGCGCTGAAAAGAAAGTCCCGCGGTCCAGCGGGTGACCTCGCCGCGCTCCCGGCCCTTCGAGAGTCCACCGCGGAGCTCGAAGCGCGTCGCGTGATGGCCGAAGCGCTCGCCCGGCTGGCCGAGGTGGTAGAGCGTTTCGACCCGTTCGTCGTCGGCACCTTCGATCGCCGCCGACCAGCGCGCGTCGAGGGCGTAGAACGGGCGCTCGAGCTCCGCCCTCCAGCCGCCGCCGTCGCTGGCGCTGGCGTAGCCGAGCTCCAGCCGGAGGCGGCTGCCGAGCAGCGCCGGGTCGGCGTACCCCAGACGGTTCGTGGTCCGATCGACGTCGTCTCGACGTTCGAACAGCACCGACTTGCCGGTGCCGAGGAAGTTGCTGTCCTCGACCGCGACCCGGGTCGAGGTCGCCCCACCGGCCCGGCCGATCGAAAGCCCCGCGTTGAGCGTCCAGACGTCGCGGGCGCGCACCTCCACCGCCACCCGGCCGTCCTCGTACCCGATCGGCCGCACGACCACGTCGCGCAGATAGCGGTCGCCGCGCAGCAGCCGCTCGGACTCCTCGAGCAGCGAGCGTGAGTAGCGGTCGCCGGTGCGGAACAGCAGCTGGCGGGCGATCACTTCGCGCCGCGTCGTCGGGTGGAGGCGATTCACCCAGCGAGAGCCCGGCAGGCGGTCCTCCGGATCGTCGAGGTCGAAGATGTCCCCGACTTCGATGTGAACCTCACCGATGATCGCCTGCTCGGCCTCGAGCCGCCCGTCTTCCGGCAGGCCAGCCGTCGAACCCGGTTCGGCGGCTGGCGCCGGCGCCGCGAGAGCCGCGCAGAGCACGCAAGAGGAAAGTCCGAGCCGGAGTTGCTGTCGCATCGATCCTGGGCGGCAGCGCGAACCGTACCGAAGCCGCGCTCCGGCGATAGGAGTCCGGAGGGCGGGAGATCCTTCGGGAGAGCGCTCCGCTCCCGCCGATCGGTTCGTCGAGCTCGGTGCGCGTAGAATCGACGGGGCGAGGCGTGAATCCACGCCGTCGCCCCCGGTGCGCGTCTGCCGGCGCGTCCCGTTTCGATTCCGAGCAACCCGGACGATGGCCGCCGCCACCAGACTTGCGATCGCCCTTGCCCTCTGCGCCGCCGGAGCCGGCTGGGCGTCGGCGGTGGCCGGGCCCCGTCCGACGGCAGCGCGGGAGCTTCGTCCCCCGCTCGCGGGCAAGACCCTCGCCGAGGCGCTGCAGACGCTCCAGGCCGAGGGGCTGCCAATCGTCTTCTCTTCGGCTCTCGTCCTGCCCTCGATGACGGTTGCGACCGAGCCGCGGCCGGGCCCGGCGTCCGCGCTGCTCGCGGATCTCCTGCGGCCGCACGGCCTCGCGGCCGCGCAGGGCCCGGGAGAGCGCTGGATCGTGGTGCGAGCGGAGCCCGCGACGACCGCGACGACCCCGGACGAGGCCGAACCCGATCCGCTCGACCTGCCGACCGCCCGGGAGCGGATCGAAGTCACGACACCGCTCGGCGAGTCGCGCCACGGCGAGCCCGTGGCGGCGACGCTGCTCGTCCTGTCACCGCACCGGCGAGAGGGTCCCCACTTCGGCGGCGACGTCTTCCGCGCCACCGGCCTGCTCCCCGGGGCGGCGACTCGGGAGTCCTCTTCGCGCGTTTCCGTACGCGGGGCGCGCGAGGACGACACACTGATCCTGCTCGACGGACTGGAGCTCCTGGCGCCGTTCCACCTCCAGGAGTTCGACGCCGGCCTGGGCATCGTGTCGGCCGCGTCTCTGGGCCGCGTCGAGCTGATGGCGGACCCGCCGCCGGTCGAATACGGCGACCGGTTGGGCGGCGTGCTCGACATGACCTCGCGCACACCGGACTCGCCCTTCGCCCTGAGCCTGGGGCTCGGCTCGCTCTTCGCCGAGGCCTCCGCGGCGGGTCTCTTCGGCGATGGGCGCGGCCAGTGGCTCGGCTCTCTGCGCGGCGGCAACTATCGGTTGGCTCTCGAGGCCAACGGCAGGCGGGCGGACCCGCGCTACTGGGACCTGTTCGGCAAGCTGGGGTATCGCTTGCGGCCCGACCAGCAGCTCGAGCTCCGGCTGCTGCTCGCCGCCGACAAGTTCCGCGTCGCCGGAGACCTGGTGGGCGGCGGCAAGTACCGCAGCCGCTGGGAGAGCTCCTACCTCTGGCTGACCCACCAGGCCTCTCTGGGCGGCTCCGCCCTCGCCGAGTCGATGGCGTGGGCCGGGCGGCTCGAGCGGATCCGCGTCGGCAACGACGCCGTCCAGGGCGGAGCACGGTTCGAGCTCGACGATTCGCGAACGCTCGAGTTCGTCGGCGTGAAGACGGTTTGGCGTCTCGCCCCCCAGGGCGCGCCCTGGACCGTCGATGGCGGCGTCGAGGCCCGCCAGCTCCAGTCGCGCATCGACTACCTGGCCGAGCGCCGAGGCGGCCCTGCTGCGCTGCCCGGCTCGAGCGCGAACGGCAGTGACGTCGCCTTCGCGAGCGACCTCGAGTTCGAGCAGCTCGGAGTGTTTGCCAGCAGCCGCTGGCACCCGACGGAGAGCTTCCGGATCGAGGCCGGGCTGCGTTACGACCGGAGCGGGCTGACCGAGGAATCTCACCTGAGCCCTCGTCTCCACCTCGCCTGGAGGCCCGCGGACCAGGGCGTGCTGCGCGCCGCCTGGGGCAGGTTCCACCAGAGCCAGCGACCCTACGAGCTCCAGGTCGAGGACGGCGAGACGAAACTCTCGCCCGCCGAGCACGAGGAGCAGCGCCTGCTCTCCTACGAGCATCAGCTGGCCCGCAGCGCCTCCTGGCGCGTCGGCGCCTTCCACCGGCGGTCGAGCCATCAGCGCGCTCGCTACGAGAGCCTGTTCGACGCCGCGGTGCTCTACCCGGAGCTGGCGCCGGGCCGGATCCGGCTCGAGCCCGCGGCCGGTCGGGCGCTGGGGTTCGAGCTCTCCTTCCAGAGCCGGGCGGGAGCACGCGGCAACTGGTCCGCGGCCTACTCCCGCGCCACGGTCGCCGACCGGTTGGCGGACCGCTGGGTGCCACGAGCGACCGACGAGCCGCACTCGTTTCGCCTCGAGGGCCACCTCGCTCTCGACCGGGGTTGGGCCGTGAGCGGTTCGTGGCTCTACCACACCGGCTGGCCGACGACGGCGGTCGGCGCCCGCCTGGCAACGGGAACCGACGGCGCCCCCGTCGCGGAGCTGGAGCTCGGGCCGGTGCGTGGGGAACGCCTGCGCGACTATCACCGGCTCGATCTCCGGGTCGGTCGTGAATGGCAGCTCCAGAGCAGCCGACTCGGCGCCTTCGTCGAGATCCAGAACGCCTACGATCGACGGAATCCGCGGGGCTTCGAGAGCTTCGACCTCCGCATCGGGCCGGACGGTCGAGCGCTGGTCGAACCCCAGCCGGTGGACTGGGGGGGCATCCTCCCGACCGTCGGGGCGCGCTGGTCCTTCTAGTGGCTAGCGGCCGGCGGGCGAGATCTGGAGCTCGTCGCCCGATCGCAGCGAGCGGAGCCCGCTGCCGGTGAGGACGACCTCGAGCGCTGCTTCCGGGCTCAAGTCGGAGACCGAGCCGTGCAGCACGATCGCCTGGGGCGTCGCCGCCGGCAAGGAACCGGCCACCCGCCACCGGACACCCATCTCTCGCGCCGCCCAATCGAGGAAGCTCGCCAGCGTCTGGCCTTCGATCGCGGGCACCGGCGCGGCCTCGATGGCCCACCGCCACGCCTCGTCGTGCGGCGCCACGGCGCCGCGTCCCAGCTCGCCCGCCGCGGAGAGTCTCAGCTCGGACCCCGCGCCGACGTCGTGAATCTCGCGGTCCGTGGCGACCCGGACTTCGCCTTCGCGCACGCGCACCCGCAGCGCTTCGGAAGTCGTCCCGGTGGCCGGAACCAGTCGGACTTCGAACTGCGTCCCCAGGTGGGTCACCTCGCCGAGAGGCGTCGCCACGGCGAGCTCGGATCGTCGCCCGGCCGCGGCCCCGCTCGGCGTGTGGGGGCCGGTATCCAGGTAGAGCGCGCCGCTCTCGAGGGCCAGCGCGCTCGAGGAGACCAATCGAACCCGCGAGCCGGCATCGAGGCGCACCGAAGTCGCGTTCGCCATCCGGAGCGCGGCTCGGCCGTCCGCCCCGGTGACCAGGACGCTCCCGGCCCCGAGCTCGTCGGAGAGCTCGTACGTCCCCGCGGCGGACTGCACCGAGAGGGCTCCCGCGTGCAACTCCAGTCGAGCCACTGGCGGGCCGGGTGGGTCGGCACGCTCCGACGCCCGGAAGGCCAGGCCCAGCGCGACGAGCAGACTGGCCGCGAGCGCGCCGCCCGCCCAGATCTGGCGCCGCCGCGCCGATCGCCGGGCGAGCTGCCGATGCCAAGCGTCGCGCGCCGCCGCGCGGATCGCGGCCACCTCGGCTTGGTCCAGCGTCGGTGGCGGCCCGGCCAGACGGAGCAGCCGCGCCACCTCGTCCTCGCCGAGCGCCTCGCTCGTCGCGCGCGTCTCGAGCTCGCCGCTCACGATTCGCCCTCCACGGCGTGTACCGCCCCGGCTGGCAGCGTCGCCAAGCTCGAGTAACCGTCGCGGAACGTCTGCCGGGCCCGGGTGAGCAGCGACTCCGCCGCCTTGACCGAGACCGCCAGCCGCTCGCCGATCTCGCGCACCGAGAGCCCGTCGACGTACTTCCAGACCAGCACGCTCCGGTAGTGCGGCGGCAGATTGTCGATCGTGACGTGGACGAGGCGGCCGATCTCGCGGCGCAAGGCCTGGTCCTCCGGATCCCCGAGCTCGAACGACAGCGATTCCAGGCTGCCCCGCGCCTCGAGCCCGTCCTCGGGCAGCTCGACCTCGAGCGGCCGCCGGCGCAGCTTTCGAAAGTGGCCGGTGATCTCGAACCGGCAGATCGAGCAGAGCCAGCTGAACAGCGGCGCCTCGCCGCGGTAGGTCTCCAGCCGCTCGATTCCGCGGCAGATCGCCGCCTGCGAGATGTCCCGCGCCAGCTCGACGTCGTGCCCGACGCGCACCAGGGCGAACCGGTAGAGCCCCTGGATGTTGGCCTCGAAGAACTCCTCGAACGCCGCCGCTTCTCCCGCCCGCATCCGGCGCACGAGGGCGCGGTCGTCGGGCCGGAGCTCGGGCGGGCGGGACTTGCGGAACCACATCATCGGCTTAGAGGCGATTCGAAGCTGAATCCTTCGCGCGGCTTCAGATCAGCATAGCGCCGATCCGATCCGTCGCCGCCCCGCCGGGCGTCCCCGTCTCAGTCCCGTTCCCCGGCCATGGCGGCGCGGGCTTCGCGGTCGAGCTCGCGGCGGCGTTCGGTCTCGCGCTTGTCGTACTGCTTCTTGCCCTGGACCAGACCGAGCTCCACTTTGATCCGGTCGCCCTTGAGGTAGAGCGAGAGCGGCACGACCGAGAAGCCCTTGGCCTGGGCGCGGCCGCTCCAGCGGTCGATCTCGCGCCGCGACAGCAGGAGCTTGCGCTCGCGCTCCGGCGGCGGGCTGTCGCGCGGGCCCGCCTCGTAGCCGCTGACGTGGACGCCCACCAGCCACGCTTCGCCGGCGCGGAAGTCGACCCAGCCGTCTTTCAACTGGACGCGGCCGGCGCGGCAGGACTTGACCTCGGTCCCGGTGAGCGCGATGCCGGCCTCGATCCGCTCGTGGACGAAGTAGTCGTGGAGCGCGCGGCGGTGGGTGGCCAGTGGGCGGATCGGCTTCGGGGCATCGGACATCGGCGGCGTTCCTCGCCGCCAATGCTACAGTCCCCACTCCGATGGGACTCCGGCCGGCTCTCCTGCTCGTCGGCCTCCTCGCCGGCGCTGGCGGGGGCGAGCCGGCGATCCGCGATCTGTCGATCAGCCTCGACGGTCCCCGGCTGCTCGCCAGCTTCCGGCTCGAGAACGGCTTCTCGGACGAGCTGCTGGCCCGCATCGAGTCGGGTCTGCCGTCGGGCTTCGTCTACGAGCTCGAGCTCAAGCGCGACCGCAAGCGCTGGTCCGACGCCCATCTGGGCGCCGCCCGCCTCGAGGTGGTGGCGATGTACAACGCGGTGACGCGCGAGTTCCTGGTCAACATCAAGCACGACGGCCGCCTGATCGAGAGCCGGACCCTCCAGGAACGCGCCGACCTCGAAGCGTCGATGACCCAGTTCGCCGCCTTCCAAGCGTTCACGCTCGATGGCGCCTCGGAGCGCGAGCGCTACCTGATCCGGGTGCGCGTCGAGCTCGCGCCGGGCGAGGTGCTGGGCTTCATCCCGGTCCGCCGCACCAGCTCCTGGGTCGAGTCCAACAAGGTTCGCCCACGGCGTTAGAGAGACGGCGGTCGTGGCACTGCGCGAAAAGTTCGAGCGCCGGCGCAAGGACGCCCGCTGGGTCGCCGCCGCTTACGGCGTGCTGCTGCTCCTGCTGACGGTCATCTACTACCTGGTGCAGCGCGGGCGCGACCTGCCCTCGATTCTGGTCACCAACCGGGTGCTGCTGTTCGTGCTGCGCAACGTCAACGCGCTGCTGATCCTGATCATCCTGTTCGTGCTCGCGCGCAACCTGCTCAAGCTCTGGCTCGAGCGGCGCTCCCGGGTGCTCGGCGCGCGCTTCAAGACCAAGCTGGTGGCGACCTACATCGGCCTCTCACTGGTGCCGGTGCTGATTCTCTTCTTCTACGCCAGCGAGCTGCTGCAAGGCGCCATCGACCGCTGGTTCTCGGGCTCGCTCCGCTCCGTGCTCGAGGGCGGCTACTCGATCGCGCAGTCGCTCCAGGAGGAGATCGCCGAGCGCAACGGCCGCGACGCGGCGCGCCTGGCGCGCGCGGTACCGGCCGCGGAGCTCGACACGCCGGAGCGGCGGGCCGCGGTGGTGCGGCGGCTGGCGGGCTGGCGGCTGGAGATCGGCGCCGATTTCCTGGCCCTCTACGACGGCACCGAGTTCGTCCAGGCGGTGGTCGACCCGAGCTCCGGGCTGGAGGATCTTCCCGAGATCGCCCGCCCCTTCCTGCTCACCGCCGTCGACACCGGTCGGGCCACCCGCGTGGTCGTCCCCGCCGGCGGCCGCGGCCGGCTCATCCTCGCCGGCGCCACCGGCACCGCTCCTGGGGGCCGGTCCCGGCCGCTCGTCGTGGTCGGCACTCTGCTCGACCCGGTCACCGCGGCGCGCAGCGAGGATCTGATCCAGTCCTACCAGGCCTACCGCCAGCTCGAGGTCCAGAAGAGCCAGTTCAAGGCCAGTTACCTGCTGATGTTCGTGCTGGTGACCCTGCTCATCCTGCTCGCCAGCTCGTGGATGGGCCTCTTCCTCGCCCGCCGCCTGATGACTCCCATCCAGGCCCTCGCCGAAGGGACGCGCCGGATCTCCTCGGGCGACCTCGACCATCGGATCGAGGTCGCCGCCGACGACGAGATGGCCGGCGTGGTCGACTCGTTCAACCTGATGACCGGCGAGCTGGCCCGCAACCGCGCGGTGATCGAGACCAAGCAAAGGGAGCTCGTCTCCGCCAACCGGACGCTCGCCGAGGAGCGCGCGCTGGTCGGCGCGATCCTCGAGAACCTGGCCGCCGGCGTGCTGGCGCTGGGCGCCGACGGGCGGGTCCTGGCGGCCAACGGCGCGGCGTTGCGCATGCTCCACCTGCGCGAGGCCGAGCTGGTCGGCCGTCCGATCGCCGAGGCCTGGGCCGACCCGGAGCGGACCCGCCTCGCCGCGCTGCTCGACGCTCCCGCGGGCTCCCCACCCGCGCAGGTGAGCCTGGTGCTCGGCGGCGAGCGCCGGACCTTCGAGGCCAAAGTCACCGACCTGCCCGACGCCGGGGGCGGCTCGGCGGGGCGGGTGCTCGTCCTCGAGGACCTGACCGAGCTGATCCGCGCCCAGAAGCTCGCCACCTGGACCGAGGCCGCCCGCCGCATCGCGCACGAGATCAAGAACCCGCTGACCCCCATCCGCCTCGCCGCCGAGCGGCTGCGCGCGCGCCACCGCCAAGGGGGAGAGGGCCTCGACGAGCTGGTCGAGCCGTCGGTCGACATCATCGTGCGCGAAGTGGGCAACATGCAGGGGCTGGTCGACGAGTTCTCGCGCTACGCCCGGATGCCGGGGCCGCAGCTGGCGGCGACGGCGCTCGACCGCGTCGTCACCGAGGTCCTGGCGCTCTACCGCGACGTCAAGCCGGGGGTCGAGGTCGCGGCTCGCGTCGGCGCGGAACTGGGCGAGGCCTGGGTCGATCCCGAGCAGATCCGCCGCGTGCTGATCAACCTGATCGACAACGCGGTCGAGGCGACCGAGGCGCCCGGGAAGATCGAGGTCGCCGCCGAGCGCCACGGCGAGTCGATCGAGCTCGCGGTCGCCGACACCGGCCGTGGCATCGCGCCGGAGGACCGCGACAAGCTGTTCCTCCCCTTCTTCTCACGCAAGGGGCGAGGCACCGGCATGGGCCTCGCGATCGTCCACCGGATCGTCTCCGACCACGCCGGCACGATCCGGGTCGAGGACAACCCGCCGCGGGGGACGATCTTCCGCGTCGAGCTGCCGGCCGGCGGCAGGAGCGGCGGGTGACCGTGACGGCCGGCGGGCCCCGGCTCGCCGTCGGCACCGCCGGGCACGTCGACCACGGCAAGACCGCGCTGCTCGCGGCGCTCACCGGCATCGACTGCGACCGGCTGCCGGAGGAGAAGCGGCGTGGCATCACGCTCGACCTGGGCTTCGCGCACCTCGAGCGGGACGGGGTCGAGATCGGCTTCGTCGACGTTCCCGGCCACGTCGATTTCCTGCACAACGCCCTCGCCGGGCTGGGTGGCATTCGCCTGCTCCTCCTGGTCGTGGCGGCCGACGAAGGGGTGCGTCCGCAGACGCGCGAGCACCTGGCGATCGCCGAGTTGCTCGAGATTCCCGAGCTGATCGTCGTCCTGACCAAGCTCGACCTGGCGGGAGAAGAGCTCGCCGACCTGGTCGAGCTGGAGGTGGCCGAGCTGCTCGAGCCGACGCCGTTTCGCGGCGCCGCCGTGGTTCGCACCTCGAGCTCGACCGGCGCCGGCATCGAGCCGCTGGCGGCGGCGCTGGTGGCGCGCGCGCGGGCGCTCGGCTCCCCGCCGGCCGACGGCCCGGCCCGCCTGCCGGTCGATCGCGCCTTCCAGCTCACCGGCAAGGGGCTGATCGTGACCGGCACGCTGGCGAGCGGGCGCATCGCCCCCGGCGACACGCTGGAGCTCGCGCCGGCCGGCGTCGCGGCGCGGGTCCGCGCGGTGGAGGTCCACGGCCATTCGCGCGAGCTGGCGGCGGCTGGACAGCGGACGGCGCTCCAGCTCGCCGGCGTCGAGCTGGCGCAGGTCGCCCGCGGCGACGAGCTCGTCGTGCCCGGCTCGCTCGGCGCCAGCCGGCGCCCGCTCGCGCGGCTGCGCTGGCTCGCCGGCGCACCGCCGCTCGAAGGGGCGCTGGCGGTGCGTCTCCACCTGCTCGCCGCCGAGCGCCTGGCCACGGCCCGCGCGCTCGAGCCGGCTCGTCTCGAGGGCGGGCAGTCGGGGCTGGTGGAGCTGCGCCTCGACCGGCCGCTCGCGGTGGCGCGGGGGGACCGGCTGATCCTGCGCCGGCTGACGCCGGCCGCCACCCTGGGCGGCGGCAGCGTGCTCGACCCCGGCTTCCGGCGACCTCGCGGCGCGGCCCTCGGCGCCGCCCTCGCCGCGCTCGCCGGCACCACCGAGCAGGCCCTGGTCCACTGGTGCGATCTCGCCGCCGAGCGCGGCGCGAGCGCGGCGGAGCTCGCCCCCCGGCTCGCCGAGCGCGAGACGCGAACCGAGCAGCGTCTGGCGGCGCTCGCCGCCGAAGGATTGCTGGTCGCCGACGCCGAGGGCCGCGCCGGTCGCCGCTACTTCGCCCCCCGGCGACTCGTCCAGCTCGAGCGCCGGCTCGCGGAGCTCTTCGCGGCGACTTTCGGCGCCGATCGGATGGCGGACGGCATGTCCCGGGCCGAGGCGGTCCGTCGCCTGCTGCCCCGGCGCGCGCTCGGCCAGGCCGATTTTCACCTGGCGTGGCTCGCGCGGCGGGGAGTGGTCGAGCTCGACGGCGACCAGATCCGCCCCCCGGGCCGCCGGGCCGAGCTCTCCGGCACCGAGACCGGGCTCGCCGCCGCGATTCTCGGCTGCTACGAGAGCGCGGGGCTCGAGGGTCCTTCCCCCGCCGAGGTCGCGCGCCGATTGGCCGCCAAGCCCGCGATCGTCGACGGCCTGGTGCAGCATTTGATTCGCCGCGGCCGGCTGGTTCGTCTGCCCGGCGGCCTGGTCGCCGCCGCGGCGGTCGCGCTGCGACTCGAAGCCGATCTGCTCACGACCGGCTGGGAGCGCTTCGACGTCCCCCGCTTCAAGGAGCGCTTCGCTCTGTCGCGCAAATGGGCCATCCCTTGGCTCGAGCATCTCGACGGTCTCGGCGTCACCCGCCGGGCCGGCAACGAACGCGTCTTGCTCCGCCGTCCGCCCCCGGCCGCGCATCCGGGCGGCTGAAGCCCGATCCGGACCTCGGGACGCCGTGGGACGAAATTCCCGCGGCCGTCCCTCGGTATGACCCGAGACTCACCAGCAACTCCTGAGGATAGACCACTTGCGGCCGCCATCCCGAAACCGGGACAGCGGGGTCGGCTGGCACCAGGCTGGCTTTCCCTGCCCGGAGCTGCACGTGAACCCGGCGGGAAGCCCCCGCCATCTCGGACGGAGGTGAGAGATGAATCGACGATTTTCGTTGAGTTGGATCGCCCTGGCGCTCGCGTTCGCCACCGCGACCGCGGGCTTCGCCCAGGGGGTCCAGAGCGCCACGCTGATCGGCACGGTGACTTCGGCGGACGGCGATCCGCTGCCCGGCGTCAGCGTGACGGTGACCTCGCCGGCCCTGATCGGCGAGCGGACCACCTTCTCCGGCTCGAACGGCGACTACATCATCAAGAGCCTGCCCCCCGGCAGCTACGTCGTCCGCTTCGCGCTCGAGGGGATGAAGTCGGTCGAGCGCACCGCGACGCTCTCGCTCGGCGGCACCACCCGCTCGGACGCGGCGCTCGACCTTTCCGCCGCGGAGGAGACGATCCAGGTGGTCGGTGAAGCGCCGTCCGCGCTCGAGACCACCACGGTGGGGGCCAATTTCAAGGCCAGCGAAGTCTCGAAGCTGCCCATGGGCCGCACGCTTTCCGACATCGCCGCCTTCGCGCCCGGCCTGACGGCGAACACGCCGAACGTCGGCCAGGTGACGATCTCGGGTGGCTTCGCTTACGACAACGTGTTCCTCGTCAACGGCGTCGACGTCAACGACAACCTCTTCGGCACGCCGCACAACCTCTTCATCGAGGACGCCATCGCCGAGACCCAGGTCTTGACCTCGGGCATCTCGGCCGAGTACGGCCGCTTCTCGGGCGGTGTCATCAACACCATCACCAAGAGCGGTGGCAACCAGTTCTCGGGCTCGCTGCGCGCCGACTTCACCAAGCCCGAGTGGCGTGACGAGACGCCGTTCGAGAAGGAGCGCGGCCTCGAGCGCGAGGGCGACCTGTCGAAGTTCTACCAGGCGACCCTCGGCGGCCCGATCCTGCGCGACCGGATCTGGTTCTTCGCCGCCGCGCGCGACGAGAAGTCGGACACCGCCAACACCTTCGCCGTCACCGGCATCCCCTACAACCTGGGGGTCGAGAACGAGCGCCTCGAACTCAAGCTGACCGGCAACCTGACGCCGAGCCATTCGCTCCAGGCCTCTTACACCGACAACCCGACCAATCAGAGCAACCGGCCGGCGTTCGCCTTCTCGATCGATCCGCGGGTGACGGTGAACCGCACGCTGCCGAACGAGCTCAAGGTGGCCAGCTACAGCGGCGTCCTCACCAACAGCCTGTTCGCCGAGGCGCGCTGGTCGGAGAAGACCTTCGGCTTCCGCGGCACCGGCGGCACGTCGACCGACATCGTCAACTCGCCCTTCCTCGCCCGCGGCGCCACCCCGGGCATTCCGGTCAACTCCCACTACAACGCCCCCTACTTCGACTCGAACGACCCCGAGAACCGCAACAACGAGCAGCTCGCGGCCTCGCTGTCCTACTTCCTCACCTCGCCCGTGCTCGGCAGCCACGACATCAAGCTCGGCTGGGAGGGTTACACTTCGAGCCGCGTCGGCGGTAACTCGCAGACCTCCACCGGCTTCGTCTTCATCGTCGATCCGGTCGCCGTCGGCGGCGTGCCGCAGCTCGACGCCCAGGGGCGCTACATCCCGAACTTCGTCCCCGGCGTCAGCCTGCTCAACGAGTGGATCCCGACCCGCGGCGCCACCATCGACATCGAGACCGACTCGTACTTCCTCAACGACCGCTGGAACCTGAACGCCAACTGGACGTTCAACCTCGGCGTTCGCTACGAGCAGGTGCGCAGCAGCGCCAGCGGCGGCATCGCGACGCTCGACACCGACACCCTGGTGCCGCGCCTCGGCGTCTCCTTCGACCCGCAAGGCAACGGCAAGTACAAGATCGACGCCACCTACGCCCAGTACGCCGGCAAGTACAGCGAGGCGCAGTTCGGCCGCAACACCGCGGTCGGCAACCCGACCCAGATCCAGCGCCAATACACCGGCCCGGCCGGCCAGGGGGTGGACTTCGCTCCCGGCTTCAACCTGGCCAACTGGGGCGTGATCACCGGCATCAACGTGCCCACCGGCAACGTCGCCTTCGGCGACGACCTGTCCTCGCCGACCACCAACGAGATCACCTTGGCGCTCGGCATGGAGCTGCCCAAGGGGGGCTACGCCAAGCTGATCTACACCGACCGTGAGGTCGAGGACTTCATCGAGGACTTCGTCCGCTTCGAGGACGGGCGGGTCAACGTCACGCTCGCGGGGGTGACGCGCACCCTCGATCTCCGCATCTACGAGAACAGCGATCTGCCGAGCCGGGAGTACCAGGGGCTGCAGTTCCAGGGGCGCTACCGTCCGCTCGCGAACCTGACCGTCGACCTCGGCTGGACGTACCAGATCAAGAACGAGGGGGACTTCGAGGGCGAGGGGGTCAACACGCCGGCGATCGGCACGTTCATCGGCGACTTCCCCGAGCTGCTGGTGCGCGAGCGGGTCGAGCCCACGGGCCGGCTCAACGACTTCCAGGAGCACAAGATCCGTCTCGCCGGCATCTACGGACTCGAGCTCGGCCGCGCCGGCAGCGTCGACCTGGGTCTGGTCTGGCGCTACGACTCGGCCACCACCTTCAGCTACTTCGCCTCGGCGGTGCCCCTGTCGGCGCAGCAGATCGCGCGCAACCCCGGCTACGCCATCCGGCCGACGACCCAGACGCTCTACTTCGGCGAGCGCGGCGCGGGCGAGTTCAACGACACCAGTCTGTTCGACTTCGCGGCCACCTACCGGATCCCGATCTGGCGCTCGGTCGAGCCCTGGGTCCGTTTCCAGGTCAACAACCTCCTCAATGACGACACTCTGATCACCTTCAACACCACGGTGACGCCGAACAACGCCGGTCCGCGCGACGCCGATGGGCTGCCCACCGAATTCGTCCGCGGCCCGAACTTCGGCCGCGCCACCTCGGCGGTCAATCACGTCATCCCGCGCGAGTACTTCCTCGCGGCCGGCATCCGCTTCTGACCCTCCGCTGCAACTGGCGGTACTCGAGGGGCGGCTCCGGCCGCCCCTTTGCTTTGCCGGCGCTCCACCCGCGGGGCAGACCCGCGCCGGTGGAAGCCCGGATCCAGAAGAAGGGACCGGAGAAGGGCAAGAAGCTCGCCGTCCAGAGCGCGCACACCGACAATAGCGAGCGACCGCGCGTGAGGGCCCGATGCCGCCCGTCTCTCTGGTCTCTGCTTTCGGGCTCGACCGCGAGGGGTGGGCGCAAGGCCCCTGCTCGGCCGCGACCGGGACGGGCGACTCCGGGCTACGGGACCCTCGCCGGGGCGATCGGCGTCACGGCGTCGGCGTCGGTCTCGCCGGTGCGGATGCGGACGACGCGCTCGACCGGCAGGACGAAGATCTTGCCGTCGCCGACCTCGCCGGTGCGGGCGGCGCCGACGATCGCCGCGACCGTGACGTCGACGAACGGCTCCGAGACGCCGATCTCCAGCCGCACCTTCTCGACCAGCTCCATCTTGACCGTCGTGCCGCGGTAGGTCTCGACCGCTTCGAGCTCGCCGCCGTGCCCCTGCACGCGGGAGATCGAGAGGCCGGTGACCTGGGCGCGGAAGAGGGCCTCGAGGACGTCGGAGAGCCGCTCCGGGCGGACGATGGCGGTGACCAGCTTCATGGCTCAGCCTCCTGCCGGCGCACCCAAGGGGCGCGGTTCCGGCGCGAGCGAAGGGGTGGAGCGCGGCGGCGCCGGCGACGGGCCGTCGAAGACCAGGATCGCCCCTTCGCCGGTGCCGTAGGCCTCCTCGCCGTGGAGCTCGACGTCGAGCCCGCGGCCCTGGAGGCGCGCATCGGCCCGCAGCGGTACCGCCCGCGCGAGCAGGTGGAGCAAAGCGAAGGTGGCGCCGCCGGAGTAGAGGCCGGTGGCGGCGACCGCCAGCGCCTGCTTGCCCAGCAGCGCTACGTTGCCTTCGAGCCAGCCGGCGGTGCCGCCCCAGGCGGCGCTCGCGAAGACGCCCGTCAGCAGCGCCCCGGTCAGGCCGCCGAGACCGTGGGCCGCGACCACGTCGAGCGAGTCGTCGAGGCGGGTGCGGGCCCGGAAGAGGATGCCGTAGTAGGACGGGAGCGCGGCGAGCGCGCCCAGCGCGAGCGCGGCGAGCGGCGGCACGAAACCCGCCGCCGGGGTGATCGCGACCAGGCCGACCACGGCGCCGGTCGCCGCGCCGACGGCGGTGACCCGCCGGGTGCGGAGGCGGTCGAGCGCCATCCAGACCGCCAGCGTGGCGGTGGGGGCGAGCAGGGTGTTGGCGAAAGCCAGGACCGCCGAGGCGTTGGCGGCCAGGGCACTGCCGGCGTTGAACCCGAACCAGCCGAACCAGAGCAGCGCCGCGCCCAGCAGCACGAACGGGACGTTGTGCGGCAGCAGCGCCTGCCGGCCGTAGTCGCGGCGCGGGCCGAGCACCAGCGCGGCGACCAGCGCCGCCGCCGCCGCGTTGACGTGCACCACCGCGCCGCCGGCGAAATCCAGGGCACCCAGCTCGGCCAACCAGCCACCCCCCCAGACCCAGTGGCAGACCGGGGCGTAGACGACGAGGGTCCAGAGCACCGCGAAGGCGACGAAGGGCCCGAAGCGCATCCGCTCGACCACGGCGCCCGAGATCAGCGCCGCGGTGACGATGGCGAAGGTCCCCTGGTAGACGAAGAACAGCAGGTGCGGAATCGACCCCTTGGCCTCGACGCCGACCCCGGTGAGCAGGGCGAAGTCGAAGCCGCCCACCCAGCCGTTCCCCGGGCCAAAGGCCAGCGAGTAGCCGAGCAGCGCCCAGGTGAGCCCCACCGCGGCGATCGCCGCGAAGCTCATCATCATGGTGTTGAGCGCGTTCTTGGCCCGCACCAAGCCGCCGTAGAAGAAGGCGAGACCGGGGGTCATCAGCAGGACCAGCGCCGCCGCCACCAGCATCCACGCGGTGTCGGCGGCGACGATCGGCGAAGCGGTCGGCTCCATCGGCGAGCTCCTCCAGAAGGAGCGCAGTGTGGCGCCATCTGGCATAACTGTCAATAGATTTAAATTAGAAGTTGCATAAACAATATTAAATACATTCTAATTAAGTATTACATGCGCACTCTTGACCAGTTCGAGCGGGCGTCGTCGTCGGCACCTGGGGCTTGGGAAAAGACCAGTTAAGGGAAAAAGCCTGCCAGACAGGGCCCTGGAGCCCATGGCGGCGACCGGCCGAGCGCGTGTCGGCCGCGCTCACCCCCTTCCAGGGTTCTTTCTTTCCCTGCCGACCCACACCCATGGGTGAAGACCCGGATGCGCGGCATCCCCGGTCGCCAGCTTTGCTGCGCGCGGCGGCTCGGGAGGTGGAAGAAGCTAGAAGCCCATGGGGAGGAAGGAGGGGGGCGAGCGAGGTGGGACCAAAAAAATCGGGGCGGCCGAAGCCGCCCCGATTCAACTGACAGCCTTGGTGCTGGACTTAGAAGCGGATGCCCACCGAAACGAAGTACTCGCGCGGCGTGACGTAGTCCGTCGCGGCACGAGCCTGGCCGAAAGCCGAGCCCCGGTTGAAGCCGGTGCGCAGGCCGTCGGCGTCGAGCGGGCTGGTGTTGTCGACCGTGATGCCGATGTTGTGGAGGATCAACGTGTCGTCGTTGAGCACGTTGAAGACCTCGAACTTCACCCACGGCTCGACCCGCTTGAACACCGGGATGCTGTAGGAAAGGGCGAAGTCGAACAGGCTCGTCGAGTTGTACTCGCCGATGCCACGGTCGCCGAAGAACAGCGTCTGGGTGGTCGTGATCGACTGGTAGCCGGGGTTGCGGTTGCGCTGAATCGTCGAGCGCGGCACCGAGGTCGAGTAGCTGAAAGTGCGGGCCGAGTCGTAACGGTAGACCAGGCTCGCCGCCAGGTCACCCGCCCGCCCGAGGTCGAGGCCGTAGGTCGTCCACAGCCGGACCTTGTGCTCCTGGTACTGCTCCAGGCGGCCGAGGGGGAACTCGCGCCGCGACTGGATCTCGGGCCGGTTGCCGATCGGCGAGGTGCCGATCGACTGCCCGCCCTCACCCTCGTAGTTGCCTTCGTTCTTCAACTGGTGGGTGTAGTTGCCCTCGAGCGACCAGTTGCGCATGATCTGGTAGCGGCCCTGGAGCTGGATCGCCTCGTACTCACGCTTCGGCACGTCGGTGTTGCGATAGACGATGTTGTCGAAGCAGCCGGCGTTGATGCCCTGGAAGATGACCTGCGAGCAACCCTGGTCGAGGGTGATGAAGTCGTCGATCACCCCGGTCAGGCTGCGGTTGACGTAGGTCGCCTTGAGCCAGCCGCCGCGCGGCAGCGACATGCCCGCCGACACGGTGAACTCCTCGTTGACCGGCGAGGCGAGACCGTCCTCCATGAAGATGTTCGCCCGCGGAACGCTGGCGTAGTAGAAGACGTAGTTGTTGACATTGAAGCCCGGGGCGAAGTTGCGCCCGGTGCCGTTCGGACCGACGTAGTAGCCGTAGAGCAGCGCCGGCGAGCCGACCGGGCTGTTGCGGCCGATGATCGACGGGTTGTAGCGGCCCGAGTACTCGGCGTAGGTGACGTCGAACTTGTACTTGCCGTTGCCCTGCGGATCGAACGAGACGCCGAGCCGCGGCACGATGGTGTCGGTGTCGACCGAGGTGATGTTGCCGGTGGCCTCCGACTTCACCTGCTCGTAGCGCAGGCCGAGGTTGAAGGTCCAGTTCGAGTTGAGGTCCCACCGGTCGTTGATGAAGAGCGAGTCGGTGGTGACGTCGAGCTCGGCGCCGCGGGTCGAGACCCACCAGCCGATGCGGGTGTCGTTCGACAGACGGCCATTGGCGGCCGAGACCCACTGCGGCTGGAGACGGCCGGAAGAGTCGAGGACCGGCGTGTTCCCCTGCACCACGTAGCCGGTGTAGAAGACGTAGTCGGTCGAAGACTGGCTGTTGCCACCGGTGCGGATGACGGTGTAGCGCTCGATGCCGGCCTTGATGTCGTGCGAGCCCATCGACTGGGTCGACAGGAAGTACGACAGGGCGCCGAAGATCTGCTCGTTGTTGCGATCCTCGGGGTCGGTGGCATCGAAGTACGGGGCGTTGTAGGTGAAGGTGCCCGCGTTGCCGGGGAAGCGCGCCGAGGAGCGGAAGGGGCTGTCCAGGATGTTGGTCGAGGTGCCGCCCAGGCCGCGGAAGCCGAACATCTTCTCGGAGTAACGGGCCTCGGCGTAGAGGGCGTTCGAGAGCACGCCCGAGTAGCCGACCGCCCAGCCGTCGTTCTCGCGCTTGGAGTTCAGGCCGATCGCCTGAATCTCGGCCGGCGCGACCTGGATCTCGTGCGTCGCCTCGACCGGGTTCTCGACGTAGGAGAGTTGCAGGCTGTGGCTCGAGGTCAGGTTGGCGGTGAGCTTGAGCTCGTAGCGGGTGTTGGAAATGACGCGCGGCACGTTGACGCCGGTGACGCCGAGCGCCGCCGGGGCGGTGTTCTCCTCGTCACGGCCGGCGAGGAAGAACCAGAGCCGGTCGCGGAGCACCGGACCGCCGAGGGTGACCGAGTAGATCTCCCCGAGGTCGCCCTCGCGGGTGATTCCCCGGTCCTTCTCGAACGGCGTCTCGTCGCGCCACTGGGGCTTCGAGAGGCTGGCGCGGAAGCTGCCGCTGAACTGGTTGCCGCCGCTCTTGGTGATGACGTTGAGCACGCCGCCGGTGAAGTGGCCGTACTCGGCGGTGATGCCCGAGGTCAGGACCTGCGTCTCTTCGATGGCGTCCTCGATGAACAGGTTGTTGGTCTGGCCGAAGATCGGGTCCTGGACGTTGATGCCGTTGACCAGGAACGAGTTGTCGTAGGCCATGCCGCCGCTGATCGAGAGCTGGCCGGCGACCGGGGTGCGGTCGGTCACCGACGCCGACAGCGAGCCGATGCCGGTCGGGGTGCGGGTGACCGCCAGCTTGTTGACCATGTCCGAGGAGATGTTGGTGCCGACGGTCGTGGTTTCGAGCGCCGACGGCGCCTCACCGGAGACGACGATCGTCTCCTCGACGGTGGCGAGCGCCATGCGGGCGTCGACGCGCGTGGTGAGGCCGAGCGGCAGGTTCGAGGTGACCTCGACCGCCTGCATCCCCTCGAGGGAGAAGCGGACGGTGTAGTCGCCCGGAGGCAAGCCGCGAATCGTGTAGTCGCCGTTGATGCCGGTCTCGGAGCGGCGCTCACCCATCAGGGCGGGCGACGTCGCGACGACCGTGACACCCGGCAGCGGCGAGCCCTCGGGGCCCGTGGCGTTGCCGATCAGCGTGGCGGTCTGCACGCCCTGGGCATAGACGCCGCTCGCCAGAGCGACGGCCAGGACCAGGCAGACCCAAGTGGTTCTGCGTCCCATCTTCTTCCTCCCTCGAGGGCGTTTGCCGCCCTCACCCTAGGGTTCACGTTGGTGCTCCGCCCCGGCAGATCCGTGCTTCCGGCTGCTGGGGGGACACCCCGGCCACAAAACGTAACCGTCAGTTCTGCAAGACCTAAGCCCGTTGGGGCCACCGGCCGAAATGCTTCCTGTGCAGCATCTTACACGACGGGCGGTCCCTCGTGCTCCAGGCCCTTGAATCGTTGGATCCGAAATCCCGGAGCGCGGGCGATCGAGCCGGTCCACGGGACGGTTGGGAGGGGCGCCGACCCGGCTCGACCCACGAGATTCGATTCACCCCTTCGCGCCCTCAATTCAAAAATATGCACGAAGGTGCAACCTCATGGTCCGAATCGTCCCGCGGCCGGGTTCTCCCACCCCGAAACCACCCCGCGGGTGTGGGCACAACTCCTTTCCTTTTCGATATATCTCCGTTCGTCACGTTTGAGGACCGACAGGTCCCAGATGGCACGAAACTCGCCTCATCGACTGTGGAAGACCAGCGCGGCGCGCGCGCTGGAAGAGCGGTTCATCCCAAGGAGGTAGTGAATGATCGTACGCAGCATGAAGGTCGGCCTCGCCCTGCTGGTCGGGTTCGCGCTCGCGACCGCCGGCTTCGCCCAGGGCAGCCAGACCGCCACGCTCATCGGCACCGTGACCAGCGCGGACGGTGAGCCGATCCCCGGAGTCACCGTGACCGTCACCTCGCCCAGCCTGATCGGCGAGCGGTTCACGGTCTCGGCCGCCAACGGCGACTACATTTTCAAGAACCTCCCCCCGGGCACCTACACGGTCCGCTTCAGCCTCGAGGGGATGAACACCGTCGAGCGCTCGGCCAGCCTGCCGCTCGGCGGCACCACCCGTTCCGACGCGCAGATGCAGGTTTCGGCGACCGAAGAGACCATCGTCGTCACCGGTGAGGCTCCGTCGGCGCTCGAGACCACCACCGTGGGCGCCAACTTCCAGGCCTCCCAGGTGGCCACCCTGCCCCTGCCCAACCGCAACCTGCAGTCGGTCGCCGAGCTGACCGGCGGCTTGACCGACAACGGCACCGTCGCGGGCCAGGTCACCATCGGTGGCGCCTTCGCCTACGACAACGTCTTCCTGGTCAACGGCGTCGACATCAACGACCGCTATTTCGGCACCGCCAACGACCTCATCGTCATCGAGGAGGCGATCGAGGAGACCCAG
This sequence comes from Acidobacteriota bacterium, assembly GCA_014584695.1. Lineage (GTDB taxonomy): Bacteria > Acidobacteriota > Thermoanaerobaculia > Multivoradales > JAGPDF01 > JACTMI01. Next base: position 119,463 of record JACTMI010000010.1, read on the forward strand.
ATCCTGACCTCGGGCATCTCGGCCGAGTACGGGCGCTTCTCGGGCGGCGTGATCAACGCCATCACCAAGAGCGGCGGCAACCAGTTCACGGGCAGCTTCCGCACCGACCTGACCCGTCCGCAGTGGCGTGACGAGACCCCCTACGAAAAGGACCGCGGCCTCACCCGCGAGGGCGACCTGTCGAAGACCTATTCGGCCACCCTTGGCGGCCCGATCGTTCGCGACCGGGTCTGGTTCTTCCTCGCCGGCCGTGACGTGACCTTCGACCAGGCGGCGACGCTGCCGATCTCCGGCCAGGCGTTCGCCAACACCAACGAGCAGACCCGGTACGAGTACAAGGTCACCGGCAACATCAACCAGAGCCACACCCTGCAGGGCAGCTACACGGACTCCGAGAGCGTCAACAGCCGCGAGCGCCAGGTCACGCCGCTCGAGGATGCCGCGATCAGCAGGAATTCGACGCGCGAGAACGACGCCTTCGCGATCTTCTACAACGGCGTGCTCTCGAACAGCCTGTTCGCCGAGGTGCGCTACTCCGAGAAGCACTTCGGCTTTCGCAACCTCGGTGGCACCTCCACCCGCATCCAGGACTCGCCGATCAACTACGTCATCGGCTCGACGTTCGTCACCTACAACGCGCCCTACTTCGACGCCACCGACCCGGAGGATCGTGACAACGAGCAGTGGTACGGCGCGCTGTCGTACTTCCTCGGCACCGAGTCGATGGGCAGCCACGACATCAAGGTCGGCTTCGAGCGCTTCAGCGACATCGGCGTCGGCGGCAATTCGCAGAGCTCGACGGGCTACACCTTCTTCGCGCCCTGGAAGAGCACCGACGGCTCCGGCGGGGCCACCCCGGTCTTCGACAGCGCCGGCAAGCTGATTCCGGTGTTCGACACCTACTACGCGACGATGTACTACTGGGACGCCACCCGTGGCGCCAAGAACGACATCCAGACCACGTCGATCTTCGTCAACGACCGCTGGAACATCAACGCCAACTGGTCGGTGAACCTCGGCGTCCGCTACGAGGACATCGTCTCGAAGTCGCAGTCGGGCATTCCGGAGATCGGCAGCGACTCGATCGTGCCGCGCCTGGGCGTCAGCTACGACATCCAGGGCAACGGCAAGTACAAGCTCGACGTCACCTATTCCGAATACTCGGGCAAGGCGAACGCCAACCAGTTCGGGGCGGCGTCCCCCTCCGGCAACCCGTCGTACGCCTACGGCTACTACGTCGGTCCTCCGGGTGAGGGCACGAACTTCGCGCCCGGATTCGACCCCAACAACTACGTGTTCTACGGCTTCTCGAATCCCTTGCAGACCGTCGACCTCGACGATAACCTGAAGAGCCCTCGCACCCGCGAGTTCACGGTCGCGGGCGGCATGGAGCTGCCGAAGGGTGGCTACCTGAAGCTGATCTACTCGAACCGTGACACCGCAGACTTCGTCGAGGACTTCACGGACCGCAGCTCGCGTATCACGGCCGTCCAGGTCGGTCCGTTCACCGGCGATCAGACCGAGGTTCGCCGCATCGGCAACAGCAACGTTCCGACGCGCGAGTACCAGGCGCTCCAGCTCCAGGGTCACTACCGGATCCTCGACAACTGGACACTCGGCGGCAACTGGACCTACGAGCTGAAGAACGACGGCAACTTCGAGGGCGAGGCGGGCCAGTCTCCAGCGACCTCCTCGACCTTCGGCGATTATCCGGAGGTCTTTTCGGCCAACCGCTACTTCCCGACCGGCCGACTGGACAACTTCCAAGAGCACAAGATCCGGCTCTGGAGCAACTACTCGCTCGGCTTGGGCCGGGCCGGCGCGCTCGATATCGGCGCCATCCTCCGGTACGACTCGCCGCTGACCTTCAGCTACACCCGGACCCGCTTCCCGATCAGCGCCACGCAGCGGGCGGCGGGAGCCGGCTACTTCTCGCTGCCGGCGAGCGGAACGCTCTTCTTTGGCGAGCGCGGCGCGGGAGAGTTCGAGGAGACCTACAGCCTCGATCTGGCCTTCCAGTACTCGATTCCGGTCTGGCGCTCGGTCGAGCCGTGGGTGAAGTTCACCGTGACCAACGTCACCAACGAGTCGAACCTGGTCCTCTTCAACACCACGATCAACCCCAACTGCGCCACGGCGACGACGTCGGGGGGCTGCTCGGGGATCGCCGGGCCGGTCGACGGACAGGGTCTGCCGACCACCTTCACGCGGTCGGCCGCCTTCGGCACCGCCCGCAGCGCGGCGGACCATCAGATTCCACGCGAGTACTTCATCAACGTCGGAATCCGCTTCTGAGACCGACTCCGGGCTCGCCCCGGAGACCGCACCCCCGGCCCTCGCGGGCCGGGGGTTTTTTCTCGCGCGTCTATACTCCACCGCCTTGAGCCGTTCGGTTCTCCGCCTCCGTCCACCGCTTCTGCTGGCGCTCGCCGTTGCTGTGCTGGCCATCGCCTGCGGCCGGCAGCCGGATCCCCCCCCGATCGTGCTGATCTCGATCGACACGCTGCGCTCGGACCGCCTGGCGGCTTACGGCTACGACGCCGGAGCGACACCGGCGATCGACCGTCTGGCGCGGGACGGCATCGTTTTCGAGCGAGCATTCGCCCACGTTCCACTGACGCTGCCTTCGCACGCCTCGCTGTTCACCGGGCTGCTGCCACCCGACCACGGAGCGCGGGACAACGTCGGCTTCTCGCTGGCTCCCGGGGTCGGCCGGACCCTGGCCGAGCGGCTGGCGCCGCTCGGATACGCGACCGGCGGCGCCGTTTCGACTTTCGTGCTGCGCGCGGACAGCGGCATCGGCCGGGGCTTCGAGCGCTACGATGCCCCCGAGGCGGCGGAACGTCCGGCTCCCGCCACCTGGGCACGCCTCCTGCCCTGGCTCGACGAGTGGCAGGCACGTCGTTTCCTGCTCTTCTTCCATCTCTACGAGCCGCACACGCCCTACCGCGCGCCGCCGGAGATCGCGGCCCGCGTGCCCGACCCGTACGATGCCGAGATCGCCACCGCGGACCGCGCCGTCGGCGAGCTGCTCGCCGCGCTGGACCGGCTCGGGCTCTATGACCGAGCCTTGATCGTTCTGCTCTCCGACCACGGCGAGGGCTTGGGTGACCACGGCGAGCAGGAGCACGGCATCCTGCTCTATCGCGAGTCGATCCAGGTGCCCCTGGTGATCAAGCTCCCGGGTGGCCGGCGCGCCGGCGAGCGCGTGCGCCGGGCCGTGGGCCTGGTCGACGTGTTGCCGACGCTGCTCGCGGCCGCCGGCGCCCCCGCCGACGTGGCGCTGCCCGGCCACGATCTGCTGGTCGAGCCGAAGGCGCCGGCGCCGGTCTACGCCGAGACGTTCTATCCCTTCATCCATTTCGGCTGGAGCGAGCTCTTCGCCGCGGTCGAGGGCCGTTTTCACTACATCGAAGGCCCGCGGCCGGAGCTCTACGACCTCGACGCCGATCCCGCCGAGCTGCACGACCTGCTGACCGCGGAGCGCCGTGCCGCCGCCGCGCTGCGCGACTTCCTCGCGCGCTTTCCACGGGAGTTCGCGCCGCCGGCCGCGGAGAGCGACCCGGAGACCCTGGCGAAGCTCGGCGCGCTCGGCTACCTTTCGGGCGGGGCGGCCGCCGTGCGCGCGGGGCCGAAGCCCAATCCGATCGACGAGCTGCCGCGCATCGCGCCGGTCCTGCGGGGCGTGCGCGCCTTCCACGACGGCCGCTACGCCGACGCCGTCGCCATTCTCGAGCCGGCGCTGGCGGACCACCCGTCCTCCGTACTCGGCTGGGAACACCTGGGCAAGTCGCTGCGCGCGCTCGGCCGGGAGACCGAGGCCCAGGCCGCCTTGGGCCGCGTCTTCAAGGCCGCGCAGCGCGATTCCTTCCTGATCGTCTCCTCGGCGCTGCGGCTGATCGACTTGGGCCGCGCCGAGGAGGCGCTCGCGCTGGTTCGCCGCGAGCTGGATCGCGAGAGCTCGAGCGGCGACCTGCGAGTCGTCGAGTCGCGGGCCCTGATGGTCCTCGGCCGCGGCGAAGAGGCGCTGGTCGCCGCCGGCGCGGCGGTCGCGGCCGAGCCACGGAACGCGGACGCCCGCTACCAGCGCGCCGTCGTCGCCCTCGCCCTCGGCCGCGCGCTGCCGGCCGAGGAGGACCTCCGCGCCGCGCTCGAGCTCGAGCCGAGACACTTGCAGGCGGTCAAGGCGCTGGCCGTCCTCCGTTTCCGGCTCGGCGATCCGGCCGAGGCCAAGCGCCTGCTCGAGCGGGCGCTCGAGCTCGCCCCGGGCGACGTCGACGCCACCGAGGGTCTGGCCAGCCTGGCGCGCGGCACGCGATGATCCGGGCCCGGACCGCCCTCTGCGGCAGCCTCGGCCTCGCCGCCCTGCTCACGCTCGGCTGTGCCCGCGACCGGCGTCCGCCCGTGGTCTTCGTCTCCATCGACACCGTGCGCGCCGATCGGCTTCCGGATTGGGGCTACGCGCCCGGTCGCACGCCGCACCTGACCGCGCTCGCCGAAGCCGGCCTGCGCTACGCGAACGCCTACGCCCAGGTCCCGCTGACGCTCCCCTCCCACGTCTCGCTGATGACCGGGCTGCTGCCACCCGACGCCGGCGTGCGCTCGAACCTCGGCTACCGCTTCGTCGCCGGCGGTCGGCCGACGCTCGCCGCCGCGCTCGCGGCGCGTGGCTACGCCACCGCCGCCTTCGTCTCCTCCTACGTCCTGCGGCACGAAACCGGATTCGCGGCCGGCTTCGAGCACTTCGACGACGCGATGGAGGTCTTCGAGGCGGCGCCGCTCTCCTCGGTCCAGCGCGCTGGCGCCGACACCGTGGCCGCCGCCACGGCGTGGCTGGCGGCTCAGCCGCGGAGTCGCCCCTACTTCCTGTTCGTGCACCTGTACGAGCCGCACTGGCCCTACACCCCGCCCCACGGTTTCCGGGACTTCGCGGATCCTTACGACGGCGAGATCGCCGCCGCCGACGCCGCGATGGGTAGGCTGCTGACGGCGCTGCGGGAGCGGGGCGACTTCGATTCCGCGCTGGTCGCGGTCTTCTCCGATCACGGCGAGGGGCTCGGTGACCACGGTGAAAAGGAGCACGGCGTCCTGCTCTACCGCGAGACGATTCACGTGCCGCTGGTGCTGAAGCTCCCGGGCGGGGCGCGGGCCGGCGAGACGGTCGAGGCGCCGGCCGCGCTGCTCGACCTCTACCCCACCGTCGCCGAGCTCACCGGCGTCGCCGTTCCGCCGGGCGCGGCCGGCCGGTCGCTGCTCACGCTCCCCGCCGGGGGCTCCGGGCGGGCGATCTACGCCGAGACGCTCTATCCGCGCATCCACTTCGGATGGAGCGAGCTGCGTTCGATGGTCGACGACCGGCACCACGCCATCGTCGGACCGGATCCCGAGCTCTACGACGTGGTCGCCGACCGGCGCGAGACCCGCAACCTCCGGGCCGAACGGCGGCGCGAGTATGCCGCGCTCGCCGCCGCGCTCGACGCCATTCCGCTCGCTTTCGAGCCACCGGCGCCCGCGACAGCAGAGGAGATGGCACGCCTCCAGGCGCTGGGCTACGTCGGCGGTGTCGCTCCCGAACCGCAGGGACCGCTCGCCGATCCGAAGACCCGGATCGGCGTCCTCGATCAGATGCAGCGCGCCTTTCAGCTCACCCACGAGGGCGAGCTCGAGGCGGCGCTCGCGCTCACCGTCCAGTTGCTCGGCGACCAGCCCGACCTCGTCGATCTGCGCAACCAGCTCGCCGCGATCCTGCGCCGGCTCGGCCGCTTCGAGGAGTCGCTCGCGGTCTACGAGGAGACCGAACGCCGGCTGCCGCAGCTCGCCGAGTCGCTGGCGATGGAGAAAGCCAAGCTGTTCCTCGACCTCGGGCGCATCGACGACGCCGAACGGACGGCGCGCGCCATCCTCGGCACCAACGAGCTCGGCGCGCGCTTCGTCCTCTCGGCCGTCGCCGGCCGCCGCGGGGATTGGGCGACAGCGGCCGCGGAGGCCCGCCGCGGGATCGGCGATCCACGCCACCCGCGCGTGCCGGCGATGCTGCTGCTGGCGCAAGCGCTCGCGGCCGAGGAGCGGCTCGCCGAGGCGCTGATCGAGATCGATCGCGCGGCCGAGCGGCTGTCGCGCCCCGGCGTGGCGCCGGTCGTCAACGTCTTCGCCACCCGCGGCGACCTCCTGGCGCGCCTCGGACGGGATGCCGAGGCCGAGGTCTCCTTCCGTCGGGAAGTCGAGCTCTTCCCCGCCAACCCCGACCCCTACGTCCGCTTGGCGGTCCTGTTCGCCGCGCAGCACCGTTTCGACGAGATCGAACCGATGCTCGACGCGCTGGCGGCCAACGTCGGCGGCGCTCGCGGCCTGGAAGCCGCGGCCGCGACCATGGAGCGCCTCGGCAACGCCGACGGCGCCGCGGCCTACCGTCGCCGTGCCGGACGGGCGGCGCAGCGACTTCCATAGAATGCCGCGGTGACGACTCCACTGCGCTCTACCGCCGTCATCCGGCGCCGCGCCGCGGGCGGCGCGGCGCTCGCCGCCGGGCTGCTGCTCGGCCTCGCCGCGGCGGCGGCGGGCGGCTGCCGGCGGGCGCCGGCGCGGCCGCCGATCGTCTTCGTCTCGATCGACACGCTGCGCGCCGACCGGTTGCCGGACTGGGGCTACGCCGCCGGGCGGACGCCGCACCTCTCGGCGCTGGTCGGCGACGGCCTGCGCTTCGAGAACGCTTACGCCCAGGTGCCGCTGACGCTGCCCTCGCACGTCTCGCTCTTCACCGGCCTCCTGCCGCCCGACGTCGGCGTGCGCAGCAACATCGGCTACCGCTTCGATGCCGCCGCGTTCCGCACGCTCCCGGTCGCGCTCGCCGAGGAAGCGAGCTACGCCACCGGCGCGGCGATCTCCGCCTACGTGTTGCGCCGTGAGGTCGGTCTCGCCGACGCCTTCCACGCCTACGACGACGCCATGGAGGTCTACGAGCAGGCGACCCTCGGCGCGCTCCAGCGCCCGGGGCCCGAGACCGTGGCCGCCGCCCTGCGCTGGCTCGGGACGGTGCCGCGGGAGCAGCCCTACTTCCTGTTCGTCCACCTGTTCGAGCCCCACTTTCCGTACGAGCCGCCGCCGCCGTTCCGCGACCTCGCCGACCCCTACGACGGCGAGATCGCCGCTGCCGACGACGCGGTCGGCCAGCTCTTCGCCGCGCTGCGCGCCCGCGGCGACTACGACGACGCGCTGATCGCGGTCTTCTCCGACCACGGCGAGGGGTTGGGTGACCACGGCGAGAAGGAGCACGGCGTCTTGCTCTACCGCGAGGTCCTCCACGTGCCGCTGGTGATCAAGCTCCCCGGTGGCCGGCGCTCCGGCGAGGTCGTGCGGGCACCCGCGGCGCTCTACGACCTCTATCCGACGATCGCCGAGCTGGTCGGCCTGCGCTTGCCGGAAAAGGCCGTCGGCCGCTCGCTGCTCGGCCTCGGCGGGAGCGACCGGCGGATCTACTCGGAGACCCTCTACCCGCGGCTCCATCTCGGCTGGAGCGAGCTGCGCTCGCTCGTCGACGCGCGCTGGCACGCCATCGTCGGCCCCGATCCCGAGCTCTACGACATCGTCGCCGACCCGCGCGAAACGCGCAACCTGCGCGGCGAGGCGCGGCGCGAATACGCGGAGCTGGCCGCCGAGCTCGAGCGGATCCCGCTCGCTTTCGAGCCGCCGGCGCCGGCGGGGGCCGAGGAGATAGCGCGCCTGCGGGCGCTCGGCTACCTCGGGCCGACCGCCGCGATCGGTGGCGACGGCCCGCTGCCCGATCCGAAGGCCAACCTCCACGTGCTGGCCGACATCCAGCGCACCTTCGCCCTGGTCACGGCGGGCCGGCTCGAAGAGGCGCTCGAGCTCTGCCTCGAGCTGCTCGGCGCGCAGCCGGATCTCATCGACGTCCGCAACCAGCTGGCCGGCGTGCTGCGCAAGCTGGGCCGGTTCGAGGACGCGCTCGAGGTCTACGAGGAAACCGAGCGGCGCTTCCCGCAGCTCGCCGAGTCGCTCGCCATCGAACGGGCCAAGATCGAGCTCGATCTCGGCCGCCTCGACGGCGCCGAGCGTGAGGCCCGGCGCGCGGCCACGGCCAACCCGCTCGAGGCGCACCTGATCCTGTCGGCGGTCGCCGGCCGGCGCGGTGACTGGCAGCGCGCCGAGCAGGAGGCGCGCGCCGGCATCGGCGACCCGGCGCGCCCGCGCGTCCCGGCGCTGCTGCTGCTGACCCAGGTGCTGGCGGCGCAAGAGCGTTGGCCGGCGGCGCTCGCCGAGATCGAACGCGCGGTCGAGGCCCAGCGGCGACCCGGCGCGCAGCCGGTCGAGACCGTGGAGTCGACCCACGGCGACATCCTGGCCCGCCTGGGGCGCCACGCCGAGGCCGAGCAGGCCTTCCGGCGCGAGATCACCCACTTCCCGCGGAGCCCGGAGCCCTACGTCCGGCTCGCCGTCCTGCTCGCCTCCGAGCGGCGCTTCGACGAGATCCTGCCCACCCTCGACGCCCTGGTCACCGCGAGCCCCGGCCCGCACTCCCTGGCGGTGGTGGCGCAGACGCTCGAGCGGCTCGGCAACGACGAGGACGCGGCGATCTACCGCCGGCGCGCGCGCGCCGCTTCCGACCAGCTCCGGCGCGCCGCCGGACGCTGAACAGGGCGGCCGTGCGCGAGCTGCGCGACCTCGTTGCCCGCGCCCGGACGCTCGCCACCGAAGGCGGGCGGGCGGTGGTCGCCACCATCGTCCGCGTCGAGGGCTCGAGCTACCGCCGCGAGGGCGCGCGCATGCTGCTCGAGACCGATGGTGAGATGACCGGCGTCCTCTCCGGCGGCTGCCTGGAGCGCGACCTGGCGGCCCGCGCCGCCCAGGTCGCGGCCGATGGCCGCCCGCGGCTCGAGATCTACGACCTGCTGGCCGAAGAGGAGGCGATCTGGGGGCTCGGCCTCGGCTGCGCCGGCCGCGTCACGCTGCTGCTCGAGCGGCTGCCGGAGCCGCGCGCAATGGCGGCGCTCGAGGCGCTGGCCGAGAGCTTCGAGCGGCGGCGCGAAGTCCGGCTCGCCACCGTGCTGGCGATCGAGGGCGACCTCCCGCTGGCGCTGGGCGACCGCATCGAGGGATCGTCGGCCCCTGCCGGGGACCCCGCGGCCGGCGCCCTCGTTGCGCGCCTCGCCGCCCTGCCCGCCGGCACGCGGTGTCATCAGCGGATCGAGCTCGCCGCGGGCGCGCTCGAAGCGCTGCTCGAGGCCGTGCCGCCGCCGCCGGAGCTGCTGCTGATCGGCGCCGGTCGCGATCTGCCGCCGCTCGCCCGCCTCGGCCACCAGCTCGGCTGGGAGGTGCGGGTGATCGATCCGCGGCCGACGCCGGCCGCCGCGGCGCGCTTCACCGGCGTCGCCGACTACCGCGCGGCGCGACCGCGAGGGCTCGCCGCCGCGGCCGAGCTCGGCGCGCGCACCGCCGCGGTGCTCGCCACCCACGCCTATCTCGACGATCTCGCCTTCCTGCCGGAGTTGCTCGCCTCGCCCGCGCCCTACCTGGCGCTGCTCGGGCCGATTCACCGGCGCGAGCGGCTGCTCGCCGATCTCGCGCGGCAGAGCGCTGCCGACGCCGCCAGCGCCCGCCGACGCTTGCGCTCACCGGCCGGGCTGGACCTCGGCGCGACGAGCCCGGAGGAGATCGCGCTCGCGATCGTCGCCGAGGCCCAAGCCGCCCTCGCCGGCCGCGGCGCCGCGCCGCTGTCGGCCCGCGCGGCCTCCGACGCCGCCGGAGCCGGGAGCTGACCACCGCCGGCGTGCTGCTCGCCGCCGGCTCGGCGCGGCGTCTCGGCCGCTCGAAGGCGCTGCTGCCCCATGCCGGCGAGCCGCTGGTCCGCCGCGCCGTCGCGGCGCTCGCGGCGGCCCCGTGCGACCGCGTGACGGTGGTGGTGCGGTCGAGTGAGCGGCTCCCGATCGTCCGCGCGCTCGCCGGCGTCGCGGCCCCGGTCCGGCTCGAGCTGCTGGTCCACCCCGAGCCCGAGCGGGGGCTCGGCTCCTCGCTTGCACTCGCCGCCCGCGCGCTCGCCGGCGAGCCCGGGCTCGAGCGGCTGTTGGTGGCGCTCGTCGATCAGCCGCTCGCCGACGCGCGCGTGTTCGCGGCGCTGCTCGAAGCGGCCGGCGCCGGCCTCGCCGCCTGCCGCTACGGCGCCACCGGTCCGATCGGCCCGCCGGCGCTCTTCCCCGCCAGCTGGCTCGACCGGCTCGCCCGCCTCGACGGCGAGCGCGGCGCGCGCGAGCTGCTCGAAGGCGAGCGGACGAGCGGCCATCTCGCCCTGGTCGACTTCCCGGGCGGCGAGGTCGACATCGACACGCCGGAGGACTACGCCCGGCTGCTCGCCGGCGCGCCGCCGCCCGACGGCGGCTGAAGCGCGCGCCAGCGCTCGACCAGGTCGGCCATCCGGCGCTCGACCGCGCGCCGCCGCTCGAGCAGCTCGGCGGCGATCCGGCGCCGGCTGCGCAGCAGCAGGTAGGCGCGCGTCTCGCGCCAGAGCAGGGCCCGGCGCTCGTGGAAGCGCAGCGCGACGAATCCCGAGAAGGGCGCCACCAGGGCCACGGCGAGCGCCGAGCTCCAGCCGCCGAGCCAGAGACCCGCGGCCACCACCTCGGCCAGCCAGGTCACGGGATAGGCCACCAGCGAGGGAAAGAGCTTGTAGGTCGCGACCTGGTCCGGCTCGTCGCGCACCCGCGCGGCGATCGCCCCGACGGCGAAATAGGGCAGGGCATTGAGCGCCGATCCGACCAGCGCCACCGGCAGCGCGACGACGATGCGGGCCAGCGTCTGGAACACGAAACCGAGCGCCAGCCGGAGCGGGTAGCGCGCGACCACCTGCTCGTCGCGCAGGCCGCAGGTGGTGAGCAGCGCGGCGTAGGCGCGGATCGCGGCGACGGCGGCGGCGATCTCGTCCGGGCAGCGCTCGCGCAGCGCCTCGAGCCCCTCGGCGAGCGCGCGGCGGAGCTGGAACTCCGCCGCCAACCGGCGCTGGCGCGGCAGGTCGAGCCGCTCCCGCTCGAAGATGTCGGCGCCCAGCTCGATCCAGCGCGCCTCCTCCCAATCGCGGAAGTTGAGCGTCACCCGCTCGAGCGCGGCGGTGATGCGCGCGGTGAGCGCGCGAGCCGCCGCCATCTCGTCGGCCCGGGCCGCCTCGACCTCGGGCGCCGGATCGATCGGCTCGCCCACCACCACCAGGGCGCGCGACCGGAAGCGCTCGCGCTCCTCGAACATCAGGCCGACCGGCACGATGCGGACGCCGAGCGGCCCGCGCCCCAGCTCGGCCTCGAGCGCGATCCTGGCCGCGCCGGTCTTGAGCGGCGCGAGCTGCGGACGGTCGTGGCTGATCCCCTCGGGGAAGATCGCGAGGGTGGCGCCGGCCGCCAGCTCGGCGACGGCGCGGGCGAAGGTCTCGCGGTTGCGCGACGGGTCGACCCCCTCGTCCTGCCGGCGGTAGACCGGAATCACCGCCGCCAGGTCCAGCAGCTGCGCGAGCCCCGGGATCTGCCACAGCGTGCTCTTGCCCAACATGCGCGCCGGCAGGCCGAGCGGGCCGAGCACGAACACCGGATCGATCAGGCCGTTGACGTGGTTGGCCACGACGATGCGCGGCGGCAGCGGGATCCGGTCGCGGCCCACCACCTCGACGCGGCGGAAGAAGAGGCCGAGCGCGAAGCGGCTGAGCGCGCCGAAGAAGCGGTCGAGCGCGCGCCGCAGCATCGCTGCCTAGCCGGCCGGGGCGGCGGGGCTTGCCGGCGAAGCGCCCGGCGCGCCCTCGTCGGGGTCGCGCCAGCGCGCGGCGGCGGCGATTCCCTCGCGCTCGTCGACCAGGAACATGCCGAGGAAGCCGAGCGCGAAGAACCCGGCGTTGGCGAGCGCCGCCGCGCGCTGCGAGCCGCTCACCGAGGAGATCCAGCCGAAGGTGAGCGGCCCGCAGGCGTAGGCGGCCTTGCCGGCGAGCCCCCAGAGGCCGAAGAACTCGCCGCTCTTGGCGACCGGCGAGAAGGCGCCGACCAGCGCCCGCGAGGCCGACTGCAGCGAGCCGATGCCGAGACCCGCGAACACCGCCGCGGCCCAGAACACCTGCCGGTCCGAAGTCGTCACCACCGCCGCCGAGACACCGATCCAGTTGACCAGCGCGATCTGGATCGTCCGCCGGGCGCCGATCCGGTCCTGCAGGAAGCCGAAACCGATCGCGCCGCCGGCGGCGGCGACCTGGAGGACGAGCAGCAGCGCCAACAGCTCGCCGATGCCCAGGCCGATCGTCCGCTCGGCGTAGACGCTGACGAAGGCGATGATGCTGGTCAGGCCCATCGAGAAGAGAAAGAAGACCGCCAGGAAGCGGACCAGCTGGCGGAAGTGCCGGACCGCGTGGAGCGTCGTCGCCAGCCGCTCGAACCCGACGCGCGCGTAGTAGCCGAGCGGGTGCCGGTGCCGCACCGCCCGCTCGCGCAGGATCAGGAAGGTCGGCAGCCCGGCGACCAGGAAGAAGGCGGCCGTCACCGGCCACACCCAGCGCAGGTTGTGGAGGTTCTCGAGCGTGAAGCCGGGCGCCACGAACGGCAGGATGGCGAGCAGCGACAGCAGGCCGCCGAAGTAGCCGAGCCCCCAGCCGAAGCCCGAAATGCGGCCGACGTTGGCGGGGGTCGAGATCTCGGGCAGGAAGGCGGCGGCGAAGTTCTCGCCGAAGGAGAAGGCGATGTTGGAGAGCACGAACAGCGCCAAAGCCGGCAGGATGTCGCCGGGCTGGACGAACGACAGCGCGGCCGTGCCGCCGACGCAGGCGAGATAGGTGGCGAACAGGAAGTGCTTCTTGCGCCCGGACTCGTCGGCGAGCGCGCCGAGCAGTGGCGACAACAGCAGCACAATCAGGTTCGAAACCATGATGCCGCGGCCCCACCAGAGGTCGGCCTGCGGCCCGGCGGCGACCAGGCGGGTGAAGAAGAGACTGAAGGCGAAGGTGACGACGACCGTGGTGTAGCTCGAGTTGGCGAAGTCGAACATCGCCCAGGCGACGATCTCGCGCCGGGCGACCGGCGGCACGGGCGCTCTCTCGGGCTGGCTCAAGCGCGCGGATTCTACGGGACGGCGGCGGCGATCAGAAAGCGATCGCGACCAGGAGCAAGACGAGCGCCAGCACGCCGAGCCCGACCGCCAGCGGCAGCAACCAGGGCGGCCGCGCGGCGGTCGCCGGCGGCGGCTGGAAGGCGGCGTGGGTGTCCGCCTTGGCGGCGCGGATCCGCTCGGCCAGCGCCTTGACCGCCGGATGGGAGCGGTCGAGCGCGCGCGCCTTCTCGAGCTCGAACTCGGCGTCGACCGCCGCGCCCTGCTCCAGGCTCCAGTTGGCGCGCGCGAGGCGCGCCGCCACCCGCAGCGAACGCGCCTCGTCCTCGAGCCGGCGGAACTCGACCTGCAACGCGGGCGGCATCTCCCAGACCGGCGTCCGCGCCTCGATCCCCTCGAGCAGCTCGGCGGCCGAGTCGGTGTCGCCGAGCGCGAGCAGGCGGGCCGCTTCGGCGACCCCCCCCTCGAGCGCGCGACGGGCGTTCTCGTTCAGGTTGCCGCGCGCCGAGGTCGCTCCCGAGCCGGCCAAAGCGCCCGGCTCGGCCTTCGCCGCCGGGCGGTGGCTGCGCTCCTCGGCGATCAGCTTGCGCACCTGCGAGTCGGCCCAGGCGAGCGCGTCGGAATCCGGCTCCCGCGCGCCGCGCAGCTGGGCCTCGCGTTCGGCCATCTGGCGCTCGATCTCGTCGCGCACCGCGCGCACTTCGGGCGTCGCCAGGTCCTCGTCGCTGGCCGCCGCCAGCAGATGGGTCGCCCCGGCGAGATCGCCCCGCGAGATCGCCGCGTGGATGCCCGACAGCGAGATCGTCGGCCGCGCCGGCCGCGCCGGCTCGGCGGCGACGCGCTCGATCGTCCCCGGGCTGGGCGTCGCGCGGGCGCTGTCGAAGTGGCGGTCGAGCTCCTCCTGCGTCGGCCCGCGGCGGGAGGCGGCGTGCGGGGTCGTGGTCAGTTCGGCGGAGCCGCCGATCAGGGCCGAGAGCCTTCGCCCGAGGGGATCCTCCCAGCGCGGGATCGGCAGCGCCGCGAGCTGGCGGGCGAAATCGTCGGTGTCGGCGAAGCGGTCGTCGGGGGACTTCGCCAGCGCGCGCACCACCAGCGCGCGCAGCGGCGCCGGCACGCGCCCTTTCGGATCGGCCTCGTCGAACTCGAGCGGCGGCCGGTGCAGGTGACCGGTGACGAGCGAGGGGAAGTCGACGCCCAGAATCGGGTAGCGGCCGGTCAGCAGCTCGAACATCAGGATGCCGAACGAGTACAGATCGGAGCGCCCGTCGAGCTCCTTGCCCATCAGCTGCTCGGGCGAGGAGTAGCGCGGCTTGCCGAGGTACATGCCCGCGATCGACTTCTGCGTCTCGTCGCGCAACACCTTGACGATGCCGAGATCGATCAGCTTGACCTGCGCGTGGCCCTCCGGATCGCGCGTCAGCATCAGGTTGTCGGGGGCGATGTCGCGGTGCACGAACCCCTTGCCGTGGAGGAAGCGCAGGGCGCGCAGCCCCTGGAGCGAGATCTCGACCGCCAGCGGCACTTCGACCAGGTTTTCCGGCCGGCAGAGCTCCTCGAGGTTCACCCCGTCGATGAACTCCATCACCATGTAGGCGGCGCCCTCCTCGTCGACCGAGAAGTCGTAGAGCTGGGCGATGTTGGGGTGGCGCAGCCGGATCGCTGACTTGGCTTCGCGCTCGAAGCGGCCGCGCAGGTCGTGCTCGGAGTCGAGGCTGGAGCGCAGGACCTTGATGACCCTCAGCTCGTCGAGCTGCCGGTGGCGGACGAGGTAGATCACCCCCATGCCGCCCTCCGACAGCTTGCGGACGACCTCGTACTTGCCTTCGATCTTCCGGAGCGGCAGCACCTTGGCGGCTAGCATACTCCGGCGGCCCGCGGGCGGCGGGCCGGACCCGGCGCGACCCGCTCCGGGGCGGGGTCGGCGGCTACGGGCAGGTCTGGAAAGCGTTGGTGTCGGTGACCGCCGGCGCCGAGACGCCGAGGGCGTTCTCGTAGACCTTGAAAGCACCGGTGTAGGTGTCGAGCACGGTGATCTGGAACTCGACGCTGGTCACCGCGGCGAAGAAGACCCAGTAGCGGTTGTTGAAGCCGCAGGCGTCGAGCACCTTGATCATCACCTCGAAGTTCGAGGGCGAGAAGAACCAGATCACGCCCGAGTCCTGCGAGCCGAGCGGCACGAAGCGGCCGCTGCCGGTGTTGCCCTGGAAGTCGCGCCAGGTCGCGCTCACCCGGAACCGCCCCTTGCCGAGCTCGGTGTAGCGGCCGTCGTAGGCGGGCATCGAGCCGTCGCCCGCGAGCACCCGCGTGGCGCCCGAGCAGGCGACGAAGTTCGAATAGCTGCCGCTGGCGCCGGGCTCGGCCGCTGCGGTCACCAGGTAGTAGCTCTGGTTCGAGTTGAGGGTCTCGTTCTGGATCGTGGACGAGCCCTTGCCGAGCTCGCCGTCGTCGTTGGCCGCTTCGAGGTTGGCGAGCGGCGTCGAAGGATCGAAAGCGCCCCGGTAGAGGTAGATCCAGCCGTCGAATGCCCCCTCCTGGATGCTGCGGATCGTGCAGGTGGCGTTGGCGTCGACGAAGAAGGGCTGCACGCCGTAGCCGACGATCTTGCCCGACAGGCTCGCCGTGTCGGCGTTCGGCCGATTGAAAGTCAGGCCGGTGGCGGTGGTGCCGTAGAAGGAGAACGCGGCCGCGGCCTCGACCGGCGTGCCCGGCAGCGCGAGCAGCGTCGCGGCGGCGAGGAGCGGGAGGGTTTGGCGGGTCCAGGGGATCACGGCGGGCGGCCTCGAGCGGGCGATTCTAGCGGGCGGGCGGGTGCGCTGTCGAACCGGACGCTCGCCGGCCTCTAGCCCTTGGCTTCGTACCAGGTGGGGCCCCAGCCGGCCTCGGCGACCAGGGGGACTTCGAGGGTGGCGACGCTCTCCATTTCGTGGCGGACCAGGGTGGCGACGGCCTCGACTTCGGCCTCCGGGACTTCGAGCACCAGCTCGTCGTGGACGGTGAGCAGCAGGCGGGCTTCGGGATGCTCGGCGGCGAGGCGGCGGTCGACCGCGATCATCGCCAGCTTCAGCAGGTCGGCGGCGGTGCCCTGGATGCGGGCGTTGATCGCGATCCGGCGGCCGTTGTCGCGGACGGCGAAGCTCGGGCTCTGGAGCTCCGGCAGGTGCCGTACCCTGCCGTAGAGGGTCTCGACCTTGCCCTCCCGCTCGGCGGCCGCCAGAGTCTGCTGCATGTAGTCCTGGACGCCGCCGAAGCGGGCGAAGTAGGCGGCCATGAACTGCTCGGCCTCCTTGCCCGGGATGCCGAGCGCCTGCGAGAGACCGTAGGCGCTCATGCCGTAGATGAGGCCGAAGTTGATGGTCTTGGCGGCGCGCCGCTGGTCGGCGCTGACCAGGGCGGGGTCGATGCCGAGCACGCTCGCCGCGGTGGTTCGGTGGATGTCCTCGCCCGCGCGGAAGGCCTCGATCATCGCCGGCTCGCGCGCGATGTGGGCGAGCACGCGCAGCTCGATCTGGCTGTAGTCGGCGACCAGCAGCAGCCGGCCCGGGCCGGCGCGGAAGGCCTTGCGGATCTTCTGGCCCTGCTCGGTCCGCACCGGGATGTTCTGCAGGTTGGGATTGACGGAGGAGAGGCGGCCGGTGGCCGCCACCGCCTGCTGGATCCGGGTGTGCAGGCGGCCGTCGGCGCCGACCAGCTGCGGCAGCGCGTCGACGTAGGTCGACTTGAGCTTGCCCAGCTCGCGGAAGCGGAGCAGCTTCTGCGGCAGCTCGTGGCCCTGGCGCGCCAGCTCCTCGAGCGTCTCCGCGTCGGTCGACCAGCTCTTGGTCTTCTTCGTCCGCCGCCCCGAGGGCAGCTTCAGCTTCTCGAA
This sequence comes from Acidobacteriota bacterium, assembly GCA_014584695.1. Taxonomy (GTDB): domain Bacteria; phylum Acidobacteriota; class Thermoanaerobaculia; order Multivoradales; family JAGPDF01; genus JACTMI01. The sequence continues at coordinate 136,405 of JACTMI010000010.1, forward strand.
CAGCACGATGCCGAGCTGCTGCGGCGAGTTCAGGTTGAAGCGCTCGCCGGCGAGCGAGTGGATCTCGCTCTCGAGCCGCGCCAGCTCGGACCCCATCTCGGCCGACATCGCGGCCAGGTAGTCGACGTCCAGGCCGATGCCGGTCTCCTCCATGCCGACCAGCACCGGCACCAGCGGCGCCTCGATCTCGCGGTAGACGGCCGCCAGTCGCCCGGCCGGCTCGAGCTCGGCGAAAGCGGCCGGCACCAGCCGCGCGAGCAGGGCGAGCCGCTCGGCGGCCATCTCGGCCAGGCGGGCGTCGCCCACCGGCGGCTCGTGCCCCTTGTCGAAGCCGGCCTCCTTGGCGCTGCGCGGCGCTCGCCCCTCACGCTCGAGCGCGATCTCCGCGAGCGAGTGGCCGTGGGCCGAGGAGCGGAGCAGATAGGAGGCGAGCATCAGGTCGAGCAGGCGCGCGCGCGCGCGGCCGCCCCCCTCCGCCAACCGGAGCAGCTCCTTGAGATCGTGGCCGGCGAGCTCCAGCGCGGGGTCCGCGGCCCAGCGCCCGAGGGTGGCCCGGACGGCGGCGTCGAGCCCGGGGCGGCGCAGGTCGGCGAGCGTGCCGGCGCCGTCCGCGCCGGCGACCGCCACCGCCACCGGCCGCTCGCCGCCGAGCAGGACGACGGTCAGGCGGTCGTCGAGCGCCGCGGTCGCCGCCTGCCACTCCGCAGCCGTCGTCACCTCGGCGAGCGGAGCGGCGGCCGGCGCCGAATCCTGGCCGGCGCCGAGCTCGGCGAGCAGGGTGCGGAACTCGAGCTCGGCGTAGAGCTGTCGCAGCGCCTCGGTGTCCGGCGGGTCGAGCCGCAGCGACTCCGGGTGGAGCTCGACCGGCAAGTCGGTGTGAATGGTGACCAGCTCTTTCGACAGCAGCGCCTGCTCGCGGTGGTTCAGCAGCCCCTCGCGGTAGCCTTTGCGCGAGATCTCGCCGGCGCGCTCGAGCAGCTCTTCGACCGAACCGTACTCGGCGATCAGGTTCTGCGCCCCCTTCTCGCCGATGCCGGGCACCCCCGGCACGTTGTCGACGCTGTCGCCGGTGAGCGCCAGGAAATCGGCGATCTTCGCCGGCGGCAGGCCGTAGTCTCGCTCGACCTCGGCCGGGTCGTAGCGCTTGCCGCGGCCGGTGTGAAAGAGCGAGACGTGCGGGCCGACCAGCTGCATCAGGTCCTTGTCGGCGGAGACGAGCAGGACTTCGTAGCCCCGCTCCGCCGCCTGCCGGGCGAGCGTCCCCATCAGGTCGTCCGCCTCGTAGTTGTCGAGCTCGAGGATCGGGATGCGGTAGGCCTCGATGGCGCGGCGCAGGTAGGGAATCTGGACGCGCAGATCCTCGGGCATCGGCGCGCGGTTGGCCTTGTAGTCGGCGAATCTCTCGGTGCGCACGGTCTGGTCGGAGACGTCCCAGGCGACGCCGACCAAGTCGGGCGCCTCGTCGCGCAGGACCTTGCGCAGGATCTGGAGGAAGCCGTAGACGGCGTTGGTCGGCTGCCCCTTCGAGTTGGCCAGCTCGCGGATGGCGTAGAAGGCGCGGAAGATGGTGTGGAAACCGTCGATCAGCAGGAGCTTCGGGCGCGCGGACACGGGCGGAGACTAGCAAGGCTGGGTTAGGCTCGCGGCCGCGCCCGCGGACGCGGCGCGACCGACCTGGAGGCGACGACGATGCCCGAGTTCGCGATGATGAACGGCTTCCTCTGGCTGCTCCTCGGCCTGCTGGCCGGCGTGCTGGCCCGCTTTTTCCTGCCCGGCAAGGATCGCGTGGGGTGCCTGCCGACGATCGTGATCGGCGTCGCCGGCGCTTTCCTGGGCGGTTTCCTCGCCACCCTGCTCGGCTTCGGCGGCTTCCGCGGCTTCGACGTCTACAGCCTGCTCGTCGCCACCCTGGGCGCCGTCCTGCTGCTGCTGGTGGTGCGGATCGTCCGCGGCCGCGGCGGCCGCTGAGCCCGCCCAGGAACTTCAGCTCGCGCGCCGCGCCTGGCCGAGCAGGTGGGCGATCTCGGGCAGGACGAGGGCGGAGAGGGCGAGGTCGACCGCGGCGGGCGAGCCGGGAACGAGGAAGATCGCCTTGCCGGCGGTGATGCCGGCGGTGGCGCGCGAGAGCATGGCGGCCGGCCCGATCTGGTCGAAGGAGAGACGGCGGAAGAGCTCGCCGAAGCCGTCGATCGTCTTGTCGAACAGCGGCGCCAGCGCCTCGATCGTGACGTCGCGCGGCGCGAAGCCGGTACCGCCCGTGACCACGACGGCGTCGACCGCCTTGGCGGCGAGCGCCTCGGCCACCGCGGCCCGCAGCAGGCCGGCATCGTCGCGCACCAGGATCGACTCCAGCACCCGGTGCCCGGCGGCCTCGAGCCGCTGGCGGGCGAGCGCTCCCGACAGGTCCTTCTCCGGCGTCCGCGTGTCGCTCGCGGTGATGACCGCGAAACCGAACGCGGACCGCTGCGCCGCCGCGCGATGCTCGTCGACCGGCATGGGGAAACGCTAGCACGGCGCCACGCCGCCGGCGGCCGTGGCGGCTGCTAGGATCCGCCGCCATGAAGCCGCGCAAGGTGGCGATCCTGGGCGTCCCGATGGACCTCGGCCAAGGGCGGCGCGGGGTCGACATGGGGCCCTCCGCGCTGCGCTACGGCCGGCTCGACCAGCAGCTCGAGGGGCTCGGCCACGAGCTGCTCGACCTCGGCGACGTCGACGTCCCCACCGCCGAGGAGCTGCGCATCGAGCACGCCAAGCCGGGCGGTGGCATGGGCTACCTCGAGGCGATCCGGCGCGCCTGCGAGATCACGGTCGATCGTCTGCTCGGCTTGGGCGACGACGTCTTCCCGGTGGTGCTCGGCGGCGACCACTCGATCGCCATGGGCTCGGTCACCGGCTGCTCGCGCCGGCAGCGGACGGGCCTGGTCTGGATCGACGCCCACGGCGACTTCAACACGCCACGCACCTCGCCGTCGGGCAACATCCACGGCATGCCCCTCGCGGCGCTCTGCGGCCTGGGCGAGCCCCGGCTGGTCGACCTCGCCTGGCCGGGGGCCAAGGTGCGGCCGGAGGACGTCGTGCTGATCGGCGTGCGCGACCTCGACGGCGAGGAGCGCCGGCTGATGCGCGAGGCCGGAGTCACCGTCTACACGATGACCGAGGTCGATCACCTCGGGCTCTCCGAGGTGGCGGCGCGCACTTTCCGCCAGCTCGAGGCGCTGCCGCGCGTCCACCTCTCCTTCGACGCCGACGTGCTCGATCCCGAGATCGCGCCCGGTGTCGGCACGCCGGTGCCCGGCGGGCTGACCTTCCGCGAGGCCCACCTGCTGATGGAGCTGTTCGCCGACTGGGGGCGGGTGACCAGCCTCGACCTGGTCGAGGTCAACCCGATCCTCGACCGCGCCAACGTCACCGCCAACACGCTGGTCGGCCTGACCCTCAGCTTGCTCGGCAAGAAGATCTACTAGCCCGGAGCTCTCACCCGCCTCGACCGCGGGGCCGGTGACGCGGGCGCTACTTCTTCTTGATCTTCTGGAGCTCCGGATTGATGCTGACCCGCTCGCGCGCGGCGTCCGGCTTGACGATCACCTGCACCCAGAGCGTCTCGTAGCCCTCGAGGTAGATCTCGACCAGGTAGGTCCCGGGGCCCGGGAAGGGGTAGAGCTTGCCACCGCCGGCGCCGTCCCACTGGTCGGCGATGCCGATCACCTCGCCGTTGACCTTGAGGTAGGCCTCCTCGGGGTCGACGTCGAACTTGCCGAGCTTGCGCGTCTCGTAGAACGCGAAGATCGGCGGCGGGGTCGGCGTCGGCTTGGGTGTCGGCGCCGGCGTCGGCGTCGCGGTCGGCGCCACCGGGACCGGGCTCGGCTCCGGCGTCGGGGTCGGCATCCGCACCGGCAGGGGTGCGGCGGTCGGGGTCGGGGTCGGCTCGGGCGTCGGCTCCGCCGCCGGCGCCACCGGCTCGACCACGGCGGCAGCAGCCGGCCCTTCGGGCTGCGGCAGCGGCACGGCGGTCGGCACCGGCAGCTCCGCCGCGCCGACCGTGGGCGCCGGCGGCGAGCGCAGCATCCAGGCGACCGCGGCCACGCCGATCAACAGCGCCGCGGCGATGGCACCCCAGAGCAGCGGCGCCGGCGGCCCGCGCCGGCCGCCGCTCGACGGCTTCGGGTCGGCGCTCGGTGGCGGCAGGCTCGCTGCGGCCTGCGGACGCGGCGCCGCCGGAGCCTGCGTCCGCGGCATCAGCGCCGTCGGCGCGGTCGCCGCGGGGGTGCCGGGGTGGGCGGCCAGCGCGCGGGCGCGCGCGGCGAAGGTCACCGCGTCGGGCAGCCGGGACTCGCGGTCCTTGGCGAGCGCCCAGCCCAGGAACTCGGCGACCTCGGTCGAGAGCGTCGAGGCGATCGCGACGTCGGCGAGCGGATCCTCGTGGAGGATCTGGTAGACGAGGCTGGTCACCGTGTCGGCCGGGAAGGGCTTGCGGCGCAGCAGCATCTCGTAGAGCACGACGCCCAAGGAGAACAGGTCGCTGCGGCCGTCGAGCGGGATCCCCTTGACCTGTTCGGGCGCCATGTAGGCGGGGCTGCCGACCATCATCCCGGTGCGCGTCAGCTCGGTGGATTCGCCGATCGCCTTGGCGACGCCGAAATCGGCGACCTTGACCCGGCCTTCGCGGGTCAGCAGCAGATTGCCCGGCTTGATGTCGCGATGGACGACACCGGCGACGTGCGCGGCGGCCAGGGCATCGGCGGCCTGGGCCGCGATCTCGAGCGCGCGCTCGATCGGAGGGAACTCGCCACGGGCGAGCTGGTCGGCGAGCGAGCGGCCCTCGACCAGCTCCATGACCAGGTAGAGCGCGTCGCCGTCGCGGCCGGCGTCGTAGACGGCGACCACGTTGGGATGGGTGAGTCGCGCCGCCACGCGCGCCTCGCGCTGGAAGCGGGCCGCGACCTCGTCGCGGTCGTCCCGGCCGCCGGCGAGCGCCGCCGAGATCAGCTTCACCGCCACATCGCGGCCGAGCTGCGGGTCGTGGGCGAGGAAGACCGCGCCCATCGCGCCGCGGCCCAGCTCGCGCACGATCTCGTAGCGACCGACTCGACGGGGGACCGGCTCCACGCCGGGATTCTAGCCGCAAACGCAGCGCCCCGTTCGCGTCACGCCAGGGCGCTCTCGTCACACTTGCCTGGCGCCGCCGGCCGGCCCGGATCTAGCTTCGAGGCAGAGGCGGCGGGCGCTCCGGCGTCGCCACCTCCTTCTTGGGTACGGCGGCGAGAGCCGCCTTTTTTTTGCGCTCCGAAGCCCCGCCTCCGCCCCCCTTCGACGCCAAGCCTGTGCCGCTTCGCCGCCACGAACACAGCCCGGACCTCGCCGTGAAGCGCCGGACGGAGACCAAAAAGAGGGGCGGCCGGAGCCGCCCCTCGGGGAACGCGTCGCGGCGCCGACGGCGCCGGACGGAGGTCAGAAGCGAATGCCCAGCGACGCGCGGTACTCGCGCGGCACCTGGTGGCTCACCTCCGAGGTCGCCTGCCCGAAGTTCGGGCCGCGAACGAAGTTGACGGGCAGCCCGTCGGCGTCCCGCGGGCCGGCGTTGTCCGGCCGGACCGTGACGTCGTGAGTCAGCAGCGCATCGTCGTTGAACAGGTTGCGGATCTCGACCTTGACCCAGGGCTCGATCGAGCGGAAGACCGGCACCCGGTACTGGAGCGCGAGATCCAACACCGTCGAGGACTCGAACTCGCCCGCCCCCCGCTCGCCGTAGAACAGCGTCTGCGTGTTGCCGCGCGAGAGGTACCCGGGGTCACGCGCGAGCTGGATCGCCGAGAACGGCACGCTGGTCGAGAAGTAGCTGAAGGTGAGCGGCGAGTCGTAGCGCAGCAGCGCGCCGATGTCGAGCGCGCCGGCACGGCCGAGATTGACCAGGTAGTTGGACCACACGCGGATCTTGTGCTCCTGGTAGTCGTCGAAGCGGCCGTAGGGCCCGTTGCGGTCGACCCACAGCTCGGGGAAGTTGCCGAAACTCGAGGTCAGCGCCGGCTGGTTGGCCGCTTCGCCCTCGTAGTTGCCCTCGTTGGCGATCTGGTAGGTCCAGTTGCCGGCCACCGTCCAGTTGTCCAGGATCCGGTACTGCCCCTGCAGCATCAGCGCCCGGTACTTGCGCTCCCGCGCGTCGGTGTTGCGCAGCACCTGGTTCTCGAACTCGCCCGCCACGACGCCGCCGATCTCGACCACCGTCCTGCCGGTGGTGGTGTCGATGAAGTCCTCGACGAAGTTCGACACGTTGCGATCGACGTAGGTCAGCTTGGCGTACCCGCCGCGACCGAGCTCGATGCCGGCCGACAGCGAGATCTCCTCGGTGATCGGCGACGACATGTCGGGGTCGACGAACACGTTGGCGCTCGGATCGGCGGCGTAGTAGAAGAAGTAGTTGGCGGGATCGAAGCCCGGCGCGAAGTCGAGGCCCTGCCCGGCTGGCCCGATGTAGTAGCCGTAGAGCAGCGACGGCGAGCCGACCGCGGTATTGGCCGCGAACTGGTTCTGGTTGAAACGGCCGGCGTACTGCGAGTAGGTGACGTCGAACTTGTACTTGCCGTTGCCCAGCGGGTCGTAGCTCACCCCCAGGCGCGGCACCAGGGCGTCGGTGTCGATGGTGGTGATGTTGGCCTGGGTCTCGGCGTCGGTCTTCTCGTAGCGCAGGCCGAGGTTGAACGACCAGTTGGCGTCGAGGTTCCAGCGGTCGTTGACGAAGATCGCGTCGGTCACGATGTCGATCGACGCGCCGCGCGTCGCGATCCACTGTCCGATGCCCGACAGGCCCGGCGTGAACACCGGAATCAGCTTGCCGTTGGCGCCGAACACCGGCTGACCGCCGGCGGTCAGGTAGTCGGTGTAGAAGACGTAGTCGGTAGAGGTCTGCGAGTTGCCGCCGACGCCGATGTTGTTGAAGCGCTCGACGCCCACCTTGAGGTCGTGGCTGCCGGACCGCTCGGTGCTCAGGAACCACGACAGCGCGCCGAAGATCTGCTCGTTGTCGCGGTCCTCGGGATCGGTGGCGTCGAAATAGGGCGCGTTGTAGTTGCGATTGACGCTCGCCCCGGCGAGCGCGCCCTGACTGCGGAATGGCGAGTCCAGGATGTTTCGGCTGGTGCCGCCGGCGTTACGGAACCCGAACGCCTTCTCCGAGTAACGGAGCTCGGCGAACAGGCTGCTGGTCAGGACGCCGCTGTAGCCGATCGAGAGGCCCTCGTTGGGGAAGTTGCGGTCGATCAGGCTGTGGGTGTCGATCGCCCGGCTGGTCGAGCGGACGTTGCTCTGCACCGTCTCGTTGTTGGTGTAGCTGAGCTGCAGGGAGTGGCTGGAGCTCAGGTTGCCGGTCAGCTGGACCTGGTAGCGGTCGTTCTCGACGATGGTGTTGAACGGAATGCCGGTGATCGCCAGGGTCAACGCGTTGTCCTGGTCCTGGGTCTGCCCGGCGAGGAAGAACCAGAGCCGGTCGCGCACCACCGGGCCGCCCAGCGTCGCCTGGTAGACCTTGCCCAGCTCGCCCTCGCGCACGAGGCCACGGTCCTTCTCGAACGGCGTCTCGTCGCGCCACTCGGGCTTCTCGAAATCGGCGCGCAGCGAGCCGGCGAGCTGATTGCCGCCGCTCTTGGTGATGGCGTTGACGACGCCACCGGAGAAGCGGCCGTACTCGGCCGAGATGCCGGAGGTCAGCACCTGGGTTTCGGCGATCGCGTCCTCGATGAACAGGTTGTCGAAATCGCCGAACAGGTTCTCCGTGATGTCGACGCCGTTGACCATGAACACGTTGTCGAAGGCGAAGCCGCCGTTGATCGTCACCTGGCCGACGTTGGGCGTGTTGTCGGTGAGCCCGCCGGACAGCTCGGCGATGGCGCTGAAGTCGCGGTTGATCGGCAACGAGTTGACGGTGCTGGCTTTGAAGTTGGCGCCCACGGTGGTGGTCTCGAGCGCTGAAGGCGCCTCGCCCTCGACCACGATCGTTTCGGTCGCCGCCACGATCTCCAGCACCGCGTCGGCGCGCGCGGTGCCGCCCAGCGGCACCGTCGCCGTGCGCTCGACCGTCTGCAGGCCCTCGAGCGCGAAGCGGACGGTATAGACGCCCGGCGGCAGGCCGCGCAGGATGAAGTCGCCGTTGATCGAGGTCTGGGTCGCGCGCTCGCCGATCATCGCCGGCGAGGTCACCGCTACGGAGACACCCGGCAGCGCTTCGCCGTCGTTGGAAGTGGCATTGCCGACCAGAACGCCGGTCTGCACCCCCTGGGCCGCCGCCACCGCCGGCACCAGCAGCGCCACCAGCAGCCATGCGAGACCGCTCTGGATGCGTCTCATGTCGATTCTCCTTTCGTCGTCTCTTCGCGGCCCGCGTCCGCCGCGGGCCTCACGCCGAGAGAGAGCCACGAACGTGCCAGACCGGGCGGGCGTCGGCGCGCTGTCCGTTGGCGTCACGCCGACTCGTTCCGGAGCCGCCGCGGTGCAGTTGGTCACCGCTCTCGCCGGCGCGGCCGCGGCGAGCGCGCGCCAGGGATCCGGCGGCGTGGAGAATTCGTCCTCCGCGAGGCCGTCTCGTCCCGATCGCTTCACGCGACCCACGCTTGCGCGTCGACTCTGGCGGCGGCGGCGCGTGCGTCCCGCGCCGGGACCGGTGAGAACCACCGTTCATCGCCGCGATCCCTACTCGGGTAACGCCGTCGCGCGCCCGCCGTAATCGCGCTCGAAGGAGGTCGGGGCCATGCTCGGGATCGCCACCTCACTCTCGACTCCCACCCGGCGGCGCCGCGCCGCGGCCGCCGCGCTCCTCTCCGCGCTCGCCCTGGCGATTCCCGCCGCCGCGCGCGCCGGCGACGCTTGCGTGTCGCCGCGCCCCGCCCCGCCGCAGTCGATCAGCGCCGTCCGCGTCGTCGCCAGCGGCTTTCCGCCGGCGCTCGCCCACGTGGTCGACGCCGCGATGGCGGCCTGGAATCACCCCACCTGCAACGCGCGCTGGGGCTTCCCCCGCTTCGAGCTCTCGACCGAGCTGCCGCACCGCGTGCTGCAGGTCCGGTTCGTGGCCGGCGAGAGCGCCGAGGGACCCGGGCGCTGCGGCTCGTTCGTCGGCCACGAGGTCGTCCTCTACTCCCACGCGCGCGACCCGCGCGACGGTGTCCCCCGGTCGTGCGGCGACGCCCCGCACCTGATCGACACCTTGATCCACGAGCTCGGCCACGTTCTCGGACTCGAGGACCAGTACTCCCCGGCCTGCGCCGGTCACGCCATGGGCCAGCTGGTGCGCACCCGCGGCGGTGAGCTGCTGCGGCGGCAGCTCAGGCCCGCGGAGTGCGCTGCCGCCGATTCACGGTTCCTGACCCTCGCCGAGAAGCGCGGGACGAACTTCGACGGCGATCGGCTCGCCGCGCTGGAGAGCACCGTCGGGCGGGGCATGATCCGACTCCCCGACGAAGCCTCGCGCTCGCTGCCGCGCTTCGCGCGCTCGGTGCGCGGCAGCCGCGCGATCGGGTCGGCCGCCTACCGGCTCTGAGGCGGCGCGGGGTCCCTGGTCGCCCCGGAATCGACGTCGCCAGCCAGGCTGCCGCCCAGGGTGAGGCCGCCGCGCGGCACCAGACGCCGGCCATCCGCGCGTAACGTGCGGAATGGGACCGCACCGCCACCACCGCTTCCCCGGCATCCTGCTGGCTCTGCTCTGCCAGGCCTCGGGCTCGTTCCCCGCGGCGGCGGAGGCGCTGCCGGCCGGGCTCGGCCCCGCGGACCCGTGCGTCTCCCCGAGGCTCCGTCCGGCCCACGAGCTCGACGCCATCCTGGTCGCCCCGCGTGGATTCCCGCCTGGCCTCGAGGGCGTCGTCGACGACGCCATGGCGGCTTGGAACGGGCCGGCCTGCAACTCGAATGCGCGCTTTCCGCGCTTCGAGTACCGAACCGCGCTCCCGCACCGAGTCCTGGTCGTCCGCTACGTCACGGGGGAGGCCGCATCGGGCGCCGGTCGATGCGGCGCCTTCGCTGGCAACGAGGTGACGATCTACTCGCACGCTCGCGACCCGGTGGACGGCAGCCTGCGCTCCTGCGGCGGTCCGGAGCACTTGTCCGATACCTTGAGCCACGAGCTCGGGCACGTGCTGGGGTTGGAGGATCAGCTCGATCCGGCGTGTTCGGGGCACATCATGGGCCAGCTGAGCAGAGACGTCGGCGGGCGGCTGCTCCGGCGGCGGCTCCAACCCGCGGAGTGCGCGGCCGCCGACCGGCTCTTCCTGACGGCCTGGGAGCGCACCTCACCTCCGGCCGGGCGCGACTCGACCGCGCGCCTCGACGAACCCCTCGGAGCTGGCGCGATCAGGCTTCCTGGGGAATCTGCGCGGTCCCGCCCACGATTCTCTCGAACTGTTCGCGGTAGCCGCGAGACAGGGTCAGACGCGTGCCGTCCTTGAGCTGGACCGAGTAGTCGCCGTGGAAGATGTGGTTGAGCTCCCGGATGCGGTCGATGTTGACGATGGTCGAGCGGTGGATGCGCGCGAAGACCCTCGGATCGAGGCGGGTCTCGAGCGAGCTCATGGTCTCCCGCAGCAGGTGGCTCTCCTTGCCGATGCGCAGCCGGACGTAGTTGCCCGCGGCCTCGATCCAGTCGACGTCCTGAGCGCGCACGAAGACGATCCGGCCGACGCTGCGCACGACGAAGCGCTCGAGGAACGGCTGCTCGCCACGCAGCTCGGACAGCATCGACTTGAGCTGCTCGTCGAGGTGCGCGGCCTCGCGCTCGCGCGCCATCGACTCCCGCGCGCGCTCGAGCGCCAGGCGCAGCCGCTCGCGGTCGAAGGGCTTGAGCAGGTAGTCGAGGGCATTGACCTCGAAGGCGCGCACCGCGTGCTGGTCGTAGGCGGTGACGAAGATCACCGCCGGCATCGCCTCCTTGGGCAGGCTCTCGACCAGGTCGAAGCCGCTCTGGCCCGGCATCTGGATGTCGAGAAAGAGCAGATCGGGCCGCTCGCTCTCAATTCGCGCTCGCGCTTCCGCCGCCGAACCGGCCTCGCCCACCACCTCGATGCCGTCCTCCTCCGCCAGCAGGCGGCGCAGCTTGCCGCGCGCGAGCGGCTCGTCGTCGACCAGCAGGACCTTCAGCAGCTCTGCCATACCGCCTCCGTCGCCCATTTACCCTCTACTTACGTGGCGGTCGGCGTCGGGTTCTCGGAACGGCAGCACGACCCGCACCAGCGCGATGCCGGACGGCCGGATCTCCAGGTCGAGCCGCGCCTGGCCACCGTAGAGCTGCTCGAGGCGGGCGCGGGTGTTCTGGATGCCCACGCCCTCCCGGTCGGGGCGCCCGGCCGACCCTGTGCCGGGCGGCAGGTCGTTCTCGACTTCGAGGTAGAGCTCGTCGCCTTCACGGCGCGTGCGCACCGCCACCCGGCAGGGCCCGGCCGACCGCCCGACTCCGTGGATGATGGCGTTCTCGACCAGCGGCTGGAGCAGGAAGGTCGGCACCGCGGCGTCGAGGGTGAACTCGTCGACGTACATCTGCAGCCGCATCCGGTCCGAGTAGCGCATCCGCTCGATCTCGAGGTAGCGCTCGACGTACTCGAGCTCCTGCTCCAGCCGGATCTCCTGATGGCCGTTGGTTTCGAGCGACTGGCGCAGCAGGTCGGAGAGGCGCACCAGCATCCGATCGGCGGCCGCCGGGTCGGTGTAGACCAGCTCGGAGATCGAGTGCAGCGCGTTGAACAGGAAGTGCGGTTGCAGCTGCATGCGCAACGCCGCGAGCTCCGCGCGCGCGAGCTGCTCCTGGAGGCGTGAGGCGACCAGCTCCTTCTCGCGCAGACCGCGGTAGTACGCGAGCAGATGCCAGGCGCCGACCACGGCCCAGTAGGTCAAGACGTTGACGTGGAAGTTGTGGCGGAACGAGAAGCCGAGCGCCTCGCCGAAATCGACCTCGCGGCCGCGCCAGGCGCGGACACCGTGGAAGGCCGCTTCGGCGAGCAGCAGGTGGAGCGAGGCGAAGAGCAGGCTGCCAGCGGCGTGGAGGCTCGAGTTGCGCGCCTGGTGGCCGCCGGCGATCGGCAGCAGCCGGCAGAGGCCGAGCACGCCCAGGGCGACCAGGGCCCAGAGCAGGTAGAAGGGGATGTTGATGGTCAGGGCGTCGGCCCAGGGCAGCGACCGCCCACCGCCGGGGTATTGCCGGATGGCGGCCTCCGAGGCGAAAAACAGCCCCAGGCCGATCCAGAGCGCCAGCCAGAGCAGCACCCTCCGGAACCGCGAGCGGCGCCTGACCGCAGGACCCATGGCCCCACTCTACGCGCGGCAGGGCCGTGTAGCCGAACGGGAGGGACGAACCGTCCTTCGGTGGCCGCGACTCGGTCCCGGATCGCTCCGGTCCCCGCGAGAGCCGGCTTCGGCGCGCGGATTCCCGTAGGATTCCGCTCCGGGAGGCACCGATGCTCGGAGCGAAGATTCCGGAAATCCAGGCCGCGCTCGCCGAGGCGGAGCTCGACGGCTGGCTGTTCACCGTCTTTCAGGGCAACGATCCGATCAGCCTCGACCTGTTGGGGCTTTCCGGCAGGGCCCTGATCACCCGCCGCTGCTACTACCTCGTCCCCCGGCAGGGCGAGCCGCGCAAGCTGGTCTCGACGCTGGAGCCGGCCATGCTCGATCACCTGCCCGGCGCCAAGGGCCTCTACACCACCTGGCAGCAGCACCGTCAGCAGCTCGAGCTGCTGGTGCGCGACTGCCGGCGGCTGGCGGCCCAGTACAGCCCGAAGAACGAGCTGCCCACCTGCTCCCGGCTCGATGCCGGCACCGCCGAGCTGCTGGCCTCGTTCGGCGTGCAGCTCGCCACCTCGGCCGACCTCGCCCAGCGCTTCGCCGCGGTCTGGACGCCCGAGCAGCTGGAGAGCCACCGCCGCGCCAACGTCCACCTGCACCGCATCGTCCGCGAGGCGTTCGCGCTGGTCGCCGACCGGCTGCGCGCCGAGCAGCCGCTCGACGAGCACGCCGTGCAGCAGTTCATCCTGGGCGCCTTCGATCGGGCCGGGCTCCACACCGAGGCGGAGCCGATCGTGGGGGTCAACGCGCACGCCGCCGACCCGCACTTCGAGCCGACCGCGGCGACCGCTTGGCCGATCCGGACCGGCGATCTCCTGCTCATCGATCTGTGGGCGAAGGAGAAGGCCGCCGACTCGATCTACGCCGACATCACCTGGTGCGGCGTCTGCGCCGCGGCGCCGACCGACCGGCAGCAGGAGATCTGGTCGATCGTCGCCGCCGGCCGCGACGCCGGCATCGAGCTGGTCCGCTCGCGCTGGCCGCGGATGCCGATCCGCGGCTACGAGGTCGACGACGCGGTGCGCGAAGTGATCCGCCGGGCGGGCTACGGTGACGCTTTCATCCACCGGACCGGCCACTCGATCGGCACCAAGGACCACGGACAGGGCGCCAACATGGACAACCTGGAGACTCACGACACCCGCAAGCTCCTGGCCATGACCGGCTTCTCGATCGAGCCCGGGATCTACCTGCCCGGAGAGATCGGCGTGCGCAGCGAGGTCAACATCGCGCTCACCGCCGAGGCCGCGGAGGTCACCGGCGGCGAGCCGCAACGCGAGCTGCTCCGCCTCCTGGCTTGAGCTCGACCGCCCCGCCGATGGCCGCCGGCGCGCCCCCGTCCGAGCGCCCGACTCTGCTCTCCGCGGAGCCGTGGGATGCCGCGTCGGAGCTCGGCAGCTGGCTCGCGCCCACATCGCCGCCGGCCGAAGACGAGTTGCTCGGGCGCGCGGCCGCGGTCGCCCGGCGCGGGCTCGCCGACGCCGCCGCGGCCCTCGGCCTGCTGCCGGCGCGCGAGCGCCGCCGAGCCGAGCTGCTCTTCGTCTGGACGCGGGCGCTGTTGCGCACCGCCGCCGAGCCGGATGCGCCGGCCACCCGGGTCGCGCGCATCCATCGCGCGGCATTCCACCTCGCTCGCGCCCTGGCGGGCGAGCCCGCCGAGAGCGCCTTCCTGCGCCTGCTCGCCGCCGAATCGGCGCGCAGGACTTTCGGCCGCGCGGCGCTCGACGGCCTGCTCGCCGCCGCGCGCGAATGGGCGGAGGCGCCCCGCGCGGCGACCCCCGAGGCCGACGCCGAGCGCTGGCAGGCGCTCGCGCACGCGCTGGCAGCCGCGCTGGCGGGCGCGGAGCCGGCGCCGGCCACCGTCGATCTGGCCGCCGGTCTCGGCCGGCTCGGCCGCCTGCTCGCGCTGCCGGAGGAGCTCGCCCAGCGCCGCTGCGGGCTGGCGCTGTCGGTGCTGCCCGAGCCCCTGCAGTACCGCCGCGAAGACGAGATCGTGGCCGCCGTCGTCGCCGAGGCCGAGGCGCTGCGCCCGCTGCTGCTGCGTGGCGCCCGCGCGGCGGCCGAGGTGCCGCTCACCTTCCGCCGCCCGCTCGTCTACCTGCTGCCGATCGCGCTCGAGCTTCTGGGCGCCATCGAGGAGCGGCCGCGCGAGCTGCTGCGCCGCGCGCCCCGGCTGTCGTTCTGGTCGCGCCGGCGCAGCTACTGGCGCGCCCGCTTCACGCCGCTCGGCTGATCCCCCTCGAGCGCGACCAGGATCTTCGCCGCCGCCGGCAGTCCCACCGCCAGCCGCGCCCCCGATCCGAGCTCGAGCGCGAGGGTGCCCGCCGCCTCGTCGCGATCGAGCACGTGCAGGAGGGTCCCCGGCGCCAGGCCGGTGACGTCGATCCAGCGCAAGAACCCGGCATCCTGGTCGAGCACGCGCGCGACCCGCAGCGACCGCCGAGCCGGCACCCCGGCCAGGGGCACGACCGCCGGCACGGCGACCTGGCCGGCGGCGGTCGGGATCGGATCGCCGTGCGGGTCGACCGCGGGGCGTCCGAGCATCTCGTCGATCCGGTCGACCAGCCGCTCCGACACCGCGTGCTCGAGCCGCTCCGCCTCGTCGTGCACTTCGCTCCAGTCGTAGCCCAGGACCTCGACCAGGAAGAGCTCGATCAGCCGGTGCCGCCGCAGCACGTGGAGGGCGAGCCGCCGCCCCGCCGCCGAGAGCGTCGCGCCGGCGTAGGCCTCGTAGTCGACCAGCCCGGCTTCCGCGAGCGTCTTCATCATGGCCGTCACCGACCCGGGCGTCACGCCCAGGGCCGCCGCCACCGCGCCGGTGGCGACCCGCTCGCCCGGTGCGCTCTGCTCGCCGATCAGGATCTGCTTGAGGTAGTCCTCGACGGTGGCGGTCGGCACGGCCTCGCCCTCAGCGGTCCAGTCGAATGGCGATGCCGACCCCGGCGAAGAAGTCCGGGGCGGCACCCGAGTAGCCGCGGCCGACGGCGGCGTCGAGTTGCACGCCGGGCCGCAGGCGGTACGTGACGCCACCGTCGAACGCGTGCGCCGACGGCGCGGGATCACTGGCCGGCAGGTCGCCGAACAGCTCCACGAAGAGGCCCCAGCGCGGGCCGAGGTCGAATCCGAGGGCTCCGGAGTAGACCCATCGGGTGAGCGTGCTCACCCCTCGCCGGCCGTCCTCGGAAGAGCCGCTCTCGAGACCGAGATTCCAGCTCCAGCCGGCCCACGCCGACAGATCGTGCGCGACGGCGAGCCGTGCGGAGAGGTCCGCGCGCGGCGAACCGAAACCGCTCTTTCCCGCCGGCAACGTCGCGTGCACCAGGAGCGCGCTTCGCGCCTGGCCTCCACGCGCTTCGCCGAGCGCGAGCTTGAAGCCGGCCTCGGGGTCGCCGTGCCCGCGCTGGCTGAGGGAACCCGAATCCGAAGGGGCATCGACGGCGATCCGTCCGGGCCAGGCGAGGCGCAGCTCGAGCCGGGGCGTGACGCCGTAGCGCAGCAGCGTCGCCGGCGCTTCGCGCACCTCGAGCGCGCCGCTCGGCGTCTGCTCACGATGGTAGTGGCTGCCGATCTCGAGCTGCAGCGAGCCGAGCGGCACCACTTCCGCGGATTCGGTCTGGTCCGGGCGATCCGTGACCAGCTCCGCCTCGTGCTTCCCGATCGCGATCGGCAGCGCCGGCGCCGCGGTCGCGAGCAGGACGACGAAGGGGAGGAGCCGGCGCGGCGCTCGCATCACCCGGTCACCAGTCGCCAGGTCTGGGCGACGAAGAAGCAGAGCACGAACCCCATCACGACCGGCAGGAGCGCGGCGATCGTCGTCCACTTGACGCTCCGGGTCTCCTTCCAGATGGTGTAGATGGTGGTCGAGCAGGGGTTGTGAACGAGGCTGAAGAGCATCAGGCAGACGGCGGTCAGCAGCGTCCAGCCTCCGGCGGTCAGCAGCGCGGCGGTGTCGACGGTCGAGTCGAGCTCGAACATGACGCCGGCGCCCGCGCCGAAGCCGGTGGCGCCGGTGGTGAGCACGGTCAGCATCAGGAGGGTCGGCACCACGATCTCGTTGGCGGGGATCGCCACCAGGTAGGCGAGCAGGATCACCCCCGAGAGGCCGATCCACCAGCCGAAGGGCTCCATGCCGCCGATCAGCCGCTCGGCGACGCTCACCCCGCCCCACTGGACGTTCGAGACCAGCCAGATCACGGCGCCCGCGGGCAGCGCGAAGACGACGGCGCGCCACAGCACCAGCAAAGTGCGGTCGATCAGCGAGGTGTAGAGCGTCCGCAGCACGCGCGGCGGCCGGTAGGGGGGCAGCTCGAGGCTGAACGCCGAGACCTCGCCGCGCAGGACGGTGCGCGACAGCAGCCAGGAGACCGCAAAGGTGAGGACGACCCCGAGCACCGCGACCGAGACCACGGCGAGCGCCGAGATCAGCCCGGCCAGGTGGGCCGGCGCCAGCGCGCCGATGAAGATCGAGGCGACCAGGATCTGGGTCGGCCAACGCCCGTTGCAGAGCGCGAAGTTGTTGGTGAGGATCGCGATCAGGCGCTCGCGCGGGCTCTCGATGATGCGCGTCGACACCACGCCCGCCGCGTTGCACCCCCACCCCATCGCCATGGTCAGCGCCTGCTTGCCGTGCGCGCCGGCGCGCCGGAAGGCGCGGTCGAGGTTGAAGGCGACGCGCGGCAGGTAGCCGAAGTCCTCGAGCAGGGTGAAGAGCGGAAAGAAGATCGCCATCGGCGGCAGCATCACCGAGATCACCCAGGCGGTCGCGAGGTAGACGCCGTCGACCAGCAGGCCCGCCAGCCACCAGGGCAGCCCGATCGCGCCGGCGCCACTCTGGAGCAGGGGGTGGAGGGTGTCGACCAGCAGGCTCGCGAGCAGTGACGACGGGACGTTCGAGCCCGCGATCGTCAGCCAGAAGACGACGGTCAGCATGCCCAGCATCAGCGGGATGCCGAGCCAGCGGCTGGTGACCAGCCGGTCGAGCGCGCGGTCGAAGTCGAAGCGCGGCCGCTCTCCGGCGCGCGTCACGGCGCGATCCGCGAGGCGCGCCGCCTCGGTGTAGATCCCCTCCATCAGGTGCTGGTGGAAATCGGGTCCGACCTGCCAGCGCAGGGTCGAGGCGTGCGCGAGGACTCTCTCGACGCCCGCCGCGGAGGGCCGCCCGGCAGCGCCGATCCGCGCGCCCGCCGGCGCCTCCGGTGCCCCGACCAGCGCGAGGCTCTCGAGCTCCCCGAGCTCGCCGGCCGCCAGCGCGGCGCCGATCCGTTGGTCGCCGTCGAGCAGCCGCAGCGCCACCCACTGGGCGTTCGGCAACTGCGGATGCAGCTCCCGCACCGCTTCGGTCAGCCGCGCCACCGCCCGCTCCAGCCCCGGCGATCCGCCGCCGACGCGGCGAGGCCGCGCCGCGCCATCGCCCGCCGCGACCTCCTGGATGGCCTGGATCAGCTCGGGCAGCCCTTCGCCGGAGCGCGCCGCCGTCGGCACCACCCGCACGCCCAGGTCGCGGGCGAGCCGGCGGGCGTCGACCGCGAGGCCGTGACGCCGCGCCTCGTCCATCAGGTTCAGGCAGACGACCGCGCGGTCGGTGATCTCGAGCACCTGGAGCACCAGGTTGAGGTTGCGCTCGAGGCAGTTCGCGTCGACGACGATCACCGTCACGTCGGGTCGGCCGAAGAGCAGGAAGTCGCGCGCCACCTCCTCGTCGGGGCTCGACGAGAGCAGCGAGTAGGTGCCGGGCAGGTCGACCAGCTTGAAGCGCCGGCCGCCGCTGGCGAAGGCGCCCTCGGCGCGGGTCACCGTCTTGCCCGGCCAGTTGCCGGTGTGCTGTCGCAGGCCGGTCAGGGCGTTGAAGACCGTGCTTTTGCCGGTGTTGGGATTGCCGGCCAGGGCGACCACGTGATCGAAGCTCGACATGTCGACGCCGAGCTTGCGCAGGTTCCCGGCGTGGTGCGCGGGACAGGCGGCGCACGCCTCCGGGCTCGGGTGGCTCACGCGGCACCTCCGGCGGCGCGCCGCACCTGGACGAGATCGGCCTGCTCCTTGCGCAGCGCGATCAGCGCGCCGCGAATGCGGTAGGCGGTGGGGTCGCCGCCGGGACCGACCAGCTCGTTCTCGACCACCGTGCCGGGCACCAGGCCGAGATCGAGCAGACGCCGGCGCTGGAGACCGCGGCAGGCGGCGGAGATGCCGAGCACCTCCGCCCGCTCGCCCGGCGCGATGGTCGAAAGCGCCGCCGCCGGCGGCCCCTCGGCCGCCGCGGCGAGAGGCTGCACCGTCAGGTTGGCCGCCACGACCGGAGCCAGCACGACCTCCTCGGTCTCGGCGGCGACGCGGATCCGGCGCGGCGTCCGTTCGAGCACGCGAATCCTCGTCCCCGGCGCCAGACCGGCCGCCGCGATCTGGGCGAAGACCGCCTCGGGCTCGTCTTCGACATGGACGATCTCGGCGTCCTGGCCGACGGCGAGCGCGGTCAGCGCGACGCCCCGGGCGGGCGGGATCTCGCCGCTGGCGAGCGGGATCGGGTCGCCGTGCGGATCGAACCGCGGGTGGCCGAGCGTCGCCGCCAGCGCATCGGCCTCCGCCTCGCTGGTCCGGTGCTCACGCCGCTCCGCCTCCGGGTGCCACTCCCGGGCGTCGAGGCCGGTCTGGTCGGCGAGGTAGCGCTCCCACAGGCGGTGGATCCGCACCACGCGCAGAGCGTCCCGCCGTCCCTCGTCGGTCAGGCGGAGGCGATCGCCCTCGCGGCCGACGAGCTCCAGACGCTCGAGCCGCTGGACGAGCGCCGCCGCCCTCTGCCCCGACAGGCCCAGCGTCCCCGCCAGGCTCTGGAGCGTGCCGGGGTGCTGCCGGTACTCGCAATCCCAGAGGTGCTTGAGGGCGTCCTCGACCCGCACCCGGTCCGACGCCTCGAGCCCCCGCGACCAGCGCCAGAAGAGGCCCCAAGCGGGCCAGAAGAGCAGCACGGCGAGGCCGGTCAGGGCGACGGCGGTGAGCAGGGCGAGCAGCGGGGCGGGCATCGACGGGTCTCCGTGAGTTCGAACACACACAATCATAAGTTTGAGTAATCAAAAAATCAAGCCCCAGGGAGGCTTGGCACGCTCGCACACTCCCTATTCCCGCTCGGGTCCGCCGAGCGCGCCCGCCAGCAGGGGGAGGATCGGCAGGTCGGCTTCGGGCCAGTCGAGGGCGGCGAGCTCGGCGGCGGCGAACCAGCCGCAGGCGTCGTGCTCGGCGAGGCGGAGCTCGCCGCCGCGGCGTCGAGCCCGATAGACGTCGAGGACGATCCGCCGGCCGTCGACCAGAGCGGTGCCGCGGCCGAGGTGAGCGCCGACCTCGAGCTCGAGGGCGAGCTCCTCGGCGGCTTCGCGCGCGAGCGCCGCCTCCGGCTCTTCCCCGGCATCGACCTTGCCTCCGGGAAACTCCCACTTGCCCGGCATCGACATCGCCGGCCCGCGCCGGGTGAGGAGCACCCGCGCCCCTTCGACCACCGCGGCGCCGACGACGTGGAGCTCCGCGATCGGCGGCAACCGCGCCGGCGCGGTCGCGGCGACGACGTCGAAGCCGGCGGTCTCGAGGCGCTGGCGGACCGCGCGGGCGATCGTGGCCGCGCCGGGACTGTCCGAGTGGACGCAGAGCGTGGCCACGCCGGCTCCGCCCGGGCGCGCCAGCGCCACCGCCTGGGCGGCTGCCGACTCCGCTCCCAGCAGCGCGCCCGCGGTGCCGCGCGGCAGCAGAATGCCGTCGGCGCCATAGCCGCGATCGGCGAACTCCTCGGGGATCGCCGGCATCCGCCGCGCGCTGGCCGCTGCGAGCAGCGCCGAGCCCGGGAACCCGATCACCGGCAGCTCCGGGTCGAGCGCCGCCACCGCCGCCACGGCCGCCGCCGCCGCCGTGGCATCGCCGCTCAGCCGGTGGTAGAGCGCGCCGTGCGGCTTCCAGTGCGCGAGACTCAGGCCCTGCTCGACCGCCGCCGCCGCCAGCGCGCCGATCTGCCGCGCGACGAGCGCCGCGATCTCGCGCGCCCCGGCGCCGTATTCGACGCGCCCGAACCGTGCGCGGTCCTCGTAGCCGGGATGGGCGCCGGCGGCGACGCCGCTCGCCCGGCAGAGGGCGAGCGCCGACCGCATCGAAGCCGCGTCGCCGGCGTGGCCGCCGCAGGCGATCGAGGCGCTGGAGATCCAGCTGAATAGCTTCGCAGAGTCGAATCCCTCGCCGGCATCGGCATTGAGGTCGATCCTCGGGCGCCTCAAGATCGGATCTCCTCGACCGCCGCTTCGAGCAGCCGCTCGAGCCGCTGCGTGGCCTCGACCGCCGTCGCCCACTCCACCGCCGCGAAGCGAACGAGCGCCCGCGGAGGAAAGTGGGCCAGCCGTCCCCGGTCGGCCTCGATCACCTGCGCGACCCAGGGATAGCCGCCGGTGACCGGCGCGTCGACGCCGAGCGCGATCGGCTCGCCGGCCGGCGGCAGCTGGATGGTGCCGAACAGCACCCCCTGGGAGCGCAGCTCGCCGCCGCCGCCGCGCGCCGGCGCCGCGCGCTCGAAGCGGACGCCGCGCCGGTCCGAGCGTGCGCTGACCCGCAGGTCGCCGGCGAGGGCCGCGGGCAGGCCCTGGGCGTCCAGTTCGAACGCATCCGGCCCGGCCAGCACGCGCAGCTCGCGGCGCGCGAGCTCGCGCAGGAGCTCGGGCGCCAGCGCGCGCGGCGGCGTCGGCGCCGCGCATCCCACCGCCAGGAGGTCCCCGGCGACCAGCGCGCGGCCGGCGAGACCGCCGAATCCGGCCGCCAGGTCGGTCGCCCGGCTGCCCAGGCACGTCGCCACGTCGACGCCGCCGGCGACCGCGAGCCAGGCGCGGGCACCGCCCCGCGCGCGGCCGAGCTCGAGCCGCGCCCCCGCGGCCAGATCGTGGCTCCGTTCGCCGGCCGCCGGCCGGCCGTCGATCGCGGCCTCGACGTCGCCGCCGACCCAGGCGACGCGGGCTCGCGTCTCGAAACGGAGCGTCGGACCGGCCAGTGTCAGCTCGAGCAGCGCGGCGCCGTCGGGGTTGCCCACCAGGCGGTTGGCGGCCCGCGCCGCATAAGCGTCCATCGCCCCTCCGGGCGGCACTCCGGCGGCGCGAAAACCGGGCCGGCCGAGATCCTGCACCGCCGTCGAGAGCCCGGGGCGCTCGACCGCGATCAACGCGGCGCCTCCTCCGGCACGAAGCGGACCCGGTCGCCCGCAGCGAGCCGCGCCGGGGGCGCGGCGCCGGGATCGAACAGCGTGAGCTCGGTCCGCCCGACGAGGTGCCAGCCGCCGGGTGTCGCCTGCGGATAGACGCCGGAGAACGGCCCGGCGATCGCCACCGAACCGGCCGCGACGCGCGGGCGCGGGCGCGGGCGGCGGGGCAGCTCGAGCTCGCGCGGCAAGCCGAGCAGATAGGCGAAGCCGGGCGAGAAGCCGACGAAGGCGACGACGTAGACCGCGCGCGAGTGGAGCTCGACCACCCGCGCGGAGGTGAGACCGGCGGCGCTCGCCACCGCCTCCAGATCGGGACCGTCGGCGCCGCCGTAGCGCACCGCGATCCTGTGCTCCCGCGCGGCCGCGCGCGGGCGGGGCGAGGTCGCGCGCGCCCGCTCGCGCAGCCACGGCTCGACCTGCGCCAGCCGTGGCGCGTCGGCGGTCTCGAACAGGGCCAGCAGGTTGCCGGCTCCGAGCACCGTCTCGACGAGCCCCGCCGGCGGCTCGCGGGCGAGCTCCGCCGCCAACGCCTGTGCCCGCGCGACGGCGGCCTCCAGGCGCTCGTCGCCGAAGCGGACGAGCAGCGCCCGCTCGGCGACGCGCTGGACCTCGACGTCGCTCACGACTCGAGCTCCGCGCCCCGCGTCTCGGGCAGGAAGAGCACCAGCAGGGCGCCGGCGACGAAGAAGGCGGCGGTCGAGCCGATCGCGCCCGCCAGGCCGCGCGCGTCGGCGAGCGCGCCGATGGTCGCCGGCGCCGCGGCCGACAGCGCCCGGCCGGTGTTGTAGCAGAGCCCCTGCGCGGTGCCCCGAACGCCGGTCGGGAAGAGCTCGGCCAACTGGGCGCCGAACAGGCTGAAGTAGCCGTGGCCGAAGAAGCCGAGCGCGGGCGCGAGCGCCAGCAGCGCCGCCGGCGACCGCACCAGCGCGCCGTAGGCGGTGACGATCGCCGCCGCCGCGGCCAGGAAAGCGACGAAGCTCCACCGCCGGCCGAAGCGGTCCGCGGCGTGTCCGAACGCGAGGTAGCCGAAGAACGCTCCCACCTGCATCGGCACCAGCCAACCGGCCGAGCGAACCAGGCCGAGGCCGGCGCCGCCCTGCTCGACCGGCGCCGCGAAGAACGACGGCATCCAGGTGAAGAGCCCCCAGTAGCCGAACATCACCGCCGCCGAGACCGCGGTGGCGAGCAGCGTCCGGCCGACGAGCGGCGGGCGCAGAAGCGACCACGGGCTGGCGCGCGGGCCGCCCGCGGCGGCGGCGATCGGCGGCTCCTCGACCCGGCGGCGGATCCAGAAGACGAGCAGCGCCGGCAGCACACCGAGCGCGAACAGCCAGCGCCAACCGAGCGTGGGCAAGACCACCGCGGCGACCACGACCGCGATCAGGTAACCGACCGCCCAGCCCGACTGCATCAGGCCGATCGCCTTGCCGCGGTGCGCCGCGGGCACGCTCTCGGCCACCAGCACCGACCCGGCCGACCATTCGCCCCCGAGGCCGAGGCCGAGCAGCGTCCGCCAGGCGACCAGCTGCGCGACGCTCTGCGAGGTGGCGCTGCCGAGCGAGGCGAAGGAGAAGATCAGGATGGTGATCGAGAGGGCGCGCGCGCGGCCGATCCGGTCGGCGACGCGGCCGAACAGCACCCCCCCGACCGCCGACGAGAGCAGCGCCACCGTCGCGAGCAGCCCGGCCTGCCGCGCGTCGAGCGCGAACTCGCTGCGGATCGCCGGAATGGCCAGCAGGTAGAGCACGAAGTCGGCGGCGTCGAGGGTCCAGCCCGCGAAGGCCGCGACGAGCGCCCGGCGCGCGCCGACCGGCAGCGCGGCCAGCCAGCCGAAGGCCCGCGCCGGCGGCCGCTGCGGATCCGCAGACATGCCGCGCAGACTATCGGAGTCGAGCCCCGTCCAGCGGCCGAGGCTGCTGACACGACGCTGTCAGGAGGGGGCAGGCAGACTCCTCTCGGCAGCGCGGCACCGACGCCGCGCGCCGTTCCGGAAGAGAGAGCCGACGTGAACCACAAGACCGAAGCCTTGGCCGAGATCGACGCCACCCGCAAGTTCTTCGACCGCACCACCAGCGTGCTCGACGAGGCCGACTCCGGCCTGCGCGCGACCCCCGCCACCATGAGTGCCGCGGCCATGGTCGCCCACGTCGCGCAGACCCTCGACTGGTTCCGCGAGGGGGGCTTCGAGGACCGCTGGCGGCTCGATTTCGAGGCGATGGCGGCGGAGACCGAGGCGGTCGCCTCGCTCGCCGAGGCGCGGCGCCGACTCGACTCGGCCTGGGGCCGCCTGCGCGCGGCCGTCGAGGCGATGCCCGAGGAGAAGCTCGCCGAGCCGATGGCGGAGAATCCGATCCTGTCGCGGCGGCGGCGCTACCACGTCATCGCGGGCGTGGTCGACCACACGGCCCATCACCGCGGCTCGCTCGCGGTCTTCGCGCGGCTCGCCGGCAAGGTGCCGCCGATGCCCTACGGCGAGGGCTGAGCGGCGCTTTGCGCTGACCGCGCCTCCATCTCGGCCATCGCCGCCAGGTAGTCGGCCAAGGTCTTGCCCGGCTCCGGCTCGAAGGTCACGCCGGTCGGCTCGAGCGCCAGGAACCGGTCGGCGCGGAAGTTGCGGAACGCCTCGCGCAGCTCGCACCAGGCGACGAGCAGCCAGACCGGCGGATAGAAGGCGAGCGCGAGCGGCCGCAGGGAGCGCGCCGTCTCGCGCCCGGCCTCGTCGCGGTAAGCGGCGGCGACCACCCGGCGGTCGCGAATTGCCCGCCGGAGCAGCGTCAGCGGCAGCTTCTCGACCGGCCGCTCGCCGTGCACCGGCACGAACAGGCGGGTCTCCTCGACCAGGTGCGAGCGGCCGCGCGGCAATACGGCCTCGATCTTGCCGAGCGCTTCGCGCGCGGCGCGGGCCAGCTCGCCGTCGCCCCAGGATTCGACCATCCGCGCGCCGAGCACCAGCGCCTCGATTTCGTCGCGCCCGAACATCAGCGGCGGCAGGCTGAAGCCGCGCAACCGGTAGCCGACCCCGGCTTCGCCCTCGATCGGCACCCCCGAGGCCTGCAAGTCGGCGACGTCGCGGTAGACCGTTCGCTCCGACACCTCGAGCCGCTCCGCCAGCCGCCGCGCCGTCACCACCCGCCCGAGCCGCAGCTCGAGCAGGAGCCGGAACAGTCGATCCGCCCGCCGCACGGGGAGCATCCTCTCCGATCCCGTGCCCGGGCGCGAGCTAGACTCCAACGATGCGCCTACGCTCCCCCCTCTCGCTCGCCCTGGTCGCCGGTCTCGCCGCCCTGGCCTGCGCCGAGCGCGCCCCGCTGCCACCGCCGGGCGCCGCCGCGGCGGCGCGCGCCGAGGCCGTGACCGTGATTCGACCGGCGGGGCTCGCGCGGCTCGAATCGCTGCTCGTCCTGCCCGGCGACGCCGTCACCATCCGCTACACACCGGGCACGCTCGACCGCGCGGCGCACGTCCAGCGCCGACTCGAGACGCTCGCCGAGCTCTTCGCGCTCCTGTCCAAGCGCCCCCAGACGCTCGAGGCCTGGGTGCTCGCGCGCGAGGATTGGGAGGCGGCCGCGCTCGAGCGTGCCTACGGCCTGCCGCTCCAGGTCGGGCCAGCCGCCTTCGCGATTCCGGGCTGGGGCGACGACGCCCAGGTCGGCGCGATCGAGTCGCTCCTCGGCGAGCCCGCGCCGGAGCTCGACGGCGTCCCGCTGCGCGGCACCGCGCGCGAGGGGGGCGCGCTCCAGGTCGCCGACGCGATCCTCCAGATCGAAGCGAGCCGGGACTTCGCCGAGCGGGCCGGGCTGCGCGGCGACGCGCCGTGGGTCGATGGGCTGCTCGCCCAGTGGGTCGCCCGGCTGGCGTTCGAGCGCTTCGAGCCGGGGCGGATGCCGCAGATCGCGCGCCTCTTCGACGCCTTCGCCATGACCCAGGGCGGTCCGCGCGCCCTGCGGCTGGAGGACTTCGTGGCTGGCCTGCCACTCGCCATCGACCTCTGGTACCAGGCGCAGTTCCTGCGCGGCGCCGACCAGATCTGGGTCGAGAAGGGGGAGCGCGCGAGCTCGCGCTGGCTCTATCGGCGGATCGAGCGCCAGCGCGAGGTCACCGCGGCCGAGCTCGAACAGGAGTTCCCCGGCCTCGTCGAGTGGCGGCGAGCGAGCTTTGCCCGCTAGCCGCGCGTCTCAGAATGGCTTGAGCACCATCAGCAGCGTCAAGAGCACGATGCCCAGGGCGTTCAGATCGGCCAGGATGGCCGGTGCCTTCTGGGCGGTCAGCCGCTTGAGCTCGTCGGTCGGCGCGCCGGCCGCCAGCGAGGCTTCGGCGGCGGCCAGCGTTCTGCGCAACCAGGGGGTCAGGTAGAGCAGCGAGACGCCGAGCAACACCGCCCAGAGCCCGATCGAAGCGTGCACCCAGCCCGGCCGGAAGCCGTAGCCGAGCGGGTGGAGGATGGCGAACCCGAGCAGGCCCGCGCCGATCGCCCCGGGCAGCGAGAAGACGGTGACCAGCCGCCAGGCGATCCGCAGCCCGTGGACGCGCGAGGCGAGGTCGGGAGCGCGTTTCGTCTGCGCGCGCACCACGGCGCCGGCGAAGGCGCCGGCGGCGAGCCACAGCGCGGCCAGGACGTGCAGGAAGAGCAGCCAGGGGGTGAGCGTCGCCATCGCAATCTCCTCGCGCGGAATCTAGCACCGCGAGCCGGTAGGATGCTGACGCGGGACGGCCCACCGAGGAGGACCCCATGACGACCCAGCGACCGAAGTTCACCTGGCTCGGCCACGCCACTGTCCGCTGCGACCTGCCGGGCGGCGAAGTGGTGGTGATCGACCCCTTCCTGTCCGGCAACCCCGCCGCACCGAAGGACGCGGGACGGTTCGAACGGCTCGACCTGATCCTGGTCACCCACGCCCACGGCGACCACATGGCCGACGCGGTGGCGCTCGCCAAACGCCACGGCGCGCTGGTGATCGCCACCTTCGATCTCTGCCAGTGGCTGGAGACCCAGGGGGTCGAGCGGACGTCGGGCATGAACCTGGGGGGCACGCAGGAGGCCCTCGGCCTGCGCATCACCCAGGTCCGCGCCGACCATTCGAGCGGCTTCCTGGCCGGCGGATCGCTGGTCTACGGCGGCGTCGCCAGCGGCTTCGTCGTCCGCCTGCCCGACGGCTTCACCTTCTACCACTCGGGCGACACCGCGCTGTTCTCCGACATGGCGTTGATCGGCGAGCTCTACCGCCCCGAGCTCGGCTTCCTGCCGATCGGCGACCACTACACCATGGACCCGATCCAAGCGGCGCGCGCCTGCCGTCTGCTCGGCCTCGGCCGGGTGATTCCCATCCACTGGGGGACCTTCCCGCCGCTGGTCGGCCGGCCCGAGGCGCTCCGGCGCGCTCTCGCCGAGCAGGGGGGGGCGACCGAGGTCGTGGCGCTTGCCCCCGGCGAGAGCTACACGCCAGCGGCCTGAGAGCTCTTCCGCCCGGCAGCGGCCGCCATGGGCGGTAGACTCGGGCCTTCATGCGCGGCTTCCGCATCGAACGCCACGGTGGCCCCGAGGCCCTCACCTGGTCGGAGGCGCTGCCCGAGCCGGTGCCAGCGCCCGGTGAGGTGGTGGTCGCGGTGCGCGCCTGCGCGCTGAATCACCTCGACCTCTGGGTTCGCGACGGCGTCCCCGGCCACCGCTTTCCGCTCCCGCTGGTGCCGGGCAGCGAGATCGCGGGGGAGGTGGCCGCGCTCGGGCCGGGGGTCGCCGGGCCCGCGCCCGGGACGCCGGTCTTGGTCGGCTCCGGCGTCTCCTGCGGCGTCTGCCCCGCCTGCTTCGCCGGCCGTGACCCGCTCTGCGACCGGTTCGGCCTGCTCGGCGAAGACCGCGACGGCGGCTACGCCGAACGCGTCGCCGTGCCGGCGCGCAATCTCTTCCCGGTTCCGGCCGGCCTCTCCTACGTCGAGGCGGCGGCGATTCCGCTCGTCTTCCTGACCGCCTGGCACATGCTCGTCGATCGCGCCGCGCTCGCCATGCACGAGACGCTGCTCGTCCACGCCGCCGGCTCGGGGGTCTCGTCGGCGGCGATCCAGATCGCCCACCTCCTCGGCGCCGGCCGCATCTTCGCGACCGCCGGCACGGAGGAGAAGCGCGAGCGGGCGCGGGCGCTGGGCGTCGACGACGTCCTCGATTCCCGCGATCCGGACTTCTGGCGCGCCGTGCGCGCCGCCACCGGCGGCCGTGGCGTCGACGTGGTGCTCGACCACGTCGGCGGCGAGACGTTCGAGCGCAGCCTGCGCTGCCTGGCTCGCGGCGGCCGCATCGTGCTCTGCGGCGCCACCGCCGGCGCCGAGGTCCGGCTGCCGCTGCGCGCCGTCTTCTTCAAGAGCCTGTCGGTCCTCGGCTCGACCATGGGCTCGAACGCGGAGCTCGCGACGCTGCTGTCCTGGTTCGAGCGCGGACGGCTGACGCCGGTGGTGGCGCGCGCGCTGCCGCTCGAGGAGGCGCCCACCGCCCAGCGGCTGCTCGCCGAGCGCGCGGTCTTCGGCAAGCTGGTGCTCATGATCGGCGACGGGGCGCATGCCGTCCCGCGCCCTGGGGAGGTTCCGAGGTGAACGGTCCAGAGTTCGTCGCCACGCTGGTCGAGGAGATGCGCGCGCTGTTCGCCCGCCTGGGCGAGCGCCAGGCGCTCGAAGGGGAGTCCGGGGGCCGGATCGAGATGGTGACCCTGCTGCAGCTGGCGCTCCAGAGCGAGCTCGAGGCCGCCGAGCTCGCCGCGCTCTGGATGCCGGCGACCCCGGAGCTCGACGCCAAGATGGTCTTCGCGCGCCAGTGCGGCGACGAGATGAAGCACTACGCGTTGATCCAGAGTCGGCTCGAGGCGCTCGGCCAGGAGGCCACGAGCTTCGATCCGCTCGCCACCGGGTTCGGGCCGCTCTACCACTACCTCAAGGGGCTCAAGAGCACGGTCGAGCGGATCGCCGGCGGGCCGTTCGCGCGCGAGGCGATCGCCGAGGTGCGCAACGCCCAGTTCATCGCCTTCTGCGAGGCGAGCGGCGACCACGAGACGGCGCGCCTCTACCGCGAGGTGATCCAGCCCGACGAGGTGCTGCACCATCGGCTCGGCCGCGAGGTGCTCGAGCGCTACTGCACCACGCCCGAGCTCCAGGCCGCGGCGGCCGCCGCCACGCGCGCCACGCTCGCCATCGCGGACGAGCTGTCGACGCTCGCCGAACGCGCCACCGGGGCGCATCCGATCCCGGCCTCCTGACGAGGTGTCCATGGCCCGACCGATCGAGAGAATCGCCGTGCTGGGCGCCGGGACGATGGGGCGCGGCATCGCCCACGTCGCGGCGCTCGCCGGCTACGAGACCGCGCTCTACGACGTCGATCCGCAGGCGCTGGCGCGCGCCGAGGAGGCGATCCACCGCAATCTCGACAAGGGGGTCGCGGTGGGCAAGGTCGACGCCGCCGAAGCCGAGGCGGCCAAGGGCCGCCTGGCGCTCGACACCGATCTGGGCGCCAGCGTCGCCGAGGCCGACCTGGTGATCGAAGCGGCCCCGGAGTCGATCGCGGTCAAGGTCGAGCTGTTCCGCTCGGTGGGCTTCCACGCTCGCCACGACGCGCTGTTCGCGACCAACACCTCGGCGCTGTCGGTGACCGAGATCGCGGCCGCCTCCGGCCGCCCCGAGCGCTTCGCCGGCATGCACTTCTTCAATCCGGTCCATCTGATGAAGCTGCTCGAGCTGGTGCGCGGGCTCGAGACCTCGGCCGAGACGGTGGCGGTGCTCGCGGCGGTCGGCGAGCGGATGGGCAAGGAGGTGGTCGTGGTGGCGGACAGCCCCGGCTTCGCGACGTCGCGCATCAACGCGTTGATCGGCAACGAGGCCTTTCGCATGCTCGAGCAAGGAGTCGCCGGCGCCGAGGAGATCGATCGGGCGATCCGGCTGGGGTTGAATCACCCCATGGGTCCGTTCGAAATGGCCGACCTGGTCGGGCTCGATGTCCGGCTCTCGATCCTCGAGCACCTCGCGTCGACGCTCGGCGAGACCTTTCGCCCGGCCAACCTGATGCGGCGTTACGTGCAAGCCGGGCGGCTCGGCCGCAAGGTCGGCCGCGGTGTCTACGAATACGACGCCGAAGGGCGCCGGATCCCAGGGAGCGATCGCCCGTGAGCCCGCGCCGATCGATGTCCGCCCTGCTCGCCGCCCTCCTCCTGCCGGTTGCCGCCGAAGCGCAGGTGACCTACCTCGGTTCGGAGAGCCAGATCAACCTCACTTCGGCCGGCGCCCAGATCGCCCCGGCGGTGGCCGCGGCCGACCTCGGCGGCCACTACTTCGTCGCCTGGCAGAGCTTCGACCAGGACGGCAGCGGCGCGGGGGTCTACGGGCGGCTCTTCTCGGCCGAGGGCCAGCCGCGCACGGGCGAGGTGCTGCTCGCGACCACGACGGCCGGCGACCAGGTCACGCCGGCGCTCGCCAGCCGCTACGACCTGTTCCAGGCCGTGTGGGCCGCGCAGGGCAAGGACGGCGACGGCTTCGGCATCGTGCTGCGCCGCTTCGACCATCTGGGCGCGCCGATCGGCGGCGAGATCCTGGTCAACACCACCACCGCTGGCAACCAGATCTCGCCCAGAGTCGCCGCCGCCGACCCGCAGTTCGTGGTGGTGTGGACCGGACCCAATCCGGCCGCGCCGTCGCAGACGGAGGTCTGGGCACGCCGCTTCGCGCTCGACGGCCAGCCCTTCTCGGGCGAGCTGCGCGCCAACGCCACGACCTCGGGCAACCAGTCGCAGCCGGCCGTCGCGGTCGCCACCGACGGCTCGTTCCTGGTCGCCTGGACGAGCGACCAGGGGGACGGCTCGGGCTACGGCGTCTTCGCCCGTCGGTTCGACGCCGCGGGCAACGCCACCACCGGCGACATCGTGGTGCCGGCCGCGACGCTGTTCGATCAGACCTCGCCCGCGGTCGCGGCCCTCGCGACCGGGGGCTACGTGGTGGTCTGGTCGAGCGCGCTCCAGGGCCTGCCGTCGCCGCTCGGCCCCCAGCCGATCGTGCTCGCGCAGCGCTTCGACTCGCTCGGCAACAAGGTCGGGCCGCCAATCCAGGTCACCGCCCAGTCGTTCGATCGCCAGGAAGCTCCGGCCGTCGCCGCCGAGGGCGGCGGCGGGTTCGTCGTCGCCTGGGAAGCGACGGTGGCCGGCTCCGGCGACCGGCAGACGCGCGGCCGCCGCTACGACGCCTCCGGGTCCGCCACCACCGGCGAGTTTCCGCTCAACACCACCGCCGCAGGCGACCAGGCCGCGCCGGCGCTCGCCACCCAGCCCGGCGGCCGCTTCGTCGCCACCTGGGCGAGCTTCGGCCAGGATGGCAGCTCCTGGGGGATCTTCGGCCAGCGCTTCGGCACGCCGCTCGAGCCCTGCGTCGCGGACGACACCACGCTCTGCCTCAACGACGGCCGCTTCCGGATCACCGTGTCGTGGGCGACCGCGCTCGGCACCTCGGGCGCCGGCCGGGCGGTGCCGCTCACCGGAGATACCGGCTACTTCTGGTTCTTCGACGCCGCCAACGTCGAGATCGTGATCAAGGTCCTCGAGGCCTGCCACCCGTTCGGCAACTACTGGGTCTTCGCCGGTGGGCTGACCAACGTCCAGGCCACGATCGTGGTCGCCGACACCGAAACCGGCGAGACGCACGCCTACGCCAACCCGCTCGGCACGATGTTCCAGCCGATCCAGGACGCCGGCAACTTCTTCGTCTGCTCCGGCGCGACGACGCCGCCCGCGGCCGCCCGCGCGGCTCCCGTCTCGACGCGCGCGAGCACGGGGAGCACCCAGCAGGCCCTGGCCGCGCCCTGCACACCGAACGCCGAGACGCTCTGTCTGAACGGCGGCCGCTTCGAAGTGAAGGTGGACTGGACGACCTTCCAGGGGCAGTCGGGCACCGGCAAGGCGGTGCCGCTCACCGCCGACACCGGCTACTTCTGGTTCTTCGGCCCCGCCAACGTCGAGATGGTGATCAAGGCGCTCGACGGCTGCGGCATCAACCAGAGCTACTGGGTCTTCGCCGGCGGGCTGACCGACGTCTTCACCCGCATCCGCGTCCGCGACACCGTCACCGATCTGGTCTGGGAACGGACCAACCCCCAGCAGACGCCGTTCCAGCCGATCCAGGACGTCAACGCCTTCCCCGCCTGCCCGTAGGCACGGCGCCCCCCCCTCGACGGATCGCGCCCCCGGAGCCGTGCCGCTCCGGGGGCGCCCGCCCGCCGCGCGCCCATGGCCCGCGGCGCGCCGAGCGTGCGCGTAATGGTCGAGAAAGAGGACCGCGCCTCCCCGCCGGTCGATCTCACGGCACCAACGACACGCTCAACCGAGAGGAAACAGCTCATGACGCTCCCCACCATCGATCTCGCCGCCCTCAAGTCCCGTCAGCAGGGGGCGTGGTCCACGGGCAATTACGCGGCGGTCGGCACGACGCTCCAGATCGTCGGCGAGAGCCTCTGCGAGGCGCTCGACTTGCGCGCCGGCTCGCGCGTGCTCGACGTCGCCGCCGGCAACGGCAACGCCACCCTCGCCGCCGCGCGCCGCTTCTGCGACGTCACGTCCACGGACTACGTCCCGGCGCTGCTCGAAGCGAGCCGCAAGCGCGCCGACGCCGAGGGTCTCGCGGTCCACTATCGCGAGGCCGACGCCGAGAACCTGCCCTTTCCGGACGCCACCTTCGACGTCGTGCTCTCCACCTTCGGCGTCATGTTCACCCCCGACCAGGAGCGGGCGGCCGCCGAGCTGGCGCGCGTCTGCAAGCCGGGGGGCCGCATCGGGCTCGCCAACTGGACGCCCGAGAGCTTCATCGGGCAGCTGTTCCGGACCATCGGCCAGTACGTCCCGCCGGCCCCGGGCGTGAAGTCGCCCGCGCTCTGGGGCTCGACGGCGAGGCTGGAGGAGCTGTTCGCCTCGACCGCCTCGAAGATCCAGGCCACCCGCCGCGAGTTCGTCTTCCGCTACCGCTCGCCCATGCACTGGGTCGATTTCTTCCGCACCTACTACGGCCCGATGAACCGGACCTTCGCGGCGCTCGACGCCGAGCAGCAGGCCGACTTCACCAGCGACCTGTTCACGCTGCTCGAACGCGGCAACCGCTCCGGCGACGCCACGCTGGCCCTGCCGAGCGAGTACCTGGAGGTCGTCATCGAGCGTCGCCGCTAGCCCCGATCGCGGAGCTGGCTCGCTTCACCGCCGGCCGCTCGCTGGGAGCGGCCGGCCCTGGCAGGGGTGCGCGACCGATCCCCGTGGCGGCCCGCGCGCCATCTCGAACTTCAACCCGCAACATCAGCAGGTCCAACAAGGAGCAGCAGATGACCGGTTCAACGAAGTCTCACGTCCTGGGCCTCGAGCCCCACCCGAGCCGCGGCCGCCAGTGGGCGCCGCGCCACCTCCTGATCGCCGGGCTGATCGCTCTCGGAGCGCTCTCCACGGCCGCGACCGTCTCCGCCCACGGCCGCATCGACCCGCCGCCGGTGCCGGCGAACCTCGAGGTGCCGACCGGCCACCGCGCGTACCTGATCACCCGCGCCTACGGCACCCAGAATCAGATCTGCCTGCCCAACGCCAGCTCGAGCACCGGGCTGGCGTGGAGCTTCTTCGGTCCCCAGGCGACCGGCTTCGACGCCCGGGACGGGCAGGTCCTGACCCACTATCTGAGCGCCAACCCCGACGAGGCCGGTGCCGCCCGCCCCACCTGGCAGCACTCGAAGGACACCAGCGCGGTCTGGGCGCAGGTGGTCGCCTCCTCGCTCGATCCCGACTACGTCGAAGCGGGCGCGATTCCGTGGCTCCTGCTGCAGATCGTCGGCGCCGAAGAGGGCCCGACCGGTGGCGACAAGCTGACCGCGACCACCTACATCCAGCGCGTCGAAACCGTCGGCGGCGTCGTCGTCTCGCCCGAGTGCTACGTGCTCGGCGCCAAGCTGCTGGTCCCCTACGAAGCGGACTACGTCTTCTACCGGGCGCGCTGACCGGGCGCGCGGCGCCCTCGGCACTGTCCCGCGTCACCCGCCGTGGGTCGCGGGGCTAGACCGAGGAGGATTGCGGGGACAGGACGCGAGACCGGCGGGCGACGCGCTCGCCTGCCGGTGCTCGTGGCCTGTCCCCGCAGCTCGCTCCGGGGCGTGACCGGCGGCGGTCTCGGTCAGACGCCGCCGCCGCGGACGATCTCGTGGATGGCCTTGGCGAGCTCGACGCCGGCGATGGTGTCGTAGTTGGACATCACGACCGCGACGATCCCCCGCGCCGGGTAGACGCGCAGCTCGAACTGGGTTCCGGGGGCGCTGCCGCCATGACCCCAGGAGAACACCGCGCCATCGCCCGGGCCGCTCCTCTCACCGACCGTCTCGACACTCGGGCCGAGGCCCCACCGCAGGCCCGGCAGGCCCTGCTCGACCTGCGGCGCGATCATCTGCCGCAGGGTCTCGGGGCGCAGCAGCTTGCCGCTCGCGAGCGCGCGTACGAAGGCGACCAGATCGTCGGCCGTCGACGCGGCGCCGCCCGCCGCGCTGCCGCGACCGCCGAGCTCCACCGACTGGTACGAGCCCACCTTCACCAGGCCGGCCTCGTACTCCGGGCGGTAAGGCCGGGCGAGTCCGGGCTCGGAGCTCGAGCGGATCGGGTACCCGGTCGCACGCATGCCGGCCGGCTCGAAGATCCGCTCCGCGACGACGTCGAAGTAGCTCTTCCCCGTCACTTTCTCGATCACCAGGCCGAGCAGGATGTAGCCGGAGTTCGAGTAGGAGAACGAACCGGCGGGCGTAGCGCCCAGGTTCCGGAGCACGTGCGGCAGCATCTGACTCGTCTCGGTGATGGCGTGCCAGGCGCGCTCGTACTCCTCGTCCCAGTAGTTGCCGGCGCCCGCGGTGTGGGTGAGGAGCTGGCGGATCGTGGCCCTTTCGGCCCACTCGCGGTTCGGGAAGTCGGGGAGAATCTCGGCCAGCCGGGAGTCGAGCTCGAGCTTGCCCTGCTCGACGAGCTGAAGGGTTGCCACGGCGGTGAACAGCTTGGAGCCCGAGGCCATGCCGTGGCGCGCGGCGCGGGTCATCGCTACCCGCGGCTCGGCGACCGCGACGCCCCCGGTGTGCGACCAGAGCTCGCGCTCCCCCGCGACGACGAGGGCGACGCCGGAGAAGGGCTGCTGACGCTCGAGCGTCGCGGCGAAGCGGTCGAGCCAGGCGCGGGTCTCGGGCGCCTCGATCGGCGTCGTCGGCCGGACCATCGGCTCGATGGCCTGCGCCACGAAGACGAGCTGGAGCCGATGCTCGTCGGCGGCCATGACACGGAACTGGAAGTTGAACCAGGCGCCGCTCTGCGCGCCGCGCACGACGACGAAGAGCAGATTGCCGTCGCGCAAGACCTGGAAGATCGCCCCTTCGAGCCGGCCGAGGTCCGCCCGATGGACGTTCATCCGCTCGACGAAACGGGGCGTGATGCCCTCCGCGACCACCCGCCGCTCGAGATGAGCGCGCGCGAAGTCGACCAGCGGCTGATCCCCCGGGGCGTTCATCGCCGCGACGAACGCCTCCCCCCGGCGCTCCAGCAATCCGCGCAGCGCGCCGTCCAGGCCCCCGGCCGTCGGCGCTTGCGCCTCGACCCACGGCGCGGTGAGGAACAGCCACGAGACGAGCACGGACCGCCGGAGCAAGTGGCGCATGTGGGGGCCTCTCTGGAAACCGCCGCGGATCGCGACGAGTACCCTCCCCGTGAGCAATGACAGTGCCACGCGGCGAACGCCGCGCTCCGCGCGCTCGCGAGCGCCGCTCACCCGGTAGCGGGAAGAACCTCCCTATTTCGGGAGCTCGTCGGGGGTGCGCGGCGACGGGCGGAGACCTCGAGTCCGGCCGCCCGCTGAGCGGCGCCCGATCCCGTGGCGGTTCGCCGGCCGCTGCGAAGGCCGCTACGGAACGTCGGCAGCGGGATCGGCGAGCAGGCCCAGCTCTCGGAGCAGCGCTTCGCTGGCGTCGAGGATCGGCTCCGCGGCACGAACCGAAACCCCTTCGCCGGCCGCGAGAGGCGCGAGCTCGCGAATGCCGTAGATGGCCCGCAAGGCGGTCAGCATCGTCTTGCCCGCGCCCTGATCGACGGCCCGAAACTCCCGGGTCGCCTTCGGGCTCGCGGCCAGGCTCTCGAGGTCCAACGGCGGATGGGGATCGGTCGCCCGGAGGCCGGCGTCGCGCAGCCGCAGCAGGCTCTCGGCAAGCTCGACTCGCTCCAGGGCATCGGAGACCACGATCGCGGAAGGGCTTTCGATCGTCGCCACCGACCGGATCGCGACCTCGGTTCGCATCAGCGTCAAGGCCTCCGGCGGCGCGATCTGCTCGAGATAGAAGAGCCGCGTGACGCGGGGCTGCCCGCTGGGCAAGCTCCCCGGAGGCGCTGGTTGCTCCGCGCCAAGCGAGCCGCTCGGCAGGACTGCCGCCACCATCGTCAGAACCCAGGCGCAGCGCAGTGTCGCCATCCGAGGCCTCCGGGGGTCAGCTACCCCTTCTACGGCGGCTCCCAAGCTCCCGTCTACCCTGGGTTTCAGGGCTCCTTCTGCTCCGGATCCAGGCGGAAGTTGATCGTCAGGTTGTAGAGGACTTCGACCGCCTCGCCGTCACGCGTCGCCGGCTCGAATCGCCAAGCGCGGATCGCCTCGACGGCGGCCTCGGTGAGCCCCATCGGCATCTCTTTGAGAACGTCGACAGCCGTGACTCGGCCACGAGCATCGATCGTGGCGGCGAGGATGACCACGCCCTGCAACCGCGCCTCTTTGGCCTCGGCCGTGTAGGTGGGGGGAGGGCCGTCGATCTTGCGGGGCGCTTTGACCCTGTCACCGTCCACGCGATACGGCGGCTCCGTTCGCGGTCTCGCCGCCACGAGACGTCCCCCTTCTGGAGAGCCGCCCCGCTCCGCCTCGAGCACCACGAAGATGAAGGTCCCGGCCAGTCGTGGTGCTCCCTGGTTCTTGGCCGTCGAGCCGCTCTCTCTCGGCGCAATCTCGCCCTCGCGCGGCTGCCGCGTGGAGACCATGAGACGGTCGCCGAAGCGGCCCCCCAGGCGCGGGGCGGAGAGCAGCTCCCCGTCCCGCTCGATCTCGGCCGTGGCAACGAAGTCCCCCATCGCCGTCGACGAGGGCGCGAGAGAAAGACGGACAGCGTACCTGGATCTCGCCGTCTCGAAGCTGGTCTCGAGCTTGCCGCCACCGGACGGCAGCAAGCCACTCTGCCGCACGACCTCGCCCAGATCTCGCAGAGCAAACAGCTCCTGGAGCTCGGCGTTGTCGCTTCCGGGCTCCCACTCCGTGAGCCAGTCCGCGAGCCGCTCGAAGCTGTAGACGCTCCCGAGCTCGGGCGCGGCGCCGAGCTGCCGGCTGCCGACGAAGACCGACATCCGGACGCGAATGGGCAGCCGATCCTCCGTCTTCGAAATCTGCGCGGTCGTCGCCGGGGCGGCCGACGGGCCCGACAGCAGTCCCGCGAGCAAGATCAGCGCGGCAACCACACCAGGGCCTCTCCGCGCGCGCGCCTTCACCCCCGTAGCTCGGTTCGACATTTCGACTCCTCCTGTCTCGTCTCTCATCTAATCCCTCGATGCGATCGCACGAAGCGGCTCCGTCCGATCCCCGGCTCCGTTCGCGAGCTCCAGCTCCTGGAGGCAGCCGCCCTGCTGGCCGCCCATCCGCCGTTCAAGTGCCGCCCGGTCGCCGGTCCGGCAGCGCCACCAGGAGGCGCGTGCCCGAGCGCAGGGTGTGCACGATCACCCGGCGCTCGGTCTCCTCGGCGAGCTCTCCGTCTCTCGCGCCCGGAGTGCCCACTCGGCCCCCGGTCGGGTTCGAGTCCGGCCGATCGGCGACCAGCACGGCCGAGCTCTCGGCCGCTCCGGGCGGGTTCCGCCCGTGCAGAACCAGCCAGGCGAAAGAGAGCACCAGGAGCGCCGCCGCCGCGGCCACGATCAGCCCCGACCGGCCCAGGTCGAAAGGCGCCCAGGTCCGCGGCCCGCGCGCTCCCGGGCGGAGCCTCGATTCAGGTCCCGCCGTCAAGGCGGCCATCACGCGCCGCGCGGCCTCGTCGCTGCTCCGGCCGACAGGCAGGCGGCTCCACTGGCCATAGGCGTGCAAGAGACCGGTCAGGCGCTGCTCCCGCTCGCCCTCACGAGCTGCCGCTTCGGGATCCTGGGACTTACTCATCTCGACTCCTCTTCGAGCCACTGCCGCAGCCGCTTGCGGGCGCGATGGCGATGCACTCTCAGCGTGCTCTCGGCCATGCCCATCTCGTGTGCCGCCTCGGCGTCCGACAGGCCCTCGATCTCGGTCAGGACGAGCGCCGCGCGCTGGCGCGCCGGCAAGCGCGCGAGCAGGCGCACCGCGTCGATCTGCAGCTCGGGTCCCGCCGCGGTGCCGGTGGCGAGCCCCAGGACGAAATCCAGCGGTCGCAACAGGATCGCCCGGCGCCGGTGGCGCAGGCAGCGGCGAACCACCGCCGTGCGCAGCCAGCCAGGCAGCGCCGCCGCTTCGCGCAGGTTCGCCAGGCGATCCCAAGCGTGGACGAGCGCGTCCTGAACGATGTCCTCGGCGTCGGCCGCGGGCGCGAGGCCACGCGCCAGCCGTACCAGGCCGGCCCAGAAGTGCTCGACCAGACGGCCGTAGGCGGCCGTTTCTCCCGCTCGGGCCGCGTCCAGCCAGGCGAGCCAGGGCGGTTCGGCGGCCGGAGCCACCGCGCGATCTCCTGAGGCCGTCGAAGTCAGCATCTACGAGCCTGGAGACCCGGCGGCCCGAGTTTGTTTACCGACGGCGCTCGACTCGCGCGGCCGAGACGCCGTCCAGGACCCGGCCAGTCCGACGGGCGCGCTGCCGTGGTCGGAAGAACCCGGCTCGAGCGCCGGGGCCGGCGCGGCGCTCACCGGGGACTTGCGAGCAAATCGGTACCATCTCGAGCAAGCTGCGGTCCTCGTCCTCGTCGCCGCCGATCACCTCACCCGGAGACTACGCCCCGCTCTCGACCACGAATTCGGTGAAGTCCGTGGCGGGCGGCTCCGCGCCGACGGCGCGCAGCATGGAGGCGAGCTGGCCGCGGTGGTAGGTGGCGTGGTTGGCGACGTGGAAGAGCGCGTCGCGGAGCGCTAGGGAGCCGGCGGCGCCGCTGAAGTAGCGGAAGGAGAGCGGCACGTCGAGCGACGCTTCCGACCGCTCGCGCAGGAAGGCCAGGCGCCGGGCCGCGACCTCCGCGTGCTGGTCGCAGAGGAGGTGAACGTCGCCAGCCTGGAACCACTCTGGAGCCGCCGAGGGGCTCCCGCCGGCGAAGCGCTCGAGCCAGACCCAGTCGACGGCCACGACGTGGGCGAGGAGATCGCGGATCGTCGGGAAGCTGCCGTCGAACCCGCGCGCGGCGGCCGCGGCGGGCAGCGCGCGCAGGGCAGCGGCGAGCCGCTGGTCGGCCCAGTCGGTGTAGCGGTAGAGCCCGAGGAAGTCCCGCCGGTTCATGGCCACGCAAGACTAACCAATCCCGGGCGCGGCCGCGGCGTCCGCCGACAGGACCACCATCGTGTTGCCGTCGCGCGGCAGGACGGCGTCGAAGACCGACCGGATCGACCGCGAATCGTCCGCCGGCGACCTACCCCGGGATCGCCCCCCCCTTCTCGCGAGAATGCCGAGATTCCGCGCCGACGCGGACGCCACCGCAAGGGGCGGCCGGCACTTCGCGCCCGCCATCAGCACCGTGCTGTCGGGCGCTCAACCGAGCAGCGCGTTCAGGACTCCTCGCTGCACAGACCCACGATACGACTCCGCCAGTCCCGCACGGAGTCGATCCAACTCAGCGAGATGCTCGAGAAAGGGGTGCCGACCTGCGAGATTCTCCAGCATTGGGTCCCTTCTCATCCACGGCGAGTCCCAGTACCCGAGCTGGGCGGCGCGGCCCAGCCAGTCGAGGGCGGCGTCCAGTTCACCCAACAGCGCGTGCACCTTCGCGATCCAGAATGTGAACGTGCCGTCGGCCGCCGCACCTGGTTCCGCGAGCTTGAGCAAATCGCGGGCGCGCTCGGATTCCCCTTCGGCGGCGAGGACGAACGCGAGCACGCCCTGGGCGATGGGGTCGGCGGGGTCGAGCTCGAGGCCGCGTTCGATCCAGTGGCGGGCCTCGGCGCGGTCGCCGGCGTAGAAGGCGGCGATGCCGCGCCAGTAGTTGTAGTGGGCGAACTTCGGGCGGCGGGCGACGAGGGCTTCGGCCTCGGCGACGGCTTCTTCGAAGCGGTCGAGGTAGATCAGCACCGACAGCCTGCGAATCGAGTGCGCGAACTTGGGGTCGAGCTGCGCGGCGCGTTCGTGGGCAGCCAGGGCGTATTCCCAGAAGCCGGTGTTCTTGAACAGGTAGGAGAGGCCGTCCCAGGCCGGAGCGTGGTCGGGGGCGCGGTCGATCACCGTGGCGAAGTCCTCGAGCGCGCGCAGGTTCTCGCCGCGCTCCAGGTGGATCAGACCCAGCACCGTCGCGGCCTCGGCGGAGTCGGGCTCCAGCGTCAGCGCCTCCGCGACCGCGGCCTCCGCGGTGTCGTAGAGCGCCACGTCGCCGGCGAACTCCGCGGTTTCCGCGTCGTGGCGGCCGAGGCGGACGAGCAGGCGCGCGCGCGCCGCGCGGGCCTCCGCCTCGGGAAGCCGGCTGGCGAGCGACAGCGCCTTGTCCAGATAGGGCCGCGCGTCCTTGGGGTTGCGCCAGGCCGCGACGTCCGCGGCGGCCAAGTTCTTCTCGATCGCGCGGCGGAACTCCCGCCCCTTCTCCCAGTGCACGGCGAGCTGCGCCAGCGCGCTCGCCGGGCGCGGCGCGTGCAGCCGCTCCAGCTGCTCCGCCACGCGGCGGTGCCAGAGCTCGCGCCGCTTGGGCGCCAG
Source organism: Acidobacteriota bacterium (assembly GCA_014584695.1). GTDB lineage: Bacteria > Acidobacteriota > Thermoanaerobaculia > Multivoradales > JAGPDF01 > JACTMI01. The sequence continues at coordinate 176,801 of JACTMI010000010.1, forward strand.
CTCGTCGTAGAAGGCGTGCTGGTAGAGCGAGTGCTTGAATCGGAAGCGCAGCGAGGCGCTGCCATCCGGATACTCCACCTCCCCCGCCGCCTCGATCAGCCGGTGCCGCTCCGCGAGCGACCGCAGCCGGTCCTCGACGTCCGCCTCCTCCTCCTCGATCAACCGCGACAGCACGGTCGCCGCGAAGGTCTCACCCTCGACGCTCGCCGCGTCCAGGAGCCGCCGGTCGGCGCCGTCCAGACGCTCGACCTTCTGGCGGATGACCGCGGCGATGCCCTCCGGCACGATCCGTTCGATCGACGGCAGCGAGCGGCGCAACAGGACCTGACCCGAGACGCGCTCGACCGCCCCCGTCGACAGCAGGTGCGCGAGCAGCGCCGAGAGGAAGAGGGGGTTGCCCTCCGTGCGGCGCAAGGCGAACTCCACCAGCTCCTCCGGCGGCGCCACGCCCAGCTCGCGGGCCAGAAAGGCGCCGACCTCCGCGCGGCCGAAGGGCGGCGGCGGCACCTCGATCCAGGGCAGCGTTCCCTGCGCCAGCCCGGCGAGCAGCGCCCGCAGCGGGTGCCGCTCGACCTCGATGTCGGCCGGCCGATAGGTGGCGGCGATCAGCACCGGCAGCTCGGATAGCCGCGGCGCCAGGAACGCCAGCAGGTCGACGCTCGCCGGATCGGCCCAGTGCAGGTCCTCGAGCCCGAGCACGACCGGCGCGTGCCGCCCGAGCTCCTCGAGCAGCGCCGCCAGCTCGCGCGGCATCCGGTCGCGGCTGCGCCGCCCCTCCAGCCCCTCGTCGCGACCGCTGCCGCTCGTGGCGAGCGCCGGGAAGTGCGCCGCCCAGGTCGGCGCGTGGAGCGCCAGGGCGCGGGCGATCGGCTCGCGCGCCGGGCCCGACAGCAGGTCGCCGAGCGCGTCGAGGAAGGGCGAGTAGGGCTCGGCCGAGGCGAAGTGCTCGGCGGCGCGGCCGAGCGCCACCAGCGCCGCCGGTTGCTCGGAGCGGACGCGGCGCAGCAGCGCCGCGAGCAGCGTCGACTTGCCCGTCCCCGGCTCGCCCCCCAGGGTGACCAGATGCCCCTGCCCATCGGCCGCGGCCGCGGCGAGGCCTGAGAGCTGGTCGAGCTCGCGGCCGCGGCCGATCGGCTCGAGCGCGGCGGCGCCGGTGCGATCGCGCGTGCCCCGGCTGGCGCGCGCCGCAGGCGGCGTCACCGGCCGGCCCCAACCCACCGCCGTGAGCGTCTCGGGGGCGAGCCCGGCGAGCCCCAGCGTCAGCGCGTCGGCCAGCTCGCCGGCGGTCGAGGGCCGCGCGGCGGCCTCCTTGGCGAGCGCCGCGAGCAGCGCCCGCGACACCGGCTCCGGCAGCTCCGGGACCCGCGCCGCGGGCGGCTCGGGCTCGCTCGTCAAGTGGGCTATGAGGATCGCGGGCACCGTGTGGCCCGAAAACGGCGGCGCGCCGGTCAACAGCTCGTAGGCGAGCACCCCGAGGCTGTAGACGTCCGAAGCCGGCCCGGCGGGCAGCCCCTGACACTGCTCCGGGCTCATGTAGAGCGGCGAGCCGATGGCGTTCGGTCCCGTCAGCTGCGGATCGTCGTCGCTCCAGAGCTTCGCCAGGCCGAAGTCGGCGACCTTGACCCGGCCGCCGGCAAAGAGGATGTTGCCCGGCTTGAGGTCGCGGTGGACGATCCCCGCGGCGTGGGCGGCGTCGATCGCGGAGGCGATCTGCGCCACGATCGCAACCGCCTCGCCCGGCGCCACCGCGCCGTCGCGCCCCAACCGGTCGGCGAGGCTCCCCTCCGGGCAGTGCTCCATCACCAGGTAGGCCTCGGCGGCCGCGGCGCGACCGAAATCGTGGATGACGACGACGTTCGGGTGGGCGAGCGAGCCGGCGGCGCGCGCTTCGCGGCGGAAGCGCTCGAAGGCCGGCGCCGAGCGGAACAGCTCGTCGTGGAGGATCTTGACCGCGACCAGCCGCTCCATCTCCTCGTGGCGCGCGAGGTAGACGACACCCGCACCCCCGCTGCCCAGCCGCCGGAGAATCCTGTAGCGGCGGTCGAGAAGAGAGTCGATCCGGGCGTCGCGTTCGTCTTTCACCGCGGGACGCGCGGGAGCGTAGCACGCGCGGCACCGGCCGCCGGCGCGAGGCGAGCGCCTCAGCGCTCGTCGGCGGAAAGCGGCGCCGCGCCCGGCGCAGTGGCCGCCGGCGCCGCGGCCGCTGTGGTCGCGGGTGACCGGCGCGAGAACCGCCGCTTCACCTGCAGCCGCAGCCCGTCGAGCTCGGCCGCGAGCCAGAGCCGCAGGCCGCGCAGGGCCATGCGGTAGGGCGCGAGGTCGAGCGCGAAGTAGGCCGGGATGCGACGGCCGGCGTTGCGCCGGCCCGCCTCGCCGGTCACCCGCCGCAGCTCGGCGAGCGCCTTGAGGCGCCGATTGTAGAGACGCATCAGGTGGTAGTTGAAGAAGGCGGGCTTGGGGCCCAGCACCGGCTCCCAGTGGAAGCGGCCGTGGAAGCGGTACGCGGGAATGACGACGAAGATGTAGTACTGCGCGGTGTCGAGCAGGAACGACGCCGACAGCAGATCCGCCTCGCCCATGTAGTAGTACTTGTCCTGGTAGACCGCTTCGAAGAAGCGCCGGTACGAGCGCTGGAAGGCCGCGTTGTGCTCCTCGACACGGGCCGCGATCGGCTCGCCTCTCGCCTCCGCCCGGACGATCTCGACCGTCGCCTCGACCGTGAAGCTGCAGTGGTCGAGCCCGGGCGAGTAGTAGGGGTCGAGGAACGCCGCGGCGTCGCCGACCAGCGCCCAGCCCTCGCCCATGTACTGCCTCGCGACGTAGGGCAGGTGCGAGTAGAAGCGGAAGTCCTCGCGGCGCATCTCGGCGCCCTCGAGCAGCTCCTGGCAGGGGGAGAGCTGGCGCAGGAACTCGAGGTACGCGGCCGGCTTGTCGCGCTGCTCGTGGAGATCGAGCAGGCGGCGGTCGAAGACGACGCCGATCGAGGTCTCGCCGTGGCCCAGCGGAATGAACCAGGTCCACGAGCCCCGGCGCATGTAGTGGTTGGTCGCCAGCCGGCGCGAGGAGAGGTTCCGGCGCGCGAACTCGACCGGTCCGCGGGCGGCCAGATCGTCGATCGAGCGGACGTTCCTCCAGCGCGCCCAGATCGCGGCGGTCGGGTGGGCCTCGTTGCGCTCGATCAACCCCAGGCGGCGGCCGAGAAAGCAGGCGCGGCCGGTGGCATCGATCACCCAGCGGCAGCCGACGGTCGCGATCTCGCTGCCGCGCTCGATCGTCACCCGGTGGTCGAAGCGGCCGAGCTCGACCGCGCGGGCGCGCGCCGGCCGCGCCAGCTCCGCGCCCTCGGCCACCGCCAGGTCGAGCACGTGCTGGTCGAGCGCGTCGCGGCGCAGCTGGAAGGAGGGCACGGCGCTGCGCACGAACCCCCCCGCCTCGCTCGCCTGCCAGTGGTGCTCGACGCGGTCGTTGGCGAACCAGTAGCGCAGCCCTTCCTTGGGCAGCTGGTCGAGCTCGAGATGGCGCCAGAGCGCCAGGCGCCGGGTCAGGAACATGCCCGACATCTCGGTCGTCGCCTCGCCCACCTTGGCGTCGAATGCGCGGCTCTTCTCGACCACCAGCACCGAGAGCTCCGGCGCTTCGCGGCGCAGCAACAGGGCGGTCGCGGCGCCCGAGAAAGCGCCGCCGAGAACGACCACGTCGTAGCGCTGGCGGGCCGGGAAGGTCATCGCGGAAAGTGTAGCAGCGCGCTCACTCGACGACCGCCGGCAGCTCGACGAGCGCCGCGCGGTCGAGCTTGCCGCGCGCGCTGCGCGGCAGCTCGGGCAGCACGACCACGCTGCGCGGGATCTTGTGCTCGGCGAGGCGCCCCCGGCACCACTCGACGACCTCGAGATAGCCGATCCCCCCGGCCGGCGCGGCGACCACCGCCCGCAACTGGGACCGAGGCCCGTCGGGGCCGTCGACGCCCAGGACACAGACCTCGCTCACCCCCGGCAGGCCGGCGAGCAGGGCCTCGACCTCGCGCGGATTGACGTTCTTGCCGCGCACGATCACCAGGTCGTCGGCGCGGCCGCCGAGCTGGATCTCGGCACCCCGCCAGGCGGCCAGATCGCCGGTCAGGAAGGTCCCGCCGGCGAGCTCCGGCGCGGGCTCGGGCAGGTAGCCGTCGGCGACCGCGGCCGAGCGGACGCGCAACCGCCCGCCCTCGGCATCGACTTCGACCTCGACGCCCGGGATCGGCTCGCCCACCGTGTCGCGCTCGGCGGCCCCGCCGTCGCGGTCGTAGGTGATGCCGCCGCATTCGCTGGCGCCGTAGAAGACGTGCACCGGCCGGCCCAGCCGCTCGCGGAAGAGCCGCGCCGTCTCCGCGCCCAGCGGCGCGCCGGCCGAGATCGTCAAGCGGATGCTCGCCGGCCAGGCGGGGGGTTCGCGCAGGCGCATCAGCGCCGCCAGGTACGCCGGCACGGTCGGAAAGAAGGTCGCGCCGAGCGCCCGCCCGGCCGCCAGCGTGGCGAAGGGGGCCCGATCCTCCGCCAGCACCAGCAGGGAGCCACGGACGAGGGCCGGCAGGACGAGGCTGGAAAAGCCGTAGGAGTGCGAGAAGGGAATCGCCGCCAGGCAGCGCTCCTCGGCGAGCAGACCCATCGCGGCGGCGAGTTGGGCATCGTCGGCGGCGAGCGCGGCGGCGCCGACGGCGATGCCCCGCGGCAATCCGGTCGAGCCCGAAGTGAGCTTCACCGCGCCGGTGGTCGGCGCGAGCTCGAGCTCGCGCGCCGGCGCCCGGCGCGAGACCACCCAGGCCGCGGTCGATTCCGGCCAGCCCGCGGCCGACCAGAGGAAGGCGGCGACGCCCAGTCGGTCGAGCGCGGCGATCCGATCGGGTGTCGGCTCCGAGGAATCGCACAGCACGGGGACCAGCCCCAACCGCCTCAAGGCCAGGTAGCCGGCGAGGAACGCCGGGCCGGACGGCGCCGCCAGCCCCACCAGCCGCCCGGGTGCGAGCGCCTCCTCAGCCACCCGGAGCGCCAGCGCGGCGGCGGCGCGATCGACCTCGCCCACGGTCCAGAGCCGGGCCGGGGAAGCGACCAGCGGCCGGTCGGCGCGGCGGGCGGCGAGGCTGGCGAAGGGCTCGAGGATCGGGTCGGGCGGGCTCGCGGAGCGCATCTCGGAGAGCCGCGAGTATACTTGCCGCCGCGCGCTCGCCACGGGCCGCCGAAGCCTCTGGATCCCGCTTGTCCGACCCGACACCGTTCGACTTCGACTTCGCCGTCGCCGGCGGCGGCCCCGCCGGCTGCGCCGCGGCGATCGGCCTCGCCACGCGCGGCCACCGGGTGGTGCTGGTCGAGCGTGACCGCTTCCCGCGATTCCACATCGGCGAGTCCTTGATCGCCACCGCGAACCAGTGTTTCGAGGCGCTCGGCCTCGACCAGCGGATGCGCGGCGCCGGCTTCCCCGAGAAGTGGGGCGCGCAGCTCGCCACCCACGACGGCCGGGCCGGACGCCCGGTCGACTTCTCGACCTCGCCCGAGATCGCGCGCCCGCAGACCTGGCAGGTCTGCCGCGAGAAGTTCGATCAGATGCTGCTCGAGCGCGCGCGCGAAGTCGGCGTCGAGGTGCGCGAAGGCGAGCGGATCGAAGGCGTCGACTTCGCGGTCGATCGCGTCGAGCTCGACCTCGGCGGCCGCACTCTGCGCGCCCGGGCCCTGGTCGACGCCACCGGGCGCTCCGGCCTGTTGGCGAAGAAGCTCGATCTGCGCCGCGACGAGCCGCGCCTCGCCAACGTCGCGATCTACGGCCACTACTCCGGCGTGCCGCAGCCCGCGGGCCGGGCCGCCGGCGACATCCGCATCGTCGCCCGGCGCGACGCCGGCTGGTTCTGGCTGATCCCGATCGACGAGCGCTTGACCAGCGTCGGCGCCGTGCTGCCGAAGCCGCTCTATCTGCGGCTCGAGCGGGGCGAGCCCGAGCGGATGCTGGCCGCTCTGATCGAAGACACGCCGGCGGTGGCGGAGCTGATGCGCGGTGCGACGCTGGAGTGGCCGGTGCGGGTGGAGCGGGACTTTTCCTACTCGGCGACCCGCTACGCCGGGGACCGCTGGGTGCTGGCGGGCGATGCCGGCTCCTTCCTCGACCCGGTCTTCTCGACCGGCGTCTCGATCGCGCTCGAGTCCGGGCTCGAGGCGGCGCGCGCGCTCGACCGCGCCGCGCGGGCCGGCGACTTCTCGGCCCGCCGCTTCGAGCGCTTCGACCGCGCGCAGCGGCGGCGCTTCGAGGTCTTCCGTCGCTTCGTGCTGGCGTTCTACACGCCGGAGTTCCGCGACCTGTTCTTCCAGCCCGGGCCGCCCCCCGCGCTCTTCCGCGCCGTGGTGACCGTGCTCGCCGGCAACTGGCGTCCGCGCCTGCGGACCCGCTTGCTGATCCATGCCTTCTTCCTCTGCGTGCGCCTCCAGCGCCGCGTTCGCTTGGTCGACCGCATCGCCCGGCGCGATCCCGCGGCGGGCTTCCCCGAGGGGACCGCTGCCTGATCCCCCACGGCGCAGTTCCGGGACTGGTCCCGCGCCTCAAGCGCCTGGTCGTCGAGAGCCTGAAGCTCGACGGTCTCGACCCCGAGGCGATCGGCGACCACCAGCAGCTCTTCGCGGGCGAGCTCGGCCTCGATTCGGTCGACGCGCTCGAGCTCGTGGTGGCGGTCGAGCGCGAGTTCGGCGTCACCGTGCCGAGCGAGGAGGTCGGCTCGGAGGCTTTCGCCACCGTGGCCGCGCTCGCTGCGTGGCTGGCGCCCCGGTTGGGTGCCGGGCACGAGGAAGACGGAGCGCCGGGGCGATGACCGGCGGATCCGACCGCGCCGTCGCGATCACCGGACTCGGCGCGGTCTCCGGCTTCGGCTGGGGGGTCGAGACCTTCTGGACCGGCCTGCGCTCGGGGGCGACCGCGATCGGCGGCTTCCGGCGCTTCGACCACGCCGCCTACCGCACCCACGTCGCGGCGGAGGTCGAGGCCGGCTTCGCGCTCGACGCCCTGGCCGGAGCCGAGCGCGCGAGCCTCGCCGACCGCTTCGCGCTGTTCGCCGCCAGCGAGGCGCTCGCCGCTGCCGGGCTGCCCGAGCGCCTCGACGCGCTCGACGCCGGGCTCTTCTTCGGCAGCTCGACCGGCGGCATGCTGGAGGCGGAGGAGTTCTTCCACGAGCTGACGACCGGCCGGCGCCGGCACGTCCGGCTCGGCCTGCTCTCGGCGCAGCAGCCGAACGGGCCCGGTGACGCCGTGGCGCGCGTTCACGGCGTCGGCGGACCGGTCGAGACCGTGGCGAGCGCCTGCGCTTCGGCGACGCTCGCGCTCGGCGCCGCGCTCGATGCGCTGCGCGCCGGCGAGATCGAGGTCGCCTTGGTCGGCGGCGCCGACTCGCTCTGCCGGCTGACCTTCGCCGGCTTCAACTCGCTGCGCGCCGTCGATCCGCGGCCCTGCCGCCCCTTCCGCGCCGGGCGCGAGGGCATGTCGATCGGCGAAGGCGCGGCGGTGCTGATCCTCGAGTCGCCGGCGCACGCCGCGCGGCGCGGCGCGACGATCCTGGGCTGGCTCGCCGGCGCCGGCGCGTCGTGCGACGCCCACCACATGACCGCCCCCGACCCGGCCGGGGACGGCATCGCGCGCGCGGTCGAGGGGGCGCTCACCGACGCCCGGCTCGCGGCCGACGAGATCGACTTCGTCAACCTCCACGGCACCGGCACGCCGGCCAACGACGCCGCCGAGGCGCGCATGCTGGCGCGCATCTTCGGCGACCGCGTGGACCGTCTGCCCGCGACCTCGACCAAGGCCGCGGTCGGCCACTACCTCGGCGCCGCCGGGGCGATCGAGGCGGTGGCGACGCTGCTCTGCCTCGCGCGCGGCGAGGTCCACCCGACGCCCGGCGAGGGCGCGCTCGATCCGGCGGCAAAGGTCGACCTGGTGGTTGGCGTGCCACGGCCGCTGGCGCGATCGCGGGTGGCGCTGTCGACCAATCTCGCGTTCGGCGGCGCCAACGCGGCGGCGATCTTCCTGCGCGGCGACGGGGAGCCGGCTTGAGCCGCGCCCGCCTGGTCGTCAGCGGCCTGGGCACGCTGGGCGCCAGCGGCGTGGGGACCGACGCCCTCGCCGCGGCGCTCGCGACCGGCGGCAGCCCGGCCCGGGAGGTCGACCGCGGCGCCGGCTACCACCGCCGCCACGGCGCCCGCACCGCCCGGCTGGCCTCGGGGCTCGACCTCGGCGCCCTGTTGCCCGCGGCGCAAGCCCGCCGCATGAGCCCACCCGCGCGCTTCGCGGTCGCCGCGGCCCGCCTCGCCCTCCAGCAGGCCGGCCTCGACGACCCGGGCGCCCACGCGCACACCGCCGTGGTGCTCGGCACCGCATTCGGGCCCTCGTCGGTCACCGAGCTGCTGCTGCGCCAGATCTTCGAGCTCGGCCCCGAACAGGCCTCGCCGGCGCTGTTCACCGAGTCGGTGGCGAGCGCCGCCGCCTCGCAGGTGGCGCTCGCCTGGAAGGCGAAGGGGCCCTCGCTTACGATCACTCAGCGTGAGGCGAGCGACCTGCTCGCCGTGGTCGAGGCGGCGCGGCTGGTCGCGAGCGGCCGCGCCGAGCGCGCCCTGGTGCTGGTGGTCGACGAGATGATCCCGCTCCTCCACGCCGTGCTCGATCGATTCCGGGCGCTGGCCCGCCCCGGCCCGGACGGCATCGAGGCCGCCCGCCCCTTCGACCGCGGGCGCGACGGTGTGATCGCCGCCGAAGGGGCGACCGCGCTGCTGGTCGAGCCCCTCGACGCCGCCGAGGCGCGCGGCGTGCGGCCGCTCGTCCGGCTCGCCGCGCGGGCGGCGGCGTTCGACTCCAGCGCGCCGAACCGCGATTGGGGCGTCGGCGCCGAGTCGCTCGCCGCGCGGCTCGGCCGCTCGCTCGGGCGACAGGGGATCGAATCTGGATCGTTCGACCGGGTGGTCTCCGGCGCCGGCGGCAGCCGGCGCGGCGACCGGCTCGAGGCCGCGGTGCTGCAGGGTCTCTGGCGAGGCCGCGGTCTGCCGCCGGTGCACGCGCCCAAGGGCGCTCTCGGCGAATACGGCGGCGGCTTCCTGGCCGCCGCGGTGGCGATCGCGGCCGGCCGCCCGGCCGGACCGCCGGCCGGGTTCCGGGCCGCCGATCCCGAGTTGGGCTTGATCCCCGCCGACGGCGCCTCTCTGGCGCGGCCGCAACGGGTCCTGGTCTCCGCCCTCGCCACCTCGGGCGCGGCCGCCTGGCTGGTCCTCGAGCCAGCCTGACCGCGGCCGAGGCGCGCCGGGGCGACCGCCCGGTGGCTCCTCGGGAGGCCCTGTCCGCGCCGTTCGCCGGTGGTACAGTCCCCGCCAACCGAGGAAAGGAGAGCCTCATGCGGCGGAGCGCGGCGGTTCGCTGGGCGTGGACGGGCTGGGCCTTGTGGTTCGTCGTGGCGGCGCCTGGAGCGGTGCGGGCGCAAGAGTCACCGCCGGCGTCTGCGACGGCCGAGGAGGAGCCGCGGACCGTCCTCGACACCATCGTGGTCACCGCGCAGAAGCGCGAGGAGGACCCGAAGGACGTGCCGATCTCGCTCACCGCCCTCGACGCCGAGAAGCTCGAGCTGCTCGCCGGCGCCGGCGCCGATGTCAAGTTCCTCTCCGGCCGCGTGCCGAGCCTGGTGCTCGAGTCCTCGTTCGGCCGCGCCTTCCCGCGCTTCTACATCCGCGGTCTGGGCAACACCGATTTCGACCTGAACGCCTCGCAGCCGGTGTCGATGATCGTCGACGAGATCGTGCTCGAGAACCCGGTGGTCAAGGGAATGCCGCTCTGGGACCTGGAGCGGACCGAGGTTCTGCGCGGCCCGCAAGGGACACTGTTCGGCCGCAACACCCCGGCCGGCATCGTCAAGTTCGAATCGAAGCGGCCTTCTCAGACCAAGGAGGGTTACGTGCGAGCCTCCTTCGGCACCTACGACAACCTCGACTTCAAGGCCGCCCTCGGCGGCGCGCTGTCGCCGACGGTCTCGGCGCGCGCTTCGGTTCTCTACCAGTCGCAGTCGGACTGGGTCGACAACCGGCACTCCGGGGAGCGCAACGCGCTCGGCGGCCACCAGACCTACGCCTACCGGCTCCAATTCCTGTTCGAGCCCAACGACGGCTTCTCCGCGCTGCTCAACCTCCACGGCTGGGAGGTCGACGGCACGGCGCGGATCTTCCGCGCCAACATCCTGCGTCCGGGCAGCAACGACCTGGTCTCGGGCTACCGCCAGGACACGGTCTTCCACGACGGCCGCAACGAGCAGGAGATCTCCGCCCGCGGCGCCGCGCTCAAGCTCGAATGGGATTTCGGCGGCGTCACCCTGACCTCGGTGACCGGCTACGAGACGCTCGACATGTTCAGCCGCGGTGACATCGACGGCGGCTTCGGCTGCGGTTTCTGCGAGCTGCCCAACGGACCCGGGTTCGTCCCCTTCGCGGCCGAGAGCGCCGACGGACTGCCCGACCTCGACCAGATCACCCAGGAGATCCGCCTCGCCAGCCGCGGCGGCGAGCGCTTCGATTGGCTGTTCGGCTTCTACTGGTTCGACGAAAGCCTGCAGGCGGACACTTTCAGCTACGACAGCCTGGCGCCCGGCAATCCCCGCAATGGCTACGCCTTCCAGACCCAGGACGCCACCTCCTGGGCGCTCTTCGGCTCGTTCGACTTCCGCCCCAGCGATCGCTGGACGCTCAAAGCGGGGCTGCGCTACACGACCGACGAGAAGGAGTTCTCGGCCGAGCGGCCGCAGCCGGTCTTCCAGCCGCCGCTGGCGCGGCCGATCACCGTCGAAACCGACGCCGACCTCGTGACCTGGGACCTGTCCGCGATCTACGAGGCGACCGCGACCACGAATCTCTACGGCCGCGTCGGCACCGGCTTCCGCGCGCCCTCGATCCAGGGCCGGATCCTCTTCTGCGGTGACTTCGAGGGCGGCGTCAACTTCGAGACCAACTGCGTGTCGGTGGCGGACGAGGAGGAGATGTTCTCGACCGAGATCGGCGTCAAGAGCGAGCTGCTCGACCGGCGCCTCCGCCTCAATCTGGCGACCTATGCCTACCGGGTCGACGGCCAGCAGATCGTCGCCGTCGGCGGCCAGACCAACACGGCGCGCCTGCTCAACGCCGACCGGACGAACGGTTACGGACTCGAGCTCGATCTCGACTACGCGCCCAGCAGCAACTGGCTCGTCACCCTCGGGGCCTCCTACAACCATACCGAGATCGACGACCCGAGCCTGCTGATCGCGACCTGCTTCTCCTGCACGATCACCGACCCGATCGTCGGCGGGCTGGCACGCATCGACGGCAACCCGCTGCCGCACGCACCGGAGTGGATCTTCAACGGCATCGTCGACTACCGGCGGCCGGCCGGCCGGGGCCTGTTCACCGCCAGCCTCGACTGGGCCTACCACAGCGAGAAGAGCTTCTTCCTCTACGAGTCGAAGGAATTCAACGGCGACTCCTTCGAGCTCGGCTTCCGGCTCGGCTACGTCTTCGCCGGCGCCCGCTACGAGGTGGCGCTGTTCGGTCGCAACGTCACCGACGAGGAGATCGTCCAGAACGGCATCGACTTCAACAACCTGACCGGCATGACCAACGAGCCCCGGATCGTCGGGCTGGAGCTCGTCTACCGGTTCTGAGCGTGCGGCGCGAGCTTCTCCACCGCCCGGCGGCGGGCGCCGGCCGATGAGCTACCGCGTGCTCGCCGACTACCCCCGCCGGGCGCATCTCGACTTCTTCCGGCGCCACCAGAGTCCCTTCTACTCGCTCACCTTCGAGCTCGACGCGACCCGCGTGCGGGCGCGGGCAAAGGAGGCCGGCGCCTCGGTCTACGCGGCGCTGGTCTGGTGCTACCACCGTGCGCTCGGTGGCATCGACGCTTTCCGGACCCGGCTGGTCGACAACGAGGTCCGGCTCTACGAGCGGCTGCGCATCGGCATGACGGTGCCGGCGCCGGCGGGGACCTTCAGCTTCGCGACCCTCGACTGGCGACCCGATGCTGCTGCCTTCCTCGCCACCGCTCGCGCCGCCATGACCGACGCCTCGGCGAGGATCGACCTGTCCGGCGGCGCGGCCCCCGACTTCGCCTACTACACCTCGCTGCCCAGGGTCCCGTTCACGAGCTTCGCCCACGTCGCGCTGCCGGACCCGACCGCTGGCCAACCCGAGGCCGCCTTTGGACGCTTCCGCGAGACGGCCGGGCGAACGCTGGTGCCGGTCGGCGTCCTGGTCAACCACCTGTACGTGGATGGCGCCGATCTCGGGGCGCTGTACGACGCGGCGGCGGCGAGCTTCGAAACCGCGTTCTGAGCGACTGGAGCACGCGCCGGGCGGCCCGCCGGCGACTTCCCCCGCCGGCGCGAACGGGTCTTGACAACCCGGTTCGGCAGGTGCACACTGATTGCGGCATCGAGAGCGGCCCGAGAGGGCCCGGCAACCTGGGATCGGACACCCAAGGTGCTCGCCCGCCAGCGTGGGGGGATGCGGTCACGGGCTCCAGACCCGCGACAACCAAGTGCCCGGCGAGAGCCCGCCATCCACGGGAATCGGATTGGCGGGCTCTTCTGTCCGCGGCGGCAGGCCGCTCGCGCTAGCGCGCTTCGCGAACCAGGATCGCCCGGGCATAGAGCAGCTGGAAGCCTCGGCGCTCGACGTTCTGCTGAGACTTCGAGCCCGGCTGCGTGGTCACCACGGCGAGATCACAACCGGCCGCGTGCGCCGCCGCCAGGCGGGCGGCGAGCAGCGCTGATTGGACGCCCCGCCGCAGGTGAGCGGGATGGGTCGCGGCGCCGCAGAGCACCGCCACACCGTCGCCGCCGAGGCGCAAGCTGCCCCCTCCCGCGGGCTCCCCTCCGCGGCGCGCGAGGTAGCGAACGAAACCCTCCGCTTGCCCCAGGTCGCCCAGCGTCCGCTGCAGGACTTCGCGCGGGAACTCCTCGTGAGTCGCGACGCCCTCCGCGTCGGGCGCGGCGAAGCCCCCGACCACCAGATCGAGCCACAGCTCGAGCTCGTCCGGGCCGCTCGACCGGATCTCGACCCCAGCGGGCCGCACCGCCTCGATGGTTGGGTCGAGGGCCAGCGCCAGGACGTGCTCGAAGCCGTTCACCTGGAATCCGCGCTCGCCGAGGAAAGCCCCGATCGACGGCTCGCCGAGACTCGACAGCTCGACTTGGATGCGCGCTCCGCGGGCCGCGTACGCAGCCTCCACCCGCTCCCACTCGGACGGATCGAGCGGCCCGCCGAAACCGAGCCCGGCCACCTTGTCCAGCGGTGAGTCCACCCCCGCCCAGACCGCGACTCCTCCGGCGATCGGCAGCGCCATCGCCATCGGCTCGCGTCCGGCGGCCACCTGGGCGCCGGCACGCAGGAGCTCACACTCGGCCCGCTCGACCCGCGCCGCGAGCTCGGTCGATCCGAACAGTCTCGCTCCCATCCACGTCTCCTCCGGGGACGCATCCTGGCCCGCGAGCCGCCCGAGCCGCAACCAGCGCCGCGCGCGCGCAGCCGCCAGCCCCGCGAGCGGGTTATCCTTCGCGTTCGGGGCCGAGAGCTGGAGCGCGCATGAGCGACACGACCACCCGCGGGATTCGCATCGTGGCCCGCAGCGAATACCAACCGGAGCGCAGCGCCCCGGCCGAGGGTCACTACTTCTTCTCCTACCGGATCCGGATCGAGAACCGCGGCGAGAGCGCCGCGCAGCTGCTCTCCCGCCTCTGGATCATCACCGACGACTGCGGCGAGGAGACGCGGGTCGAGGGCCCCGGCGTCGTCGGCGAAACGCCGCTGCTCGAGCCCGGGCAGTCGTTCGAGTATCAGAGCTTCTGTCCGCTGGGTACGGCGGTCGGCACCATGGAGGGACACTACGGGATGCTCCTCCCCGCCACCGGCGAGCGCTTCGAGGCGCGCATCGCCCCCTTCACCCTGGCCGTCCCCGGCGCGGTCAACTGAGCCTCTCCCGGCCGACGGGCCGCCGGCGCTCTGCCAGAATGGACCCCGGTCCGATGCCGCGCCGCGTCTCGCTCGCCCGCACCGCCCTCGCCCTCGCCGCCGTCGCCGCCGCGACGGTTGTCGCGACGGTCCTCTTCCTGCGTGCCGACAAACGGCCGCTGGTGCGCGAGATCGCCGGTGAGCTCGGGCGGACGCGGTGGCTCGAGTCCTCGCCGACCGCGCTCGGACGAACGACCGCGGTCGAGTTGGTCAACCATCGGGGGGAAGCGGTGGCGAACCTGTGGGTGCGCCGGCCGGAGCCGCTCGCCCCGGACTACCGCGTCGTCCTCGCCTACACCGGCGAGCGGACCGGCGCGCGGATCTTCGAGCTGATCCCGGAACGCGACGACCTCGTCGTGGCGGTACCGGTCTATCCCTACCGGAGGCCGAGGGGCACCCTGGAGCACCTGCGCTGGCCGGTCGATCTGCGCCGCGCCGCTTTCCGCACCGTCGCCGCCGGCCTGCTCGCCGTGACCTACCTGGAGCGGGAGGAGCAGCTCGACCTCCGGCGGCTGATCGTCATCGGCGGCAGCCTGGGCTCGATCTTCGCCGTCCTCCATGGCGCGCTCGACCCGCGAGTGCCGCGAGTGGTGGCGCTGCACGGCGGCGGCGACCTGCCGCTGGTCATCCGGACGATCGAGAGCAACCGCGGGCGGCCCTGGCGCGGGCGCTTCGCCGCCGGCCTCGCCACCGTCTTCGCCGACTCCTTCGATCCGCTCCACTATGCCGCCGAGATCTCGCCGCGCGAGCTCGTCGTCATCGGCGCGGTCGACGACCGGATGTTCCCCGCCGCCAGCACGCAGGCCCTCTACGATCGCGCGCGGGAGCCGAAGTCGCTCCGCTGGCTGCGCGGCGGCCACCTGCGCTCGCGCGCCGACGAGCCCCTCGACATCGCCCTCGCCGAGCTCGAGAGCGTTCTCGCTCAGCCCCTGCCGCAGCCGTAGCCGGGGACGGCGACGCCGCCCTGGCCCTGGTCGATCGGCGGCGTGATGCCGAAGGCCGCGCCGCTACGTTCGGCGGACGGCCTCCGGCCTCAGCCGAGCGGGATGCGGGCGGCGTTGGCCGCGAGCCAGGTGTCGAAGCTCTGGTAGCCCGGGTTGAGGGCTCGCGTCGTCTCGACCGAGCGGGCGCGCAGGAACTCCTCGCCCAGGATCGCCTGGTACTCGAACATGTTGGCGAGATCGTCCGCGCCCGGGAAGCCGAAGCCGCGGTAGACGTCGAAGGGGACGTCGTAGAAGCCGACCGGCTCGCCCAAGTGGCGCGCGAGGGCCGCCGCGATCTCTTCACCGGAGAGGATCGCCGCCGCGATCCCCGCCCGCTCGCCGACCGCGACCGCGCCGCGCCGGAACAACCCCAGAGCACAGCCCCCGATGTCGGCGGCGGCGATGCCCGGCAGCTTGGTCCCGCCCAGCGGCAGGGCGAGGGTCAACTTGCCATCCTCGCCTCGGCGCGGGCCGGCGCCGAAGTGGATCATGTTGTCCCAGTACCAGGCGGCGAGCAGGTAGCTCGTTGGCGCTCCCTCGGCGGCGAAGATAGCGTCGGCTTCGCCCTTGGCGTCGAAGTGCGGCACTTTGTACTTGGCCTGCAGCGTCGGCAGCCGGTCGCTGTCGAGCGGGATGCGCAGCCGGGTGTCTTCGAGGGTCGACCAGACCGCCTGCTCGACGCCGGCACGCCGGGTCGCCCGCGCCAGCGCCGCCGCCTGCGCCAGCTCGCGATCGGGCGACATGTGCTCCCAGAAGCTGGTGACGCAGAAGGCACCGTGCGCGCCGGCGAAGGCGCGGTCGAGGCTCTCCGGCCGGTCGGCATCCCCCGCCACCACCTCGACGCCGAGAGCGGCGAGCGCCCGCCCCTTTTCGGAGTCGGGCTGGCGGGTGATCGCCCGGGCGACGAACGGACCCTCCGTATCGGCCAGGATGGCTCGCACCAAGCCTCCGCCCTGCGCCCCGGTCGCACCCATGACTGCGATGATCTTCTTGTCGTTCGCCATGATCTGGTCTCCTCTGCGGTTCGGTTCGGTGGCCCCACTCGAGCGCTCGGCCCGGACGCACACCGGGCCGGAGCCATCACGAAATTACACTACTTGACTATGGTTGACGTGTCAAGTGATTGCGCTGGAGTCGGCGAGCGGTGCGCACCGAGCCCCTCGCTGCGAGCGGGTCGAGCCACCGCCACGCGACGGGGTCCCTTAGGATCGCCCCATGCTCGACGCCGGAGACAATTCCGCCGCGCCCTTGGCGCTGGTGCTCTCCGGCGGCGGCGCGCGCTCCGCTTACCAGGCAGGCCTGCTCGCCGGGTTGGCGTCTCGGCTCCCCGATCTGCGACCTGAGATCCTCACCGGCGTCTCGGCGGGGGCGATCAATGTCGCGCACCTGGCGGCCCATCGGGGCAGCTTCGCCGAGGCCACCGCCGCGCTCGTCGGCCTCTGGCGCTCGATCACCCTCGACCAGGTCTTCCGGACCCGGGCCTCGGCCCTGGCCGGCGGCGTCACCCGCATCGCCCTGCGACTGCTGAGCGCGGGCCGGAGCGGGCGAAGCGGGGAGAGCTGGTCCCTCCTCGACACCCGGCCGCTGCGGCGTTTTCTGGCCACGCATCTGCCCGGCGACGGTCGGGGCGGCATCGAAGGCATCGAGCGGAACCTCGCCGAGCGAAAGCTCCTCGCCGCCGGAGTGACGACGCTCGACTACGGCACCGGGCAGACCGTCACCTGGGTGCAGGGGCGGGAGGCGATCCCGTGGAGCCGCGGTCGCCGGCGCGCCGCCCCCGTCCGGCTCACCGTCGACCACGTCATGGCCTCGGCCGCGCTGCCGATCGCCTTCCCGGCGATTCCACTCGCCGGCTCCTGGCACGGCGACGGCGGCGTCCGCCTGCTCGCCCCGATGTCGCCAGCGCTCAAGCTGGGGGCCGGGAAGATCCTCGCCATCTCGACCCGCGCCAAGCGGTCACCGCTCGAGCTCCTGGAGAGCGCGCTGCGCGGCTATCCCTCTCCGGCCCACATCGCCGGGCAGCTGCTGTCGTCGGCGTTCCTGGACCTGTTCGATCAGGACGCCGACCGTTTGCAGCGCGTCAACGCTCTCTGCCGAGCCGCGCCCGGCGCCGCGGACGAGCTCGGTTTCCGGGTCATCGAGACGCGCACGCTGCGCCCCTCGAGCGACCTCGCCCAGCTCGCCACACCCCACGAGCCGAGCCTGCCGCGGGCGCTGCGCTTCGCCACGCGCGGTCTCGGCACCCGCGACAGCGGGAGCCCCGATTTCCTGAGCCTCCTCCTCTTCCTGCCCGGCTACATCGAGGACCTGCTGGCCGC
Source organism: Acidobacteriota bacterium (assembly GCA_014584695.1). GTDB lineage: Bacteria > Acidobacteriota > Thermoanaerobaculia > Multivoradales > JAGPDF01 > JACTMI01. The sequence continues at coordinate 194,120 of JACTMI010000010.1, forward strand.
CGGAGAGCGCGACGCCGAGCTCCACGTCGACGCAGTCGCCGCCCTGCTCGCCGCCTGAGGCCGTGGCGGAGCCGCCGCTCCTGCCGGCGCGCGGGACGGCACGCCCGACTTGACCGCCTCTCAGCCGTCGATCTCGCAGAAGCAGTGCGCGACGAGGCCGCGCGGATCGTCGAGCTGGGCCAGCGTCTCGAGCTCGGCGAGCGCGGCGCGCAGGCGGCCGGCGGCCGACAGCGGCCGGTGGGGCAGCGCCGCCGCCTCCGGCGCGAAGCGCCCGGCGGCACGAAAGAGCCGCTCGGCCAGCCGGTCCCGCCAGCCGCGCTCCTGCTCGATCCACTGCAACGCGGGCTGCTCGCCCAGCTCGGCCAGCCGGCCGGCCGCGGCGACGGCGGCGTCGAAGCCGCCCAGCTCGTCGACCAGGCCCAGCCGCGCCGCTTCGGCGCCCGTCCAGATGCGGCCGCGTGCGATCCGGTCGACGGCGTCACGCTCCATGTGCCGGGCCTCGCCGACCCGCGCGAGGAAGTCCTCGTAGCCGTGCTCGATCATGCTCTGGATCATCGCGCCGAGGCGGGGCTCGAGCGCGCGGTCGGGGCGCAGCGCCCCGGCGAGCCAGGTGGTGCCGACGCCGTCGACGCGCACCCCGAGGTACTTGGCCAGTGGCTTCTCGAAGGTCGGCAGAACGCCGAAGATGCCGATCGAGCCGGTGATGGTGGTCGGGTCGGCGAAGATACGGTCCGAGGCGGTGGAGATCCAGTAGCCGCCCGAAGCGGCGACCGAACCCATCGAGACCACCACCGGCTTGCCTCCCGCGCGCGCCAGCGCGAGCTCGCGGCGGACGACCTCGGAGGCGAAAGCGCTGCCTCCGGGGCTGTCGACGCGGAGCACGATCGCCTTGATCTTCTCGTTCTCGCGCGCCCGGCGCACCAGAGCGGCGGTCGAATCTCCGCCGATCGTGCCGGACGGATGCGATCCGTCGCGGATGGTGCCCGCCGCGACCACCACCGCGACCGCTTCCCCCTTGACCTTGCGGCGCTGGTCCAGTCCGTTGGCGGCCAGGTAGTCCGCGAGCCCGATGCGCCGGAAGCTCTTCTCCTTCTCGTCCTCGCCCACCAGCTCGATCAGCCGCGCGCGGACCTCGTCGCGGTTCGAGAGGTGGTCGACCAGGCCGGACTCGAGCGACAGCCGCGCGCCGTCGCCGCCCGCGGTCGCCAGCAGCTCGTCGACACGGTCGATGGTCGCGGCGAGCCGCTCCGGCGTCGTCTTCCGGCCGGCGGCGACCGCCTCGAGATAGCTCCCCCAGAGGCCGCCGAGCACGTCGAGGTAGCTCTCGCGCGCTTCGGGCGAGACGTCGTTGCGCAGGTAGGGCTCGACCGCCGACTTGAACTCGCCGACGCGGAAGACGTGGGCGTCGATCTCGTACAGGTCGAGGCCGGCCTTGTAGTAGGGCCGGTAGATGCCGAAACCCGGGAGCAGCACCAGCCCTTGGGGCGAGAGGTGGATCTCGTCGGCCTGTGCCGCCAGATAGAAAGCGGTCTGGCTGTAGAAGTCGGCGGTCGCGACCACCCGCTTGCCGCTCGCCCGGAACTCCGCGATCGCCTGGCCGAGGTCGCGCAGCTTCGACATCCCGGCCCGGTCGACGCGCGACAGGTCGAGCACGAGCGCCGCGATCCGGTCGTCCTCGCGAGCGGCGCGGATGCCGGCGAGCAGGTCGCCCAGGCGGGTCTCGATCACCGCTCGGCCGCCCAGCCGGTCGAGCGCGCGCTGCGTCGCGTCGCCCGAGAGCTGCTCGACGATCGCGCCCGCGGGCGCCACGACCAGCGCCGCTCCCTTCGGCACCTTCGGACCCCGATCGAGCAGGAGGCCGACCAGCAAGACGACGATCAGCACGAAAATCAGGTTGACGGCGAGGCGCCGGGAGAGGTCGACGCCCCGCCCGAGGCCGCGCATCGTCCGCAGGATGAGGGACCGGCGAGGCTGTTCCATGTGGGGTCTCCGCGAGAAGTGGCGCGCCGGGCGCGCCGACAGAACATTCTACGGCCGACTCCGCGCGCTCGGCGGCATGCCCGCCGCGGGCGCGCCGCTCACCCTCGGTGGCGCTCGAGGAGCTTGCGCCGCTCCTTCTTCGACAGCGTCTCGAACAGCGGGCAGTCCTTGCACGCCTTCTTGCGCTTCTCCTTGAAGCGCTCGCAGCAGCCCAGCTGTTTGGCCTTCTTGCTCACGATGCCGAGGGGTGTGGGCGGGGAGCTCAGCGAACTGCGCGCTCACCGGGCGTGCGCAGGGGTTTCCTCGTACGCGAAGAGGTCGCGACGCAGCTCGTAGCCGCGCAGCGCGGCGGCGGTCGCGGGAGAGATCGGCTCGAGCAGGGCGGCGGTCGAAGCGACCTCGCCGGCGAGCGGGATCGCGCGCGACACCACCCGCACGCGAATCCGCGCGCCACCACCGCCCGCGGCGGCCTCGCCCGCCTCGTCCGGCACCACCAGCGCCGCCATCCAACGGTTCGGATCGACCACCTCGATCGGCCCCGCGCCGGCGGCCTCGAGCGCGCGGGCGAACTCGCCGGCGCAGAAGCCGTAGTGGGTGCAGGCGAGCGCCGCTACCAGTGGCCGGCCGCGCCCCGCCGCCGCCACTGCCAGCTCGGCGAATCGTCCGATCTCCGACCGAACACCCGCGCTCGGCCCCTCGAGCTCGATCCGGCTGGCCAAGCCCGGGCAGGCGACGGGGAGGATCCGGTCGGGCTCGAAGCCGCGCTCGAGCAGCAGCTCGCGGTGCATGCCCACGGCGATGGTGGTTTCGGTCGCGAAGATCGCCACGGCCGCCGCCGGCGCGGCCACCAGGCGCTGCGCGATCGCCGCGACGCCGAGCTCGACGATTCCCATCACCGGCCGCGGCGAGGCCGCCAGCGCTCGGCTCGAGGGAATCAGTACCGAGAGCGTGTTGCACGCGACCAGCAGCGCGTCCGCCACGACCAGGCGGGACATCCCCACGAGGGCGTGGTCGAAGACCTCGAGCTGGCGCGCGCGCGTGGCCATCTTGTTGTAGCCGCGGCCGGTCTCGGGCAGCGCGCTGACGAACTGGAGGTTGAGCTCGCGCAAGCGCCGGCTCGCGCGGGCGCGGCGCTCGAGATCGGCCACGACCGAGAGACCGCCCAGCCCGGAGTCGGTGACCAGGAGCGTGAGGCGCTCACGCTCCCGGAGGCGGGCCCAAGCGGACGCCGGCGGCGCTCCGTCGGTGGTCACTCGGGCACTTCCGTGGTCTGCGCTCCGCTCTCGACGAGCGCGAGCTTCGCGCCACGGTCGAGCCTCTTCAGGCGCGCCTCCTCGGCCAGTGCCTCGCGCCAGGAGCCGACCTCGCGCGACCAGGCGAGCTCGACCGGGAGGCGGGAGCGCGTGTATCGCGAGGCCCGTCCCGCCCGATGTTCGCGCAGGCGCTGGCCGAGGTCGACCGCCGCCCCCGCGTAGAGCGAGCCGCCGCGACAGCGCAACAGATAGACGAACGGCACGACGGGATCCTACCCGGCGATCTGGCGAGGCGTGCGGATGGCGACCCCGGATAACGACCGGGGGCGGCCCGAGACACCGGACCGCCCCCGCGCTCGGACTCCGACTGGCGACTCAGCCGGCGGTCGAACCGCCGGGCTGCTCCCCCTTCTCCTCGGCGTGGGCGCAACAGGACGACTTCTCGCCCTCCCCCTTCTGGCCCTTGGCGCACTTGCCGTGATCGCACTTGCCGTGATCGCACTTGTCGTGCTCGGCCTTGGCGTCGGAGGACTTGCAGCAGGCGCCCTTCTCGGCGCCCTCGCCGCCCTTCTGGCAGCAGCACTTCTCGCAACAGGCGGCGCTCTCCGTCTTCTTCGCTCCCGGTTCGGCACCGAAGCCGGGGGCGGCGAAGGCCGAGCCGAAGAGCAAGACCAGGGCGACGACGGAGAAGACGAGCTTGGTCAAGTTCTGGATCTTCATGGACAGGCTCCTTTCGTTGGGCCTCCGGGAGGCCCGGTTCGAGTTCGGTTCTCGCTTCGGGCGGGGGGCTTCAGCCCCGAGCCGGCGGTGGCCGTGGAGCCTGCGGGGTGTCGTGGGGCGCGGCGCGCGGACGCGGTGGGTCCGGTTCGCGCCAGCCTGCCCGCGCCGCGTGCGGATCTTCGACGACGGCGAGCGACGCGAGAAGTGTCGTCGGTGGGGCCGGCACCGGCTCCGTCAGCGAGCGGCCAGTGTGCCCGGGCGGCGTCGGGTGGAGGCGGCAGCCGGAGTCGCCGGGGCGCGGCCGCGCGCTCGGGCAGGCGGTGGCGCGCGGCGAGGCGACAGCGAAGCGGGCTCCTGCGGCCGTCGTCGCGGTCTGGCCGCGGGCGCAGCGCCCTTCGGCGGCCCGCGTCCCGCGCTCCAGTCGGCAGTTTCGTGCCGCCAGGCAGGCCGCTCGCGGTCCCGCACAGGAGGCGGCCAGCTCGGCGACGAGGCGCGGCAGACACTCGCGCACTTCGGCCGGCAGAGGGGCCGCGAGCGCGATCAGCGCCAACGCCAAAAGGGCAGGACGTCGCATCGGGAAGAACCCCTCAGCAAGACGAATGCCCGGACGCGCGGCGCAGGAGCAGGAGCGTCCGGTCGTCGGCGAAGGGGGCACCGCGAACGAAGCCGTCGAGCGCGGCCTCCAGGCCGTCGGCGAGGCTATCGAGCGCGTCGGTGCGATGCGCGCCCAGGTAGCTCTCCAATCGCTCGAGGCCGAACTCGACCTCACCGGGATCGGCGGCCTCGACGATGCCGTCGGTGTAGAGCGCCAGCAGGTCGCCCGCGGCGAGCTCGCCGCCCGCCTCGGAGAACGCCGCCTCGGCCAGCAGGCCGATCGGCGGGCCGGTGGCGCCGAGCCGCTCGATGGCGCCATCGGCGCGCACCACCAGCGCCGGGTTGTGGCCGGCGTTGACGTAGCGGAACCGGCCGCTGGCGGGCTCGACCGCGACCAGGAAGGCGGTCGCGTACTTGGCCGGCGGCGTGCGCCGGAAGAGCAACCTCGAGACGCGCGGTGCGATCTCGCCGGGGGGCAGCCCGAGCTCGATCGGGCTCGCCGCGAGTGCCTCGAGCGAGGCGGTCAGCAGCGCCGCCGCCATCCCCTTGCCCGAGACGTCGACCACCATCGCGAACAGGTCGGCCTGCTCGCCCCTCTCGGTGGCCACGTGGTAGTCGCCCGAGACCCCGCGCGAGGGGACGCTACCGGCGTAGAGCGACCAGCCCTCCGGTTGCGGCAGATCCTGCGGCAGCAGCCCGATCTGGATCGTGCGGGCGAGCTTGAGCTCCGCCTCGAGACGGCGCCGCTCGGCGGACTCCTCGGTCAGCGCGACGTTGCGGATGCGCAGCGCCGCGACCGAGGCGAGCGAGGTCAGCAGCTCGAGGTCGTCCTGCGTGAAGCTGCGCACGTGCGCCCGGGAGTCGAGCGCGATCATGCCGAGCGGGCCCTGATCGTCGAAGAGCGGCGCCGCGATCAGGCTGCGGATGCCGCTCACCTGAAGGCTGGCCGCGCGGCCGAAGCGTTCGTCGCCGGCCAGGTCGAAGACCAGCGCCGCCTGGCGCCGCTCGATCACTTCCTGATGGAGCGTCGAGGAGAGCAGCGCGTCGCCGCGCGATCCGGGACCGCGGCGGGCCGAGGCGCGCCGGTACTGTCCGGGCCCGTCGCGCAGCACGATCACACCCTCCTCGGGCTGCAGCGCTCGGAAAGCGCGATCGAGAATCAGCTCGAGCAGCTCGGGCAGGGCCATCGAGGCGCCGAGCGCGCGGTGGACCTCGTTGAGCAGCTCGAGCCGGTTCGCACGCCGGGCGAGCATGTCGGCGGAGTCGTCGTGACTGTCGCGCGCCTCGACCGCGGAAATGATCTCGTCGGCGCGCAGGAAGAGCGAGGTGCCGGGCGTCGGAACCGTGGAGCCCGTGGCGAGGGGCGATCGGCCGCGCTCGGCGCCGATCCGGTCCACCACCAGGACGCTCGCGCCGACGCCGACCTGGTCGCCAGGCGCGAGGCGCTCGCGCTCGGCGAGCGCCTTGCCATTGCGCCGCGTACCGGAGCGCGAGCCCAGGTCCTCGATCCACCAGGCGTCGTCGCTCCGCACCAGCCGCGCGTGGCGGCGGGAGGCGGTGCGGTCGCCCAGCGCGATGTCGCTCTCCGCGCCGCGCCCGATCAGGATCTCGGGCTGGTCGAACTCGCGGGTCGTGGTCGCGAGCGGATCGCGCACCGTGAGGGTTATCGCGGGCATCGGCGGACGACTCCGAGATCGACGGTCGTGCCTTGGCGAAGTCGCAGGATCAGGTGCCCCCCTCGCTGGACGGCCCGAGCCGGCGGCCGCGCACCAGCTGATAGCTCGAGACCTCGGGCCGCGAGCCCCGGGAGCCGTTGCCCTCGAGTCGGGTCCGCCAGTCGTACACGGGCGAGAAGGTGTCGCGCAGGCGGCCGGTCAGCCGCTCGAACTCGCCGCCCATCTCGTAGCGGACGGCGTCTTCCTCGCGGTTCCAGAGCGTGATCGAGAGCACTTCGCCCGACTGGGCGGTCCCCCCGGCCAGGAAGACGCCGCAGCAGCCGCGCACGGCTTGCAGAGCCGGCATCACCTGGTCGCGGTAGATGGCGACGAAGTCCGCCAGGCGATCGGGCGCGACCCGGATCTCGACGATGCGCACGAACGGGGGGCGGCGCTCGCCGTCGAGCGCCGAGCCGCCCTGCTCGGCCTCGATCCGGTAGCCCTCCGACGGAGGCTCGCGCCGCCCCGGATCCGCGGTCTGGAGGGGATCGCGCGCCAGTCGTACCCGCCACTCGGAACGGCCCTCGAGCATCGGCGCCGCTTCGGCGAGCAGGCGATGGTAGAGGCCGCCCTGCTCGTAGACGCGCGCGTCGTCGGGTGAGTCCCAGATGGTGAGCGATTGGTGCCCCTCCCCCTGCCAGGGCGCCAGGAGCCCGGCGTAGCGGCACCCCTGGGTCGTCGCCATCGCCGGGATCACCCGCTCCTGGTAAAAGCTCGTGAACGCCGCTTCTTGCCCCTCGCGCACCCGGATCCGGACGATTCGAAGGTACATCGGCGCCTCCCAGTCCCGCCCGTCGCAGCGGAAGGTGCGCCGGCGCGCGGGAGTGGAGTCTCTCACTTTACGAAACCGGACCGGACGGCGGCCCGATTCGAGTCTCCCAGGGTCATCGGAAGCGATTCGGCGGGAGCCCTCGACAGCCGCTCCGTGGGGTGGGGGTCGCGGACCGCGACGGAGGTAGCCTCGGGGAGGCCGAATCGGCGCGTCGAGCCAGGGCGCGCCGCCGAGGACCGGGAAGGAAGCGGCGACGATGAGGATGGGCGCGGCCTTCGGCGCCGCCGGTGCGGCTTTCCTGCTGCATCTGCCCGCCGGCGCGCAGCCGTTCGAGCTCGAACGCATCTCGCTCGCGCAAGGGCTCTCGCAGAGCATCCTCGAACAGACGATCCAAGACCGGCTCGGGTTCCTCTGGTTCGCCACCGAGGACGGGCTGAACCGCTACGACGGCTTCCGCTTCACCGTCCTGCGCCACCGTTCCGACGACCCGAACAGCCTCTCCTACAACGACATCAAGTGCGTGCTCGAGGACCGCGACGGCGTCCTCTGGATCGGCACTCTCGAGGGCGGGCTCAATCGCTACGATCCGCGCTCGGGCCGCTTCACCCGCTTCCGTCACGATCCCGCCGATCCCTCGAGCCTCGCGTCGAACACCGTGCGCGCGATACTCGAGGATCGTGACGGCACGCTCTGGCTCGGCACCCAAGGGGGCGGCCTGGACCGCTACGACCGCGTCAGCGATCGCTTCGAGCATCTGCGCCCCGATCCGGGAGATTCCGGCGCGCTCGCCGACGGCGACATCCGCGCCCTCTACGAGGACCGCGCCGGAACGATCTGGGTGGGCACCGCGGCGGGTGGGCTCCACCGCCTCGACCGCGAGCGGCGTTCCTTCGTCCGCTACCCGGCCGATCCGGACGACCCGGCCGCGCTGCCTCATCCCTGGATCCAGGCGATCACGGAGGATCGCGATGGCGGCTTCTGGGTCGGCTCCAACGGTGGTGGCTTGGTCCGCTTCGACCGCGCGACCGGGCGAGCGGAGCGCTTCCGGGCCGATCCGCGCGACCCCGCCGCGCTCCCCGACGACCGCGTGACGGCGCTCGCCGAGGATCACGAGGGTGCGCTCTGGGTCGCCACCGACGGCGGCGGGCTGGCGCGGCTCGACCGCGCGCGCCGGCGCTTCCAGATTCTCCGCAACGAGCCGGCGAACCCCCGCAGCCTGTCCTCCGACCGCGTGCTCTCGCTCCACCAGGACCGCGCGCGGGTGCTCTGGATCGGCACCTACGGCGGTGGCCTCAACAAGCTCGATCTGGGCGGCAAGAAGTTCGTGACGGTCCGTCGCGATCCGAACGATCCGAGCTCGCTCAGCGACGACATCGTCTGGTCGATCCTCGAGGACGGCGATGGCGTCCTCTGGGTCGGCACCGATCGCGGCGGCCTCAACCGGATCGACCGCGCGCGTGGCGAGATCCGGCACTACCGCCACGATCCCTCGAACGCCGACAGCCTCGCTCACGACACCGTCCGCTACCTCTACCTCGACCGCGCCGGCGAGCTCTGGGTCGCCACCCACGGCGGCGGCCTCGACCGCTTCGACCGCGCGACCGGGCGCTTCGTCCACCATCGGCACGATCCGGCGAACCCAGATTCGATCGCCCACGACGAGCTGCGCACCGTCTACGAGGACCGGCGCGGCATCCTCTGGGTCGGCACCTACGGCGGCGGCCTCGATCGCCTCGACCGCGAGACTGGGCGCTTCGTCCACCACCGCCACGATCCGACCGATCCGACGAGCCTGCCCCACGACTATCTGCGCCTGCTCTTCGAGGACTCGCGCGGCGAGCTCTGGGTCGCCACCCAGGGCGGCGGCCTGGCCAGGCTCGATCGCGACCAGGGCACCTTCACCACCTACCGTACCGACCCGAACGACCCCACCACGATCGGCAGCGACTTCGTCTTCGCCGTCCACGAGTCGGCGCGCGGGGAGCTCTGGATCGCGACCTATGGCGGCGGCATCGCCCGCCTCGACCGCGCGACCGGCCGGTTTCGCCGCTACACCACCGAGGACGGCCTGCCGAGCGACTCGGTGTACGGCATCCTCGAGGACGAGATCGGCCGCCTCTGGATGAGCACCAATCGGGGCCTCTCGCGGTTCGACCCCGACAGCGGCAGCTTCCACACCTTCACCGCTCGGGACGGCCTGCAGGCCGACGAGTTCAATGGCGGGTCGTTCTTCCGGAGCCCGCGCGGCGAGATGTTCTTCGGTGGCATCCACGGCTTCAACGCTTTCTACCCCGGGGAGATCGTGCTCGCCGTCGATCCGCCGCCGGTCGCGATCACCGACTTGCAGCTGTTCAATCGTTCGGTCGCCGCCGGCGAGACGATTCAAGGCGCCGCGGTCCTGAGCCGGACCATCGAATACACCGACCGGATCGAGCTCACCTATCGCCAGGACGTGATCACGCTCGAGTTCGCGGCGCTCCATTTCGCCGCTCCGGAGCGGAACCTCTACCGCTACCGGTTGGAAGGCTTCGCCGACGAGTGGATCGAGGCGCGCGCGGGGCGCCGCTCGGCGACCTTCACCCGCCTGGCGCCCGGTGACTACGTCTTCCACGTCCAGGCCGCCAATCCCGACGGCGCCTGGAACACGGCGGGGGCGCGCCTCGCGATCCGGGTGCTGCCGCCGTTCTGGGCCACTTGGTGGTTCCGTGCCGCCGCGCTCGGCATCGCCGTGGGCCTCGCCGCGCTCGCCTGGCGGCGCCACGCGCGATCGATCGCCCAGCGCGCCGAGCTGCGCGCCGCCCACGCCGCGCAGATGGGGATCATGCCTCACGCCGATCCCGCTCTTCCCGGCTTCGAGATCGCCGGCGTCTGCATCCCCGCCCACGACGTCGGCGGCGACTTCTTCGACTACGTCTGGCTGGGGGGCGAGCCGTCGCCCCTCTGCATCGTCGTCGGCGACGTCGCGGGCAAGGGGATGCGCTCGGCGATGGCGGCTGCGATGTCGAGCGGCATGGCGCACGCTCAGCTGCGCGCCGGCACGCCGATCGCGGAGACGATGACGCGGATCAATCGAGCAGTGCACCGCAAGATCGAGCGGCCGATGTTCACTGCCCTTTGTCTGGCGCTGCTCGACCCGACCCGCCGCGCCCTGGAGCTGGTCAACGCCGGCGTCTGCCCGCCGTTGCTCCGGCGCGGTGCCGAGCTGATCGAGCTCGAGGCCGAGGGCCCGACGCTCCCGCTGGGCACCATGCCCGCGACCGAGTATCGGAGCCGCGAGCTGGCGCTCCGCTCCGGCGACGTCCTGCTGCTCTACACCGACGGCGCGCCCGAAGCGAGCGCCCGTTCGGGGGCGCAGTTCGGATACGACGGCGTGCGGTCGTTCCTCGCCACGCTGACCACCGCTCGGATCGGCGCGCGCCGGATTCTGGAGCTCCTGGTCGACGAGCTCACCCGCTTCTCCCGCGGCTCGCGGCGGCACGACGACACCACCTTGATCGTGGTCAAGGTGCTCTGAGAGCGACCCGGCCGGCGCTCCGGCCCGGCTCTCTCGCGGAGAGGCAGTGCCGTTGGCCGCCGCGCTTGGCGAAGGCTCCTGGCCGCCGTCCTCCGCGCGCCATCCGCGCTCCCGCCGGGGTCACCGGCGAAGCCGGCTCATCGGCGCTCGAGCAGCGTCGCCCAGTCGGTCAGGAGCGTGATCGGCGAGACGCCGCGTTCGCCGAGCGGCTCGCGGACGAGGAAGCGCTCGCCGTCGGCCGAGACGTCGTAGGTCCAGCCGAGGAACTCGACGATCTGGAACAGCGGCACCGGCGCGCCGACGGCGAAGGTGCCGGAGTCGGTCTCGATGGGCACCGCGGTCAAAGTGTTGTCCGGGGTCTTGAAGAACAGCTCTCCGCCGGAAGGCCGCCAGCGCGGCTGCGTGCCGCCGGCACGGGAGACCTGGACGTGCGCGCCGCCCTGTGGGAAAGGGGCCACGTAGACCTCGTAGCGGCCCGACTCGTCGGAGGTCCAGGCGAGCCACCGTCCGTCGGGGGAGATCTGGCCGAGGTTGTCGTCGCCGGCCGCGCCGGCGACCGACCGTGCCACGCCCTCACCCGCCAACGGTCGCAGCAGAACGTCGAAGACGCCGACCTGGGTCTCGTCGCCGGCGCAGTAGACGAGCCAGGCCCCGTCCGGCGAGATCGCCATCGGCAAGAGGTAGCCCTGCCCGACGCCCGAGAACAGCTCGCTCTCCGCCCCGGTTCCGAGGTCGCGGCGCACGACGATCGACTCCCCGGTGTGGTGCCGGTTCGAGCCGAAGTAGAGCGCCCCGCCGTCCGGGGAGAAGATCGGATTGAAGTCGTCGACATCTGGACGCGCCAGGCGGGTCTCGGTCCCCCGGGCGAGATCGTAGAGCCAGACGTCGGCGTCGCTCGCCCCGTCCTCGATCCGCGAGACCGCCGCCCAACGGCCGTCGCGCGAGAGCCCCAGCCCGCCCACCCCCGAGAGGATCCCCGGCGCTCCGAGCTCGCCGAGGCGGCGGCCAGTGCGGTCCCGCCAGACCAGCTGCGAGCGGTCGCTCTGGCGCCCGGTCAGGAAGGCGAGCACGCCCGCGTCGCTCGCCGAGAACACGCCGTAGCTGAAACGCAGGTTGAACAGCAGGTCGGCGACCAGCGGCCGCGCCTCGCCCTCGAGCGCGTGGCGCCGCGGATCGAAGCGCTGGGCGACGAGCGCGCCGTCGCGGGCATAGAGGAGATGACCGCCGGCGTACACGGCGTTGGACGAGAGCTCGAGCAGGCGCGCCACGGGCTCCATGGCGCCGAGCCTTCCGAGCATCACCGTCGAGTCTCGCCCGGGTCCGTAGTTCGACACCCGTTCGAGGTAGAGGAAGTGCTCGCCGTCGGGCAGGAACTGGGGGAACCGGTGTGTTCCCGAGGCGGGCGCGCCAGTCAGGGCGGTGACCTCGCGCGCCTCTCCCCCGCGTTCCGAGATGGCGCGCAGCGGACCGACCTGGTGCGGTGCGAACAGGATCGTGCCGGCGCGATTCCAGCTGCCACCGCGCGCATCCCGTGCCCTGGCCAGCCGGGCGACGGCACCCCCCTCGGCGGGGGTCGTCGCGAGGTGGCTCCAGGTGAAGAAGCCGATCCGCCGGTCGTCGGGCGACCAGAACGGGCGATACCCCTCTTCGGTCCCGGGCAGCGGGCGGGCGATTCCGGACTCGAGATCCAGCACCCAGATCCGCATCGGGCCGGCGCCTTCGCGCGCGCCGAGAGCGATGCGCCGGCCGTCGTGGGAGAGCGCGGGCATCCCGGCCCGCTCGCCGTCGAGCTCGATCGACACTCCGGGCGGCAGCGGCAGCTCGGCGCGGATCACCCGCGGCGCCGCCGCGGACCCGGCCCCTCCGCCGCGCGCGAGCCAGGCGCCGACCGCGGAGAGAGCCAGCAGCGCCGCCACCGACCAGGCCGCGAGCTCCCGTCGCCGCGGGGCCGCGGCCTTCACGGTTCCCGGCTCGGCGCTCCCGACCTCGTCCCGCATCCCCCGCTCGAGCGCGATCCGGGCCTCGCCGATGTCGCGCAGTCGGAGCCGCGCATCTCGTTCGAGGCAGCGCTCCAGCAGGCGGCGCAGCGCGGCCGGCGTCGAGGCGGGCAGGCGGCTCCAGTCGATCTCCTGTCGAATCACCGCGGCGAGGATCTCGGAGACCGTCTCGCCCTCGAAGAGGCGGCCGCCGCTGACCATCTCGAACAGCACGACGCCGAAGGCCCAGATGTCGCCCCGCCGGTCGACCGCCTTGCCCTTGGCCTGCTCCGGGCTCATGTAGGCCGCGGTGCCCAAGATCATGCCGAGCTGCGTGCCGTGGGCCGCCGTCTGCGTCGGTGAGTTCAGCATCGTCGGCGAGCGCGCCAGCTCCGCCGCCGAAACCGCGGCGCCCGCCGCCGCATCCATCGCCTTCGCCAGGCCGAAGTCGAGGACCTTGACCTTCCCCTCGCTGGAAGCCTTGATGTTTTGCGGCTTGAGATCGCGGTGGACGATCCCCTTCTCGTGCGCCTCTTCCAACGCCTGAGCCACCTGCAGAGCAACAGAAAGGCTTTCATGGATGGAGAAAGGCCCCTCCTCCAGGCGCTCCGCCAGGGTCGGGCCCTCGACGAGCTCCATGACGAGGGCTCTGGTGCCGCCTGATTCCTCCATGCCGAAGATCGAGGCGATGTTGGGGTGGTGGAGCTGGGCGAGGAGCTTGGCTTCGCGCTCGAAGCGCGCCAGGCGTTCCTGGTCTTCGGTGAATTCGGCCGGCAGGACCTTGATCGCGACCTGACGGTCGAGCCTGGTGTCGGTGGCGCGCCACCTTGGCGGTGATCTCGTACGGGCCGAGGCGAGCGCCGGCCGCTAGCACCCTCTCCTCCTTGCCTTCGTGGATTCCAAGACCGCGCAGTCTGTCACGCTCCCGCCGCGTCGCGCGTGGCGGCCGCCTCCCGCGAGGACCGCCCGCCGGGCTACTGCCGCTTCGTCAGCAGCCGCTCGACTCGGTCGCCCCAGGCGAGGGCGAGGTTGACCCGCCGGACCTGCTGGCTCTCCGGCGGGTAGCGCAGCGTGAGGAGACGTCCGTCCGGAGCGACCGAGTAGGTCTTGCCCAGCGTGCCGCTGAAGATCGTCGCGCCGACGCGGCGCGGCGCGGCCAGCGCGAGACCGCCCGCGAAGTCGATCTCGATCCGGTAGATGGCGCCGCTGTTGCGGAAGTAGAGCGCGCGCGAGTCCCCCGCCCAGTGCGGCTCGCTTCCCCCGCCGCTCGAGACCTGCCACTTGCCACCGCCGCTCGGGTAGGGGCGCAGGAAGACCTCCATCAACCCGCTATCGAGCGAGGTGTAGGCGATCCAGCGGCCGTCCGGAGAGATCTCGCCGTGGAACGAGGTCGCCTCGTTGGCGGCGAACGGGCTCGTCTCGCGGCCACCGTCGAGCGCGAGCCGCCAGAGCACGCCCTGTCCCCGGCCTGGCTCCCGGCGCTCGAACACGAGCTCGCGGCCGTCGGGCGTGAAGGACCCCGCCGACACCGGAGCGCCGAGGTCGAGCAGATCCTCGGCTCCGGAGCTGCCGTCGGCGCGCCGCCACGCGAGCACCGGCAGGCGCCTGCCATCGGCCGAAAACGCGAAGGCGACGCGCAGGCCGTCCGGCGTCCAGGCCGGGTCGGCCGCGGTCCCTTCAAAGGTCAGGCGGGAGAGCGTGCCGCGCTCGAGCTCGGACACCCAGAGGCTCATGTCCGGCGGCATCGACTCCTGCAAGACGGCGCGCCGGCCGTCGGGCGACAGCGCCACTTGCGCGAAGATGCCGCGCCGCAGCCCGACCGGGCGCTCGCCCCCCTCCGGATCGATCCAGATCAGCTCCCGGACGCTGCCCTGGCTGCCGCCCGGGATCCACGCCAGCGTGCCGTTTTCGGCCAGCGCCATCTGTACCGCGCCCGACGAGATGCTCGAGGCCACGCTCTGCGCGACGGCCACCGGGGCGCTCTGGAGCTCGAGTCGGCGCGGGTCGAAGCGCGCGGCGAAGAGCGAGCCGCCGCGAGCGAAGATCAGACGATCGGGCGGCAGGAAGCGCGCCAGGCTCGAGCCCTCGAGCACCACCTTGCGCTCGCCGGTCGCGGGCCTGACCGCTTCGATGCGGGCGTCGTCGTAGTACTCGGTGGTCGCCTCGGTGTCGCAGGTGAAGAGCACTGCGCCGCCGTCGGGCAGCACCGCCGGCCAGCGGTGGGTGCGCTCGCCGCGCCCGGTGTCGAGAGTCGTCACCGGTTCCGCTTCGCCGCCGTTCTCCGAGACCCTCATCAGGCCGGTCGCGGTGCTCGGCGCGAAGTAGACGTAGCCGTCCCGGCTCCAGGTGGCGCCGCGCGTCGCCTGGACGCTCGCGGTGCCGGCGAGGCTCAGCGACGGACCGCCGCCGAGCGGCAGGCGCCGGAGCTCGTTGCCGACGAAGAAGCCGACGCTCCCCCCGTCGGGGGAGAAGAAGGGCGTGTGGGCCCCTTCGGTGCCCGGCAGGAGCCGCGGCTCGGCCGCGGAGAGATCGCGCAGGAGCAGCTGCGTGCGCCCGGGCTCGAGCTCGACCGTGAGCGCCTGGAAACGGCCATCGGGCGAGATGGCGATCTCGGTCAGCTCCTGGAGCGGCAGCGAGAGCTCCGGCGGCAGCGCCTGCGCGATCTCGACCGCTTGCGGCGGGACACCGCGACTGCCGAGCCGTCCGGCGACGTACGCGACGACGAGAGACCCCACGGCGACCCCGGCGAGCGCCGCGACGCTCCAGCCGGACAGGCGCCGAGGCACCGGCGCCGGCGTCCTGGCCGCGGCGCCCTCGAGATCGGCGCGCCCGGAGAGCACCTCGTCGAGCACGATGCGCGCGTCGGCGATGTCGTGCAGGCGATTCTTCGGGTTGCGCTCGAGACAGCGGCGCAGCAGCCGCCGGATCGCCGGCGGCGTCGCCGTGGGCAACCGGGCGAGATCGATCTCGGTCTTGAGCACCCCCGCGAGCGTGTCGCTCACGGTCTCCGCCGCGAACAGCGAGCGACCAGTCAGCATCTCGTAGACCACGACGCCGAACGCCCAGATGTCCGCCCTCTTGTCGACCGCCCCGCCGCGCGCCTGCTCGGGCGCCATGTACGCCGCGGTGCCCAGGATCACGCCGAGCTGCGTGCCATGGGCTGCGGTCAGCGTCGGCGAGTTGAGCATCGTCGGCGAGCGCGCCAGCTCCGCCGCCGCGCCCGAGCCCGCAGCAGAATCCATCGCCTTCGCCAGCCCGAAATCGAGGACCTTGACTTTCCCTCCTATGGAAGCCTTGATGTTCTGAGGCTTCAGGTCTCGATGGACGATCCCCTTCTCGTGCGCCTCTTCCAGCGCGTGAGCGATCTGCAGAGCAACAGCAAGGCTTTCATTGAAGGAGAACGGCCCCTGCTCCAGGCGCTCCGCCAGGGTCGGA
Source organism: Acidobacteriota bacterium (assembly GCA_014584695.1). Taxonomy (GTDB): domain Bacteria; phylum Acidobacteriota; class Thermoanaerobaculia; order Multivoradales; family JAGPDF01; genus JACTMI01. Next base: position 210,079 of record JACTMI010000010.1, read on the forward strand.
CCCTCGACGAGCTCCATGACCAGGGCTCGGGTGCCGTCGCTCTCCTCGAGGCCGAAGATGGAGGCGATGTTGGGGTGCTGGAGCTGGGCGAGGAGCTGCGCCTCGCGCTCGAATCTCGCCAGGCGCTCTCTGTCCTCGGTGAAGGCTGCGGGCAGGACCTTGATCGCGACTTCGCGTTTCAGCTTGGTGTCGGTGGCGCGATAGACCTCGCCCATCCCGCCTTCGCCGAGTTTGGCGGTGATTTCGAATTGGCCGAGCTTCGTGCCGATCATCGAAAGTCGCTCATCGCGTGACGACGATCTCGAAGCCGTCGAGCGCAAAACCCCGGCGGTCGCCGCCGCTCAGGGTCAGCGACTGTCGGGTGCCGGGGGCGCGCAGCCCGGCACGCCGCCCGGCGATCGACCGCGGAAACATCAACGCGCTCCCCCCGCGGCCATCCGTCGTTCGAGCTCGGGCAGCCAATCGAGGACGACGTGGATCCGCCCCGACTGCGGCGTGCGGCGGAAGAAGACGAAGCGACCGTCGGCCATCACATCGAAGTTGGGGCTCGTGATGCCGGGCCCCAGGTCGTACTCGTCGGCAAAGAGAGCCGTCGGCCGGCCGAGGCGCGGCTCGAACGCGCGCCCCTCGAAGTTCGCCGCCACGATCATCCCGCCGCCGCGGTAGTAGACCTCGCGGCCGTCGCGGCTCCAGCGTGGCTGCGCGCCGCCTCGTTCGGAGACCTGCCAGGCGCGCTCGAGCGCCGGGAAGTCGCGGACGTAGATCTCGGGCTGACCCGACTCGTTCGACTGGTAGAGGAGCCAGCGACCGTCCGGCGAGAGCAGCGGCGCGCCTTCGTACGCCTTCGAGGCCAGCAGGATCCGCTCGGGTGAGGCGCCGCTGATCGAGACGAGGAGGATGTCGCCGGCGGTCGCTGGCGCGATCCGGACCGTCAGGACCAAGTCGGGATGGGGACCCGGGGCCGCCGGGTAGTCGTTGATCGTGCCGCCGGGCACCAGGCCACCCCGACCGCTGCCGTCCGCCGCCACCCAGACCGGCAGCGTTGTCCGGCGGGTGAGGACGCTGCGATCGTCGCCGCTCCAGGTCGGGAAACCGGTACCGAACGGTCCGCGCGCGATCTGCGCGCTCGTGCCGCGCTCGAAGTCGAACGCCTCGACGCTCTGCGACCGCTCGAGCAGCAGCCGTCGGCCGTCGCCGGAGACGCGCGGCGTGGCGTACGCGCCGGGCGGCAGATCGAGCGCCCGCTCGCTGCCGTCGCGGGCGACCGCGAGCACCCGCTTCTCGTCGAACTCGCGCGGCATGTAAGCGAGCGTTCCCGCGGACGAGAGCCGGTACGGCAGCGAGCCGTAGAGAGGCGCGGCGAGTGACGTCGCCGGCACCACCTCCGTCGCGTGGCCCGAAACGGTCGCGCTCGCCGCGTCGAAGCGCATCGCCCAGAGCGCGCCGTCGCGCTCGAACAGCAGGTGGCCGGTCGGCGAGTACGCGGGGGTAGTCGCGCTCTCGACCACCACGCGGCGCTCGCCGTCGTCGAGCGAGAGCGCCTCGATCCGCGGCGCCGCCGCGTCGTCGGTCAGGTTCGCGAACAGCAGCGTGCGCGCCCCGGGCAGCTCGACCGGATCGGTGTGGAGCGCCTCCTGCCGCGCGGCGTCGAGCCGCGTCAGCTGCACCGGCTCGCCACCCGCCGCAGGCACGCGCCAGAGCTCGCCACCGCACAGGTAGTAGATCCAGCGCTCGCCCCAGGCGAGGCTGTTGCGCAGGTCGGCGCAGTCGGCGAGGGTCGCGCTCTGCTGGTCGGCGAGCGACACCCGCACCACCCGCGAGCCGCCGGGCACGAAGACCAGACTCTCGCCGTCCGGCGAGAAGGTCAGGGCGTTGACGCCGGAGGATGCCTTGATCTCGGTCGCCTCGACGCGGTCGAGGCGGCGCACGTAGAGTCGTCGCTGCCCCTCGCGGAATCCGATCATCGCGATCGTGCGCCCGTCCGGGCTGACCGCGAGGCCGGCGGGAACGCGGGTCACGACATCGACGCCGGCCGGCAGCGACACTTCGACGTGCGTCGTCGCGCTCGCGGCGCGCAGCGCCCCATTCGCGCGCGGCGCACGCGCCTGCGACCAAACCGCGACCGCGACGGCCGCGACCGCTACGGCCCAGGGCAGCGCCCGCGTCCATCCCCTCACGGCGGCGGCCGTGACGACCGGCGCGCTCGCGCGCTCCCCCGCCGGCTCCACGATCGCCTCGGCGAGCGTCAATCGCGCCTCGCCGATGTCGCGCAGGCGAACCTTGGGATTCCGGTCGAGGCAGCGACCGAGCAGGTGGCGGATCGACGTCGGCGTCTCCGCCGGGAGCGCGTCCAGGTCGACGGGGTTCTTGAGCACAGCGGCGAGCGTCTCGGTGACCGAGTCGCCCTCGAACAGTCGCCGTCCGGTCAGCATTTCCCACAGCACGACGCCGAACGCCCAGATGTCGGCCCGTTTGTCGACCGGCATCCCCTTCGCCTGCTCCGGCGACATGTATGCGGCCGTCCCGAGGATCACCCCCATCTGCGTCGCGCCGAACGTCAGCGTCGGCGACGCCGCGAGCTGCGAGGCCGAACCGATTCCACCCGAGGTCGCCGACAGTGGATCCATCGCCTTCGCCAGCCCGAAATCCAGGACTTTGGTCTTTCCTTCCATGGGAGCTTTTATGTTTTGAGGCTTGAGATCGCGATGAATGATCCCCTTTTCATGAGCTTCTTCCAGAGCCTCGGCGATCTGGCGGGCGATGGAGAGGCCTTCATGCAAGGGAAAAGGCCCTTTCTCCAAGCGTTCTGCCAGGGTGGGACCCTCGACGAGCTCCATGACCAGAGCGCGCGTGCCGTCGCTCTCTTCGAGGCCGAAGATCGAGGCGATGTTGGGATGGTGGAGCTGGGCGAGGAGTTTGGCTTCACGCTCGAAGCGCGCCAGGCGTTCCTGGTCTTCGGTGAATTCGGCCGGCAGGACCTTGATCGCGACCTGACGGTCGAGCCTGGTGTCGGTGGCGCGCCACGGTGCCGATCATCGGGATGCGGGCATCGAGTGGCGAGGGGGAGCGACTTCGAATCAGGAGCTCGAGGGATCGACCACGGTGAGGCCGGCGAAACGGCGCTGGAAGAACCCGCGGTCGCGCGCCAGGAGGCGGTCGGCTCGGAGCTTGGCGTGGGCGCCGATCAGGAAGTCGGGCACCAGGTGCTCGCGGCGCCCTCCCGCGCGCCGGTAGGCGCGCCAGAGATCGCCAGCGAGCTCCGCGCAGGCTTGGTCGAAAGGATCGAACACGATCCCCGCCGCGCCGAGATGCTCGCCGATGCGCTGCGGGTCCCGCAGCGCGGCCCGGACCTCGCTCCAGACCACCGGGCACGCGATCAGCGCGCCGCCCGCGTGCGCCGCTACGAGCGCCGCGAGAGAGCGGTCGCGATGCTTCGGATCCTCGAGCAGAACATCGAGCAGGACGGACGAGTCGAGCGCGGTGATCAGGGGGTCACTCCCGGTCGAGCTCCGGCGACCAGGCGGGACCGCGCGCCGCCGCGAGCCAGCGGTCGACGTCGACGCCATGCTTCTCGCCCAGGCCGACGAGAGCGCGGATCGGGTCCTCCGCCACCGCGCGCGAGGCGACGAGCTTGCCGTGGCGCTCCTCGAACTCGAGCACGGTCCCCGGCGCCAGGCCGAGCTTGGCGCGCAGGCGCTTCGGAATCGTCACCTGCCCTTTCTCGCTCACGGTCGCGGTGGTTTTCATACCTTCACTGTAGGAATTCCTACTTTGCTTGTCAAACGCCGGGCCCGCGGTCCCTGACCTCGAGCCGACTGCGAGGCTTCGACCTGTCCAGCCAGGGTCGTCAAGGTAGTCTCCCCGATGGAACCAGCCCCGGGAGCCAGCGATGCCCGACCACGATCCGCTTGCCGTCGTCGACGTCGCGCCGAGCGACGAGCCCGAAGTCGGGCGCCTGCTCGCGCGAGCGTTCGCCGACGATCCGATCTTCGTCTTCGTCGAGCCCGCGCGCGCCGCGCGCCTCGAGTTCCTCGAGCGCTTCATGGCCGCGCTCACCCTTCGCAGTCGCCTCTACGCGACGGCATTGCGGACCGCGCCCGAGCTCGCCGGCGTCTCGCTCTGGAAGGGCCCCGACTTGCGTGAGATGACCCCGGAGCAGCTCGCCGAAACCGGCCTCGACCGGATCGACGACTGGCTCACGGCGGCGGCCGCCGCGCGCTTCGAGTCGCTGTTCGACGCGGTCGAAGCCACCCTCGACGCCGACGTACCGGGGCCCCGCTGGTACCTGGGAGTGCTCGGTGTCGCGCCCGAGCGGCAGGGCCGCGGTCTCGGCTCCCGCCTCCTGCAGCCGATCCTCGAGCAGGCCGACCGCGACTGCCTGCCGGTGACTCTCGAGACCGCGCAGCCGCGTAACCTCCCCCTCTACCAGCGCCACGGCTTCCGGATCCTGCGCGAGCTCCCCCCGGTCGCCCCGGGCGCGCCCGTGGTCTGGACGATGCGGCGGCCACCCGGCGCGCCGCCCGGGACCGCCGATTCGGCCGGGCCGAGGTAGCGGTCGCCGATGCCCCTGGTGCCCTGGCCTGCCGGCGCACCCGCGCCGCCGCGGCCGGCGCGGTCGCCGTCGCTGCTGCTCGCGATCGGGCTCCAGCTCCAGCTCGTGCGCGAGCCCTGGCGCCGCTGGCGGCGGCGCGGGGAGCTCGCCGCCGCCGCGCGCGGCGACGGCCGGCCGGTGCTGGTGCTGCCGGGCATGGGGGTCGGCGACCTGTCCACCCACCCCCTGCGCCGCTTCCTGCGCCGCCAGGGGTTCGACGCCCGCGGCTGGGGGCTCGGACGGAACCGGCCCGACGTGCCGCGCACGCTCGAGCGCGTCCTGCGCCGGCTCGAGGAGGTCGCGACCAGCACCGGGGAGCCGGTCTCGCTGGTCGGCTGGAGCCTCGGCGGCGTGCTCGCCCGCGAGGCGGCGCGGCTGCGCCCCGATCTCGTCCGGCGGGTCGTCACGCTCGGGGTGCCGGTGGTCGGCGGCCTGCGCGCCACGGCCTTGAGCCGCCTGTTTTGGATCCAGGGGTGGGATCTCGACGACGTCGAGCGGCGATTCGAGCAGGCGAGCCGGGTGCCGATCCGCGTCCCCCTGACCGCGATCTTCAGCCGCCGCGACGGCATCGTGGCCTGGCAAGCGGCGATCGACGACGCGACCCCCGGCGCGGAGAACCTGGAAGCCACCTCCGCCCACTGGGCTCTGGGCTTCGACCCCGAAGTGCTCACCACGCTGGCCGACCGCCTGGCCCGATGAGGCGCCGCGATCCCGGCCCGCCCGCGGCTCGGCGCGGCGCGCGCGGCGGCCTCGCCGACGCTGGCACACTCCGCCGGCGGCAGGCAGAGCGCGGTCGCTCCGCGTCACGGCGCCGGCGGTGATCACGTATTCCAGGAGGAGGAGGCGATCTTGACTCGAGCCCCGTCGTCGTGCCTCGCCACCGCCGGCCTCGGTCTCGCGCTCGCGGCGGGCCTCACCGGCTGCGTCGGCGAGATGGAGCCGACCGTACCCCCTCTTCCCACCGTGCGGGCGCGCCCGCTGACGGATATCGCCTTCGCGCGGACGCCGGAGCGAATCGAGCGCGGGCGCTATCTCGCGGACGCCGCGATCGGGTGCGTCCTCTGCCATTCCGAGCGCGACGAGCGTCGCCCTGGCGCGCCGCCGGTCGCGGGGCGCGAGTACGCCGGAGTGGTCCTCGAGGAGGCCGAGGGCTACCGGCTGGTGGCGCCCAACCTGACGCCCGACCCGGAGACAGGCGCCGGCGCGTGGAGTGACGACATGCTCGCCCGTGCGATCCGCGAGGGGGTCGGCCACGACGGGCGCGCGCTCGGCGGACCGATGTGGTGGTGGTCCTTCCGCCAGCTCTCGGACGAAGACCTGGCGTCAATTGTCGTCTATCTCCGCTCGCTGCCGCCGGTGCGCCACGCGTTGCCCCCTCGCATCCTCTCGGCAGCTCAAGAAGCCGAGCGTGCGCGGCAGGCCGAACCGCTGCTGGAGCCGGTGCCGGCACGCAACCTCGCCGATCCCATCGAGCGCGGCCGCTACCTGATCGAGGTCGCCGACTGCATGGGTTGCCACACCGCCTGGGAGGGCTCTCCCAATCCCGGCGGCTTCGCTGGGGGGAACCGGATCTCGCGCGGCGGCCACCAGTCATTCAGCGCCAACCTGACCCCCGACCCCGCCGCGCTCGGCGGCTGGACGGAGGCGATCTTCGTCGGCGCGATGCGCCAGGGCCGCGGCGGCGCGCTCGACCCGATCATGCCCTGGGCCGCCTATCGTGGGATGACCGACGAGGATCTCGGCGCGATCTACCAGACCCTGCGGCTCGCGCCGCCGGTTCGCCACTGGGTCAACAACAGCGCGCCACCGACTCCCTGCGCGGTCTGTGGCCAGGAGCACGGCCTGGGCGAGAAGAACGTGCCGCCGGTCTTCGCGCGCGTCGAGGTCGATCTCGGCCCGCTCACCTCCTACACCGGCCGCTTCCAGCTCGAAGGCAAGACCTTCTGGATCGAAATCAGCGTCGACGAGAGCGCCCTCTTCGCCTCCGAGGAGGGAGGCCCTCCGATCGAGCTGGTGCCGGTCGCCGGAGGCCGTTTCGAGGGGCGCGGTCTCACCTCACCGATCGCATTCGAGCGCGACGAGACCGGCGCCGTCACCGCCTTGCTGACCTTCGAGCTCGGCCCCGACCGCTGGGAACGGGTCCGCTGAGCGAGCAACCCGAGGTCAGGGGTGGCTCGCGCTCCAGCGGCGGCTGTCGCCGGTGAGCTCGAAATTGTCCCAGAAGAGGGTCGTCTGGTTCGAGAAGCAGTAGAGCCTGCCGGCGCCGGCGCAGGAGTCCGAGCTGCTGTCCGACCAATTGCCGACCCGGGCGACCGACGCGATTCCCTTGCGACCGTTCCCGCCGCCGACCCAGTCGCCGCAGGAGAGCCCGGCGGCGAGGCCGCCGCCGGCCAGGGTGCCGGTCCAGGCGCTGCCGCCGCCGTTGCCGACCAGGTAGCGCCCGACCTCGTCGACGTGGATCGAGCTCGCGAGAGCACCGCTCGCGAGCGCGGCCTTCGACGCCGCCACGGCGACGCCGTCGACGCGCCGGAAGGGCCCGTTCGAGGTGATCCGGTCGAGCGCGTCGTCCTGCGCCGTCGACAGCCAGGCGACGAAGGAGTCGGGTGCCGGCAGCCCGGCGTCCGCGGCGAGCGACCGGCAGATCGCGTCTCCGGCCTCGACGCCGATCTGCCCACCCGCCCGCGGCCAGCTCCCGAGCTCGCCGCTGCCCGCGGCCGAGGTCAGGAACACGAGAGACGAAGGGCCGGGCCAGGCGGACGGAGGCTCCTCACTCTCACCGGCTTCGAGGCAGAGCAGGCGATAGGCGCCGTTGCAGGCGCCGCTGCTCCAATAGGTCCAGATCTGCGCCGAGCCGAGGGCGCGCCCGAAAGTCCCGAGCGTGCCGGCGGCGCTCGTCGTCCAGTCCGAGCAGGTCGAGATCGCCGTGCCGCTGTCGCGGGTGCCGGTCCAGATCGTGGATGCGGCGAGGTCCGGAACGGCGTTGCCGAATTCGTCGAAGATCACCGCGCTGTAGATGACGCGGTCGGACCCGGTGAGCGCGTCGAGCGAGGCGGTGAACGGAGTGACGCCGTCTCTCTGGTACCAGGGTCCCGCCGGTTGCGCGGCGCCGCCGCTGCAGCCCTGCGCCTTGGTGCCGGTCTGTCCGCGGGCGTTGCAGTAGGCGTCGGTGGTCGACGTCGAGAGCCAAGCCCGGTACTGCGCGGCGTTGGGCAAGCCGCCTGCCGTCGCGCGCGCCTGGCAGACTGCGTTCGCGCCGGCCAGGCCGTCCTGGTTGTTCGATCCGGCCCAAGTCGAGAGGTCGCCAGTACCGACCGTGGAGGTCACGAAGGCGCGGCGCTTCGTCGCCTCCGCGGGCGCCGAGATCGCCAAGGCGGTGGCGAGAGCGAGGGCGAAGGGGAGGGCGAGCCTCGAGAGCTCGCGGGCAGCGGTCGGGCAGCGGGTCGGGCGCATGATTTCGGGCTCCTGGAGCGACCCCAGCGGCCGCCGCGGCGGCTGCTGGATGCGGGTTCCGCGGAGCACCCCGGCTCGACTCTCGAGCGGCGGCCCCCGCGACCGGGGAACTCTGTCGCGCGCGCCGGCCGCCCGACAGCGCATCCCGATGCGTCTTCCGGGGCCTCGACGGAGGTGCGGCGTCCGGCCGGGGCGCACCCGGATGCGCCACGCCCGCCTCGCTTTCGAGCTCGGTTCCGACCGCTGGCCGCGAGCAGCGCGAGCTGCCGCTCCACCGAGCGCTACAAAGCGCACGGCGGACCGCCGACCACGACGTCCCAGCTGCAGAGGCTGCCGTCCTCGAAGGAGTCGACGGTGCCCTCGACGCCGTCCGAGTCGACCGAGACGCGGATGGTGATCGCCGTCTGGGTGTCGTAGACGAAGCCGTCGTAGCGGTCGTTCGTATCGCCCTCCACCAGGTTGTCCGCGGGCGAGAAGAAGGCGACGTACCGGCCGCTGGTCGAGATCGAGGCGAGCTCGCTGCCGGCACCTGGCTCGGCCGAGAGGGCGAGCGCGACGCTCGCCGGCACGGTCTCGGCGCCAGCGGCGCGCGTGGCGCACCTCCGACTCAGCCCGCCAGCGCCCGCGCCGCGCCGCGACCCGCGACGGTGCCGCTCGCCCAGGCCCACTGGAAGTTGAAGCCGCCGATGCGGCCGTCGACGTCCAGCAGCTCGCCGCACAGGTGCAGCCCTGGGCAGCGCCGCGACTCCATCGTGTCGAGCCGGACCTGAACGAGCGGAATGCCCCCCGCCGTCGCCTCGGCATGGACGAAACCGCGGTCGCCGACGATCGGGATCTCGTGCGCGAGCAGCGCGTCGAGAAGGGCTCGGCGCCCTTCGCGGGTGAGCCGCAGCGTCGAGGCGGACGAATCGACAGCGGCCGCTTCGAGCAAAGCGTCGGCGAGGCGGTCGGGAAGCTGGTCGGCGAGCCAGGCGCCGAGGCTTCTGCGACCCAGCCGGGCGAGCTCCGCGGTCACGCTCTCGGGTGTCGCGTCCGGCAGGAAGGCGACGACGAGCCGGGCGCCCGGATCCGCCCGCCGCGCGGCGAGGAAGTGGCGACTCGCGTCGAGCACCACCGGTCCGGAGAGGCCGAAGTGGGTGCACAGCAGCGATCCGCGGAACGAAGCGAGTCGCTTGCCGTTCGCGCTCTGGACTTCGACGCGAGCTTCGACCGAGAGGCCGGAGAGTCCCCGCAGCCAGTGCCCTGCCGGGACGACCAGCGGCACCAATGCGGGGAAGATCGCCGCGGTCGGCTCGTGACCGAGACGGCGCGCCAGCTCGACTCCCGCGCCGTCCGAACCGCTCTTGGGGAGCGCACGGCCCCCCGCCGCGAGGACCACCCGCCGCGCCGCGAGCTCGCCCCACTCACCGCGCACCGCGAAGCCGTCCCGGTGCCGGTCGAGCGCGTCGACGCGGCGCGGGTGGAGGATCTCGACGCCGTCGGCGCGCGCGCCGTCCAGGAGCGCCGCGAGTACGGTCCGCGCATTGTGGGTGGTCGGAAAGAGCTTGCCGGTCGGCTCGCGCACGAGCTCGACGCCGAGACTCCGGAACAACTCGATCGTCGCCGGCACCGGCAGCTCCCGCAGCACCTTGGCGATCGCCGCGCGGGAGGAGCCGGCGAAGTCCTCGGCGCCGACCTCGTGGTGGGTGACGTTGCAGCGGCCGCCCCCCGCGACCAGGATCTTGGCGCCCAGCGTGCGCGCGCCGTCGAGCGCCACGACGCGCAGACCCGGCGCCGTGCGCGCCGCCTGGATCGCCGCCATCAGCCCGGCCGCGCCGGCGCCGACGATCGCCAAGTCGTGCGGCGCGCGCCGCTGGGCCGTCAAGAGCGGCGACCCGGAACGGGCGCTGGGGCGATAGCCGGCCTGGGGCGAGCTCGCGGCACCTCGCGGGCGCCGATCACCGATTCCGCCGCTCCGCCTCGACCTGCGCGGCCAGTCGCCTCGGCGCGACGTGCCCCCACGCAGCCTCGACGACCTCGCGCAACAACCCGGCCCCGACCCGCTCGAGCCGCACCTCGAGCCACCCCTGCTTCGACCAAGCGTTGGTCGCGAAGCTGCCCGGATCCGAAGCAAGCAGCGCCTCCTGGTCGATCGCCGCCAGCTTGACCACGAACCGCCCCTCCACCGGCCGCAGCGTCGCGAAGATCTTCCCGTGCACCCGAAAGTCCGGATGCCCCTGATGCGCCCCCTCCACCGCCTGCGGCATCGAGAGCGCGAGCGTACGAGCCTGTTCCACCGAGACCATGACGCGACAACCATGTAGCCTACTGAAAATTGGGGACAGGCACGCAATATGTATTGCGTGCCTGTCCCCAATTTCCCATTCTTCCGCAGGTGCCTCCCGGCGCCGCGCGGCCTCGACCTCTGCTACCCTCCCGCGACGAGCCACGACCGGAACGGGCTGCCCAGACGGTGGAGCGCGACGCACGGATTCCGCCAAGAGCCAGGAGAGTCATGTTCGCCTCGATCGGAACGTTCTTCGCCGCGCGGTTGCGTCGCTGGATCCCCGACGCGTTCGTCTTCGCGCTGCTGCTGACCCTTGGCGTGGCGGCTGCCGCCTGGTTGGCGACGCCGTCGACGGCGGTCCAGGTGCTCGACGCCTGGTACAAGGGCTTCTGGCTGCTGCTCGAGTTCGGCATGCAGATCGTGCTCGTGCTCGCGACCGGCTACGCGGTGGCGCTCTCCCCGGTGGCCGCGCGTGGCATCGACTGGCTGGCGCGGCGGATCTCGCGGCCCGAGCATGTCTATCTCGCGGTGATGCTGGTTGGGCCGCTGCTGACGTTGGTGAGCTGGGGCTGGGTCGTACTGACCGCGGTCCTCGCCCGCGAGCTCGCCGAGCGGGTGCGCGGGCTCGACTACCCCTTTCTGGTGGCATGCGTCTTCCTCTCGTCTTGGAGCTGGGTGTGCGGGCTGTCGAGCAGCATCCCGCTGCTGCTGAACACGCAGGGGAACTTCCTGATCACGAGCGGTTTGCTCGAAGGGACGATCGGCACAGCGCATACGCTCGGCAGCCGGTTCAATCTGATCTACCTCGTCGCGCACATGGTCCTGCTGCCGCTGGTCGTGATGCTCGCGCGGCCGCGCGGTGACGGCGCGATAGCGCTCTCGTCTCTCTCCGACGCCGCGCCGGCGTCACTGTCCGTCGAAGGGGAGGCCGATCGCAGCCGGCTCCCGGAAGCGGGCGCTCTAAGCGATCGTCTCGACCACTCGCGCTGGCTGACTGTTCTCGTCGCGCTGGCCGGCCTCGCGGTCCTGGCGCGCTACGGCCGGACGCGCGGCTTCGACGTCAATCTCGAGATCATGATCTTCGCCTTCCTGATTCTCGGCATCGCGCTTCACGGCTCGCCGATGCGCTACGTCGTCGCGATGAGGCGCGCCTGCGCCGGAATCTCGGGCATCGTCTTCCAGTACCCGTTCTACGCCGGCATCATGGGCGTGATGATGTTCACCGGCCTGGGCGCGGCGATCGCCGCCTGGCTCGCTTCCTTCGCGAGCCCGCAAACACTGCCGGCGATCGCGCAGTTCGTCGGCGCTGTGGTGAACTTCGCGATCCCCTCGGCGGGCGGCGAGTGGGCGGTGGTCGGGCCGGGCCTGATCGAGGCCGCCAACCACCTGACCGCCGGGCTCGGACCCGAGGCCCACCAAGCCCTGGTCGCCCGCATCGCGATGGCGACCGCCTACGGCGAGACCTCGACCAATCTCCTTCAGCCCTTTTTCCTGCTCGTCATCCTGCCCGTGATGGGCGCCGGCGTGCGCGTCCAGGCTCGCGACGTCATCGGCCACCTGCTCCTGCCGTTCCTCGTCTCCTACCTGATCTGCCTCGCAGTCGTCACCTAGAAAACTCGGGACAGGCACGCAATATTCATTGCGTGCCTGTCCCCAATTCTCCAGGCGGGCGGCCTCGGCGGCGCGGCGTGAGGGTTCGACCGAGGCGCTGCTCGAGCTGGGCGATGAACTCGGGTCCGGCGGCGGGCAGGCCCCGCGCCGTCCTTGAGCGAATCACCTGCTCGCCAGCCTCGTCGGACTGCCCGGCGAGCCAGCCTCGCCAGTCGGCAATCGGACCTGGGAACGGACGCCCCGGCGCAAGCGGGGCGTCGGGCTCAAGACCGCAGTGGGCGCGGGCGCTGGACCAAGGATAGGCCTCGGCGCAGCCGACGAGGCCTGCGCGCACCGGATTTCGTTCGACGTAGCGGACGGCGGCCCAGAGGTGGTCCGGACCGAGCGCTGCGGCATGGTAGCGATTGGCCCAGAGATGGCCATCCCACCCCTCTCTGCGGTGGAGTGCGCGGGCGTACTGGCCGTGGACCTCGCCGATCGTGCGCGCGAGAGAGGCTCGCTGCGCCGGGCGAACGACGAGGTGGACGTGGTTCGTCATCAGGCAGTACGCCCAAAGCTCGAGGCCATGGTAAGCACCCACGTGAGCAAGCCGTCGCAGGTACTCGTCACGACCGTCGTCCGAAAAGAAGACGGGCCCGCGACGGTTCCCACGGTGGGTCACGTGATACGGCAGGCCGGGCACGACGACGCGAGCGCTTCGGGGCATCTCCACAAGAGACGAAATTCCCGGCTCTGATCTCGCTGAACCGACGAATATCAATTAGGGACAGGCACGCAATACCTATTACGTGCCTGTCCCCAATTCTCGGCGCTCGGCTCAGGACTTCTTCTTCTGCTTGTCCTGCTTGCTCTTCTCCTTCTGCTTCTTGCCCTTCTCCTTGTCCTTCTTGCCGCCCTTGTCGCCCATCGTGAACCTCCCGGTTCAGTTGGAATCGAGCGCGCCGTCGCGCGCGGTTCCGTCGACTGCGGCGGAATATGCCAGAAGTCGCCGCTCCTTGTCGCGCCTCGGCGCGCTGCTCGAGACTCCCGGAGGGGTCGGGGCCAAGTCCGCCCTCCGACCTGACCTCGCAAGTCGGGCTGCCGTCGAGGACGCGTGTCGTGCTCCTGCGCCCAGATGATCGGCTGGGCCCGCGTCCAGACGCCCCGCCCTCTCCTTCCCCGATCTCCAGAGGTCGCCAGGATCGCCGCTCCCGCGACCTCGTCAGCGAATCGAAAGCGCGGGCTTGGTGATCTCCACGCGCGCGAGCGCCGCGGCGAGATCGCCGCGCAGGTCGTCGAGATCCTCGCAGCCCACCGCCAAGCGCACCAAGCCGGGGGTGATCCCCTGGCGGAGCTGCTCCGCCTCGGGCACGGCCTTGTGGGTCATCGAGGCCGGGTGCTCGATCAGCGACTCGACGCCGCCGAGCGAGACCGCGAGCGTGATGAGACGGACGGAGTTCATCAGGCGCCGGCCGGCCTCGACGCCGCCCGTGAGCTCGAAGGCGATCACCGAGCCCGGACCGGACATCTGCCGCCGCGCGAGCTCGTATTGGGGGTGCGAAGGGAGGCCCGGGTAACGGACCCCCGCGATCTCCGGGCGCTTCTCGAGCCACGACGCGAGGGCCAGGGCGTTCGCCTGCGCGCGCTCGACGCGCATGCCGAGCGTGCGGATGCCGCGTAGCACCAGCCACGCCTGGTGCGGGTCCATGGTCAGGCCGTAGTGCCGAGCTGCGTCGCGGCAAACCGAGAGCAGCCCGGGATGGCGGGCGACCACGACGCCCGCAACCACGTCTCCGTGGCCGTTGAGCGACTTGGTCATCGAGTGCAGAACGATCTCCGCGCCCTGCTCGAGCGGCCGCTGAAGATAGGGGCCCGCGAATGTGTTGTCGACCACCAGCGGCACCCCCGCCTCGCGCGCGACCGCCGCCGCCATCTCGAGATCGACCAGCGCCAGGGTCGGGTTGGCGGGCGTCTCGGCCAGGATCATGCGGGTCTCGGGGCGCACCGCGCCGGCCAGCGCGATCGCGTCCTCGGCTGCGACGAAGCTCGTCGCGACGCCGAAGCCCGCCAGCCGCTGCTCGAGCAGGCTCGAGGTCGGCCCGTAGAGTGGGTGGGTCGCCACCACGTGGTTCCCCTGCTTGAGCAGCGCGAGCAGCACCGTGCTCACCGCGGCCATGCCGGTCGCGGTGCCGACTGCGCCGCAGCCCCCCTCGAGGTCGGCGACGCAGCGCTCGAGTGCCTCGATCGTCGGGTTGCCGAGCCGCGTGTAGATCGGACCGGGACTCGAGCCCGAGAAGCGGGCAGCGCCCTCTTCGGCGGAGGGGAAGGCGAAGGTCGAAGACTGGTAGATGGGCATCGAGACCGCGCCATGGTGCTCGGCCGGATCGAACCCTGCGTGCACCGCGGTGGTGTGGATCCCCCTGTGCTGGTCGGCCATTTGTCCCTCCCCCGACTCCAGCCCCGCCGGATGGGCGGGGCACCCCCCCATCCTGGCCCCGGCGCCAGCCCGGCGCACCGCCCGCCGGAGCGGGGAAAGGAAAGTGGGGAAAATGGGGACAGGCACGCAATACCTATTGCGTGCCTGTCCCCATTTTTTTCATTTTTCTCGGGTCGCGTAGGCTCCGGCCATGAGCTTCGTGACCCATCTCGAGTGCTCGGCGACGGGTACGCACCAAGCGGCGAACGAGATCGCGACGGTATCGGCCGCAGGCAAACCGCTCTGGGTGCGCTACGACCTCGAGGCAGTTCGACGGGCGCTCCCGCGGGAGGCTCTGGCGGCGCGGCCGGCGGAGCTCTGGCGCTACCAAGAGCTGCTGCCACTGCCGGACGGAGTCGAGCCGATCCGCCTCGGCGAGACTCTGACGCCGCTCGTGCCGCTCGACGAGCTGGGGCGTGAGACGGGGTGCGGCGAGCTGCTGGTCAAGGACGAGGGGCGCCTGCCCACCGGCTCGTTCAAGGCACGGGGGCTGGCCCTCGCGGTGGTCATGGCGCGCCGGTTCGGCGTCGAGGCCCTGGCGATGCCGACCAACGGCAACGCCGGCGCCGCGCTCGCGGCCTACGCCGCGCGCGCCGGGATCGAGGCCCACTGCTTCTGCCCGGCCGGAACGCCGCGCGCGAACCTGGAGGAGATCGCCTTCCACGGAGCCCGGCTCACGGTGGTCGACGGGCTGATCGACGACTGCGGAGCGCTGGTCGTCGAGGGCGAGCGCGCGGGACTTTGGTTCAATTGCGCCACGCTGCGCGAGCCCTATCGCATCGAAGGCAAGAAGACGATGGGGCTCGAGCTCGCCGAGCAGCTCGACTGGACCCTGCCCGACGCGATCTTCTACCCCACCGGCGGCGGCACCGGACTGATCGGCATGTGGAAGGCATTCGCCGAGCTCGAGGCGCTCGGCTGGATCGGCGCCGAGAGGCCGCGGATGTTCGCCGTGCAGTCGACCGGCTGCGCGCCGATCGTGCGTGCCTTCGACCGGGGCGAACGCCACGCCGATCGCTGGGAGGGGGCGTCGACCCTCGCCCACGGCATCTGCGTGCCACGCGCGCTCGGCGACTTCCTGATCCTCAACGCGGTGCGCGCCTCGGGCGGCGCGGCGCTCGCGGTGAGCGAGGAGGCGATCGTCGCCGCCTGGCGCGAAGCCGCGCGCCGCGACGGCGTCGCGCTCTGCCCCGAAGGGGCTGCCACCCTGGCGGCGCTGCGCCTCGCCCGCGAGCGCGGCCTCGTCGCCCCTGGCGAGCGCGTCGTCCTCTTCAACTGCGCGACCGCGTCGAAGTACCCGCTGCCGGGCCCAGAGGCGTAACCGGTCAACGGGTCGGCGCTCACGGCGCGGCGGGAGGGAGCGCGGGTGGGATCGGGTCGGGGACGCGGTTCGAGATCGCGGGGATCGAGCGCAGGTAGGCGAAGATTGCCGCCAAGTCCTCGTCGCTCGCCTGGCCGATGCCCGGCCAGGGCATCGGCGGTAGCAGCTCGCGGCCGATGCCGCGCTGCCGGCCGCCGCGCAGCGTGGTGACGAACTCCCTCTCGGTCCAGCTGCCCAGACCGGTCTCCTCGTCGGGCGTCAGGTTGCGCGTGAAACTGACTCCCCAGGGGCCCGCCCAGGCGGTGAAAGTCGCCGACCAGACGCCCTCCCAGGGTCCGGCACCGAGCGCCGGCGCGGCCGGGAGCGTGAGCTGCTGGGGGTGGCCCGAGAGCATTCGGCTCATGTCGGGCTCGGGTCCGTTCTCCCCCATCTTCCAAGGCGTGTGGCAGTCGTTGCAGCCGCCGAAGGTGACGAGATAGCGGCCACGCTCGACTTTGGCGGCGTCGGCGCTCGCTTCGACGACGGCCGCGGAGGCGACTTCCTCTGCGAGCGTGGCGTCAGCCGTGAGTGCCATCAGAGCGAGCAAGGCGACGGGGACTCCGAGACGGTGCTGGTTCATGGCTCGACCTCCTGGGTGAGCTCGCTCGCGAGAGCGAGAGAATGGACATGGGCTGCACGCGGCGCGACGGGAGAGGCCGCGAGGTCCTCGGTGATCCACCGCGTGACCAAGGCGAGCGCCTCCTGGTCGACGAGGCGCGTCCCCAGGGGCGGCATCTGCCGCGTCGGGTCGCGGCTCGCGATGCGCGCGACCAAGAGGCTCGCTTCGGGAGATCCGGCGACGATGCGGGAGTCGATCGCGGTGCCGGTCGGCCGGTACTGGCTCTCGTGGCCGACGGCGCTGGCAAGCGCCGCGCAGGTGCCGTCGACCTTCACGGTCAGGAAGAGGCCGAGGTTGGCGATCGGGCTCTGCTCGTTGTGGCAGTGGGCGCAGTTGGCGTGCAAGTAGCCGAGCGCGGCCCGCGCCGTAGGCGTCTCGGCACGAACTCGTGGGGCATGGGCCACGACCTCCGGCGGCAGCTTGACGACGACTCCGCGGCGGACGAGCTCGGCGAGATCGAGCGACCCCGGTTCCGGAAGTGTGGCGTGCGGCGCGAGAGGGTCGCGATCGCTCGAGAGCTGGAGCGCGGAGAAACCCAGCACCGGGGTGGCGCCGCTCTCGTGGCAAGCGTGGCAATCGGCGACGCTCGGCAGGGAATAGGGCACGCCCGGCCGGCTCTCGGCGGCACGTCTGACGCCGCGCGCGGGAGCGAGCAGCGCCTCGGTCTCATCGGCGTTCCAGCGGTAGGTCGCGTAGAGCCACTCGCCGCTCGCGGTCCGCTCCATGTATCGAGTCTCGATCCGGCGCTCGAAGGAGAATTCCTTCCACATCCGCGTGCCGATCGGCAGGATCCAGGCGTCGGGATCGGCGGCGTCGATCGCCGCTCCCTCCGGCAGTTGAATCCAGCGCCGCTTGGTCGCGCCGTCGGTCCAGAGCGGATACTGCGGAGAGAAGGGGCGAACACCCGGCGCCAGGGATCTCGCCGCCGGGTCAGCATAGAGGCCGGTGTCGGCGAGGCTCGGTGGCGGCCCCGGAGCGGGCGCGGCGGCCAACAAGGACGAGGCGAGGAGCACCGCCACGACCGCGGTGTGCTGGCCGCGACCCGCCCCCGAGCGGTAGCGATCGCCCAACGACTGCACCATCCTCCTCTTCCGTTCCCCCGCGGAAGCCTGGGGCATCCAACCCAGCAGCCGATTCAAGATATGCGAGCACCCTACCAGAAGCGTCGAAAATTGGGGACAGGCACGCCTTCTTCGTAAGTCGTGCCTGTCCCCAATTTTTCTGACGGGGTCACGGGGTGGCGGGGAGGAACCCCAGGAGGACGTCGCGGAAGCGGGCGGGCTCTTCGACGGGGCTGAAGTGGCCGGAGTGCTCGAAGAGGACGTAGCGCGCGTCGGGGAGGCCGTCGGCGAGCTCCTTCACTTTCGCCGGCGGGGTCAGGTCGGCGGCGCCGGCGATCACCAGGCTGGGGACGGTGATCGCGGCCAGGCGGTCGCGGACGTCGAAGGTCGGGCTGGCGCGGTCGGTGTAGTCCGCGTGGGCGGCGCTGAACTGAGCGGAGCGGAAGATCTCCCAAAGGGCCGGGCCGTGGGTCTCCGGTGCCGCCATCATCTCCGGGAAGTACTCCTCGATCCAAAAGGTCTTCCCGAGCTCGGTCCTCTCCGGCCAGCCGAGCTCCGGCGCGGCGACCCTCTGCTGGTGCGCCATCCAGCGCTGCATCAGGCCGGGGTGCGACTCCGCGAAACGCTGCATGTCCTCCGCGCCGAACGAGGCGACGCCGTGGACGAAGATCGCGGAGTGGAGCGTCTCGGGGCGCTCGGCGGCGAGCATCACGAGGTTCATGGCGCCGTTCGACCAGCCGATGGCGTGGACCTTGTCGAGCCCGAGATGGTCGCGCACGGCGTGAAAGTCCTCGCGCACGGCCGCCATGCCCATGTCCTCTTCCTGCGCGACCGGGCTCGAGCGGCCCATGCCGCGCGGGTCGAAGTAGACCATCGTCAGATCGGCTTCGAGCGGCCGGTAGAGACCACGCAGACCTTCGAGCGAGAGTCCCCACGAGTTGGACAGGTGCATCACGACCGGACCCTTCCCGTGGACCTCGTAGTGGATCGTGCGGCCAGCGACGGCGAGCTCGAAGCTGCCGTTGGCGAGCCCCGACGGCGCGGCAGCCGCCGGCTCCGGCTCCTTCGCCGGGGTCTGGCCGCAGCCCGCGAGCAGGCCAAGCGAGACAACGAGAAACGGGGCGGCGAGGCGTCGAAACATGGCGATCCTCCAGTTAGAGAAAAACGGGGACAGGCACGCTTTTCATATTGCGTGCCTGTCCCGATCTCCCGCCCGGTCTAGTCGACGGCGAGGGACCAGGCGCGGGTGTCGGCGCGCTCGAAGCCGTCGGCGAAGATGGCGCCGCGCTCGAGCGCTCCCTGGTCGGGCAGGGCTCCGACGATGCGGCTCGCGTGAGCCAGATCGAAGGGGCCGAGGCCACCGGCAGGCGATGCCGTGCCGGCGCCGACCGCCGGCGAAAGCGCGGACAGGCGGTAGTCGCCGGCACCCGGGGCGACGAACAGCGGATCGACCCCCACCAAGTTGAACGAACCGGTCGCGGCGCCCCCGGTGAAGACCACGTCGCCCCCGGCGTTGTCCCACGCGATCGAGTTGGTCAGCACCACCGAGCCGGGGGCGCCCGCGAACAGGAAGGCGCCGAGGGACTCGTGCCCGGTGATCGTGAGGTTGGTCAGGCGAACCGTCGAGGTGTTGGTGCCGAGATCGAGCCCCACTCCGCCGCGAGCCACCAGCGAGTCCGTCAGGTTCACGCTACCGCCGAAGAGGTTGAGGCGCACCTGGGCCGTGTCGTCGCCGGTCCCATTCCAGTTGTCGGTGATCTCGAGCCGGCGCAGCGTCAGCACGCCGCTCTCGTTGGCGCCGAGATCGATGCCGTGCCCCCAGACCTCCCCGGCGCCCGCGGTGTCACCGTGGTTGTCGGTGATGAGGAAGTCCTCGATCTCGAGGAGCGCGGAGTCCGACACGGTGGCTTGAATGCCGCCGCCGCGCCGCTGCGACCCGCCGGTGAGGGCGTTGCCGCTCGCGACGCCGTGGCGCACCAGGACCTGGGACGATCCGGAGGCTCCGATGTGGGCGCCGCCGCCCAGGGGCGCCCCGATCGAGTCGTCGATCTCGACATCGTTGCCGGTGAAGGAGACCCCGGCGACCCGGATCTGGCCGCTGCCGACCGCGAAGAGCGCGGCCCCGCCGCCGGTGGCACCGAACGTGCCTTGGGTGGTCGTGGTGAGGTTCGAGTCGAAATGGCAGTCCTCGAGCGTCGCCGCGGTGCCGTTGACGCCCAGGTAGAGCCCGCCCCCGGCCCAGGGCGAGCTGTCGACCCGGCCGTTGCGGAAGGTCAGGCCGCGCAGCACCAGCTCACCCGCGGTGATGAACCCGGTCATCAGGACCCTGCCCGTCCCGCCGCCGTCGAGCACCGTCGCGCCGGGCGACTCGTCGCGCACGGCGTAAGCGGCGTCCCAGCCGCCCGAGATCTCCAAGCGGCCGCCGAGGTCGGAGTCGAACAGCTCCAGGTGCTCGAAGAAGGTCGTGGCACGGAGCCGGAGCTCGTCGTCCTGCGGCGTCGCCTGGGCGGCGTCGATCGCCTCCTGCACCGTAGCGAAGGCCCCGCCGGGACCGACGGTAAGAATGGCCGCAGCCGCCGGGTCTCCGAGCGCGAAAAGCGCGCCGAGTGCCATGAGCACGACGAGCGCGAGCGCTTCGTGAGTTTTCGTCACTGGCAGCCTCCTCTCGAGGACCGATGCGGCTGATCTCGCACTGTTCCCAGTCACACGGGCTCTCTCGATGTTACGCAAGATCCGTAACACGAACGCAACAGGGGGCCCGCGCTAGGAAGGGACGGCTCGGGCGAGCGCGGTGCGCACCCTTTCAGGGGTGAGCGGCAGGCGGAAGAGGCGCGCGCCGGTGGCGTCGAAGAGGGCGTTGGCGAGGACCGCGCCGGTGGGAACGATTGCCGGCTCACCGCCCCCCTGCGGGGCGAGAGCGTCGTTGGCGACCAGCACCGACTCGATCTTCGGCACCCAGGAGAAGCGGGGGATCTCGTAGGTGTCGAAGTTGCGGTCGAGGATCCTGCCGCCCTCGAAACGGAGCTCCTCGCTCAGCGTGTACCCGAGGCCCATCGTGATGCAGCCCTCGATTTGCATCTTGGCGCCTTCGGGGTTGACGACCATTCCCATGTCCTGGGCGCAGACCACGCGCTTCACCTGGATCCGGCCGCTCGCGCGCTCGACCTCGACTTCGGCCATCAGGGCGACGTAGGTGCCGGCGTCGATTCCGCACGCGACCCCCTGCCCGCTGCCGCTCAGCGCCCGGCCGCTCTTCCAGCCGAACGCCTCGGCCGCCGCCACGAGGACGCCGCGCATGCGCGGATCGACCAGATTGCGCAGGCGCAGCTCGACTGGATCGAGCCCGGCGGCGGCGGCCACGATGTCCAGGTGCGATTCGCGCGCGAAGGCGTTCATGTTGGCGCCCGGCGCCCGCCAGGGCCCGACGGCGAAGGGGTGCAAGCGGCGGCCGTCGCGTTGGATGGCGCTGCCGCGCGCGCCGTAGGAGCGGATGCGGACGTTGCGCACGTCGTAGTAGAGCTCGGCGCCGCGCGAGCCCGCGCCCCAGACGTCGTAGCTCCAGAGCGACAGGTGGCCGGCACCGTCGAGCGCCGTGGTGAACTCGACCACCGCCGCCGGATCGAAGGTGTCGTAGAAGAACTCCTCCTCGCGCGTCCAGGCGACCGCGACCGGCCTCGCCGTCGCCCGCGCCAGCCGCGCCGCCTCGACCGCCTGCCGGTGCGCGCTCTTGCCGCCGAAGCCGCCGCCGACGTAGGGGGTGAGAACACGCACCTTGTCCTCCGGCAGGCCGAGCGCCGCCACGATCGAGTCGCGGGTCGGGAAGGGCGTCTGGGTCGAAGCCCAGACGGTCATCTTGCCGTCGACCAGCTCGGCGAGCGCGACGTGGGGCTCCAGCGGCGCGTGCGCGACGTAGCCCTTGTGGAAGGTGCTGGTGAGCCGTCCGGACGCGCCCTCGAGCAGCGCTTCGGGCTCGCCGCGCAGATCGACCTGTTGCGGCTCGGTCGCGGTCCGGCGGAGGTGCGCGAAGATCGTCTCGGTGTCGGGTCCGGCGGGTGGCGCCGACCACTCCGCGCGCAGCGCCGCGAGCGCCGTGGCGGCGCCGTCGGGCGTGGGGTGGAGCACGGCGACGAGGTCCTCCTCGCGAACGACGACGACGCCCGGCAGCCGCGCCGCCGCCGCGGTGTCGACGCTCGTGAGCTCGGCGCCGTGCGCCGGCGGGCGCAGGATCCGCGCGTGCAGTAAGCCCGGGCGCTTCAGGTCGCCGGTGAACTGTGCCGCTCCGGTCACTTTGGCGCGGGCGTCGAAGCGCTCGGGCGAGCGTCCCATGACCCGGAACTGCTCGACCTGCCGGAGCACCGCCTTCTCGCCGACCAGCCGGGCGATCTGCCTGCCCTGCGCGAGCTCGCCGTAGGTGACCCGGCGCCCCGGCTCCGCCGCGACCGCGACCACGCCGGCGGCGACGGTGAGCGCCTCGCGCGCGACGCCGAGCCGCGCCGCCGCCAGATCGAGCAGGACGAGCCGCGCTTCGGCCGCCGCGGCGCGCAGCACCGGGCCGAACATCCGCGTCGTCAGCGAGCCGAAGGTCCCCATGTCCCAGGGGCAACGGTCGGTGTCGCCCATCACCATGTCGACCGCGTCGAGCGCGACGTCCAGCTCGTCGGCCACCATCTGCGCCTGCGACGTCTCGACCCCCTGCCCCATTTCGATCTTGCCGGTGAAAACGGTGACCCGCCCGTCGGCGCCGATCAGCAGGTAGGCGTTCAAGTCCTCGGGATAGGGCCGCCGCCCCTGCGCGAACAGATCCTCGGCGCCGAGGGTGACGAAGACCGCGACGCCGCCGCCGACCAGGCGGAAGAACGAGCGGCGGTCGAGGCCGTCGCGGAACAGGGTCCCGAGGTCGAGATCGACGCCCAGGTCGGGGCTCGCGCCGTAGTCTCCCGGCGGCTCGCGGCGCGCTTCGCGGCTCGCCCGCGGGGTCACGACGCACCCCCCTTGCCAGCCGCGACCTGCTCGACCGCGGCCACGATCCGCTGATGCGCGCCGCAGCGGCAGAGATTGCCGTCGAGCCCGTCCAGGATCTGCTGCCGCGTCGCGCGCGGGTGCCGGGCGAGCAGTGCGTGGGCGGCGAGGATCATTCCCGGAGTGCAGAAGCCGCACTGGAAGCCGCCCGCCTCGACGAAGGCCTGCTGCAGAGGGTGGAGTCGATCCCCTTCGGCCAAGCCCTCGATGGTGACGACTCGTTTGCCCGCCACGGCCGCGACCGGGGTCAGGCAGGCCTGGGTCGCGGCGCCGTCGACGAGCACCGTGCACGCGCCGCAGACCCCTTCGCCGCAGCCGTGCTTGGCGCCGGTCAGGCCGAGCTCGCCGCGCAGCACCCAGAGCAGCGAGCGGGAGCCGTCGGTCTCGAGCCCGATGGCGTGGCCGTTGAGGTGTAACTCGACGGTTCTCGACATGTTCGCCTCCTCGCGCTCGGTCCGCGGCGGGCGCTCCCCGGGCAGCGCGGCCGCGCCCAGCCTGCTCGCAGCGTACCAGGATCGGCCCCGAGGCCCTCGCAGCGGATGCCGCCGGCCCTCGACCCTCGAGCGGCTTCGGGCGTCTGCGCCCGCTCGCCGCGCCAGCGCCGTGTCCCCGAGTCCGCCCAGCTTGCGATCTCTCTCCAGGGGGACCTCGAGCTGCGGGTCCAGCGGCCGCCCCGGCCGGTGTCGCAACTCTCGCCGAGGCCGGCGCTAGAGTGGCGCGCGAGGTCGCCTTCGGCCGCGGCGCGAAGGGAGGGAGGGATGTTCCGAACCAGCGGCTACTTCTTCGCGGGTCTGTTCGGCGCCGCGCTGGTCGCCTTCTGGCCGTCGTATCTCTCGAAGCTGCCGGCGGGCGATGTCTACGTCCACCTGCACGCGGTGCTGATGACTCTCTGGTGTGGCCTGCTGATCGCGCAGCCGCTGCTGATCCGTGGCGGCCGCCGGCCGCTGCACCGGGCGCTCGGCCGCGCGAGCTACGCGCTGGTGCCGCCGATCGTGGTGGCGTCGCTGTTGCTCGCCAACTCCCGTCTGCGCGCCCTGGACGAAGAGGCCTTCGCGCGGGAGGGCCGCTTCGTCTACCTGCCGCTCGCGGCCATCGCGCTCTTCCTCGCGAGCTACGTGCTGGCGATGGTCTACCGGCGCCGACCGGCGCTCCACGCCCGCTACATGATCGCGACCGGCCTCACCCTGATCGATCCGGTGGTGGCGCGGCTGCTCTTCTTCTATTTTCCACCGCTCTCCCACGACCTGCACTATCAGGCGATCGGCTACGGCCTGACCCTGCTCGTCTTGGCCCTGCTCATCTGGCGCGAGCGCGGCGAGCGCGCCGGACGCGCCGCCTTCCCGGTCGCCTTCGCGCTCTTCGCGCTCGTCTACGGCCTCTGGTTCACCCTCGGCCAGACCCCGCTCTGGCAAGCCGCCGCGAGCTGGTACCGCGGCCTGCCCCTGACCTGACGAGGCGCGCCTCGCGACGCGGGCGGGCGCCGCGAATCGGCGGCTCGTCCTGCACTCCGCTCGGGAGCATGCCCGCGGTGGGAAGCCTGGTCGGCCGAAACCGTGCTCGCGGCCCTTCCGTCTTCGCCCGCCCCGACCTTGGTCAGGGGAGACTTCCGACTCCCTTCAGTGGTCCGACTCCAGTGACCTCCGTAGCCTGCCGTCAGAACTTCCATTTGGTGAGGAGGCGGCGATGCGAGGACGGGCATGGCGGGGCGTGTTCGGGGTGACCGGTCTGGCGGTGGCTCTCGCGGTCGGAGCGGCGGCGCAGGATCCCCTGCCGCTGACCGGCGAGCTGCTGGTCAACCAGACCACGGCGGGCGTTCAGTCGGGTCCAGCGGTCGGCATGGCGGCCAATGGCACCCACGTCGTGCTCTGGACGAGCGAGGGCCAGGACGGTGACGGGCAGGCGATCGTCTTCCGCAAGTTCCCGGGCGACGGCACGGCGCCTTTCAACGAAGCGGTCCTCAATCAAGACACCGCGGGCGACCAGTTCAACTCCGCGATCGGCATGAACGAGGCCGGCGGCTGGGTCGGCGCCTGGGACTCGGCGACGAGCGGCCAGGGTCTGCGGGGGCGTCGCACGAACGCCGGGGGCACGGTCCTGGCGAACGAGTTCCCGCTCATGGAGACTCCCGCCATCGGCGCCCAGTTCGTCGCGATCGCACGCTCGGAGAACGACTCCTTCGTCGCCGTCTGGCAGGCGAGCTCGGAAAGCCGATTTCGCCGTTTCGACGACGCGGGAGCGGCCGTCTCGGGAGACGGAACCGTGGCCCCGACGCTCGGCCAGACCTTTCGGCCGCGGGTCGCCGCCCGCTCCGACGGAGGCTTCGTCGTCGCCTTCGAAGCCGTCGACGACGACCAGAACGGCGTCTACTTCCAGCGTTTCGGGACCCTCGGTCTCCCCATCGGCGATCCGGTCCACGTCGCGCAGTCGGAGGCCGGCGACCAGCGCGACGCCGATCTCGCCATCCTCCCCGGCAACGGCTTCGTCATCGTCTGGAACGACTCGCTCCAGGGGCTGCGCGCGCGGCGCTTCCGGCTCACCGGCGTACCGCTCGGCGACGAGATCGCCGTCGCCCCGGCGGTCAGTGTCGCGCGACCGTCGGTGGCCGTCTCGTCCGCGGGGGGCTTCGTCGTCGCCTATCAGCCCGGCGAGGTCCGCGCGCGCGAGTTCGACCGGCTCGGACGCCCGGTCGGGCCCAGCTTCCAGGTCAACCTGACGACCGACGGGCTCCAGGCCGCTCCGACGGTCGGCGCCGGCCTCGACCGCTTCGTCGTCGCCTGGCACTCGGCCAACTTCGACGGCGACGGCCTCGCCGTCGTCCGTCGCCTCTACCAGCTGTCTTCCATCTTCGTCGACACCTTCGACAGCGGCACCCTCGGAGCCTGGAGCAGCACGGTCCCCTGAGGCGCAGCGCGCGGCCGCCCACCCTGGCGGGCGGCCCGGGCGCCACCCGCGGGAGGGTTCCCTTCGGCGGGCCGCCGCTCCTAGGGTCGCCGCGAGCACCCTGCCCAGGAGGACCGCCATGCGTGAGCTGTTGCGGGACGCCGAGCACCTGATCCGGCTCGGTCTGCTCTTCGCCGCCGGACTGCTCGTCTTCCTGGTGGTGCGCGCGCAGCTGGTGCCCGCGGGCTTCGGCGAGCTGGGTCACTTCCGCGCCGGCGCCATCGGCGCCAACCAGGAGCGCGAGCCGCGCTTCGCCGGCCGCGCCGCCTGCGCCGAATGCCACGGCGAGCCCGCGGAGTCGCTCGCGGCCGGCGGCCACGCGGCGATCTCCTGCGAGTCTTGCCATGGCGCACTCGCCGCCCATGCCGCCGAGCCGGCCGAGATTCCCGGCTTCGCGGCGACGGCCCGGGCGCTGTGCGTGCAGTGCCACGCCATGAACCGCGCGCGCCCCGCCGGGCACCCGCAGGTCGAGCCGGTCTCGCACGCCGAGGGCGCGGCCTGCACCGACTGCCACGACGCCCACGCGCCCGGGCTCTGAGGAGAAGAGCATGAGCGTCGATCGCCGCCAGTTCCTCGCCGACACCACCAAGCTCCTGCTGCTGACCGGCGCCGCCTCGCGGGCCTGGGCGTTCGTCGAGCAGGGGCGGCCGCAGGACGCCCCGGGCTACGACGTCCACCGGCACTGGTGGGCGATGTTCATCGACATCGAGAAGTGCATCGGCTGCGGGCTCTGCGTCGACGCCTGCAAGGTCGAGAACGACGTGCCGCCCGAGGCGCACTACTCGCGCACCTGGGTCGAGCGCTACCACGTGCCGGATCGCGACCCGCTCGACCCGCTGGCCGAGCCGCAGCCGCGCGTCGACTCGCCCGACGGCGGCCGCCACGGCTTCCCCGAGATCTACCCTCCGGGCACCGGCGGCAAGAGCTTCTTCGTGCCCAAACTGTGCAACCACTGCGCCCATTCGCCCTGCGTCCAGGTCTGCCCGGTCGGAGCCACCTTCGAGAGCCCGGACGGCGTCGTGCTGGTCGACAAGGACTACTGCGTCGGCTGCCGCTACTGCGTGCAGGCCTGCCCTTACGGCTGCCGCTACATCGACCCGCGCACCCAGACGGTCGACAAGTGCACGCTCTGCTACCACCGCATCACCCGCGGGCTCACCACCGCCTGCTGCGAGGTCTGCCCCACCGGCGCCCGCCAGTTCGGCGACCTGAAGAACCCGCGCGATCCGATCCACGACCTGCTGCGGGCGCACAAGGTGCAGGTGCTCAAGCCCCAGATGGCGACCGGCTCGAAGGTCTACTACGCCGGTTTGGACGCCGCGGTCCGCTGAGGGAGGCCCGATCGTGCACACTCTGCCCGCCGTCGAAGGCTTCATGTATCCGAACGAGATGGAGCTGCAGTGGAGCGTCCTGATCGTGCTCTATCCCTTCCTCACCGGCCTGGTCGCGGGCGCCTTCATCCTCGCCTCGCTGCAGCGGGTGTTCAAGGTCCAGGCGGTCGCGCCCACCTACCGCCTGTCGCTGCTGACCGCGCTCGCGTTCCTGCTGGTGGCGCCGCTGCCGCTGCAACTCCACCTCGGCCACCCGGAACGCTCGTTCGAGATGTTCCTCACCCCGCACCGCAGCTCGGCGATGGCGATGTTCGGCTTCGTCTACCTCTGGTATCTGCTCGCGGTCCTGGTGATCGAGATCTGGCTCGAGTACCGGCCCTATCTGGTCGGCCGGGCGCGCGCCACCACCGGCGCCACGCGCCTGTTCT
Source organism: Acidobacteriota bacterium (assembly GCA_014584695.1). Classification (GTDB taxonomy): domain Bacteria; phylum Acidobacteriota; class Thermoanaerobaculia; order Multivoradales; family JAGPDF01; genus JACTMI01. The sequence goes on from JACTMI010000010.1 coordinate 237,210, forward strand.
ACCGCGCGCTCACGCTCGGCTCGGAGAACCTGAGCCCGCGCTCGCTCGAGATCGACGACCGCGTGGGTCGCTTCGTGACCGTGATCGGCATCCCCTCGGCGTTCCTGCTCCACGGCTACGTCGGTTTCATCTTCGGCTCGGTGAAGGCCAACCCCTGGTGGTCGACGCCGCTGATGCCGATCGTCTTTCTGTTCTCGGCCATCGTCTCGGGCATCGCCGCGGTGCTGCTCATCTATCTCTTCTACACCTGGGCGAAGCGGATCCCGCTCGACATGCCCTGTCTGGACACCATGGCGAAGTACCTCTACTACGCCTTCCTGGTCGATTTCGCGCTCGAGCTGCTGGACCTCGTCCACCGCGTCTACGAGGCCGACGAGTCGTTCCATACCCTCGATTTCATGGTCAAGACCCGCCTCTACGGCTCGCAACTGGTCGGCCAGATCTTCCTCGGCACGCTGGTGCCGCTCGGCATGCTGGCGCTCACCCAGCTGGTGGCGCTCTCCGAACGCGCCCGCAAGGGGCTGTACGCCGGCGCCGCGGCGCTCACCCTGGTGGGCATCTTCCTGATGCGCTGGAACGTCGTCATCGGCGGCCAGCTCTTCTCGAAGAGCTTCCTCGGCTACACCACCTACAAGATGGAGTTCGCCACCCGCGAGGGGCTGCTGCCGGCGATCCTCGTGATGCTGCTGCCGCTCGCCGTGCTCTGGGCCCTGGTCCGGCTCCTGCCGCCGATGGCGGCAACGCCTCCGGAGACGGAGGCCCGCTGAGGCGCGGGAGCGCCGCGGTGGCGGCTCAGAGCTCGATCCGCTCCCCCTCGGCGGCGACGCGCATGCCGGCGGCTTCGATGGCGGCGCGCTCAGGGGTCCCGGGCAGAGCCGCTGGATTGGTGTGGTTCAGGTGGGTGAAGACCACCTTGCGCCGCTCCGCTGCCGGCAGGCGGGCGAAGCGCGCGAGCGACTCGACCACGAACGGGTGGGGTATGTCGGCCATCGAGCGGCCGGGCAGCTCGCCCTCGCCGTAGAAGGTGGCGTCGAGCAGCGCCAAGTCGACGCGCGCGATGCGCTCCTCGATCGGCGTCGACCAGCGCTCCCACTTGTCGATGTCCGGAATGTAGAGCAGCGCGCGCCGCGGGCCGCGGATCTCGAAGCCGAAGGTGTCGGTGTACTCGTCGCGGTGCGGGACGAGGAAGGGCGTGATCGCGAGACCCGGCGCCAGCGCGAACGGGCGCTCCGGCTCGAGCCGGTGGAGCTCGATGTGGCCGAGCCGGACGAGCAGCTCCCAGGGGCCGTTGCGCCCCAGGAACTCGACCATCCGCCGGGAGCCGTGGACCGGCAACCGGTCGGTGGCGGCGATCTCGCGTCCGAACCAGGCGAGACCGAGATAGTGCCCGGCGTGGGCGTGGGTGAGGAAGACGCCGTCGAGCAAGGGCGGGCGCCCCGGCTCGCCCGGCGTCCGAGCGCGCGGTGGCTGGTGCTGGTCCGCGAGCTCGAGCTGGGCGGCGACGTCAGGGGTCGCGTCGACCAGCCAGCGGCGCCCCGAGGCCGGATCGGCGATCAGCAGCGAGGCGACCCGCCGCCTCATCGACGGATCGCGGCGTGCGGCGAGGTCCGGCGCGGCCACGCCCCCCAGGTGGGGAATGCCTCCGTCTTGTGCCGTGCCGACGACCAGCACGAACGGCGGTGACACGCCGGCGCCCGCGCCGACTCGACTCTCCGAGGCCAGGCAGAGCAGGAGGAGGCCGATCAGCGGCCCGCCGAGAGCGCGGGTCATTCGTCTCAGGGGCAGTTGGCCGGATCCTGGTAGGCGATCTTGCGCGGTTCGAACGGCGGATCGGCGTTCGAGTCGATCACCAGGGAGCCAGCGTTGACGCCTGGCCCGCCCGGGCACCACTGGAGCGAAACCTCGACGGGGGGCGAGCCCGGGGCGAGCACGATCGGATAGGACGGGGGCGGCGGCCGGCGCACGAACAGATCGCCGATGCCGTCAGCCATTCGGATCGCGGTGATCGTCACCGTGCCGGGTCCGCCGTTGGTCAATCGAAGGACCCTCTCCGGGCTGCAGCCGCCGGGCGGAGCGTCCGGCAGGCAGACGACATCGCCCCCTTCGAGGGCCAGTCCTCCCCCTGCGACCTGACCCATCAGGAGGATCCGGTGGCTCGGCTCGACGTCGCTGGCGAAGGCGATCCTCGCCTCGTGCAGACCGGCGTTCGCCGGCGCGAAGGCGAGCTCGAGCTGGCAAGCCGACTCGGCGGGATCGACGCTCGCGAGCGCCAGGACGCGCCCGGTCGCGACCTCCATCGGCGTGCGCGGCGCGCAATCGTTGCGCGCGACCTCGAACTCGGCGTCGAGGGTGATCGGCATCACGGTCGGATCGACTTGGACGCGCACCGGCAGCTGGGTCGGATCGCCGCAGTTGCGCAGGGTGACGACCTCCGCGGTCCGCGAGCCGGTCGGCTGGAGACCGAAGTCGATCGAGGAGCAGGGCGCGCCGCCGCGGCAGGAGAGCTCGAGGCACTGGTCCGTGGGCGGCGGCAGGCCGCCGCAGTCGGCGGGCGGCGCGGCGACGAGCGGCGGGCCGCAGGAGGGATCGCGATCGACCCGTTCGCGCGGCTCGCAGCGCACCGTCCCCGGCACCACGCACCAGGGACCGGAGTGCATCGAGAAGAGCGACGCCGAAGGCGCCGCGGCGGCGATCTCGCCGATGCGGGTGGCGAGCCAGCGCCGCCAGTCCACCTCGGCGTCGGCCGCGTCGGCGTAGGAGCAGCCGCTGCAGCTCGCGGCCTCGCAGACGTAGAACGGCCGCATCGGCGCGGTCCCCGCGCCGCCGCCGGGGCCGCCGCCGCCACCGCCACCGAAAGCAGGCACCGCGTCGACGAAGTCGGGGTGGTCGAGGCTCGACAGGTCGACGCGCACCCCTTCGGCGTTCTCGACCGTCGCCAGACACTCCAGGTGTCGCGCCTCCGGCGGATCGAAGTCGAGCAGCAGCCCGCAGCCCAGGGCGCCGGCGGCGAGGGCTCCCGCCAGCGCCACGAGCCGGGTGAGGCGGCGCGCGCGCCCGGGCGCGTTCACGCTCCTGCCTCCGCCGCGGTGATCACCCGAAAGCGGCAGACCTCGCGCGCCGCGGCGCCCGCGTGATCGCTCGTGGTCAGCACCAGCACGTGGTCGCGGTGGAGCTCGAACAGGACCGGCGGCACGATCTGCGTCCGGCCGAGCGAGCGGAAGGGCCCGCCGTCGACCGAGTGCGACCAGACGTCGCGCGCGACGTCGCCGCGCCCGCCGCGACCGCGTCCGTCGGGATCGCTCGACAGCGAGATGAGCTGGAGCCGCAGCCCCTCCGAACTGTTGGCCACCGCGCCGGGAGGGTTCGTGCCGCGCAGCGGCGGGCAGCCCCCCTGGGGCAGGTCGAAGTCTCCCGGCAACTCGGCCGCCGAGATCCCCTTCGGGCGCGGCGGCTCGAAGACGCCGATTTGCGCCGCCGGCGGGCGGTTGAGGAAGCTCCCCGCCATCGCGATCTCGATCGCCACGTCCTCGTCGCGGAAACGGCCGCGGAACGAGCCGGACATCGCGAAGTGGTCTCCGGCCGGATCGTGGGTCGCGGTGAGCGCGGCGTTGTTGCGCGCCGTGACCTGACGAGCGAGCCCCGGGCAGGTGCGATCCTCGGCCCGCCGGTCGAAGCTGACGCCGGTCAGCTCCGCCGCCCCGGCCGGAAAGAGCAACCGCCCGCCGGCCTCGAGCCGTCCGAAGATGGTCCCCGTCTGGCTCAGCTTCGTGCAGCGCAGGCGCTCGCGGCCGGTCTCCCAGAACAGGAAGCTGGTCACGATGTCGACGTCGCGGATCCAGGCCGTCAGGTCGGTCACCCCGACGGTGCCGTCGGGCGCGACCAGGTAGTCCATCCGCAGCCGCCCGGGCAGGCGCAGCCCGGAGATTCCGAGCTCACCGTCGGCCTGGACCCGGTAGGCCCGCGGCAGCGCGAGCGGGTCGCCGGCCGCGACGGGCACGGGCCGCCGGCAGCCGGAGCCCATCGTCCCGCCCACGAGGGCGGCGAGCGAAACGGCGAGGAGGAGCCGGCTCCGGCGCATCGGGCACCTTTTGGAGAACTTGCGCCCGAGTGTACACCCCCCTCGCCGGAGAGGGGCGCTCGCCGGCGACGCCGCTCGTCGAGCGGCCAGGGAGAGCGCCCCTCTCAGGGTGTCCGGCTCAGCGGCGACCAGACGGTTCGGCGTCGGGCAGGGCGAGGAGGTCCGCGCGCTCGCCGCGCAGGCCGAGCCGGGTGGCCAGACGGGCGAGCGGACGGACGGTCTCGAGCGCCTCGACGAGCGCGGTCGTCGCGGCGTCGTCGCCCCCGCCGCCGAAGCTGGCCATCAGCGCCTGGAACGGCGTCTTCGGCTTCGGGAAGAGCGCGAGCTCGACTTGGGCGTCGGGAGCCAGCCCGGCCGCCTCCCGCGCCAGCCGCAGCGCGACGTCCATGCCGCCGAGCTCGTCGACGAGGCCGATCCGCCGTGCGTCGGCGCCGCTCCAGATCCGCCCCTTGGCGATCTCGTGCACCTGCTCCGCCGTCATCCCCCGCCCCTCGGCGACCTTGCCCGTGAAGTCACCGTAGATCCGGTCGAGGGCGGCCTGGAAGCGGCTCCACTGCCCGGGCGTGTAGTCCGAGAGGCCGGTCCAGACCGTCGCCATGGCGCCCTGATGGACCTCGTCCCAGCTGATCCCGAGCTTCGCCCACATCCCCTCGCTCAGCAGCTTGCCGGCGAGTACGCCGATCGACCCGGTGATGGTGCCGGGCTGGGCGACGATCTTGTCGGCGGCCATCGCCACGAAGTAGCCGCCGGAGCCCGCGACATCGCCCATCGACACGATCACCGGCTTGCCCGCGGCCCGCGCCCGCTTCGTCTCGTGCCAGATGGTGTCCGAAGCGACGTAGGAGCCGCCGGGACTGTCGACACGGAAGAGAATCGCCTTCACCGCCTGGTCGTCGATGGCGTCCCGCAGGGCCTTGGCGACGGTGTCGGACCCCATGCTGAAGTCGCGCGTCAGCGGGTCGACCTTGCTCTTGCCGCGCTGGACGCCGCCGACGCCGTAGACGAGGGCGATCTTGGCTCCCTTCGCGTGCGGCCGGCCGGCGCGCTCGAGGTACTTGGCGAGCGGCAAGCGTTTCACGCCCTGGCCAGCCGCCGCCTCGGCCTTCTCGATCACCTCGTCGCGGTAGACGACGGCGTCGACCAAGCCCTCCCCGACCGCCTCGGCGCCGAAGAAGGGGCCGCGGTCGATCAGCGCCCGCACCTCTTCGGCCGACTTGCCGCGGCCCTCGGCGATCGCCTCGACCAGCTGCTGGTACCAGGAGTCGGCGATACCGCGCATGGCCTCTTCGTGGGCCGCGGTGTAGGCCTTCTCGGTGAAGGTGTTCATCGCGTTCTTGTACTCGTAACGCTGGTCCATGCGCGGCACCAGGCCGAGCTTCTCGAGCGTGCCGGCGAGGAAGGGCGACTCCAGGATGATGCCGGTCAGCCCGACGTCGCCCGACGGCTGGAGCAGGATCTGGTCGAAGCCGGTCGCCAGGTAGTACGAAGTGTTGCCGGGGCCGAACTCGCCGAAGGTCTCGGCGTAGGCGATGGCCGGCTTGCCGGCGGCGCGAAAGGCGCGCACGGCGTCGCGCAGCTCCTGGGCCGTCGCCATGCCCATCGACGTGGCGCCGAGCCGGGCGACGAGGCCGCGCACCCGTTCGTCGCCGGCGGCGCGCTCGAGACCGTCGAGCAGGTCGCGCAGCGGCACGGCGCCACCGAGCAGCGCGTTGGCCAGTGGATCGTCGGGCTTGTACTCGACCACTTCGCGCTCGAGGTCGAGCTCGAGCAGCACCTGCTTGGGCAGACCCGGCTTCATCGCCGAGCCGGCGAGCGCCAGTGCGCCACCGACCAGCAACCCGAGCACGGCGAGGAAGCCCACGACCGCGAAGAAGCGAACGAAGAACGTCTTCATAGGAATCGCTCCAGGATAAAGAGGGACAGGCACCGATTTCCCCGGCGCCGCCACCGCGGCCCATCTTCTCCCAAGAAGCAGGCGCGGTGCCGCATTCCGTCCAGCGGCTCGGCAACCGGCAGCCGATCCGGCGTCCCGCCCGACCCGAGCTCCGACTCACCCGGCCGCCACACCGAAATCGCCCGGCTGGCGCGGCTCTCGCTACAATGCGGGTCGAACAGCGACGCCGAGGAGACTCGACATGGTCACCAAGACGACGAAGGATGGAGCACCCGTAAAGCCCACGACCCGCAAGGCGCCGGCCAAGCGCGCGGCACGCCCGGCGCGGCGGCCGGGGAACTTCGAGACGGCGCTCGCGGCGCTCGGCCGCAAGGCCGACGAGGCGAGCGGCAAGCTGGCCGAGTTGACCGACGAGGGCGCCAAGGCGGCCAACCGGCAGCTCGCGAAGGCCTCCAAGGCGACCAGCGTCCAGGTCGAGAAGCTGCAGAAGGGCTGGCAGAAGATGGACGCCACCCGACGCGCCCAGGTGGTCGCCGGCGCCTTCGCGGCGCTCGCCGCCGCGGTGGTGCCGATCGTCGTCCACCGGCGGCGCAAGGGCCAGCGGCGCGCCAGCGCCGACGAAAAATCCGCGAAGGGGTGAGACCGCGGGGAGAGGCCGCGAGCGCGGTTGGGCTCGTGACCTCTCCCCGAGCCCCGCTCCGTGTTCTCTTCCTAGCGCTCTAGGGGACGCACGCGAAGGCGTCGACGTCGGTGGTGGCGGCGGCCCGCGTGCCGAGCGGATTGGTGTAGGTCCTCGTGGCGCCAGTCGCCAGATCGACGACCTCCAGCTCGTAGGCGACGTTGGTGGTCGCCGAGAAGAAGACCCAGTGGTGACCGTTCACGCCGCAGCCGCGGAGGATCTTGACCAGCACCTCGAGGTTGGCGGCGTCGAAGAACCAGAACATCCCCGTCTCGTCGGTCGACGGGACCGCGCGGAAGGTCCCCTGGCCGCCCTGGAAATCGGTCCAGGAGCCCGACAGCGCGAAGCGGTTGCCACCCAGGCAGAGCGTCTCCTCGTCGGCGACGCACTCACCGCCGGGCGAGCCGCGATCATTGTCGATGACGAGGATCGAAGCGGTGTCCCGCCGGCCGAGCGCTGCGCCGACGGCGTTGGTCAGCACCACGCTGATCGTCTCGTTGCCCTCGGCGATCGCGTCGTCGACGAGCGGCACGGTGACGGCGAGCTCGCCCGTCTCGCCGTCACTCCAGGCGAGCGTTCCGGCGCTCGCTTCGTAGTCCTCGCCGGCCGTGGCGCTGCCGTCGAGCGTCAGGTAGTCGACGCTCGCCGCCCCCGCGCCGTCACCCTTGCGGACCACCACGAAGGTCGCGGCTCCAGCGCTCTCGAAAGCCGGGAAGACGGCGCTGCGCAGCTGAATCCGATTCTCGTCGGGCTCTGGATCGCCCGCATCGAAACCGTGCGGCAGGATCCGCACCACCGTGCTCGCCACCGCTCCGAGCGTGACCTCGCCGGTGGGCTCCGACAGCACGACGCCGAACGTCTCGAGCGGCTCGTCGACCTCGTCGACCAGGATCTCGATCACGATCGTCTTGTCCTCGCCGTCGCCGTCGGGCCAGATCAGGGTACCGGCCGTGGCGGTGTAGTCCTCCCCCGCCAGGGCCGACCCGTCGACGGTCTCGTAGCTCACGCCCACCTCGCCGGCCGTGCTGCCGTGCCGGCGCACCACCACGATCACCTCGCCGTCGCTCTCCTGGACCGGAAACGAAGCGCCGCGAAACTGCACGAAGCCGCCCGCGCCCGGCGGGCCCTGCGCTTCGAGCGCCGCTCCGGCGGTCAACGCGAAGCTCACCAGCGCGGCGGCCGGGAGCCAGGAAACGAGCCTGCGATCGATACCCATGGAGACCTCCTCGTGCCTGCGGAAGGTCGAGTGGAGCCTCGCCTCGACCGGGATCGGCGAGGCCGGACGACGCGCTCCACTCGGAGTCTGGCCCGAGCCTCCGGGACGACAGCGGCCCCCTCGATGCCTCGCCGGCGCGTGTCGACACCGCGCGCCGCGAGCCGGGGGTCCGCTCTCGTCCCGGCGGGCCCGGAGAGAGAAGGGAGAGGTCGTCGACTCTCCGTACGGCCACGTCGGTTGGGCTGGCGACCGCCGGTCGGCTTCGTCATGGCGGTCTCCCGCGCGGCGGCGACGCCGGGGCCGGCGCCGCGCAAAATGGATCGCGTCGGGCTTCCCGCTCGGGCACCAGGGACCAGGAGTCCGCCGGCCAGATGCCGGCGAGCGCCCGCAGGAAGTTGCCGCCCAGCATCAGCTCCACGTCGCGGGGCCCGTAGCCTCGGCGCAGCAGGCCGTCGGCGATCTGAAAGACGCGGGCCGCCGGATCGAGACCGCGGATGTCGTAGAAGGGTCGGATCCGCCCGGTCGCCGGATCGACCGCCGTGACGTCGACGTCGCTGCCCAGCCCCACGTGCTCGACTCCGACCAGGCGCGCCACGTGATCGAAGTGGTCCAGCAGGTCCGAGAGCGTCGGCGTGCCGCGTCCGACGAAGGCCCGCACGGCGGTGATGCCCATCACCCCCCCCTTCGCGGCGGCCGCGCGGATCACGGTGTCCGACTTGCAGCGGGGCTGCGCGGGCACCAGCGCCCGGCTGTTCGAGTGGGTGATCAGCGCCGGCTGGCGCGACAGTGCGATCGCGTCGAGCGAGGTTCGCTCCCCGCAGTGCGAGAGGTCGATCGCCATGCCCACCCGGTTCATCTCGGTGACGACTTCCGCGCCGAAGCGGGTCAGTCCGCGGTCGTGCGGCTCGTAGCATCCGCTGCCGAGCCGGTTGTGCGCGTTGTAGGTCAGCTGCGAGACGCGCTGGCCGGCGCGAAAGAAGGCCTCGACGTCCGCCATGGCGCGAAAGTGATCGGAGTTCTGGAATCCGATCACGACGCCGATGTGACCCCGCCCCCGCACCAAGAGCAGGTCGTTGATGGTGGCGACCCGCGCGAGATGGCACGCGCTCGCGCCGAGCAGGCGGTTCCATCCCGCCGTCCACCGCCGAGCCGCCAGGTGGGGATCCGCGGCGCCGGTCTCCACCGCCGGGTGGAGGATGCGGACTCCGGTGCTCTCCAGGAGCCGAAAGTCCGGCTCCTGGAACTCCTCCGGCCGTGCCTGCCAGCGCGCGAGCTTCGGCCAGTCGAGCGTCAGCAAGCCGAGCATGTCGACGACCGTCGTGCCGCGCACGACGTCCACGGCGCGCACGGAAACCTCCGGAGTCTGCGCGGCGCCGAGCAGGCAGCGCCCGAGGTTGAGAAACGGCCCCGCCAGGGCGCCGGTCGCGGCGAGCGCTCCGGCACGCAGCACGCCGCGACGGCTGGGCAGCCGAGATCGCGGCGAGCGCCCGCCGCCTTCCGGCCCGCTCAGCCCGCGGCCCCGAGCGCGAAGTCACTTTCCACCCGGCGGGCCCGAACCACGAACCGGTGAGGGGCTTCGCCCACCCATCGGAACGGATAGCAGGTCACCAGCGTGAGCGCCGGATACCCGGTCTCTCGGACGAGGTCGGTCCGCCCGGGATCGACCACGGCCGTCCACTCCACTCGGTACTCGTAGAGCGCCGAACCGGTCTCGAGCCGAACCAAGTCACCTGCCCGGATCCGCTCGAGCGGCCGCAGGAACGTGTCGCGGTGTCCGGCGAGCGCGACGTTGCCCGCATCGCCCGGGCGGGCGCTCGCCGGAATCCGGCCGACGGCGCGCCGCAGCACGCCGTCGTCCACGCCCTCCGCGACGACCGCCGACAGGTCGAGCCGGGGGATGGTGAGCTGCGCGATCGGGGTTCCGGCGGGAAGTCGCGGCGCCGGCGTCCGTTGGCCAGCGTCCGCGCCGAGCTCCCGCAACTCGACCGCGGCGCGGCGTTGGTAGAGCCCGGCATCCGCGAGCCACCACAGGAAGGCGCCGCCAGCGGCGCACGAAATCAGCCAGAGCGCGGCCTCCGCCCGCGCCATCGCGCGCGAGTGGACGAGGCCGCGTGCGCGCGCCAGGAGACGGCGTGCGGGCGCCAGGACCGCGGCGGCAGTCATCGCGAGCTGCGATCGCATCTCCGGTTTCTCCCGTCGCCCGAGGCGAACCGGTTCGAGGTTTCGGCGGGTCGGACCGAGATCGCGCGCCCCGGAGAGCCGTGGCCCTCCGGGGCACGCCGTGCCGCTGGACCGAGCCGGCTAGCGCGAGTCGCGTGCGTCACGCGCCAGGGTCAGTGGCGGCGCGCCAAGCGCAGGCCGAGCGCGGAGCCGGCACCGCCCAGGCCGAGGAGCGCGAGCAGGCCGAGCGGGCTCGCCGTGCGCGGCAACTCCCCATCCGTCGCGGCAGACGTCTCCTCGGCGGGGACGCTGGTATCGGCCCACGGATCGGACTCGGGAGCGCTCTCCTGCGGCGCGGTCTCGTCCTGCAGGGCAGCCTCCGTCTCCGTCTCGATCGCCGGAGGATCCTCGTAGTGAACCGCCGGCAGCTCGATCGTGGGCCGATCCGTCATCGGCTCACCGGGCGTCAAAGGCTGTCTTTCGTCGCCCACTTGCGCGATCAGCGCCAGCGAGAAGACGAACATGAGGGAAGTCAGAATCGGGGCGACCTTGAGTTTCATCCCGTAACCTCCTTCCGAGTGCCCCGAAAGTGGGGCGCTTGCATCGCCGCTCGGCTGGAGAACCCGATCGAGCAGCGACGCCACCGCCACTGCAATCGAACTGCCACCTTCGTCACGACGGGTCGCGCGGGCCACCTGGCACTCCGCTTGCCGAGCACGAAACAAGATGAAGCGAACCGCCGCCAAGACGCGCGCCGCGCGCGCGCGTCGCGCCATGCCGTTCCCCCGTGCCGTCGCACTGCCGCTGGCCGCGCTCGTCGTCGCCTGCTCCACCGCCACGCCGCCGGTGCCACCGAAACCACACCCGGCAGATACCGGCCGCGTAGCGATCACGGCCCCGGTCCCGTCGCCAGTCGAAGCGGCGCGGCGGGTCGAAGAGGAGCTCGAGCGCGCGGGGCTCGTCTCGTGGCCCGACGAAGCGGTTCCCGAGCTGGCCGCGCTCGCAGCGGAAGCGCCTGCCTCCTCGCCGGAGCCGGCGGCACGCCACGGCGGAGCCCGTCTCCACTCGCCGAGCATCGCCGGCCTCGACCGCAGCGCGCTCGAGATCCTGCTGGTGGTCGAGGACCTGGGACTCGAGACCGTGAGCTCCGGCCTCGACGCGCGCTCGCGCGCGCTGCTCGACCAGCTCGCCGCGCGCGCGCGGCTGGGCGACGAGACGTTGCTGTTCGAGATCCAAGCTCGCGGCGACGAGCGCGCGCGACGCCTGGCACGCGCGGTCGCCACGCATCTGCGCCGGGCCGCAGGCCTCGAGAGCGAGCGGATCGCCACGGTGGCGCTCGCCGGCTCCCGCCCGCCCGGCCACGGGCAACCGCTGGAGACCGCTGGCGCGACGTCGGTGACCGTGCTCGTCCTGCGCGCCGCGCCGCCGCCCTGAGTCGAAGCTGCACCGCGCAAAAAATATGGGGCCGCCCCCCCTTGGGAGAAGGGGGGGCGGCCCAGAACTGCCCCGCTGGGATCCGGGGCAGGGGAGGGAACTCGTCGCCGTAGCGGGAACCGGTCTCCCGTTCGCGCGCGGAAGCGCCAGCAGCGATGCCGCGGCGCAGCGGTAAGTAGCAAGCGCCGTTCCAGATTCCGAGCCACCGCCCGAACCGTCGCGCATCGAGCAGTGGCTGACATCGCAGGCGCCGCTCGCCGCTCCCTCGCCCCCATCCTGAACAGAGCGACGGGGAAACGGGGAAAACTTCCCCGCCGCGGCCACCCCGGAGTGAGATCCTCCACCACCGCCCGCGCCCCGCTTCTGGCAGGATGATTGCAGTCCACCGTCCAGCCGGAGCGAGCGAAGCTGCGATGACCCGGGAACGCCCGAGGATCCTGGTAGTCGACGACGAGGCGACCATGCGCGACGTCTTGCGCACGCGGCTCGAGAACTGGGGCTACGAAGTCCTGCTCGCGGAGGATGCCCGTGGCGCCGGCGAGCAGATCCGGCGCGGGGATCCCTGGCTGGTCGTTTCGGACGTCGTCCTGCCGGACGCGTCGGGCCTCGAGCTGCTGGAGTCGCTGCGGGCCGGTTCACCCGGTCGGGCGGTGATCCTCGTCACCGCCTACGGCGCGGTCGACGTCGCCGTGGAGGCGATGAAGCGAGGTGCACGGGATTTCCTGACCAAGCCGCTCGACTACCGACGGCTGCGCTCGCTGATCGACGAGCTCGAAGGCGAGCGCCAGCAGGGCCAGCGGACGCGCGAGCTCGAGACGCGGCTGTCGAGCGGCGTCGGCCTGGGTGGCCTCGTCGGCAACGGCAGCGCGATGCGCGAGGTGTTCGAGCTGGCCCGCCGGGTCGCGGGCAGCGACGCCTTCGCGCTGATCACGGGCGAAAGCGGCACCGGCAAGGAGCTGCTGGCCCGGCTGATCCACGACCTCAGTCGCCGCCACGGGGCGCCCTTCGTCGCGGTCAACGCCGCGGCCCTGCCCGAGGGCCTGACCGAGAGCGAGCTCTTCGGCCACGAGCGCGGCGCCTTCACCGGCGCGGTGGCGTCGCGGCCGGGCGTCTTCGAGCAGGCCCAAGGCGGCACGCTGCTGCTCGACGAGCTCTCGGAGATGCCGATGCCGCTCCAGCCCAAGCTGCTGCGGGTGATCGAGCAGCGCAGCGTCCGCCGCCTGGGCGGCAACCGGGAGATCGGGCTCGACGTGCGGGTACTGGCGGCGACGAATCGCGAGCCAGAGGTGGCGATCCGCGAGGGACGCCTGCGCGAGGACCTGTTCTATCGCCTGAGCGTGTTCACGCTCCAGCTGCCTCCCCTGCGCGCGCGCAGCGAGGACATCCCCCTCCTCGCTCAGCACTTCGTCCGCACCTTCGACGCCAAACACGAGCTCGCGGTCGAAGGGGTTTCGACCGAGGCGCTCGAGCTCCTCAGGGCCTTTCCCTGGCCCGGCAACGTGCGCGAGCTCCGCAACGTCATGGAGCGCGCGGTGATCCTCGCCCGCACCGGATTCGTGGCTGCCGCCCACCTGCCGCCGTTCGTCCGCGACCCGCCGGCCGAGCTCCAGGGCGACTTCGTGCTGCCCGCCGGCATCACCGCGGAGGAGGCGGAGCGCCACCTGATTCTCGAGACCCTCCAGCGCGTCGACTTCAACAAGGCCGAGGCGGCGAGGCGGCTGGGGCTCGACGTCAAGACCATCCGCAACCGGCTGCGCGCCTATGGCCTCAGGGTCCACCGCGGATGACGATCGGCCAGCGGCTCGCCACGGGCACGATGCTGCTCATCCTCCTGCTGCTCGCGGTGTTGACCTACCACCTGGCGGTGGTCGGCCGGCTGATCGCCGCCAATCGGGAGCTGTCGACCCAGGAGGTCCGGTCGATCGTCGTGGCGATCGAGCAGATTCGCCAGCTCGAGCTGATGGAGGATGCCGTCCGCAAGCTCGCGGCGACCGGCGACGGACGCTACGCCGACCGCGTCGAGCAGATCGGCCGCGCCTTCGACAAGCGACTGACGCTCGCCGCATCGCTCGAGCGCTCGCCGGCGCAGCAACGCCTGCTCGAGCGCCTCGACGCCGGCTGGGCGTCCTTCGTCCGCGGCATGCCGTCGCCCGAGTCTTTGGCCGCCAGCCCCCGGCCGGAGGCGCGCCGGCACCTCTTGCAGGAGAGCCTCGTGCTCCTCACGGCGCTGCGCGGCGACGTCCAGCTCCTGGTCGGCACGGCGCACGGCGAGATGATCCGGAAGGTCGATCGTTCCGAGCGTGAGCGCCGGCGCAGCGAGCGCGTCGCCGCGGCGGTGTTCGCGGCCGCCCTCCTGCTCGGCCTGGTGACGTTGACCGTGACGATCCGCTCGATCCAGCGCTCGCTGCGCCGGCTGACCGAGGCAACGCTCGCGGTCTCCGAGGAGAACTTCTTCCACCAGGTCGAGACGCCCCGGGGCGACGAGTTCGCGCGACTGGCGGGCGCTTTCAATCACATGGTTCGGCGCCTCGGCGAGCTGGACGCGATGAAGCGGAACCTGCTCTCGGAGGTCTCCCACGAGCTGAAGACCCCGCTCGCCAACATCGTCGAGAGCCACCGCCTCCTGCTCGACGGGCTGCCCGGGCCGCTCAATCCCGATCAACGACGGCTTCTCGATCTCGCGCTCGGCAGCTGCAGGAAGCTCTCGCGGATGATCTCCAACATGCTCGAACGGGAGCGATTCAGCGCCGGCGCGGTGGAGCTGCGCCTCGAGGAAGCGGAGCTCGGCCCGGTGGTTTCCGAGGTCCTGGGCGAGTTCGGCGCGCTCGTCTCCGCCCGCGGGATCCTCCTCGAAACGAGGTTCCCGGCCTCGGGGAGCGCGGTGCGCTGCGACCGCGAGCGCATCGCCCAGGTGTTCCGGAACCTGATCGACAACGCGCTCAAGTCGTCGCCGCGCGGCTCCCGCATCGTCCTGCGATCGGAGCGCGTGAGCGAGCCGCCAGCGGACCTGCCGGAGCGCTGGCGGGGGAGCCTCCCCGCCGCGGCCGGCTACCTGCTGGCCGAGGTGGTCGACGAGGGCGTCGGCGTTCTGCCCGAGGACCGGGAGCTGATCTTCCGGCGCTTCCACCGAGCCGCAACGCGCCAGGCAACGACGGCCGGGGTCGGCCTGGGGCTCGCGATCTGCCGCGAGGTCATCCAGGCCCACCGCGGCGCGATCTGGGTCACGCCGAACCAGCCGGTCGGTAGCCGGTTTCGTTTCCTCCTGCCCGTTGCCGAGCCCGCGGACGCGGCCGCGCACGAGATGCCGGACACACCGGCGCGGGCGGTCGGATGAAGCGCCGGGCGCCTGGCCTCGCCCTGGTCGTTCTCCTGCCGCTCCTGGCGGGTTGCGCGTCGAGTTCGCTGCGCGAAGCGGATCGTCTGCTGCAGGCGGGCGAGGTCGCGCGCGCCGCCGAGGTCTACGAGCGGATCCTCCAGGCACGCGGCGGGCGCCCCGGCCGGGACCGCCTCCTGTTCCGTGCCGCGATCGCCAACGCCCTGGCGACCGACGGCACCGACCGACCCGAGCGCGGCCGCGAGCTGCTGGGCGAGCTCGTGGCTCGCTACCCCGGCTCCGGCCACCGGCCCGCCGCCGAGCTGATTCTGGCGCTGCTCGAGGCGCGGCTCCACCACGAGGACGCGCTGCTGGAGGCGCGCTCGAGGGCGCGCGAGCTCGGGCTCGAGAGCGACGCTCTGCGCCGTCAGGTCGACGTCCTCGCGGGTCGCCTCGGATCCGTCGAAGGCGAGCTCCTCGATGTGCACGAGATGCTGGCCCGGCTCGCGGAGACGATCGATCGGCTGCAGTCCGAGGCGGCTTCGCGCGAGCAGGCGCTGCGCCGGCTGCGCGAGCAGATCGACCTGCTCAAGGCCATCGACCTGGACCTCGAGCGCGCACCGCCCTGAGCTGGACCGCGCGGCCGCTGGCCGTACCCGATCCGATCGGAGCGGCGGCGAGCCGGGCTCCGAAAGGGTCGGCAGGACGGCTTCGCTCGGCCCTTCCGTCAAGCCCGGCGCGCGAGCTCGAGGAAGACCTCTTGCGCCGCGCGCCGGGGCTCGCCGGGCCGGGGCTCGCGGCGCAAGTAGCCGCCGTCCGGCTGCAGGTCCCAGGCAGAGGCGTTGTCTGCTTCGTAGACCGCCAGAATCGCCTCCAATTCGGCGCGCACGGCCGGATCGGCGACCGGCACGATCGACTCGACCCGGCGGTCGAGATTGCGCGCCATCCAGTCGGCCGAGCCGAGGAAGAGCTCGGGCTCACCGCCGTTGTCGAAGCGATAGATGCGGCCATGCTCGAGGAAGCGGCCGAGCGTGCTGTAGACCCGGATCGTCTCCGACAGCCCCGGCACGCCGGCGCGCAGGCAGCAGAGACCGCGGACGTTGAGCCGCATCGGCACGCCGGCGCGGCTCGCCTCGTAGAGCTCGGCGATCAGCCGCGTGTCCTGCAGTTGGTTGAGCTTGGCGCGGATCCCCGCCGGACGGCCGGCGCGGGCGTGCTCCGCCTCGCGCCGTACCAGCGCCGTGAACCGATCCCGCAGCGCGTGCGGCGAGACGATCAACGCCGCGTACCGGCGGGTCGAGACGGCACCGGTGAGCTCGTTGAACAGCGTGCCCGCGTCGGCGGCGAGCACGGGGTCGGCGGTGAGGATGCCCAGGTCCTCGTACAGCCGCGCCGTGCCGGTATGGTAGTTGCCGGTGCCGAAGTGGGCGTAGCGGCGGATGCCGTCCGGCTCCTCGCGCACCACTAGCGCCAGCTTGGCGTGGGTCTTCAGCCGCTCGACGCCGTAGGCGACGTGCGCTCCCGCCCGTTCCAGGTGCTGCGCCCAGGCGATGTTCGGCGCCTCGTCGAAGCGCGCGGTGATCTCGACCAGCACCGCGACCTGCTTGCCGCGGCGCGCGGCCTCGGTGAGCGCCTGGATGATCGGTGACTGACTGCTGGTGCGGTAGATCGTCAGCTTGATCGCCAGCACGCGCGGATCGACCGCCGCGCACTCCAGGAATCGGAGCACGGAGGTGTCGAAGCTCTGGTAGGGCAGGTGGACGAGCAGATCGCCGCGCCGGATCTCCTCGAAGATCGCGCCGGAATCGGCCGGATCGAGCCGGCGCAGCCGCGGATGGGTGACCGGTTCGTGGGGTGGATCGCGCAGCTCTGGTCGCCCCTCGACCGGCAGCTTCATCAGATCCGCCAGCGCCAGCAGCCCTTCGGTCGGCTCGATGTCGTCGCGGTCGGCCCGCAGCTGGTCGCCGATCCAGCGCTGGAGCTCCTCCGGCATGTCGGCGTCGACCTGGAGGCGGACGACGCCGGCGAACTTGCGCGCGGTCAGGTCCGCGGTCACCATGCCGAGCAGAGCGCCGGGCGAGTAGTCCTCCTCCTCGTCGGCTCCGCGCTCGGTCCAGGGATCGTCCTTGGCGCCGCGCGTGACGCGGAAACCGTGGCAGCGGATCTCCGCCGCGTCCGGGAACAGCACTGGCAGGTTCGCCGCGATCACCTGCTCGAGCGGCACGACCCCCTCCCCCTCGGACAGTCTGACCCAGCGCGACCGGTTCGGCGGCACCTTGAGCCGGACGAAGCGAGGGCGCGGGCGGGAGCGATCGCGCACCAGCACGGCGAGATTGAGGCCGAGGTTGCTGATGAACGGAAAGGGGTGGGCGGCGTCGACCGCGAGCGGGGTCAGGATCGGCTCGATCGCCTCGCGGAACAGGAGGCGCAGCCGCTCGCGCTGCGCCCCGTCCAGGTCGGCGTGCTCCCGGATCGGCAGACCCGCGGCCGCGAGCGCGGGCCGCAGCTCGCGTTCGACCAGCCGCGCGACCTGGCGCGACTGGGCCTGGAGCTCGGCGCGGCAGAGCGCCAGCTCCTCGGCGGGCAGCAGGCCGTCGGGCCCGGCGGTCCGCTTCTTGCGCTCGATCTGCCGACGCAAGCCCCCCATCCGCTTCATCGCGAACTCGTCGTAGATCATCCCCATGATGCCGGCGAACTTGATCCGCTCGAGCAGCGGCTCGCGCGGATCCTCGGCGAGCGCCAGGACCCGGCGCGCGAACGCCAGCCACGACAGCTCACGGTTGATGAAGGCGGCGGGCGTCGCGGTTCCAGGCGCCAGCTCCTCGCCACGGAGGGTCGTCATCGACCGTCGAGGCTACTCCGGTCGCGCCCCGCCGGCACCGCCCGGCCGGGGGGTGCAGCGCCTGGCGACGCCGCGATCTCGGCCCAGGCGCCGCCCCGGCGGGCCCGAGCCGGGCGCCGACCGAGGTGGGTGGCCCGCGCTCACCATGGTGAGGCCCCGCGGGGGGTTGCCGGCTGGCACGCTGCTCTCCATCCCGAACCGTTCCGCGGAGGTCGCCATGAACAGAGCTCCTCTCCCCACCCGTCAACGTGCCGTGGTCGTGGGCGCCAGCATGGGCGGCCTGCTGGCCGCGCGCGTCCTCGCCGACTCCTTCGCCGAGGTCGTCCTGCTCGATCGCGACCAGCTCCCCGAGGGGCCCTCGCCGCGCCAGGGGACGCCCCAGGCCGTGCACGGCCACGGCCTGCTCGCGCGCGGCGCGGAGATCCTCGAGGAGCTCTTCCCCGGCCTGGTCGAGGCGCTCGAAGCTCGGGGCGCGGTGACCGGCGATCTGCAGGAGACGGTCCCGATCATCGCCGGTGGCCGGCGCTTCGCCGCCGGTCGGGCGGGCCGCCCGGCCATCGCGGTCAGCCGGCTGCTGCTCGAGGCCGAAGTGCGCCGGCGGGTGCTCGCGCTGCCGCAAGTGCGCCTGCGCACCGGCGTCGCGGTGGACGGTCTGCTGGTCGACGACTCCGGCCAGCGCGTGACCGGGGTCCGTCTCTCGGGCGGCGGGGCGGGCGCGGTCGCCGACGAGACCTTGGCCGCCGACCTGACCGTCGACGCCAGTGGCCGCGGCTCGCGGAGCCCGGCGTGGCTGCGCGCGCTCGGCTTCGAAGCGCCCCGGGAGGACCGGGTGGAGGTCGGCATCGGCTACGCCACCGCCTACTTCGAGCGCCGGCCGGAGCACGCTCCGGGCATCGCGGCGATCATCTGCTCGGCGACCCCGGAGCTGCCCCTGCCGGGGGTGCTGATCGCCCAGGAACCGGAGTCCGGCGGACCGCCGCGCTGGGTCGTCACGTTCGGCGGCTATGCGGGGGACCATCCCGAGCCGACCCTCGACGGCCTGCGCGAGCGCGCCCGGAAGACGCGCTGCCCCGAGCTCGAGCGGGTCACCCGCGAGGCGACGCTGCTCGGCCCGATCCTGCGCTTCGGCTTCCCCCACAGCCAACGCCGGCGCTACGAGCGGCTGGCGCGCCTGCCTTCGGGCTTCCTCGTCTTCGGCGACGCGCTGGCGAGCTTCAACCCCATTTTCGGCCAGGGGATGACCGTGGCGGCGAGCGCCGCGCTCGCGCTGAGAGACGCCCTCGCCGGCTCCCCCGAGCGTCTGGCCCGCGGGTACTTCCGCGCCGCGGCGCGGGCGATCGACGTCGCCTGGCAGCTCGCGGTAGGAGCCGATCTCGCCATCGACCGCGTCCCGGGACCGAGGCCGGTGGCGGTGCGCTGGGTCAACCGCTACCTCTCGCGCCTGTTCGTCGTCGCCGAGCGCGACCCGCGCGTCGCGCGCGCCTTCATGGAGGTGGCGCACCTGCTGGCGCCACCGCCGAGCCTGTTCGCTCCCGGCGTCCTGCTGCGCGTCCTGCGCGGCGCCTGACGGTCCGCGGCGGCTGTCGCGACCGGGGCCCGCGGCCGCGAAAGGCGCACCCGTCGGCCCTAGCGCGGTCGATTCGCAGCGAGTGCGGTATAACCGGGCCACCGCTCGCGGTTCTTCCGGACTCCATGCCGACCTCATCGATCCTCAGCCCCGGATGATCGAGCGACCGCCGATGGGTCGAATCGGGTCTGCCGCGCTCCGCGAGGTCGGCTGGCCCGCGTTCGGCGTCCTGCTCTGGTGCGTCCTCGCCACCTGGCTCGCCGCGGCGAGCCGGGAGATCCGGCTGAGCGACATCTTCGACTTCATCGCGCGCGCCGACGCGCTCGACTTCCGCTCCCGGGACGGCTGGGTGCACCCCTTCTATCCGTGCGGGTATCCGGCGGCGCTGCGCGTCGTCGCCGAGGTGGTCGGCGACTACCGGCGGGCGGGCCAGATCCTCTCCGTCCTCGCCGGTGCCCTCTCGCTCGGCGCGGTGTGGATCACCGCCCGCGTCGGCTTCGGTTGGGCGGTCGCCGGCGCCGCCACGCTCCTGCTCGCCCTCCACGCCGGCTTCAACGAAACGGCCATCGCCGGCGGCACCGACATGCCGGCGATCGCGCTCAGCTCCGCCGCGCTCGCCGCGCTGGCGCTCTACCTGCGGCGGCCGCGCCGCCGCTGGCCGGTGGCGGCGGGCGCGCTGCTCGGCCTGGCCTACCTCGTCCGCTACAGCGTCCTGGCGCAGCTGCCGGTCGCTCTGCTCTTCGTCTTGGTCGCCGCGCGGCGCGAGCGGCGCGAGCGCCGAATCGACGCGCTCGCGCTCGGTGCGGCTTTCCTGGTCACCGCGGCGCCGCAGCTCCTGCCGACGGCGCTCGAGCACGGCAACCCGTTCTGGAACCGCCAGGACGTCAACGTCTACTTCGGCATCTTCGGGGAGCAGAACTGGGGCCACAACTGGGCCGCGGCCGTCGTCCACGCCAACGGCATCGTCGGTATCTTCCTGGACCATCCGGGCGCCTTCGTCGGCAATGTCCTGGGCAACCTCGCGCGAACGACGAGGCACTTGCCGGCCCTGCCGACCCTGGCGCTGGCGGCGGCTGGGCTCCTGCGGCTGGCGCGCCGCCGCCAGGACTGGCCGACCGGCGCTTTGGTCTCGGCGATGGCGCTCGCGACCGCCCTCGCCACCAGCCTGGCCTTCGTCACCGCCCGGCTCACCGTGCCGCTCCTGCCGGCGGCCGCGACCTTTGCCGCCTACGGTCTGGTCCACCTCGCGCCCGAGCGCCTGGCGCGGCGCTGGCGCGCGGCCGCCACGGCCGCCCTGCTGGTGGCGGCCGCGATCTGGGTCGGGGCGCGCGACTTCCGTGCGCTCGCCGGCCGGCTGGCGCCGACCGAGATCTCGGTGGTCGCCGAGGTGCTGCACCGGGACGGCATGACGAGCGCGGCGCGCGTGCTCAGCCTCGACTACGACTACTACGACCTTCGCTCGCCGCGCGCCGAGCGCTTCAAGATCCCGTGGGCTTGGTCGGAGCCCCCCACCTTCGATTCCGAGACGGCGATCATCGACTGGATGCGCCGCCGGCGCATGCGCTGGCTCGTCTTCGACCAGCGTGTCGCCCTCCACGTCGCGACGCTCGCCGGCGTCTGGCCGCCCGCCGAGGTGCCGGCGGCCTTCGTCGAGCTCTACCGCGGACCGGAGTGGCCCCACGCCAGAGTCTGGCGGCTGCTGCCCACGGCAGCGGCGCGGCGCTCCAGCCGTTCGATCCTCGCGGGGCCGCCACCGACCTCGCCGTAACCTGGTGTGCGGAGGATTCGAGCTTTCCCGCGTGGCCTTCGCCGGCCCGTCCGCGGGGTCAGCGGCGGCGAGCGGGTGCGGCGGGGAGCGACTCCGGCGGACGCTCCCCGCCGCGGCGGTTCACGGCATCGGACGGAGCTGGATCTCCCGGTAGTACGTGGTGCCGAGGTCCTTGCGCATCTCGAAACGCGGCGCGATCATCTCGGCCTGCTTCTTCTCGTCGGCGGTCTGGTACTGCTTGGCCGCGATCGCCTTGGTCTTGGCTTCGACTTCGGCGTTGTAGTCGAGCGCCGCGCCGAAGCTCTTGTGCAGCGTGGCGATGCAGATGTCGGGCTCGGAGGCCGAACCCGGCACGTGCAGGAAGTACTTGACGTCGAGGATCAGACCCTGCTTCATGCCCTCCTCGACACCCGGCAGGTAGTTCTTGCGCAGGTACTCGATGTAGTCCTCGAAGTGCCCCTGCGTCGTCCGGGCGCACCAGACCTCCCAGACCGGACCCTCCGTCCAGTGCTCCTGGGCCGGAGCGGCCGCGGGCAGCACGAGCAGCAAACAGCCAAACGCGAACGCGAATCGCTTCATGGTACCCCCCTGTGTGAATGTTCTGCCGGAGCCCGACCAGCAGATACCCAGCGACCCGGCGAGTCAAGCCGCGGGCCGTCGTGACGGCCGAATGTTCGGCTCCGGCGCGCCGGACATGCCGCTCGTCAATTCGGGAGATCCTGGCTCGCGGCACGCTCGCGCTCGAGGGCCGCCAGCCGCTCGCGCTCCTCCTCGTCCCAGCGCGCGTGGATCGCCGCGTCGCGGAGTCGGCGGCGGCGGAAGGCGGCGAGAGCGAGCAGCGTGATGCCGCCCCAGAGGGTCGCGGCACTGGTCGCGATCGGCACCCAGCGGTCCCAGAAGGTGCGGCGGCGCCAGTAGGCGGTCTCGACCTCGAGCAGCGAGGCGCCGGTCACGTTGCGGAACGCCTCCCGGAACGGCACGTCGCGCGCCACTTGGGCGAGGATGCGGGCCCCGACATCGGTGCCGTGGTGCTCGAGCAGCTGGGCGACGAAGTCGCGCGCCAGCGCGTAGGCGGCTTCGACGTCGCCCCCCCCGCCGGCGAAAGCGGCGTCGATGCGCGCCAGCGGCAGCCGCGAGTCCGACAGCACCGCGAGCGCCACCCGCGCCCGGTCGCCCAGGTCGAGCGGCCGTCCCGCCGCCATCGCCAGCCCCTCGTCGAACCAGCGCGGCACCGCGCGCCCCCGCGCCGCGCGCGCCACCAGGACGTGCGCGACCTCGTGCTGGAGCAGCGGCAACAGGCGGCGGTCGGGCGAGCGCCGGACCCGGTCCGGCAGGAGGACCACGACGCCGGCCCCACCGCGCGCCAGCCCGGCCGCCCAGGGCGGCGCCGCGCGCTCGGCCGGCGAGCCGGGCGCGGCGAGGACGACCAGGATCGGCGGGCCCGGATCCGTGAGCCCGGTCAACCGCATGCCGGGCCGGAAGGCCTCCGGGGGAATCCGCGCCAGCTCGGCGGCCACTCCCGCGAGCTCGGGGGGCGCCTCGAATTGGAGCCGCGGCGGCTCGGGCTCGGCCCGCACCACGGCCGCGCGCCACGCGAGCGCGAGGGCGAGCAGCAGTCGACCCGAGCCGGTCCGGCGCATGGCGCCACTCTATCGGCAGCCCCCAGCGGCTCCTCGGGCGGCGCGCCGCCGGCCCGGAGCCGCAACGAGGTCTCGGCAGGGGGAGCCGGCCGGCAACTTTCCGCCGGCGGGTGTCGTATAAAGGGCCGTCCGGCGCCCGCTGCCGGCTTCGCCCATGCGTCTCCGCGTCCGCCTCGCCCTCGCCTTCGTCCTGCTCTCCGCGCTGCCGCTCGCCGGCCTGGCGTTCTACTCCTACACCTCGTCTTCGACCGCGCTCCGGCGCGCAGCCGAAGCCGAGGCCGCGCTGATGGCGCGCGAGCTCGAGGTGCGGGTCGAGTCGGTGGCCGCCGGGGTCGACGAGCGGGTCCGGGCCTTCGCTCGCCTGCCGATCGACTCCTGGGTCGGCGACGGCGCCGAGACCGGGGCGACCGAACGCCAGGTCCTGTCCGACCTGGCGGGCGCGCTGCCGTTCATCGAGGGCTTCGAGTTCGTGCCGCGGGCGCCAGAGCCGCCCGTCGCGCCCGTGGCCGCGCCGAGCGCCGCCGCGCCGCCGAAACCGGCGGCCCCGGCGCGGAGCTGGAGCGCGTCGTTCGTCTTCGGCCGGAGCGGCGAGCAGAAGCTCAACCCCGAGCAGCAGGAGGCGATGCGGGCGGAGCTCGCCAAGGTGCGGGCCGACGTCCTGCGCGCCGTGGCTGACACGGCGCGGATCCGCGAGCTCAGCAGCGCGCAGCGGCAGGTGCTGGTCGAGCACCAGAAGCGGACGCTCGAGTCGGTCCAAGCCTCGGAGCGCGAGCTGGCGAAGCTGGTGGCGACGTCGGTCGACGCCCCCGTCGACGGGGCCTCCGCGCCGCCAGCGGCCGTCTGGACGCCGGCGACGCCGGCGGTCGAACCGGTCGCGCCGGTGCCCGCCGTCGCGGCGGCGCCTGCGCGCGCGGCCGGCGCGCCCTTCCCGACCGACGTCTCCTGCTCCGTGACCGACGGCGCCCACGTGGTCGGCGAGCTCAAGGCGAGGATCAAGGCCAAGGACCTGCTCAAGGCGGTGCTCGCCCAGGCCGATCGCGGCCAGGGCGAGATCCCGTTCGCGCTCGACGACGCCCACACGCTGTTCGTCGCCCAGGCCGAGGATCGCGACAAGCTGGCGGCGCTGCCCGCGATCGCGATGCTGAAACAGGGCGCGCCGGAGCCGCCGCGCGGCGCGCGCGGCGACGACTGGGTGGTGGTGACCCGCCGCGATCCGTCGACCGGCTTCCGGTTCGGCATCGCCAAGCCGGTTTCGGCGGCGATGGCCGAGCTCAAGCAGGCGACCGCGCGCAACTTCGGCTTCGGCCTGGCGCTGATCGGCATCGCGCTGGTCGGCATGGTGCCGGTCTCTTCGGGGCTGCTCAAGTCGGTACGGACGCTCGAGGCGGGCGCCACCCGGATCGCCGCCGGCGACCTCTCGACCCGCGTGCCGATCCGCTCGCGCGACGAGTTCGGCCGTCTGGCCGGGACCTTCAACCGGATGGCGGAGCAGCTTTCGGAGAACCAGGAGCGGCTGCTGCGCGAGGAGCACCTGCGCAAGGAGCGCGAGATCGAGCGCGCGCTGCTCGCGGCCGAGAACGAGCGCCGCGGCCGTGAGCTCGAGGAGGCCCGGCAGTTCCAGCTCTCGCTGCTGCCCAAGCAGCTGCCGGCGCTCGCCGGCTTCGAGCTCGCGGTGTCGATGACGACCGCGACCGAGGTCGGCGGCGACTACTACGACTTCCTGCCCGGCGACAAGGGCGAGCTCGTCCTCGCGGTGGGTGACGCCACCGGTCACGGCCCGGCGGCGGGCACCATGGTCACCGCGGTCAAGAGCCTGTTCACCGCCGAGGCGGCGGGTCGCCCGCCGGCGAGCTTCCTCGCCCACGCCACCCAGGTGTTGCACCGGATGGATCTGCACCGGATGGCGATGGCGCTCGCGGTGGCGAGGATCGAGGGCGCGCGGGTGACTCTCTCCTCGGCCGGCATGCCGCCTGTCCTGCACTACCGTGCCGCCGAAGGGCGGGTCGACGAGATCGCGCTCGCCGGGACGCCGCTCGGCACCCGGGCGTCGTTCCCCTATCGCGAGGCCACGGTCGAGCTGGCGCCCGCGGACTGCCTGCTGCTGCTCTCGGACGGCTTCCCGGAGCTGCCCGACGCGGCCGGCGAGCCGCTCGGCTACGAGCGCGCGCGCGAGCTCTTCCAGGCCGCCGCGGCCGGACCGGCCGAGCAGGTGGTGGCGCGCCTGCGCGCCGCCGCGCTCGACTGGACCGGCGGCGCGCCCCCCTGCGACGACGTCACCTTCCTCGTCCTGCGCGCCCGCGACCTCGCCTGAGGATCCCCAACGACGGCTCTTCGAGAGCTCCGCGCCATCCGCCGACCTCGGCGAGACCAGGCAGAGGAGCGAGCCGCCAGGCTCGCGACCGCGGAGGGGTGAGGCCGGCGGATTCACGCCGCTGGCCGAGGGGAGGGCGCGTGCCCTCCCCTTTCAGATCGGCGCGGGAGGCTCGAGCTCGAGACCGGGGTTGCGGGCGAGAAGCCCGCGCAAGGAGAATGGCCGGGTGAGCTCGCCCGGCGCCACGACGGACCTCTTTCTCGCGCTGACGCCGGAGCGGGTGCTCGACGCGGTCGAGGCCGGCGGCCTCGCCGTGCGGCCGCTCTGCTATCCCCTGAACTCGTTCGAGAACCGGGTCTACGAGGTCGAGCTGGCCGACCGGTCGCGCGTGGTGGCGAAGTTCTACCGACCCGGCCGCTGGTCGCAAGAGCGGATTCTCGAAGAGCACCGCTTCCTCGCTGAGCTCGACGCCGAGGAGATCCCGGTCTGCCCGGCCCGGCTGTTCGCCGGCGGCTCGACGCTCGCCACCATCGACGGCATCCACTACGCGCTGTTCGACCGCAAGGGGGGGCGGGCGCCCGACGAGCTCTCCGACGCGACCGCCTACCGTCTCGGGTTGCTGGTCGGGCGCCTCCACGTGGTCGGCGCCCGGCGGACCGACGTCGACCGGCCTCGGCTGACCAGCGCCGAGTACGCGCGCGCCGAGGTCGACTGGCTGGTGGCCGAGGGCAAGTTGCCACGGGCGCTCGAGCGGCGTTTCGCCGAGGCCGCGCGGAAGATCTGCGACGCCTACGACGCGCTGATCGAGGAGGTCCCCTTCCTGCGCCTGCACGGCGACCTCCACCTGGGCAACGTGCTCGAGCGGGACGGCCAGCTCCGGCTGCTCGACTTCGACGATTCGCTCCTGGGCCCGGCGGTGCAGGACCTCTGGCTGGCGCTACCCGGTCGCGACCCGGGGTCACGGGCGCTGGTCGAGCGCTTCCTCGAGGGCTACGAACAGTTTCGCCTCTTCGACCGCGGGGAGCTCGCCCTGGTCGAGCCGCTGCGCGGCCTGCGGATGATCCACTACGCGGCCTGGCTCGCCCGACGCTGGCACGACCCGATCTTTCCGCGCAACTGGCCCCACTTCGGCGGCGCCGAGGCCTGGGAACGCGAGACGATCGACCTCGAGGAGCTGGCCGCCGAGATCGCGCGCGGCGCCCGCGCCGCCGGTCTCGCCGGAGCGGCCGACGAGGCCGCCGCGGACGCCGAGGAGACCCTCACCAACAAGGATCTGTTCTGGGATTGGGAGGAGTAAGATCCGGTCGCCGATGAAGCTGCCCGGCGCGCTCGCGGGCGCGCTCCTGCTCGCGCTGCCGCTCCCCGCCCTCGCGGACCGCCCCGTCTACCTCGAGGTGGCGGTGCCGGATCGCGCCGCGCTCGCCACGATCAGCCGCCTCGCCGACGTCGACTCCTATCGCCCCGACCGCGGTACGGCGCGCGTCTACGCCCGCGCGGAGCAGGTGGCGGAGCTCGAGCGGCTCGGCTATCGCGTCGCACGGCTTGCCGATCCCGGAGCGAATCCCGACGCGGGGCCCGACCTCGCCCTCGGGGCGCCGCTCGGCCTCTGGGACTCCTATCCGAGCTGGAGCGGCTACGTCGCCATGATGCAGGGCTACGCCGCCGCCCACCCCGGCATCGCGCGCCTGGTCGGGCTCGGCGCCACCACGAACACCGTCCGCCCCCACGCGCTCTGGGCGATGAAGCTCTCCGACCGCCCCGACGCCGAGGAGGACGAGCCCGAGGTCTTCCTCTCCTCGACCATGCACGGCGACGAGACGGTCGGCTTCGGGCTGCTGCTGCGCTGGATCGACGAGCTGACCGCGCACTACGCCCCGGGCTCGAGCGATCCCTACGAACAGCGGATCACGCGGCTGCTCGACGAGCTCGAGATCTGGATCCTGCCGCTCGCCAACCCGGATGGCACCTACTTCCAGAGCGACGCCGGCGTGAGCGGCGCCATCCGCTACTTCACCACCCCCGCCGGCGGCAACTCCTGGGTCGATCCCAACCGCAACTTCCCGGACCCCGAGGACGGCGCGCATCCCGACGGCATGCCCTACTGGGCGGAAACGCAGCGCATGATGGCGTTCGCGGCCGGGCGGTCGATCTCGCTGTCGCTCAACTTCCACGGCGGCGCCGAAGTGCTCAATCTGCCCTGGGACACCTGGAGCCACGTCCACGCCGATACCGACTGGTTCCTGGACTGGGCGAGCGCCTGGGCGGCGAGCGCGCAGGTCGCCGGCGCCGCCGCCGGCTTGGGACCGAGCTACATGGACGACGACTACGACGGCGATGGCATCCTGGGCGTCACCAACGGCTACGCCTGGTACGAGATCGACGGCGGGCGGCAGGACTACACGCTGTGGGAGCACCGCGGGCGCGAGGCGACGCTCGAGGTGTCTCGCTTCAAGAACCCCGCGGGCTCGATGCTGCCGCAGTACTGGGACGCCAACCGGGAGGCGCTGCTCGACTTCCTGGAGATCGCCCTGCGTGGCGTGCGCGGCCTGGTCACCGACGTGTTCGGCACGCCGCTCGCCGCCGAAGTGGCGGTGCCGGCGCGCGACCTCGACCGCTCCGAGACCTGGACCGATCCGGATGTCGGCGACTACCACCGGCTGCTCTTGCCCGGAACGTACGACCTGCGCTTCTCCGCCGCCGGCTTCGAGCCGCTCGACCGGCCCGGCATCGAAGTCGGGCCCGGTGACGCCAGCCGTCTCGACGTCGTGCTGCTCCGTCCCGGCGAGACGCCACCGCTGTTCGCCGACAATTTCGAGACCGGCTCGACCGCCCGCTGGGCGGCGACCGTCTCCTAGATCCAAGGACTTTCCGGAGGTTTCATGGGCCTGCTGTCCGGCTCCGCGAGCGTCGCGCGCTTCACCGTCCTCGAACGACCGGACGAGCCCGATTTCGACCGGCTCGCGTTCGAGCCGATTCCCGCCGGCAGCGAACGGCGAGAGAGCGCCGGATTCCTGTCCATGGAGCCGGGGGCCGAGTACACGCTCGGCGTCCGCCGCCACGCGTTCCGGATTCGCTTCGATCGCGTTCGCCCCGACCCGGCCGCGGTCGCCGAGCTGCGGCGTGAGCGTGAGCGCGCCGAGCTCGACGGCAGCGACCGGACGGCGCTGCCGAGCGGCCGGCGCCGGGAGCTCACCGCCGAGGTGGAGGCCGAGCTGGCGCTGCGGACCCCGCCGCGCACGACGCTGGTCGAGGGCGTCCTCGACGGCGACACGGTCTACCTCGGCAGCAGCGCCCGCGCGCGCCTCGGCGCTTGCCTCCTGCTGCTGCGGCAGCTCGGCATCGTGACCCGGCTCGGCGCGCCCTGGCTCGACACCCCGGGCGCGGCGGCGGTCGAGATCCCCTGGCTGCGCCTGACCGAGCCCGGCGCCTCGCCGCTCGGCTGCCGGTTCCTCCGTGCACTGATCGAAGAAGGCGAGATGATGGCCGAGCCGGTCGACGGCGGCGCGCGGCTCGCGACACCGGAGCTCGACATCCGGCTCGCCGGGGCGGTCCACGTCGAGCTGTTCCGGTGGCTCGACGCCGGCGCCGAGGTGCTCGCCGCCAAGCTCGTTTCGGAGCAGGGGCCCTTCCGCTTCGACGCCCCGAGCTACCGGTTGGTCTCCCTGCGTCTCGACGTCGATTCGAGCGGCGGCTGGCGCGACCGGCTCGAGGCGCGGCTGGAGGCGATCGCCACGCTCTACGAAAAGCTGGACGAGAAGTACGCGGCCCTTGCGGCTCCGGCGGCCGCCGGCGAGGTGGCCGCCGGCGCGTGAGCCCGGCGTCCGGCGCGCTTCCGCGCCGCCGGCCGACGACGTAGGATGTCGGGGCCATGACCGACGAGCGGCGAGAGGGGCCGGGGATTCGCCCCCCGAATCCGGACGACGTGCCCACGGGCTGGCGCGCCGCGCCCGCCGCGACCTACGGTCTGGAGCAACCGGTGCGCTGCCTCGGCTGCCGCGAGGAAATCGACGAGCTCTTCGTCGTCCGCCTCTACCGCGCGCGGGTGCACTTCGTCTCTTCGCTGCCGCGCAGCGGCCGCGTGCTGGTCTGCCCCAAGTGCCGCGCCGTGGTCCCCGGCGAGCTCGGCGCGGTGCTCTAGCGGCCGATCCGAAACTCGATTCGCAGCGTCGTCTCCATCTCCCGCGGCTCGCCGTCGCGACTGCCTGGCCGATAGGTGGCCGAGAGCGCCGCGGTGCGCGCGGCCTCGTCGAAGCCGAAGCCGGCGCGCTCGCCCACCGGCTCCAGCCGCACGATGCGGCCGAGGGCGTCGACGGTGACGCGAAATTCGATTCGTGCCTCCAACCCGCGCAGCCGGGCGATCACGGGATAGACCGGCGGCCGGTGCTCGACCAGTTGCGGCGGCACGATCACCGGCGCCCGCGGGGGCAACGGCGAACCGGCGTCGGGCGCCGCCACCGCGAGAGCTCTCGGCTCGCTCGGCGACGCGCGGGGTTCCGGCAGGGCGGCGGCCGGCGGCGGGCCCGGCGGCGCCGGCTGCGCGCTCGCGACCGAAGGGGCCGGAGCTGCGGCGGAGGCGTCGTCCGGCCGCGCTCGCGCCATCGTCCGCTCGAGCTCCTGGATGCGCGCCTCGTAGCGCGCGCGCTCCTCGTCCGGGAGCTCGCGCACGAGGGCGGCGCGCAATCGGTCCACCTCCTCGCGCAGCAGGACCAGCTCGCCCTCGCGCTCCCGCGCCGCCTCGCGCGCGCGCCGCGCCGCCTCCACCGCCGGCGCCGGATCGAGCAGCGCCGGGGCGCTCGCACCGCCGGCGAGCCACCAGATGCCGAGCACGGTCGCGGCGGCGGCGACGACCGCCGCGAGCACGGTGATCCAGGCGCCGCGAGAAGCGGGGCCCGCGTCCGCGGACTCGAGAGCCGCCCGGCGGTCCCGCTTCTCGGCGTAGAGCTGCCGGTCGGCGATGGCGAGGACGTCTTCGCCGGAGCGCCCATCGAGCGGCGCCGCGGCGATGCCGACCGAGAACGAAACCGGCACGTCGATCGGCTGGCCGGTCGCCGGGTCGATCCAATCCTCGCCAAGGACCGCGGTCCGCGCCCGTTCGGCCAGCGCGCGCGCCTCTTCGATGCCGGCGCCCGGCAGGACGACGACGAACTCGTCGCCGCCGTAGCGGACCAGCCGGTCGCCGTCGCGGAAGCCGCCGCGCAGGCGCGCGGCGGCCCGGCACAGCACCTCGTCGCCGGCCAGGTGCCCGTAGCGGTCATTGACCTCCTTGAAGCGGTCGAGATCGAGCAGCAGCAGGGTGAT
The DNA here is from genome assembly GCA_014584695.1 of Acidobacteriota bacterium. GTDB lineage: Bacteria > Acidobacteriota > Thermoanaerobaculia > Multivoradales > JAGPDF01 > JACTMI01. The sequence continues at coordinate 267,410 of JACTMI010000010.1, forward strand.
CTGGCCATGGCGTTCGAGCAGCTCCGACCACTCGGACTCGAACAACTGGCGCAGATAGCGCCGGTTGAAGACGCCGGTCAGATCGTCGCGCAGCGCCAGCTCGTGCGCGCCCGAGCGGCTGAGCGGACGAGCGCGCTCGTCCGGCGGCGGAGTGGGGGGAACGGGCGTGGACACGGCGGAGACCCGCGAGACGGCCAGCCGAGCGGCGAGCGCCCGGGACGAACCGGCGCATTCTCGCATCGAAGTGGACCTGGCCCAAGCCGCCGGCGGGTTACGATGGCCGCTTCCGGCGCGCGCGAGCCGCGCGCCGACGGAGGGACCGCACCGATGATGCGAGGATTCTGGCGGCGCCGCGCGGCGCGCGTGGCGATCACCCTGGCGGTCGCCCTCCCGCTGGCGGGAGCGGCGAGCGAGCCGACTCTGGAGTCGATCTTCGCCCGCGACTGGATCGGCACGGCGCCGGAAGCGCCCTACTGGTCGGACGACGGCAAATCGGTCTACTTCAGTCGCCGCCGGCCGGCGAGCGACCTGGTCGATCTCTATCAGATCGAGCTGCGGGGCGGAGCGGCGCGCCGGCTCGACGAGCGCGAGCGCGGGCGAGCCGACGCCCCGGGGGGCGCGCTGTCGCCCGACCGCAAGACGAAAGCCTTCGTCCGCGAGGGCGATCTGTTCGTCAAAGAGCTCGGCCGGGGCGCGCTGCGGCAGTTGACGCGCACGGTCGAGCTCGAGAGCGATCCGCTCTGGCTCACCACGGGACGGCGCGTCGCCTTTCGCCGCGGCGACGGTTTCTACGCCTTCGATCTCGACGCCGGCACCCTCGTCACGCTCGCCGACCTGCGCCTCGAGGACGATCCGCGGCCGCGGCCGGGAACCGACTTCCTCGCCGAGCAGCAGCGGCGGCTGTTCGAGGTGTTGCGCGACCGCCGCGCGCGCGCCGACGAGGTCGACGCCGCCGCGCGGGCCGCGCGCGCGAGCGATCCCACGCGCCCACCGGAGCCCTGGTGGCTGGGCGCCGACCGCGCCCTGCTCGGCGCCGCGCTCGCGCCTTCGGGCCGCCACCTCGCGGTGGTCCTCGGGCCCCGGCGCGAGCCCAGCGAGGCGTCACCGGCGGGCGCCGAAGGGGGGCGGCCCGACGCGCTGCCGGTCTGGGTCACCGAGAGCGGCTACGTCGAGCCGCGGCAGCTGCGGCCGAAAGTCGGCACGGGCAAGCCCGAAACGCCGCGCATCGCCCTGCTCGACCTGGCGACCGGCGAGCGCCGGGACCTCGATCTCTCGCAGCTGCCCGGCCAGGGCGACGATCCGCTCGCCGAGCTGCGGCAGCGCGCGGCGAGCGCGCGGGCTGGGGCGCCCGCCGACGGCGCTGCGGCCGTCGCCGCGGCGCTTCCACGTCCGCTGCGGCTGCGGGCCATGCGCTGGAACGAGGCGGGGACCCACCTCGCGCTGCAGCTGTTCTCGGAGGACAAGAAGGACCGCTGGCTGGCGGTCACGGACGGCACGGGCACGCTCACTCCGCTCGAGCGGCAGAGCGATCCGGCCTGGCTCGGCTGGCGCTTCGACGATTTCGGCTGGATGCGCGACGGCTCGACGCTCTGGTTCCTGTCCGAGGAGAGTGGCTACGGCCACCTCTACCTGCGGCCGCTCGCCGGCCCGCGGCGCCAGCTGACGCAGGGGCCGTTCGAGGTCGACCACCCCCGTCTCGCGCGCGACGGCAAGAGCTTCCTGGTGATGGCGAACCGCGAGCATCCGGGCATCGAAGAGGCCTACCGGGTCGACGTCGCGAGCGGCGAATGGACCCGGCTGACCCGGCTCGAGGGGATCACCCACGCGCAGTGGTCCCCGGACGAGAAGCAGCTGCTGCTCCATGCCTCGAGCGTCCTCGCGCCGCCGGAACTCTACGTCCAGCCCGCCCGCGCCGAAGCGCGCGCCGAGCGGCTGACGCGCTCGACCAGCCCCGAGTTCGACGCCGTCGCCTGGACCAAGCCCGAGATCGTCGCGGTGCCGTCGAGCCACGGCGCGGGCGAGATCTGGGCGCGCGTCTACACCCCGCCGGGCCACTCGCCGGAGCGGACCTATCCCGCCGTGATGTTCGTCCACGGCGCCGGCTACCTCCAGAACGCGCACCACGGCTGGTCGCACTATTTCCGGGAGTTCATGTTCCATACCCTGCTCGCCCGGCGGGGCTACGTCGTCATCGACATGGACTTCCGCGCCTCGGCCGGCTACGGCCGCGCCTGGCGGACGGCGATCTACCGCCAGATGGGCCATCCGGAGGTCGAGGACCTGGCCGACGGCGTCGCCTGGCTGGTGGCGAACCGAGGCGTCGACCGGAGCCGCATCGGCGTCTACGGCGGCTCGTACGGCGGCTTCCTCACTTTCATGGCGATGTTCCGGCGCCCCGAGCTGTTCGCGGCCGGCGCGGCGCTGCGGCCGGTGACCGATTGGGCGCACTACGCCGACTGGTACACCTCGGCGATCCTCAACACGCCCGAGATCGACCCCGACGCCTACCGCCGCAGCTCCCCGATCGAACACGCCGCGGGGCTCGCGAAACCGCTGCTGATCGCCCACGGCATGGTCGACGACAACGTGCCGTTCCAGGACAGCGTGCGGTTGGTGCAGCGGCTGATCGAGCTCGGCAAGACCGAGCTGTTCGAGACCGCGATCTATCCCGCCGAGGCCCACGCCTTCGTCGAGCCGTCGTCCTGGATCGATCAGTACAAACGGATCTGGCGCCTGTTCGAGCGCGAGCTGCGGCCGGGCGGCTGAGACGCCGCTCAGGTGACCGCGGCGAGCTCGAAGCGAACTTCGACTTCGCCGGCGCCGGGAACTTCGAAGCGCTTGCTGCTCTCAGCGGGCGGATCGCGCCGCGCGAACAGCTGTTCGGCGTAGAGAGCGACGCGCTGGTTGAGCCGCGGCCAGCCGAGGTCGCCATAGGTATGGCCAGCCGACCAGACCAGCAGCCGTCGGCCGGCACCGGCCCCGGCGGCGATGGTCGCCACCGCGACTCGCTCCCCCGCCGCCAGCGCCCGCTCGAGGCGCGCCGTCGTGGCCTCGCTCATGCCGCGACGTTAGCCGGCGGCGGCCGTCGGCGCAAGACGCGAGCCGCCGGGATCGGCCTCGCGGCGCTCCAGACTCAGCGGCGGCGGGCGAGGCGCTCGAGCAGCGTGCGGTAGTCGGGTGGCGGCGGGGTGCGGACGGTGATGCGGCGGCCCGAGCGAGGGTGCTCGAACGAGAGCTCGCCGGCGTGGAGGGCGAGGCGCGGGAAGGTGACCGGCGGCGGGCCCAGCCGGCGCGGGCGGTAGACCCGGTCGCCGATCACCGGGTGACCCGCGGCGGCGAAGTGGATGCGGATCTGGTGCGTGCGCCCGGTCTCGAGCGCGACCTCGAGGCGGGTGGCGGTGGCGAAGCGCTGCAGCACCCGCCAGTGGGTCACCGCCGGCTTGCCCCGCTCGCCCGGCCCGGCCACCCAGCGGCGCCGGTGGGTGCCGTCGCCGATCAGCGCGCGATCGAACACTCCGCGCTCGTCCTCGACCGCGCCCTCGACCGCGGCGTCGTAGAGCCGGCCGAGCGAGTGGTCCTCGAGCTGCGCCTGGAGCGACTCGAGCGCCCGGCGGCTGGCCGCGAAGGCGACCAGACCCGAGGTCTCCCTGTCGAGGCGGTGGACCACCGCGAGGAAGCCACGGTCGCCGCCACGCTTGCGAGCGAGCGCCAGCGAGACCCGCGACAGCAACGTGTCCTTCTCGCGCTCCGGCGTCGGCTGGGTGAGCAGGCCGGCGGGCTTGACCGCCACCACCACGTCGTCGTCCTCGTGGACGAGCTCGACCGTGGGCGCGCGAGCGCGCGGCCGCGGCGGCGCGTCCGGGTTCCAGGCCACCTGGACGCGCGGATCGACCCAGGTTCCGGGGTCGTGGTCGACCTGTCCGTCGACGCTCACGCGGCCGGCTTCGATCTCGCGCTTGGCGCGCGTGAAGGTGAGCTCCGGGTGCTCGCGGTGCAGCCGCCGCGCCAGCCGCTCGGCGTCCGGCGCGGGACCCGAGGACGGCTCGCCGCGCCGTCGCGGCGGCGTCACTCGAGCGCCTCGAAGACGCCGAGCTCGCGGTTCTTGCGCACGTTGTCCCAGGCGAAGACGCGGCCGTTCATGGCGACGTAGACGCCGGGCGGCAGGACCTGGACGAACGACAGGGCGCTGCCCAGATTGAACAGGCCGTCCGAGCTGCCGAAGGCGAACGGAATCATGGCGCCGGTCAGCACGACCGTCTTGCCGCTCCCTTCGAGGCCTCGCGCGAGGGCGACGGCGGTCTGGACCATGGTGTCGGTGCCGTGGGTGACGACGATGCGCGACTCCGAGGAGCGCAGGCAGTTGGCGACGATCAGCTGGCGGTCGTCCTCGGTCATCTCCAGCGAGTCGACCATCATCACCGTGCGCACCTCGACCGCGAGCCGGCAGCGGCCCAGCTTCAGCATCTCGGGCAGGTGGGTGTCCTCGAAGAAGAGCCGCCCGCGGACCTCGTCGTACTCCTTGTCGAAGGTGCCGCCGGTGACCAGAACCCGGATGGTCGCCGGCGCGCTCCCGCCGGAGCGTGGCGAGGACACGGTCAGCGACCGCCCCGCGTCCGCGGGGCGAGGCGGGCGAGGTGGCGCATCAGCGCGTCGTAGCGGCTGGCCGGCGCCGGAAACGACTCGGTCGCCAAGCGGTCGAGCAGCCGCTGCTCGGGCGAACGCACCGCCGCCTCGATCCGCTCGGCGCCGCCGCCGGTCGCCGTCGCGCGCGCCAGGCGGCCCGCGCAGCTGCCGCCCAGGGCAGCTTCCCGCGCCGCGATTTCGCGGCGGCGACGCAGCTCGCTGCGGTCCCGCTCGGCCACCATGCCGGCATCATAGCAACGGTCTCTTCCGCCCGGGGCCCCCGGCCGGTACACTCGCCCTCCGATCGTCCGAGGAGGAACGCCATGGGCTTGATGAAGAACATCCGCAAGCAGATCGGGTCTCAGTTCATCGAGATCCTGGAGTGGCTCGACGACACCCACGACACCCTGGTCTGGCGCTTTCCGGTCTACAACCAGGAGATCAAGATGGGCGCCCAGCTGGTGGTGCGCGAGAACCAGGCGGCGCTGTTCGTCAACGAGGGCAAGGCGGCCGACCTCTTCACCCCCGGGCGCTACCAGCTCACGACCCAGAACATTCCGATCCTGACCACGCTGCGCGGCTGGAAGTACGGCTTCCAGTCGCCGTTCAAGGCGGAGGTCTACTTCTTCAACACCCGCCTGTTCACCGACCTCAAGTGGGGCACCACCAACCCGGTGATGATGCGCGACGCCGAGTTCGGCATGATCCGCCTGCGGGCTTACGGCACCTACGCGCTCAAGGTCGGCGACCCGAAGCGGTTCTTCGAGACGGTGGTCGGCACGCGGGGCCTGACCGGCACCGAGGAGATCGTCGGCCAGCTGCGCTCGACCATCCTGTCGCGGCTCTCCGACGCTTTGGCCGAAGCGAAGATCCCGGCGCTCGACCTCGCCGCCCACTACGACGAGCTGTCGGCCGCCGGGCGGACCGTCCTGGCCCCCGAGTTCGACTCCTTCGGGCTCGAGCTGGCGAGGTTCTTCATCGAGAACGTCTCGCTGCCGGAGGAGGTCGAGAAGGCGATCGACCAGCGCTCGAAGCTGGGCGTGCTCGGCGACCGGCTCGGCCAGTACACCCAGCTGCAGACCGCCGAGGCGATCGGCACCGCGGCGGCCAACCCGGGCGGGCTGGCCGGCGCCGGCGTCGGTCTCGGCGCCGGCGTCGCGATGGGTCAGGCGATGTCCCAGGCGATGGCGGGCAGCGCCGCGCCCGGCGCGGCGGCCGCGCCGCCGCCGCCGCCGCCGC
>JACTMI010000014.1 GCA_014584695.1 Acidobacteriota bacterium
CCGCCGCCGCCGCGGCCGCGAGCGCCGCCGCCGCCTCGGCCGGCTGCGCGCCGACCACCGCCGGCGCGCCGGGCCGGAAGACGCCGGCCTTCTCGCGCGCGATCGCGCCCAGCGTCGGGCCGAGCTCGGCGACGTGGTCGAGCCCGATCCGGGTGACCACCGCCACGGTGGCGTCGGCGGCGTTGGTGGCGTCGAGCCGCCCGCCGAGGCCGACCTCGAGGACCTGGGCGTCGACCGCCGCCTCGGCGCCGGCCAGGAAGGCCGCCGCGACGAGCGCCTCGAAATAGGTCGGCGGCGTCAGCGCGGGCGCGGCGGCGAGCACCCGCGCCAGGAGCTGCGCGAGCCGCGGCTCATCGATCGGTGCGCCGCGCAGCCGGACTCGCTCGTGGGGCCGGGTGAGGTGCGGCGAGGTGGCGCGCAGGGTCGAGTAGCCGCCGGCGGCGAGGGCGGCGTCGAGCAGCGCCGCTACCGAGCCCTTGCCGTTGGTGCCGGCGATCAGGACCGCGGGCGCGCAGCGCTCGGGGTGGCCGAGCGCGGCGAGCAGCTCGCGAAAGGGGCCGAGGCCGAGGCGGACGCCGTGGCCGGAGAGCTCGGCGAGAATCTCGGCGGAGCCGCGCTGGCTCAAGGTCGTTCAGCGCGGGCTACTCGCCCGCAACCCAGGGCGAGAGCCGGGGGAGCCCGCGCCGATCGGAAGAGGGGAGGGCACGCGCCCTCCCCTCGGCCAGCGGAGTGAATCCGCTGGCCTCACCCTTCCGCGCCCGCGAGCCTGCCGGCTCGCTGCTGAACCAAGACTCCGGACAGCTCGTCCCATGGCGCGAGGATCTCGTGGAGTCGTCTCTCAGGCGAGGTGGGAGAGGCAGCGCGCGAGCGTCTCCTTGAGCTCGGTGCGCGGCACCACGAGGTCGAGGAAGCCGTGCTCGAGCAGAAACTCGCTGCGCTGGAAGCCCTCGGGCAGGCTCTGGCGGATCGTCTGCTCGATGACGCGCGGCCCCGCGAAGCCGATCAGCGCCCCCGGCTCGGCGATGTTCAAGTCGCCGAGCATCGCGAACGAGGCGGTGACGCCGCCGGTGGTCGGGTCGGTCAGGATCGAGAGATAGGGCAGGCGGGCGGCGCGCAGGCGGCCGAGCGCGGCCGAGATCTTCGCCATCTGCATCAGCGACAGCACCCCCTCCTGCATGCGGGCGCCACCGGAGGCCGAGACGATCAGCAACGGCCGCCGGCGCTCCAGCGCGTGCTCGGCGGCGCGCGTGATCTTCTCCCCCACCACCGAGCCCATGGAGCCGCCCATGAAGCGGTAGTCCATCACCGCCAGCACGACGGGCCGCCGCTCGAGCTCGCCCTCGACCACGATCACCGCGTCGCGGACGCCGAGCGCCTGCTGGTAGGCCCGCAGGCGGTCGGCGTAGCGCTTGGTGTCGACGAACTCCAGCGGATCGGCGGGGGCGACGCGGGCGAACAGCTCCTGCGGGCGGTCGGAGTCGAGCAGCAGGGCGATCCTGAGCGGCGCGTCGATGCGGAAGTGGTGGCCGCACTTCGGGCAGATGCGCAGGTTCTTTTCGAGCTCCTTCGAGTAGACGATCTCGCGGCAGCCGTCGCAGCGGATCCACAGACCCTCGGGGACGACGCTGCGCGCGCGCTCGTCGCGAACCGCCTTCGGCTTTTTGTCCTTCTTGAACCAGGCCATGGCTGGAACCGCTCCGCGCGCCGCCGTTGCTCCGAAACGCGACGGGCGCCGATCGAGGTCTCGAGCGGCGCCCGCGCGGGTGGGTCGGCTTCAGGGGAGAGCGGAGGGGGTGCTCAGATCTCCGCCGAGCCCTCTTCCTCGGCCTCGAGATCGTTGGGGATGCCGAGGCGCATGCAGGCCGCGTCGTACATCTGGCGGGCGGCCTTCTTGGCGTTCTGCAGCTGCGCGAGACGCTCCTTCACCTTCGCCAGCTCTTCTTCGATCTGACGGTCGAGGTCGGCGATCTCCTGCTTGGTGACGGTGAGGGTGTTCTCGTAGAACTTGCGCTGCTGATCGTTGAGGCTCATTCGCTCTCCTTACAGCTTGAACGGAATCGTCAGCTGGTACCACATCTTGACCCGCACCCCGCTCTTCGTCGCCGGTTCGAAGCGGGCCGACTTCGCCGCCGCCAGCGCGGCCTCGTTGATGCCGACGTTCTGCGCGACCGAGCGCTCGAGCTTGGTGTCGATCACGCGGCCGTTCTCGTCCACCAGGAGGGAGAGGACCACGGTCCCCTCGACTTTCATCCGCCGAGCGATCGGAGGATACTCCGGTTTGTTGAACGAGACAAGAACGGGCGGCTTGATTCCGGGCCCCGGCTGGACCAGATCGCCCTCGCGCACCGCGGGCGTCGGCGCGGCGGTCGGTGACGGCGTGGGGGTCGGCCGGACCGGCGCGGCGGTGGGCGCCGGCGTCGGCGCGGGCGTCGGTTCGGGCGTCGGTTCGGGCGTCGGCTCGATTGTCGGCGCGGCGGTGGCGGTCGGCGCTGGCGTCGGCGCGGGGGTCGGCGCCGCGGCCGTCGGTGTCGCGGTGGCGGCGACGGCGGCGAGCTCCTCCTGTTTCTTGCGCAGCTCCGCTTCGAACTGGAGGCGCGCCTCCTCCTCGCGCTTGCGCACCTCCGCGTCGACCAACTTGGCGACGTCGACCGCGGCGGGGGTGCCCTCGGCCGTTGCCGCCGCCTCGTCGGCTGGCGCCGCGCCGGTGTCGGCCGCGTCGGCGGGCGCGCTCGGCGCCGGCGCGGGGGCGCCACCGCGGCCGAGCCACAAGTAGCCCGCGACGGCGAGGACACCGGCGGCCGCCAGCCCGAGCCAGAGACCGGTCCGACCCTTGCCGCCCTCGCCCGCGAGCTGGGAAGGGGCCGCGCCGGCGGCCGGCGCGACCGCGGGGACCTCGCGGGCGCCTTTGGGCACCGCGCCGGCGGCTGGCGTCGCCACGGCCGCGGCCGCGGCCGGCGCGGCGGCCGCGCCGGCGGCCACCGCTTCGCCCCGCGTCTCGGCGCCGAACAGTTTCTGCATGTAGCCGGCGAGGTCGCGCGGCGTGGGCGCGGGCTTGAGCGAGGCGAGGATGGCGTCGATCTCGCGCTGCATGTCGCCCGCGGTCCGGAAGCGATCGTCGGGGTCGCGCGCGAGGGCCTTGAGCGTCAGCGCGTTGACTTCGAGCGGCAGCCGCGGATCGAGATCGCGCGGCGCCTGGATCCGTCCCTCGCGCACCGCGTCGAGCACCGACATCTCGCTCTCGCCGGAGAACAGCCGCCGGCCGGTCAGCATCTCGAACAGCAGCGAGCCGAGCGAGAAGATGTCGGAGCGCGCGTCGACCGGTCGGCCCCAGGCCTGCTCCGGGCTCATGTACTGGAGCTTGCCCTTGAGCGCCCCCATCTGCGTCTTCGAAGCCTTGGTGACCGCCTTGACGATGCCGAAGTCGCACAGCTTGATGTCGCCGTCGAAGCTGATCAGGACGTTCTGGGGCGAGACGTCGCGGTGGACGAGGCCGAGCGGATGCCCCTCGAAGTCCTTGCGGCTGTGAGCGTGGTCGAGAGCGGAGGCGAGGCGGGACGAGACGAGCAGCGCGAGGCCCATCGGTATCGGCGCCTGGCGCTCGCGGGCCGCCGACAGGATCGAGCGCAGGTCCTTGCCCTCGACGTACTCCATGGCGATGAAGTAGTCGTCGCCGATCTTGCCGAGGTCGTAGATATGGATAATGTTGTTGTGGTTGAGCTGCGCCGCCAGCTTCGCCTCGTCGATGAACATGGTGACGAAGTCGGAGCTGTCGGTCAGGTGCGACAGGATGCGCTTGATCGCCACCGTCTTCTGGAAGCCCTCGACCCCTTTCATGCGGGCCTTCCAGACCTCGGCCATGCCGCCCACCGCGATGCGGTCGAGCAGCGTGTACTGGCCGAACTCGGCGGGCGGGCTCTTGGCGAGCAGCGCGGCCGGGATCGGCACGCGCTGGGTTGCGAACGCCCCACCGCCGCTCGGCGTCGGCGTCTCCCGCAGCCTCGGCTTGGCGAGCTCGTCGATCGACGACAGATCGATCTCGCGGGACGGTCGCCGCGCGGCGGTCGACTCCGGCGCCGGCGGTTGGGCGGCCTTGAGCAGCGCGTCGACGTCGGCGGCGGGGGGCACCTTGGCCGGCGGGGCGGCCGCCGGCTCCGCGGGCGGCGTCTCGGCGCTCGGGCGCGGCGCGGGCGGCGCGCTCGGCGCCGGCTTCGCGGCGGCCGGTTTGGCGGCGGGCGCCGGACGTTTGGGCGCCTCCAGCCCGCCGAGCGTGCGCGACAGCAGGGCGTCGACGTCGGAGGTCTCCTTGCGCGCGGCGGTCGCGGGCTTCGCCTTGTCCGCACCGCCGCGCAGGCCGGAGAGCGTCTGCTCGAGCGCGCGGTCGATCGCGCTGGAACGCGCGGCCGTTGGCGGCTTGGCCGTCGCGGCGCTCACCGGCGGTGGCGCGGCGGGCGGTGGTGCCGGCGGCATCGGCGCCACCGGCGCCGGCGGCGCGGCGGCCGCGCGCTCGGATTCCTCGACCTCCGCGAGCAGGTCGCCGAACAGCTCCTGCGAGGTCAGGACCTTGCCAGGGTCGCTCTCCACCGGCGCCCCGGGCGCCGCCCGCCCCGCGGTCGAAAGGCGGCGGGCGAGCAGGCGCACGTCCTGCTCGGTGAAAGGCTTGGCGAGCGTTTCGTCGGCGGCGATGAGAGCGAGCTCGGGGTCGCCCAGCTCGGGCAGTACGGCCACGGCGCCGGGCCCGCCGGCGGCGCGCGCGAGCTTGCCCACCAGCGCGCGGGCGCCCACCAGCTCGACGTTGACGAAGGCGAGCTGCGGGGCGCGTCCGAGGGTGCCTTCGGCGGCGGCGCAGCTCGGCACCACCTCGATCTGCCAGCCGTCGGCGGCGAGCCCGTCCCGCATCCGCTCTGCGTGTCGGCTCTCGGACTCGACCACCAGGATCCACGGCATGGCCACTCCCCTCGGGTAGACCGTGGATTTCTAGCACTCTGGTCCCGGTCTCGTCAAACCTCCGCGCCGCGATCCGATTGATTTCGAGAGAGTTAGCTTATGATGTCCATTCGGAGCCAGCCGCGGATGTCGATTCCAGCCCAGCCCCTCGCCACGGCTCGCCTCGGCGCGTCGGTACGAGGGGCGAGCCGGCCGGCGCCGTTGCGGGTGCTCGGGCTCGATCCCGGCAGTCGGCACACGGGCTTCGGGTTGGTCGAGCGTCACGGCTCGCAGCTGGTCGCGGGGACCTGCGGCCGCATCTCGCCCGATCCGCGACGGCCGCTGTCCGAACGGCTCGGCGAGATCGCCGCCGCGCTCGAGCGACTGCTCGCGGCCGAGCGGCCCGACCGGGTGGCGATCGAGCGCGTCTTCGCGGGCGCGTCGGCGCGCTCGGCCATCGTGCTCGCCGAAGCGCGGGGCGCGCTGCTCGCCGTGCTCGGCCGCGCCGGCATCGAGGTCGAGGAGGTGGCGCCCGCCCAGGTCAAGAGCGCGGTCGCGGGCAGCGGCCGCGCCGACAAGTCTCAGGTGGCGCGGATGGTGTGCCTGCAGCTCGGGCTGGCGCGCGAGCGCCTGGCCACCGACGCGACCGATGCGCTGGCGATCGCGATCTGCGTCGCCCTGCGCGCGACCTGGGCCGCCCGGCGGGGTGGTGAAACGGCATCAAGTTCATGATAGAAAAAGACTTAGGTGGGGTTCTGACGCCTTGACCCTCAAAAATTCGCTGTGCTACTCTCGCGCCCTCTCACGGGCGAACACGGGCTCATTGAGCATCTGACAAAATCACGTTCGGGCGTCGCCGAGGGCGGCCCCCTTCGGAGACGCGTCCGCCGGGCGCAACGGGAACTCGATCCGCGCTTCGCGGGTCCAAGGACAACGGAGGTAGCGAGTGGGAACTTTCTGGGAGTACATGGAGAAGGGCGGGCCGGTCATGTGGCCGCTGCTGCTGTTCTCGATCATGGGCCTGGCATTCACGATCGAGCGTTTCTTCGCGCTGCGCAAGGCCCAGATCAACGTCAACGAGTTCCTGGCCAAGATCCGCAAGGCTCTGATGGTCAACCGCTCGCTGCGTGACGCGGTGAAGATCTGCGAGCAGTACCAGGGTCCCGTCGCTTCGATCATGAAGGCCGGCCTGCTCAAGTACGGCCAGCCCAAGGAGGACGTCGAGAAGACGATCGAGAACGCGGCGCTGTTCGAGATGGGCCGTCTCGAGCGTGGCCTGGCCGTGCTCGCCACCACCGCCAACGTCGCGCCGCTGCTCGGCTTCCTCGGCACCGTCGCCGGCATGATCAACTCCTTCGACGCGCTCGCCAAGCAGGGTCTGTCGAATCCCGGAGCGGTGGCCGCCGGCATTTCGGAAGCCCTGATCACGACCGCCAGCGGTTTGATCATCGCCATTCCGATCCAGCTCGCCTACAACTACTTCTCCACCCGCATCAACAAGTTCGTGCGCGACATCGAGACCGCGACCAACATGCTGCTCGAGACCTTCAGCGAGATGGACCGCGGTGGCATCACCCCCGACCGGGCGGAGCCCGCGGCTCCCGCCAAGAGCTGAGGCGACATGAAGCTCAAGGCCCGCAAGCAGGCCGGCGCGGTCATTCCGACCGCCTCGATGGCGGACATCGTCTTCCTGCTCATCATCTTCTTCGTCCTGACCTTCAACATCGAGGTCGACAAGACGCAGGTGAGCTTGCCGAGGACCGTGCTCCGCTACGAAGTGCCGAAGAAAGCGGCGCTGGTCTCGATCACCGATTCGGGCCAGATCCGGGTGAGCGACGGCGAGAGCGCCTCGTTGCCGGTCACCGGCCCCGAGGACGTCGTCTCGTTCGCCGCCGAGATCATCGCGCGCCAGCCGGACAAGGAATTCGTGCTCAAGGCCGACAACGGCGTCGCCTACCGGTACGTCGATCGCGTGATCGACGCGCTCAAGCAGGCGCGGGTCGAAGTCGTCTACCTCTTGTCCGACCAGGAAACGGTCGACGGCGGTTGAGGGAGCCCAAGCGATGAAGATCAGCAAGCGCAACATCGCCTCCGACATCCCGACCGCCTCGATGGCGGACATCGTTTTCCTGTTGATCATCTTCTTCATGGTGACGAACACCTTCGCCGCCACCCGCGGGCTCGACTTCGCGCTGCCCAAGGAGGAGAAGAACCCGCCGCTGATCGAGAAGGAGGAGTCGGTCCTGATCGAGATCCGGCCCGGCGGCGGAATCGTGGTCGACGGCAAGCCGATGCAAGCCTCGGCGATCCTCGACTACCTGAAGCCCATTCTCGCGGTCAACCAGCTGAAGCCCGTGATCATCCGTCCCGATCAGGAAGCCGCCTACGGGGACATGGTCAAGATCTACGACATCCTGCGCGCGGGCAAGGACCACGGCGTCGAGATCCGGAACATCTCGATTCCGACCCAGCGCGAGATCGACCAGTTCTGGTACTGAGGCGAGGTCGCGAATGGCAGCGAACGAGAAACCCAAGGCCCCCAGGTCGGCCGAGCTCGCGACCGCCGACGGCTGGTCGGCGTTCGCGCGCGAGTACGACGAGGATCGGAAGAAGCTGCGCTGGGCGATCGCGATCGCGGTCATCCTGCACTTCATCCTCTTCCTGATCCACCTGCCGGAGATCGTGCGCGGCGACCTCAAGGCGGCCGACAAGCCGAAGGTCTACGTCGTCCAGCAGATCCGGTTCAAGCCGCCGCCGCCGCAGCAGCAGCAGCAGGAGCTGCTCAAGCCGCGCGCCAAGAAGGTGCCGATTCCCGACCCGACCCCGGACGAGCCGGAGCCGATCCGCATCGTCGAGGAGATCCGGCAGGACCTCGACATTCCGATCGACGACTCGGTGATCGGCATTCCGGAGGGACCGCCGCCGTCCGAGCCCGAGGGACCGATCCAGGTCGGCGGTGACGTCAAGCCGCCGGAGAAGATCACGGCGCCGCAGCCGCAGTACACCGAGATCGCGCGCAAGGCGCGCATCCAGGGCGTGGTGATCGTGCAGGCGATCATCGACAAGCAGGGCAACGTCACCAACGTCAAGGTCCTCAAGGGCCTGCCGATGGGATTGGAGGAGGCGGCGGTCGACGCGATCAAGCAATGGAAGTTCCGGCCGGCGACCCTCAACGGCAAGCCGGTCACCGTCTATTACAACCTGACGGTCAACTTCAAGTTGCAGTAGGGTTGGGAACCGAGATCGACCAGCTGGGGAGGGGGCGCGTGAGGGTCGGAGCGCCGCGGGTGGCCGCGGCCCGGTCCGCGCGCCCCCGTCCTCGTTGCCGCCGAGCGGAGAGCTGAGCCCGAGCGCATGGCATTCCAAGGATCACTTCGCGAGCTGCCGCTGCCCGACATCATTCAGCTGGTGGCGGTGTCGGGCAAGACCGGCGTGTTCGTGCTGCGCAACGGAGCCGACACCGGTCGCATCTTCCTCGACCGCGGGCAGATCGTCCACGCCACCAGCGGCACGCTCGAGGGCGAGCAGGCCGTCTACGAGCTCGCCCGCTGGCTGACCGGGGACTTCGTCTTCACGCCGGGCACCGAGGCCGAGCTCCGGACGGTCGACAAGTCGAACACGAACCTGCTGATGGAAGCGGCGCGGCAGATCGACGAGTGGAAGATCCTGTCGAAGAAGATCGGCTCGACCCGCATGGTTCCGGTGTTCGCGCCCAGCTCGGGCGCGACGTCGGTGTCGTTCACCGCGGGCGAGTGGTCGGTGGTGTCGCGGGTCGACGAACGGCGCAACATCGAGGAGATCGCCGCCGCGCTCGGGCAAGGGGCGTTCGACGTCTGCAAGGTGATCTACGGACTGCTGACTTCCGGCGTTCTGGCCCTCAAGGAGGACCTGCGCAAGCTGCCCCTCGATCGGGTGCAGCGGATGAGCGGCGAGGAACAGACACGCCTGGCCGATCAGGTGCACCGGCTCGCCCAGCAGATGCTGGCCGGGCAGGAGCGGATAGGTGACCTCGACTCCGCGCTGCGCCTCTGCCGGGCCGAGATGGAATCCGGTCGCGGCGTCGACGCGCTGATCGACCTGGTGCGCTCCGAGGAGAAGCTGGTGTCGGCGGCCCTCGGGCCGAATCAGGCCAAGGCGTTCCTGGACAAGGTCACGCTGTTCTTCCAATCGAGCTAGCCACTTCCGAACGACCGGCACGCATCGTGCTTTATCGTGGAGCAGGGATCGGGTGGCGGGAGTCGCGTCCCTGGACGAAGAGGAGAACCCACATGAGAAGCCGACTTCTGATCCTGACCGTGGCCGCAACGCTCGCCGCCGCCGCGCCGGTCGTGGCCGGCTGGGACGAGGGCGTCGCCGCTTTCAAGGCGAAGAACTACGCTCAGGCCGCCAAGGAGTTCGAGGGCGTGGTGGCGGAGAAGCCGGACTGGGCCAACGGCCACATGATGCTCGGCCGCTCGCTGCTCAAGACGGGCAAGAACCAGCAGGCGATCGCCGCGCTGCGCAAGGCCTACGACTTGAGCCCCGGCGACATCGGCATCCAGCTCGCGCTGGCGCAGGGCTACCTCGAAGCGAACATGGCCGGGGACGCCGCGCAGCTGCTGGGCCGGATGAGCTCGGCCTCGCTGTCGAAGGAGCAGCAGGGCGTCTACCAGAAGCTCTACGCCATGGCGCTCGACAAGAGCGGCCAGGGGGACCGCGCCGCGCAGGAGCTGGCCAAGGCCGCCGCGGCCCAGCCCAACGACGCGAACCTGCAGTTCCAGTATGGCGCGGCCGCGCTCAACGCCGGCAATCTCGCCGCCGCCCTGCCGGCGCTCGAGAAGGCGGCGCGGCTCGACGCGCGGGACGCCAACAAGCTCAAGGCCTACGTCCAGGCCCTGATTCGCAGCGCGCGCGAGTCGAGCGGCGCCGCCAAGGACCAGGGCTACGCCAAGGCCGCGGAGGCGGCACGGCAGTTGGTCGGTCTCAACGCCTCCTACGACCACCTGCTGCTGCTGGGTGAAACCCAGCTCGGGGCCAGCCAGTACGACGCCGCGATCGCGACCTTCGCGCAGGCGTCCGGCAAGAACGCCAACGACTGGCTGCCGTTCTTCTACACCGGCCAGGCCCAGACCGCCCGCCAGGCCTATCCCCAGGCGGTCGAGTCGCTCCAGAAGGCGCTGCCCAAGGCCGGCCGCACCGAGGACAAGAACAGGATCTACAAGCAGCTCGGGTTCGTCTACGAGAAGCAGACGAACTTCGAGCAGGCCAAGGCCGCCTACCGCAGCGCCGGCGACGCCGCGGGCGTCGAGCGGGTGCAAGCCAACCAGGACATCGCCAAGCACAACGCCGAAGCGGCCGAGGAAGAAAAGAAGCTGGCCGAGCTGAAGCGGGCCCAGGAGGAGGCGCGCAAGGCGCTCCAGCAGGCCGCGCCGCCGCCGTACTGAGCCGAGCCGGCCCGAGCCGGACCGCGGTCGTCGAGGGGAGCCCGAGGGCTCCCCTTTCGCCTCCTGCGCCCGCCGTGTCCGCTCCGGCGACGGCGCGCGAATCCCACCGGCTGACCCGCGGTGGCGAAGGGGAGGGCCCCCCCACCTGTGCTACATTCCGGACGGTGATGTCGATGGAGGTGCCCATGCGAAATCGAATCGGAATCGGCCTGCTCACGCTCGCCCTGGCGGCGGCGCCGGCGGTCAGCCAGCAGGCATCGGCCCCGTCCGTGACCGGCGAGACGGGCCTGTTCACCTTGCTCGATGGACAGACGCTGCCCCAGGGCAAGTGGTCCTTCGGCATCTACTACAACAACTGGGATCGCCTGGTGGCGCCGATTCCCGGCGGGGGGCTCCTGGCCCCGCTCTCCGACGACTGGGACTACGACTGGAACCGTCTCTCGGCGAGCTTCGGCTACGGGATCACGGACCGCTTCGAGCTCTCGGTGATGCTGCCCTGGGAGGATCTCTCGGCCTCGGACAACAACCGGCTCGGCTACGTCAACGGCCGGCTGTTCGAGAACCGCATCGACGGCTCGGGCATCGGCAACGTACGCCTGGGTGGCAAGTACCGCGTCTTCGGCGGGCCGGAAGCCGAACGCTCGATGGCGGTGAACGCCTTCATCGAGCTGCCGACCGGCGACGAGGAGGAGGGGATCGTCACCGGGGACACCGGCTGGGGCCTGGGGGCCAACTGGAACCTCGGCACGCGCTGGGTCCTCGGCGTCGGCTATCGGGATCCAGGGGATGCCGACCGCTTCGACGTCGCCCAGGAGTTCACCGCCGGCGTCGGCTACGTGGCGACGCTCAACGACCGCTTCGACTGGATCACCGAGCTCGCGGCGACGCTCTACCAAGGTGGTGACTCGCGGCCCGACGACGCCTTCGACCTGACCACGGGCGGCCGCTACTGGTTCGGAGACGGCAAGACCTGGGCGGTGAACTTCGGGCTCCGGCTCGAGCTCGCGCAGCTGTCCGACACCGACGAGCACTGCCCGATCGGCGGCCTGCTGGGCCTCACCTTCATCCCGCGCCTGGCCGGCGGACCGCAACCGCCGCCGCCCCCGCCGCCGCCGCCGCCGCCGCCGCCCCCGCCGCCGCCGCCGCCGCCGGCGCCGCGCCAGGAGGTGCGGGAGACGATCCACTTCACCCCGAGCAGCGCGCGCCTGTCGAACATCGCCAAGGCCAAGCTCGACGAGGTCGCGCTGCGGATGAAGCAGGACCCGGCGGCCACCGCCCTGATCGTCGGCTACACCGACAGCACCGGCTCGGCGGCAACCAACCAGCGGATGTCGCAGCAGCGCGCCGAGGCGGCGCGGCAGTACCTGGTCTCGCGGCACGGCATCGACGCCAGCCGCATCTCGGTCGAGGGCAAGGGCGCGGCCGACCCGGTGGCGCCCAACGACACGGCGGCCGGCCGCAAGGAGAACCGGCGGGCGGTGATCGTGGTCCAGCTCGGCTGAGGGGGCGCTCGAAGCCGCGCTGGTCCGACGCCCCGCGCGCACCGTCGCGCGGGGCGTCGTCGTCTTTCAGCGCGGCCGGCCCTCGTCGGGCAGCCCTTCGCGGCCGAGCGAGACGACGCTACCGACCAGTCCAGCCAGCGCCCCGAACGCGAGCAGGAGCGCGATCTCCGCCGGCGAGAGAAACCTCGCGGCCACCGCTTCGGCGATCAGCGACTCGGCGATCCGGGGGCGCAACCCGCTGTAGGCGGCGAACAGCGCCGCCACCGCGAGGGCGGCGCCGATCAGCCCCTGCAGCACGCCCTCGAGGTAGAAGGGCCCCCGGATGTAGAACTCGGTGGCGCCGACCAGCCGCATGATGGCGATCTCTTCCCGGTAGAGCAGCGCGGTGAAGCGGACGACGCTCGCGATGGTGAAGATCGAGGCCCCCAGCAGGACCGCCGAGAGCGTCCAGCCGAGAGCGCGGACGAACGCCAGCGTCCGCTCGACCTGCTCGATCCAGTCCCGATCGTCGTCGACCGCCTCGACACCGGGGCGCTGGCGCAACTGCTCGACCCAGGCCCGGAACTCGGCGCTGCGCGGCCCGGCGTCGGCCGCCGCGAGGCGGGCCTCGATCGAGGTCGGCAGCTGGCCCTCGCCGCCCTCGGCCACTAGCGCCGAGAGGCTGGGGAAGGAGCGCTCGAACCGCCGGCGCGCCTCGACCGGATCGATCACCTCGGCGCCCGTGACCCAGGGCGCCCGCACCAGCTCGGCCGCGAGCGCCGGCGCGTCCGCCGCGCGGTCGAGAAAGACCACGAAGCGCGCCTCCTCGCGCCACGCCGCCACCGACTCGGCGGCGTTGCGACTGACCAGCAGCAGGACGCCCGCGAGCAGCAGGCTGACCGCGATGGTCAGCACCGCGAGCGTGCTCACCCGGGCGCTGCGGCGAAGCGAGACGAGCGCCTCGCGGAGGAAATAGCGCAGCGCCTGGAGAAAGGTCACGGCGCGTCCCGCCCGGGCGGTTCGTGGTCGGCGGCCGCCGGCAGGACCAGCGGCTCCGGCGGGGCGATGCCGGTCAGCCGGTGATCGCTGGTGATGCGCCCCTGCACCAGCGTCAGGACCCGCCGACCGACGCGCTGGATCAGCTCACGGTCGTGGGTCGCGAACAGCACGGTGGTGCCGCGCAGATGAATGTCGAGGAAGAGCCGGACGATCTCCTGCGCCAGGTCGGGATCGAGATTGCCGGTCGGCTCGTCGGCGACGACGATCTCGGGCTCGGCGATCAGGGCGCGGGCGATGGCGATGCGCTGCTGCTCGCCACCCGACAGCTCGCGCGGGAAGGCGTTCATCCGGTGCGACAGGCCAACCCGCCGCAGCGCCTCGAAGGCGAGGCGCCGCTGCCGCTGCAGGTCGTGGCCGAGCAGCCGGGGCAAGAAGACGACGTTCTCGAAGATCGTCTTGCGGTCGATCAGGCGGAAGTCCTGGAAGACGACGCCGATCGAGCGCCGCAGGTAGGGGATCTTGCTGCGCGGCACCGAGGCGACGTTGCGCCCGTGGACCACGATCTGTCCCTCGCTCGGCGTCTCCTCGCGGAAGATCAGGCGCAGGAGCGTGGTCTTGCCGGCGCCGCTGGGACCGGTCAGGAAGCAGAACTCGCCGCGCCCGATCTCGAAGCTGACGTCGTCGAGCGCGAGCTGGCCGGTCGGGAAGCGCTTGGTGACGTGGAAGAACTGGATCATCGCGCCACCGGATCGGAGGCCCTACGACGGCGGCGCCACCGGCGCGCCGGCGAGCGCGCCGCGCAGCAGCTCCCGAACCTGTTGCGGCGCCGCCCGCCCGCCGGAGCGCTTCATCACCTGACCGACCAGAAAACCGAGCACCTTCTCCTTGCCGGCGCGCAGCTCGGCGACCTGCTCGGGGTGCGCGGCGAGCACCTCGTTCACCCAAGAGGCGAGCTGGCCGGCGTCCTGGATCTGAGCGAGTCCGAGCCTCCGGGTCGCCGCGCGGGGCGTCTCGTCGCCTTGCCAGAGTGCGGCGAAGACGCTCTTGGCGGCGCTCGCCGACAGCTCGCCCGAGTCGATCAGCGCCAGCAGCTCGGCGAGCCGCTCGGGCGCCAGCGCCGCCTCGATCGTCAGGCGGCGCTCCTTCACCTCGCGCGAGACCTCGTTGCGGATCCAGTTGCCGACCGTGCGCGGCGGCGTCGGTGCCGCCGCGGCGACGCAGCGCTCGAAGTAGTCCGCGAGCGCCGGCGTGGCGGTGAGCTCGCGCGCGTCGGCCTCGGGCAGCGCGTAGGCGGAGATGAAGCGCGCGCGACGCCGCCACGGCAGCTCCGGCAAGGCGGTGGCGAGGCCGGCGAGCCGCTCGGCGGTGAGCGCGAGCAGCGGCAGGTCCGGCTCCGGGAAGTAGCGGTAGTCGTGGGCGTCCTCTTTGCCCCGCAGCGGACGGGTCTCGCCGCGCTCGGCGTCGAAGCCGCGCGTCTCTTGCACGACCTCACCGCCGGCGTCGAGCAGCTCGGACTGGCGCGCGATCTCGGCCTCGAGCGCCCGCGCGACGTTCTTGAACGAGTTGACGTTCTTGATCTCGGTCTTGGTGCCGAGGCGAGCCTCGCCCCGGGGCCGCAGGCTGACGTTGGCGTCGCAGCGCAGGCTCCCCTCCTCCATGTTGCCGTCGGAAACACCGGTGTAGAGGAGCACCTGGTGCAGCGTCCGCAGGTAGTCCTCGGCCTCGGCGGGCGAGGCGAGGTCGGGCTCGGAGACGATCTCGACCAGCGGCACGCCGCAGCGATTGAAATCGACGTAGGAGTGACCCTCGAGCGGCCCGCCGCCGGGGCGCTCGTGGAGGAGCTTGCCGGCGTCCTCCTCGAGGTGCAGGCGGTGGATGCGGACCCGCTTGTCGTGGAGCGACAGCGGCAGCGCGCCGCGCTCGGCGAGTGGCCGGTCGTGCTGGCTGATCTGATAGCCCTTGGGCAGGTCGGCGTAGAAGTAGTTCTTGCGCGCGAACTGCGACAGCGGCTGGACTTCGCAGCCGAGCGCGAGGGCGAGTCGGGCAGCGAGGTCGACCGCGGCGCGGTTGAGCACCGGCAGCGTCCCCGGGTAACCCAGGCAGACCGGGCAGACGAGAGAGTTCGGCTCGGCGCCGAAGCGGTTGGGACAGCGACAGAAGATCTTGGTCCGCGTCGCCAGCTGGACGTGGACCTCGAGGCCGATCACGGCTTCCCAGGGGCTCCGCACGGGGCGCGAGTCTACCGTAGCGCCCGATCGCGCCCGGGCGCTCCCGGGCCTCTAGAATGACCTCGCATGCGCGTCGAGTCGAGCGTCGAGGAGCTCGCGCCGCAACCCGAGCGGTGCGCGGGTGCCCTGCTCTGGCGGGCGCGTGAAGCGGGCGTCGCGCTCTGCTTCGTGGGCCGCGGCGCTCCGGCGCGAGACGCCGCGACGGCCCTCCTGCCCGCCGGGATCGCGCCAGCGTGGCTCCACCAGGTCCACGGTGCGCGCGTGGTCACGGCGCGGCCGGGGGCCTGCGGCGAAGGCGACGCGCTGGTCGTCGACCGGCCGGGTGTCGCCGCGACGGTGGCGGTGGCCGACTGCGTGCCGGTGCTCTTGGCCGGTGCCGGGCGAGCCGCCGCGGTCCACGCCGGGTGGCGGGGCATCGCCGGCGGCGTCGTCGCCGCCGCGCTGGCCGAGATCGGCGGCGCGGCGGTCGCCTGGGTCGGCCCGGCGATCGGCCCGTGCTGCTACGAAGTGGGCGAGGAGGTGGCGCGAGCGGTCGCGGCGGCGAGCCAGCCGTCGGTGCGCCGGCCCGGCCGGGGCGACCGGCCGCACCTCGATCTCGCCGCCGCCGTCGCCTGCCAGCTCGCCGCCGGCGGCGTCGGCCGAGTGAGAGTCCTCCGCCACTGCACGCGCTGCCGCTCGGAGTGGCTCGAGAGCCACCGCCGCGACGGTCTCCAGGCCGGGCGAAACCTCGCCTGGATCTGGCTGGAGGGCGAGGCGGGCTAGCGGCTGCCCGCCGGTTTGCCGGTGGTTCCGGCGCGCCGGGCGATCGGGCCGCGCGGTGCGCGAGCGAAGGCGCGCAGCTGACCGCAGGCGGCGGCCACGTCGTGGCCGCGTCGGCGGCGGACCGTGGCGGTCAAGCCGTGGCGCGCGAGCCGATCGCGGAAGGCGTCGACGGCGGCATCGGCCGGCGGCTCCATCCACGCGGGCAGCACGGGGTCGGCGTTGAACGGGATCAGATTGACCTTGCTCGGCAGGCCGCGCAGCAGCCGCGCGAGCGCGTCGGCGTCCCGGGTGGCGTCATTGAAGCCGGCGAGCAGGAGATACTCGATCGTGATCCGGCGCCGCGGCTCGAGCGGGTAGGCGCGCAGCGCCGCCATCAGGTCGGTCAGCGGGTAGACGCGGTTGATCGGCATCAGCGCGGAGCGCCGCTCGTCGTCCGGGGCGTGCAGCGAGATCGCGAGGTTGGGCCGCTTCGGCCACTTTCCGAGCGCCGCGATCCCGGGCACGACGCCGGCGGTCGAGATCGTGACGCGGCGCGGCGAGATCCGCTCTCCCAGCACCGCGAGGGCATCGCCGACCGCGGCGAGGTTCATCAGCGGCTCGCCCATCCCCATGAAGACGAGGTTGAAGGTCTCCGGCAGCTGCTGGAGCCGCTGGATCAGGAGCACCTGCCCGACGATCTCGCCCGGGCGCAGGTTCCGTCCGGCGCCCCAGAAGCCGGTGACGCAAAACGCGCAAGCGAGCCCGCAGCCGGCCTGGCTCGAGATGCAGAGCGTGCGCCGACGCCGGTCGGGGATGTCGACCGCTTCGATCGAGGCGCCGTCGGCGAGCCGGAGCAGGAACTTGGTCGTGCCGTCGGCCGCGGCTTGGCGCTCGGCCACCTCGGGCAGCGCCAGCGAGAAATCGGCGGCGAGGCGCGCCCGCAGAGCCGCCGACAGGTCGGTCATGGCGGCGAAATCGATCTCGCCCCGCCGGTAGATCGCGTCGTAGACCTGCCGCGCCCGGAACGGCCGGTCGATCGCCGGCGCCAGCGCCGCGGCCAGCTGCTCGAGCGGCAGCCCGAGCAGCTCGGTCCTCGCCGGGGCCGCGGGCATCGCCTCTCAGCCGCGCGGGTGGGAGCGCCGCTTGCGCGTCGGATCGATGCCGACCGAGCGCAGGAAGGCGAGGTCGGCGGCGTCGATCCTGAAGGTCGGCGCCGGCTCCTCCCGGTGGACCGGCGTGGGCTCGCCCTGGCCGGTGCAATCGAGCGAGAGCTGCAGCGTGTAGCCGGCGCGCTGGAGGCGGTAGAGCGTGCGGTGCACCTCCGGCGACTCCGCGATGGCGTCGAGCAGCGCGCGCTCGAGATCGCGCAGCAGCGATTGCTTCTTGGCGTCGGGAGTCTGGGTGCGCCGCGTCACCCGGGGATTATCGGGTCGCCCTCGAAGCGGTGTCAAACCGCGCGCTGCGATATCGTCGCCGATCGTGCCGCGCCGACCGCGCGGCGCCGCTGGCCGACGATGTTGCAATCTCCCCCCGACGCCACCCTCGCCGACGAGCTGGCGCGCTGGCTAGCCGAGCGCGGCCTGCCGCCACAGTCGATCCGTGCCCTGGCCGGCGATCTGTCGCAGCGGCGCTACTTTCGCGTCGCCTGGCCGGACGGCCGCCACGCCGTGGCGGCGTTCTACCCGCGCGAGATCGGGGCGACGCAGGCGCGATTCGACGCCGCGGCCGAGCTGCTCGCGGCGGCGAACGTGCGCGTACCGGCGCGGCTCGGGATCGACCGCGAGCGCGGCTGGTCGCTGGTGGAGGACTTGGGCGAGGCGACTCTCTACGAGTGCCGGGCCGCGGGCTGGCCCTGGCTGCTGCCGCGGCTCGAGGACGCGGTCGCGACCCTCGGGCGCATCGCCCGGCTCGACGCCGCGGCGGTGGTCGCGCTCGGTTCGCCGCCGCTCGACGCCGAGCTGCTCCGGCGAGAGCTCGTCCAGACCGAGCGGCTCTTTCTGGCGCCCGCTGGGGTCCTCGACGACCCGGGCGTCGCCGCTCCTTTCGCGGCGGCCCTCGACGAGCTGTGCGAGCGGCTCGGGGCGGCACCGCTCGCGCCCTGTCACCGCGACTTCATGGCCCGCAACTTGGTACCGGTCGAGGGCGAAGGCGTCGGCGTGCTCGACTTCCAGGATCTGAGGCTCGGCCCGGCGGCCTACGATCTGGCGTCGCTGCTCAACGACAGCCTGTTTCCGCCGCCCGAGCTCGAGACGGGGCTGGTCGCAGCCGCGGGGATCGCCGGACCCGACGACGAAGGCTACTTGCGGGCCGTCGCGCAGCGGGCGCTCAAGGCGGTGGGCACGTTCGCCGCCTTCGCCGCGCGCGGCGCGAATCGCCACTTGCCGCTGATC
This sequence comes from Acidobacteriota bacterium, assembly GCA_014584695.1. Classification (GTDB taxonomy): domain Bacteria; phylum Acidobacteriota; class Thermoanaerobaculia; order Multivoradales; family JAGPDF01; genus JACTMI01. The sequence continues at coordinate 18,186 of JACTMI010000014.1, forward strand.
CCGCCGACGCTGCGCCGGGCGGCGCGGGCGCTCGAACGGCTGCCGGAGACGAGCGCGGCGTACGCGCGGATCGCGCCGCGGCTCGCCTCGAGGCTGGGCGCGGAGACGTTCTGCTAGACTGATCCCGGCGGCGCCGCGAGCCCGGCGAGGACGCGGAGCGGCCGCTGCTTGGAGGCTGTCATGGGCCGTCTGGGACTCCCGGAGCTCCTGGTCATTTTCGTCATCCTGGTGCTGCTGTTCGGCGCCGCCAAGATCCCGCAGCTGGGCCGGGGCCTGGGCGAGGGGATCCGGAACTTCCGCAAAGGCCTGCGCAACGCCGGCGGCGACGGCGAGGACGACGACACGCCGCCCCCGCCGTCGGAGCCAAAGTCCTAGAAGAGACGCTGGTCGGCGCCGACGTCGCCAGCGGGCAGCTCGCCGAGCACGCGCGCGGCGACGCTCGATTGATGTTCCCGGTACAGCTCGAGGACCCGCCCGACGTAGATCCGGGTCTCGCGATAGGGCGGTAGCCCGCCGAAGCGGTCGATGGTGCCGGGACCGGCGTGGTAGGCGGCGAGCGCCAGCTCCAGATCGCCGCCATAGCGCCGCTCGAGCTGGGCCAGGTACTCGGCCCCGACCGCCAGGTTGACGGACGGGTCGAAGGGCTCCTGGCCGAGGTCGAAGTGGAAGGGCATCAGCTGCATCAGACCGAGGGCCCCCTTGGGCGAGACGGCGTCGGGCCGAAAGCTCGATTCCGCCTCGACGACCGAGGCGAGCAGCAGGCTGTCCAGTCGATGGCGGCGCGCCGCGCTGCGAATCTGGGGACCGAAGGGCAGGGCGTGGAGGTAGCGCTCCCGCTCCTGGCGGCGCAGCTCGGCGAGCCGCGCCGAGCCATCGGGCTCGAGCGTCGCGAGCTCGGGGAAATGGCGCTCCAACGCGAGCGGCAGCGTGACCCGCGGCGCCGCGACGGAGGAGCGGGTCGAAGTCGAGCCGAGCAAGGCGAGCAGCAGGGCGCTCGCCGCGGCGCTGGCGAAGTATCGGGACGGTACGGCGAAGAAACTGAATCTAGGCATGGTTCGAGCCTCCGAAAGCACGCCCCAACCGCGGCGGTAGGCGCCGCGGGACTGCCGGGGGGCGAGCGGACCGGGGAATCCCCGGCCGTTCACGATCGATGCTGGGTGGGCTTCGAGTCGCTGGTTGAAAAGTCGCCTTAGACCTTCGGAATCGAGCGCCGGAGCAGCGGGCGGACACCGCCGCGGGACCGCCCCTCCGAGACGCCGATTCCGAGGTGGGAGACCTTGTTTCGCAGGGTGTTCCGATGGACGCCCAGACTGCGCGCGGAGCGGCAGAAGTTCCAGTCGTTCGACCGCAGCGAGGCCACGATGAACTGGCGCTCGAACTCCTGGCGCGCCTGTTCCAGGGTCAACCCCTGGTGGACCAGCTCGTCGACGATCTGGTGCAGTCGTCCGTTCAGACTCTGTTTGTTCCCCACGGGCGGATCACTCTCAGACGGAGCATTATAGCTCGTCGGGGGCGATCCGGCCAAATTCTTACGCCTCACTTCCGCTCGAGCCGATCGCCGACGAAGATCGGGTAGCGCGACTCGAGGATCTTCGCGACCGCGCTGTTGCGCTGGACGGAGAGCACCGCCAGCTCGCCCAGCACCACGGGCGGCCGGGTCTCCCGGTTGGCCCGGTAGATGGTGAACAGATCGCCCGGCAGCACATCGTCGTCCTCGCCCTTGTCGATGAACACGACGTGGTCCTGGCCCAGGGTGACCAGCCGCGAGGGCGAGGAGAGGATGATCGGCGACCCGGCCAGGGCCTCCGGCGTCGTCGGGTCGTTGACCGCCCGCAGCGGCGTCCGCCGGGCCAGCGGCACCGGCTCGGGCACGAACGGCCGCAGCCGCGTCCCGACCTGCATGCCCAGGCAGCTCTGCACCACCTCGCCGATGCCGGCCTCGTTCGTGACCGAGACGACGCGGACCCGGCCGCGATAGTTGTACTGCCGCCCGAAGGTGTCGCCGGAGTGGGGGTGGACGATGCGCGCCCCCGGCTCGACCGCGGTCAGCACCATGCCCGGTGACAGCCCGCCCTGCCGGCCGCCGTCGAGGTAGACGATGTCGCCGGTGGTCAGCTGCACCTTGACCGTGTCGACGGTGCCGTAGATCCCTTCGATCTCCCCCGCGACGTTGACCAACTCCGGTGAGAGCACCTCGTACTCGGAGCCAGTAATCGAGTAGGCGAAGGCCTCATCGGCCGCGCCGATGAAACCGGAGCAGTAGATGTCGTCCTCGGCCGACAGCGGCACCGGCACGCTCTTGGCGCCGCCGGCCGGCAGGGTCCGCAGCCGGGCGCCGCTCGCCGCCGCGTCGGTCGCGGGTTCGGCGCTCACCACCGCGGTTTCGATCCCGGCGACCTCTTCGGTCTCCCCCTCCTCGCCGGTGCCCAGGCCCGCCGACTCCATCGGCGCGACCGGGGCGACGTCGACGCCGATCACCAGCGGATCGCCCGGGTAGATCCAGTGCGCGTCGAGCACGTACTGGTTCTTTTCCCAGAGCTGCGGCCAGAGATAGGGGTTGCCGAGGTTCTTCGCCGCCAGCGCCCAGAAGGTGTCGCCGCGTTCGACGATGTGGACGCGAGCGCCCTCCGGGAAGCTCGCCGGAGGATCCCAGGCGGTCCAGTGGCCGTTGACGAACTTGAGGTGGCGCGGCGGCTGGTCGGCGGCGACGAGGGCCGTGGCGACGAGGGCCACGGCAAGAAGGGCGCAACGGATTCGAAGGGCCATGACGTAGACCTCCGGAGGTCTCATGAGCTCGCGGTCGAAGTCGGTTCGAATGTCGCCGCAAGGGTAACCGCGCGGGTGCACACTGTCAAGGGCACCCGCCACGAGAAATCATGGCAGCGCAGGGAGTTACAGGGGCGGCCTAGCGACGCCCGAGCCGGCCGCGCGCGCTCTCGGCGGCGGCGGTGGTCGGGAACCGCTGCACCAGCTCCTGCCAGACCGCCCGCGCGGCGCCGGCATCGCCGGCCAAATCGAGCGCGTGGCCGAGCTTGAGCAGCGCGTCCGGGACCTTGTTGCCTTGCGGATAGCGCTCGATCGCCTGCCGATAGGCCTCCGCGGCGCCGAGAGGGTCCTGCCTCGACAGCCGCGACTCGCCGATCCAGAACCACGCGTTGTCGGCGAGATCGGAGCTCGGGTGCGCGGCGAGAAAGGCCCGGAAGGCGCTCTCGGCCTCGCCCGCGCGCCCGCCGTCGTGGAGCGCGAGCGCCGCCTCGTAGACCGCTTGGGGCGTGCCCGCCGGGGCCCCCGGGGGCGGATCGTCCGCCAGGTCGTCCTCTTCGACCCAGGCGGCGACCGAAAGCGGGGCGGCCACCGGCGCCTCGACGACCGGCGGTCGAGCGGCTGGCGCGGCGGCGGGTGGGGCGGCCGGCCGGCTCGGGCGGGAAAGCGCCTCCAGCTCGGCCACACGCCGCTCGAGCCGCTCCTGCTCGATGCGGGCCTTGACCGCCTGGCGCTCGAGCTCGATCAACCGGCGCTCCGTTTCGGTCCGGCGAGCCTCCGCGTCGCGCGGCAGCGCGAGCGGACCGCTCGCGCAGCCGGAGAGGCCGATGAGCGCGAGCACGCCAGCGACGGCCGGGAGGAGCCCGCGGATCATGGCCGCGACCTCGGGATCTTGCGCCGGAAGGGGCTCTGCGGGAACTCGGTCTCGAGCTTCGAGAAGGTCTCGCGTGCCTCGTCCGCGCGCTGCAGGGCCTGATAGGCCAGGCCGAGATGGAGCAGGGCCTTGTCGCGCTCCGGGTACTCCGGATAGCGCGTGAGGAGTGTCTCCAACCGCCCGACCGCGGCGATCGGCAAGCCGTAGCGCAGGTAGAAGCGGCCGACCAGGAACTCGTGCTCGGCCAGGCCGCGGCGCACACGGCGGATCTCCTCGCTCGCCCGCTCCGCGTACTCGCTGGTTGGATAGAGCCGCAGCAGCTCCTCGAAGGCCAGCAGCGACTTCGCCGACGCGGCTTGGTCGCGGTCGGGACGATCGATCCGGCGCGCGAGCGCGCTCGCGATCTGGAACTGAACGTAGGGCGCCCGGTCGCTGGTCGGGAAGCGGTTCTGGAAGTCGCGGTACTTCGCCTCGGCCTGGATCAGGTTGCTTTCGCCCCCCTCGAGGAAGAGCGAGTCGGCCACCAGCAGCAGCGCCTCGCGGCCGGCCGCGGAGTTCGGCTCGATCTCGAAGGCGTGCGCCAGATAGGGACGCGCCGCGGAATAGCGCTTGCGCTCGAGCAGCTGCTTGCCTTCGGCCAGCGATTCGGCGGCCGAGAGCCGGAGCAGCGGGTCCTCCTTGCCGCGCGAGCCGCAACCGGCGGCGAGCAGCGCGCTGGTGGCGACCAGCACGGCGAAGCGGCGACGCCAGGTCGGATTCATGCCAGGGCCTCCTCGGCGGTTCGGCGCAAAAGGCGGATGGCGGCGGCGGGATCGGCGGCGCCGTAGACCGAGGAGCCCGCGACGAAGGTGCGGGCGCCGGCGCGCGCGGCGGCGCCGATGTTGCCCGCCCCGATGCCGCCGTCGAGCTCGATCGTCGCCGCGGCGCCGAGCTCCGTCAGCCAGCTCGCCAGGCGGCTCGTCTTGTCGAGCACGCGAGGCAGGAACGGCTGTCCGGCGAAGCCCGGATTGACAGACATCAGGAGCACGAAGTCGCAGGCATGCACGACGTCGGCCAAGATCTCGACCGGCGTCGCCGGGTTCACCGCGACACCGGCGCGCGCCCCTCCGGCGCGAATCGCCGACAGCGTCCGGTCGAGGTGGCGTGCGGCCTCCCAGTGGATGGCGACGCGGGTCGAGCCGGCGTCGAGGTAGGCGCCGAGCAGGTCGTCGGGCCGCTCGACCATGAGGTGGACGTCGAGGGGCAAGCGGGTGTGACGCGCCAAAGCGGCGACGACCGGCGGTCCGAGCGTCAAGTTGGGCACGAAGTGGCCGTCCATGACGTCGACGTGGAGAAGATCGGCGCCTCCCGCCTCCGCCGCGCGAGCCGCCCCCACGAGGTCGGCCAGGTCCGCGGCGATCACCGACGGGGCGATCTCGATCACGACGCTCTCCCGGCGCTCGGCGCGGCCACCACCAGGGTGATCGGGTCCCGTCGCCGCAGCGGGTGGCCGGGCAGCGGCAGCTGGCGCAAGATGGTCCCCTCGGCGATGCCCTCGTAAGGCTCGAACTTCACCGCGCCGAGCCGGAAGCCGCCGCGCTCGAAGTAGCTGCGCACCGGTTCGTAGCGGCGATAGACGAGGTCGGGCATGACATAGGTCTCGGGCGTCCGGTCGAGGGCGACCAGGAGGTCGACGCGGGTTCCCACCGGCACCTCGCTGCCGCCGGGGGGGTGCTGGCCGACGACCGCGCCGGCGGCCCCGGCCGCGGCCACGATCGACAGTGTGTCACCCAGCTCGAGGCCCTGCGCCCGCAGGGTCACCTGCGCCGCTTGGAGCGCCCGCCCGGTGAGGCTCGGGACCTCCAGCCGCTGCGCGCCGAGGGAGAAGACGACCGATACCGGCGCGCCGCGCTTGACCAGGCTGCCCGCGCGCGGCCGCGATTCGAGCGCCCGGCCCGCGGCGACGGCGGGGCTGAAGCGGCCCGCTTCGGCCTCCGCGAGCTGGAGACCGAGATCGGCGAGCAGCGCGTTGGCTTGCTCCCGGGAGAGCCCGGCGAGCTCGGGCACGGTGGTCACGCCGCGCCGGACGAACTGGCTGAAGGCGGTGTAGGCGCAAAAGCCGAAGACCGCGACGAGCACGAGTCCGTACGCGAGCAGTGTGATCCCACGAAGCAGCCGGCGCAGCACGGCGGGGGAGTCTAGCAAAGCGCACCGGCTAGACTCGGCCCGCAATGACAAGCCCCGACCTCCTGCTGGGCGCCCACGAATCGACCGCCGGCGGGCTCGCGACCGCCTTCGGTCGCGCCGAGGCGATCGGCTGCCGCGCGCTGCAGCTGTTCGTCAAGAACTCCAACCAGTGGCGGGCCAAGCCGCTCTCCGCAAGCGACGTCGCGGCTTTCCGCGCGGCCCACGGCGCCAGCCCGATCGGCCCGCTGGTGGCGCACGCGGCCTACTTGATCAACCTCGCCGCGCCCGACCCGGAGATCCTGGCCAAGTCGCGAGCGGCGCTCGCCGACGAGCTGGGCCGCTGTGCGCAGATCGGCGTTCCCGCCCTGGTCGTTCATCCCGGCGCCCATCTCGGTCGCGGCGAGGAGGCCGGGCTCGCCGCGGTCGCCGAATCGCTCGACGCGGTCTATGCGAGCCTGCCCGGCTGCCCGACGCTCACCCTGCTCGAGCTCACCGCCGGCCAGGGCACGGTGCTCGGTCGCCGTCTTGCCGACCTCGAGACGATCCGCGCGCGCGCGGCCCATCGCGCCCGCCTGGGCGTCTGCGTCGACACCTGCCACGCCTTCGCCGCCGGCTACGCGCTCGACGAGCCCCGGGGCTTCGACGATTTCCTCGACGAGATCGAGGCCACGGTCGGCTTCGCCGCCGTCCGCTGCCTCCACCTCAACGACTCGGTCGGCGCGCGCGGCTCGAGGAAGGACCGCCACGCCAATCTGGGCGAGGGCCGGATCGGGCTCGAGCTCTTCGCCCGCCTGCTCGCCGAGCGGCGTTTCGCCGCAGTGCCGATGATCCTGGAGACGCCGCTCGGTGACGACGAGCAGGGGCACGCCCGGGACCTCGAGCTGCTGCGCCGACTGGCGCCGGTCGCGAGCGCCCTCAGGAGCCCAGCAGGCGCTTCGAGACGTCGAAGTAGAGGACGGTGACCATCAGCAGGACGATGAGCGCGAAGCCGACCTGGGCGATGCGCTCCTTGACGGCCAGGGAGAGGTCGCGCCGCAGCACGCTCTCGACCAGCAGGATGACGATCTGGCCGCCGTCCAGGATCGGGATCGGGAACAGGTTCAAGAGCCCGATCGAGATCGAAATCACGCCCATCAGGTAGAGCAGGCTCTTCCAACCGGTCCGCGCGGCTTGCCCCGACTGCGCGGCGATCTCGATCGGCCCGGCGAGAGCGCTCTTGGCGGCGACCTCGCGCTTGAAGATCTTGCCGATCACGGCCAGGCTCTGGCGGGCGACGCCGAGATTGAAGCGCAGGCTCTCGACGAAGGCCCGGCCGGGCGGAAAGCGCTGCGAGATGGTGAGCTGGACGCCGATGCGCCCCTTGCCCTCCTGGTCGGCGGGGACGACCGTGAGGGTGCGCCGCTCGGCGCCGCGGACGACCTCGAGCGCGACCGGCTGGCCGGCCCGGGTCTCGATGTGCGCGACGAAGTCCGCCGGTGAGGCGAGCGGCCGGCCGTCGACCGCGAACAGCTCGTCACCGATGGCGAGGCCCGCCGCCTCGGCCGGCGACCCGGCGACGATCCGGCCGACCTTGGGCAGGATCTTGGGATAGATGCCGGCGTCGCCGAACTCGAAATCGTCGGGCCGGACCGGCGTCACCGTCGCCACCACCCGCGCGCCCGCGCGGTCGAGCTCGAAGGCGAGCGGCTTGCCGATCGAAGTCATCACGGCGAAGGCCACGTCTTGCCAACGCTCGACCCGGCGGCCGTCGATCGACAGGATTTCGTCGCCGGGCTCGACGCCGGCGGCCTCGCCGGGCGAGCCCGCCTCGACCGTGCCCACCACGGTCGGGATCGACTGCAGCGCGGGGATCTCGATGCCGACCATGAACAGGCCGGCGATCAGGAGCACCGAGAGGACGACGTTGGCGAACGGCCCCGCCAGGTAGACCACGATCCGCTGCCAGCGCGGTCGGTTGAGGAAGTCCCGCGGATCGTCGGGGACCGAATCCCCGGGCTCCTCGCCGGACAGCTTGACGTAGCCGCCGAGCGGAATCCAGCCGACCTTGTACTCCGTCTCGCCGCGGGTGAAGCCCCAGAGCCGGCGGCCGAAGCCGAGCGAGAAGGCCAGGACCTTCATGCCGAAAGCGCGCGCGGCGGCGAAGTGCCCCGCCTCGTGGACGAAGATGATGATGCCGAGCGCGAAGATGAACGCGAGCAGGGTGCGGGCGAGCTCGAAAGCGTGCGTCACGGCGCGAGGTTACCCGAAGCCGGCGAGCGCCGGAAGGACCTCGGCCGCTCGCGCGCGACCCCAAGCGTCCCACGCCAGGGCGTCGTCGAGACTGCCCAGCCGCTCGGCGCGGTGGCGGTCGAGGACGCGGCCGAGCATCTCCGGAATCGCCGAGAAGGGGATCCGCCGATCGAGAAAGGCCTGCACCGCGATTTCGTTGGCGGCGTTGAACACCGCCGGCGCGCTCTCGCCCTCGGTGAGCGCGTGGCGCGCCAGCGCGAACGCCGGGTAGCGGCGCGGCTCGACCGGCAGGAACTCGAGCTGGCCGAGCGCGGTGGGCTCGAGGCGCGCGAAGCCGTTGTCCCACCGCTCCGGAAAGGCGAGCGCGTACTGGATCGGCAGCGCCATGTCGTTGACCGACAGCTGGGCGATCCAGCTGCCGTCGCGCCACTCGACCAGGGAGTGGACGAGCGACTGCGGGTGAATCACGACAGCGAGCTGCTCGGGCGCGACGGCGAACAGATGGGCGGCCTCGATCAGCTCGAGTCCCTTGTTGACCAGGGTCGCCGAGTCGATCGAGATCTTGGCGCCCATCGACCAGGTCGGATGGCGCAGCGCCTCTTCCGGCGTGATCGCGCCGAAGGTGGCGAGGTCGCGGCGCAGGAAGGGGCCGCCGGAGGCGGTCAGCACCAGGCGTCGCACCTCCCGCGGGGCGCCGCAGCGCAGGGCCTGGTGGAGCGCCGAGTGCTCGCTGTCGACCGGCAGGATCACCGCCCCCGTCCGCGCGGCGAGCTCGAGCAGCAGCCGCCCGGCGACCACCAGCGCCTCCTTGTTGGCAAGCGCCACCGTCTTGCCGGCGGCGACCGCGGCATGGACGGCCGGCAGGCCAGCGGCGCCGACGATCGCGGCCACGACGCGCTCGACTTCGGGGTGGGTCGCGGCGTCGACGAGCGCGCCGGGCCCGGTGGCGAGCGCCGTGCCGGGCGGTAGCTCCCCGGCGAGCGCCGCGGCCGCCGCCGGCTCGAGCACCGCCACCAACCGAGGCGCCAGCTCGCGCGCGAGCGCCGCCAGCGCCTGGGGATCGCTGCCACGGGCGGCGAGCGTCGCGACCCGCAGCCGCTCCGGGTGATGGCGAACGACCTCGACCGCGCTGCGACCGATCGATCCGGTGGCGCCCAGCAGCGCGATCGCGAGGCTCACGGCAGGGCCTCGTAGCCGAAGACCCAGAGCAACAGGAGCAGGGTCGGAGCGGCGAACAGCATGGCGTCCATCCGGTCGAGCACGCCGCCGTGGCCGGGCAGCACGCCGCCGGAGTCCTTGACCCCGACCCCCCGCTTCCAGAGCGACTCGACCAGGTCGCCGACCTGGCTCGCGAGCGCGGTCACCAGGGCGATGCCCAGCAGCACGAAATCGAGCTCGCCCAGCCGCCAGAAGGACCAGACGACGGTTGCGGCGAGCGAGGTGGCGAGACCGGCGATCGCGCCCTCCCAGGACTTGCCGGGTGAGACCTCGGGCGCGAGCTTCGTCCGGCCCCAGGCGGTGCCGACGTAGTAGGCGGCGGTATCGCCCAGCCAGACGATGGCGAGCAGCAGGAAGAGGATCCAGGGGTCGTGCTGCTGCAGCCGGTAGAGGCTCGCGGTGGGCAGCGCGAAGTAGGCGCTGCCGAAGGCGAGCGCACCCGCGGCATAGAGTGCCTCCTCGACCGCGGTGCCGGCGAACAGCACGGCGGCCCCGACGGGCAGCACCAGTGCCGCGACCAGGGCGAGCGACCAGAAACCGTCGGGCGGCGGCGCGGCGTCCGAGAGGCCCCAGGCCAGCACGCCAGCGACCGCCGGGGCGGTCACCAGGAGCAGCGACCACGGCGCCCGGGGCGCCCGCGGCCGGGCGAGCTGGATGAACTCGAGCGCCGCCCACTCGAGCAGGACGGCACAGACCAGGAAGAAGGCCCAGCCGGGCAGCCGGAAGATCGCGGCCAGCGCCAGCGGCACGCCGACCGCCGCGGTCAAGAGACGCTTCATCGCGGAGCCGCTGCGTCCGGTCTCAGGCGTCCGCCACGCCGCGCCGTCCGGCGCCGGCGTGGTCCGTCCCGGCGGTCTCGGCCTCGGCCGGCTCGATGCCGCCGAAGCGGCGAACGCGCCGCTGGAACTCGAGGATGGCTTCGAACAGGTGGCCCCGCCGGAAGTCGGGCCACAACGTCGGGGTCACCCAGATCTCGGAGTAGGCGATCTGCCAGAGCAGGAAATTCGAGACGCGCAGCTCGCCCGAAGTCCGGATCAACAGGTCGGGGTCGGGCTGGCCGGCGGTGTAGAGCGCCTCGGAGAGCGCGGCCTCGTCGATGTCGACGCGTCGCCCGGCCGCCCAGTCGGCGACGATCCTGCGGCAGGCGTCGACGATCTCGCAGCGCCCCGAGTAGTTGAGCGCGATGTTGAAGCGCAGGCCGCCGCAGCCGGCCGTCGCATCCCGTGCCCGCTCGAGCGCCGTCACCACGGAGGGGTCGAGCTCGCGCCAGCGCCCGATCGGATCGAACCGGATGTCGTGCTCGATCAGGGTTTCGAGCTCGCGGCGCACGTACTCCTTGAGCAGGTTCATCAGCGTCCAGACCTCGGCGCGAGGGCGCTTCCAGTTCTCGACCGAGAAGGCGTAGAGGGTGAGGTGCCGCAGCCCCAGCCGGGCCGCCGTCTCGACCGTGTCGCGCACCGCGGTGACCCCCGCGCGGTGCCCCTCGACGCGCGGCAGCCGGCGCGCCTGCGCCCAGCGGCCATTGCCGTCCATGATGATCGCGACGTGTCGGGGGAGGCGCGCCCGATCGATCCGGGCGAGGAGCTCGGCCTCGGCGGAGCCGGGCTCGGCGAGCGGTTCGCTCGGCGCCATGACACACCAAGTTACCACAGCGGCGCGAGGCCGGCCGGGTAGTCGACGCGCTCCAGGGTCAGCCCGTGGGCCGGCGCCGTCGGCCCCCCCGCGGCGCGCGGCCGGCCGTCGAGCAGGGCCCGGAATGCGCTGATCGCAAGCCGTCCCGCGCCGACCTCGAGCAGCGTCCCGGCGAGCGCCCGCACCATGCCGCGCAGAAACCCCTCGCCGGTGATCCGCAGCCACCACTCGGTGCCGCGGCGCTCCCAAGCGGCGCCGAAGATCTCCCGATCGGTCGGACCCGCGACCCGCCCCGCCAGCGCGAAGGCCGCGAAGTCGTGCCGGCCCGGGAGCAGGGCGGTGGCGGCGGCGATGGCGGCGTGGTCGAGGTCCGAGCGGACCGGCAGCACCCAGGGCGCCCGCTCGGGGGGCGCGAAGCGGCCTGGCCGGCAGCGGTAGCAGTACGTCTTGGCGGCGGCCGAGCGGCGGGCGTGGAAGCCGTCCGGAGCCGGCCCGGCGGCGAGCACGCGGACGCTCGGCGGCAGCCGGGCGCCGACGCCGTGGACGAGGCCGCCGGGCTCGAGGTCGCCCGGCCAGCGAAACGACGCCACTTGGCCCCGGGCGTGCACCCCCGCGTCGGTCCGGCTGGCGCCGACCGTCGACACCGGCGACCCGAGGTGGGCGGCGAGCGCCGCCTCGACCACCTCCTGCACGGCGAGCGCGTTCGCCTGCCGCTGCCAGCCGGCGAAGGGGGCACCCAGGTAGGCGAGGCGGAGGGCGTGGATCACGACCGCCAAGAATAGATCGAGGGACGCCGGCTCTCGCTCGCGCCCGGGCCGGGGCGTTAGACTGACGAGGTCCGTGGTCACCGCACCCCTCCCCCGGCCGGCTCCTGCGCTCCACGCGCCCCGGGTTTCCTTGCGCCCCGCCCTGCCCGGGGACGCCCCGTTGCTCCATCGCTGGCGCGCCGAAGCCTCCGTTCGGCGGCACCAGCCGTTGCAGGAGGCGACGCTCGCCGATCTGCGCGCCGACCTCGCCCGCCAGCGCCACGACGAGCTCTATCGCGGCCGCGGCGAACGGTTCCAGTGGATCGTGCTCGAGCAGTCCGAGCCGGTCGGCTGGATCACGCTCGCGGTCACCAGCTGGGAGCACGGGCTGGCCGAGGTCGGCTACGCCCTGACCACCGCGGCGCAGGGGCGAGGGTTGCTGGCGGCGGCGATGCAGCTGCTGCTCGCCGACCTCTTTCTGGCGACCCCGCTCGAGCGGATCGAGGCCCGCTGCGCGGTCGGCAACGTGGCCTCGCAGCGGGTGCTCGACAAGCTGGGCTTCACGCGCGAGGGACGGCTGCGGCGCTACTTCCAGCTCGACGGCGAACGGGTCGACAACTTTCTCTACGCGCTGCTGCGAGACGACTTCCTGCCGCGGCCGCGCTGAACGGCCACTCCGCGCAGTTCTCGCGCCACGAGACCATCTCGCGCGAGCCGGGGTTCAGGCCAGCTCGAGGCTGGCGTAGCGGGCGATCAGCTTGCGCTTGCCGGCGCGGTCGAAAAAGACCGTGATCTTGGCGTCGTCGCCGTCGCCCTCGAGCTCCAGGATGACGCCATGGCCGAGCGTGGGGTGGCGCACCCGGCTGCCACGCCGGGGTCGGCGGCGGTCGCTCGCCTCGGCCGTCTCGGCGCCGGTCGGCGGGCGGCCGAAGAACTCGTCGATGCCCCGCGTGCGCGGGCTCGCGAACAGGGTCGGGCTGTCGGTCACCGCCAGCAGCTCCGCGGGCACCTCGGCGAGCAGCGGCGACTCGAGCTGGTCCTGGTAGCGGCCGGCGACGCGCCGGCGACGGCAGGAGGAGAGCAGCAGGCGGCTCTTCGCGCGCGTCATGCCGACGTAGAAGAGCCGCCGCTCCTCCTCGACGTCCTCGGGCCGCCCCTGGGTATTGAAGTGCGGCAGCAGGCCATCCTCGAGGCCGGGCAGGAAAACCGCCGGGAACTCGAGCCCCTTCGCCGAGTGCAGCGTCATCAGCGAGACGCCGCGCTCGCCGTCCCAGGCGTCGAGATCGGTGACCAGCGCGACGTGATCGAGAAACGCCGTCAGCAGGTCGTCCTCGGCGCTCGCGTACGAGCGCTGCTCGGTGAATTCCTGGGCCGCGGAGAGGAACTCGCGGATGTTCTCCAGCCGCGCCTGGTCCTCGGGGTCGTCGCGGCGGTAGAGGTCGCCGTAGCCGCTCTTGCGCAGCAGCTCGTCGAGCAGCGCCGGCAGCGGCAGCTCGGCCGCCGCGGCGGCGAGCTCGCGCAGCAGCTCGCGAAAGGCGACCAGCGCCGTGCGCGCGCGGGCCGGAAAGCTTTCGAGCGAGTCGAGCGTCAGCGCGTCCCAGAGCACGCCGCCGCTCTGCGCCGCCCGCTCCTCGAGCAGCGCCAGCGTCCCCTTGCCGATGCCGCGGGGCGGTTGGTTGACGATGCGCGCGAGCGAGAAGTTGTCGCGCGGGTTGCGCAGCACGCGCAGGTACGCGATCAAGTCCTTGATCTCGGCGCGCTCGTAGAAGCGGGTGCCGCCGACCAGGGTGTAGGGGATGCCGCCGCGGAAGAACTCGTCCTCGAAGGCGCGCGTCTGGGCGTTGGTTCGCACCAGGACGGCGAAGTCGGCGAGCCCGTGCCGCCCGCGCAGGCGGCCGATCGTCTCGGCGACCCAGCGCGCCTCCTCCTGATCGTCGCTCGCCCGGTAGAGCACCAGCCACTCGCCACTGCCGGCGTCCGTCCACAGGCGCTTCCCCCGGCGCAGCCGGTTGTGCGCCACCACGGCGTTGGCGGCGTCGAGAATGTTCGAGCTGGAGCGGTAGTTGCGCTCGAGCTTGCGCACCGTGGCGCCGGGGAAGTGGCGCTCGAAGTCGAGGATGTTGGCGAGGTCGGCGCCGCGCCAGCGGTAGATGCCCTGGTCCTCGTCGCCGACCGCGGTGAGGTTGCCCTGCGGCGCCGCCAGCTCGGCGACCAGCCGGAGCTGCGCCAGGTTGGTGTCCTGGAACTCGTCGACCAGCAGGTGCTCGACCGAGCGGCGCAGACGGGCTGCCAGGTCGGGCTGCTCGTCGAACAGGCGCACCGCGAGCAGCAGCATGTCGTCGAAATCGACGCCGGCGGCCTGACGCAGCAGGCTCTGGTAGCGGCGATAGACGCGCGCGACGCGCTCGCGGAAGAAGTCGTGCGCCTCGCGCGCGTAGCCGTCGGGGTCGAGCAGACGGTTCTTGGCCCCCGAGATCGCCGCCGCGACGGAGCGGACGGGAAAGCTCGCTTCCGGCACTCCCTCGGCGGCCATCGCCTGCGCCACGATCGCGCGCTGGTCGTCGGCGTCGAGGATGGCGAAATCGCGCGGCAGCGCGAGGCGGTCGCCGAATCGGCGCAGCAGCCCCAGCGCGTAGCGGTGGAAGGTGCCGACGAAGGCCGGCAGCGGCCAGACGTCGAGCAGGCGCTCGGCGCGATCCCGCATCTCGCCGGCCGCCTTGTTGGTGAACGTGACCGCGACGATCGAGCGGGGATCGACGCCACGTTCGCGCGCCAGCCAGGCGATGCGGTAGGTGATGACACGGGTCTTGCCCGAGCCCGCCCCGGCCAGCACCAGCTGCGGCCCGTCGCCGTGCGTGACGGCGGCGAGCTGCTCGTCGTTGAGCTCGGCCAAGAGGTCGCGGCTCAAGGGCCGATCTCGTCCCGGGAGAGCGCGGCCGACCGGTGGCGCAACAGGCGCAGGCCGCCCCAGGTGATCTCGCCTCCCCCGGCGGTGCGCTCGCGGGTGACCTCGCGGGTGACGATGCCGGCGTCGACCCAGCGCGTCGAGTGGCGGGCGAGCAGGTCGTCGATGGCGCGCGCGACCGCGGGCAGGTGGCAATCGTGAAAGAGCACGTAGGCGCCGTCCGCCAGGTACGGCAACAGCCCCTCGCCGTCGGCCAGGGCGCCGGCGAAGCCGTGGTCGCCGTCGACGAAGGCGAGCTCGACCGGGCCGCCCAGGCTGGCGACCGCCTCGGGAATCGCGGCCGGGGAGAACCCGCGCACCAGCGTCGTGCGCGGCGCCAGTCGGGTCCAGACCGCGGGCGCGATGCGCGGTGAAGGCTCGATCAGGGCCAGTCGTCCGGAGGCCCCCAGCGTGTCGAGCGCCGAAGCGACGATGAGCGCCGAGCCCCCCTCGAGACTGCCGATCTCGAGATAGCTCCGCGGGCGGGTGGAGTAAGCGAGACTCCAGAGCAAGAGCCGCTCGGCGGGCGCCATCTTGACCGGCGCGTAGCCGATCGTGGGCAGCGCATCGAAGAGGCGGTGACGCTCGAAGTAGTCGGCGTAGCCGCTGGTGATGTCGTAGGTCGGCAGGCTCATTCGACGGTCACGCTCTTGGCCAGATTGCGCGGTTGGTCGACGTCGGCGCCGCGGCGGACGCCGATCTGGTAGGCGAGCAGCTGCAGCGGCACGACGTTGACGATCGGCTGCAGGTGCTCGGAGACCGCGGGGACGGTCAACACGTGGTCGGCGACACCGTCGAGGTCGGCCGCGTCGCGGTCGGTCACCACGATGACGATGCCGTCGCGCGCCTTGACCTCCTGCAGATTGCTCTTGACCTTCTCGAAGGTCCGGCGGCCGGAGGCGAGGGCCACCACCGGCAGCCGCTCGTCGATCAGGGCGATCGGCCCGTGCTTCATCTCCCCGGCCGGGTAGCCCTCGGCGTGGATGTAGGAGATCTCCTTCAACTTGAGCGCCCCTTCGAGCGCGATCGGGTACTGGATGCCGCGCCCGAGGTAGAGGAAATCGGTGGCGTTCTGGTATTGGCGCGCCAGCTCGTCGGTCGCCCGCTCGAGCTCGAGCGCCTCGGCGACCGCTTGCGGCAAGTGCGCGAGGGCGCCGAGCAGCTCGCCGGGGATGCCGCGCCCCTGCTGCTGACGCAGGTAGAGCGCCAGCAGGTAGAGGGCCACCAGCTGCGTGGTGAAGGCTTTGGTCGAGGCGACGCCGATCTCCGGACCGGCGTGGGTGTAGAGCACGCCGTCGGCGATCCGAGTCGCTTGCGAGCCGGGGACGTTCGAGAGCGCGGCGAGGCGCGCGCCGCGCGCGCGCGCCGCCTCCATCGCCCACACCGTGTCGATGGTCTCACCCGACTGCGAGACGCCGATCGCCAGCACCGAGGGATCGGCGATCGGATCGCGATAGCGGTACTCCGAGCCGTAGTCGACCTCGACCGGCAGCCGGGTGAGCTCCTCGATCAGGAACTTGCCGACCAGCGCGGCGTGCCAGGAGGTGCCGCAGGCGAGCAACTGGACACGCGACAGGGCGGCGACGGTCGCGGGCTCGAGCACCAGGGAGTCGAAGGCGATCTCGCCGGTCTCGAAGTCCACGCGCCCGGCGAAGGTGTCGCGAAGCGCCTGGGGCTGCTCGTGGATCTCCTTGGCCATGAAGTGCTTGAAACCGCCCTTCTCGGTCTGGATGGGGTCCCAGTTGAGCCGCTGCGAAGGACGCGCGACTTCGGCGCCGCCGGCCTCCCAGATCGTGATGCGGTCGCGGGTCAGACGCGCCACGTCCCCGTTGTCCAGGAAGACGACCTCCCGGGTGTGGGCGAGCAATGCCGCCGGGTCCGAGGCGAGGAACTGCTCGCCCTGGCCGAGGCCGAGCACCAGCGGCGTCCCCTGACGGACGGCGACCACCTCGTCCTCGGCGCTGTCGGCGGCGACCAGCGCGCAGGCGTACATCCCTTCGAGCTCGGGCTGGGCACGCCGCACCGCGGCCGCGAGGTCACCGTCGAAATAGGACGAGACCAGGTTGGCGATCACCTCGGTGTCGGTGTCGGTCACGAAGCTCCAGCCCGCCGCCTGCAGCCGCCGCTTGATCGGCAGGAAGTTCTCGATGATGCCGTTGTGGATGACGGCGACGCGGTTGCGGGCATCGGTGACCGGGTGGGCGTTGCGCTCGATCGGCTTGCCGTGGGTCGCCCAACGGGTGTGCGCGACGCCGTAGCGGCCGCCGAGCGGCTCGCGATCGAGTTTCTCGACCAGCCGGTCGAGCTTGCCCTCGGCGCGCTGACGGAGGATCGTGCCGCCGTCGACCACCGCCACCCCGGCCGAGTCGTAGCCCCGGTACTCGAGCCGGCGCAACCCGGCGAGCAGCAGGGGGACGACCGCCTGGCCGCCGACGTATCCGACGATGCCGCACATGGCTCGCGCTAGCCCTCCGTGCCCGGTTCGAGGCGCCGGCGCCGCCAGTCCGGCACGACGCGGGTCGGCGCCCGCTCCACCGCGAGCGCGCCGTCGGGAACGTCGCGGGTGATCACCGAGCCGGCGCCGGTGGTCGCCCCGGCGCCCACGCGCACCGGCGCCACCAGCATGGTGTCGCTGCCGACGAAGGCCCCGGCGCCGATCTCGGTGCGGTGCTTGGCGACGCCGTCGTAGTTGCAGGTCACGACACCGGCGCCGAGGTTGGCGTCCGGGCCCACTTCGGCGTCTCCGAGATAGGTGAGGTGGTTGGCCTTGGCGCCCGCCCCCAGCCGGGCGTTCTTGACCTCGACGAAGTTGCCCACCCGCGCGCCGGCCTCGAGCACCGTCCCCGGGCGCAGCCGGGCGAAGGGCCCCACCCGGCAGCCGGGGCCGATCCGGGCGCCGTCGAGCACCGAGTAGGGCTCGACGACGGCGCCGTCGGCGACCTCCGAATCGCGGATCCAAGCGCCCGCGTGGACGGTGACGCCGCGGCCGATCCGGGTGGCGCCGAGCAAAGTGACCGCGGCGTGAACGACGCTCTCCTCGCCGATCTCGACCGTCTCCTCGACGCTCGTGCGCGCTGGCTCGAGCAGCGTGACCCCGGCGGCGGCGAGCGCCGCCGCGTGGCGGTCGAGCAGCAGCCGGTGGACCCGGGCGAGGTCGGCGCGATCGTTGATGCCGAGGGCCTCGCTTGCGTCGGCGAGGCGGAGCAGCTCGATCGGGTGGCCGTCCGCGGCGGCCGCCGAGAGCGCGTCGGTCAGATAGAGCTCGCCCTGGGCGTTGTGCGGCGCCAGCCGCTCGAGGTATTCGAGGATTGCCGGCGCCGGCAGCGCGTAGATGCCGGCGTTGACGGTGTGGACGGCGAGCGTCGCGGGGTCGGCGTCGCGCGCCTCGACGATCCGACGCAGGCGGCCCTGGGCCGTCGCGAGGACGCGACCGAGATGGCCCGGCGCCGCGAGGTCGGCGACCGCCAGGGCGCCGAACGCGCCGCCGGCGGCGTCGAGCAGCCGAGCGAGGGTCGCGGGCCGGACCAGCGGCACGTCGCCGGAAAGCACCAGGACGCGCGCTGGCCCGCCGAGCAGGGGCGCCGCCTGGGCGAGCGCGTGGCCGGTGCCGCGCTGCTCGCGCTGTTCGAGCCAGACGAGATCGGGCTCGGGGAACGCCGCGCGGACCTCGGCGGCCTGGTGCCCCACCACGACACCGATCTGCTCGCAGCCGGCCGCGCGGGCCGCCGCGAGCACGCGCGCCAGCATCGGACGGCCCGCCACCGGATGGAGCACTTTGGGCCGCGCCGAGCGCATCCGCGTCCCCTTGCCGGCGGCGAGGACGATGGCGACGGTTCGGCGCTCGGGATCGGAGGTGGACATCGACTTGGCCCCGGCGGCAGGGCCGGGGCGCCGCGAGAGTCTATCGAATGGGCCGATCGGAGGCCGGCGCGCGGGCAACGCGGCCGGACTTGCGCTAAGATCCGCCGACTCGTAACGAAGCAGGATTCGTCAGGAGACGCTCATGCGCCGACCCGTCGCTCTGTTCGCAGCCACCGCCGTCGTCGTCCTCGGCTTCGCGCGGGAGGCGGCCGGCCAGGGCTGAGTCCTCATCCGCCAAACCGCGCCCGTGTTCGGCGCGGCCGTAGATCCGATTCCCGAGCGCGGGAGCTGGAGTCTCAGCCTCTCGTATCGAGGGCTCGAGTCCGACGTGCACTACAGCGGCAGCGAGCGGCAGGTACACCGCGAGCGGCTCGAGACGTACGTGGTCAACACCCAGCAGGCGCTCGATCTCGGGCTCACCTACGCGCTGTCCGACCGCTTCAGCCTGACGCTCGGCATCCCGTACGTCGAGGCGACCTGGGCGGTGCCGACGCCCATCGCCACGACGCCGCCGGGACCGCGCGCGAAGCAGACCGGCCGGGGCCTGGGCGACATCAGCCTGACCGGGCGCTACTGGCTGCTCGACCGCGATCGTCCCTACAACGTGTCCGTGGGTCTCGGGGTCAAGGCGCCGACCGGCGAGTACGATCAGACCCAGAGCTATCCGAACATCACCGGCGGCAACGCGGTGCCGAAGGCGATCGACCAGTCGATCCAGCCGGGCGACGGCGGCTGGGGCATCCTGTTCGACCTCCAGGCGCACCGGCAGCTCGGGACCTTGACGCTGTTCGGCTCCGGCAGCTATCTCGCCAATCCGCGGGACACCAACGGCACGCCCTCGATCCTGGTCGGCCTCGGCTTCGGCGGCAACGCGGCGTTCGCCGCCGAGGGGATCCTGGTCAACTCCGTCCCCGACCAGTACCTGGTGCGCTTGGGTGGCGCCGTGGCCCTCGGGGAGAGCGGCGTCGGCGTCAGCCTCGCGTACCGCCTCGAGGGGCTGCCGCGCTACGACCTGATCGGCGACAGCCACGGCTGGCGCCGGCCCGGCCGCGAGATGTTCATCGAGCCCGGGCTGGCCTACAACCGGGGCGCGAGCACCTGGAGCCTGAACGTGCCGATCGGCTTCTACCGCAATCGGCGGCCCAACCCCTATTCGGGCCGCGAAGGCGACGCGACGTTCCCCGACTACATCGTCCTGGCCGGCTACGCCCACCGCTTCTGAGTCGCGCCGGCCGGCGCGGCTCGCGGCGGAAGGCCGCGCGGCTCAGCGCTTGCGCAGCTCGACGAGGATCTGCTTGGCGACCGCTTTCAGCGTGTCGAAGACCCCGACGCCGGTCGTCGCCACGGCCTCGAAGGTGGGCTCGCGCTTGAAGTTGAGCGTCCGGTAGAGCTCGGTGACCGCCACCGCGGTCGGCAGGTCGCGCTTGTTGAACTGCAGCGCGTACGGGATCGTCGCCAAATCGAAGCCGTGCTCGCGCAGGTTCTCCTCGAGGTTGCGGATCGACTCGATGTTGGCCTCCATCCGCTCCTCCTGCGAGTCGGCGACGAAGACCACGCCGTCGACCCCCTTGAGGATCAGCTTGCGGCTGGCGTCGTAGAAAACCTGGCCGGGGACGGTGTAGAGGTGGAAGCGGGTGGTGAAGCCGCGGATCGAGCCGAGGTCGAGCGGCAGGAAGTCGAAGAACAGCGTGCGGTCGGCTTCGGTGGCGAGGGAGATCATCTTGCCCTTCGCCTCCGGCGCCGTCTTGTTGTAGATGTACTGCAGGTTGGTCGTCTTGCCGCCGAGCCCGGGGCCGTAATAGACGATCTTGCAGTTGATCTCGCGGCTCGCGTAGTTGATGAACGTCATCCGGCGGGTCCCTGAGCCCGGGTGCGGCTATTCGGAGAAGAGGGCGTCGATGTCCTCGTCCGTGATCTCCGAGAATGGGCTCGCCTGCGGCGCCGCCACGGCACCCTTCTCGCCCTTCTGCAGCATGTCTTCGAAGATGTGCTCCATCTCCTGGTTCGCCTTCTTGACGCGCAGGCGGACCAGGCCGAGCGAGGAGCGCTCGTCGAAGATCACCAGCAGGATGGCGCGCTTGCCGACGATCGAGATGTGGATGTGATCGCGCTTGCCCTCGTGGAAGAGCACCGAGAACTCCCGCTCGCCGATCAGCTTGGCGAGGCCGTCGGTCGCGGCCACGTTGCCGGCGGTGAGCGAGGCGAGGCTGGTGGTGTCGAACTGGTCGAGCTCGCCGGCGGCGGCGATCTGCTGACCGGTCTTGTCGATCAGGAAGATCGCCCGGGCGTTGGCCTCCTGGCGGAGCTTCTTCAACGCCTGGTCGAGGCGCTGAAACTCCTCCTGGTACAACACCAGCTCGACGGATGGCATCGGAACGCTTTCCCCCGCTTGGGCCGTGGGCGCCGGGCGCCCCCTGTTCCCCTCAAAGAGCGGAGTCTACGACACTTCCGGACCGCATCAAACCGCTGGCCGTCAACGGAAGTAGCGCCAGCCCTCGAGCACGTCGTTCTCGGCGAGCAGCACCCGGGTGCCTTCGAGGCGGAACTTCATCGGCACCGGGGCGCAGCCGCCGCGGCCGCTGTTGACCTCGGCCAGGCGCACCGCGGTATCGCACTTCCGGTTGACCAGCCAGGCGCCGTGGGCGCGGAACCCCCGCTTCCGTTTGTAGTCGGTCTCCGCGGCGTCGAAGGCGACGTGGATGGTGCCGGCTTCGTCGCGACCGATCAGGAACTTGACCTCCTGGTTGCCGGTGTTGAGGAAACGGTAGAAGCGGACGTCGAGGGGCCCCAGATCCGCGACGTCGATCGCGACCTGACCGCGCGGATCGGGGGTGACGCGCTGGAAGTGCTGTCCGCCGCGGCCGAGCAGGGCCTCGAGGGCGAGGAAACCCGCCACTAGCGCGACGACGAGCACGATGCCGTGGATCGGACGGAACCTGGCCATCGCCGACATTCTCCCCGGCGGCGGCCGCGAGCGCAATCCGCCGGCCGGTCGCCAACGGAGAAAAGGCTAGAATCGCCGCACTTGTCGCGCCCTCCAGACCCGCCCGCCGCCCGCTCGAGCCACCAGCTCGCAGGCCTCGCTTTCGACCGCGGTGCCGATGTCTGGGTCGGGTTGGGCCCGGCGCTCGCCGCGGTGGCCGCCATAGCGGCGGCCGCGCTGCTCCCCCGCTTCTCCCCCTTCGGCCTCGCCCCCGAGCCGGTGGCGCTCGTCTTCGCGCTCCTCGCCGCCGCCGCCGCCGCGCTCCACCGGCCGCTCGGCGGCGGCTCGCTCGGTCTCGGGGCGGCCGTGCTGCCGCTCGCCTGGGTGCGCTTCGGTGTCGTGCCGACCGCCTGGTTGCTGGCGCTCGCGGTCGCGGTCGCGACGCTCGGCCGGCGGGCGCTCGAGGGGCGGCAGCCGGTGGCGCCGCCCGAGCGGCGGGGGCCGCTGCGCTGGCTGGGCGAGGCCGGCACGACCGCGCTCGCCGGGCTCGCCGCCGGAGCGACCTGGATCGCCGCCGCCGCCGACCGCGCGCCGGAGCGACGGGGGCTCGGCCTCGCCCTGGCGGCGCTCGCGGCGGCGGTTGTCTTCGTCGCGCACGAGCTGCTGGTCCGGCGGCGAGTCCGCGACGTCGGCCGGCGCGAGCTCGCCGCCGCCCTGCCGCCGCTCGCCCTCGACCTGGTGGGTTTCGGGCTCGGCTGGCTGCTGCTCGCCGTCCAGGCGCGGGCGGGTTGGTGGCTCGCCGCCGGTTTGGGCGCGGCGCTCGCTCTGCTGGCAGCGGAGGCGGCGCGCAACGCCGCTCTCTCCGGCGAGCTCGCGCGGCGGCTGGAGGAGAGCGAGCGGCTGTCGCGGGCCGGCGCGGCCCTGGTGGCGGGGACCTCGGAGCTGGCACGCGTCGCCAGCCAGATCCTCGCCGAGTGCCGCGCCATCGTCCCCTTCTCCTGGTTCCAGCTCGAGCTCGAGGTGCCCGAGCTCGGCACCCAGAGCTGGCAGGCGAGCGCGGATTCGCCGCTCGCCGAGGGCGTGCCCGAACCGCCCCGCCAGCCGCCCGCCCTGCCCGGCATCCACCGCCGCAGCGCCTGGCAGCGGCTCGAGCGCGAGCTCACCGCCGACGGCGAGCGCTTGGGCCGGCTGCGCCTCTGGTGCGATCCGCGCCGGCTCGAGCCCCGCAGCGCGGAGCTGCTGGATTCCCTGCTGCCCCAGATGGCGGCCTCGGTGCGCGGCGCCTTCCTCGACCGCGCGGCCCGCACCGACCGGCTGACCGGCGTCGCCTCGCGCCGGGTGCTCGAGCAACGGCTGACCGAGGCCTTCGCGATCGCGCGCGAGGAGGGCCGCGCGATGGCGGTCGTGCTCTGCGATCTGGATCACTTCAAGCGGATCAACGACCGCTTCGGCCACGCCGTGGGCGACCGCGCCCTGGTGGCGACGGCCGGCGTGCTGCGTGCGGCCAATCGCGCCGGCGAGTTGTGCGCCCGTTTCGGCGGCGAGGAATTCGTGCTGCTGTTCGAGGGGGTCGACGGCGCCACCGCGCTCGAGATCGCCGAGCGGCTGCGCCACCGGATCGAGGCGCTCGAGCTCGATGCCGACGGCCGCGCCGTGCCCTTGACCATGAGCTTCGGCGTCGCGGCCTTTCCCGAGCTCCACGTGCGCAGCCCGGCCGAGCTGCTCGAGCTCGCCGACGCGGCGCTCTACACGGCCAAGCACCTGGGTCGCAACCTCTGTCTGCTCGACGTCGGCGGCGGCCGGCTGCTGACCGCCGCCGGCGACGTCGTCGAGGTGGCGGCGCCCCCCGAGCCGCGCGCGCCGGTTTTCTTCGCCTGAGGTATGCCCTGGCGGGGTGGCGGCCGCGCGGTGCGGCCGGGCGGCGGTGCCGCTGCGGAACGGGCGCTCGGCAGCTTGCGGCTAGAATAGTGCGCACGGCGACAGCAGCTGGCGTTACGGGTCGCGCACGCGACCGGGAGGCGAGAGTGTCGGAATCGACGTCCCGCTGGGCACTCGTTCTGGGGGCCTCGAGCGGCTTCGGGGAGGCGGCCTGCCGCGCGTACGCGGCGGCCGGTTGGGACATCTTCGGGGTCCATCTGGACCGCAAGCAGGGGCTGGCGCACGTCGAGGAGATCGTCGCGGCGATCCGGCGCGCAGGCCGCGCGGCCCACTTCTTCAACATGAACGCGGCCGATCACGAGAAGCGGCCCGAGGCGGTCGCGCGCATGCGCGAGCTGGCCGGCGGCCGGCCGGTCGGCGCGCTGCTCCACTCCCTCGCCTTCGGCACCTTGAAGCCGTTCATCGCCGACGATCCGAAGGAGGCGATGTCGCCGCAGCAGATGGACATGACGCTCGACGTCATGGCCCACTCGCTGGTCTACTGGACGCAGGATCTGGTGCGTGCGGGCCTGTTCGCGCGCGGCTCGCGGATCTTCGCCATGACTTCGGCCGGCGACCACGTGGTGTGGAAGGCCTACGGCGCGGTCTCGGCCGCCAAGTGCGCCCTCGAATCGCACATCCGGCAGCTGGCGGTCGAGCTGGCGCCGCTCGGGGTGACCGCCAACGCGATCAAGGGCGGCGTCACCGACACGCCGGCGCTGCGCAAGATCCCGGGCAACGAAGGGCTGATCGAGAGCGCGCTGGCGCGCAATCCAGCGGGCCGCCTGACCACGCCGGACGACGTCGCCCGCTGCCTCGTGGCGCTCTCGGTCCCCGGCTGCGACTGGCTCTCCGGCTCGATCCTCCACGTCGACGGCGGCGAGGACGTCGCCGGCTAGAGCGACCGCGGCGGCGCGGGCTCGGGTGGGGCCGCGCGCGCCGCCAGCGCGACGAAGAGCGCGCCGGTCGCGATCCCGGCCAGGACGTCGATCGGGTAGTGGTAGCCGCAGAGCACGGTCGACGCCGCGATCGCCGCGAACCAGAGCGCATAGGGGACGGCGGCGCGCGGGAAGAAGCGGCGGCCGGCGAACCAGGCCGCGAGCATCGCCGCGACGACGTGGGTGCTCGGAAAAGCGAGCCCGCCGCGGTCGAAACCGGCGTAGAGCCAGTTCATCAGCGGCACGAACAGCACCCCGTCGGGCATCGTCGCGGCGCGCGCGGCGAGCGGGCCCGCGACGGGCAGCGCCAGGTTCAGCAGGTAGTGGCAGACCATCGCCACGGTCAGCCAGAAGAGGTAGCGCTCGACCTGGCGCCGCCGCTCGTGCCCGGCGGCGAGCGCCGGCACGAACAGCAGCAGGTAGTAGCTGAAGTAGGCGGCATGGGCGAGCTCGATCGCCGGCAGCGGCAGCTGCGCCCCCGCGAGATGCCAGTGCCCCGGCAGCAGCGCCTCGTCCCACCCTTCGATCCAGGGGTCGAGGTCGCGGCCGACCAGCAGGTGGCGCAGCTCCCCCGCCCAGCCGTAGAGCCACGCGAGCGCCACCAGCGGCCACCAGCGGTGAGCGAAGCGGAGGAAGCGGCGGCCTGGCGCCGACAGCGTTCCGTCGGCCGCGGCCGGACGCGCGGCGCGCGCGAGCGCGAGCGCGACCAGCGCGACCAGCGCCGGTCCCGCCGCGAGCGGCAGCTGGCGGGCTCCGAGCGCACCGCCACCGAGCGCCGCCAGCAGCGCCGTGGCGACGCAGTAGCCGGCCAGCACGAGATCGGTCGCGGAAGCTCCGGCGGGGCGGACGTTCACGGCTCGAGGTCGTAGATCCGGTAGGTCTTGTAGCGGACGGCCCCCAGCCGCTCGGCGGCGCGGTTCATCGCGCCGTTCGATTCGAGCACCCAGGAGAGCTCGCCCCAGCGATAGCCCTTGCGCGCCGCCGCCGCCATGGTGTGGGCGTAGAGGGCGGCATCGACGCCGCGCAGTCGCTTGCCCGGCAGCACGCCGAGAATCAGCACCCGCACGGCGTCGATGCGGCGCCGGGCGAGCAAGAGGCGGAGCCAGCCCACCGGCAGCAGTCGGCCGCGGGCCCGCGCCAGGGCCTGGTGGATGTCCGGGACGGTCACCGCCACCCCCACCGGTTCGCCGCCATCCTCGGCCAGGAAGACCAGGTCGCGATCCGCCAGCGGTTTGAGCTCGCGCGCGAGCGCCCGCATCTCCTCGACCGTGAGCGGCACGGCGCCCCAGTTCTCCGCCCACGCCCGGGAGTGGATCCGGTGGACCCGCTCGACCTCCTCCTCGAAGCGGCGAAAGTCGAGCGGGCGGATCGCGATGCCGCGCGCCGCCACCGCCGCGGCCACGTTCGCCACCCGCGCCGGGACCTCGGCCGGCACGTCCATCCGGTAGGCGTAGAGGTCCTGAACGCGGACGCAGCCACAGGCCTCGAGCAACCGCTGGTAGTACGGCGGGTTGTAGGCCATCAGCAGCACCGGCGGCCGGTCGAAGCCCTCGACCAGCAGGCCGCACTCGTCGTTGATGGTGAAGCTCATCGGGCCGCGCAGGCGCCGGAGGCCGCGCTCGCGCACCCAGGCCAGGGCGCGCTCGAGCAGCGCGCGGGCGACCGCGACGTCGTCGATCGCCTCGAAACAGCCGAAGAAGCCGGTGGCGTCGCCGTAGGTCGCCAGGTGGCGCCGGTTCTCGATCGCCGCGATCCGCCCGACCCACTCACCGCCGCGCCGGGCGAGAAAGAGCTCGGCGTCGGAATGGCGAAAGAAGGGGTTCTCGCGCCGATCGAAGAACGCCATCCGTTCGACCTCGAGCGGCGGCACCCAGAGGGGGTCCGCGCGATAGATCCGCCAGGGGAAGCGGACGAAGCGCCGGCGCTCGGCCCGCGTGCGGACCGGCAGCAGCTCGATGGGTGGGTCGCTACCGCTCACCGCGCGGGGACTCTAGCGCCCCGCGCCCGGCCGGCGACCGCCGCGGCGGCGGCTCATCGCGCCGGCGCGCCGAAGCGCCAGGCCAGGCCCAGCCAGTAGTTGGGGCCGGTCGAGTCGGTGTCGGCCGTCACCTCGGGCGCCGGCGCCAGCGAGCCACGGGCGGGCACCTGGTGCTCGAGACGGCCCCAGAAGTAGGCGAGGCCCGCCTCCAGTCGCCAGGCGCGGCGCGCCGACAGGGGGACCTGCACTCCCAGGCCCGCCGTCGCGACCGGGAACCAGCCGTCATTGTCGACGAACAGCCCCTCGTCGAGGTACTCCTTGCGCAGCGTGAGCGTCGTCCGGTCCTTCTCGTAGGCGACCCCGGCGCCGAGCAGCACGAAGGGCTCGATCCGCCGGCAGCCGGCACAAGGGAAGTAGTGCGCCGCCGCCATCAGGTCGGCGAACACCGAGTAGCGCTGCTCGAAGTCGAGCCGCGCCGGCCCCGCCTCGGTCGGGATGGTCGCCGTCCCGGAGATCTCGCCGGCGCTCCAGTCGGCCTCGATCCCGACTTGCCAGCGCGAGCTCACCTGGCGCAGCAACTTGATGCCGACGCTGAGGTTGTGGACGTCGTCCCAGGTGTCGAAGCGGGTACCGAACGCCGCGTTGATCTCCTCGATCTGAGCGTTGGTGCGCGTCTGCTTCGGAAAGGCCTCCTGGAGGTAGAGGCTCGCGGACCAACCTGGTTCCTGCGCCGGAGCGGGGCCGGTTGTCCAGGCAGCTGCGAGGACGAGGGCCACGGCAAGGGGGGTGGAATGGTTCGAAAGGCGCATGGCGTCTCCTCCAGGGGTCGACGGCAGCCCCACTGTCGCTCCCCACGAGGCCCCGCGGCGCCACCCGCCGGGGTGGCCCCGGGCGACCGCGGCCGACCCCGGGGGCGGCATGGCTTGACTCCGCTCGGCGGGGGCTGCTGGAATGCCACCACGAAGCGACAGACGCGCAAGCAGGTCGAAGGGCGCCGGTAGGCGTCCGGGGAGGGGACGATGAGGACGATGCGAATCCCAGGGGTGCTGCTCTCGCTGTTCGGCCTGGCGCTCGGCGCCGCCCGCGCCGAGGCCGCGGGCAGCTTGGCAGGCCAGTTGACGCGACCCAACGGCGCGCCGCTCGCGGGAGTCGCGGTGGCGATCGCGGCGGTCGGCGCGAGCGCGCGGACCGACCTCGCCGGCCGCTTCGTGCTCGCCGACCTGCCGGCCGGCGAGCACGAGGTGGTGCTGAGCCTGGGCGACAACCAGGTGAGCGAGACGGTCTCGATCGCCGACGGCGTCGAGACGCACTTCGACCGCCAGTTCGACTGGGAGCCCTCCTTCGCGGAGATGATCGTGGTCACCTCGGCGTCGCGACGGGTCGAGCGGATCACCGAGGCGCCGGCGGCGATCGACGTGCTGCCGGCGATCGAAATCGCCAAGCGGGCTTCGACTGGGCAGCTGCCCAAGCTGCTCGAGTTCTCGCCCGGTGTCGAAGTGACCCAGAGCGGCGTCTACGACTACAACCTGAACACCCGCGGCTTCAACAGCTCGCTCAACCGCCGGGTGGCGACGGTGGTCGACGGTCGGGATCCGTCGGTTCCGTTCCTGGGGGCCCAGGAGTGGGCGGCGATCTCGTTCCCGCTCGACGATCTCGAGCGGTTGGAGTTCGTGCGCGGACCCTCGGCCGCGCTCTACGGGCCCAACGCCTCGAGCGGCGTGCTGAACCTGATCACCAAGCGGCCGCGCGGCACCGAAGGGGGGCTCGTGCGGCTCGCCGCCGGCGAGCTCTCGACCTTCAACGCCGACTTCCGCTGGGCCGCGAAGCTGTCGGAGAACTGGTACGGCAAGGTGGTCGGCGGGCACCGGGCGAGCGGCGACTTCACGGTCTCGCGGGTGGGCGCCGCCGAGTACACGGTCCCGTGCAGCGCCACGATCACCACCGACTGTCTGCCGCAAGAGCGGGCGCGGCTGTCGCCGCTGGACGACAACGAGATCTCCTTCGCTTCGGCGCGCCTCGACCGTCACATCGGCGACAGCCACCTGCTGACCATCGAAGGCGGCTGGGCCGACGTCTCGGGCCCGGTCTTCCAGACCGGCATCGGCCGCGTGCAACTGGTCGACATCGAGCGGCGTTGGTCGCGCATCAACTTCTCGACCCCGCACTTCAACCTGATGGCGGCCTCGAACAGCCGGGAAGCGCCGCGGCAGACGGCGCTGCAGACCGGCAACAACGTGGCGCTCGACGAGGAAGCCTGGCGCGGTGAGCTGCAGACGAACTGGAGCTTCGCGGAGGATCGGATCCGCCTGGTGGGTGGCATCACCTACGAAGACAAGAGGATCGACAGCGCGAGCCAGGACTCGCGCATCCGGCCGCGGCTGTTCGGCCGCGACCGCGACAACCTGAAGCGGCTGCGCCAGACCCTGATGTTCGAGCCGATTCAGTCGGACTCGACGGGGGCCTTCGCGCAGCTCGACTGGCAGGCGAACGATCGGCTGAAGCTGGTGCTCGCCGCGCGCTACGACGACTCGACGCTGCACGATCCCCAGTATTCGCCCAAGGCCGCCCTGGTCTATTCGCTCACCCCGACGAGCTCCGTGCGGCTGACCTACAACAAGGCCTTCCAGGTCCCCAACTACTCGGAGTTCTTCCTGCAGGCGGAAGTGCTGCCGGCGATCAATCTCGGCCGCATTCCCTGCCCGCCTGGCGGCACGCTGTTCGGGGTGCCGTGCGGCTCGACCGGCTTCATCAATCTCGAAGAGGTCTGCGCCAACGACGGCGTCACCTGCGGCTTCGACACCGACTTCGAGTTCGGCGAGATCCCCGGCACCGACCCGACGCCCGACACGCTGATTCTGGCGCTCGGCAACGCCGACCTCCAAGTCGAGAAGGTCGAGACTTGGGAGATCGGCTACTCGGGCGTGCTCGGGCGCAAGCTCTACCTGACGCTCGATTACTACAACGCCAAGAACACGAACTTCATCACCGACCTGCTGCCGCAGCTCGGGACCCCGCTCGGCCGCATCAACCCGAACTTCGGTCCCTACACGCTGCCGCCCGGCCTGACGCCCGAGCACCAGCAGCAGATCCTCGCCATCCTGCAGGCGGTGCTGGGGCCGCTGCGGCCCTTCCTGACCAAGAACTTCGACGGCACGCCGATGGTCGGCGTGCGCTCCTACACCAACTTCGGCGCGGTCGACACGCAGGGGGTCGACCTCGGCGCCACCTGGTACGTGACGCCGCGCTGGACGCTGGGCTTCAACTACTCCTGGTTCGACTTCGAGATCCAGGACAGCCGTCCGGGGCTCGACCAGCTGCTGCTGCCCAACTCGCCGGAGAACAAGCTCGCGGCCTCGGTCGGCTATGGCAGCGAGCGCTGGGACTTCTCCGTCGCCTACCGCTGGGTCGACGACTTCCGGTGGGTGGTGGGGCCATTCCAAGGCGACGTCCCCGCCTACGAGACGGTCGACGTGGCGGCCAACGTCCACCTGAACGACCGCGTCTCGCTCGGCCTCCATGTCGCCAACGCCCTGGACGAGGAGCACTGGGAGTCCTTCGGCGGCGACCTGCTGCGCCGCCGGGCGATCGGCAGTGTGACCTTCCGCTGGTAGGCGGGAGGCGAGCGGCTGGGCAATTGAGTGGTTGAAATTTATCCATCAAATGGATAAATTTCAACCATGTACGAGAGACACCTAGAGCGACGGCTCCGGGCCGCACTCTCCGACACCCCCGCGGTCTTCCTCGGTGGTCCGCGTCAAGCGGGCAAGTCGACGCTCGCCGCCAGGCTCGACGAGGGCGAGGCTTCCCGCCGCCGCTACCTGACCTTTGACGACGCTGCCACGCTTGCCGCGGCGAGCGCCGACCCGCAGGGGTTCGTCGACCAGCTGGACGGCCCGGCTGTGCTCGACGAAGTCCAGCGCGTGCCGGCGATCTTCCTTGCCCTCAAGCGAGCGATCGACCGAGACCGGCGCCACGGCCGCTTCCTGCTCACCGGGTCGGCGAACCCGCTGGTGGCGCCGGCGCTCGCCGAGTCGCTCGCTGGCCGATTGGAGATCCTCACTCTCTGGCCGCTCTCGCAAGGGGAACTCCTCGGTGTCCACGAGGGCTTCATCGACGGGCTCCTCGGCGAGCTCTCGATGCGCCTCCCGGATGCGCGGCCGGAAGGACGGGTGCAGGTACTGGCGCGGGCACTGCGGGGTGGCTACCCCGAGGTCGTAGAGAGGAGCGATCCCGAGCGCCGGCGGGACTGGCTCGCAGCCTATGCCTCGGCTCTCCTGCTACGAGATGTTCGCGACCTTGCGCAGGTGGAGTCGTTGACGGCCTTTCCCCGGCTCCTCGCGCTGATTGCGACGCGCGCTGGCGGCGCGCTCAACGCGGCCGATCTGGGCCGCGCCGCCGCCGTCCCCTACGCGACGCTGCGCCGCTACATGGCCCTGCTCGAAGCGCTCCACTTGATCTTGCCCGTGCCGGCCTGGTCGAGCAATGCCTCTTCGAGATTGGTCAAGGCGCCCCGTCTACTGGTGACCGATCCGGGCCTCCTGGCCCACCTCGCCGGCTGGAGCCTCGAACGTCTCGATCAGCAGCCGGGCTTCGCGGGGCCGCTGCTCGAGAGCTTCGTCGGCATGGAGCTCGTCAAGCAGCTCGGCTGGGCACGCACTCGCGCGACCCTCCACTGGTACCGGGCCCATGGCGGTCGCGAGGTGGACTATGTCCTGGAAGGAGATGATGGACGCTTGGTAGGAATCGAGGTCAAGGCTTCCGTCGGGCTTTCCGACTCCGATTTCGCGGGGCTTCGCGAGCTTGCAGCACTCGCCGGGCGACGCTTCCATCGCGGCGTCGTCCTCTACACGGGGCAGGAGGTGCTGCCGTTTGGCGAGCGGCTGCTCGCGGCGCCGATTTCGACACTGTGGGGTCGTGGGGGCGCTGCGGAGAAGAGAGCCGCCGAGCCGCCGTTGCGCGTCGTGCGGAAGCCTCGCACCGGCTGACGCCACGGGACCTGTAGCCTCCTGACCGTCGCGCGGGCCGACGGGCCTTTCGTTGACAGGCCGGCGGCGGGGCCCTTAGACTGGCAGGCCGGTCGGGGCGTAGCGCAGCCTGGTAGCGCACCTGCCTTGGGCGCAGGGGGTCCCCAGTTCAAATCTGGGCGCCCCGAATTTCCCCCCGACGCCGAAGGTGGAACGCCCCGGGACTCTCTCGGAGAGGCCCGGTCCTTGGATTCGAGGCTGCCTGTAGCTCAGCTGGATAGAGCGGCGGCCTTCTAAGCCGCGGGTCGGGGGTTCGAGTCCCTCCAGGCAGGCCAGTTCCACCTCGTGATGCGCCCGCGACACCCGCCGTGGCGGTGCGGGCCGAAAGCTCGGCTGTTCTTTGACGGTGAGTGTAGCTCAATGGTAGAGCACCGGACTGTGGCTCCGGTCGTTGTGGGTTCGAGTCCCATCACTCACCCCAGTCTCTCCCGCGCCCGTAGCTCAGCTGGATAGAGCGTGAGCCTCCGGAGCTCAAGGTCAGAGGTTCGAATCCTCTCGGGCGCACCATTCCCATTCTCCGCTTCGCGCCGCCGCTGGCGCGCGCTCTGCGACCGATCGCAGCGCGCGGGGCGGGCGGGTGTGTGACCTGCTCCGCTCCGGGAGCTGGCGAGCTGCGTGCTATACTCCCCGGGCTCTTCGAGGAGGATTTCCATGCGCTCGTGGACCCGAGGACTGGCGTTGGCTCTCGTCGGCGTGCTGGTGGCGCTGCCGGCGGTCGCCGAGACGTACACGATCCTGCTCAAGAACGGCACCAGCTTCACGTCGCGCTATCAGCCGGAGGACGCGAGCTGGAATCCCGACAAGCTGATCTTCCTCAACGAGTGGGGCAACCTGCTGTCGATCGACAAGGCCGACGTCGAGTCGCTGACGACCGAAACCGAGAACAAGGGATTCGGCCACGTGCTCAACTCGACCACGATCGCGCTCGGCTGGGCCCCCAACGACCAACTCGATCTCGACTCGGACGAGGGCAAGGCGGCGCTCGCGGCCGACGCGGCCGCGGCGGCGAACGCGCCGCCGCCGGTCTACAACCAGGAGCAGTTCGTCGAGCCGTCGCAGGCGACCGGTCTGCCGCTGTCGATGGTCGGCGCCGGCGGCTTCACCCCGCCGATGGGTGGCGGCTCGGCGCCGGAGCCGGTGCCGTCCGCGCCGCCTCCGCCGCCGGGGCAGTGACCGCGGCCTGAAAAGGCCGCGCAGGTTCTCGAGTTCCGGGCCCCGCGGCGTGCGGGGCCCTTTTTGACAGACCCGACGGTGCGGTGACCCTCGCCAACGCGAGGGTCTTCGAAAGGGAAGCCGGTGAGATACCGGCGCGGCCCCCGCCACTGTAACCGGGGACGAAACCGGAGACGCCACTGCGTCCGGGAGATCGTCCGATCCCGAGAGGATCGGAGGGTTCCGGCAGCGGGAAGGTCCGGGAGTAGGACGATCCGGGAGCCAGGAGACCTGCCGCCACCGTCCGACGACCCTCCCCCGGGGTGTGGGGAGCGGGCCGCCGGGCCGCATGCGCCCGCCCCGCCCCGCTCTCCCCCGCCGGGAGGCGGGGCGTCGCACTTTCCGGAAGGAGTGCGCATGCGGCGCATCCTCGCTTTGACTGCCGGGCTCCTCGGGGGCGCGATCCCGGCGCTGACGCAGCCGAGCCCGATCCCGTTCCACGAGACGCTGACCGTCACCGCGACCGCCGAGGAGGAGCCGGCGAGCCAGGTGCCGGTCGCGGTCGACGTCGTCGCTGCCGAAGAGATCGAACGCCGGCAGAGCGGCTTCGCGCTCGACCTGCTGCGTACCCTGCCCGGGCTCGAGGTCGTGCGCGCGGGCTCGCCCGGCAAGGTCGCCTCGCTGTTTTCCCGCGGCACCAACTCGAGCCACACGCTGCTGCTCTGGAACGGCATCGCGTTGAACGACCCCTACCTCGGCGGGTTCGATCTCTCGACGCTCGCGACCGACGGCGTCGCTCGGCTCGAAGTCGTCCGCGGGCCCTACTCGGCGCTCTACGGCTCGAGCGCGCTGGGCGGCGTCGTCCAGGTCTTGACCGGCCACCCCGAGCGCGGCGTGCGAGCGCGGCTGGAGGGCGGCTCGAAGGAGCTGCGCCGCGCCGGAGCCGCCGCGGGCGGCACGCTCGGCGCGGTGAGACTCGGCGCCTCGGGCCACCTGCGCCGCGGCGAGGGGGAGCTCGTCAACGACTTCTACGACGCCGACGAACTCGCGCTGTCGCTCGCCGCCGACCTGAATCCCGGTCTCACGCTCGGCGCGCGTCTGC
Source organism: Acidobacteriota bacterium (assembly GCA_014584695.1). Lineage (GTDB taxonomy): Bacteria > Acidobacteriota > Thermoanaerobaculia > Multivoradales > JAGPDF01 > JACTMI01. The sequence goes on from JACTMI010000014.1 coordinate 51,653, forward strand.
GCCGGCTCGAGAGCGAGCTCGGCGTCCCTCGCGGCTACTTCGGCCCGACGCCGCGGCAGCTCCAGACGCTCGACGCGACCACGCTCGCACTGCCCGTCGGCTGGACCGATGGCGCGCTCGAGCTCGACGCGCAGCTCGGCGGCACCGCGACGAGGCTCGAAATCGAAGACGCGGACGATCCCTTCGCTGCGAGCCGGGCGGACGCCCGGCGCGAGCAGGCTCGGCTGGTGGCGCGGCGAGCGCTGCCGGGCGGACTGACGCTCAGCTTGGGCGGCGACTGGCAGCGCGACCGGGTCGAGTCGGGGAGCGCCTTCGGCGCCGCGCTCGCGGGCGAGCGGCAGCGGATCTGGGCGCTCTTCGCCCAGGGTTCGCTGGCGCGCGGACCGCTGCGGCTCGATCTCGGCGTCCGCCGCGACGAGAGCGACGCGTTCGGTGGCGAGACCAGCCTGCGGGTCGCGGCGGCGTGGCGGCTAGGGGAGCGCTTCCGGCTCCGCGCCGGCTACGGCGAGGCCTTTCGCGCGCCGTCGCTCGCCGATCTCTACTACCCCGGCTTCTCGAATCCCGAGCTCCTGCCCGAGCGCGGCGAGAGCCTCGAGCTGGCTGTCGAGGGCGAGCTCGGCCCGCTACGCCTGGCGCTGGCGGGGTTCGAGAACCGGATGGAGCAGCTGATCGAGTTCGATTTCGTCTCCCTGCGGCCGGTCAACCTGGGGCGCGCGCGGGCGCGCGGCCTCGAGGCCAGTCTGGCCTTGGCGACCGCGCGCGTCGACGCGCGGCTGGCGGCGACGCTCCAGGAGGCGCAGGAGCGTCCGAGTGGCCGGCGGCTGCTGCGCCGTCCCGAAGAGAGCGCCAGCCTGGTCGTCTCCTACCGACCCGGCGCCTGGACGGTCGGCGGCGTCGTCCGCTTCGTCGGCGAGCGCGTCGACTTCGGCGAGATCCCGCTCGCGAGCTACACGACGCTCGACCTGACGGCGGCCTGGCGGCTCGCCGAGTGGATCGAACCGTTCGCCCGCGTCGAGAACGCCGCCGACGCGCGCTACGAGGAGCTCGCCGGCTACCCGGCGCCGCGCCGCGGCTTCGCCGCCGGCTGCGCGCTCCGATTCTGAGCCCCGCGCGCGTGCGGTCGGGACGACTCTTCCTGCGGGTGCTGGTGGCTGCCGTCGTCGCCGCGGCGCTCGCCTGCGGCGGCGAGCCGCCGCGCCCGGGCGGCGCCTCGTCGCCGGTCGGACCCGGCGGGCCCGAGACCCTCCGGCTCGCGGTGCTCTCCCCGTCGGCCGCCGAGACGCTGGCGGCGCTCGGCCGGCTCGACCAGGTCGTCGCGGTCGGCGATTTCGTCGCCGCGCCGGCCGAGCTGCGGGATCGCCCGCGGCTCGGGGGCTACGACGCTCCGAACCCGGAGCGACTGCTGGCGCTGGGGGTCGACCTGCTGGTCACCACCGCGGGAGTGGCGGGGCGCGAGGCGCGCTCGCGGCTGGGCGCGCACGGCATCGAGGTGCTCGAGCTCGAGACCGCGAGCTACGAAGGGGCGCTCGCCTCGATGGTGGCGCTCGGAGCGCGGGTCGGCCGCGCCGAAGCGGCCGCGGAGCTGGCGGCCCACGCCGACGCGCGCGTGCGCGAGATCGAGCGCGCGACGCACGATCTGCCGCGCCGCACCGTCCTCGTCGTGGTCGGGCGCGAGCCGCTCTTCGTCGCCGGACCGGGCTCCTACCTCGACCGACTCCTCACCGCGGCGGGGGGCAAGAACGTGGCCGCCGACTTGGGCTCGCCGTTCGTCCAGGCGAGCCTCGAGGCGATGCTCGAGCGGCGGCCGGAAGTGATCGTCGACAGCTCGGACAACACCGCGGACGGTGATGACCTGATCCGCTTCTGGAGTCGCTACCCCTTCCTGCCGGCGGTCGCCGCGGGCAGGGTCTGGGCGGTCGCTCCCGCCGAGCTGGCGATTCCCGGCCCGCGGCTGGGGGAGATCGCGGCGCGGCTCGCGCGCTGCATCCATCCCGAGCGCTTCGAGCCGGCGGCGGGGGCGCGCGAATGAGAGCGCGCCCACCGCTGACGCGGCGGCGCGCCGCCGCGGTGCTCGGCCTGCTCGCGCTCGCGACCGGGCTCGCGCTGCTCGCCGGGCTCGCGGGCGGCGCCGCGCGGCTGCCGGTCGCGCGCTGGCTCGCGGCGTGGTCGGGGGGCGATCCCTTCGCCCGCAGCGTGCTGCTCGAGATCCGCCTGCCGCGGGCGTTCGGCGCCGCCGTGCTCGGCGGCGCGCTGGCGCTCGCCGGGGGCGCCTTCCAGGCGCTGCTGCGCAACCCGCTGGCAGACCCTTACGTGCTGGGCGTCTCGGGCGGCGCGGCGCTGGGCGGAGTCCTGGCCCTGGTGGCTGGCGCGCCCGCGGGAGCCGTGCCGGTGGCCGCTTTCGCCGGCGCGCTCGCGACCCTGATTCTGGTCGAGCGGATCGCCACCACCGACGGCCGGCTGTCGGTCTACACGCTGCTGCTGACCGGTGCCATCTTCAATGCCTTCGCGGCGGCGGTGCTGTTCTTCCTGCAGAGCGTCGCCTCGCTCGAGCAGCTGCACTCCATCGTCTTCTTCCTCATGGGGCGCATTCCGACCCTCGGGGGGCCGCGCCTCGCCGGCCTCGCCGGGGTCGCGCTGGCGGTGGCGGCCGTGCTCGCCTTCCGCGCGCGCGCCTTCAACGCGCTCGGCCTCGGCGAGGAGGGAGCGCTGCAGCTCGGCGTCGACGTCGAGCGACTGAAGCGCGAGACCTACGTCCTCGGTTCACTGCTCACCGCGCTGGCGGTGGCGCACGCCGGGATGATCGGCTTCGTCGGGCTGGTGGTGCCGCATCTGCTCCGCCTGCTCTTCGGGCCCGACCACCGGCTGCTCCTGCCGGCGTCGCTGCTCGGCGGCGCCGCCTTCCTGGTGCTCTCGGACCTGGCGGCGCGGACGCTGGTGGCGCCGCGCGAGCTGCCGGTCGGCGTGGTCACCGCGCTCGTGGGCGGCCCGTTCTTCCTGCTGCTGCTGCGGCGCCGGGGGAGCCGTGTCTGATCTCGGCGAAGTCGCCGCGGCGCGACCGGCGCGCGGTGGGCCGGCCCCGATGACGCTGTCGGCGCGCGAGCTGGGCTTCCGCTACCCGAGCGGCGGCGGCGTCGAGGCACTCGACCTCGACGTCGCGCCGGGCGAGATCGTCGGCATCCTGGGCCCCAACGGCTCCGGCAAGTCGACGCTCGTCCGGCTCCTGTCGGGGGTGCTGCCGCCGGCGACCGGCGAGGTCCGCCTGGGCGGCGTGCCGCTCGGCGCGCTGTCGCGCCGCGAGATCGCGCGTCGAGTGGCGGTGGTCCCGCAGGAGCCGAGCTTCGAGCTGCCGTTCACGGCGCTCGAGATCGTGCTGCTCGGGCGCCACCCCCACTTGGCCGGGATCGCCTTCGAGGCCGCGAGCGATCTCGAGGCGGCGCGCGCGGCGCTCGCCCGGGTCGACGCCTCGGCGCTCGCCGAGCGGCCGGTCGGCAGCCTCTCGGCGGGCGAGCGGCAGCGGGTGATGGTCGCCCGCGCGCTCGCCCAGTCGACGCCGGTCCTGTTGCTCGACGAGCCGTCGTCGTTTCTCGACCTGCGCCACCAGGTCGAGCTGTTCGACCTCGTGCGCGCGCTCGCGGCCGAAGGGCGGGCGGTGGCAGCCGTGCTGCACGATCTCAACCTCGCCGCCGAGTACTGTGACCGCGTCGTGCTGCTCGCCGACGGCCGGACCGCGGCCGCGGGCCCCACCGCCGCGACCCTGACCTACGCCCACCTGACGCGCGTCTACGGCACCGAGGTCTATGTCGACGTCAACGACCTGACCGGCACGCTGGTGGTGACGCCGCTGTCCGGCCGCGCCCGCGCCCGCCTCGCCGCCGACTCGCCCCGCCCCCCAGCGGCGCCGCGCGCGTAGAATCTCAGCCGTGCTCCTCGTCCGCTTCGGGTCGGAGGGCTTTCTCGCCGCCGGCGAGTCGCTCGCCGAGCTCGCCGTCCTGCTGAGTGATCCGCTCGAGACGCCGGTCTCGCAGTGGCGCTTCGGCCGCCGGGTCGATCTGGCGGCCGAGGCGCTGCGGCCCCCTTGGGAACCGGGCAAGATCGTCGGCGTCGGGCGCAACTACCGCGAGCACGCCGCCGAGCTCGGCAACCCGACGCCCGCGGAGCCGCTGCTCTTTCTCAAGGCGCCCTCCTCGATCGTCGGGCCGCGGACGCCGATCGTGCTGCCGCCCGAGAGCGAGCGGGTCGAGCACGAGGGCGAGATCGCCGTGCTCCTGCGTCGCCGGCTCCGGCGCGCGGGCGCCGAGGAGGCCGCGCGCGCGGTCCTGGGCGTCGCGCCCGCCAACGACGTCACCGCCCGCGACCTGCAGCGTCAGGACGCAACCTTCGCGCGCGCCAAGTCGTTCGACACCTTCTGCCCGTTCGGACCGGCGCTCCTGATCGAGCCCGACCTCGGCCAGCTCACGGTCGAGACGCGGGTCAACGGCGAGACCCGGCAGCGCGGCGCGGCCGCCGAGATGAGCTGGGGCATCGTCGAGCTGCTGGTCTACGCCTCCCGGATGATGACGCTCGAGCCGGGCGATCTGGTCTTGACCGGTACCCCCGCCGGCGTCGGCCCGCTCGCCGACGGCGACCTGGTCGAAGTCGAGGTGCCGGGGGCCGGCACGCTGGTCAACCCGGTCGAGGCATGGCGGGGCTGACCGTCGGCCGCCTCCTCGCCATCCTCGCCGCGGCGGTGGCGGCGACGCTCTTCCTGCGCCTCGGGCGCGCCTTCCCCTGGGCGCTGGCGGGCATCGTCGGCGTCGCGGTCGGCATCCTGGTGGCGACATCGCTGCGCACCGGCGACCGCATTCGCGGTTTCTGGCGGCGCTGAATTCGGGCTACCGGCGCCAGGGCCAGAGCACGAGGCCGGCCACGGCCAGCAGATGGACGGCGCCGCCGCCGGCGTGGCCGTGGAGCAGCAGGGCGAGCCAGCCGGCGAGCAGGGCGCTGCCGGCGAGCAGGCGGAGATCGGAACGCACGGGGCGAGGATAGCGCAGCGCGCGGGAAAGGCACCGCACCGGCCGGCGCAGCTCCGGTATTCTGCTCGCCGTGCGCCGCTACCTCCGGATCGGCTCCGAGACGATCTTCCGCCACAAGCTGTTCGAGCTGCGGCGCGAACGGCTGGCCAGCGACGAACGGCCCGACGAGGCCGGCCGCGAAGCCCTGGTGCTCGAGGCTCCGCACTGGGTCAACGTGGTGGCGATCGACACGGCCGGAGCGGTGCTCCTCGTCCACCAGTGGCGCTTCGGCATCGGCGCCCCGACGCTCGAGATCCCGGGCGGGATGGTGGACCCCGGAGAGTCGCCGCGTGCCGCGGCCGAGCGGGAGCTCTACGAGGAGACGGGGCACCGCGCCGCGCGCTGGTCGCTGCTCGGCGAGGTCGAGCCCAACCCGGCTTTCCTCAGCAACCGGTGCACCACCTTTCTGGCCGAGGGGCTCGAGAGGGTCGGCGACCCTCCGGGCGACGGCGAGGAGGAGATCGCGGTGGTGCGGCGGCCGCTCGCCGACATCCCCGCGCTCGTCGCGGCGGGCGAGATCCGCCACGCGCTGGTGATCGCCGCCTTCTACTTGCACGACCGGCGACGGTGATCGGCGTTCGCGCGGTCAGCTTCGACGCCACCCGGACGCTGTTCGCGCCAGCCGATCCCGGCGCGCTCTACGCCAGCGTGCTCGCCCGCCACGGCATCGACGTTTCGGCCGCGGAGCTCGCCCGGCTGATCCCGCTGGTCTGGAGCGAGCTCGCGTGCGCGGCCCGCCCGGATCACGATCGCTTCGCCGCCCATCCCGGCGGCGCGCGCGGCTTCTGGCGCCACTTCGTCGAGCGCGTGGCGGAACTGGGGGAGGTGGGGCGGCCGTCGCCGTTCGCCGCCGCCGAGCTCTACGAGCGCTTCGGCACCGCCGGCGCCTGGCGGGTCTACCCCGACGTCGTGCCGGCGCTCGACCGGCTGGCGGCGCGCGGTCTGACGCTGGCGGTGATCTCGAACTGGGACGAGCGGCTGCCCCGCCTGCTGGGTGCGCTCGAGCTGGCGCCGCGCTTCGCGGCGGTGGTGGTGTCGGCCGAGGTGGGGGTCGAGAAACCGCACGGCGCGATCTTCCGGGCGGCGCTCGACGCGCTCGAGCTGCCGGCCGCCGCGGTCGTCCATATCGGCGACTCGCGGCGCGACGATGTCGAAGGGGCGCGCGCGGCCGGCATGTTCGCGCTCCACCTCGACCGCGCGGGCGACGGCGATCTCGAGAGCCTCGACGAGCTGCCCGAAGCGCTCGTGCGGGCGCGGTAGACTCGCGGCGTGAGATCCGCCGGCCGGAGCGCTCGCCGCCGCCGTTTCCCGCCCCGCTGGGGCGGGGGACTCCTCGCCCTCGCCGCCCTGCTCGCCGGCTGCGGCGGCGGCGAACGCCGCGCTCCGGGCGGGCGCGACCTCGACACCGTGGACGTCACCGCCGCGCCGGACGCCACGGCTTCGACGGCCGGCGACACGGTCGAGGTGCGGCGCGCCGAGCCGGCGGTCGCGGGGCGCCTGCCGACCGGTTTCCCCCCCGACGTGCCGCTCCCCGAGGGTGGCGGCATCGTCGATTTCGGGCCCGCTCCGGCGGGCGCCTGGGTGGAGCTGATCGTGCCGCGTCCGGCCGCCGAGGCCGAGCGCCTCTACCGCGCCCAGCTCGCGCGGGCCGGTTTCCGCGCCGAACCGGACGGTGTCCACGCGCGCGGCACGCTCCGCCTCGCCGTGACGGTGACGGCGCGGGGCGCGGGCGCGAGCGTGCGCCTCGAGCCGCTCGCTCGCTGACGCCGGAGCCAGCGCACGCCGCGCGCCGACCCCCGCCCGGATGCCGCCGCCCCTCAGCTCTCCGTCGCCGCCCCGCGGTCCGTTCGACGGCCTCGATGCCCCGGCGGTCGCGCGCGCTCTCGCCGCGGTCGCCGACCAGCCGGACGACGGCGCCGAGGTCTACTTCGAGCGCCGCCTCGAGCTCGAGCTGCCTCCCGGCGACAGCGGCCCCGGGCTGCGCGAGCGGCGCGAGGAGGGGCTCGCGGTGCGGCTGGTGCGCGGCGGACGGGCCTGGAGCGCCGGGCGCGACCGGATCGCGCCCGACGAGTTGGCGAGCGCGCTCCGGCAGGTGGCGCGCGCGCTGCCGGCGGCCGCGGCCGAGGCGCGCTTCGCGCTCGAGCCCTGGAGCGCGCCGCTGCCGCGCGCGGAGCTCGAAGCCTTCGCGGGCGAGCTCGACCGGGCGCTGCGCCGGCGCCACGCCGCTTTCCCGCTCCGGTTGACCGCGCGCTGGCAGCGCCGCGACCTGCTGGTGGTGGGGCCGCTCTGGAGCGTCGCGCCGGAGCGGGAAGCCTTCTTCTCGCTCGAGGTCGAGCTGCCGTGGGGCCGCTACGGGGCGCTGGCGCCGCGTCTCGATGGGGACGAGGCCGAGCGGGTCGCGCAGGCGCTGGTCGGGCGCTTCCGCGCCCGCGAGGCGCTCCCCCCCGCGGCCGGCAGGCCGCCGCTGCTGCTCGCGCCGGCCGCGACGGCGGTGCTGCTGCACGAGGCCGTCGCGCACGCGCTGGAGGCGGACCTGCTGGCGCTCTCGGGGCGGCCGGAGGCAGCGATCGGGACGGCGCTCGGTCCGGTCGGATTCTCGGTGCTCGAGGATCCGACGCGCGCGCCGGCCGGCGTCGAGCGGACGACCGACGACGAGGGGCAGCCGGTCGTGCGCCGCTGGCTGCTGCGCGACGGACGCGTCGAGCAGCCGCTTTCCGACCTGCGCTTCGCCCGGCGCTCGGCGGCGCTTTCGCCCGGGGCCGGCTTCCGCGCCGGCCGTCACTCGCCGGTGCGCCCGCGCAGCCATCATCTCGAGCTGCTGGCCGGCGAGACGGCGCCGGCGGCGCTCGCGGCGCTGGCGGCGGACGGTCTCGCGGTGGCCGAGCTCGACGCCGGCCGCCTCGATCCGCGCAGCGGCGAGGTCGTGCTCCACGCCCCTTGCGGGCGCCGCCTCGACGCCGGCGGTCGGGCCGGGGAGGCGGTCGGTTCGTTCACCATCCGCTGCCGGCTGGCCGAGCTGCTCGCCGCGGTGGTCGCCGTCGGCGCGGCGGCCGAAGTCGCGGGGGCCGGCTGGTGCGCCAAGGCCGGCGAGCGGCGCGCCGTCTGGGCGACCGCGCCGGCGCTGGTGGTCGCCGGGCTCGAGGTGACGCCGTGAGCGGGAGCGGCGGCGGTTGCGGCCCGGCGGCGGGCGCGCTGCTCGAGACCTTGCGGCGCGGCGGCTGGGGCGAGGTCGAGGTGTTCGAGAAGCAGGGGCGCAGCCGGCGCTTCGAGCGCGGCCCCGAGGGTGAGAGCGCGACCTTCGCCGAAGAGAGCGGCTGGGCGGTGCGCGCCGGCGATCTGCGCCGTTCGCTCTTCGTCGCTGGATCCGGTGCGCCGCCGGCCGCGCCGCGCCTGCCCGAGCCGACGGCGCACCCGCTCCGGCTGCCGGACCCGCGCCCGATCCCGGCTTGGCCGCCGCCGCCGGGTCTCGATGCCCCCCTCATCGCCGAGAGCGAGGCCTGGGGCCTGTTCGCTGCGGTCGAGCGGGAGGTCCGCCGCGAGCTGCCGGCGGCGCGGCTCGTCGCCGCGCGGCTCGAAGACGGCGCGAGCGAAGCCGCGCTCCGTTCCAGCCGCGGCGTGGCGGCGGACCTGCGCTCCCGCGCCACGCAGCTGCGGCTGGAGGTCGAGGCCGAGGCCGAGACGATGACGCTCGAGATCGCCGCGCGCGAGCCGCGTGCGCTCGCGCCGCATGCGCTCGCCCGCCGGATCGTCGATCGCTGGCTGGCGCGCCGGCCGGGCGGGCCGCCGCCCGGAGCCGACCTGGTGCTGGCGGCGCCGCTCGCCGCGCGCCTGATCCAGGCGCTGGCGCCGCTCTTTTCGGGACCGGAAGCGGGCGCCCGGCTGGCCGCCTCGGCTGGCGCCGCACGACAGCTGGCGGGCGAGAGCTGGACGCTGATCGACGACGGCCGGCTGGCGGCCGGAGCGCTCGCCGCGCCGGCGGACGGTGAGGGGCTGCCGACCGGTCCGCGGGTGCTGCTCGAAGCCGGCCGTTTCGTGGCGCCGCTCGTCGCCTGGTGGGAGTGCGACGGCGAGCCGCCGCCCGGCTGCGCGCGCCGCGCGAGCTATCGGGACCTGCCCCGACGGGCCCCGACCCAGCTCTACCTGGCGCCCGCGCCGCAGGTGGCGCCGGCCGAGCTGGTCGCCTCGATCGCGGCCGGCGCCTATCTGATCGAGGCCGAGGGGGGCGTCGCGTGGGAGCCCGGGGGTCGATTCCGGTTGCCGGTTTCCGGTTTCGCGATCCAGCGCGGCCGAGCGAGCGGCCCGCTCGGCCGGGCGGTCCTCGGTGGCGACTTGCGCGGTCTGTTCGGTGGCCTCTGCGCGGTCGCCCGCGATCTCGCATTCGTCGCCGGCGACGGTCTCTATGGCGCGCCGAGCGTGGCCGTGCGCGGCCTGACGCTCACTCCCGCGTGAGCGCGCGCCGCGCCGCTCTCGGCGTCAGGCGCCGATGGCGCGAGCTCCGGCGGCCGGCAGCAGCTGGATCTCGAGCCGGCCGGTCGAGTCCACCTGGGGCACGAAGCCGCCCGGAGTCGGCGGTGAGCTCGAGCCGGGTTCGGTCGGCTTGACCGGTTCGCTCGCCGGCGCGGGGCGGCCGGAGAAGGCGGGGCGGACGCGTCGCCCGCCGGGCTCACCGCGCGCCGGCGTCCCGACCACGGCGGCGCCGCCGATCACCTGATTGACGCCCTTGCCCGGCTCGAGGTCGCTCGCGGTCAGGCGCTTCGACTCGACGGCCTCGGCGGTCTCCGCTGGCGTCTCGGTCGCCGCGGGAGCGGAACGCGGCCCCTCGCCCCCGGTCGAGGAGCGCGCGAAGCCACCTTGCCCGGCCGCCGCCGGCTCCGCGGCGAGCTGGTCGCCGCTCTTCGGCACCTCGATCATCAGGGCGGCGATGCGAGCCGGCTCTTCGTAGGTGCGGGGCGGCAGCAGGTCTTCGCCCTCCGGGCGATGGGCGCGCAGCAGCGCGCGGGTGGCCAGCGGATTGTCCAGGACGTGCGGGTTGACCCGGGCGTCGGAAAGCCGCGGTTCGAGCCGGAACGCCCGGGCATAGGCCCGCTCGGCGAGCGGCTTGGCCCGCCAGGCCTGGTAGATCTTGCCGATCTCGTAGTGGGCCCAGGCATGGTTCGGGTCGAGCTCGACCACCTGGCGCAGCTCGCGAAAAGCCGCGCGCCGCTCCCCCAGCTTTTGGAGCAGCAGGGCGTAGTTGAAGCGCATCGGCGCGCTCTCCGGGTCGAGCTCGAGCGCCCGGCGATAGGCCGCCGCGGCGCCCTGCCAATCCTGGTCGAGCACGAGCAGGTTGCCGAGGTCGTTGAACACCGCGGCATCGTCGGGCCGCTCTGCGGTGAGCGCCTGCTGGACCTCGATCGCGCGGTCGAGCCGGTAGGGCGGCGTGGTGGCGAGCGCCGCGAGGGTGGCCAGAGCGGCGGCGGCCGCGGCGACGGCGAGGACGAGAGTGGACTTGCGCACGGCGACTCCTTTGCGGCGGTGACCGGCGCTAGTCGAGCCCGCCGACCGGTTTGGCTTTCAGCTTCAGCTTGCCCTCCTCGAGGGCGAGACGGAACTGCGCCCGCTCGGCCCCGGTCCGCTCGCGGATGGTGTCGAGCTGCTTGCGCAGATGGGTGCGGAACGAGTCGAGCTCGAGGCGCGCGCCGCCGCCGCTGCGCACGAGCCCGGCGAAGAGGGCGTCGACCGCCTCCGGGTCGAGGCGCTGGTCGAGCACGATGCCGGCCTGCGGATCGAGCGGGCGCGGCGCGGCGGCGGCGGCGGCCGGATGGGTGGTGCCGCGCCCCTCCTCGCGCTCGCGCAAGCGGCGGCCGAACAGCTCGGAGATGCTGTTGAATCGGGCCTCGAGCGAGCCCAGGCGGAACTGCTCGACCGCGCTCTTCAGGTTGACCTGCCGCAGCGCGCGCAGCTCGCGCTGCACCTGCGTCCGCAGCTCCTCGGGTGGCAGCTTGAGCGCGCCGTTGAAGAAACGCTCGGCGTCGAGCCGGAAGCGCTCGATGGTCTGCGCCAGGTGCTCGAGCTCGCGCTCGGCCGAGGGTGCCGCCGGCGTGGCCGAGGCTTCCCCCGGCCGGCCCGGGCTGGCGGCGGCTCGCCCCGAGGGCGGCGGCAGGGGGCGCTTGGGGATCAGTGGGGCGCTTCTCCTAGAATGCGATCGGAACCATGAGCGTCGCTTCGCGCGAGGACCCGCGTCGCCGGCTGCCGGCGGTCGACCGCCTGCTCGCCGACCCCCGCCTCGCCGATCTCGAAGGATCTTACGGGCGGGAGCGGGTGCGCGTCCAGGCGCGGCGGGCGCTCGAGGCCCTGCGCCAGCGCCTGGCGGCCGACCCGGAGCTCGCGGCCGCGGCCGCGGCCGAGGCGCTCCCGCAGACCATCGCCCAGGAGCTCGAGCGACGCTTCGGCCGGCCGCTCCGCCGCGTGCTCAACGCCACCGGCGTCTTCCTGCACACCAACCTCGGTCGCGCGCCGCTGCCGGCCGGGGTCGCGGCGCGGCTGCCGGAGCTGGCCACCGCGGCCTGTGATCTCGAGATCGACCTGGCGACCGGCCGGCGCGGCGACCGCGCGGAGCGGACCTCGCGACTGCTCGCGGAGCTCTCGGGCGCCGAGGCGGGCGTCGCGGTCAACAACGCCGCCGGCGCGCTGGTGCTGGCGCTGGCGACCTTGGCGGACGAGGGCGAAGTGATCGTCTCGCGCGGCGAGCTGGTGGAGATCGGCGGCTCGTTCCGCATCCCGGAGATTCTCGTCGCCGCCGGCGCGCGGCTGGTCGAGGTCGGCACCACGAACCGGACCCACCTCGCCGACTACGAGCGCGCGCTCGGTCCCGCCACCGCCCTGCTGCTCAAGGTCCACGCCAGCAACTACCGGCAGACCGGTTTCGTCGCCGAGGTAGCGCCAGCCGAGCTCGCCCAGCTCGCGCACCGGCACGGTCTGCCGCTCCTGGTCGACGAAGGGGCGGGGCTGCTGGCGCCGCGGCCGGAGGCGCAGCTCGCCGGGCAGCCGAGCTTCCGGGGCCTGCTCGCGGCCGGGTGCGACCTGGTCTGCGGCAGCGGCGACAAGCTGCTGGGCGGGCCGCAGGCCGGTCTGCTTGCCGGCCGGGCCGACCTCGTCGAGCGCTGCCGGCGCCATCCCCTCTACCGGGCGCTGCGGCTGGACCGCTTGCGGGCGGTGGCGCTCGACGGCATCCTGCGCCTCCACCTCGGCGCCGCGCCGCTGCCGCTCGACCGCCTCTGGCCGGAGCCGGCCGCGCACCGCGCGCGACTCGAGCGGGCCGCCGCCGGCTGCGGCGCCGAGATCGTGCCGGCGGAGGCGTTCATCGGCGGTGGCGCGGCGCCCGAGGCGCCGATCCCCGGCGAGGCGCTGGCGCTGCCGGGCGGGAGCGCCCGGCTGGCGCGGCTGCGCGCGGGGGTGCCACCGGTCGTCGGCTACCTGCGCGAGAGTCGGCTGATGATCGATCTGCGCACGGTCGATCCGGCCGACGACGAGGTGCTGGTCTCGGCGTTGCGCGCGAGCGGAGACTAGCGAGCCATGGCGCGCATCCTGGTGGTCGAGGACCGCGAGTCGCTGCGCCGGATGCTGCAGACGGCGCTGGCCGAAGGGGGGCACGAGGTCACGGCGGTCGACGACGCGCCGCCGGCGCGCGCGGCCCTCGGGCGCCAGCGCTTCGATCTGGTGCTGACCGATCTCCGGCTGCCGGGCGGCGACGGTCTCGACGTGCTGGCGGCGGCGCGCGCGACCCAGCCCGAGCTGCCGGTCGTCGTCCTGACGGCGTTCGGCACCGTCGCCGCCGCGGTCGAGGCGATGAAGCGCGGCGCCGCCGATTTCCTCGAGAAGCCGGTCGAGATCTCCCAGCTCGAGCAGCTGGTCGAGGCGCTGGCCGGTGGCGCCCCGCCGGCGGAGCGTTTCGAGGCTCCCGGCGTGCCGCCGATCGTCGGCGCCCATCCGCGGCTGCGCGCGGCGCTCCGGCTGCTCGAGCGGGTGGCGCCGACCGAGAGCACGGTGCTGCTCTCCGGCGAAAGCGGCACCGGCAAGGAGCTGTTCGCGCGCGCCTTGCACGCGCTTTCGCCGCGCGCCCGCGGGCCGTTCGTGGCGCTCAACTGCGCGGCGATCCCCGAGACGCTGATCGAAACCGAGCTGTTCGGGCACGAGAAGGGCGCCTTCACGGGAGCCGACCGGCGGCGGCTCGGCCGCTTCGAGCAGGCGCGCGGGGGCACCCTCTTCCTCGACGAGATCGGCGAGCTGCCGATCGCCGTCCAGGCCAAGGTGCTGCGCGTGCTCGACGGCGCCGGTTTCGAGCGGCTGGGCGGCGGCGAGCACCTGCGCACCGATGTCCGCCTGGTCGCCGCCACCAACCGGGATCTCGCCGCGATGGCGGCCGGCGGGACTTTCCGCCGCGATCTGCTCTTCCGTCTCGAGATCTTCCCGATCGCCCTGCCGTCGCTCGCCGAGCGGCCGAGCGACGTGCCGCTGCTGGCGCGCCACCTGCTGGCCGAGCTGGCGGCGAAGCACCGGGCCAAGGCCCCCGAGCTCGAGCCCGCGGCGCTCGACTGGCTGGCGTCCGCGCCGTGGCCGGGCAACGTCCGCCAGCTCGCCAACGTGCTCGAGCGAGCGGTGATCCTCCATCCCGGCGAACGATTGGCCGTCGCCGGAATCCGCGCGCTGGTCGAGCCCGAAGGGGAAGTGCTCGGCGGTGGGACCGGCGCCGCCGAGGAGAGCGAACGCGAGCGCCTCCGTGACGCGCTCGCCGCCACCGCGGGCGACAAGCGCCGCGCCGCGGAGCGGCTCGGCTGGAGCTATCGCACCGTGCTGCGCAAAGTGCGCGAGCTCGACCTCGCCGGGTTTCCGAAGTACCGCCGTTAGCGCGCCGGGGGTGCGCGCCTTCAGGCGGGTGGGAGTTGGGGCTCGACCTCGGCGCGAACCTCGAGCTCGCGCGCCGCGAGCTCTCGATCCTCGGCCCAGACGCTGAGGCGGTACCGCCCCGGGGGCCAGCCACCGGCTCGTGCGAAGTGGCCGAACCCTTCACCGGACTCGCCACTCGTCGCGACCGGGATCTCCTGGTCGACGGGCGGATCGCCCGCGCCGGTGAGTCTCAGCCGCGCTCCGGCGTCGACGCGTCGGACCGCCACGCAGATCTCGTCGGCCGGCGCGAACAGCGTCGCCGCGTCGACGGTGTGCTGTTCGCCGTCGGTGCAGTGTCCGATTTCGAGCCGCGCCACCGCCTCCGGCGATTCGTGCGGCACGCCGCTCGCCGTGGCGGCCGGGCCCGGCTCGGAGGCGGGCCGGGGACCACAGGCCACCGCTCCGAGCCCCGCCAGCAGGAGGGCGCCCAGAGGCGAGCGTCGCCGCGCGTGCCGTTTCATCACAGCGGCGGCGCCGCCGCCGGCTCCATCTCGAGCTCCTCGCCCTCCTCTGGAGCCAGGTCGTCAGGCTCGACGCTCTCTTCGGGCGAGAGCTCGCCCCCCTCGCCCTCCTCGCCAGCAGCGGCGCGCCGCAGGGCGAACGGGGTGCCCTGGGCGTCGAAGCGCGCCGCGGCGAAGTCGGCGACGCCGGGGAAGACGACGCGGAAGTTGGCGGTCTTGCCGGCGGTGATGGCCGGGGCGTTGACCCTGCCGTCGGCGGTGGCGATCAGCCGCCCCTCTTCGTCGTAGAGGGTGACGACCAGGGCGGGGGAGGTGACGTTGGTGTTGCCGTTGTTGCGGACCGTGCCGAAGATCTCGATCCCGTCGCCGTTCGGGGTCTCGGTCTTCTCCCAGGAGATCACTTCGAGTCCGGTCGAAGTGGCTTCCTCCTTCTTCTCGACCGTGCCTTCGGCCCCTTCGTCGAGGTCGCGCACGGGCGGAAAGTCCCTCTCCGTGAGTCGGAGGACCGGCTCGGGCTTGGCCTCCGCGACGGGCGCCGGCGCGGGCGTGCGCGCCTTCTGGGTCTCGACGGCCGACAGGTCGAGGTCGATCTGGTCCGCCCGGATCGACGACAGGGTGCCGTTGGGCTGGGTGAAGAGCACCCTCTTCCCTTCGACCTTCCAGGCACCCTTGGTCTCGATCTTCCCGCCGTCGCGGGTGACCAGCCAGTCGGCGTTGGCCGAGCCCCCGACGAGGCTGGCGGCGAGGGCGAGGAGCAGGGACTGCCGCAGATTCCGCACGGTCAGAACTCCTTGAAGTTGGTCGGCTCGATGCAGATCGGCACCGGGGCGACGAACACGATTCGGGTGTCCTGTCGGAGCGATTTTACATTCTGCGTGTAGTTTCCGAAACGGCAGTTGGCCGGGAAGAGCCGCTTGAGCTCCTCCTTGACCATTTCGAGGGACGGGGTCAACCGGTCGGCGTTCGAGCCGCCACCCCCCTGGTTGCCGGTCGCGCCCCGCTCGACGAAAGGCGCGGAGTGGAAGGACGTCGAAGTGAAGTAGCGCTGCCGCAGGTTGGTGTTGTCGGGATCCGGGAACCAGTAGCCGGCGCCGCTCAAGGTACCGACGATGAAGAGCCGGCTCTCGCCGGTGCGCGAGCAGGTGCCGTCGGGGTTCTCGATCTCGTCCGGCGCGAAGGAGATGAAGATCGTGATGCCGGAGAGCGCGAACGCCTCGGAGATCAACCGCTCGTTGGTATCCAGCCGGATCCACCACCCCGGTGTCGGGTCGCTCGGGTCGACCAGGTAGCCACTCAGATCTCCTGGATTGGTGTCCGGAGCGATCATCTGGTAACTCGCCTCGGTCAGCGGCGTCGGGCAGCCGCCGCAGGGCGGATCGACCGTGCCGTCGCGGTCGTTGTCGACGAACCCGGTGTCGAGGATCATGTAGAAACGACCCTCCTGGCCGTTGTCGTCCCAGAGGTTCCAGCGGTTGCCGGTACCGAACGCCAGGGCCGTGGCCTGGCGCTGCTGGACATAGATCGCGCCGATCTCGTGGTAGATCGGTGTGCCGTTGGTGACGAACACCGTGAAGGGGTCGTAGCGGCCGACGTCACCCACGGGCCCGGCGATGCGCTGCGTCTGGACCGTGACGGTCGAGCCACCGACCAGTGTGTCGACGTTGACGTCGATCAGGCGCATCGGGCCCGACTCGAGAATGACCTTGTAGACGCGTCCCGCCGTGGTGCCGAAATAGAGCGTCTTCAGGTAACCGTCGCCGCCGGAAACGGTGGCGACATCGCCGGGGACGGCGCCCTGGACCGCGTGCTTCCAGAGCACTCGCCCGGTCTCGATGTCCACCATGTAGACGTAGTTGCCGTGAGGCCGCGTCGGGGGGTCGCCGAGCCCACCACCGAACACCGCGACGAAACGGTCCTCGACCGAATCCTCGCTGCAATCGGCGTCACAGACCCGGATCCGTCCGGTCGCCGGCACGCTCCAGGTGTTGGCGAGGTCGGGCCAGCCGTTGAGGTCCTCGTCCATCCGCGCCAGCGGGTTGCCGGGCACCGAGTCGGTGAACTCCCAGAGCACCGACGGGAAGGGGCGGCTGCCGCAGGCGGCCGGCCCGTCCGTGCAGGACGGCACGTAGTCGTTGACCGGCTGGGGCACGTTGGTGGCGCTCGCGATCACGTCGGGCTGGGTGATGTCGAGCGCGAAGTAGCCGCTGCCGCCCTCGCGGTAGCTGCCGATCAGCACGGTGCGCCACTCGCGGTCGAGGCAGGTGACGGCGCCGGCGGTCGCGCCCGCCGGATCGATGAAGACGTCGTCGACGCGGACCGAGTTGTCGAGCCCCCAGTCCTGGTCCGTCGTCTCGGCGAGCTGGCGCAGGTGAGGCAGCATCTGGCGCGGCACGAATGCGAACAGCTCCTTGCCGGTCCCGTTCGTGAAAGCGCCTTCGATCGGATCGCCGTCCCCGTCCGGTTGCCCGTCGCCGTCGCGGTCCTCGGTGGTCGGCAGCTTGCAATCGGGCCCCTCGAAGATGCCGGCGTCGAAGGCGTGGAGCTGGCCGTCGTTCGAGCCGACGAAGAGCATCTTCCGCCGGCAGAGGTGGCGGTCGGCGAACCACTTGTAGGAGACCGCCGGGCTGCGCGTCGGGTCCGGGTCCTGGTTGCAGAGCCGCTTGCTGACGTAGGGATCGCCGGTGTAGTAGTCGAAGCGTCCGGGCTGGTCGACGACGATCGGATTCGAGTGGAAGATGTCGCCCAGCAAGTAGGTGATGTCCGAAGTCACGTTGGTGAACGGGTCGGTGATCTGGGCCTGCTTCTCGGCGAGCGTCTTGACGATCACCTTTTCCAGCAGGTCGTAAGCGGCGGTCTCGGAATCGGTGTCACCGGGAACGAAGGGGATCTCCATGCCCTCCCAGAGGTCGCGCTTGTTCTGATCGGTCGTCGGGAAGGTGAAGAGCTGGCGGTTGCCCGCGCCTGGCGACGAGACCCAGATCGTGCCGCCCGGCAGAGCGGCGTCGAACTGGCTGTAGAAGAAGCGGCGCTGGTCCGCGCCGAGACCCAGCCGCAGCGTGGTCGGGTCGCCGACGTCGATCTCGTTCTCGAGCGGCGCCTGGAGCAGTAGCCCGGTGGGTTGGTAGCTCGAGCCACCCGGTACGTCGGGCTGCGAATCTCCCGCATCCCACAGAAGGCACTCGGCGGTGTCGCCGGGCGCGCAGACACGGTCTTTGTCGGGCTTGCCGTCGCCGGTGGTCGGCACCGGCTTCAGGTAGGCGTCCAGTCGCGCCGCCCAGGTCGACTCGTTGTCGAGCGGCGTGAAGCTCGAGATGATGACCTTGTCCTCGACATTGGCCTGGAGGGTCGGCGCCGCGGCCGATGCGAACGCCGAGGCGGTCTCCTTGATCGCGCTGAAGGTCGAAGCCAGCGCATCGACGAGCTCGTCCTCGCTGTTGGGCAGGAAGAGATGGTCGTTGGTGGGCGAGGTCGTGCAGGTCACCCCACCTGGCGCCTGCCCGCCGCCGGCGCAGGTGGTGGCGACGAGCGTGTTGCCGCCACCGAGTGGCAGACCGAAGCCGATGACGTAGGTCTCGATGTCCCGGTTGAGCAGCTGACCGGCGATGGTCGCCGGGTTGCCGCCGCAGGTCTCGTCGCCATCGGTGATGATGAGCAGCGTCACCTTCTTGCAACCGAACCGCGGGTCTTCCGCGGCCGCCACTTGGCGCCAGGCGTCGAACCAGTCGCGGAAGTTGGCCATCGAGGCGCCGATGGGAGTCGAGCCGGAGGCGATCAGCGGCTTCTGCGAGCCATTGCGGAGCGTCAGCCGCCCGCTCGACTGCGTGTGCTGGAAGTAACGACCCTGGCGGAAGTCCGGCCGGGCGCCGAGGCCCTCGCTGATCAGGTTGGGCGCCAGCCGGGTCAGGATCAGATCCCGGTTGTTGTAGGCCACGGCCGCATTCGCGTGGCCGAGCCAGGAGTCTTCGCTCCAGTCGAGCGGGATCACGTCGCCGCGGTTGAGGCAGCCGCCGCAGGATCGTCCGAGCGGATCGGCGACGGTAACCTGCTTGAGGTTGATGCCGTTGGTGTCGGTCGCCGTGTCGGTGTTGGGTTCCCACCCGTCGCAGGTCCCGCTGGCCTGTGGATTCTGCGAGGTGACACTGAAAAAGCCCGCCGGTACGCCGCCGGGGCCGACGTCGGCGTCGCGCTCCCAGATGATGAAGTCCGAAGATCCGGTGAAGGGGATCCCCCGGTTGTCGGCGACGTAGTAGCGGGTGAAGACGCGATCATGGTTGCCGCTGTCGTAGGTCCTTGTCCCACCGGAACCCGTCGTGCAGGTGTTGCTGGTGCCGAACCTCTGCAGCCGCATGCGCACCGTGATGTTGTCGCTGCCCAGCGGAGCGGTGGCGTTGCCGATCAGAGTGAAGTCCATGCGAAAGCGGTAGTTGCCGCCAGCGACCCGGTGGATGAACCAGATCGTCGTGGTGACCGGAGTGCCGGCCCAGCCAAGCTTGGGGAAGCGGTTGAACTCGCCCAGCGCCTCGAGCAGGTTGTTTCCAGTTTGGGTGAGGTTGGGACCGGAGCCACAGGCGCCGAGCGCATTGTCCGTGCCGTCGATACCCGCCTGTGGCCCGAACGTGATCGGCTCGGACGTCGTCGGCCAGTCGAGCTGCGTGCTCGCGTCTGTGACCCACGGCAGCACCTCCTGCCCGTCCAAGAGGCGGTAGAGAAAGTGCTTGTAGATGACCTGCATGCCATCCTGGTCGAAGGTCGCGAAACCGAAGTTGATGTCGTCGGTCGCTTGGAGGGCGCGGAAGATGCCGGACTTCGCCTGGTAGAACTTCGAGCTCGGATCGTCGGCCGAAGCCGGGGCCCAGGCGTCGCCGGCGGGCTGCCAGTTCATCGAGCCGGAGACGTCGAAGAGGATGAAAACGTAGGGGGCGTCCTGGGTATTGCGCAGCAGGTCGCGGTCGTCCGCGCCGGCCGAGGCGGGCACGAGGCTCGCGGCGAGAAGCAGGGCGCCGAGGGCGCGGGCGAGGGTTCTCGACGGGGTGGTCATGGATCCTCCGAGCCTCAGTACTTGATGATGCTGAGATCGCCGGCCTCCTGGAGGGCGGCGATCGTCTGGTCCCAGGGTTGCAGCGCGAACATCTGCGACACGGTCTTGCGCGCCTGCTCGAGCGGAGTGGCGCCGACCGAAAGTCGGGTCGAAGTCGACGTCACGACGTGGTTGACCGAGAAATACTCGGCGTCCTGATTCAGCATGCACAGGTTGCAGGTGCCCGAGAAGATCGGATAGATCGGCGACACCTCGATGATCTCGCGCACCGCCGTGCCGAGGATCGTCCGGCGCCCGAGCTCGATCTCGTTGTTCTGGGCGCGCGTCCGGGCCACCACCGCGCCGTTGACGAGGTGGTTGGCGAGCTGGATGCGCAGGCCCGAATCGGCGCCGTAGAAGACCCGCGTCAGCTGTTGCTCGGAGGCGCCGATCTGCACTTCGGTCTGGGTAATGAGGGCGAGCGACAGCCCGACCACCGTCAAGACGAGCAAGACGAAGAGGACGAAGAGGTAGGCGCTGCCGCGCTCGGCGGCGCGCTCCGGTTGGCGCGCGGAGGGCTCTTGCGTGGTGGCGATCATCCCTGGTTCCTCATGTCCACGACGGTCTGCAGCAGCCGCCGCCGGAAGTTGCGGTTGAAGTCCTGCTTCCAGACCTGCGCCGGGTCGGAGTCGTAGTCGTTGTCCTCGACGAAGTCGAAAGCGTCGCCGTCGACGCCGTCGATGTCGCCGCCGACGTAGCGGGGGTCGGGTCGCGCGGTGCGGGCGGCGAGGGTGATCCGCACGTAGAGCAGGTCGACCGGACCGGTGTTGCCGGGAAACTGGTGGGCCGTCCACTGGGGCGCGGCCGGGTCGTCGTCCGGGTGGTTGTAGAGCCAGTCGTCGGTGTCGCGGGCGTCGAAGGCGACGGCCTCGAAGATTTGGTCGTCGACGCCGAGGTTGTCGAGGTCGTCGCCGAAGGCGCCCGGCGTGCCGGGATCGGTCGAGGGGAAGTCCGAGTCGAAGCCGAACGCGACCTGGAGGTCGAAGATCCCCTCGGCGATGTCGAGCGACAGGTTGGCGGCGTCGCCACCGAAGGGCAGCTCGGTGCCCGGGTTCATCCGCGCGCGGGCCAGCCGGGGCTGCGCGATCGGCGTCGAGTCCGGGCCGATCACCCCCTCGACCTCGCGCGCGTAGTAGCGGTACTCCTCGAGCTGACAGACCAGGGCGACCCCCATGGCCGGATCGAACGCCGCGGGCGAGAGCGTGCTCGCGGTCGTGTCGACCGAAACGCGCAAGCTCGAGGGCGCCGCGCCGGCGGCGCAGTCCATCGGGTCGCCGTCGACCTCGGCCGCGCCGGTGATCGTGGCGACGTGGAAGAGGCTGCGGTCCTGGTTGCTGCCCAGGATGACCGGGCCGGAGAGGCCGGAGCCGCCGTTGCTCGGCAGCTGCTCGGCGAGCGGCCGCAGACACTGCGGGATGCCGAGCGGGCTGGGGTTCGACAGCAGGATGTCGGCGGTGTTGGCGCCCGTGACCTGGAAGTCGACGCCGTTGTTGGGGTTGATCTGGTAGAGCGAGCCGGCGATGCAGCCGCGGATGGTCAGGATGTCGCTGCCGGGCACCGCGCGCGGCTGATCGGTGCCGATCGCGACCTGGTTCGAATCGTCGGTCGCGAGCACGTTGTTGCGGACCTCGACCGCGCCGCCGCGCAGGCGCACCGGCGGGCCGGCGTCGACCGTGAAGGGGGTGTTGAGGCCGCCGCGGCCGGCCATGCGCAAGGTGCGAACGAGATCGTACTGCGCCACGCGCAGCGACTGCTGCATGTCGGTGATCTGGACCTGGACGCGCGCCATCCGGTCGTGCAGGTCGAAGACCACCGCCGCCGCGATCAGGATCTCGACGGCGATCAGCAACGAGATGACCAGCTCGAGAATCGAGAAGCCGGCCTGGGGAGAGGAGCTGCGCTCGGGCATCGTCGGAGGTCTCCTCAGAAGGCCTGGACGACGCGCACCCGGTAGCGGGGCCTTTCATCGTCGTCCAGGCGCCGGTTGCGGAGCTCCAGGTCGATCACCTTGAGATGGACCTGGCTGGGCGTGTGGTTGCCGGGCAGCGGGGTCGTGAGCTCCCCGTCGTCCAGGAGGTCGTCGACGTTGTACTGCCGGATCGTCGCGGTACGCTGCCACTGCTCCTCGTCGCCGCTGGGAATCGCGCCCGTCACCCAGCGGTTCGCCTTGAGCAGGAACGAGTCGGTCGCCACGAGCTCCGTGGTGGCGCCGGGGACGGTCATCGGCAGCGAGTCGAAGGGGAGCGCCAAGAGGCGCTCGAAGCCGTCGACCGCGCTGGCCGTGGCGCGGGTCGAGTCGTTGCCGCGGACGTTGTTCATCATCGCGCGGGAGAACAGCGGCAGCACGCCGATGACCACGAAGAGCAGCAGCGCGGCGGCGATCAGGCCCTCGATGAGCGAGAAGCCGGCCTCGGATGCGCGTACCGGCGGCGAATCGGCAGGACTCGGCATGGCGACGATCTCCCCGAGAGGTTGGTCAGCGTCCGTGCGGTGCTGGCTCCTGGCTCTCCCCGAGCAAGCCCGGTACCACGCCCCTCGAGAGCTCGACAGCGGGGTGGAAGTGACGACGGGTCAGACTCTTACCGCGTCAGTTGGGCGCCTTTCTAGAGTTCGAGATCAGACGATGCTGCTACCTTCGGTATCTGAAGTGTCCGCAGCCAGCTCTAGGATTGCCGAGACGCCCCCCCCGGGCCGGTTCTCCAGGGTAAGGCTGCCGGCGTGCAGGAGCGCGATGCGCCGGCTGAGTGCGAGGCCCAGGCCCGCGCCGCCGGGTCGCCCCGAGACGAACGGGTCGAATAGCCGGTCGGGGGGCCCCGCGGGCAGTCCCGGTCCCCGGTCCTCGACGCGCAGCCGGTAGCGGTCGCCGACGAGCTCCAGGCGGAGCTTGATCGGCTCCGGCGCGCCGGAGCTCTCGACGGCGGCGGCGGCGTTGGCCAGCAGGTTCCGGATCGCCCGGATCAGCAGCTGCTCGTCGCCGCGCAGGGGACAAGGGGAGTCGGGCGCAGCGAAGCGAACGGGGACCGCTCCGAGCGCCGGGTCTCGGCAGGCGCGAGCGACGAGCGCGGCGAGATCGAGTCGCTCGACCCGGCCGGTGCCGGGGCGGGCGAACGCGAGGAAGTCCCCGACCACGCGCCGCAGCTCTCCGATCTCGCGCTGCGCCTCCTCGAGATGCTCGGCGGCGGTCGAATCGGTGACTCGCCGTCGGGCCAGCTCGAGATAGCCGGTGAGGGTCGCCAGGCCGTTGCGCAGCTCGTGCGCGACGCCGGCAGCCAGCTCGCCGAGCTGGGCCAGGGTATCGGCGAGCCGCTCCCGCGCCGCGCTGCGGTCGAGGTCGGTGAGATCGGCGAAGAGCACGAGGAAGCCGCGCAGATCTCCTCCCGGGCGGCGCAGCGCCTCGACCACGACGCCAAGGGGCGTGTCGATTCCGGCGCGCCGCAGCCGGGCCTCGCCGCGCGGCATCGAGCTGCCGGTCTCGATCGCCTGCGACAGCAGCGCGCGGAGCTCGGGCTGCTCGGCGAAGGCGCGCTCGAGCGGTGCACCGACCAGATCTCCGGGCGCTCCCAGCAGGTCGCCGGCGACGGCGTTGAGCGCCAGCACCCGACCGGCCGGGTCGAGCAGCAGGAAGCCGCTCTCGACGTGGCGTCCGAGCACCTGATCGAGCGCCTCGATCTCGCCGGCCGGGGACGTCTGCAAGGCGGCGAGAGCGCGGTCGAACGTGGAAACGAGGAACTCGTCGTCGCTCTCGGCGGCGGACGGATCGCCCACCGCGCGGCGAGCACGGGCGAGCAGCTCATCGTAGGGCCGGGCGAGCGCCCGCGCGAACAGGAGCAGGAGCGCGGTCGCGGCGAGAGCGAGCGTGAGCACCAGTGGGGTCAGGATGGCCAGTCCCCGACTGCGCGCCGCGAGCTGACCAGCCGGCAGGTCGACGCGCAACAAGCGCGGCCCGGCCGCGCTCGCGAAGGGCGCCACCGCGACGACCGAGCGGCGCTCCACTTCCTGGGGCCCGGCGACCGTAAACCGAGGTGCCGCCAGGTCGAAGTCGCCGATCGCGAGCCCCACCGCGTCCTCGAAGCCGTGGGTCGCGAGCGGCGCTCCGAGTCCGTCGAACAGCGCCACCGCCGCGCCGGGCGGCAGCGCTCGCGCCAGCGCATCGAAGGCGGGCGGGTTCGGCCGCGCCAGCTGGTCGGCGAGGCGGGTCGCGAGCCGCTCGGCTTCGCCGCGCCGCTCGAGCACCAGGGCGGCGATGGCGGCGCGGTAGGAGACGAGAGTCAGGGTCGCCAGCGCGACGAAGACCAGCAGCGAGCCGGCGAGCAGCGCCGGCACTTCGGCGCGCAGCCCGCGCGGCCGCCGGCTCACGGGAAGAGCCCGAGGTAGGCGGCGACGAGCGCCGGGCCGGCGAAGATCGCCACCATGCCCCCGGCGGCCAGGAAGACGCCGAAGGGCAGCTTGGCGCCCAGGCCGCCGCGCCCGCTCGCGAGCAGAGCGACCCCGACGACCGAGCCGGCGAAGCTGCCGACCACGAGCGTGACGACGGCGCCGCCGAGGCCGAGGAAGGCCCCGATCATGGCCAGCATCTTGACGTCGCCGAGCCCCATCCCCTCGACCCCTTTGACCAGCTCCCAGAGGCCGGCGAGGACCAGCAGCACGCCGCCGCCGACGAGCGCGCCCTGGACCCCCCGCGCCAGCGAGCCGCCGGCGAGCAACGGCTGCAGGGCGAGGCCGAGCGCGAGACCCGGCAGCGTCAGCCGGTCGGGCAGGAGGAAGTGATCGAAGTCGATCCCGGCGAGCGCCACGAGCAGGCTGCCGAGCAGAGCCGCCGCGGCGGCGTCGAGGCTCCAGCCGAAGCGGACGACCGCGCCGGCGAAGAGCAGACCGGTCGCCGCCTCGACCAGCGGGTAGCGCCACGAGATGCGCGCGCCGCAGGCGCGACAGCGGCCGCCGAGCAGGAACCAGGAGAGGACCGGCAGGTTGTCGGCGGCGCGGATCGCGACGCCGCAGGCGGGGCAACGCGAGCCCGGCCGCACCGTCGAGCGCCCCGCCGGCAACCGGTGGACGACGACGTTCAAGTAGCTGCCGACGATCAGCCCGAACAGCCCGGCCCAGACCGCGAGGAAGGCGAAGGGGAGGCTCACTCGGCCGGATTCTACGCGCCGGGCGAAGCGCCCCGCCGCGCGCGCAGCCACCAGCCGGCGAGCGCGAGCGCGGCCAGCCCGGAGAGGCCCGCGCCGACCCGCAGCCAGGGGTCGCGATAGCGCAGGACGGCGGTCGCCTCGCCCGGCGGCACGATCGCCGCCAGCATGCCGGTCGCGGTCTCGTAGAGCGGCACTTCGCGCGCGCCGACCGCGGCCGACCAGCCGACGTCGAAAGTCTGCGCCACGACGAGCAGCGCCGGCGCGGCGGCGCGGTAGCGGATCTCGACCCCGCGGCCGCCGCGGCGCTCGGCGAGCACGCGCGCGGCGGGATCGAAGCGCTCCAGTCCCGGCGGGCGCGCGCCGACCAGGTCCTCGCGGCGCGGCACGATCAGCCGGTCAGCGAAGGCGGCCCGCTCGGCCTCCTCGGTCGTCGAGTGCCAGGCACCGGCGGGGACGAAACGGGCCTCGGGCAGGAAGTAGGGATTCGCGACGACCTCCACGAGCGGGGGGCGGGCGCCTCCGGCCGCGGCCGCCAGCCGCCGGAGCTCCGGGGGGAGCCGGACGATCCCGAGCCGGCCGATCCCCCAGGCGCCGAGCATCCGGTAGGCGAGGTCGCGGTCGCCGCGGGTCCAGCACCCTTCGAAGGCGGCCAGAGCGCGGCGGGCGGGTCCGGTCAGCGTCAGGTCGTAATCGCGGTTCAAGGCGTAGCGCAGGCCCCAGATCGCGCCGGTCGAAGGGTCGAGCCGCTCGATCATGGTGAGCGGAATCTCCCGCTCGCGGCGGTTCTGGCGGAGGAAGAAGCCGCTCTCCGGCACCATCTCGGCGGTCGACCAGAAGCGCGATCCCGGCTGCGCCAGGACCTCGGCGAGCAGCGCCGGCGGTGTCCGGAGGGACTCGGCCGGCACGAGATAGAACAGCCGGCGCGCCAGCGCATGCTGTTCGCCGGCGAAGAGCGCGACGGCGGCCGCGGCCAGCCAGGCGGTTCGGATCCGGCGCGCGCGCGCCGCGAGCGCGATCCCGGCGACGGCGGCGTAGAGAGCCGCCGCCCAGGCCGCTTGCGCGGTCAGATAGCGCGCGGCGGGCTCGACCTGCGAGCTGCCCGCCACCACCGGGCTCATCGCGGTGACGAACCAGGCGCCGAGCTCCGGCCGCAGCCGGAGCAGCGCCCAGAGCCCCCCGGCGACCAGCGCGGCGAGCGCGGCGAGGGCCGCCGGCAGATCGGCCTCGCCGCGCCTGCCCTGTTCGCGCTCGTCGAGCAGCCGGCTCCAGGCGAGCGCGCCCGCGAGGACGAGGCAGGCCACCGCGCCGACGAAGAACTTCTCCGGATAGCGGATCGAGGAGAGGCCGGGGACGACCGGCCAGAGCGCGGCGAAGAGCGGATTGTGACGGCCGAGGGCGAGCAGCAGGCTGGCGAGCGCGCCGAGGCGCCAGACCCAGCGCCAGGGGATCTCCCGGCGCGCGAACAGGGCGGCGAGGCCGAAGACCAGCAGCAGCGCCCCGGGCGTGATCGCGAACAGGTAGGGGAACGACTTGTCGTGGAGCGTCCAGCCGAAGAAGAGCCCCTCCTCGAGCCGCGCCGGATCGCCGAAGAAGCGCGGGAAGACGACCTCGACCAGCCGCGCCGGCGCCAGCGACCAGAGGCTGGAGTGCCGGTAGGAGATGCCTTCGCCGCGGGCGCTGTCGCCCAGGCGGGCCAGGGCCGGGACGAGCGCCACCGCGGCGAGCAGGAGGCCGACGACCATCGCCGCGGCGCCGCGGGCCAGCACCGCGCGCCGCGGTCGCTCGCCGAGGAGCAGCGCCAGGGCGGCGGCGCCGAGCGCCAGCAGGATCGTCGCCGGCTCGCCCGCGAGCGCCACCCCGGCGGTCGTGCCGGCGAGCCCGAGCGTCGCGCGCACGGCGGCGCGGCGATCGCGCGCCGCGGCCGTCGCGTGCGCGGCGACCAGCAGCCAGGGGAGCCAGGCGAGGCCGAAGTAGGAGCGTCCGGCGTGGGCGATCGCGAGCGCCCAGGCGCCGCCGCCGAAGGCGATGGCGGCGAGCCAGCGCGCGCTCGCGCGGCCGCCGAGCCGCGCCACCAGCCAGGCCGCGCCGGCCGCCGCGAAGAGCCCGTGCAGGACGAGGCCGACCTGGAAGCCGAACGTGGGCTCGAGCGCCACCATCAGCCAGGTCGGCGGGTAGAGCGCCGCGTAGTTGGGATTCGAGTGCACCGGCTGGCCACCCCAGAGATCGGGGTTCCACTCCGGCAGCCCCGCGGTCGCCAGCCGGGAGAACGAGGCGTAGAGCGGCAGGTGGAACTGCACGGAGTCGCGAATCGCCATCCGCCGCCCCGGATCGAGCGCCGGCGCGAAGACGAGCGCCGCCAGCGCCAGGGCGAGGAGCGCGGCGCCGGCCCGCCGCGCTGTCGGCGCGGCGAGCCTCAGCGGTCGGCCGTCGCCCACAGGTTGAGCCCCAGCTCGAAGTGCCCGATGGCGATCCGCTCCATAGCGAAGCCGGCGCGCCCGAAATACCAGCCGAGCAGCCCCGGCGTGTAGGCGTACTTGTGCTCGTCGATCTCTTCGGGGCTGACCAGGCGGAGACGGGCGAGCAGGCGCAGCAGGCGATCGGCGCGCGCCGCCGGCGTCGTCAGCATCAGCCGGCCACCCGGCGCGAGCACCCGATGCGCCTCGGTGAGCAGCTGCTCGAGCGCCGCCGGGTCGAGATGCTCGGCGACCGCGAGCAGCGTCACCGCTTGGAAGAAGCCCTCTTCGAAGGGGAGCTGCGGCCGCGAGTTGAGGTCGAGCTGGTGCCAGAGGATGCCGTCGGCGGACACCTCGGCTGGCGGCAGCTGGTCGATGGCGTACTTCTCGCGGAAGAAGGTGTGGGCGAGGAAGTAGGGCGAGCTGCCGCAGCCGATGTCGAGCACCCGGCCGTGGCGCAGGCGCTCGGGAATCCGGCGGTTCGCCTGCCGCGCGCGCAGCCGGGCGAGTAGCGGTTCGAGCAGGCCGTGGCCGCGGGTCGCGCGGCTCATCTCGCCGCCGCCTCCGGCGCCACCAGCGCGCGGACGACGCGGACCATCCGCTCGACGCCGCGCTCGAAGACCGCGAGCGGCATTCGCTCGTCGGGGCCGTGGACGGTGCCGAGCTCGGGCCACTCGAGCTCGAAGGGCTGGACGCCGTAGGCGGCGATGCCGCGCTCGCGCAGCCAGCGCGAATCGGTGACCCCGGCGATGAAGACGGGGACCACCGGAGCTCGCCCGTCGCCGAGCGCCGCCGCGAGCTCGGCGTAGAGGGGCGTATCGGTCGGCGCGGGCGCGACTGCCGGCGCGTCGAGCAGCACGCGCACCTCGATGTCGCCGCCCAGCCGTTCCCGCAGCGCGCGCAGGTAGCCCTCGGCGTCGGTGTCCGGCAGCAGGCGGACGTCGAGCCAGGCGCGCGCCGCGGGCGCGACGACGTTGATCCGCTCGCTCGCCTCGAGCCGGGTGACCTGGAGGGTGTCGAGGAAATAGCCGGCCATGCCGGGCAGCAGGTCGCGGGTCGGGCCCTCGGGGCCGAACAGCCGCTCGAAGCTCGCGGCCAGCGAGCGCGCCTGAGGATCGAAGGCGGCGAGCGCCTCGAAATGGGCGCGCGCCGCCGGCGAGATCCGCCAGCCGGGGGGCGCAGCGAGCGCGCGCGCGAGCGCCGCGATCAGCCGGTGCGCCGCCGATTCGACGTTCAATGCCGAGCCGTGGCCGCCCCGCCCGCGCGCTTCGAGCTCGAGCCAGAGGGGGCGCTTCTGCGTGACCTCGATCCCCCAGAAGAGCGTCCGGCCGAGCACGGTCCGGTTCTGCCCCCCTTCGTTGAGCACCGCTTCCACCCGCGCGAAGAGCTCTGGGTGGCGCTCGAGCAGCCACTTCGTCCCCTGGGTCCCCCCCGCCTCCTCGTCGGCGACGGCGAGGTAGAGAAGCTCGCGCCGCCGCACCGGCAGCTCGGCCGCGGCCAGGAAGGCCTCGAGCTGGGCGATGCCCAGGCTCTTGGCGTCGATCGCGCCGCGGCCCCAGAGCCGCCCGTCGCGAACTTCGGCCGCGAAGGGGGGCGCGCTCCAACCGGCGCCGGCCGGCACGACGTCGAGGTGGTGCATCAGGACCAGCACCGGCGCATCCTCCGGCGCCGCGCCGGTCGCCGCGAGGCGCGCGGCGAGGCTCGTCCGCCCCGCGGGCGAGATGTAACGCTCCGTCGCGAGCCCGCGCTGGTGGAGGATCGAGGCGAGCAGCTCGGCCGCGGCGGCTTCGTCGCCCGGCGGGTTGCTGGTGTCGAGCCGCACGTAGGCGGCCAGGCGCTCGGCGGCGGCGGCGAGCCGGGCCGGCGCCTCGGCGGCGGGCAGGGCCGCTCCGGGCAGAGCGGCCGAGAGGGCCCCGAGCAGGGCCGGGAGAGCGCGCAGCGACAGCACGGTGGGTTGGGAGTCTACAGGGCGCGCCGGTCAGGTCGCGGGCGCAAAGAGAAGCGCCGCGCCCCTCGACGGGACGCGGCGCTCGGAAGCCACCTGCGGAGGTCGCCTCAGCTCGTCGGCACGCCGCCCGGCCAGCGGACGAAGAAGCCGTCGGCCCAGACGATGTCCTCGTCGTAGGCGGTCGGGATGAAGGGACCGATCGTCACGTCCGTAGGCGTGTAGCCGCCGTCCCGGCCGCCGCTCGCGATCGCGATCACCTGCGAGAGCAGCGGGTTGCCGGCATAGCCGTACCAGTACTCGTACTTCCACCCGTCGAACTGCGGCACCTCGTTCATGTAGAAGAAGGTCTGCGTCGGGTGCAAGGTGGAGAACATCTGTGCGTAGGTCATCGTGGAGTACGCGCCCGAGTCCCAGGTGTTGGTGCCGCCGGCGGCGGCCGCCGAGACCTGGTCGGTGATCCACGACATCCAGGCCGTGCCGGTGTTGCGCATGTCGGCCATGGTCCGCTTCTGCTTGGCCTTCTGCAGGGCGTCGATCAAGTTCGGGATCAGGATGGCGGCGATGATGCCGATGATCGCCACCACGATCAGGAGCTCGATCAGCGTGAAGCCCCGCTCGCGGTTCCGGAGTCGCTGCAGCATTCTGCTCTCCTTCCCTTCTGGGGATCCTGCCTACGGTTCATTCCGCAGGTGCTTTCGGCAAAGATAGCAGCAGAAACAGTGCCATGAATACAAACCTTTCGATTTCAGGGGAATACGCAGTCGCGCCGAAGTTGGGTGACATTTTTTGCGCCAACTCTCCCACCGGATCTGTCACTCGACCAAGTCCGCGACGAGCCGCTGATAGATCGGGATCCCGCGGACGAAGCCCGGCAGCTGCAGCCGCTCGTCCGCCTTGCCGACCCGAAAGGTGTCGGTGACTCCGATCAGAAAGGGGGAGACACCGAAGCTCGGGACCCCGGCGGCGCGAAAGTAGCGCGAGTCGGTCGAGCCCCAGGGGAGATAGTAGGGACCGATGGGCGCCTCCGGAAAGGCTCCGCGCAGCGCGCGCTGGGCGGCGAGGAAAGCGGGGTGATCGACCGGCGAGGCGGCGGCCTCCCCGGTGCGGGTGAACGGCGGTGAGACGCCGACGCCGAAGGTCCGCCAGGGGGGCAGTAGCTCCGCCACGACCT
Source organism: Acidobacteriota bacterium (assembly GCA_014584695.1). Taxonomy (GTDB): domain Bacteria; phylum Acidobacteriota; class Thermoanaerobaculia; order Multivoradales; family JAGPDF01; genus JACTMI01. Next base: position 81,871 of record JACTMI010000014.1, read on the forward strand.
CCTCGAGCTCGGAGCCGGGCAGGAGGTGGACGGCGAGCGGAAGCCGAAAGCTCCCGTCCGGCTCCTCGGTCAGCCGCAGCGGCATGACCTCGTCGCGGAAGAGCGAGCGCAGGAAGGGGGGCAGCTTCCGGACCTCGCCGGGCCGTCTCGCCAGGGCCGCCGGATCGGCCAGGAGGCGATGGAAGTGCCTCTCCGAGCGGGTCGGGCCGTAGGCCTCCAGGAAGGTCTGGATCTCCGGGGCGATCGGGGTCCGGGGTTCCGACTGCGCTTCGCGCCGTAGCTCAGCGTCGAGAGCCTCGAGGCGCCCGCGGTCGCTCGAGCAGAGATCGAGGTGTCCGAATCTCTTCTGCGCGAACTCGATTCCCCAGTACTTGACCTCGTTGGGTCCCAAGGTCTCGACGACCCCCCCTTCGGTCAACACCACGTCCATCCGTGCCACCAGCTCTGGATGATGACGGAGGATCCAGCGCGTGCCGGTGTCGCTGCCGATCTCCTCGCCGGAAGTCGCCAGGAAGAGCAGCGAGCGTCGGGGCCTGCGGCCCGACTTGACCACCGCCTCGATCGCCGCGAGCTGAGCGATCGCCAGGCTCTTCATGTCGTACATGCCGCGCCCGTAGATCCAGGGTCCGTCGACCACGCCACCGAACGGCGGGTAGCTCCAGCTCTCCACCGACTCGAGCGTCTCCTCGACGTCAATGTGGTGGTGCAGCACCGCGGCGCGCGGGTCTTCCCCTTCTACGAAGGCCCAGAGATTCGCCCGCCGTTCCCCCAGCCGCTCGATCGTCGACGGGACGCCGAGGGCGGCGAGCTGCGCGGCCAGGAACTCGGCCCCCGCGACCTCGTCGGGGTCGGGATGACTGGTGTCGATCCGGACGTAGGCCTGGAGGAGGCGGACCTCCGGGAAGGTCTCGAAATCGATCCCCTCCCAGAGCTCCTGGTCGGCGGAGATGGCGCGCGTTTCGGCGCCGAAGCCACGCGGCTTGGCCAAACGGGAGAGTGCCGCGAGCGCCAGCAGGGAGAGCGCGAGGCTCGTCCAGAGGGCGATCCTCGCGGCGTCGCGCACCGTGTGTTCGAGGGGCGTCTGCGGCTCGCGGCGCATGGCGGGCGGGCACTCTAGCACCCGCTCCGGAGGCCTCCCGCCCTTCGCTATGCTCTCGCCGTGGAGTCCCGGGACGAGCCGGCCGGTCGAGTGGTCGCGGCCGCGCCGCGCGCGGGGCCGTCCTGGGTCGCGGAGCGGCAGTGCCGCCGCTGGCTCGCGCTGGCGGCCGCGCTGCCGCCGCTCGCGCTGGCGGCCGCCGAGCGCTACGTCTTCGGCGATCTCGCCGGCTGGCCGCTCGACGACAGCTGGATCCATCTGGTCTTCGCCCGCTCGCTCGCGGCCGGCGACGGGCTCTCCTACGGCGGCGGCCCCCCGGTGCCGGCCTCGAGCGCTCCCCTCTGGACGGCACTGGTCGCCGCGCTCTGGCTCCTGCCCGGCTCGCTCTTCGCGTGGGTCAAGCTGGCCGGGATCGCGGCGCAGGTCGCCGCGGTCGACGTCGCCTTCCGCCTCGGCCGCGCGCTCGATCTCTCGCTCGGTCGCGCCACGCTCGCCGCGACGCTGGTCGCGTCGAGTGGCTGGCTGGTCTGGTCGGCGCTCTCCGGCATGGAGATCTCGCTCGCCGTGCTGCTCGTCCTGGCGGGCCTGCTGCGCCACGTCGAGGAGCGGCGCGAGGAGGACCGACCGCCGCTCTCGCTCGCACTCTTCGGACTGACGGCGCTGGCGCGACCGGAGGCCCTGCTGCTGCTGCCGCTCGCGCTCGCCGATCGGCTGCTCGTGCTGCGGCGGCGGGAAGACGGCGCGCTCGCGGCGGTCGCCCCGCCGTGGCGCCGAGTCCTGATCGGCGCGCTCGCGGCGCTGCTGCTGATCGGCGCGGTGGCGTTCGTCCACTGGACCCTGTGGGGCTCGCCGCTGCCGACGACGCTCGCCGCCAAGAGCGGCGGCGAGGCCGCCTGGCGGCTCGAGCTCCGCTTCGTGCGCGGCATCGCGGGGATCCTGTTCGAGGCGCAGCCCTGGCTGCTGCTGCTGGCCGCCGGCGGAGCGGTCGAGCTGCTCCGTCGCACCGGCGGCGCACGGGACCGTGGCCTCCTGCTGCCGCTCTGGGTGCTGGCGCTGCCGGTCGCGAGCGTGTTGATCTCGAGCGGCGAAGGGCTGCCGGTCGGCAACTTCGGGCGCTACCTCTTCCCGCTGCTGGCGCCGCTCGCGCTGCTCGCGGTGCTGGCGCTCGAGCCGCTCGCCGCCGGCCGCTACCCGCTGCGGCTGGGGCCGCTGCGCCTGCCGGGTCGCGCCCTCGGCCTGGCGCTCCTCCTGCTCCCCTCCGCGACCGGGCTGATCGCCGCCGGCCGGACCTATCTGCAGGCGCGCGCCAACGTCGACGACAGCGACGTCGCCGCGGCGCGCTGGATCCAGGATCGCGTGCCACCGGAGGCGACGCTCGCCCTCTGCGACGTCGGGGCGGTCAAGTACCTGACGCCGAACCCGATCCTCGATCTGGCCGGCCTGGTCCATCCGGAGGTGGTCGAGCGGATCCGCCGCGCCCGCCGCGAGGAGGGGCTCGATTGGCCGCCGGTGGTGATGCGCTGGCTCGAGGAGCGGCGCCCCGACTACGTGGTGCTCTACCCGCGCTGGCTGCCGCTGCTGGAGCGCGAGCCGGCGCGCTTTCCGGTGCTGCTCCGGCTCCGCATCCCCGACAACGTCACCATGGCCGGCGACGAGCTCGTCGTCTACGCCACCCCTTGGACCCGCTATCCGCTGCGGCCGGAAGCACCGGCCGCGCCGAGGAGCTCGCCATGACCGCCGTCCCCTATCTCGATCTCGGCCGCGCCCGGCGGCGCATCGAAGCCCAGGTCTTCGCGCGCTGGGCCGCGCTCGCCGATGCCAACGCCTTCATCCTCGGCCCCGAAGTGCAGGAGTTCGAGGGCGCTTTCGCCGGGTTTCTCGGCGCCGCCGGCGCCGTCGGCGTCGGCAACGGCACCGACGCGCTGGTGGTGGCGCTGCACGCCATGGACCTCGCCCCCGGCGACGAGGTCCTCGTCCCCGCTTTCAGCTTCTTCGCCACCGCCGAGGCGGTGCTCTGGGCCGGCGGCCGGCCGGTCTTCTGCGATATCGACCCGGCGACGTTCAACCTCGACCCGGCGGAGCTCGAGCGACGGCTGACGCCGCGCACCGTCGGCGTTCTCGGCGTCCACCTCTACGGCCGTCCGTTCGACGCCGACGCGATCGGCGCCTTCTGCCGCGCGCGCGGGCTCTGGCTGGTCGAAGACGCCGCGCAAGCCCATGGCGCCCAGTACCGCGGGCGGCGGGTCGGCACCTTGGGCGATCTGGCGGCGTGGAGCTTCTATCCGACCAAGAACCTCGGCTGCTGGGGCGACGGCGGCGCGGTCTCGGGGGTCGACGCCGACCGGGTGCGGCGGGTCTTCCGGGTCGCCAACCACGGCCAGACCGCGCGCTACCACCACGTCGAGGTCGGCACCAACAGCCGCCTCGACAGCCTGCAAGCGGCGGTGCTGAACCTCCGGCTCCCCCACCTCGACCAGGACAACGCCGCGCGCCGGCGTTTGGCGGCGATCTACCACCAGGGGCTCGCCGGCGTGGGCGATCTCCGCTTCCCGGTCGACCACCCGGACGACGAGCCGGTCGTCCATCAGATGACGATCGCCACCGCGCGCCGCGACGAGCTGCAGAAGTTCCTCGCCGAGCGCGGGGTCGGCTCGTCGGTCCACTACCCGTCGGCGCTCCACCTCCAGCCGGCGCTCGCGGCGCGGCTGCCCGCGCCGCCGGCGCTGCCGCACGCCGAGCAAGCGGCGCGCGAGGTGCTCTGCCTGCCGATGTTCGCCGAGCTCGAGGAGGGCGAGGCGCAGGCGGCGGTGGCGGCGGTGCGCGCCTTCTACGGCGCCTGAGTCGCGGCGAGCCGCCGGACGCCGGGGTGATCCGGCGGGTAGCGAACGACGTCGAAGAGCACCGCCACCAGCTCGTGCCGGGGCCCCGCGCGGTGCGGGCTGCGGAACTCCCACACCACGCCGCCGTCGGCGTCGACCTCGAACGCCGCGCCGCGCTCGCTCTCGACCACGAGCAGGTGGCCGTCGTCGAGCGGGCGGACGACGCCGGCCTGCTCGCTCCAGAGCTCGACGCCGGGGGGCGGCCAGCGGACGGCGATCTCGCCGCTCGCCGGGTCGACCTCGACCACGCGCGAGCGGCCCTCGCCGGCGCCCAGGTTGTCGAACAGCAGGAAGCGCCCGCTCGGCAGCAGGTGCGGCTCGTGCTGCCGCCGGTAGGGTCCGCGCCGCGCCCAACGGACCGTCCGGCCGGCGGGATCGAGCACCGCCAGGGTGTCGATCTCGCGCAGCGAGACCAGCAGGTCGCCGGCTCTGAACGCGCCGCCGGGTCGCGGGCCCCGCTCCGGCAGGACGGCGATCCGGTTCGAGTGGAAGATGTCGGCGGTGGGGCCGAGCGGTTCGAGCAGCGGCCGGAAGGGCGAGGCCTCGAAGGCCGCGAGCAGCGAGAAGCGCGCGAGCTCGCGGCCCGCGCCGTCGATGGTCACCACGAAGTCCTCGAGCAGCGGCCCGTTGGCGCGCAGGTCGTGGCGCGTCACCGCGCGCTTGTCGAGGTAGAGGACCCGCGCTTCGTCCGGCGCTACCCAGAAGTCGTTGTAGGGCGTCGCGGCGAGCGTCCAGAGCGGGCGCGAGGCGGCGTCGAGCCGAATCAAACCGCCGCCCTGGTACATGGCGAGCAGGCTGCCGTCGGAGAGCAGCGCCGCGCGCCGGAAGAAGCCGGTGTCCGGCGTCGTCGCGCGGCCGGGGAAGGCGCGCTCGAAGGGGTAGCGCCAGCGGTGGCGGACCTGGCCGTCCATCGCCATCAGGATGGCTTCGGGGCCATGTCCGGAGACGTAGAGGTTGACGCCGGTCCCGGCGCTCGCCGGCGCCCAGGCGCGCACCCCGAAGCGATCGCTCGCCGGCACCACGCCGGCCGCGTAGGGGAGCGAGAGCTGGCGCGCGAGCTCTTCGTCGCGCCGCGGGTCCGCCTCGGCGAGCGCCAGGCGCCACCATCCGGGCGGGGAGGTTTCCGCGGGATCGGGCGCCGCGTGCGGCGCGAAGCGGCCGAGCGATAGGCTGAGGGCGAGCGCTCCGCCGAGAAGCGCCGTCCAGGAGAGCAGGCGGCGGCGAGGGGTCACGTGGATCGGTCCGGCCGGCATCCTATCCGCGCCGGCTCCGGCTCGACGCCCGATGTCGACGGATGCCAATAGATCTCGATGGCTGAACCGAATCCTCCGCGCGAGGCGCCGCGTCCCCACCGCGGCCTGCTCGCCACCGCTCTGGCCGCCGGCGCCGCGCTGCGGCTCGGCCACTGGGCGGCGGTGCGCGACGAGCCCTTCTTCGCGCGGCTGGCGATGGACAGCCAGGAGTACGACCGCTGGGCGCGCGAGATCGCGCGCGGCGACTGGCTGGGTAGCGAGCCGTTCTTCCAGGCGCCGCTCTACCCCTACCTGGTGGCGCTGATCTATCGCGTCGCCGGGTTCTCCTACGACGCCGTCTATCTCGTCCAGATCGCGGTCGCGCTCGCCGGCCTCTACGCCCTGGGCCGCGCCGGCGCCGAGCTGGGAGGAGCGCGCGTCGGCGGCCTCGCGGCCTGGGGGGGCGCGCTCTACCTGCCGTTCGTCTTCTACGACGTCCAGCTGCTCAAGGAGAGCTTCGCGGTCGCGGCGGTCGCGGCGCTCTTGTGGGCGCTCGCGGCCGCGCGCCGGCGCGGCGCGGCGCGGCTCTGGGCCACGGCCGGTCTCCTCGCCGGGCTGCTCGCGCTGCTGCGCGAAAACTTCCTGCTGGTCGCCCCGCTGCTGCCGCTGCTGGTGCTCGGGGGGAGCGGCGGCGCGGCCGGCTGCTCTCGGCGCGCGGGCGCTTTCGTGGCGGCCTTCGCGCTCGTCCTCGCCCCGGTCGCCGCCCGCAACGCGGCGCTCGGCGGCGGCTTTCTGCCCACCACCTCGCAGGGCGGCGTCAATTTCTGGATCGGCAACCACGCGGGGGCGGACGGCACCTACCGGCCGCTGACCCCGGGCCGCCAGATCCCCCGGCTCGAGCGCGCCGAGCCGCGCCGGCTCGCCGAGGCCGAGGCCGGGCGAACGCTCTCGGCCGGCGAAGTGTCGCGGCACTGGCTGCGCAAGTCGCTGGCTTGGGCGCGGGCCGAGCCGGGCGCGTTCCTCGCCCTCCAAGGGCGCAAGCTGGCGCTGTTCGCGAGCGGCTACGAGTGGCCGGACGCGGTCGACTACTACTGGACGAAACAGCGCTCGCCGGCGCTCGCGCTGCCGCTCGGCGAGTGGGGCGCGGTGGTCTGGGTCGCGGCCGCGGGCGCTCTGCTCGTCTTGGTCCGCCGCCGGCTCGCCGATTACGCGCCGGCACTGCTGCTGGCCTCGGCCGGCGCGCTCGCGACCGTCGTCTTCTTCGTCTTCGCCCGCTATCGCCTGCCGGTGGTGCCGCCGCTGCTCGTGCTGGCCGCGGCGGCGGTCGACGAGCTCGTCCGGCAGGTGGAGCGCCGGCGCTGGCTGCCGGCCGGCGTGGCGCTCGCCGCCGCGGCCGCGCTCTGGGCGGCGCCGCACCTCGCCGGCTACCGGCCGCGGGTCGATCTGGTCGAGTACAACCTCGGCCGCCTGGCCCAGGAAGGGGGCGATCTGGCCGCCGCCGAGCGCCACTACACAGCCGCGCTGGCGGCCGATCCGTCGAGCTTCCTGGCGGCGATGAACGCCGGGACGCTGGCGGCGCGGCGCGGCGAGCTCCCCCTGGCGCTGGCGCGCCTGGAGCGCGCCGCGGCGCTGGCGCCGGAGTCGGCCGACGTCCAGGCCAACCTGGGGGCGGCGCGACTCGCCGCCGGTGACCTCGTCGGCGCGCGCGCCGCGCTGGCGAGGGCGTTGACACTCGAGCCGGGTCATCCGTCGGCGCGCGCCAACCTCGAGCGACTCACCCGGAGCGAGAGCCAGCCGTGAGGGGCCGCGGCCTCGCGCCAGCCCTCGTGGTCGTCTCGCTGGTCGTCTGGTCCGCTTGGTTCCTCTGGCAGGGGAGCGCGCGGATCGGCGGCGAGCGCTACCCTTGCGTCGCCGACGACGCGCTGATCACGCTCACCTACGCCAAGAACGCCGCCGCCGGCTTCGGCCTCGACTGGTCGCGGCGTGGCGATCCGGTCGAAGGCTTTACCCATCCGCTCTGGCTCCTGCCGCTGCTCCCGCTGGCTCGCCTCGAGCCGCGGCCGAGCGCGCTCGCCTGGTCGCTGCCGCTGCTCGGGCTGCTGTCGCTGCTCGCGCTGCTCTGGGCGGTCGACCGCTTCGCCCGCCGGGGGCTCGGGCTCGACCGAGTGGCGCGCGCCGGGGCGCTGGTCCTGGTCGCCGGCCACTACGCGCTCGACTTCTGGGCCCTGCAGGGAATGGAGACCGCGCTCCAGGCCGCCGTCGTGGTGCTGCTCGCCGAGCTGGCAATCGCCCACCTGCGCGAGCCGCACGGGCGCCAAGGGGCGCTCGGGGTGATCGGTGGCCTCGGCGCGCTCCTGCGCCTCGACACGCTCCTCGCCTGGGGGGCGATCCAGCTCTGCCTGGCGCGCGAGCGCCGCCTCGGCCCACCGGCCGGGTGGCTGCGCGGCGCCGCGCTCCTGGCGGCGCCGCTCGCGGCCTGGCAGGTGCTCCGGCTCGCCCTCTTCGGCGACTGGCTGCCGAACACCTACTACCTCAAGCTCGCCGGGACCGATCTCGCCGCGCGGCTGCTGCGCGGCGCCTGGGTCACCGGACCGTTCCTGCTCGCCCACCTGCCGCTCTTCCTGCTCGCGCTCGCGACCCTGCGCGCATTGGCGCGCCCGGAGCGGCGGCTGCTCTCGGCGTTGCTCGCGCTCTTCCCGGCCTACTCGATCTGGATCGGCGGCGACGCCTGGGACGAGGTGATCGCGGTCACCGCCAACCGCTTCCAGGCGATCTCGCTGCCGCTCGCCGCGGCGCTCGCCGCGCCGGCGCTGCTGCGGCTCGCCGGTTCGATCCGGAAGCGAGTCGCCACCGAACCGCTCCGGCGCCTCGTCGTGCCGACCCTCGCCGCCCTGGTGCTCGGCTTCGCCAACGGTGGGCTGCCCGGAGCGGGCTGGCGGGCCGCGGCAGCGCGCGCGCTGGTGGTCGAGCCGCCGCCGCAATGCGTGGACGCGATGCACGTGCTCGAGCGAGTGCGCGCGCTCGGGCGGCAGCTGCCGCCGACCGCCGCGGTGGGGGTGGCTTGGGCGGGGGTCCCCGCCTTCTACTCCGACTTCCGCCTCTTCGACCTCTATGGCTACAACGACCGGCGCATCGCCCGCCAGCCGGCGCGCGCCGGCCGGAGCGCCGCCGAGTGGCGTTCGTTCTGGCCCGGCCACGTCAAGTGGGACGCGGAGCTCGCCCTCGAACACGATCGCCCCGATGCGATCTTCCAGGTGCCGAGCGCCTGGGGGCCGGAGGCGCCGCGGCGGCTCGAGGCGGCGGGCTATCGCCGGCGAAGCGGGTTCTGGATCCGCGACGACGCGGCCGCGGCGGGCGAGCCCTCCCGGCGGGATGCTGGAGGTGCCTCGTCGGCTCAGGGCAGCCGCGGCGGGTAGCGGCCCCGCTCCCAGCCGCGGCTCTGGTAGTAGCCGAGCTGGAGCTCGAGCAGCCGCAGCAGCTCGCGGTCCATGCGGGCGAGCTCGTCGGGGGCGGTCGCCGCCAGGTTGACCCGCTCGTCCGGATCGCGCTCGAGGTCGAACAGCGCCCGCTCGCGGCGGTCCCAGTTGACGATGTACTTGAAGCGTTCGAACAGCAGGCCCTCTTCGCGCGTCATCCCCTGGATGGTGAACAGCAGCGAACGCCCGGCGGCGGAGTAGCTCTCGTCGAGGACGTCGTCCCGGCCCTGGAAGTTGCCGTGGCGGGGGAGCCCGAGCGCCCGGTAGATCGCCGGCACGCCGTCGAGCACCGAGACCGGCTCGGCGAGCGCGCGCGGCTCGACCCCCGGCACGCGCAACAGCATCGCCGTGCGCACCTGCTCCTCGAGCAGCGTCGTGCCGTGGGTCGGCAGGCCGTGCTCGTAGAAGGCCTCGCCATGGTCGGAGACGACGAACAGCACCGTGCGCTCCCAGAGGCCGCGGCGGCGCAGCCCGTCGACCACTTGGCCGACGTGCAGGTCGACGTAGGCGAGAGCGTTGTGGAAGCGGTTCAGCATCACCGGAATCTTGTCGGTCGGATAGGACAAGAAGGTGGTCGCGAAGTCGAGCGTCGAAGGGGCGTACGGGGCCGTGAAGCCGTCGGGGACGACGTAGGGGTAGTGGGTGGCCTGGAAGTTCAGGTAGACCGCGAAGGGGCGGCCGGGCTCGCGGTCGATCCAGTCGAAGAAGGCCCCGACCGGCGCCGGCTCGAAGACCTTCGACTCCGCCCCCTCGCCGCGCCGGGACGCGTCGGGCCAGTCTGGCGAGTGGCGAAACAGCTCGAGGCCGTCCGTCTGGTGGAACGCGATCATGTTGCCCCAGCGCTCGTTCTGGCAGGAGAAGACGGCGGTCCGGTAGCCGAGGCCGTGGAGCGGGTCCCAGAACAGCGTCCGCGGGTAGGAAAGATCCCGGAAGTAGTCGTGACCCGGAAACTTGCGCGGGTGGAGCGAGGCGAGGATCGAAGTCTGCGCGTAGTCGGAGTGGGTCGAGGTCGCGTAGGCACGATCGAACACCACCGACTCGCGCGCCAGCTCCGCCAGCCGCGGCGTCGACTCCGGCCGCGCCTCCGGCCCGTGCAGCCGCTTCCACGGAATCGACTCGAGCATCAGGACGACGACGTTCCAGGGCTCGGCGGCGGGCGAAGCGACGTAGGGCTCGATCCGATCGCCCGCGGCGCCGTCCGGGCGGCCGGTCGCGATCGGCCCACTGCTGCCCAGCCAAGCGACGAGCGCGCGAGTGTCCGGGTAGAGAACACGCGCGGCTTGGCGCGCTCCCGGATGGCTCCAGCCGACGGCGAGGAGGCCCGCGGCGGTCAACGCCAGGAGCAGCAGCAGCCGCGGCAGCGTCGCCTCACCGCGGATCCGACGCCCGAGCGCCATGGCCACCAGCAGGGCGGCCGCGAGCCCGATCGGCAGCAGGGCGACCGCGAGAAGGAGCGTCCTCTCGGTGCCGGTCGTCTCGGCGCTCAGCTGAGCCAGACTGCGCAGCAGGAACCAGAAGTCCTCGTAGCGCAAGTGGGCGCCGACCGAGCGGAACTTGAGCACGGAGAGAACGCCCCACGCATAGGGGAGACCGAAGCCCAGAGCGAGACCGATCGCGGCGGCTCTGGGCCAGCGGCGCGAGAAGCGGCCGCGGCGGACGAGATCGCCGACGAGGGCGATCAGGGTGCCGTGCCCGATCCCGAGGAGCAGGGCGAGAAAGATCCGCGAGGAGCGCGCGCTGAGCGACAGCGGCTCGCCCGCGAGCTCGGTCCCCGCGAGCGCGGCCGCCAGGTAGAGACCCCACGCCAGCCCGATCAGGAAGCCGCCGCCGACGATGCCGTCGAGCAGCGTCGGCGGCGCGGCGGGCGTGAGCTGAGGGCGGCGAGGCTCGGGCAATGGCGGCTCAGAAGAAATGGGGATAGAGCGGGATCTCCGGCGCGCTCCCGGGGTACCAAAGCTCACCGGATGCCGGCCGCCAGAGGAGCCAGACGGGCATCTCCGGGTCCTCCCGCTCGACGCGCACCACGTGCTCGCCGGCGGCGAGCTCGATCGGAACTCGTGCGGGGAAGTCACGCTCGCCCACCCGGACGCGGATCCCGGCGTCGCCATCCGCGCCTGGATAGGTGACGAAGTAGTGGCCCCGCCGGATGGCCAGGAACGCCGTCTCGTAGCTCCCGGACGAGGCCCCCGGCGGCGGTTCGAGCGCGTTGCCCCAGAGGTGGATCGGACCGAAATAGCGCTGAAAGTGAGATCGAACCCAGGCGCGGACCGACGCGGGTAGCTCCTCGAAGCGCGGATCCTCCAGGAAGAGCGGCGCCCCGGAGGCGAGCAGAGCGGGGACGATCTCGGCTTCGAGCTGGCGCCGCAGCATCGCGCGCATCGCCGCGGAGTGGTACCAGAGGAAGTAGGCCGAGGGGCGGAAGAGGTAGCCGCCGTTGCCGTCGAAGACCGGCTGGTCGCGGGCGGTGAGCGCGAGCGTCCGATCCACCAGGGCCCGCTGGAGGCCGTTGTCGCGCGCGCGCTCGCGCAGCCACCAGCTCGCTTCGAGCGCGACCGCCAGGAGGGCGGCGCCGACCAGCACGGCGCGGGCCGTCGCCGCGCGCGCGAACCGCCCGGCGAGCGCCCCAGCGCCGAGCGCCGCGATCGGCGTCCACGCCGCGAAGACCGGCAGAAGGGGTTGGGCAAGGTCGCGAGCGAGAGGGCCGCCGGGACCGCGGCCGCGCCGAGAATCAGCGTTGGCCGCGCGGGCGTGCCCGCGCGGCGCATCGCCCCGCCCGCGAGAGCTACGACGCCGAAGAGGACGAGGGCGCTCCAAACCGGGGCCCCTGTGAGCGCGGGGAGGAGATAGCCAGCGGCCGCGAACCGCCCGCCGCCCTCCTGCCACCGCAGGGCGAGCTCGATGTTCTGGTTGTAGAAGGCCGGCCAAGCGCCGAGCGCCGCGAGCCCGACGACGAAGGCGAGTCCACTCGCCGCCAGCGCGGCCAGCGGAGATGCGGCGGCGAGCCAGCGCCGGCGCTCGCCGCTTCGTTCGAGTCGGGGCAGGAGGAGCGTCGCCAGCGGCAACCCCCACAGGTAGTGCGCCGCCTTCTGAGTCGCGAGCAGAGCAACGGCGAGCAAGAGCCCAGCGGCGAACGGCCGCCGCAGATCTCCCGGGCGGGCACCGGCGAGCAGCACGGCCGCCCAGACAAAGGCCGTCGCGGCGAGCAGATCCGGACGCACCTCGATCGCGCGGGAGACGAAGGCCGGCATCGCGGCGAGCGCCAGCGCCGCGACCGCCGACTCGAACGGCCCCGCGACGAACCGGGAGAGCCGGTAGACGCCCAAGACAAGCATCGCGGCGACCGGCAGGCATGCCAGGCGAGCCCAGACCAGCGCCCCGGAGGTCTCGGGCGCCACCGCGACCACCGGCGCCAGGAGGAGGTAGGCCAGGGGCGTGTGGTGCTCGAAGAAGTCCCGGTACGGAACCAGGCCCTCGCCGACCAGCCAGGCGGAGCGCACGAAGACGAACTCGTCGATCTGGAAGAAGCGGTGGCGCAGGAGTTCACCGGTCATCCATCCCGAGACCGCGGCGGTGATTCCGAGAATCCAGCGCGCCGCTCGAGCCCGCTTGCCGTGCGGTGCTCCGGTCGCGTCGCCGAGGACTCCACCGCCCCGGACTTCTTCGCATCGCAGCTCGACCATGACTTCGGCGTGAAGCCTAGCAGCAGCCTCGTGTGGTCTCGGACCACGCTGGCCGGCGTGGAGCGCGCGGAAGGAGACCGCGCGGGCCCTCGCGCGGTGACTCTCTTCGTGGCGGGACGGCCGTCCGCGGCGGGACTCTGTAGCGCCCCGTGTCTGGCGTTGCAGTCGGCGCCGAGGTGCCTCCGGAGGCGGTGATTGCCTGCCCGATGGTAGTCTGAGTTCTCACGCCATGCAGCCGTCCGGCACTGATCGCGAGCTCCTCACGGTTATCGTGCCTTGCCGCAACGAGGAAGGATCGGTTCGCGCGGCTGTCGCGAGCATCCTCGCCGAGCAGCCTCGCTTCGACCTGGCACTCGCGGTGTTGCTCGTCGACGACGGATCGAGCGACGGCACGCGGAGAGTCATGGAGGAGATCTGCGCGGAGCACACCGAGTGCCGACTGCGCGTGAACGCGCGTAACCTCGGCGTGGGCCGAGCCGTGATGGAGGCCTACCAGGAGATTCCGCCGGCGTCGTGGGTCACCGTCGTGCCGGGTGACAACGAGATCCTGTTCTCGTCGATTCACCGCTTTCTCGCGGTTCGCGACGCTCACGACATCATCCTCGGCTATTTCCAGAACCCGGTGATCCGGACGGTGACACGCCGAATAGCCTCGCGGGTCTTCACCTGGGTCGTGGGCCTGCTCTACGGGTTCCCGTACCGCTACCTCAACGGCATGAAGCTCTATCGCGCTTGGGTGTTTCAGGGACTCGAGATCCGGTCCAGCGGCCATGCCTTCAACGCCGAGCTGCTGGCGAAGGCCGTGCTGCGCTACCCGGAGCTCCGGATTGGCGAAGTTCCCTTCGCCGCCCGAGGGCGCGCGCGAGGCTCGACGAAAGCGTTTCGACCGCTCTCGATCGCTCGCGCGCTCACCGATGTCGTGGTGGGAGCGCGCTCGGTGGCCCGATTTCGGCGGCAGATGATCGCTCGGCTCGGGGCAGAATGAGTGATACCGGAAGGCCCCGTGGCGTCCTCGCCGAGTCGGCGAGCACGTGGCCCAGGCGGCCGGCCGCCGCCGAGGTCGCCGCTCTCCGCGGCTGGCTGCAGAGCGAGTTCGGCAGGGATCCGGGCCGCGGCATGCCACCCGCGGGCGGACTCTTGTATCAGCCGATCCCCTTCGCGGAGTTCGCCGACCTGCCCTGCGAACGCAACTCCTCGGAGGATCGGTTTCGCCGGCTGACGGAGAGTCTCGACTACCGGGGGCGGAGAGTGCTCGACTTGGGTTGCGCCAACGGGTTCTTCCTGTTCCGTTTGGCCGGCGACGGCGAGGGTATCGCCGACGGCCTCGGCATCGACCAGTTCCCGGACAACGTGCGGCTGGCGCGCGAGCTCACGCGCCTCTACGGCCTGGAGGACCGACTCCGCTTCGAGCAACGGGTGCTCGACGAGCGGGAGGTCGACCGGTTGCTCGCGCGCGGCCCGTGGAACGTCTGTCACCTGCTTTCGGTGCACCACCACCTCCTGCGACAGCTGGGCATTTCGGCCACGCGGCAAGTCCTGCGCAGACTCTTCGATGTTTGCGACATGGTAGTCCTCGAGCAGGGCAGCCTGACCCAGGAGGAGTACGAGGACTGGACGGGCCGGAGCGAGCCGTTCGACTCCGGCGCGTTCTCCCGGATGCTCTCGATGCTCGAGAGCTGCGGCGTGCCGCCCGACGCGTGCCGGCCGCTGGGATTCGGCAAGTACCTATCCGGGCAGCGAGACGACCGGCTCGGGTCGCGCCGGGTCCTCGTGGCGGCCGCGAGGTCCTGGCAAGGGCGAGGAGCGACGGAGATCTGGCGAAAGCGTCACCGCAACGGGATCTACATGGAGCTCGTCCGCCTGGGGCCGAGGAGCGGGCCGAGCGAGATCTGGAAGAACGTCGTCACCGGTCCGTCGCTGGCCCGGCGCGAGCTCCGCGCGTTGGAGCTTCTCCGGGGTCTTGACGGATTCCCGCAGCTGGCCGGCGGCGTTGCCGCGGGCACCGAAGCGGCCGACGGACTGGTCCGCTTGGCGGGGGAGGACCTGCGCGAGGTCACCCACGACGATCTCGCGACGCACGGAACGAGCATTCGGTCCCAGCTGGTCGCGCGGCTCCAGGTTCTCGCCGCCAAGGGACTGACGCACAACGAGATCGCACCGCCGAATCTGGCGCTGACGGCCGACGGCAGGCTGCTGCTCCTCGACTTCGAGACCGCCTATCTCCCCGGTGAGGCACGAGCGGAGTGGCAGCGAGAGGTCCTCGAGCCGAATCCCGCGCTCGGGCTCGGCATGTACGAGCGCGAGCTGCATCTGCACGGGGACTGGCAAGCGGCGGACCTGACCGCCTCCGACGCCGTGTTGAAGCGCTGGGGTCAGCCGCGCCTCGACGCTGCAGAGAGGGACGCCTATCTGGCGGCGCTCCGTTCGGCCCGGACGCGAGGTTGATGTCCGAGATCCGGTTGCTCGTCACCAGCGCCGGATCGACGGCCAGTCAAGGGCTTCTGCTCGAGCTGCGGAGGCGACCTCGTTCCATTCGACCGTTTCTCGTCGCCGCCGACGTCAAACCGCTCCACGGTGGTCTCGGAATCGCCGAGAGGGACGTGACGATCGTGGGCGGCAGCGAGCCGGAGTACATTTCGAAGCTGGAGCAACTGGCGACTCAGCTCAGACTGGACCTCATCGTCCCCGTCTTCGAGCCCGAGCTTCGAGCCTGTTCCCAGCACGATTCGGAAACGCTCGGCGGGGCTCGCCTGCTGCTTTCCGGTGCTCGAACGATCGACGTCTGCCGATCGAAGCGACGTTTGAGCGAGGCACTGACCGCGGCCGGCGTTCTGTCTCCGGACCTTGTGGCGGAGCCCGGCGTGGGAGATTTGCCACTCTTCGCTCGGCCCGACGTCGGAACGGGCGGCCAGCGAGCGCGCAAGATCTCCGATGCGCGCGAGCTGCTCGGCGCGCTCGCCGGTGAAGGCGATCTCGTGTTCACACGCTGTCTCGACGGGCGCGAGATCAGCGTCGATGGATTCGCTTGGCCCGCGGGCACGCTCCGCCACGCGATCTGTAGGACGCGGGACGAGGTCAAGGGTGGGCTGGCCGTCCGGTCGACGGTTGTCGACGGCGAGCGTGCGCGTACTCTCGCCGCGGCGGTGGCCGCCGCGCTCGAGCTCCGCGGCTTCTTCAACCTGCAGTACCGCGAGACGACTGGCGGCGAGAGTGTCTTCGACGTGAATCCTAGACTGGGAGGTGGCATGGCGCTGTCCTTTCGTGCCGGGCTCGACCCGTTGCGCTGCATTCGGTTCGCGCTCGGATTGGAGGAGCAGGACCGACCTTGGAAGGAAGCTGTTGGCCTGACGATGGTCCGACGGTGGCAGAATGTCTTCCTCGCACGCTAATTGGCGGCTGGTGGGCGCCGTCGTCTTCGATCTCGACGACACGCTCTACCCGGAACGGCAGTTCGCTCGCGGCGGTCTGGCTCACGTGGGGCGCCTGCTCGAAGAGCGCTTCGGAGCGCTCCGGGCGCGGGAGGAGCTGCTCGCCGCGCTCGAGCGCGGGCAACGCAAGGGCGCGATCGACCGTTTGCTCGAGAGCCGAGGGCTGCCGCCCGAGATCGCGGTAGAGCTCGTGCGGGCCTATCGGGAGCACGAGCCGAGCCTCGAGCTCCACGTCGGAGCGCGAGAGGCGCTCGTCGAGCTGCGTTCTCGGGGACCTCTCGCGATCCTCACCGACGGGCCTCTCGAGTCACAGCGATCGAAGATCAGAGCGCTCGGCCTTCGGGCGATGGTCGACGCCATCGTGATCAACGATGAGTGGGGGCCCGAGCACTGGAAGCCGGCGCGCAGCGGCTTCCTGCGGGTGGTGGCGGCGCTCGATGCGAAAATGGACAACCGTCGTGGTGTCTTCTGCTACGTCGGTGACAATCCGGTCAAGGACTTCCTCGGGGCGAGAGAGTCGGGCTGGCTGACGGTCGAGCTCCGGCATTCCGACCGGCTCGACCCGAGGCCCGACGCGCCGACTCCGGAGCACGAAGCGCACGCCGTCGTCGAGTCCTTCGAGCAGCTGCTCGGGCTCCTGCAACCACCCGGGTGAGCGCGTGCAAGGCGGCATCCTCTCGACCCCCATGGTTGGGCTTCGGAAGCTGGCGCGCCGCTCGCAAGGGCGGGGCCATGATCCACATCTCGACGTCACGGCCGTCACGCTGGTCCACAGTCCGTGGGTGTCGTTCTCACGCGACGCGGACTCGGGCCGGGCGGCCGAGTTGAGTCGCGGCGGTTCCTGCGAATAGCATCGCCTAGGGTCATGCGAGATATGCGAGTGCTGGTAACCGGCGGAGCGGGATACATCGGATCCCGTCTCGTGCCCAGGCTGCTGGAGCGCGGGGCGGCGGCGACGGTTGTCGACTCGCTCGTTTACGGCGCGACGCCGCTAGAGGCATGCCGCGAGGCCAGCGGCTTCAGACTGGTCGAGGGGGATCTACGTGACCGGCGAGCCGTTGGCAGCCTCTTGCGCGAGGAGAGTTTCGACGCCGTGATCCACCTCGCGGCGATTTCGAACGACCCCTCCTCGGAGCTCGATCCGGAGCTGACACGTGAAGTGAACTCGGAGGCCCTGAGAGCGTTGATGGCCGCGGTGAAGGAGAGCGGCGTCCCTCGATTCCTCTACGCCTCGTCTGCGAGTGTCTACGGCGTACGCGCGGAACCCGAGGTCTCGGAGGAGCTCGCGCTGTCGCCACTCACGCTCTACGCTCGCTACAAGGCCGAGGGCGAGGGGATCCTGAACGACCTCTGCGACGCGGACTTCTGTGGCGTTTCGGTGCGCGCCGCCACGGTGTGCGGCTACTCGCCGCGGATGCGCTTGGATCTGACGGTGAACATCCTGACCGAGCACGCGGTGAGGCGAGGCGCGATCCGCGTGTTCGGAGGCAGCCAGTTGCGGCCGAATCTGCACATCGACGATCTGGTCGATTTCTACCTGCTGCTATTGGAGGCCGATGCCGCCGTGGTCTCCGGCCGGGCCTTCAACGTCTGCGCGGCCAACGCTTCGGTGCTGGAGCTGGCGGAGCTGGTGCGCGCCACGGTGAACCCCGAGCTGCCGATCGAGCGCGTGCCGACGGACGACCTCCGCTCCTACCACCTGTCCGCCCGCCGCGCGAGCGACGAGCTCGGGTTCCGACCGCGACGGTCGCTCCAGGAAGCGATCCGGGAGGTCGCCGCGGCGCTGGCCGACGGCCGCCTGCCGGATCCGGATCATCCGATCTATCGCAATGTCGAGTGGATGAAGCTCCACCCCGAACGAGTCGGGTTAGGCTGAGTCGCGGTGGCGAACCGAGTTCCCTACGTCGATCTCGCCGCGCAGGCGGCGCCGCTCAGGGAGCGGCTGCTCGAGGCCGTCGGGCGGGTCCTCGACCACGGGCAGTACATCCTCGGTCCCGAGGTCACCGAGCTCGAGCAGCGACTCGCGCAGCGCCTGGCCTTGCCACACGTGGTGGGTGTGGGGTCCGGCACCGACGCGCTGCTGCTCGCCCTCCGCCTCGTCGGGGTCGGAGTCGGCGACGAGGTGATCACGGTGTCGCACTCCTTCGTCGCCACGGCGACGGCCATCCGCATGGCGCACGCGACGCCGGTGTTCGTGGACGTCGAGTCCAGCACCATGCAGCTCGATCCCGCGCGCCTGGCGACCGCGTTGACGCCACGGACGCGCTGCGTCGTGGCGGTGCATCTCAACGGCTTCCCCTGTGCGATCGAGGAAGTGGCCAGCTTCTGTGCCGAGCACGGGCTGTCACTGATCGAGGACTGCGCCCAGGCGTTGGGCGCGAGACGACGCGGTCGGCCGGTCGGGTCCTTCGGCGTCGGTTGTTTCTCGCTGCATCCCCTCAAGCCTCTGTCCGCCGCCGGCGATGCCGGCTTCGTGTCCGTGAGTGGAGAGGCGGACGCTGAACGGCTGAGGGTCCTCCGGAACATCGGCCTGCGCGATCGGGACCACTGCGTCGAGGTGTCCGGCAATTGCCGTCTCGACACCCTGCAGGCGGCGATCCTGCTGGTCAAGCTGGCGGAGCTCGACGGTTGGCTCGCCGCGCGGCGCCAGCACGCCGGCGCGTATCGCGCCGCCCTGGCGGGCCGGATCGAGCTGCCGCCCGCCGAGGGCGATGACGAGGTGACCTACAGCGCCTTCGTCGTCCGCCATCCCGAGCGGGAGCGGCTGCGGGAGAGCTTGTTCCGGGCTGGAATCGACGCGAAGGTGCACTATCCGATCCCGATTCACCGGCAGGCCGCGTTCCTTGATCTGCCGCTGCGTTTCCCGCTTCCGGTCACCGAGCAGGTCACGAGCGAAATTCTGAGCCTCCCGGTCTCGCCGGAGCTCGCGGATGCCGATCGTGACCGGGTCATCGAGGTGCTGACCGGAGCTCTCGAAGGGAACGGGTGACGTGGGACGCGAGAGCGCGAAGATCCTGCCTGTAGCCGAGCTGGCGGAGGTGCGAGAGCGACTGCGGGTGGAGGGAAGGGCGGTCGTGCAGTGCCACGGCTGCTTCGACATCGTCCACCCCGGCCACCTGCGGTATCTGCGATTCGCGCGCGAGCAAGGCGACGTGCTGATCGTTTCCGTGACCGCGGACGGCGCGGTCGGCAAGGGGCCGGATCGGCCCTACATCGGCGAGGACCTGCGGCTCGAGAACCTGGCGGCGATCGAGTACGTCGACTACGTCTGTCTCGACAACCACCACTGGGCGGGGCCAGTGCTCGAGGCCCTGCGCCCAGACGTCTACGTCAAGGGTCGAGAGTACGAGCAGAGCGGCGATCCCCGCTTCGCGCGCGAGCGCGAGCTGGTGGAGAGCTGGGGCGGGCGCGTGATCTTCAGCTCGGGCGAAGTCGTCTACTCTTCGACCTTCATCCTCAGCCAGTTCCGCGACCGCTTCCGCCTGGAGCAGGATCGCGTCCGCTCGTACGCGCGGCGGCACGAGTTGAGCCGGCCGCGGCTCGAAACGGCGCTCGGCAAGATGCTGGGCGCGCGGGTGCTGGTGGTCGGCGACCCGATCGTCGACCGCTATGTCCACTGTGACGCCTTGTCGGTGGCGGCCGAGAGCCCGATCCTGTCGGTGATGCCACTGCGCGAAGAGGTCTTCCTGGGCGCCGGAGCGCTGATCGCGAGACAGGTGCTGGCCCTGGGTGGCGAGGCGACTTTCCTGACCGCGGTCGACGAGGGCCCCGAGCGGGCGCGCTTCGCGGCGGAGCTCGAGCGCGCGGGTATCCCCTTCCTGCCGCTGACGGCCGAGCGCCGCACGGTCTACGAGAAGACCCGCTACCTGGTGGACGAGAGCAAGGTCTTCAAGGTCAATCGCGGCGGGTGGGCGCCGCTCTCGACCGCGGCCGCGCGTGCTCTCACGATCGCCATCGAGCGCGCCCTGCCGGACTTCGACGCCGTGATCGCCACCGATTTCGGCTACGGCCTCTTCGGTGGCGGGGTGGCGGCCGAGATCGGCCAGGCGGCCAGGGCTGCGGAGCGCCCGCTCTACGTCGACGTCAGCCAGTCGGCGCGCACCAACCTGCTGAGATTCGAACGCCCGCGGCTGGCGACGCCGACGGAGGCCGAGCTCCGCCTCGCCTATGGGGACGAAGAGAGCGGCTTGTCGGTCCTGGCGGCGCGCTTCTACCGGGACACCGAGGCGCAACGTCTGATCCTCACGCTGGGCAAGCGGGGGGTGGTGCTGTTCGAGCCCCCGGTCGAAGCGGGCGCTCGGCTGTCGAGCGACTATCTACCCGCCTTCGTCTCCCACCCGGTCGATCCAGTCGGCGCTGGGGATGCCTTCCTGGCAACAGCAGCGCTCACCGATCTCGTGGGTGAGACCAGTTCCTGCGCCGCCTATCTGGCGAGCTGCGTCGCGGCGCTGCACGTGAACCGGTTGGGCAACGAGCCGGTCGATCTCGGCGACCTGTCGGGTTTCCTGAGCGGCAGGCCGGAGCTCGCCTGAACGGAGCCCGAGGTGGCGCGGGCTGGCGGCGCGCGCTCTCGCTCACCGCCGCAGTCGGACTGTCGGCGCTCTGCGTCTGGTGGCTGGGCCGCCGGATCGAGGCCGAGCAGCTCCTGGCGGCGGTCGAGGGGGCCGAGCGCCTGCCGCTCCTGGCTGCACTCGGGAGCAAAGCCCTGGGCTTCTACTGCCTCGCGAGCCGCTCCAGAGCCCTCTTCGTGCGATTCGGCGATTGGCCGCTCGGACACTTCGTGCGCGCTCACTTGGTCGGGTTTGGGGGCAACGCTCTGTTGCCTTTCCGGTTGGGCGAGCTGCTGCGTGCCCGCTCTCTGGGGCGCCAAACCGGGCTGCCGATCTCCTCGTGCCTGGGCGCGGCGGTCGTCGAGCGGGCGCTCGATCTGCTCTGGCTGACGCTCTTCGTGCTGCTGTTCCCGGCCCTGCTCGCCTTCGATCCCTCGCGACGGACGGGCCTGGCGTGGATGGCCTTGGCGCTCGGCCTCGGGATGGCAGCCTCTCCTTGGCTCGGCCGGCTGGCGGTCGCGGGATTGGGTCGCTTCCTGCGTTGGACACGGCTGGGCGGCGACGGATTCTCCGGGCGCCTGTCACGCGCCATCGAGGCCTTCCTGACCGGCGTGACGACCGTTCGCTCGCCCCGTCGCTTCCTCGTTGCTTCGTCGTGGACGCTCGGGTACTGGGTTTGTGGCGTCGTCAGCATCGGACTCTGGCTGGTGGCCTTCGATCTCCGGTTGCCGTGGCATGCCGCGCCGCTGGTTCTCGTATTCGTCGCTCTCGGCGTGGCGCTCCCCGCTGCTCCCGGCTTCCTCGGCACTTACCACGTGGCGGTGGTGGCCGCGCTGCGGCTGTTCGACGTGCCGATCGATCGTGCCGTGGCGGTGGCGATCGTTGGGCACTTCGTCGCCACGGTGCCCGCGGCGCTCGTCGCGCTCCCACTGCTCGTCGCAGAGTTGCGGAGGACACGCCGGCCGACGCCGGAGGAGCCCAGGAGTGATGGTTAGCCGCGGGGTGCGCCAGGCGTTGGCCGCGATGCTGCTCGCGGGCGCGCTCGGCGGCTATCTCGCGATCGTCTGGGCGCGCTTTCCGGGCTGGGTCATCCAGATAGGCGCGCTTCAGTACGCGACGCCAGGCTATCTGTTCACCGCTGGATGGTGGGCCCTGCTCGGCAGTTTGGCGGTCGCCGGAGCGACGATACTCGGGCTCGAATGGGCGCGCCCTGCCGGTCGGGTGGCGCGCATGGAGGCCGCTTGGAGGCGGGATGGCGATCCGAGTTGGATCGCGGCGCTCTGTCTGATCGGCCTGGCCGGCGGGCTGCTGGTCCGCGGCCTGCTGCTCGACGGCGCGGCGCTCACGGACGACGAGGCCTCTTACCGTTTCGCCGCGGAACTGCTGGCTTCGGGGAGGCTCTTCGTCGAGTCGCCGCCGATGAAGCTGCACTTCGATCACGCGTTCCTCATCAACGACGGGCGATTGCAGACGCTCTACTTTCTCGGTTGGCCCGCGCTCCAGGCGCCGTTCGTTCTCGCAGGCGCCCCGGGGGCGGCGAACGCGTTCTACTTCGCCCTGGGGATCCCGGCCGTCTTCCTCGCGGCGCGCTGCCACCTCGGCACCGCCTGGGCCCGCCTGGTCGGCCTGCTCTACGCCACGAGCCCCTTTCTACTCGTCCTCGCCGCCACCGAGCTCAGCCACACCACCTGCCTGACCGCTCTCGGCTGGGCCTACCTCGCATGGCTGCGGAGTCGAGCTGTGGAATGCGGTTCGTCGACGCACGCCCTGTTCGCCGCCTGTCTCTCGATCGCTTTCTTCATTCGTCCCATCTCGGCAGTCGGGGTCGGGGGCCCGCTCGCCCTGCTGTGGCTCAGGGATCGGCTCGCGCGGCGCAAGGGCGCGCTCGCCGCGGGATTGGCGTTCGCCGCTCCCGCGCTGCTGTTCGCCACGCTGTTTCTCGGCGCGCAGAGGGAGCTGCACGGCTCGCCCTGGAAGACCGGCTACGCGCACGGCCGGGAGTACCACAGGGAGAACGGCTTTCGTTTCACCCCTTGGTTCCCGCCACCGCCGGGAGACGTTCCCGGGTTCGAGTTCCGCCGGCCGATCGAGGCGGCGGCGAAGACTGCCAACGGCCTCCTCCGCCTCGGCTTCGATCTCACCGGCTGGCCGATCGGTCTGCTGCTGCTCGTGCCGGCCTTGCGGGCGCGCGGATCGAGCTCCGCCTGGGCGGTGTTCGCCGGCGGCCTCGCTGCCGTCTTCTTCCAGAAGGACCCGGGGATCGACACCTTCGGCCCGGTGCATTTCGCGGAGCTCGCGCTTCCCGTCTACCTGCTCTTCGGATTCGCGGCGGCGCGCTGGTCCGACGGAGCTGGCGCCCTCGGAGCGCGGTTCCGGAGGTCCGAGCAGCGACGGGTCCTCGCGCCGATCGTGCTCCTCGGTCTCGCGCTCGTCGCCGCGCCCGGATTCGTCTTCGTGCGCTGGAACACGCTCGCGGTGGTCGCGCGAAGCATCCGGGCGCCGGAGAGGTTGGCCGCGCAGGCGATCGAGCCGCCGGGCGTCGTCTTCGCGAGCTTCCCCTACTTGCCCTGTCCGCCCTGGCCCGCGAGGTCTTTTCGCCACCTGCGGCCCGGCAACGATCCCGACCTCTCGAATCCGATCCTGTGGGTCAATCATGTCGACGTCGCGAGCGACCGGGAGCTGCTGCGGCATTTTCCTGGCCGCAGCGGATACCTGATGCTCTGGGACCCGGCCTGCCGGCTGGCGTTCATCCCGATCGAGCGTCCGGAGCTGGATTCGGTGCCTCCAGGTCGACAGACGTTCTTTCGCTGATCCGGCCGGCGAGTCCGGCTTGATAGCGTCGCCGGTCGTGAACGCCGACTCCGAGGTCGCGAGCGCGGCGTCGGCCGCGGGGTCGGCGCGCCGTGGGTCGAGCTCTTCTGCGGCACTTCTTCTCCTAGCCCTTCTCGCCGTCGCTTCTCCCGTCGCGACCGGCCGCTATCCGCCGATCCTCGATCTGCCGCAGATGCTGGCGCAGGTCGATCTCGCCGCGGCGGTGGTGCGGGGCGAGGCGCCGGAGATGGAGCTGCGGTGGCTGTCGCCGAACAAGATCGCCTATCCGGTGCTGGCGCTGGCGCGGTGGCTGGGGGGCGACGCCTGGGGGCCGCGGCTGGCGGTTTTCGGGGTGCTGGCGCTCGGGGTCGCCGGGATCTTCCTCTTCGCGCGCCGGCGCGGCCGGGCGCCGGAGGCGGCGCTGCTGGCGACGGTGTGGCTGTGGAGCGGCTCGCTCTACGTCGGCCTCTTCCACTTCGTGCTCGGCCTGCTGCCCGGCCTCTACTGGCTCGACGAGCTCACCCGGCCGCGGCCGGGCGGAGCGCGGCGGCTGGCGCTGCGCGCGGCGGCCGGCGCGTGGCTGCTCTATCTCGCCCACGCGCTCTGGCTGGCGGCCGGCCTGCTCTTCCTGCCGCTCGCGCTGCTCGCCCGGCGGGCGCCGCGCGCGGAATGGCTGGCCCGGCTGGCCGGGGTGGCGCCCGTGGTGGCCCTGGCGCTCGCCTGGTACCCGAGCCTCGAGCGCGGCGGCTGGGGCACCAGCACGCTCGCGGCGGCGCCGCTGCTCGAGCGGCTCGGCTCGCCCGCGGCGATCGTCGCGACCTTCCTCGGAGGCTTGCGCGGCCCGGTCGAAGCCTGGTTGCTCGCCGCGCTGGCGCTGTGGGTGGGGACGGGGCTCGCGGTCGCCTGGCGCCAGCGGCGGCGACTGGCGCTGGAGCCGCCCGCCAATCCAGAGGCCACGGTCGACCTTGCGCTGGTCGCGACCGGCGGCGCGCTCGCCCTGTTCGCCCTCCTGGCTCCCGAATCGTTCGGCGACACGGCGCTGTTCGGCCGCCGCTGGGCCTGGTTCGCGGGGCTCCTGATCGTCCTCGGCGCGCCGCCGCCGCCGCTCGGCGCGCGGCTGCGCCGGGCGCTGGCGGCGCTCGTCGTCGCCGCCTTCGCGGTCGTCACCTGGAGCGTCTGGGCCCAGACCGACCGCCGCTACCTGGGCGGCCTCGAGCCGCTCCTCGCCGCGATCGAGCCCGCTGACCGCGTGCTCGGCCTCGACACGGTCGGGCCGCCGCCGGGGCTCTGGGTGCCGGTGCTGCGCCACGCCGGGGCGTGGGCGCAGGTCGAGCGGGGCGCCGAGGTCGGGTTCAGCTTCGCCGAAGTTCCGACCTCGCTGGTGGTCTACCGCGGGCTGCCGGTGCGGCGCGGCTGGACCGCGTGGCTCCACAATCAGCCGGAGCGCCTGCTCGACCGCGACCTCGAGCACTTCTCGAAAGTCCTGCTGGCGGCTTCGCCCGCCGACCAGGCCGCCTTCCGCGCCCGCTTCGCCGGTTTCGAGCCGGTCGCCAGTCGGGGTCCCTGGACCCTCTGGGCGCGCGCCCGGGTGGCTTCGCCGTCAGGCTAAGGCGCGGGCGCGCCCGGCGCGCCGAAGCGGCGGGCGAGCAGATGGCGGTGGAAGGCGAGCAGCGCGCCGCGCTCGCTCCAGAGGGCTCGGGCGCGGGCCACCTCGACTTCGGAAAGCGTGGCGAGCAGCTCCGCCGGCGGCGCGGCGGGACGGCGCGCGACCAGCAACGAGAAGGTCTCGAACCAGGTCCGGTCGCGCTCGAGCAGCATCCCGCTCTCGTACTCGACCACCGGCAGGTCGTCGACGTGGGGCGGCACCCGGGCGAGCAGCGGCTCGAGCTCCGCCGGCCCCACAAGATAGCAGAGGGCGAGGTCGCCGGGACCGCGGATGCCGAGCGCCGCGAGCGCCGCGGCCACGCGCGGCTCGGCCATCGCGGCGGCCGCGGCCGCGCCGTCCCAGAGCTCGCGCTCGCGCCGCCCGGTGACGATGGTGAACGAGTTGAGCGCCGCCGGTTCGTACCAGACGACGGTCGACGGGAAGACGTCGCGAAAAGCGCGCAGGATCTGCAGATAGTTGGCGGTGGTCAGCGAGTAGGTCGGCAGCCACATCGAGGCGACCCCGCCGGGCTCGAGCCGGCTCGCCAGCAGCTCGAAGTACTCGCGGCTGTAGAGGGCGCCGTTGCCGGCGTAGCGCGGGTGGATCGAGTCGGAGAGGACGGCGTCGAAGCGCTCCGCGGTGGCGAGCAGGAAGTTGCGGCCGTCGTTGATCTCGACCCGCACCCGGGGATCGGCGAGCACGCCGTGGTTGACCCCCGCGAACCAGCGGTCGGAGGCGGCGAGCACCGCCGGGCTGATCTCGACGATGCGGATCTGCTCGACCGGGTGCTGGGCGACCGCGTGGGCGGTGCCGCCGCTGCCGAAGCCGATGTGGACCACGCTCCGGGTGCGGCCGGCGCCGAGCAGCAGCGGCAAGTGCCCCTGCATCATCTGCACGGCGTAGAGGTCGTGGCTGGTGCCGGCGACGTTGACGCCGTTGAGCTCGAGCGAGAGGTAGGGCCCGGCCGGATCGACCAGCCGGCGCACCGCGACCGCCGCCTGGGCGTCCTCGTGGAAGTGCAGCAGCTCTTCGGCCGCGGCGCCGCGGAAGAGGCCGGCGCCGAGGATCACCCGGTCGGCGGGCAGCAGCGGCAGCGCGGCGAGCGGCGCGAGCGCGGCGGCGGTGACGGCCGCGGGCAGGAGGCGGCGCGCTCGAGCTGCCGCCGCCGGCCGGTCGCGGGTGAGGAACCAGAGGGCGAGCGCGCCGTTGACGGCCCCGAGCGCCAGCAGGCCGTTCTGGCTGCCGAGCGCCGGCACCAGCAGGAAGCCGGCGCCCAGCGCGCCGACGATCGAGCCCGCGGTGTTGGCGCCGTAGACCCGGCCGGCGCTGGCGCCGAGGTCCCGCCCGGCGCGGTGCGCGAGCGCCACCACGAACGGGAAGCTCGCCCCCATGAGCAGCGTCGGCGGCAGCAGGATCGGCAGCACCGCCAGCAGCTGGACCAGCACCCCGGCGGCGAACTCGCGCGGTCGCACCAGCTCGGAGAGCAGCAGCAGCCGCGCGTCGAGCGAGGTGAACAGCAGCACGGTGGCGATCGCCGCGAGCGCCAGGGCGGCCTCGAGGACGGCGAGCGCCGCCGCCGGGCGCAGCCGCGCCACCCACGGCGCCGCGAGCGCGCTGCCGGCGCCGAGGCCGGCCAGGAACAGCACCAGCATCAGGCTGTAGGCGTAAACGCTCGAGCCGAAGTAGAAGACCAGGATGCGGGTCCAGAGCACCTCGCAGGCGAGGCTGGCGGCGCCCATCGCGAACGCGGCGGCGAGCAGGCCGCGGGCCGCGCGGGTGGCGGCCGGGTCCGCGGGCGCCGGCGGCTCGGGCGGACGGAGCGGCGTCGGCGCCGGCGGCGCGCCGGCCACCGCGACCTCGCGGCGGGCCACGATCACCGCCACCAGCGCCACCAGCGCTTGCGCGGTCGAGGCCATCGACAGGCTGGCCCAGAGCCCGAAGGTGCGGATGGCGAAGAAGCCGGCGAAGGCGACCCCGGCGACCGCGCCGAGGGTGTTGATCGCGTAGAGCAGCGCCGTCACCCGCTCACCTTCGCGGGCCGTGCGGCCGCGCGCGGCCTCGGCGATCAAGAGCGGCAGCGAGGCGCCCATCAGCACCGTCGGCGGCCCGAGGGCGAGCGCGGCGAGCAGCACGCGGCCGGCGGCGAAGGCCTCCGGCGCGCTGCCCACGGCGCGATAGAGCTCGACGTAGACACGGTCGATGCCGGCGAACAGCGCCGGCGAGGCCAGCGCCCAGAGCGCCACCCCGAGCTCGACCAGGCCGTAGGCCGCGAGCGGCCGGCGCCGGCGCGCGGCGCTCTTGCCGAACATCCAGGCGCCGGCGCCGAGGCCGCCCAGGAAGACCGCGAGCAGCGTCGCCGTGGCGAGCGTGGTGTTGCCGAACACCAGGCCGAGGTAGCGCAGCCAGACCACCTGATCGACCAGGCCGGCGGCGCCGGAGAAGAAGAAGAGCCCCGCGAGCAGTGCGAGCGGGCGCCGGCCCTCGGAGGCGCTAGTGGGCATAGACCAGGGCCACGACCGTCCCCGCCCACAGGGCGAGGTTGGCGAGGAACGGCACGTCCAGGAGGATCGCCTCGGTCGGATTGCGCGGCCCCGGCCGCTGGTAGAGCAGATAGAGGAAGCGGAAGATGCCGTAGAGCACCATCGGCAGCGTCGCCACCAGGTAGGGCGTGCCGAGGCGCGCCTGGGTCTCGGGGGCCGCCGCGTAGAGCGCGTAGCAGAGCACCGTCGAGGCCGTGGTGACGTTGATCATCTGGTCGAGGAAGACCGGCGAGTAGTGATCGAGCACGCGCCGCTGGGCGGTGGCGTTGTCGGTCATCAGCAGCAGCTCGTGGCGCCGCTTCGAGAAGGCGAGGAAGAGCGCGACGAAAGTCGTGCAGAGCAGCAGCCAGGAGGAGACCACGACGGCGATCGCGAGCGCGCCGCCGGCGACGCGCAGCACGAAGCCGCCGGCGATCGACATCACGTCGAGGATGACGATATGTTTGAAAGCGAAGGTGTAGAGCAGATTGAGCGCGAGGTAGCCGGCGAGCACGGCGGTGAACCCGGTGCCGAGCCGCAGCGCGATGGCGGCGGCGAGCCCCGCCGCGACCGCCGCCGCGATCGCCGCCACGCGCGCCGACAGCTCGCCCGAGGCGATCGGCCGCAGCCGCTTGAGCGGATGCTGGCGGTCCTGCTCGCGGTCGGCGAGGTCGTTGACCAGGTAGACCGCCGAAGAGGCCGCGCAGAAGGCGACGAAAGCCAGCGCGGCCGCGGCGAGCAGGCGCGGCTCCTCGAGCCGGTGGGCGAAGACCAGGGGCGCCAGCACGAAAGCGTTCTTCGCCCACTGCGCCGGGCGCAGCGAGCGGAGGAGAGCGACGGGCATGGGGCGGATTCTACTCGGCGGCTCCGGCGGTCCCGGAGGCGCGCGCGGCCTCGGCCTCGCGGCGCTGCTGCTCGCCGCGCTCTACGCGCTGCTCGCGCTGCCGCTGCTCGCCGGCGCCGAGCGGCTGGTGCTGCGCGACACGCTGGTCACCCACCGCCCGCTCAAGGCCTTCGGCGCGGCGGCGCTCGCCGCCGGCGAAGTGCCGGTGATCAATCCGACCTGGGCGCTCGGCCAGCCCTTCGCCGGCAACCCGAACGCGCTCCCCTTCTATCCCGGCAACCTGGCCTATCTGGTCCTGCCGTTCGAGGGCGCCTTCCACTTCCACTTCGTCCTCCACGGCCTGATCGCCTTCGCGGCCATGCGTCAGCTCGCCGCGGCGCTCGGCGCCAGCCGCGACGGCGCCCTTTTCGCCGGCGCGACCTACGCCGGCTCGGGCTACCTGCTGTCGACCTGGTCGTTCTACAACCTGCTCGCGGTCGTCGCCTGGGCGCCCTTCGTCCTGTGGGGGATCGTCCGCGGCGGCCGCCGCGGCCTGCTGCTCGGCGGCGTCGCCTGCGGCTTGATGCTGCTCGGCGGCGAGCCGGTGACGGCGGCGCTGGTGGTGCCGGCGATGGCGCTGGCCGGCATCTCCCGGCACGGGCTCCGGCGGGGCCTGCTGGGTGCGCTGGTGGTGGGCGGCCTCGGGGCGCTGATCGCCTCGCCCCAACTGGTCGCGACGCTGCGCGTGCTGCCCTGGAGCGTGCGCGCGCTCGAGGGCGTCGATCCGCGCCTCGTCGGCGCCCAGGACCTTCACCCGGCGCGGCTGCTCGAGCTCGTCCTGCCGCTCCCCTGGGGCTGGCCGAGCGACTTCGGCCGCCTCGGCACCTGGTCGAAGCGGGTGACGCCGTTCGTGCCCTACATCTTCACCCTCCACATCGGAGTGGTCGGGTTGGCCGCCGCGCTCGCCGGGGTCCGGCGCGCCGGGGCCTGGGCGGGGCTCGCCGCGGCGGGGCTCCTCGGCGCCTGGCTCGGGGGCCAGCTGCCGGGAGTGTTGAGCGCGCTCTCCGGCGGCGTCTTCCGCTATCCGCAGAAGCTGCTCTTCTGGTTCACCGTCGGCGCCGCGGTGGCGGCCGGGCTGGGCTTCGACCGGCTGCTCGGCTCGCGCCGCGCCGGGCGTGCGCTGCTCGCCACCGGCGGTGCGCTCGCGGCGGGCGCGCTGCTGCTCTGGCTCGGCCGCGCGCCGTGGACGGCGCGGCTCACCGCGGCGTTCGCGGCGCCGGGCGCCGAAGCGACCGCGGCGGCCCACGCGGTGATCTGGATCGTCGGGCTGGGCCTCGCCGGCCTGCTGCTCGCCTTCGCCGGCTGGGGCGCGGGACGGGGCTCGGCGCTGGCGCTGGTCGCCGCGCAGGGCCTGGCGCTCGCGCAGTTGCTGCCGGTGGTGCCGCGAGACGAGGCGGCGCTCTACCGGGAGGCGCCGCCGTTCGCGGCGGCGCTCGGCGGCCGCCGGGCGCTGCTGGTCGTGCCGCAGACCGTACCGGCATGGGAGGAGGGGGCGGCCTATCCGGGTGAAGTGCACCGCCCGGCCGGGCTGGCGCGGCTGCTCCACCTCGACCTCGACGCCTCGACGGGGGTCCGCCGCGGGCTCGTCTATCCGCTCGCCCCGGACCTCGAGGGGATCTACTCGCCGCTTCAGGCTGAGCTCCAGCGCAGCCTTCGCCACGCGACCTGGCCTCAGCGCGTCCCATGGCTGCGCCGACTCGGGGTCGAGGCCGTGGTGCGCGCGCGGCCGGAGCCGGTCGACGGGCTGGTGCCGCTGGCGCGCGAGAGCCGCTGGGGGGTCGAGACGACCCTCGCCGCCGTCGACGGCACGGCGCGCTTCCCGCGCTGGCCGCGCGCCGTGGCGGCGATCGCGGACCCGGGCGCAGCCTTCCGAGCCGTCGCCGCGGGCGCGATCGCGGCGGAGGTGGCGGTGGCGCCGCGGCCGATCGCGCAGGATCCCGACGGGCGGATCGAGCTTCTCTCCGAGCGCGCCGACCGGCTGGTGCTCGAGGTCGAGTCGCTGGGCGGCGTGGCGGTGCTCGGCCGCGCCTTCCAGCCGCTCTACCGCGCGCGGCTCGATGACGGCCGCGAGCTGCCGACGCTGCCGGTCGACCTGACGCTGCTCGGCGTCGAGGTGCCGCCGGGGCGCCACCGGATCACGGTCGGGGTGTCCTCGCGGCCCGAGAAGCTGGCGTTGCTGGTGTCGCTCGCGGCGGCCGCCGCGGCGCTGGCGGTGGCGCTGCGGAGGCGCGGGTGAAGCGCGCGCTGCTCCTCTGGGGGGCGGTGCCGGCGCTGCTCGTCGCCTGGACGGTCGTGCCGCTCGCGACCGGCGCGCGCACGCTCTACCTGCGCGACACCCTGAACACCCACCTGGTCCTGCGCGCGTACCTGGGGGAAGCGCTGCGCGCCGGCGAGCTGCCGCTGGTCGACCCGCTGCGCGCCGGTGGCCAACCGCTCGCGGGCAACCCCAACGCGGTCGCGCTCTATCCCGACAACCTGCTGCTGCTCGCCGGCTCGACGCTCTGGCAGTTGAACGCCCACTTCTGGCTCCACTGGCTGGTGGCGGCGGCGGGGGTGGCGGCGCTCGCGCGGCGGCGCGGGCTGGGGCGCGAGAGCGCGCTGGCGGCGGGGGTCGCCTTCGCCTTCTCGGGCTACTGGCTGAGCCAGATGAACCTCTACAACGCGGTGGCGCCGGTGGCGCTCGCGCCGTGGCTCGCCATGGCCGCGCTGGCCGCCTGCGCCGAGCCGCGCGCCGGCCGAGGCACCGCGGGCCTGGCGCTCGCGACCGGGCTGGCGCTCCTGGGGGGCGACCCGATCCTAGCCGTCCTCGGCCTTCTGTTCGCGCTGACGCTGGCGCTCGGCGAGCGGGGGGATCCCGCCGGTGGCCGCCGCGCGCCGGCGCGGCTGGCGCTCGGTGTCGGGCTGGGCGCGCTGGTGGCGCTGCCGCAGATCGTCGAGACGCTGCGCATCCTGCCCGCTTCGTTCCGCGGCTTCTGGGGCTACGAGGCGGCGCACCAGGCGAGCAGTGGCCCCGACGGCCGGTTGGGGTTCGATCTGCTGATCCCGCTCTTCCTCGGCCGGCCGGATCTCGGCGTCGACTGGGCCGCGGCCGCCGGCGCCTCACCGCGGCTCTACTTCGCCATCGCCCCGGGGCTCGCCTTCCTCGCGCTCGCCGCCTTCGGCGCGCGCCGGCGCGCCCGAGGCGATCTGCCGCTGGCGCTGCTCGCCGGCGCGGGGCTCGTGTGCGCCTTCGGCTGGCGGCTCTTCGTGGCGCTCGGCGTCGCCTCGCTGCCCGGCGGCGAGCTGTTCCGCTTTCCGGTCAAGTTCCTGCTTTGGCCGGCGCTCGCGCTGGCGCTCTGGGCCGGGGCGGGGATCGAGCGGCTGCTCGCCGGCGAGCGTGTCCGCCGGCTGACGCTCGGGCTGGCCGCGCTCGCCGCCGTGGAGGTCGCGCTCTGGCTCTTCTTCACCGCGCCGCCGCGCCCGCTCGCCGCCGGGTTCGTGGCGGCGCTCGGCGCCCCGCTGGACGCCGCGCGGTTCGACGCCGAGCGGGTCCGCTGGGCGGGGATCTGTCTGATCCAGGCGCTGGCCCTCGCCGGGTCGGCTCTGGCGCTGCGCTTCCTGCGGCCGGCCCGCGCGGCGCCGGTGCTGCTGGCGCTGGCGGCCCTCGGCCAGTGGATCCTGCTCCGGCCGCTCTTGGCGACCGACGAGGCGGCGGCCTATCAGCGCCGGCCGGCGCTGCTCGACCGCCTGCCGGCCGACGCCGTGCTCTGCCACGGCAACTTCCGCGACCTGTTCGGCGGCGGTTTCGCGCAGGGGCTGCGGCCCCCCGACGGGCG
Organism: Acidobacteriota bacterium; assembly: GCA_014584695.1. Classification (GTDB taxonomy): domain Bacteria; phylum Acidobacteriota; class Thermoanaerobaculia; order Multivoradales; family JAGPDF01; genus JACTMI01. Next base: position 113,885 of record JACTMI010000014.1, read on the forward strand.
CCTCTTCTGGGCCTTCCGGCGCGCGCACGAAGAGCTCTACTCGTTTTCGGGTCTGCTCGCCGGGCGCCGCTACGAGCTCAACTTCTCGCCCGAAGGGCTGGACACCTTCGTCGTCCAGTCGCTCGGTCTCGGCCTCACCCATTTCAGTGACCCGGAGCGGCTGGCGGTGCTGCGGGCGACCGGCGTCGACCTGTTGCTGCTCCAGCGCCCGCTCGCCGCCGCGGCGGCGGCCAGAGCGCGGGTCCTCTCCGCCCCCGTCGCCGACGAGATCGGCGGCAGCTACGTCTACCAGCTCGAAGGGGCGCTCGGCGAGGCGCAGCTGCTGGGCGAGGTGGTGCGCGCGCCGTCGGTCGACGCGGCGGTGAAGCTGGTCAGGCGGCCGGAGTTCGAGCCGACCCGGGTCGCGGTCGTCGCCGGCGCGGGCCCGCCGAGCGCCGCGCCGGCGGGGGTGGCGCGGATCGTCGAGAGCGGCCCGGAGCGGGTGGTGGTCGAGGCCGCGAGCGAGCGGGGCGGTGTGCTGGTCCTCCGGCGCGCCCATCTGCCGATCTGGCGGGTCGAGGTCGACGGGGAGCCGGCGCCGACGCTCATCGCGCAGCTGACGCGACTCGGGGTCGAGCTCGGCCCCGGGACGCACCGGGTGCTCTTCCGCGTCGATCGGCGGCCGCTCGCGGTCGCGCTCACCGTCTCGACGCTCGCGCTCGCTCTCGCCGCGGCGCTCGCGCTCCGGCGCGTTCACCCGCCCGGCGGCGCGCTCCCCGGGTGCTAGCATCCCGCGGCCGATGCCTCCGCCGGTCCGCCCGTTCCGCAAGGTGCTGATCGCCAACCGCGGCGAGATCGCGGTGCGCGTGCTGCGCGCCCTGCGCGAGCTCGAGATCACCGGCGCGGTCATCTACTCCGACGCCGACCGCGAGGGGCTCCACGTGCTGGCCGCCGACGAGGCCTACCGGATCGGCCCGGCGCCCTCGGCGGAGAGCTACCTCCGGATGGAGGCGATCGTCGAGCTCGCGGTCGAGATCGGCGCCGACGCCCTCCACCCGGGCTACGGCTTCTTGGCCGAGCGGGCGGCGCTCTCGGCGCTCTGCCGGGAGCGCGGCGTGGTCTTCATCGGCCCTTCGCCGGAGGCGATCCACGCCATGGGCTCGAAGGTCGAAGCGCGGCGGCGGATGATCGCCGCCGGCGTGCCGGTCGTGCCCGGCTCGGACGGCCCGCTCGACGACCTCGCGGCGGCGCGGGCGAGCGCGACCGCGATCGGCTACCCGGTGATCCTCAAGGCCTCGGCGGGGGGCGGCGGCAAGGGGATGCGGATCGTGCGCGCCGAGGCCGAGCTCGCCGAGGCCTACCGGCTGGCGCGCGCCGAGGCCGGCGCGTCCTTCGGCGACGACTCGGTCTTCCTCGAGAAGTTCGTCGAGCGGCCGCGCCACGTCGAGATCCAGGTGCTGGGCGACCGCCACGGCAAGGTGGTCTCCCTGGGCGAGCGCGAGTGCTCGCTGCAGCGCCGGCACCAGAAGGTGGTCGAGGAGGCGCCGTCGACCGTCGTCTCGCCGGAGCTGCGCCGGCGGATGGGCGAGGCGGCGGTGGCGGCGGCGCGCGCGGTCGGCTACGAGAACGCCGGCACCTGCGAGTTCCTGTTCGCCGCCGACGGCTCGTTCTACTTCCTCGAGATGAACACCCGGCTCCAGGTCGAGCACCCGGTGACCGAGATGGTGACCGGCCTCGACCTCGTGGTGGCGCAACTGCGCGTGGCGATGGGCGAGCCGCTGGGGCCCGAGTTCGACCACGTCGAGCCCTCCGGCCACGCCGTCGAGGTGCGCCTCTACGCCGAGGACCCCTACCGCAACTTCGCCCCGTCGCCGGGGCGGATCGAGTGGCTGCGGCTGCCGCAGGGCCCCGGGGTGCGCAACGACACCGGCGTCTACGGCGGCGCCGAGATCTCGATCTACTACGACCCGATGATCGGCAAGCTGATCGTCCACGGCCGCGACCGGGCCGAGGCGCTGCGCCGGCTCGGCCGCGCGCTCGACGAGCTGCGGGTCGAAGGGATCCGGACCAACCTCTCCCTGTTCGAAGCCCTGCTCGCCCACGACGACTTCCGCGCCGCGCGCTTCGACATCCACTGGCTCGACCGGGTGCTGGCCGAGGGCGGGCTGGCGCCGCCGGCGCGCGCGGCGAGCTCCGACCTGCCGCTGGTGGCCGCCGCGATCGCCCATTTCGAGCGCGCCCAGCGGACCGCCGCCGACGTCCGCGGCCCCTCCCACCGCGCCCTCTGGGCACGCAGCGCCCGCCGCGGCGCCCTGCGGAGGTCGGAATGGAGCTGATCGCCATCGCCGGCGCGCGGACCGAGCGAATCCGGGTCGAGCGCGACGGCGCCGGCTACCAGGTGACGGTCGGCGAGCGGCGCTACCAGATCGACGCGCGCTCGCTCGGGCCGTTCGTCAAGAGCCTGCTGGTCGACGGTCGGCACTACGAGGCGGCGGTCTTCCGGCAGGGCGAGAACGCCTGGCGGGTGGGCTGGAGCGGCCGCTCGACCGAGGTCGAGATCGTCGATCCGCTCGTCCACCTGGCGCGCGCGGCGCACGGCGAGCACGCGCAGAAAGGCAAGCAGGTGCTCAAGGCCTACATGCCGGGGCGGGTGGTCGCGGTCGCGGTGGCGGTCGGCGACGCGGTCGAGCCGGGGCGCTCGCTGGTCGTGCTCGAGGCGATGAAGATGCAGAACGAGCTCCAGGCCGACCGCGCCGGCGTCATCCGCGCCGTCCACGTCGTCGCCGGCCAGGCGGTCGAGGGGGGCGACGCCCTGCTCGAGCTCGAGTGAGCGGCCCTTGGGCCAGCCCGCGTCGGTGCGGCTCGGTCGCGAGCGCCCCGGCCGGTCCCATTTCCCCCGGCTAGACTCCTCCGGATGACCCGCCCCGCCCCCTGGTCGGACTTCGCCTGGACGCTCGCCGGCAGCCCCGAGCTGGCCGCGCTCGAGAGGTCGCTGGGCGCGCCAGCGCGGGCGACACGGCTGCCCGTGGGGGCCGCGGCCTGGGTGGCCGACCTGGTGGCCGAGCGCGCCGGCCGGCCGCTGCTGGTGCTGCTGCCGCACGAGGCGGACGTCCGGATCTGGCTCGAGTCGCTGGCGCTCTTCGCCGGCCCGGAAGCGGGCGTCGCCTTCCCGGCGCCGTCGCTCTCGCCCTACCAGGCGACCGACGCCTCGCTGCCGGTGCGGGCCGAGGAGGTGGTGGCGCTCGATCGGGTCGCCAGCGGCGCCGCGCGCGCTCTGGTGGCGACGCCGCGCGCCCTCTTCCGCCGCCTGCCGCCGCGCGGCCGCCTCGCCCGGGTGACGCTCGAACGGGGCCAGCGGATCGATCTCGACGAGCTCGCCCGGCGCTTGACCGAGCTCGGCTACCGGCGCGTCGACCTGGTCGCGGAAGTGGGGGATTTCGCGGTGCGCGGCGGCGTCTTCGATCTCTTCGCGGCCGGAGCGGCCGAGCCGCTGCGGCTCGACCTCGACGGCGACGAGCTCGAGAGCCTGCGCCGCTTCGACGTCGACAGCCAGCGCTCCCACGCCGCGCTCGAGCGCGTCGAGCTGCTGCCGCTCACCCTCTTCCCGGAAGGGCCGGAGGCGGCCCGCCGGCTGGCCGAGCTGCTGCGCCCGCTCGTCGGCGAGGCGCCCGGGCGCGAGACGGTCGAGCTGCTGGTCGAGCTCGCGAGGGGACGCGGGGTGCCGGGCTGGGAGCACCTGCTGCCGCTGCTCGAGGAGCGGACGGCGACGCTCGCGGAGCGGCTGGACGAGCCGCTGGTCGTGGCCTTCGATCCGCCGGTGCTCGCCGCCGAGATCGACCGCCACGCCGAGCGGCTGGCGCTCGAGCACGCGACCCGGCGCGAGCACCAGCGCTTCGCGCTCGCGCCGGAGCTGGTGGAGCATCCGGCCGAGACGGTCCACGCTCTCGTCCGGCGCGCCGACCTGGTGATCGATCCGCTCGCCGGCGGCGCCGGCGCGGTCGACTTCGCCGCCGTGGTGACCGACCTCTTCCACGGCCAGCTGCCCCGCTTTCCGCGCGAGGTCGAGAGCGCGCGCTCGCGCGGCGAGCGGATCGTGCTGGTGGCCGAGCCGGCCCGCTTCGCGGCGCTCGGCGAGCTGCTCAACGGCCGCGAGGTGGCGACCGGCCAGGGCGGCGTCGAGCTCGCGGCGGGGGAGCTCGACCGCGGCTTCCGGCTGCCCGCGGCGCGGGTTGCCGTCTACTCCGAGGCGCAGCTCCTGGCGCGCCCCGCGACGCTGGCGCGCGCCCGCCGCGGCGCCCGCCTGTCGACTTTCCTCGGCACGCTGCGCGATCTCAAGGTCGGCGACTACGTCGTCCACGCCGATCACGGCATTGGCCAGTTCGTCGCCTTGCGCACGGTGCCGCCTGCGGGCGACGCGGCGGCGGCGCTGCCGCCGGTGCTGCGCGGCGAGGCGCCGCCGCCCGAGGTCGAGAACGAGGTGATGGAGCTCGCCTACGCCGGCGGCAAGCGCCTGCTGGTCCCGCTCTCGCGCCTCGACCAGGTGCAGAAGTACTCGGGCATCGAAGGGCTGGCGCCCCGCCTCGACCAGCTCGGCGGCGGCTCCTGGAACAAGACCAAGTCGCGCGTCCAGCGGACCCTGCGCGACATGGCGCAGGAGCTGGTGCGGCTCTACGCCGAGCGCCAGCTCGCGCGCGCGCCGATTCTCGCCGGCGCGAGCGATCTCGAGCGCCAGTTCGCGGCGGCCTTCCCCTACGAGGAGACCCCCGACCAGAGCGAGGCGATCGCCGCCGTCGCCGCCGACCTCGAGCAGCCGAAACCGATGGACCGGCTGCTGTGCGGCGACGTCGGCTTCGGCAAGACCGAGGTCGCGATGCGGGCCGCCTTCCGCGCCGTCGACGCCGGCTACCAGGTGGCGGTGCTCGCCCCGACCACGATCCTCGCCGACCAGCACCTGGAGGTCTTCCAGCGCCGCTTCGAGGGCTTTCCGGTGAGCGTCGAGCGGCTGTCGCGCCTGACCACCGGCAAGGAGCTCAAGGCGCTGACCGAGCGGGTGGCCGCCGGCACGGTCGACATCCTGGTCGGCACCCACCGGCTGCTCTCGAGAGACGTCCGCTTCGCCCGCCTGGGCCTGCTGGTGGTCGACGAGGAGCAGCGCTTCGGCGTCGCGCAGAAAGAGAAGCTCAAGCAGCTCAAGCGCGACGTCCACGTGCTCGCGATGTCGGCGACGCCGCTGCCGCGCACGCTCCAGATGTCGCTCGCCGGCGTGCGCGACATCTCGGTCATCGAGACGCCGCCCAAGGACCGCATGGCGGTCGAGACCGCGGTGCTGCCGCGCTCCGACGAGCTGGTGCGCGAGGCGATCGAGTTCGAGCTCGACCGCGGCGGCCAGATCTACTACGTCTACAACCGCGTCGAGTCGATCGATCGCAAGGCGGCCGAGCTGGCCGAGCTGGTGCCGGGCCTGCGCATCACGGTCGGCCACGGGCAGCTCGACGAGCGCGAGCTCTACCGCCGGATGCACGCCTTCACCGCGCGCCAGTACGACCTGCTGCTCGCCTCGACGATCATCGAGAACGGCATCGACATCCCGACCGTCAACACGATGATCGTCCACCGCGCCGACCGCTTCGGCCTGGCGCAGCTCTACCAGCTGCGCGGCCGCGTCGGCCGCAGCCGCGAGCTCGGCTACTGCTATTTGCTGGTCGAGCCCGACCGGGTGCTGACCGAGGAGGCGCGCAAGCGGCTCGAGGCGCTGCGCGAGTTCACCGAGCTGGGGGCGGGGTTCCGCATCGCCGGCCGCGACCTCGAGATCCGCGGCGCCGGCAATCTGTTGGGCGCCCAGCAGAGCGGGCACATCGCCGAGCTCGGCATCGAGACCTACCTGCGGATGCTCGAGGCGACGCTCGCCGAGCTCAAGGGCGAGGCGCCGGAGGAGGGGCCCTCGGTGCAGCTCGACCTGCCGGTGCCGATGTCGATCCCGCGCGGTTACATCGGCGACGAGAACCTGCGCCTCGAGATCTACCGCAAGCTCGCCGCGGCGGAGGCGCCGCGCGAGGAGCTGGCGGCCGAGCTCGCCGACCGCTTCGGCGCGCCGCCGCGCGAGGTCCTGGCGCTGCTCGACGTCGCCGCGCTCAAACGCCGCGCCGAGGCGCTGCGCGTGCAGTCGATCTCGGCCGCCGGCGGCCGTCTGACGGTGCGGCTGCGGCGCGACGCGCGGGTCGACGTCGACAAGCTGATCCGGCTGGTGGCGAGCCGGCCGGGCGCGAGCTTCAGCCCCTCCGGCGTGCTGGCGCTCGAGCTGCCCGACGGCACCGGCGTGGTCGCGGCGGCGACGGCGCTGCTGGCGGAGGTGGCGGCGTGAGCGGCCGGGGCGTGGCCCGCGCGCTCGCCGCCCTGGCGCTGCTCTTCGCCGCCGCCTGCGCGCGGCGCCCTGAACCGCCCGGCCCGGACGTGGTGGCTCGCCTGGGCGGTGTCGACGTCCGCCACGCCGAGTTCGACGCCTTCTTGCGCGACAACGTCGGCGAGTCGGGGGGCGCGCTGGCGAGCGAGGCGCTGACCAAGCTGTTCGACCAGTTCCTGCTCGAGCGCGCGCTGTCGCGGCTGGCGGTGGAGCGCCGGCTCGCTCCGGCCGGCGACACGCGCGCGGACGCGGTCGAGGCGCTGCTCGCCGCCGAGGCGCGGGCGGCGCCCGCGGAGGCCGAGCTCGCCGCCTTCTACGAGGCCCATCGCGCGGAGTTCGCGCGCCCGGAGCGGGTGGAGCTGCGCCAGATCCTGACCGAGGAGCGGACGGCGGCCGAGCGGGCGCGGCGCGAGCTCTCCGCCGGCGCGCCGTTCGACGGGGTGGTCGAGCGGCTGGGGCGCGAAGCGGGCGGGGCGCGCAGCGGCGATCAGGGCGTGCTGACGCGCGACGAGCTGCCGCGGATCTTCGCCGAGGTGGTGTTCAAGCTCGGCGAGGGTGAGGTCAGCGCGGTGATCGCCGCCGAGTACGGCTTTCACGTCTTCCAGGTCGTCCGCCGCCTGCCCGCCGAGACGCTCTCGTTCGAGGCGGCGCGGCCGGAGATCGAGCGCCGCGTGGCCGCCACGCGCGCCGACGAGGCGCTGGCCCGGCTCGTGCAAGTTGTCCGGAGCCGCTATGCTGTCGAGGTGTTCGATCGCAATCTCCCCTTCACCTACCGCGGGATCCATCCCGTTTCGAGGCCGTATGAGAGTCGCTAGCTCGATCCTGCCGCTGCCGCTCCTGCTCGCCGCCTCCTTGGCCAGCGCGGCGCCGCCTCCGTCGCCGGCCGCCCCCGACCAGGCACCGTCGCCGTCCGGCCAGCCCGTCGGCCTCGAGCCGGTCAACCGGATCGTCCTGCGCGTCAATGGCCAGATCGCGACCCTCGCCGACTACCGCGATCGCCGGGATATCCGGCTCGAGGCGATCGCGCAGTCGCCGGGGCTGTCGACCGAGGAGCGCCGCCGCCTCGGCGCCGACGCCGGCCGGGCAGCGATGCGCGAGATCTACGACGAGCTGCTGGTGCTCTCCCGCGCCGAGCAGCTGCGCATCCGGCCGACCACCGGGCAAGTCCAGGCCGCGATCGAGAACACCCGCCGTCGGATGGGGCTCGAGGACCCGGAGCAGTTCGAGGCCGCGCTCGCGAGCTCCGGGCTGACGCTGGCGGGCTTCCGGGAGCGGATGGAGAAGAACCTCGCCTTCAACGAGGTGCTCGAGCGCGAGGTGCAGGCGAAGGTCAAGGTCGAAGACGACGTCGTGCTGCGCCTCTACCGCGATTCCCAGGAGCGCTGGCGGACCGCCGAGCGGCGGCGGGTCGAAGAGCTGGTGGTGCGCGACGACGCGAGCTTGGGCGCCGCCGAGCGCGCGGCGCTCGCGGCCGAGCTCGCCGCAGCGGTGGCCGGTGGCGAGACGATGGCGGCGGCGATCGAGCGGCTGGGCGGCGGCGCGGTGGCCGGGCCGATCGACTTGGGCTGGGTGGTCGAAGGCGAGCTGGCGCCGGAGCTCGATGCGGCCGTCCGGGCGCTCGCGCCGGGCGCCGTTTCGGCGCCGGTCGCCGGACGGGGCGGGCTCCACGTCCTGCGCGTCGTCGAGCTCGACCCCGCCACGCTGCGGCCGTTCGACGAGGTCAAGGACCAGATCCGGGCCGAGGAGGGGCAGGTCCGGTTCGAGGCCGCGACGCGCAAGTTCCTGACCGATCTCGAGCGCACCGCCTACGTGGTCGAGAGTCTGCCGGAGGAGGCCGTCGGCTACCGGACGCTGGCCCCCGCCGACACCGAGGCCGAGGACGCTCTGGCGGCCTTCGCGCCGGTGCGCGAGCGGGCGGCGCCGGCCACAGCGCCGCCGGCATCCGCCGCGCCCGCTGCCGCCGCCGAGGGCGAGCCGGCACCTCCGGCCGCACCCGAGCCACCGCCGGGCGAGCCGCGCTGAGCCGGCCGGATCAGAGCCCCGGCGCGGCCGCGCTCCAGCGGGAGAGCGAGCCGTTCTCGAAACCGTCGACGAACAGCGGCCCCGGGCGCTCGAGCGCCCCGACGTCGTAGCCGCCCAGGTTGCCGCGCGGCCAGGCCGGCGCGCCCGGCAGCGCCGCGCGCGCCGGCTCGTGGAGCGGCGGCCAGTGGCCGTCGGGAAAACCGAGATCGGGCGGGAAGGTCGGCGGCGCCACGGCCAGCCGGTCGAGCAGCGGGCTCGCCACCGCCGGGCGGAAGTCGAGCGCGGCCGCGTCCTCGAAGCCGGGCGAAGCGCCGCTGTAGGTGTTGCTCCAGCCGGAGGGAATCGAGCTGGTGCCGGTCTCGACCCAGTTGTGGCTGCCGAGGATCTGCACGCCGTCGGTCCAGCAGGCCTCGCCGGCGTCGGCGCGGACCAGTCCCATGGCGCCCGTCGCGTTGCTCCAGAAGACGTTGCCGTGCATCTCGAGCGTCTGCAGGTAGCCGAACGGCCGGAAGAGGTGGGAGCCGTTGGCGGTCGTGGTGCGGACGAAGGTGTTGTGGGCGAACCGGTAGCGGCCGCGCGTCGAATTCCAGCCGCCGTCGTCGCAGCGGATGTCGGAACCCGCGCGCACGAAATAGAAGTTGCCGTCGAACGGCCCCTGGGGCCCGGGCGGATCGTAGGCCTTGTGGATCAGCACGTTGCCGACGACGTCGGAGTCCTCGCGGATGCCGGCCGGCGGCGTCACCGCGTCCTCGTCGGGGCCGATCAGTTCGAGGATGTGGTAGCGCGAGCCCTCGAACCAGTTGTAGTGGATCTCGTTGCGCTCGGCGCGGCTCTTGACCAGGTTGCCGCCGGTGCCGTCGTGGACGTAGCAGTGGCGCATCCGGAACACCGAGCCGGGGTGCGCGTTCTGGTCGCTGGTGACGTAGATCGAGTGCTGGCTCGAACCGTTGCCGCACCAGGCCACTTCGCAGTGCTCGAGGGTGAGCGAGCCCGAGTCCTCGTCGGCCGACAGGATGCCGTGCGCCGGGCAGGAGTGGACGTAGACGTCGCGGACGGTGACCTGGTCGGCGTGGTGGAAGATGCAGCGGAAGCTGCCGGCGGTCACTTCGAAGCCCTCGAGCACGAAGTGGTCGGCCTGGATCTCGATGGTGTTGGTGCCGCCGGAGACCACCGGCCGCGCCCCCGCCGCCGAGCGCACGCCGCGCACCACGATCGGCTCGGCCGCGGTGCCGTCGTGGGTGAAGAGCACCGGCTGGTAGGTGAATCCGCCGTCGACCAGGACCAGATCGCCCGGCCCCAGGATCGGCGCCACCTGGTGGAGCTGCGTGAAGTCCCGCCCCGCCGGCCCGACCGTGTAGGTCGCAGCCGCGGCCGGCAGCGCCGCCCCGACGAGCAGGGTCGCGCCCCAGAGGAGCCGTGGAGCCAGCATCGACCGCGACACCCTACCGCGCGGGGCCGGACCCGGCTGTGAACCGACTCACCAGCGGCCGGCGTCGCGCCGAGCCCCCAGCCGATTCGGCTTCACAGGCGCTGTGGGTACGCCGGGCCGTGGCCCACGAGCAGTCGTCGACGGGTTCCAATCGCACAGAGAGCGGGGATCGGGATGTCGCCCTGCGCACGACGCTACTTGAGGCCGAGCTTCCGACGCGCGGTGAGGAGCTCGATGGCCTCGCGGAGGCGGCGCTCCCGAGTTTCTAGGCGCTTGGCGGTGTCGATCCAGAGCACGAAGTGGCGCCGGTTGCTGGCCGAGAGGGTCTCGAAGAAGGCCCAGGCCTCGGGGACCGCCTGGAACGCTTGCGCGAGATACGAGGGCAGATCGGGAATCGTGGGCTTCGGCGCATAGCGATGGCCGGTGGGCGCCGCCGCTAGACCCGCCGCCGCGAGCAGACCCGCGGCGCGCAGCTCCTGCCAGCGCTCGCGGTTGGCGTCGGACCACTTGCTCGTCGGCCGGCGCGGCGTGACCTTGACCGCATAGCGATCGTCGTCCAGGCGCCGGATCAGGCTGTCGATCCAGCCGAAGCAGAGGGCCTCCCGCACCAGCTCCTCGTAGGACATCGACGCGACGCCGGTGTGCTGCTTGTGCCGGACGAGCCAGATGCCCGGACTGCTCGCGTGATGCGCCGCGAGCCAACGCCGCCAATCCTCTCGGGTCCGCAGGTCGATCTGGGCCAGCGTCACGGCCATGTCAGCTGGATGCCGAGTCGGTTGATCACGGGCTGCGCAGCGACAGGGCGAGGCTCTGTTGACGGCTCGAGCGGCTGGCCGGTGGCGTGAACATGCTCAGAGGTCGTCCGGTCGAAGTCCCGTGTGCTTGGCGATTCGGGACAGCATCTTCGGCCCGATTTCCTCGCCGTCGTGGAAGGCGAACACGACATCGCGCGAGCCCTCGCGCCAAAGCGTCCGATGCGAGCCAGACCGACGACGAACCTGCCAGCCGATTCGAATGAGAGCCGCCAGGACCCGGTTCGCCCTCGTGGCCGGCCAGCGGCTCATGCCGCCGGAACGACGAACCGGATCGGCAGCGGCCGAGCTTCGCCCTGCTCGATTCGCTCCGCGAGGACCCGAAGGGCCAGCACCTCCGCCTTCGCCATCGCTTCATCCGCCGTGCTGCCGTAGACCAGGACGCCCGGAAGCTCGGGGACTTCGGCCAGCCAGCGACCGTCCTCTTCTCGTTCGACCTCGAGGTTCAGCTCCATCTCACCATCTCCAAGCTCCGCCCGCGATACTACCGCCATCCAGGCAGCATGACTTCTCGCGAAGCAGCCAGCGGCCCGCCCCGCGAGCGGCCGACGCTTGCGCTCTAGTCGTCGCCAACGGGCGTAGGCCATGATGTCGGCGGGCCAACCGGTGGCGGCAAGAAGCGAGTCGATGGGGGAGATCGCAAGCCGTCCGCTACGAGCTCACCGCTTCGCCTCGTAGCGCAGCGCCACCGCCCCCGAGCGGAACTCGCGCTGGCTCACGAGCCTCAGGTCGAGAGGCTTCGAGAGGCCGGCGAACAGGCTCGGGCCGTGACCGGCCAGCCGGGGCTGGACTACCAGCTCGTACTCGTCGATCAACCCCAGCTCCGCCAACGCGAGCGGCAGCTTGACGCCACCGACGAACAGGCCTTCGCCCGCCTCCCGCTTGAGCGCCCGAACGGCCTGCTCGAGGTCTCCGCGGAGGAGCTCCGCGTTCCAATCCACCCGCTCCAGGGTGCTCGACACGACGTACTTTCTCGCCGCGTCGATCGTCCGCGCGAAGGGTTCCATCCAGTCGGCCATCCACTCGGGCCTTACTCCCGTCCGCGCCACCGACCGCCACCCCGACTCCATCAATTCGTAGGTGACCCGGCCCAGGATCAGGGCGTCGGCCCGCGCGATGCTCTCGGCCGCGTGACGATGCAGCTCCTCGTCGGGGCGCATCGCGCGATGATCGCAGCACCCGTCCAAGGTCACGTTGATGGAGTATCGAAGCGGTCGCATTCGGTTCTCCCGTCGCCCAGTGGAGCGCGAGTCCAGCGGCCACCGGTCCCGCCCGTGCAATGCCGCCGGTGGTCGTCGTCAGCAGGCGCCCGCTGCGGCCAGATGGGCCCGCTACTGGCCAGGAGGCGGCTGCCAGAGCTCGACCTTGTTCCCCTCGGGATCGATGACCCAGGCGAACTTGCCGTACTCGGATTCGTCGATTTTCTCGAGCACGTTGCAGCCCTCCTCGCGCAAGACCTTCACCAGGGCGTGCAGGTCCGCTACCCGGTAGTTGACCATGAAGGTCGCGGTGCTGGGCGCGAAAGGGTCGCTCGCCGCGGAGCCGACGGACCAGATCGTGGTGCCGCCGACCGGCGCGCCGTCGCCGTCGGTCCACGAAAAGGCGGCGCCTCCCCACTCCTGGACATCGATGCCGAGGTGCCGCCGGTACCAGGCCTGGAGCGCCGGAGCGTCCTGGGCCTTGAAGAAAATGCCACCGATGCCGGTCACTCGCTTCATGGAACCTCCAAGATCGGCTGGGTCGAAGGCACGGCGCTCTCGTGCGACTCAGCGGACCGTTGAACAGCATGCGAGCGCTTCTCGAAGCGCTCGGACGATACGACGGGCACCGGATGCCGATTCGGTTCGAAGGTCAGAATCAGCAAGAGTGTAAGGCAGGAATCGACCATCGGGCGCATCCGGTACCCGACGCCCCCGAACGGCTGATGCGGTATCCACGGCGGTGGTCGTGGAGCGTCAGCCGAGAGCCCAGCGCCGCACGGTCGCATGGTGTTCGGACCACGCCTGCCAGGCAGAGTGCGCCCACTGGGTCACGAGCTCCATGTGCTGCGCGTCGCTCCCGGCCGCGAGCACGTCGGCGACCGTGACGGAGCCCAGATTCTCCGGCCGGGCCAACCGGACCATTCGCGCCTTGGATCTGCCCACGCGCAGCATGGCGTCGTTGGCCTCCCGAGCAGCCAGCCCGTGCTCAAGGAAGAGGCAGAGCCTGGCGAGGTGGACGCCGACGGACTGCACGGCCTGTCGCGAGGCTCCGCCGGGGTGCTGCACGGCATACGAGTCGACGGAGAGGCGATGGACGGCGAACAGCGCCGGGTTGCCGTACTCACGGGCGAGGACTTGGCCATAGGCATGCCAACAGCCGGGCGAGGACTCCATGTACTCGTGGACCGGCCCCTCGATCGCCGCGAAGGAAGCACCACAGCCGGGGCAAGGAATGAGAGGCATCGCGGTTCTGCAGCCCATCAGCTCACGAGCCGAGCGACGCGCGCGATGCATTCATCGCTTCGAGCCGTTCCCCGCGTTGGCTTTGGAAGAGGCGGCCAGGAGTGCCACTTTCGCGAGCGTCACGGTGGCTCTGCCCCGAGCGGGTGGACGGCGGGCGAAGGGACTGCTGCATCGGACCTTGGGGCGAGTGTAGGGCGCGGCGGCGGGCTGGGCAAGGGGGCGTGGTCGCCGGTCTGGTTTGGGCTGGCGGGCTTGGAAGTGCGTCGACCTGTGGGTCGGTTCGGGCAGCGCTGGTTTCGGGGCGGGTGAAGGGGCAGAATCGGCGCAGGAAGGGGGGGGCAACATGAAGATCTTGTCGAGGGTCGCGGCCGGGATGGCCGTCGGGTGGGCGCTGATCGCTGGGGCCGGGGTCTCCGGGGCGCAGGAGGCGAAGGCTGGCGAGGTCGAGCGGGGGGCTTATCTGGTGATCGTCGGTGGGTGCAACGATTGCCATACGCCGTTCAAGATGGGGGCGAAGGGGCCGGAGCCGGACATGACGAAGATGCTCTCGGGGCATCCGCAGGGGATGATGCTGCCCGAGCCGCCGGCGCCGAAGGGGCCCTGGATCTGGTCCGGGGCGGCGACCAACACCGCGTTCGCCGGGCCCTGGGGGATCTCCTACTCGCCCAACCTGACCCCCGACCCGGAGACCGGCATCGCGCTGCCGACCGCCGAGCGGTTCATCCAGGCGATGCGCTCCGGGCGGCACCTGGGCAGCGGGCGCGAGATCCTGCCGCCGATGCCCTGGCCCAACCTGGCGCAGATGACTGACCAGGACCTGGCCGCGATCCACGCCTACCTGCGCTCGATTCCGCCGATCCGAAACGCCGTGCCGGACTCCGTTCCGGCGCCGCCGCCGGCGAAGTAGCGACGAGCCGGGTCGCCCGCGCGCGGCGGTCGCGAGGTGGTGAGGAGGGCGGGCGAGCCCGCTCAGGCGAGCGCGATCTGGAGCAGCGTCCGCTGCTCCAGCGCGTGCGCCTTGCCCGAGCCGGTGGCGGGCGAGGCCGAGGCCGAGCGCTTCACCGAACGGACCGCGCGGCCGCGCGCCAGGTGGTCGAGCAACGGGTCGACGTAGGCGAGCGCGCCCATGTTTGCCGGCTCCTCCTGCACCCACATCACCTCGCGCGCGCCGGCGTGGCGCTCGATCTCGGCCAGCAGCTCCTTGTCCGGGAAGGGGTAGAGCTGCTCCAGCCCGACGATCGCGACGTCCTCGACGTGGCGCTTGCGCCGCTCGGCGCGCAGCTCGTGCAGGATCTTGCCGGTGGCGACGATCACCCGCCGCGCCGAGCCGATCTCGCGGTCCGGCAGCACCGGTTGGAAGCGGGGCCGGCCGAGCTCGGCCAGCGGCGAGGCGGCGTCGGCGTGGCGCAGCATCGACTTCGGCGTGAAGACGACCAGCGGCTTGCGCCAGCGGCGCAGCGCCTGGCGGCGCAACAGGTGGAAATACTGCGCCGCGGTCGAGGGCTGGCAGACCTGCCAGTTGTCCTCGCCGGCGAGCTGCAGATAGCGCTCGATCCGCGCGCTCGAGTGCTCCGGCCCCTGCCCCTCGTAGCCGTGCGGCAGCAGGAGCACCAGGCCCGAGAGCAGGAACCACTTGTCCTCGGCGGCGGCCAGGAACTGGTCGATGACGATCTGCGCGCCGTTGGCGAAGTCGCCGAACTGCGCCTCCCAGAGCACCAGCGCCTCCGGGTAGTCGCGCGAGAAGCCGTACTCGAAGGCCATCACCGCGGCTTCCGAGAGGATCGAATCGTAGACCTCGAAAAATGCGCCGTCGCGCGCCAGCGCCGCGAGCGGCGAGTGCTCGCGCTCGGTCTCGACGTCGATCGCCACCGCGTGCCGGTGATTGAACGTGCCACGCCGGCTGTCCTGGCCGGCGAGGCGGACCGGCACCCCGCTCTGCAGCAGCGAAGCGAAGGCGAGCGCCTCGGCCATGCCGAAGTCGACCGGCTTCTCGCCGGTGCCCATCTTGCGCCGCTCCTCGAACAGCCGCTCGACCTTGGGGTGGAGGTGGAAGTCGGCCGGCGCCGTCACCAGCCCCTCGGCCAGCCGGTCGAGCTCGGTGGCGGGCAGGCCGGTGTCGACCTCGATCGCCGGGTCGTAGCGGCCGCCGCGGAAAGGCGACCAGTAGCCGGGCAGGTCGCGCAGGACCGGCGCCTTGGTGAGCGTCGCGGCCTCCTTCTGCGCCGCCTGGAGCTCGCGCCGGACGAGCTCGGCGCGGCGCTCGATCTCCTCGCCGGCGAGGCCCAGGCGCGCGGCGTAGGAGCGGTGCAGCGGCGGCACCTCCTTGAGCCGCTTGTAGAGCCGCGGCTGCGTCACCGTCGGATCGTCGACCTCGCTGTGGCCGTAGCGGCGATAGCCGACCAGGTCGACCACCACGTCGCTGCCGAACGCGGCGCGGTAGTCGATGGCGAGGTGCGCGGCGCGCACCACCGCCTCCGGCTCCTCGGCGTTGACGTGGAAGATCGGGATCGGCAGCCGCTTGGCGACGTCGGTGGCGTAGCGGGTCGAGTTGTAAGCGGCCGGCTCGGTGGTGAAGCCGATCAGGTTGTTGACCACGACATGGATCGAGCCGCCCACCTCGTAGCCCTCGATCGCGGCCAGGTTGAGCGCCTCGGCGGTGATCCCCTGGCCGGCGAAGGCCGAGTCGCCGTGCATCAGGATCGGCACCACTTTGCGGCCGGTGCGGTCGCCCAGGCGGGTGAGCTTGGCGCGCACCCGCCCCTGGGCGACCGGGCAGACCGCCTCGAGGTGGCTCGGGTTCGAGTTCAGGTGGAGCCGGAGCTCGCGCCCGGCGCGCGTGCGCAGCACGCCGGTCGCGCCCAGGTGGTACTTGACGTCGCCCGAGCCGAGCGTCGAGCGGGGATCGACCTCCTCGAAGCCGGCGAAGATCTCGACCGGCCGGCGGCCGACGACGTGGGCGATGACGTTCAGGCGGCCGCGGTGGCTCATCGCCATCATCGCCTGCTCGGCGCCCCACTCGGCCGCCCCCTCGAGCAGCTCGTTGAGCAGCGGCACCAGCGCCGCCACCCCCTCGAGCGAGAAGCGCTTGTAGCCCAAGTAGCGCGCCTGGATCGCCTGCTCGAACAGCTCGGCGTGCAGGATCTGGTCGAGGATCCGCTCGCGCTCGGTCGGGGTCAAGGCCGGCGGTGGCGCCTCCATCCGCTCGGCCAGCCAGGCGCGCCGCTCCGGCTCCGGGATGTGCGCCAGCTCGACCGCGAGCGGCCCGCAGTACCAGGCGCGGGCGCGCGCCGCCTCCTCGCCGCCGACGGCGAGCTCGGGGTGGTGGAGCGCCGGCAGCCGCCCGAACGGGTCGATCGCCGCCTCGAGATGGCCCCAGCGGCGGAAGGCCTCGAGGACGTGCGAGGTGGCCTCGAGCGCGGTCGTCATGGCCGCGAGAGCATATCGCCCCGCTGCCGCCGCTCGCGGCGCGCGACGCCGGCGCGGGTCTAGAATCCGCGGCGCCATGGCTCCTCGACGCTTCCGCGCCGCGCTCTGCGCGCTGGCGCTGCTCCTCGCCCTGCTCGGCGCCGCCGCCCCGGCGCTGCCGCCCGCGCTCCTGCCCGATCCGCTCGCCCCCGCCGGCACCGGCGGCCTGCCGGCGGTCGACCGCGCGCTGGCCAAGCTCTCGACCCACCGCCGGCTGCTGGTGATCGCCGCCCACCCGGACGACGAGGACACCACCGCGCTGACGCTGGTGGCGCGGCAGTGGGGGGGCGAGGCGGCCTACCTCTCGCTGTCGCGCGGCGAAGGGGGGCAGAACCTGATCGGCGAAGAGCTGGGCGAGGCGCTCGGCATCCTGCGCACCCAGGAGCTGGTGGCGGCGCGCGCGGTCGACGGCGGGCGCCAGTACTTCGCGCGCGCCTTCGACTTCGGCTACACGCGCTCGCTCGACGAGACGCTCGCGCGCTGGCCGCTCGAGGCGCTGCTCGAGGACGCGGTGCGGGTGGTCCGCCGCTTCCGGCCGCAGGTGATCCTCTCGGTCTTCGGCGACGACGGCTCCGGGGGCCACGGCCAGCACCAGGCGGCCGGGCGGGTGGCCCATCAGGTGGGCGCGCTGGCGGCCGATCCGGGCTACCGCCCCGACCTCGGCGCCCCGTGGCGGGTCGAAGCGCTCTATCGCTCGGCCTGGTTCGCGCCCGAGCGGGCCACGGTGTCGACGCCGCTCGGCGCCATCGACCCGTTCACCGGCTGGAGCAGCCAGCAGCTGGCGGCGCTGTCGCGCAGCCAACACCGCTCGCAGGACATGGGGCGGCCGCTCGAGCTCGGCGCGCGCGAAGGCAAGTACACCTTCGTCGAGGGAGAAGGTGCCGCGGGCGGCGACCTGTTCGGCGGCATCGACACCCGCCTGGCCGGCCTCGTCGCCGCGTTGCCGGCCGGGCCGGGACGCACCGAGCTCGAAGCACGGTTGGAGCGGGCGGCCGAGCGCGCCCGCGCGGCGCGGGCCAGCCTCGCCCCCGGCCGCCTGGCCGAGGCGGCCGAGGTGCTGGGCGAGCTGCGGGTGGATCTCATGGCGGCGCTCACGGCGGCGCGCGCGGCGCTCGTCGATGCGTCCGCGAGCGCCGTGAGCGGAGTCGACGCGCTCCTGGCCGAGAAGGTCGAGGTGGCGGGCGCGGGTTGGCTCGCCGCGCGCGGCCTCGCGCTCGAGGCGGTGGCCGACCGCGAGCTGCTGGTGGCCGGCGAGGCCGTCAAAGTGACCGCGACGCTCTGGAACGCCGGTCGCCAGCCGGTCGACCTCGTCGCCGTCGCCGCGGTGGGGAGCGACGGGGTCTCGAGCGGCTCGGCGTCGAACGGGGCGAAGACGGTCGCGGCGGGCGAGCTGGTCCGCTTCGAGCTCGCTCTCGAGGTCGCGCCGGCGGCGGCGCCGACCTCCCCCTATCCGCTTTGGCGCCCGCGCCGGGGCGATCTCTACGACCTCGGCGGCGTGCCGCCGCAGATCCGGGGCGAGCCGGCGGCGCCGCCGCCGGTCGCCGTCCACTTCACCCTCGCGGCCCCGGGCGGCCCCCTGACGATCGCGCGCGAGGTGGTCCACCGCCGGGTCGACCAGGCGGTGGGCGAGGTGCGGCGGCCGCTGCGCGTCGTGCCGCCGGTCGAAGTCGAAGCCGCCAAGCTGCTGGCGGTGGTGACTTCGAGCCACCCGGAGGAGAGCGTCGCGGTCGAGCTGCGCTCGAACGCCGCCACGCCGGTCGCCGGCACGCTCGAAAGCCGGAGCGACTGCCGCGCCCAGCCGGTCGAGCCCGCGCGCTTCGAGCTCGCGCCCGGCGCGCGCGCCCGTTTCCTGCGCCACGTGCGCGCCTGCCCCGGCGCGGCGGGGGCGCGCACCACCGTCCGCTTCGTCGCCCGGCTCGACGACGGGCGCGAGCTCGACCTCGCCCTGCCCACGCTCGAGTACCCCCATGTGCGCCCGACGCCGCTGCCGGTCGCGGCGCGGGTCGAGGTCGTTCCTGTCGATCTGGTCTGGCCGTCGATCGGCGCCATCGGCTATCTGCCGGGCGCCTCCGACCGGGTCCCCGCGGCGCTCGCCGAGGCCGGGCTCGAGCTGGCGCGGGTGAGCGCCGACGATCTGCTGCGCGGCGACCTCTCCCGCTTCGCGGCGATCGTCATCGGCAGCCGTGCCTACGAGACCGAGCCGGCGCTCGCCGAGGGCAACGCGCGGCTGCTCGACTACGTCCGCGCGGGTGGCTTGCTGATCGTCCAGTACCAGCAGTACCCGTTCGTCGAGGGGGGCTTCGCCCCCTTGCCGCTCGAGATCGCGCGGCCGCACGGCCGGGTGACCGACGAGGCCTCGCCGGTGCGGCCACTCGAGCCGGCCCACGCGGTCTTCCAGCGTCCGAACCCGATCGGCGAGGACGATTGGCGCGGTTGGGTGCAGGAGCGCTCGCTCTACGTGCCAGCTTCGTGGGATCCGGCCTACACGCCGCTAGTCGAGCTCGAGGATCCCGGCCAGCCGCCGCAGCGGGGCGCGCTCCTGGTGGCGCCGCTCGGCCGCGGCACCTACGTCTACACCGGCCTCGCCTTCTTCCGCCAGCTGCCGGCGGGGGTGCCCGGAGCCTTGCGCCTGTTCGCCAACCTGCTCGCGCTCGGCGAGCCGCAGGAGAGCTCACCATGACCTTCCGCTTCGCCCGCGCCCGCTTCGCCTCGACCTGGAGCACGCCGACCCCGCGATCGCTTCGGGGCGGCCTCGCCGCCGCGATCGCGCTCACCGCCCAAGTGCTCGCCGCCGGCGCGGTGGCCGCCGAGCCGCCGCCGACGGCCGAGCTCGAGGCGCGCGCGCGGGAGCTGGCGCGGCGGCTGCTGGTCGTCGACACGCACATCGACATCCCCTACCGGCTCGAGGCCGCCTGGGAGGACGTGACGCGCCGCACCGCGAAGGGCGACTTCGACCTCGAGCGGGCGCGCGAGGGCGGGCTCGACGCCGCCTGGATGTCGATCTACATCCCCTCGGAGCTGCAGGAGAAAGGGGGCGCCCGCGCGCTCGCCGACCGGCTGATCGACCGGGTCGAGGCGTTGGTCGGCCGCGCGCCCGCGGGCTTCGCGCTCGCCCGCACGCCGGAGGAGGTCGAGGCGGCGGCGCGCGCCGGCAAGGTGGCGCTGCCGCTGGGGATCGAGAACGGCGCCGCGTTCGAGAGCGACCTCGCGCATGTCCGCCACCTCTTCGAGCGCGGCGTCCGCTACGTCACGCTGACGCACGCGACCGACAACCTGATCGCCGACTCCTCGTACTCGGAGGCCGGCAAGCGGCGCTGGAACGGCCTCTCCCCGTTCGGCCGCGAGGTGATCGCGGAGATGAACCGGCTCGGGATCCTGGTCGACCTCGCGCACGTCTCGGACGCCGCCTTCGACCAGGCGCTCGCCGTCACCGCGGCGCCGCCGATCGTCTCGCACTCGTCCTGCCGCCACTTCACCCCCGGCTTCGAGCGCAATCTCGACGACGAGCGGATCCGCGCGCTGGCGGCCAAGGGCGGCGTGCTCCAGATCAACTTCGGCTCGGCTTTCCTGACCGCGGCGGCCAACCGGCACTCCGAGGCGGAGTGGCGCGAGGCGACCAGCTTCCAGCGCGAGCAGGGGCTCGCCGACGGCGCGCCCGAGCTCGAGCAGTTCCACCGCGACTACCGCGCCGCCCACCCGCTGCCGCGCGCCACCGTCGCCGACGTCGCCGACCACATCGAGCACGCCGTCGGCCTGGTCGGCCACGACCACGTCGGGCTGGGCTCGGACTTCGACGGCGTCGGCGACTCCCTGCCGAGCGGCCTCGAGGACGTCTCGAAGTACCCGAACCTGATCGCCGAGCTGCTCCGCCGCGGCTGGAGCGAAGAGCAGCTGGCGAGGCTGCTGGCCGGCAACGTCCAGCGCGTCTGGCGCGCCGCCGAGCGCGTCGCGCGGGAGGGGAGCGCTCCACCCGCCGCGCCCGCCCAGCCCTGACCGGCCGGAGGTCCGGCTGACGCGCGGTGCTTGCGGTTGGCGCACTTTTCCGGCCCGGTGGGTTGCAAAATGTCCCTAATAGGGACAAAATGAGTCCCAAAATGTTCCCCGTCGGGCGGTTTTTGGTGCCACCGCAGGGCAGCTTCTTCCTTTTCGGCCCCCGCGGCACGGGCAAGTCGACTTGGACTCAGACCGCGCTGCCCCGAGCGGTTCGCTTCGATCTGCTCGACCCGGCGACCTTCCGGGAGCTGGCGGCTCGCCCGGAGCGGCTCGAGGAGCGGCTCGGGGCCGAGCGAGCGCGTCCGGAGGAGCCCCTGGACGTGGTGATCGATGAGGTCCAGCGCCTGCCCGGGCTGTTGCCGGTCGTGCACCGGCGGCTCGAGAGCGGCGCTCCAGTCCGCTTCGTCCTCACCGGATCGAGCGCGCGCAAGGTCCGCCGCGAGGGCGCCAACCTCCTGGGCGGCCGAGCCGCGCTGCGCACGCTCCACCCCTTTCTGGCCGCGGAGCTGGGGGAGGATTTCCATCTGGAGACCGCGTTGGCCCGCGGCCTGGTGCCGCTCGTCCTCGCCGCTGTCGAGCCCGCGGAGACGCTGCGCGCTTACGCCGCGCTCTACCTCGAGGAGGAGGTACGCCAAGAGGCGTTGGTGCGGGACCTCGGCGCTTTCTCCCGCTTCCTCGAAGCGATGAGCTTCGCGCACGGGCAGTCGTTGAATCTGGCGGCGGTGGCCCGCGAGTGCCAGGTCTCGCGCAAGCTCGTCACGGGGTATCTGGAGGTGCTCGAGGATCTGTTGCTCGGATTCCGCCTGCAGGTCTTTACCCGCCGGGCGCGCCGGGAGCTCGTGGCGCACCCGAAGTTCTACTACTTCGACTGCGGGGTCTTCCGCTCGCTGCGCCCGCGTGGGCCGCTCGATCGGCCCGAAGAGATCGACGGTGCGGCGCTCGAGGGTCTGGTCGCTCAGCATCTTCGCGCTTGGATCGCCTACCGCGGGGAGCGGGAGTCCCTGGCCTTCTGGCGCACCCGCTCGGGGCTCGAGGTCGATTTCGTGGTCTACGGGGAGGCGGGTCTCGTGGCGATCGAGGTGAAGAACACGGGCCGCGTCCGGCCCGAAGACCTGCGCGGCCTCGAGGCTTTCGGTGCCGACTACCCGCAGTCGCTCCGCCTGCTGCTCCATCGCGGCCGGGAGCGACTCCTCCTCGGCTCTGGCGTGCTCTGCCTGCCGGTCGAAGAGCTGCTGCGCTCGCTCCGCCCCGAGGTCACCCTCGCCGAGGCGGCGGCGCAACCCGGTTGACGGGTGCTCGCTGAGCGCCGGACCTCCGCGGTCTCAGCGAAGGGTCGAAGCGCAGGCGGCAGGTTGGCGCCCACCGCGCCGCAATCTCGGTCGTCGCGCCGGCGCGGGTTCGATCACGAGGGCGTCAACTGGCGATCAGGCCGGCCGTTCGCTCGAGCCGCGTGGTTGACGACCCTGTATCCACATGGATGCAACGAGGCCCGTGCCCACGGTCCACCTGACGTGAGAGCTCCGGGGTGGGCTCGATGCGCTGCGGGATCGTCGAACTCCCGCTCGCGTATGTGTGCCGATTCCACGCCCGCGGCTTTGGCATCGTCAACTCGAGGGGTGTTGCTGGCCCGACGCTCGGGAATCTCGCCGTCACCGGGCTTCGGACGCGCGCGCGCAAGCAGTCCAGATCGTCCTGATTCGGGGTGGCGCCGCCGGTGGCGAAGAAGTCGCGTTCGTGGCCGGTGAAGCGGAGGGGGAAGGTGCCGGTCGAGGTGGTGGCCTCTTCGCCGTAGGGGAAGTACTCGTGGAGCGAGAGGCGCACGGCCGCGTCGTTGGTGACGAGGCGCGGGGTACCCAGGTGGTCGAGGGCGAAGTGATGGAGGGAGCGCGGGCGACGACGCCCCGCGGCGCCTGGGCTAGAGTTCCCCGGATGCGGGGACGGGGGTTCGGAACCAGGGTGATGGCGGGGGTCGCGGTCGCGGTGGCCGCCATCGGGGCGGCGGCGCTCGGGCTCGCCGGCTGCGGCGGGGATGGGCGGGTGGCGTTGACGGTCTACACGCCGCACGGACGGGACCTGATGCGGCTGATGGAGGCCGAGTTCGAGCGGCGGCAGCCGGAGGTCGACCTGCGCTACCTCGACATGGGGTCGCAGGAGGTCTACGACCGCGTCCGCTCCGAGCGCGCCAACCCGCAGGCCGACGTCTGGTTCGGCGGCCCCGATTCGATCTTCGCGCGGGCGGCGGCCGAAGGGCTGCTGGCGTCCCACCGGCCCACCTGGGCCGAGGCGGTGCCGGAGGCGAGCCGCGCGCCGGGCGACCTTTACTTCGGTACCTATCGGACGCTGCCGGTGCTGGTCTACAACGAGCGCGCGGTCGCGCTGGAAGAGGCGCCGCACGATTGGGACGACCTGCTCGCGCCGCGCTTTGCCGGGCGCGTCCTGATCCGCGATCCGCTCGCCTCCGGGGTGATGCGCACCGTCTTCGGCATGGTGCTCGCCCGCGCCGCGGCCGACGGCGGCTCGATCGAGCCGGGGCTCGACTGGCTGGCGCGCCTCGACCTCCAGACCAAGGAGTACGTGGCCAACCCGGCGCTGCTGTTCGAGAAGCTGATGCGCGGCGAAGGCGACGCGACGATCTGGGAGCTGACCGACATCCTCCTCCAGCGCCAGCAGGGGGCGCCGTTCGGCTACCGCTTCGCCACCTCCGGCACGCCGGTGATCGACGATTCCGTGGCGCTCGTCGCCGGCGCGCCGCACCGCGACGCGGCGATCGCCTTCCTCGAGTTCGTCGGCTCCGAAGCCGGCCAGCTGCTCGCCGCCGAGCGCGCCTTCCGCATCCCCGCGCGCACCGACCTGCCGGCCGACCGGCTCCCCGAGTGGGCGCGCGAGGTGCTCGCCGAGATGCGGCCGGCCGATTACGACGAAGCGCTCGCGGCCGGGAGGAGCGCCGAGTGGATGGCGCTCTGGGATCGCACCGTGCGCGGCCGCGGCGCCGCGCGCGCCGCCTCCGGCGGACAAGGCGGCCGGTGAAGGCGCTCCGGCTCGACACCCTCAGCAAGCGCTTCGCCACCACGGCCGTGCTCGAGCGCATCTCGCTCGAGGTCCCGGAGGGCGAAGTGCTGGCGCTGCTCGGGCCCTCCGGCAGCGGCAAGACGACATTGCTGCGCATCGTCGCCGGCTTCGAGCGCGCCGATGCCGGCGCGATCCACCTCGGCGCCGAGCGGATCGATCCGCTGCCGCCCGAGCGGCGCGGCTTCGGCATGGTCTTCCAGCACTACGCGCTCTTTCCTCACCTGAGCGTCGGCGCCAACGTCGCTTTCGGCCTCGAGTCGCGCCGCCTCGCCCGCGACGAGATCCGGGCCCGCGTCGCCGCGGCGCTGGCGCGGGTCGACCTCGCCGGCTTCGAGGCGCGCCGGGTGGCGGAGATCTCCGGCGGCCAGCAGCAGCGGGTGGCGCTCGCCCGCGCCCTCGCCCCGGAGCCGCGCGTGCTGCTGCTCGACGAGCCGCTGTCGAACCTCGACCCCAGCCTGCGCGAGCGGACCCGCCGCGAGCTGGCGGCGACGCTGCGCGAAGTCGGCATCACGACCCTGCTCGTCACCCACGAGCAGGAGGAGGCCTTCGAGCTCGGCCACCGGGTGGCGCTGCTCCACGGCGGCCGCCTCGAACAGGTCGGCCCGCCGCGCGAGCTCTACGGCGCGCCAGCCACCCGCTTCGCCGCCGGTTTCGTCGGCCGCGCCTCGTTCGTCGAGGTGAGGGTCGAAGCGGTCTCGGGGGGCCGCGCCACGGTCGCCGGGGCGCTCCCGGGCGGGCGGCTCGAAGTGGAGCTCGCCGCGCCGGTCGCGGCCGGCGAGCGGGGGGAGCTGATGCTCCGCCCGGAGCACCTGCGGCTCGCGCCGGCGGGGCAGAGCGCGCCCGTCGCGCCCGGGCGCGTGCTCTCGGCGCGCTTCGCCGGCGCCGCCACCTACGTCGTGGTGGCGCTCACGGCGGGCGGCGAGATCGAGGTGGCGACCGCGGAGGCCCCGCCGGCCGAGGGCGAGCCGGTGGCGGTCGCGATGGCGCCGGGAGCGCGCCCCCGGCTCTTCCGCGCCGGGGGGGGCGCTTGATCCCGCGCCGCGGCTGGGGGCGCTGGGCGCTCGTCGCGCTGCTCGCCTGGCTCATCGGCTGGCCGCTCCTGGTCACGCTCGCCGCCGCGCTGACCGGCGAGACGGGGGGCACCGGCGCCGCCTTCGTCGAGTTCGCGCAGCGGCCCGACGAGTGGCTGGCGCTCGGGCGCAGCCTCTGGATCTCGGCGGCGACGGTACTGCTCTCGGCGCTGGTCGGCGTGCCGCTCGGCTTCCTGTTCGCACGCGCCGAGTTTCCGGGCCGGCGGGTGCTCGGCCAGCTGGTGGCGCTGCCGGTGGCCCTGCCGCCGCTGGTCGGCGTCATCGCCTTCCTCTACCTCTACGGCGAGAGCGGCTTCGCCACCCGCGTCGTCGGGCGCCTGCTCGGCGCCGCCGAGCCGCCCTGGCGGCTGGCGGGCGCGGGGGCGATCCTGCTGGTCCACGCCTACTCGATGTACGTCTACTTCTACCTGTTCACCCGCGCCGCGCTCGCCCGCTTCGACGGCGCGCTGACCGAGGCGGCGGCGTCGCTCGGCGCCGGCGCCTGGCGGCGCTTCCACGCGGTGACGCTGCCGGTGCTCCGGCCGGCGCTCGGCGCGGCGGCGGTGCTCACCTTCCTGACCGCGCTCGGCTCGTTCTCCGCCCCCTACCTGTTCGGCGGCAGCTTCCGGGTGATGACCACCCAGATCCTGGCGTCGAAGCAGAACGGCGACGTCGATCTGGCCGAGGTCGAGACCGTGGTGCTCGCCGCGATCGCGATCGCCGGGCTGCTGCTCGCCCGGCGGCTCGAGCGCGACAGCGCGCCGGCGCGCCAGCGGGGCGTCGCGCCGGCACGCCGGGCCCGGCCGGGCCGCGCCGCCCGCTGGGCGCTCGCGGCCGCCGGCTGGGGGCTGGCGCTGCTGCTCTTGCTGCCCCACCTGACGCTCCTCGTCATGTCGCTCGTGCCGCGGGCGAGCTGGACCACCGAGCTGCTGCCGCCGGCGCTCTCGTTGGCCAACTGGCGCCTGCTCGGCGGCTCGCTCGAGGCGCTGCGGCCGCTCGCGAGCTCGCTCTGGATGGCCGCGGTGGCGACCGCCGGGGCCCTGGTCCTCGGTTTCACCGCCGCCCGCTCGGCGGCGCGCGGAGGCGCGGCCGGCCGGGCCACCGAGCTGCTGCTCGGCCTGCCCTGGGCGGTGCCGGCGACCGCTTTCGCGGTCGCGCTCGCCACCACCTGGAGCGTCCACCGGCCGCTCGAGGGGAGGTTCCTGCTGGTCGGCACGGCCGCCCTGCTGCCGCTCGCGTACCTGATCCGGGCGCTGCCGGCGACCGGTCGCGCCGCCTTGGCGGGCCTCGCGCAGCTCGATCCGGGGCTCGAAGAGGCGGCGCGTTCGCTGGGAGCGGGAAAACTCCGCACCCTCCGGCGCGTAACACTCCCGGTGCTGCGGCCGGCGCTCGCCGCCGGCGCGATGCTCGCATTCCTCGCCGCTTTCGGAGATTTCGTGCTCTCGATCGTCCTCTACACCTACTCCACCCGCCCGGTCTCGATCGAGATCCTGTCCAACCTGCGGCTGCAGGAGACCGGCGTGGCGGCGGCCTACGGCGTCGTGCTGACCGGCCTCTCGGCCGCCGCCTTCCTGCTGCTCGGGCGCGAGCGGGAGGGCTAGTGTCGCCAGAGCGGGTGACGCTCGGCCGCCTCTGGGCGCTCATGGCGACCGTGCTGGTCGACATGGTCGGCTTCCTGATCGTCCTGCCGCTGCTGCCGTTCTACGCCACGCGGTTGGGCGCCCCGGCCGTCCTGGTCGGCGCCATGATCTCGGCCTTCGCGGTCGCCCAGCTCGCCACGGCGCCGCTGTGGGGACGCTTCTCGGACCGGCTGGGCCGGCGGCCGATGATGCTGGTCGGGATCACGGTCTCGATCGCCGCCCACCTGCTGTTCGCGTTCGCCTGCTCGGACTTCGCGCTGGCGCGGTTCTCCTCGGCCCAGACGCTGGCGCTGCTCTTCCTGTCGCGGCTGGTGCAGGGCGCCGGCGGGGCGACCACCGGCGTCGTCCAGGCCTACGTCGGCGACGCCATCGTGCCCGAGGAGCGGGCCAAGGCGCTCGGCTGGATCACCGCCGCGACCTCGGCCGGCGTCATGCTGGGGCCGGCGATCGGCTCGCTCGCTTCGACCCTGGGCGCCGCCGCGCCCGGGCTGGTGGCGGCCGGCCTCTGCCTGGCCAATCTCGGCTTCGCCTGGCGCTGGCTCCCCGAGTCGACCTCGCAGGAGTCGCGCGCGACCGCCGTCGCCGCCGAGCGCCGTTCTCTGCGCGGCCAGATGCTGGCCGTGGCGCTCCACCCGGGGCGGCCGGTGGCGCGCCTGATCTGGATCTACGCCATCGGCATGATGGCCTTCATGGCGATGAACGGCGTGCTCGCGCTCTACCTGCAAGCCCGCTTCGCCTTCACCGAGCGGACCATCGGCTATCTCTACACCTTCGTCGGCACGATCTCGCTCGTCATGCGCAGCGTCGTGCTCGGCCCCGCGGTGGGGCGCTTCGGCGAGGTGGGAGCCCTGCGCCTCGGCCTGGGCGCGCTCGCGGCCGGCTTCGCGCTGGTGGCGCTGGCGCCGACGACGCCGCTGTTCGTCGCCTTCCTGGTGCTGGTGCCGGTCGGCACCGCGCTGCTCTTCCCGGCCACCACCTCGCTCGTGTCGAGCCACGCCGAGCGCCACGAGCTGGGCGCCACGATGGGAGTGCAGCAGGCCTACGGCGGGGCGTCGCGGCTGGTCGGCCCGCTCTGGGCGGGGGCGGCGTTCCAGCTCTTCGGCCCGGCGTCGCCGTTCTGGATCTCGAGCGGGCTGGCGGTCGCGACCCTGCTCTTCGCCGCCGGGCTCGCCCGGCCGGCGCGCGCCGAGCGGCCGGTCGAGGCCCGACCCACCGTCGGCCCGGCCTGACCCCCCAAGAACGAAAAGAGCCCCCCGGTCTCCGGGGGGCTCGGCAACCGCGTCGCCGCGGTGGAAGGTCTTGGTTGCGGGGGGAGGATTTGAACCTCCGACCTTTGGGTTATGAGCCCAACGAGCTACCTGGCTGCTCCACCCCGCGTCGTCGGCCCGGCGTCGAAACGCCGGGGCGAGCAAGCATGTCACAGGCGGCCACCGAGGTCAAAAAACCCCTCTCAGTAGAAGAAGACCAGGGTCACCAGCAGGAAGAGCGGCAGCAACACCGTGGCGGACCAGCGCACGTAGCCGAGAAACGACGGCATCCGCACGCCGTTCTCCTCGGCGATCGCCTTGACCATGAAGTTCGGGCCGTTGCCGATGTAGGTGTTCGCCCCCATGAACACCGCCCCGCACGAGATCGCGACCAGCAGCTCGGCCGCTCCGGGACCGCGGGCGAGCAGCTCGGCGAGGTAGACCGGTCCCTCGATCGAGACGCCGTACTGCCCCGCCGCGGCGGCGGCGAAGGCGAGATAGGTCGGCGCGTTGTCCAGGAACGAGGAGAGCACCCCGGTGGCCCAGAAGTACTGCCAGTCCGCCATCGGCCCGAGCGCGGCGCCGGAGGAGTTGAGCACCTGCAGCGGCGCGATCATGGTGACGAAGATGCCGGCGAAGAGCACCGCCACTTCGATCATCGGGCCGAAGGAGAAGCGGTTCGCGGCCCGCGTCGCCGGCCGCGTCGTGGCGTAGGCGGCCCACGCCAGCGCCACCATCGCTCCCTCCTGGATGCCGAACGGCCAGGGCTCGGGCGCGGTGCCCAGGTTGCGCCCCTTGGCGACGATGACGGCGATGACGCCCCCCAGGAAGAGCGCGTTCGAGAGCCCTTCGAGCCGGATCGGCTGGTGCTCGAGCACCTCCTCGAGCAGCGGCTCCGCGTGCTGCATCTCCTCGCGGTGGAAGACGTACTGATCGACCAGGTTGAACAGCACGATCAGCAGGCCGTTGACCAGCAGCCACTCGCGCCAGAGCCGCAGCGTCCACTCGAACGGCACCCCCTTGAGGAAGCCGAGGAAGAGTGGCGGGTCGCCGAGCGGCGTCAGCAGCCCGGCGCAGTTCGAGACCACGAAGATGAAGAAGATCACCAGGTGGACCTTGTCGCGCCGCTTCTCGTTGGCGCGCAGCAGCGGGCGGATCAGCACCATCGACGCCCCGGTGGTGCCGATCAGGTTGGCCAGCACGGCGCCGATCGCGAGGATCGCGCTGTTCGACAGCGGCGTGCCGGCGAGCGAGCCGCGCACGTAGATGCCGCCCGAGATGACGAACAGCGAACCGAGCAGCGCGATGAACGCCAGGTAGTCGATCACCGCGTGGGAGAGCGCCTGGGCGCCGGCCAGCCCCTGCCCGAGCACCAGCCAGGCTGCGAACGGCAACGACAGCGCCGCCGAGACGATCGCCTTGTTGCCGTTGGCCTCCCACCAGTGAGGCCGGGTGAGTGGCAGGATGGCGATCGCGCCGAGCAGCGCGGCGAAGGGCAGCGCGCTCCACCAGGGCCAGACGGACGGCGCGGCGGCGGCAGCGCCCGGGAGCGCGACCACAGACGAGGCGAGCCAGCCGTGCATGCCGATCATCGGAGCTCCTCGCGGCAGTGCCGCGCATCATCCCACCATCGGCGAGGGGCCGATAGGGGGCGCGCGATCGGTTGAGGGCGGCACCCTCCTGGGTTACTCTAGTGGGCCACGAAGGCGCACCCGGGGCGGTTCAGGAGGCTTCATGTTCTCGATCGAAGAGATCGCGGCGCGCGAGGTTCTCGACTCGCGCGGCAACCCGACCATCGAAGTCGACTGCGTGCTCGAGGGGGGCGCGGCGGGGACCGCGGCGGTGCCCTCGGGCGCTTCGACCGGCAGCCGCGAGGCGCTCGAGCTGCGCGACGGCGGCGCCCGCTATCTGGGCAAGGGGGTCGGCAAGGCGGTCGACGCGATCCACGACGAGATCGCCTCCGAGCTCGAGGAGATGGACGCCCGCGACCAGGCACTGGTCGACCGGACGATGATCGAGCTCGACGGCACGCCGAACAAGGGGCGGCTGGGCGCCAACGCCATCCTGGGCGTCTCGCTGGCGGTGGCCAAAGCGGCGGCGGCCGAGGCCGGGCTGCCGCTCTACGCCTACCTCGGTGGACCCGGCGCCACGGTGCTGCCGGTGCCGATGCTCAACGTCCTCAACGGCGGCGCCCACGCCGACAACTCGGTCGACATCCAGGAGTTCATGGTGGTCCCGGTCGGCTTCGACAGCTTCTCGGAGGGGCTGCGCGCGGGGGTCGAGGTCTACCACCACTTGAAAGGTGTCCTCCTGCAGCGCGGCCTCGCCACCGCGGTCGGTGACGAGGGGGGCTTCGCGCCCAACCTGGGCAGCAACCGCGAGGCGCTCGACCTGCTGACGGCGGCGATCGAACGAGCCGGCTACCGGCCGGGCGAACAGGTGGCGCTGGCGATCGACGCGGCGGCCTCCGAATTCGGCGAGGAGACGCCGGCAGGCTTCCACTACCGGCTGGCGGGCGAGGGGCGAGAGGCGCTGGGCGCCGACGATCTGATCGCGCTCTACGAGGAGTGGTGCGGTGCCTACCCGCTGGTGTCGATCGAGGACGGTCTGGCCGAAGGCGACTGGGACGGCTGGGAGCGGCTGAGCCGTCGGCTCGGCGCCCGCATCCAACTGGTCGGCGACGACATCTTCGTCACCAACCCCGAAATCCTCGCCCGCGGCATGGCGCGCGGCATCGCCAACGCGCTGCTGGTGAAGGTCAACCAGATCGGCACCCTGTCGGAGACCCTGACCGCGGTCGAGCTCGCCAAGTCTCGCGGCTACGCCAACGTCATCTCCCACCGCTCGGGAGAGACCGAAGACACCACGATCGCCGACTTGGCGGTGGCCGTCCGCTGCGGCCAGATCAAGACCGGCGCGCCCTGCCGCAGCGACCGGGTCGCCAAGTACAACCGCCTGCTGCGGATCGAAGAGGAGCTCGAGGGGGTCGCGACCTACCCCGGCCGCGCCGCCTTCCCGCGCGCGCGAGCGTGACGGTCGCCGCCCAAGCCGCCTCGGCCCGGCCGAGACCGCTGCGCGCCCTGGTCTCGGCGTTGGTGGTCTTCCTCGTCCTGGTGCTCGCCACGGCGGCGCTCAAGGGCTTCCGCGACCTCGAGCGGGCGCGCGAGCGCGAGCGCACGCTGGCCGCCGAAGTGGCGGCGGCGGAGGCCCGGATCGAGGAGGCCCGCCGGCGGATCGATCGCCTGCGCGAGGATCCGGTGACGCTCGACCGGGTAGCTCGCGAGAGCCTCGGGCTGGTCGCGCCCGACGACGTGGTCATCGTCCTGCCGCCCTCGCCCGGCCCCGGCGCACCCTAGGCGCAGCCGGTGCCGCGCCGCGTTCTGCCCCGGCTGGCGGCGTTGCTCGTCGCCCTCTGCGGCTGGCCGCTCGCCGGCGAGCGACTGCCGGTGCAGAGCTACGACCTGGGTCGCGGGCTGGCCGGCGACCGCGTCTGGGATCTCGAGCTCGACCCCGCCGGGGCGCTCTGGATCGCGACCTCGACCGGCGTCTCGCGCTTCGACGGCCTCAGCTTCCGCAACTTCGACGCCCGCCACGGCCTCGCGAGCGCCAACGTCTTCCAGCTGCTGCGCACGCGCGACGGCCGCTTCGTGGCCGGGACGGCCTCGGGGGTCTCGCTCCTGGATCCGGTCGCCGGGCACGGGGAGCGCCCCTGGCGGACGCTGCCGGCCGAAGCCGAGCGGGGCGGTGGCCAGCTCATCGCGCTCGCCGAGGACGCCGACGGCACGATCTGGGCGGGGGGACTGCTCGGGCTGTTCCGCGTCGCTGGTCCGGTGGGTGCTGAGCGGCTGGTCGCGGCGCCGCTGCCGGCTGCCGAGCCGCGCGTCCGTCTGCTCGCCGCGGATGGCGACGGCGGCCTCTGGGTCGAGCTCGGGCGGGGCCTCTACCGGCGCGAGCGCTCCGGCAGCTGGCGGGGACCCTGGGCGGCGCCGGCACAGCTCGCGGACGTCGCCGGTCTCTCGGACCTCGCGGTCGATGCCCGGGGCGTCCTCTGGCTGGCGTCGCGGCAAGCGGTCTGCGGCCAGCGGCCGGCGCACGGGAAGGACGGCGAGCCGGAGCTGCGGCCAGGTACCCTCCCGCTCGTCGCGCTGGCGCGGACCCGGCCGCCCGAGGCGGCGGGCATCTGGGTCTGCGTCGAGGTGTCGGGTGGCCTGCCGGCGACGCGGACGATGCGTCGGCTCGACGCCGCGCCGGAGGGCGGCCTCTTCGTCACCGGCGCCGACGGCGTCGTCGAGATCACCCCCGCCGGGCTCGAGCTCCGGCTCGCCGCCCGGGAGGCCGACGGCGCGACCCTGCAGGCGGCGCTCGAGGGACCGGACGCCACGCTCTGGGTCGGCAGCGCCGACCAGGGGCTGCTCCGGCTGGTCCGCTCCGGGGTCGAGCTGCCGGCCGGGGGGGAGCTCTTGCCGGGTGCCGTGTCGACGCTGCTCGCCGAGACGAACGAGCCGCTGGTCGTGCTCGACTACCTGGACCCGAGCCGCCGGCTCCTGCGCGCCACCGGCGCGGGCTGGCGCGATGTCACGCCGCCGGGCGCCGGCGCGCTCCAGGCCTCGTGGGGCTGGGGGGCGATCTCCGCGCTGGCTCCGGACGGCGCCTGGTGGGTGGGCCGCTCCGGCGGCGTGGAGCGCTTCCCGCCGCGGCCGGCCGGCAGCTTCGGGCCCGCCCGGCCGGCGCCTCGCGCCCTGGCGCAGGCGCTCGTGGGCCAGGAGCCGATTCGCCTCTTCTTCGCTCGCTCGGGCACGCTCTGGGTCGGCACCCACGCGCCGGTGGGCCTCCACGCCCTCGATCTCGCGACCGGCGGGGTGCGCACCTTCTCCGAGCTCGCCGACTTTCCGAACGGGGCGCCGACCGCCTTGGCCGAGGCCGCCGATGGGACGATCTGGGTCGGGTTCTTCCGCGGTGGCCTGGCGCGCCGCCGTTCCGGCGGCGCGGCAGCGGAGACGGGCCCGTTCGAATGGCTGGCCGGCGCCGCGGCGGTCGCGCCCGGCTTCGTCCACGCCCTCCACTTCGACGCCCACGGCCAGCTCTGGGTGGGGACGGGGAGCGGACTCTCGGTCTGCCGCGCACCCGGCGCGACCGACCCCCGGTGCGAGCGGGCCCTGCCCGGCAGCGAGCTCGACCAACTGCCGGTCGCCTGCCTGGGCGAAGACAGCGCCGGCTGGCTTCTCGCCGGCACCTCGAAGGGGCTCTTCCGGCTCGACCCGTCGAGCGGGCGGCTGGACGTCCTGACCACGGCGGAGGGGCTGCCGGCGAACAACATCCTCGCGCTGGCAGCCGCGGGCGACGGCGCCGTCTGGATCGCCACCGCGCGGGAGGTCGCCCGCTTCCGGCCGCCGCCGCCCGCCGGGCCGGCGGCGCCGTTGCGGCTGGTCGCCGTCGATGTCGCGGGCCGATCGCTGCCGATCCCGATCGGCGGGGTCGAGCAGCTCTCGCGCCTCGAGCTGGCGCCCGGCGAGCGCTTCGCGGAGCTCGAAGTGGCGAGCATCCACCTGGGCCCGGGGCCGCCGCCGGCCTACCAGTGGCGCCTGGGTGGCGGCGCGTGGTCCGCGCCCTCCGCCGAGCGCAGGTTGCGGCTCGGCGGTCTCGCCGCCGGCGACCTGGGTATCGAGGCGCGCGCGGTCTCGGCGGCGGGCGTGCCGGGGCCGGCGGTGCGCGTCGACCTGCGCGTCCTGCCACCGCTGTGGCGGCGCGGGTGGTTCCTCGCGCTCGTGGGCGTCGTCATCGCGGCGGGGGTGGTGACGGGCCACCGATTCCGGGTCGCCCGTCTGCTCGAGCTCGAGCGGGTGCGCACGCGCATCGCCGCCGACCTCCACGACGACCTCGGCTCGTCGCTGTCGCGCATCTCGATCCTGGCGGAGGTGGCCCGGCGGCAGGGTCCGGGGGAGAACGCGGCGCTACTCGACACCATCGGCGTCTCGGCGCGCGAGCTGGCCGAGATGGCCTCCGACATCGTCTGGGCGATCGACCCCCAGCGCGACGACCTGGCGAGCTGGGCCGCCCGGCTGCGGCGCTTCGGCGAGGACCTGCTCGCGCCGCTGGGGGTCGAGCTCGCGGTCGAGGTGCCGGCCGACGCGGCCTCGATCCGGCTCGCGGCGGCGGCCCGGCGCGACCTCTTCCTGCTCGCCAAGGAGGCGCTCAACAACGCGGCGAAGTACGCCGGCGCGCGCACGGTGCGGGTCTCGGCGGAACGGGTGGGCGGCCGGCTCGAGCTCGCCATCGAGGACGACGGCGGCGGCATCGGCGACGCCGCCGCCGCTCTCGCCGCGGCGCGCGGTGGCGGGCACGGGCTGCGCACCATGCGCGCGCGCGGCGCGCGGTTGGGGGGCCGGCTGGAGATCGCGCCCCGCGCCGGCGGCGGCACCCGCATCGCGCTCGATTTCCTGCTCTGACCCGACCGCCGGGGCGCATCGGGATGCGCCCGGAGCGGCTCTGCGTCCGCAGATCCGGGCCTTCGAGCGCATCGCCGTGCGCTGCCGCGGGCGGCGCCGCTCGGCCAGAGTTCTCCTCGCGCCACGGCCGCCGTGGCGCTCTCCGAGGAGGACCGAACCTTGCCGCGATTCTGGAGGCCCCTGCTCTTCTCGACCACGCTCCTCGTCCTCCCGGCCGGCTGGGCGAGGGCCGACATCTACACGGTGACCCACACCGACGACGCCGGCGTCGGCTCGCTGCGCTGGGCGATCAGCCAAGCCAACGCCCACCCGGGCGCCGATGCCGTGGCGTTCAACATTCCGGGCCCGGGGGTGAAGGTGATCGCCGTCGAGACGCCGCTACCTTCGCTCGCCGCGGGCACTTCGATCCACGGCAACACGCAGCCCGGCTACGCCGGTGCGCCGCTGATCCGACTCGACGGCGGCGACCTGCCGCAGAACTTCTGGGGCCTGGACACGGGGGGGCCGAGCATCACGATCCGCGGCCTGCAGATCGTCCGCTTCCGCGGCCCGGGCATCCGTGTCTGGCACGACTTCGTGACCATCCGGTCGAGCTACGTCGGCACCGACGGCAGCGCCGCGCTCGCCAACGAGTCCGCCGGCATCGTTTGCCACACCGGGACCTCGCTGGTGGTCGGCGGGCTGGCGGCGGGCGAGGGCAACGTCCTCTCCGGCAACGGCGCCCACGGGGTGCTTCTGGACCCCGCCTGCGCGGGCGCGGTGATCTGGGGCAACCGCGTGGGCACGAACGCCGAGGGCACGGCCGCGGTGCCCAACCAGGGCGACGGCCTCTGGATCGCCAGCGCGCAGAACACCGTCGGCGGCTCGGGCGCGGGCCAGCGCAATCTGATCTCGGGCAACGCTTTCAACGGCATCGTTTTGGGCGACGCGGCGATCAACAATCAGATCGTCGGCAACTGGATCGGCACCGACTCGACGGGCACGGGCGCGCTCGGCAACGCCGGCAGCGGGGTCTGGATTCGCGGCGACGCCAACACCCTGGGCGGCACCGCGGCCGGGGCGGGCAACCTGATCTCGGGCAACGGCGACCGCGGCGTGGTGCTGGACGAGATCGCCTCGCTCAACGTCCTGCGCGGCAACCGGATCGGCACGGACGCGGCCGGCAGCGCCGCGCTGCCCAACGCGGGCGGCGGCGTCGCGCTCTACGGCAGCCAGAACACCCTCGGGGGGGCCGCGGCGGGCGCGCGCAACGTCATCTCCGGCAACGCTCAGCAGGGCATCGGCATCGCCGGCGCCGGCGCCGACGCGAACGAGATCATCGGCAACCACATCGGCACCGACGCCGCGGGCGCCGTGGCTCTGGGCAACAGTGGCTACGGCATCCGGGCACTGTCGGGCGTCGGCAACCTGGTGCGCGGCAACGTCATCTCGGGCAACGGGCGAGCGTTCTCGCTGGAGCACGACGCCCGGGACTACGTCGTCCAGGGCAACACCATCGGTCTCGACGCGGCCCGGACGGCGAAGCTCGCCAACGACAGCAGCGGGCTGGACATCTCGACTCCGGGGCATCTCGTCGGCGGCACCCAGCCGGGCGATGGCAACGTCATCGCGGGCAACGCCTACTACGGCATCTGGATCGACGGACCGGCCGCGACCGGCATCGTGGTGGCGGGCAACTGGATCGGGACCAATCCGGCGCGCGCGCCGGGGCTCGGCAACCGGTACAGCGGCATCACGGTGACCGAGGCCGCCGGCAACACCATCGGCGGCAGCGCGCCGGGAGCGGGCAACGTGATCGCGCACAACGACTACCTCGGCGTTTTCGTCTGGAGCGGCGCGAGCAACGCGATCCTCGGCAACTCGATCCACGACAACGTGCTGCTCGGCATCGACCTCGAGCCGCAGGGACCGACGCCGAACGACCCGGGCGACTGGGACCTGGGGGCCAACCGCGGCCAGAACCACCCGGTGGTCGCGAGCGCGGTCGCGAACGGCGGCGACCTCGCCATCGAGGGCTTCCTCGATGCCCACCCGTCGACCGAGTACCGAATCGAGCTGTTCTCGAGCCCGACCTTCGACCCGACCGGTGTCGGCGAGGGGAGGAGCTACCTGGGCGCGGTGGTGGCGACGACCGACGCTGCCGGTCGCGCGACCTTCGCCGCGACGCTGCCGGCTACCGGCGGCGACGCCTTCGTCACCGCGACCGCGACCGGCCCGCTGGCCGACACCTCGGAGTTCTCGCCCGCGATCGCGGTCGGCGCGCCGCAGCCCGGTCAGCTCCAGATCTGGCGCGATCTGCTGCTGGCCTACGAAGGGACGACCGGCCTGGCGGTGACGATCGTCCGCTCCCACGGCGTCGTCGGCACGGTGGCGGTCGAAGTCGCGACGGTCGACGGCACCGCGCAGGCGCCAGCCGACTTCGGCGCCGTGGCGACGACGGTCACCTTCCAACCCGGCGAGACGATGAAGTCGGTCTTCGTGCCGGTGGTGACCGACGGCCTGCCGGAGGACGACGAGACCTGGGCCCTGCGGCTCGCCAACCCGCAAGGAGGGGCGGTGCTCGGCGCCAACCACGACGTCGACGGCTGGATCTTCGACGCCACCCTGGAATGGCCGATGTACTCGGTCTCCGACGCGCAGGTGGTCGAGGGCGACACCGGCACGCGGAGCCTGGTGTTCACGTTGACGCTGTCACCCACCGACCACGAGGTGCCGATCCACTTCTGGACCCGCGACGGCACCGCGACGGCGGGCGAGGACTACCAGGAGAGCTCCGGCGTGGTGACCTTTCAGCCGGGCGACGGCGCCAAGACGATCGTCGTGCCGGTGCTGGGCGACACCGCACAGGAGCTCGACGAGGTGGTCTACCTGCACGTCGCCGCGGCTCAGGGGACGCCGGCGGTGATCTGGAAGGGACTGGGCGAGGGGCGCATCCTCGATGACGACGGCGGTGGCGTCGGTTCGCTGGTGCTGTTCGTGGACGACTTCGAGAGCGGCGCGGCGGACCGCTGGAGTACGATCCAGGGGGGTTCGTGAGCGGCGCGGTGGAACGACCGGCGCCCGCGCTCGATCCGGGAGGCGACGCGGTGATGCCGGAGCGGGTGATCGACGTGGCGGTGATCGAGGACGATCGCGCGACGCGCGAGGGCTTGCGGCTGCTCCTCTCGGCCACTCCCGGCTACGCCTGCTGCGCGGCCTGGGGCTCGGTCGAGGAAGCGCGCGCGAGCGGCCGGAGCGTGACCCCGGACGTGTTGCTGCTCGACGTCCGGCTGCCCGGCCTGTCCGGGCCGGAGGCCCTGCCGCAGCTGCGCGACCGCTGGCCCGGATCCCTCGTGGTGATGCTCACCTCGCTCGAGGACGAGGGGACGGTGGTCGAGGCGCTCGCCAACGGCGCCGTGGGCTACATCCTGAAGCGGACGCCGCCGGCGCGCATCCTGGAGGCGATCGCCGAGGCGGTCGACGGCGGCTCGCCGATGTCGCCGGAGATCGCCCGCCGGGTCGTCGCCCTGTTCCAGCGGCCGGGAGGCGTCCGCCGACCGGCCGCTGGCACGGCGGGCGCCGCCGACCTCACCCCCCAGGAGCTGCGCCTGCTCGGCCTGCTCGCCGAGGGGCACGGCTACCAGAGCGCGGGCGGCGCGCTCGGCATCAGCGTCAACACGGTGCGCAAGCACATTCGCAACCTCTACGAGAAGCTCGAGGTCCACACCCGCTCGGAGGCGGTGGGCAAGGCCCTGCGCCGCGGGCTGATCTGAGAGCCCAATGCCGCCCGGCGGGGCGGTGCCAACCGGGCGCCGCGGACTGGTATTCTGGGAGCTCCTCGCCGCCTCCCCGGCGGCGCTTCCGTGAACCCTCTCTTTCCGAGGAGGTCCGAGCATGCGTCGAACCCTCGTCTCGGCACTCGCTCTGTCGCTGGCGCTCGCGGGCGCGGCGGCGGTCGAGGCCGGCACCAAACTGCTCCGTTTCCCCGACGTCCACGGCAATCGGGTGGTCTTCACCTACGGCGGCGACCTGTGGACGGCGTCGACCGCGGGGGGTCTGGCGACCCGACTCACCGCCCACCCGGGCCTCGAGATGTTCGCCAAGTTCTCGCCCGACGGCGAGTGGATCGCCTTCACCGGCCAGTACGACGGCGACGAGCAGGTCTACGTCGTGGCCGCGAGCGGCGGCGAGCCCCGGCAGCTGACCTTCTATCCGGCGGCCGGCCCGGGCGCCCCGCGCCACGGCTACGATCACCAGGTCTACGGCTGGACCCCCGACGGCGAGAGCGTGCTCTTCCGCTCGATGCGCGACGCCGACGGCGGCCGGACCGAGACCGCCCTCTACACCGTGAAGCGGACGGGCGGCTTGCCGGTCATGCTGCCGATGCCGACCTCCGGCGCCGGCGACTTCGCCCCCGACGGCAAGCGCCTGGTCTACTCGCCGCTGTTCCGCGACTTCCGGACCTGGAAGCGCTACGAGGGCGGCTGGGCGCAGAACCTCTACATCTTCGATCTGGCGAGCCACGCGGTCCAGCCGGTCTCGCACTCGCCGCGCACCGAGCGCGATCCGATGTGGGTGGGCGAGGCGATCTACTTCGTCTCCGATCGCGACGGCGTGCTCAACCTCTACCGGTTCGATCCCGCCACCGGCGCGACCACCCAGGCGACGCGGGAGAAGACCTGGGATGTCCGCTGGGCGAGCTCCGACGGACGGTCGCAGATCGTCTACGAGCTCGACGGCGAGCTGGTGCTCCACGATGCCGAAACCGGAGTCAGCCGCGGGCTCGCGATCACGGTGCCGGACGACGGCGTCAACCGGCGCCCGGGGCGGATTTCGGCGGCCAAGCAGATCGAGGACTTCGAGCTCTCGCCCAAGGGCGAGCGCGCCCTCTTCGTCGCCCGCGGTGACCTGTTCACGGCGCCGATCGAGAAGGGACCGACGCGCAACCTGACCGCGAGCTCGACCGCCCACGACCGTCACGCCCGCTGGTCGCCGGACGGGCGTTGGATCGCCTACGTCTCGGACGCCGACGGCGAGGATCAGATCTACGTCGTGGCCCAGGACGGCTCGAGCAAGCCGCGCCAGCTGACCCACGGTCTCACCGCCATGCTCTACGCCCCGGCCTGGTCGCCCGACAGCAAGGCGCTCGCCTTCTCCGACAAGCACGGCAAGGTCTACGTCGTCGCCGTCGCCGACGGCAAGCGGACCGAGATCGTCGACGACCCCTACGGCCGGATCTTCGACTACACCTGGTCGCCCGACTCCGGCCACCTCGCCTTCTCGATGACCGACCGGACCAACGCGCGCTCGATCTGGATCTGGAGCGCCGCCGACGGCCAGGCGCGCCGGGTGACCTCCGACTTCTGGAACGAATACGCCCCGCAGTGGGATCCGGCGGGCAAGTACCTCTACTTCCTCTCCGAGCGCGAATTCGCGCCGCAGATCTCCCAGATCGAGTGGAACTACGCCGGCAACCGGATGACCGGCGTTTTCGCGCTGGCGCTGCGCCAGGACCTGCCGCATCCCCTGCCGCCCGAGAGCGACGAGGTGAAGCTCGAGGAGGAGAAGAAGGCCGCCGAGGGCGACGCCAAGAAGGATGCCCGCAAGGACAAGGCGAAGGAGGGCGACGCCAAGCCGGAAGCGAAGGGCAAGCAGCCGGTGCGGATCGACTTCGACGGCCTGGCCGAGCGGGTGGTGGCGCTGCCGATCGAGGCCGACAACATCGACGGGCTGACGGTGACCGAGAAGTACATCCTCTATTCGGTGCGCGGCGCGCCGTTCTACGGCCGCCAGAGCTACGCCAAGCCGCAGCTCAAGCTGTTCGATCTCGAGAAGCGGGAGAGCTCGACCCTGGTCGACGACTCCGGGCCCTGGGCGATCTCGGCCGACGGCGGCAAGGTGCTGGTCCGCCAGGGGCAGGCGTACAACCTCTACGACGTCAAGCCGAAGGGGGCGGAGAAGAAGACCGTCTCGACCGCCGGCCTGGTGGTCGACCGGGTGCCGGTCGAAGAGTGGGCGACGATCTTCGACGAGGTCTGGCGGCGCTATCGCGACTTTTTCTACGTCAGGAACCTCCACGGCTACGACTGGCGGGCGATCGGCGACCGCTACCGGCGCTGGCTGCCGCACCTCGCCCACCGTTCGGACCTCAACTACCTGCTGGGCGAGATGATCTCGGAGCTCAACGTCGGCCACGCCTACATCGAGGGCGGTGACTTCCAGCTGCCGGAGCGGCCGAAGGTCGGCCTGCCCGGCGCGCGCTTCGAGCTCGACGCCGCCGCGGGCCGCTACCGGATCGCGAAGATCTTCGCGGGTGCTAACCAGGAATCGAAGTACCGTGCGCCGCTCACCGAGGTGGGCGTCGACGCCAAGGTCGGCGACTACGTGCTGGCGATCGACGGCGAGGAGCTCCTGGCCAGCGACAATCCTTATCGCCTGCTGCGCTACAAGACCGATCCGGTGACCCTCATCCTCAACGCCAAGCCCTCGCTCGACGGCGCGCGCAAGGTGACCTACCGGCCGATCGAGCGCGAGAGCGACCTGCTCTACCTCGGCTGGGTGGAGGGCAACCGCCGCTACGTCGCCGAGAAGAGCGGCGGCCGGGTCGGCTACTTCCACGTCCCCGACATGGGCGGTCCCGGCGCCTACGAGTTCGTCAAGTGGTTCTACCCGCAGATTCGCAGAGAGGGTCTGGTCGTCGACGTCCGTTCCAATGGCGGCGGCAACATCTCGCAGTGGATCATCGAGCGGCTGGACACGCGACTGCTCGGCACCCGCTTCGGCTACGCCTCGGACGAGCCGCAGACCTACCCCTACACCGTCTTCCACGGCCACATGGTCTGCCTGCTCAACGAGACCTCGGCCTCGGACGGGGACATCTTCCCCGCGCGCTTCCGCAAGGCCGGGCTGGGGCCGCTCATCGGCAAGCGGTCGTGGGGCGGAGTGGTGGGCATCTCGGGCACCGGGCCGCTGCTCGACGGCGGCACGGTCTTCGTGCCCCAGCAGGCGACCAACGACGTCGACGGCAGCTACATCATCGAGGGCCACGGCGTCGACCCCGACATCGAGGTCGAGAACGATCCGGCCGCGGTGATCGCGGGTCGCGATCCGCAGCTCGATCGGGCGATCGAGGAGGTGATGGCGGCGATGGCGCGCGAGCCGCGCCAGCTGCCCCAGCGCCCGGCGGATCCGGTCAAGACGCCCTGAGCCGGCGCCCGGCGGGCGGGGGGAGACCCCTGCCCGCCGCGCGGCCGAGTGGCGGGCCGGACCTTGATTCTCGTATCCAGAGGGCGAGTCCCCGGGCGGGCCCGCGGCCAGACGCGGGTCGCCGATCCGGGGCCAGAGCCCGATGGGCCACGAGGAGAAAGGCATGTCCAAGTCACACGTCGCCGCGCCGTCCATTCCGATCGATCCCGCGCCCGCCGTCGCACCGCCGTCGCCGGACGACCGTCGTTACCTGATCTTGCGCACTTTTCCGCCCGGGGCCCTGGAGGGCCTCGACGCGGCGAAAAAGGCCGGGGTCAACGCCAACAACGCCGCCCACGCCGCGCGCTGGATCTACTCCTACGCCAATGCCGCAAAGACCCGCACGTTCTGCCTCTACGAAGGTCCGACGCCGGAGTCGGTCGTGGCGGCGGCCAAGGCCAACGGCCTGCCGGTCGACGAGGTGATCGAAGTGCCGGTGGTGCTACTGCCTCACTGAACGGCGGGTCGGATCCGCCAGGGCAGCGCTCAGCCGTCCCCGCGCGCGCCGGCGAGCGCCGCCTCCGCGGCGGCGGCCACCGTGGCCGCCGAGATGCCGCGCAGGCAGCCGTGGTGGAGCAGCGGGCAGCGCCGGAAGAAGCAGGGGGAGCACCAGAGATCGCGGAACAGGACCGCGTGGCCGTCCCCCGCCGGGGCCGTGCGGCGGGGATCGGTGGGTCCGAACAGGGCGACCGTCGGAACCCCGAGCGCGGCGGCCAGATGCATCGGGCCGGAGTCGTTGGTGACCAGCAGGTCGAAGTGCGACAGCGCGCCGGCGAGCGCCGCGAGATCCAGGTCGGGACCGATCACCGGGTGGATCTTGCCGCTCTCCTCGTGGACCCGGACCGCCAGCCAGACCTCTTTGGGTCCGGCGACGATCGCCAATCGGGTCGCCGGCCGGCGCCGGCGCAGCTCGCGCGCCAGCTCGGCGAAACGCCGCCAGGGCCAGCGTTTCGAGGGTCCCCACTCGGCGCCCGGAAAGAGACCGACCAGAGGCTCCCGCGCGGCCCCGGTCGAGGTCTCCGTGCCGACCGCGAGCCGCGCCCGGGCCAGCCGCTCGCGACCCCGCTCCCGCAGGGCCGCGGGCAGCTCGAGCCGCGGCACCCAGTCCGCGGGGGGAGGCACTGCCATCCTCGCCAGCAGCTCGCGGTAGTCCTCGACCTGCGGCCGCCGCCCGCGCGGACGCCGCACGGCGGGGGCGAGCAGCGGTCCCCGCAGCTCGCCGCGGTACCCGAAGCGCCGCGGAATCCCCGCCCGCGCCGGCAGCCAGGCGGAGCGAAACGAGTTGGGGAGCACCACCGCCTCCGCGCAGGCCGCCGCCGCGATCCGCGTCACGCTTTCCCGCGCTTCCGGGGCCTTCTCGATCACCGCCACGACGCCGGGCAGCAGCCGGGCGAGCGGCGCGAGCGCGGGCCGGACGAAGGCGGCGAGCTCGCGTCCGCTCGCCGCGAGGGCGCGGAAGACCGGTTCCGCCATCACCAGATCGCCGACCCAGTTGGGGGCGACGACCAGCGTCGGGCGGCCAGTCGGCCCCGGCGCGCTCAATGCCGCCACCTGCGGTGCAGCCAGAGCCACTGCTCGGGGTGGCGGCGGATCGTCGCCTCGCTGCCCGCCAGACAGCGGCGGGTGAACTCGAAGGTGGTCGCGTCGTCGTCGCGCCCCTCCGGCCAGAGCGGCGGTTCGAGCTCGATCCGGTACCGCCCCCGCGGCTCGTGATAGCCGGCGACCGGGAGCACCGGCGCGCCGGTCTTGAGCGCGAGGCGGGCGACGATCGGGCTGGTCAGGGCGGGCCGGCCGAAGAACGGGACGTCGATGGCCTCCTCGGCGCGCACCCGCTGGTCGATCAGCAGCCCGAGCCGCCCGCCGGCAGCGAGCACCCGGAACATCTCCCGCACGGCACCGCGCTTGGCCAGCGAGCGGTTGCCGAAGCGACCGCGCATCTGCTGCACCCAGCGGTCGATGTGCGGGTTGTCGACCGGGCGTCCGACCGCCGCCATCGGGCCGTGGGTGGCGGCGAGCGCGGCCGGGACGATCTCCCAGTTGCCGAAGTGGGCGGCGAGAACGATGACGCCGCGACCCGCGGCCTCCGCCGTGCGCAAGTGCTCGAAGCCGCGCCAAGTGACGCGCGCGCAGATCTCGGGAGCGGTCAGCCGGCGCGCCGAGAGCGCGTCGCAGAAGGCCGCGCCGAAGTGGCGGAAGCAGGCGCCGATCACGCGCTCCCGCTCGCGCGCCGCGAGCTCGGGCAGCGCCGCGGCGAGGTTTTCGCGGGCGATCCGGCGCCGCCTCCGGTCCGAGGCGGCGGCGAGCGCGCCGAGCGCGCGCCCGAGCGACCGCGCGGCGGCGTGCGGCAGCGTCGCCAGGAGCGCGACGAACGG
This sequence comes from Acidobacteriota bacterium, assembly GCA_014584695.1. Taxonomy (GTDB): domain Bacteria; phylum Acidobacteriota; class Thermoanaerobaculia; order Multivoradales; family JAGPDF01; genus JACTMI01. Next base: position 157,497 of record JACTMI010000014.1, read on the forward strand.
CGCCGCCGCCGCGTACTCGAGCGCGTGGCGCAGCGGGGCGCCCTTCACCGCCGCAGCTCCGCCAGCCGCCGATCGAGCCAGACGAAAAACGCCGGCTCCGGCACCGCCGCGAGGGGCAGCAGCGCGAGCCGCCCCGCCAACCGTCCGTCGAGCTTGGGCGCATCCTTCTCGGTGGTCACGACCGCCGCGGCGCCGTGCTCTGCGGCCGCGCGCTCGATCCGGTCGAGGCTCGAGCGCGGATAGTCGTGGTGGTCGGCGAAGGCGAAGCGCGCGACCGGGACCAAGCCGGCCCGCTCGACGGCGGCGAAGAAGCGCTCCGGCCGCGCGATCCCCGCCACCGCCACCACCGCGGTGCCCGGCGCGAGGGCGCCGCCAGCGAGCTCGCGGACCGGGCCCGTTCGCTCGGCCACGGTGAAGCCGGGGCCGGTGAAGCCGTGGGCGCCGAGCGCCCGCGCCAGCTCCGACCCGGCGCCAGCGGCGGGCTCGGCGAGGCCGGTGAGCAGCACGGCGTCGGCGTGGCGAACGGAGGCGAGCGGCTCGCGCAGCCGCCCGCCGGGCCAGAGCCGCCCGCCGCCGAAGGGATCCGCGGCCGGCAGCAGCAGCAGGTCGAGATCGCGCGCCAGCCCGAGGTGCGAGAAGCCGTCGTCGAGGACGAACAGATCGGGCGGCGGGCGCAGCTCGGCGAGCGCCAGAGCTCCGGCCTCGAACCGGCGCTCGCCGACCAGCACGGCGACTCCGGGCAGGGCGCGCGCCATCAGGAAGGGCTCGTCGCCGGCGGCGGCGACCGCGACGCGCGGCCCCTCGCCGCTCGACACCAGCAGCGCGCCGCGCGAGCGCCGCCGGTAGCCACGGGAGAGGATCGCCACCCGCGCGCCGCGCTCGGCGAGATGGCGGGCGACCACCACGGTGACCGGCGTCTTGCCGGAGCCCCCCCAGTGGAGGTTGCCGATCGAGATCACCGGGCGCGGCAGGCGGCGGGCCGCCGTCCGGGCGCGCTCCCGACGGCGCGTATGGGCCGCGGCGTAGAGGCGCTGCCACGGCGAGCGCGGCGCGGCCGGCGGCTGCAGCGGCCCCCCCGCCGCGGCGCTCACGTGGCCCCCCGCCGGACCTCGGCGACCAGCGGTTCGAGCAGCGCGAGCGTCCGCTCGAGCGCGCCGCGATTCGACTCGACCAGCGCCGCGGCGCGCGCGCCGAGCGCCCGCGCCGCCGCCGCGTCGTCCAGCCAGGCCGCGAAACAGCGGCCGAGCGCGGCGGCGTCCTCGACCCGCTGCCAGGCGCCGGCCCGGTCGAAGCTCTCGGCGATCTCGCGGAAGTTCTCCATCGAAGGGCCGACCGCCACCGGCACGCCGAAACGGGCGGCTTCGATCGGATTGTGGCCGCCGGTCGGCGCCAGCGTGCCGCCGATGAAGGCTCCCCGGGCGCCGCGGTAGAGCCCGGCGAGCTCGCCGAGCGAATCGAGCAGCAGCAGATCGCTGCCGCGCGACGCCGACTCCCCGGCGCCGCCGTCGCTGCGCCGGCGGAGGGCGAAGCCGGCGCGCCGGGCGAGCGCGGCGACGCCGTCGAAGCGCTCCGGGTGGCGAGGCGCCAGGACGAGCAGGGCGCGTCGCGCGCCGCCGGCGGCGGCGAAGGCGGCGAGAACCTGCTCCTCCTCGCCGGCCATCGTGGAGCCGGCAACGAGAACCGGCCGTCCGGCGGCGAGCTCCTCGACCAGCCGCTCGACCTCGGGCCGCCGGGCCGGCGCGGCGGTCTCGAACTTCAGGTTGCCGGTCACGGTCACCCGCTCCGGGGGCGTGCCGAGCGCCAGCAGCCGGTCCTGGTCGGCCGCCGTCTGGACGCCGAAGCGGCCGACCGGCTCGAGCAGGAGACGGCGCACCAGCCGGCGCGCCCGTCGCAGGCGCGGAAAGCTGCGGTCGCTCAGCCGGCCGTTGACGACCGCCACCGGCACCCCGCGCGCCGAGAGGCGGGCGAGCAGCAGCGGCCAGTAGTCGCCTTCGCACAGCACCAGGGCGCGCGGCGCGAAGCGGTCGAGGAAGCGCTCGACCGGTCCGGCGAGGTCGAACGGCAGGTAGGCGATCGTGGCCCGGCCGGCGAACAGGGCCCGCGCGCGCTCCTGCCCGGTCGGCGTCACGGTGGTGACGAGGAGCGGCAGGTCCTCCGGCAGGTGACGGGCGAGCGTGGCGGCGACGCCGACCTCGCCGACCGAGACGGCGTGCAGCCAGAGCGCGCCGCGGAGCGGGGGACCGTCGAAACGGCGGGCGAACCGGCCGGCCACCGAGGCGCGGTAGTGCCGGCCGCGCGCCAGCAGCAGCCAGGGGGCGAGCGCCCCGAGGGCGACGGCGACTCCGATCCGGTACCAGCGTGGCATGGGCGCCGGGGCAGTATAATCAAGGGTTGCAACGGTTTGGCGGTGAACATCGACGACCCCGAAGAGCCCGACGCGACTAGACGGACGACGCCCGGATTCCGTACTACGGATCTGGAACGAGGTATGCCCACGCTCGTCTATTCGGAACGCCGACATCACGCGGAGCTGGCCGAGCGCTCCGATCGGGAGCTGCTCCACGCCTTGGCCGACGGGGACGAGGGGGCGCTCGCCGAGCTGGTGGCGCGCAAGACCGGCCCCCTGCTCCAGGTGGTCGCCCGCATCGTCGGCGACGCCGAAGAGGCGCGCGACGTCGTCCAGGTGACCTTCCTGCGGCTGTGGGAGCATCGCGACCGCTTCGACGACCGTTACAGCCCGAACACCTGGATCTACCGCATCGCCACCAATCTGGCGATCGACCTCTGGCGCTCCCGGCGCAGCCGGGAACGCGTCGCCGAGCCGGTTCGCTTTCACCTCGTGCGCGCCGGCGAGGCGGCCGCGGACCTCGACGCCGGCGGCCTCGAGGGGCGGGAGGTGGCGCGCATCTTCGAGGAGCTGTCGGCGGAGCTGTCGGAGAAGCAGCGCCTGGTCTTCCTGCTGCGCGAGGTCGAGGGGCTCTCCTCGGCCGAGGTGGCGGCGATCGTGGGCTGTGAGGAGTCGACCGTCCGCAACCATCTGTTCAACGCCCGCAAGCACCTGCGCGAGCGCCTGTTGGCGCGCTTTCCGGAATACGCGCGCAGCTTCCTCGAGCGACGGGGGGGTAGCTCGTGACCTGCCCCGACTGGCTCGCTCTCGCCGCCGAGCGCGAGCGCGATCCCGGCACGGACCCCGCCGGCTGGGCGGCGGCGTGCGCCCACCTCGAGCTCTGCCCTGCCTGCCGGCGGGCGGCGGTCGCCGCCGACCCGCTGCTGCTCTTCCAGCGCCTGGAAGCGCCGCGTGCCGACGCCGCGGAGGTGGTCCGGATGCAGCAGGCGGTCGCCGCCCTGGTGGGGGCCGCCCGCGTCGCGCGCCGCGGCCGACGCGGCGGCGGCTTGGGGCGCGTCGCCGCGGCGGCGGCGGTGGCGCTGCTCGCGCTGGCGGTCCAGTCCGGGCCGCGACCCGCGCCGCCCCGGGCCGGGTCCGACCTGGCCGCGCTCGCGTTCGCGGACGGCGAGCCCGCCTTCTCTCCAGGGCCCGCGCCGCCGGTCCTGGAAGAGCTGGACCGGCCCGAGGCCCGCGTCTACCAACTCCCGGCGGAGGGGCTCTCCGTCGTCCTGATCGTCGACTCGAGCCTGGACGTCTGAGCCGCTTGCCCGCGCTCCCGAGCACGCCATGACCGGCCGGACGCTCTGCTGCGCCGCCTTGCTGACCGCGGCCTGGGCCGCCTTCGCGGCGCCCCCGACCGCCGCCCAGCCGACGCGCGTGGGTCCGCTGACGCAGCCCACGGTGGCGGCCGAGGAGCTGCGCCTGCACGCCTTCACCCTGCGCCACCAGCGGGCGATCGAGGCATTGGCGCTGGTCGAGCCGCTGCTGTCGGCGCGCGGCACGGTCGAGCTCCAGGCCGGCACCAATACCCTGGTCGTGCGCGACACGCTCGCGTCGCTCACCCGCGTGATCGCGGCGCTGCGTGCCTTCGACCATGCGGCCCAGCCGGTCGCGTTCGACCTGCAGCTGATCCAGGCCGAGCGCGGCGGCATCTCCCCGGTGCCCAAGAGCCCGCCGCTCGATCCGCTGCTCGAGCGCCGCCTGACCCAGATCCTGCGCTACCAGAGCCTGCGCTTGCTGGCTCGCGCGCGGCTCGACAGCCGCGAAGGCGAGCGCGTCGACTACGAGGTCGCCGGCGCCTACCGCGTGAGCTTCGAGCTCGGCACGCTGATCGACGACCGGCGGATCAAGCTGCACCGCTTTCGCGTCACCCGCGACGACGCCGGAGCCGAGTCCGACCTGATCCAGACGGCGGTCAACGTCTGGCGCGGCCAGCCGCTGATCCTCGGGCTGACCCGCGACGAGACGAGCCCGTCGGCGCTCATCGTGGTGGTGACGCTGCTGCCCGCCGCGGAGCCGAGGTAGCGGCGATGGAATTCGTCTGTCACGTCGGCAGCGCCGACGGCCGGGTGAGCAAGCTGGTGCGCACCGCGCGCGACGAGCGGGCGCTGCGCGAGGAGCTCGAGCGCGAGGGGCTGCACGTGTTCGGCGTCGAGCGCTCGGTGCCGCTGCCGAGCGTGCGCGGCGTGCTCGGGGCGCTGGGATTCTCGGGGCGCAAGAAGATCGCGCTCAAGACGCTCCAGGTCTTCAACCAGGAGCTGGCGGCCCTGCTCAAGGCCGGCCTGCCGCTGCTCCAGGCGCTCAATCTGATGCTCGAGCGGATGAAGGACCCGGTGTTGCGCGAAGTGCTGACCCAAGTGCGCGACCGGGTGAGGAGCGGCGTCGAGCTCTCCGACGCCTTCGCCGAGTTCGGCGACCTGTTTCCACCGCTCTATGCCTCGACCCTCAAGGCCGGCGAGCGGACCGGTGAGCTCGAGGTGGTGATCCGGCGCTTCATCCGCTACCTGCGCCTGGTGATCGAGGCGCGCAAGCGGGTCTTCTCGGCGCTGATCTACCCTTCGGTGCTGGTCGGCCTGTCGATCCTGATGCTGATGGTGATGGCGATCTACGTCATGCCGCGCTTCCGCGAGTTCTACGGCGCGATGGAGCTGGAGCTGCCGGCGCTGACGCGGATCACGGTCGGCACCTCGGTTTTCCTACGCGACAACCTGCTGCTGATCGCCGCCGGTCTCGCGGTCCTGGGCGGAATCTTCTCGCGCTGGCGGCGGACCGCCGCCGGGCGGCTGGCCGTCGACCGCGCGAAGCTGCGCGCGCCGCTGTTCGGCGCCATCCTCCAGCGCTTCTCGGTGGCCGAGTTCTGCCGTTCGCTCGCGACCCTGCTCGCGGGCGGGCTGCCCCTGGTGCCCGCGCTCCAGATCTCCACCCGGGCGGTGGGCAACGCCTGGATCCAGCGCCAGCTCGAGCCCGCGGCGGGCCGGGTGACCGAGGGCGGCAGCCTCTACCAGGCGCTCGAGCAGACCGGAGTCTTCGAGGACTTCGCGATCGACATGGTCAAGGTCGGCGAGGCGACCGGCGCCCTCGACGGCATGCTCGGCAGCATCTCGGACTTCATCGACGAAGAGGTCGAGACGCGGATGCAGCGGATCCTGTCGCTGATCGAGCCGCTGATGCTGATCTTCATGGGCATCATGGTCGCCACCCTGCTGCTGTCGGTCTACCTGCCGATGTTCTCGGCGCTCGGAAAGATGCAGTGAGCCGGCACCCGACCCCCGGCCGTCTCGATAGGATGCGCGCCGCGGAGCGCCGCCGATGACCCTGCCCCAGACCCCGATTCAGCACCAGCTCCTCGACGCCGACCTGCGCCCGGCCGACGAGCGGGCGCGCGCGCGCGAGCTGGCGGCCCAGCACGGGCTCGAGTACGTGGAGCTCGACCGCTTCCGCGTCGATCCGGACCTGTTCCACTCGGTGCCGTTCGACCTGCTCCTGCGCTACGGCTTCCTGCCCCAGGAGCAGCTGCCGGGGCGGCTGGCGGTGGTGCTCAAGGACCCGACCGACGTCGCGCGCATCGACGAGCTCGAGCTGCTGCTCGGCCAGCCGCTCGAGGTCCGGGTCGGCGCGCCGAGCGCGATCGACGAGATCCTGCAGAAGTCCGAGTCGTCGCAGCGGGTGCTCGAGGAGGCGACGGAGGACTTCCGCATCCAGCTCGTCTCCGAGGACGACGAGGGCGAGGAGGTACTGTCGATCGACCGCATCACCGCCGACGCCTCGCCGGTGATCAAGCTGGTCGATTCCACGGTCTTCAACGCCATCCAGCGCCGCGCTTCCGACATCCACATCGAGTCGCGCGACCAGGAAGTGGTGATCAAGTACCGCATCGACGGCGTCCTCTACCAGGCGATGGAGCCGATCGACAAGCGGCACCACCAGACCATCATCAGCCGGATCAAGGTGATGTCGGAGCTCGACATCGCCGAGAAGCGGGTGCCGCAGGACGGCCGCTTCAAGCTCCGCCTCAAGGGCCGGACGATCGATTTCCGCGTCTCGATCCTGCCCACCGCGCACGGCGAGGACTGCGTCATCCGCATCCTCGACAAGGAGTCGATGTCGACGGAGTTCAAGAACCTGCGGCTCGACATCCTGGGTTTCGACGACGAGACCATGCGCAAGCTGCGCAAGGCCAGCCGCGAGCCTTACGGCATGGTGCTGGTGACCGGGCCGACCGGATCGGGCAAGACCACGACCCTCTACGCGGCGTTGTCGGAGATCCAGTCGCCCGAGGACAAGATCATCACCATCGAAGACCCGGTCGAGTACCAGTTGCGGGGCATCTCGCAGATCCCGGTCAACGAGAAGAAGGGGCTCACCTTCGCGCGCGGGCTGCGCTCGATCCTGCGCCACGACCCCGACAAGATCATGGTGGGCGAGATCCGGGACGAGGAGACGGCGTCGATCGCCATCCAGTCGGCGCTCACCGGCCACCTGGTCTTCACCACCGTGCACGCCAACAACGTCATCGACGTGCTCGGCCGCTTCCTCAACATGAAGGTCGACCTCTACAACTTCGTGTCGGCCTTGAATTGCGTGCTGGCGCAACGGCTGGTGCGCCGCATCTGCCCGCACTGCCGGCGCCCGGCCAGCGTCTCGGCGCAGCTGCTCGAGGACTCGGGCCTGTCTCCCGCCGTCTACGGCGACCACCAGTTCTACGAGGGCGCCGGCTGCCTCGAGTGCAACGGCACCGGCTTCCTCGGCCGCCTCGCGGTGTCGGAGCTGCTCGACCTGTCCGACCGCATTCGCGAGCTGATTCTCGACAAACGTCCGGGCTCCGAGATCAAGCGCGCCGCCAAGGAGGAAGGGATGCGCTTCCTCCGCGAATCGGCGCTCGAGAAGGCGCTCCAGGGATCGACCACCCTCCGTGAGATCAACCGCTTTACTTTCGTGGACTGAGCGGCTGGCGGGGCTCGACCCGCTGCCGGTGCCGCCGCACGCCTTCGCGCTCGGGCGGCGCGCGCTGCGCTACGGCCTGTTCGCGCGACCGCGCGGCGCGGCGGCGCTCGAGCTGCGGGAGCTCCAGTCGGCGGGATTGGACGAAGGGGTCGTGGGCGGCGGGCCGCTGGGCGCGCCGCTGGCCGATCCGGAGGCGTTCGGCCAGGCGCTCGATGCGCTCCTGGCGCGGCTCGCGGGCAAGGTGGAGCGGGCGTCGCTGGTGTTGCCGGACGCCTGGGCGCGCGCGCTCGTGGTCGAGCTCGGCGGGCTGCCGGAGACCGAGCCGCAGCGCTCCGAGGTGCTCCGGTTCCGGCTCAAGCGGCTGGTCCCTTTCCGGGTCGACGAGCTGCGGGTGGCCGCCGCCCCGCTCGCTCCGGTGCCCGGCCAGGAGGAACCGCTCCGCGCCCTGGTCACCTTCGCCTCCGAGGCGCTGCTCGCGGCGCTCGAGCGCTCGTTCGCGGCGCGCGGCATCGAGATCGGCCAGATCACCGGCTCGGCGCAGGCGCTGCTCGGCGCGCTCGGTTTTCGCGACCGGCTGTCCGGCTTGCTGGCGACGGCGCTGGTGCAGCCCGAAGGCTTCGTGCTGGTCTTCGCGCGCGACGGCGAGCCGCTGCTCTGGCGCCAGAAGAGCTTCACCGAAGGGCTCGCCGACGCCGACCGCGCCCGGTTGCTGGCGGCCGAGCTGCGCTTGACGCGCACCTTCCTCGGCGAGCGCCTGGGCGAGAGCGGGATCCCGGCCGCCCTGCTCGCGGCGCCGGCGGAAGTGACGCCGTTCTGGCGGAGCGTGCTCGCCGAGGGGCTGGGGTGCGAACCGGCGACGCTGTCGCTCGCCCACCTGCCGGTCGAGGGGGAGGGTGCGGGTCTCGCGGCCGTGGAGCTCGCGCCGCTCGTCGGCGCCGCTTGCCGGGAGGTCGCTTGAGCTTCCAGGGGCCCAATCTCGCGCGCGAGCCCTTCGTCAATCTGCGCCCGATCCGGCGCGCGGCGCTGCTGCTCTGGCTCGCCGCCTCGGCGCTGGCGGCATGGAACACCTACGCCTATCTGCGCTCCGGCGCGGGCGCGGCGGAGAAAGCCGCCGAGCTCGAGGGCCTGAACCGCGAGATCGTCGCCAAGCGGCAGCGGCTCGAGACGCTCGACGCCGATCTGCGGCGCGCCGACCTCGAGCGGGCGAACCTGCGCACCCTCTTTCTCAACGACCGGATCGCCGAGCGCGCCTTCTCCTGGAACCTGCTGCTCGATCGTCTGGTCGAGACGATGCCGCGCGGCGTTCGCGTCCGCCGCCTGACCCCCGAGGGCTTCCGCGACGTGCGGGAGCGCCGGGTGACGCGCACCGCGCGGGGAGTCGTGATGCCGGCCGTCGCGGAGCGCCGGGTCCTGATCCAGGTCGAGGGCGAGGCGGAGGACGGCGAGGCGCTGCTCGAGCTGATCGACCGGATGTTCGCGCATCCGGCGTTCGACCGCCCCAACCTGGCGCGCGAGGCGCGCGCGAAATCCGGCACCCTCGAGTTCTCGCTCGAAGTCGGCTACTTGCCGGCCGCGGCGCCGGCGGAGCGGGTCGCGGGCGCCCGCGGGGCGGAGCGGCGGGCCGGGGCGGTCCCGCCGGTCGCCGCGGCAACAGAGGCGGCGGGCCAGACGCCGCGGGTGGTCGCCGCCGAGCTGCCGGGCGCGGCTCCGGGCGCGACTCCGGGCGCGGGCCGGGAGCGCTCCCCCGCCGGCGCGGAGCGGCAGCTGGCGCCGCCAGGCGGAGCTCCGGCGAGCGGCGCGCGCGGCGGCCGGCGACGAGACCCCCGCCGCCCGCCCGCGCGCCGGCGCCGCGCCGGCGCCCGCTCGCGGCGAGGACCTCTCGATCTTCGGCGTGCCGCGCTCGGCGAGCCCTTACGCTTCCGGAGGCGGCCAATGACGCGGCGGCGCGACCTGTGGCGTCGCCAGGCGCTCCGGTGGGCGATCCCGCTCGCCCTGCTGCTCGCCAACGTGGTTTGGTTCGCTCTCTTCGAGAGCGGACTGCGCGGCCGCTCGGTGGCGCTCGATCGCGCGCTCGGCCAGGCGCGGGAGCAGCGCGCGGCGGCCGCCTCGCGGCTGGCCGAGCACGAGCGACTCTGGACCGCCGCCGCGGAGACCCGCTCGCGCATCGAACGGCTCTACGTCGAAGGGTTCTCGACCGAGAGCGACCGGCTGACCGAGACGATTCGGGGCGTCAAGGAGCTCGCGGGCCGGGCCGGCCTGGATCCGACCTCGATCAGCTATCCGGAAGAGTCGCTCGAGGAGTACGGCCTGTATCGGCGGTCGTTCGTCTTCACCGTCGAGGGGACGTACGCCGACCTGCGCAAGTTTCTCCACCTGCTCGAGCTGACGCCGGCCTTCGTCACCATCAACCAGATCGCGGTCGGCGAGACCTCGCGCGGCCAGGCGCTGTCGGTGGCCCTGCGGCTGTCGACTTTCTTCGACCGCGCCGAGGGGGGCGACGACGGGGCGCCCGCCGGGCCGCCGGGGCCGGGCGTCGGAGGGGTGCCGTGAAGCTCTCCCAGCGCGAGAGCCGCCTCCTGCTAGTGCTCGTCCTGGTGGCCGCGGCGTTCGGGCTGCGGTTTCTGTTCGGCCTGCTCGGGGGCAGTGGCGGCGCGCCCGGGGCGCCGCGCGTCGAGTCGGCCGGCCCGACCACCGGCCGCACGGCGGCGGGCCGCTTCGGCCGCGGCGCCCGCGGCGCCACCGCAATCCCCGACCAGGTCGTCGCGCTCGAGCTCGAGCAGCTGACGATCCAGCCCCGCGACCTCACGGTAGGCCGCGATCCCTTCCGCTTCGGACCGCTGCCGCCGCCGCCGCCGCCGCCGGGACCGACCGCCGAGGAGCTCGAGCGTCGCCGCCGCGAGGAGGAGGAGCGGCTGCGCCGGCTGGCCGAGCAGCGCGCCCTCGACGCCATCCCGCGGCCGCCCGAGGTGACCGTGGTCTACTTGGGCAGCTTCGGGCCCAGCGCCCGGCGGGTGGCGGTGTTCGCCGACGCCGGCCGCGACAAGCTGTACAACGCGCTCGAGGGCGACATTCTCGAGGGCAAGTTCATCGTCGACCGGATCGGCTACGAGTCGGTCGACCTCAAGTTCGTCGGTTTCCCGGATGCGCCGGCCAAGCGGCTGGCGATCGGAGGTTAGAGCGTTGCGCGTGATCCCACTCGACTCGATCCGACGCCTGGGCACCCTCGTGGCGGTCGCCGGGCTCCTGGTGACGCTCGCCGGCTGCACGAGCTACCGGCTCCTGCGTCAGGCCGAAGCGGCGGAGGCCCGCGAGGACTGGGACGCCGCGGTCGTCCACTACCTCGATCTCGCCGCGCAGCAGCCGGCCAACGTGCGCTTCAAGTCGGCGCTGCTGCGCGCCAAGCTGCGCGCCTCCCAGGCCCACTTCTCGACCGGCCGCCGTTTCGCCGAGGCCGGCGTCCTGGAGCGGGCGCTGGTCGAGTACCAGCAGGCGGTGGCGCTCGATCCGACCAACCAGTACGCCCAGGTCGAGCTCGACAAGGTGCGGGCCGAGATGGACAAGACCCGCTCCTCGCCGGGCGTCAGCTCGACGCTCGACGAGCTCAAGCGCAAGACCCGCGACCTGCCCGCGCAGCCGCCGATTCTCAATCCACGCTCCAAGACGCCGATCTCGCTCGATTTTCCGAAGCCGGTCTCGATCTTCGACATCTACCGCGCACTCGGCAAGGCGTTCGGCATCAACGTGCTGTTCGACCCCCAGCTCAAGGACCAGGAGCTGGCGATCGAGCTGCGTGACGTCACGGCGCAGACCGCGCTCGAGACGCTGATGCGCTCGGCCGGGCACTTCTACAAGGTGATCGACGAGCACTCGATCCTGATCGCCGCCGACAACGCGCAGAACCGCAAGAACTACGAAGACCTGGTGATCCAGACCTTCTTCTTGTCGAACGCCGACGTCAAACAGGTGCTGACGCTGCTGCGCAGCCTGATCGGCGCCAAGAACGTCGCCACCAACGAGGAGCTCAACGCGGTCACCATCCGCGACACCGCCGACAAGGTCAAGGTCGCCCAGCGCATCATCGAGGGGATCGACAAGTCGCGCTCGGAGGTGGTGGTCGACGTCGAGCTGATCCAGGTCAACACCACCAAGCTGCGCGAGATCGGTCTCTCCCTGTCGGCCAACCAGATCAGCCAGACGCTCGATCTGGGCGAGAACGTGCCGATCCGGCTCTCGGACCTGCGCTATCTCAACCAGAACAGCTGGGCGCTGACGCTGCCCTCGATCCTCTACGACTTCGTCAAGACCAACTCCGACGCCCAGCTGCTCGCCAAGCCGCAGCTGCGCATCTCCGAGGGCGAGAAGGGCAAGGTCCACATCGGCGATCGGGTGCCGATTCCGGTCACCTCCTTCAACACCGGCAACACCGTCGGCGGCGGCACCATCATTCCGATCACCTCCTTCCAGTACCAGGACATCGGCATTCGCATCGACATCGAGCCACGCGTCCACCACAACAAGGAGGTCACGCTCAAGCTCCAGGTCGAGGTGTCGCAGATCTCCGGCTTCCAGGATGCCGGCGGCGGCCAGCGCCAGCCGATCATCGGCACCCGCACCATCGAGTCGACGATTCGGCTGAAGGACGGTGAGACGAACTTCCTGGCCGGCCTGATCCGCACCGACGAGGCCAACTCGGAGTCGGGCATTCCGGGGCTCTCCGACATCCCGATTCTCGGACGCCTGTTCGGCAAGAGCACGGTCGACGTCAAGCGGACCGACGTCATGCTGACGCTGACGCCGCACATCATCCGCACCCCCGACGTCACCGAGGGCGACCTGATGCCGATCTGGGTCGGCACCGAGTCGAACATCACCTTCCGCGGCGGCAGCCCGCGGGTGGAGTCGGACTCCGAGGGTCCATTCGACGAGGGCGGCGCCGACGCGGCGGTCGAGGAGAAGATCCGCGAGCAGGTCCAGCGGTTGCCGCGCGGCCTGCGCGCGGAGGGTGCGCGGCCGGCCGTGGGACCGTCGGCCGAGGGCACGACCCTCGCGCCCGGTGGCGCGCCGACGAACCCGTTCAGCCAGCCCCAGAAGCCGCCGCCGCCGGAGGAGGAAGAGGTGGCCCCGCCACCCGGGGGCGGTTTCGCCTCGCTGGGCGGGGGCGCGGGGGAGCCGCTCGAGCTGCTGGCGTCGGCGGTTTCGACCGCGCCGCGCGGCGACGCGGTGCGGCTCTCGCTCGAGCCCGCGGCCGTGTCGGTGGGGGCCGAGGACCGCTTCTCCCTCGAGCTGGCGGTGGAGGCGACCGCCGCGGTCTCCCATCTGCCGGTGACGCTGGTCTACGACCCGGCGCGATTGGCGGTCGAGCGGGTGGAGGCGGGGGGCTTCCTGGGCGGCGCCGGCGCCGCGGAGGTCCTGGCCGACACCTCGACCGCGGGCCAGGTCGTGCTCGGCGCCAGCCGGCTCGGGGACCGCGCCGGAGTGGCCGGCCGCGGCGCGGTCGCGACGATTCACTTCCGCGCCCTGTCCGCCGGCGCCGCGGAGGTGTCGATCGCCGCCCACCGGGTGATGGACCGCGATCTCGCCGCGATCGGCGCCGTCGCGACGTCCGGCGCGCGGGTCGAGGTCCGGCCCGCGCTCGCGCCGGAATCGCCGCGAGCGCCGGAGGAGCCGCAGGAGACGCCGTGAGAGCCCAGCGCGGGTTCACGCTCACCGAGCTGGTGGTCGTCTGCGCGGTGATGGGCATCCTCGCCGGGGTCACGCTCCCTTCGGTCAAGTACACGCGCAAGCGGATGAAGGAGATGGAGCTCGCCTCGCAACTGCGCCAGATGCGCTCGGCGATCGACGAGTTCAAGCGCTACTCGGACGCCGGTCTGCTGTTGGTCGAGCTGGGCACGGACGGCTATCCGAAGGAGCTCGAGACGCTGGTCGAGGGGGTCGAAGTGGTCGGACAGATCGACAAGAAGATTCGCTTCTTGCGGCGAATTCCGGTCGATCCGATGACCGGCGAGGAGGAGTGGGGGTTGCGCAGCTATCAGGACGACTCCGATTCCTCTTCCTGGGGCGGCGAGAACGTCTTCGACGTCTATTCCCTCTCCGCGGGCACCGGTCTCAACGGCGTGCCCTATTCCGAGTGGTGAAACGCGACATGATCCGCCCACCGAATCTGCTTTCGCGCCGCGCCGATCGCGGCTTCACCCTGCTCGAGCTGATCATCGTGGTCGCGATCATCGGCATCCTGGCCACCATCGCGATGCCGGCGCTCAAGGACATGCCGCGCCGGGCCCAGGAAGCGGTGCTCAAGACCAACCTGCACACGCTGCGCGACCTGATCGACCAGTACTACGGCGACAAGGGGCACTATCCGCCGAGCCTCGAGACACTGGTAGAGCTCGGCTACGTTCGCGCCGTCCCCTACGATCCGATCACCAAGAGCAACGGCACCTGGGTGCTGATCTTCGATACCGACGCCGACCTCGCGGGCGGCGTGCCGGCCGAGACCGATCTGCCGGAGGGGGGCGAGCCGGGCATCATCGACGTCCGTTCCGGCTCCGAGGAGATCTCGCTCGACGGTGTCCCCTATGCCGAGTGGTAGCTCGCGCGCCGGCGCGCGCGCCGAGACCGCCACGGGCCAGCGCGGTTACAGCCTGGTGGTGCTCGCGATGCTGATCACCGTCCTGCTGGTGTCGGTCGCCGCCGTGCTGCCGGCCTGGAGCGCGCAGATCCGCCGCGACCGCGAGCAGGAGGCGATCTCGCGCGGCCTCCAGTACGCCGAGGCGATTCGCGTCTTCCAGCGCCGCTTCGGCCGGCTGCCGAACCGGCTCGAGGAGCTGATCGAGATCGAGCCGCGGTCGATCCGCCGGCTCTGGAAGGACCCGCTCGCCGCGGACGGCGGCTGGGCGGTGATCGTCCAGACGCCGCAGGGGGGGGTCCTCGCCGTCGACCCGAAGACCGGCCTGCCGATCGACCCGGTGGATCCCGGCGGGGGCCCGGCGGGGGAGCCTGGCGGCGGCCCCAGCGGCCCCGGCGGCGCACCGGCGACGGGGGGCACGCCGCAGCCGGTCGTGGGGCCGATTCGCGGGGTCAAGAGCCGCGCCAGCGGCGCGGCGTTCCAGAGCTTCTTCGGTGAGGAGAGCTACGAGCGCTGGGAGTTCACCGTCGACCTGCTGCTGCGGGCGACCTCGACGCCCGCGCCCACCGGCCTGCCGCGCTGGAACGCCCTGAACCTGGGGCGGCCCTTCCGATTTCCGCCCCCGGGAGCCGTCGGGCCGACCGGAGGGATGCCGCCGCCGCCCACCGGGCCCGCGCCGGGAGTCGGTCCCGGCCCGCGCCCGCGGCCGGCGCCCGGCCAGCCGCCGCCGCCAGGCACCAAGCCCGGAGGACCGGGGTGACGGCGAGCCATCCGTTGCGCGTGCCGGTCGAGCGGCTCGCGCACGGCGCCGATCTGCCGCTGCCCGACTACGCCACCGCCGGCAGCGCCGGCCTGGACCTGCGCGCCGCGGTCGCGGCCGACCTCGAGCTGGCGCCGGGCGCGCGCCACGCGGTCCCCACCGGCCTGCGCCTCGCCCTGCCCGCCGGCTTCGAAGGCCAGGTGCGGCCGCGCAGCGGGCTGGCGCTGCGCCATGGGGTGACCGTCGCCAATGCTCCGGGCACCATCGACAGCGACTATCGCGGCGAGATCGCGGTTCTGCTCGTCAACCTCTCGGACCAGTCCTTCGTCATCCGGCGCGGCGACCGCGTGGCGCAGCTGGTGATCGCGCCGGTGGCACGGGCCCTGCTGGAAGAGGTCGAGACGCTCGAAATGACCGGGCGTGGCAGCGGCGGATTCGGCTCGACCGGCCGCGACTGATCCGAAGGGAGCCCCGCGATGCGCTTCACGATCGCCGCCTGCGCGGCGACTGTCCTGTTGGCTGTGCCCGCCCGCGCCACGACGCCGCCTTCCGGCCGCGCGATCCTCGTCCACCTGCCCGGTGCCTCCAGCGCCGAGCTGGCCCGCTACGAGCGCGAGGGGCTGTTCGGCGAAGGGGGCTTCCGGCTCTTCTTCGAGCGCGGCGAAGTGGGACCGGGGCTGCGGCCGGTCGATCCGACCCTGCCGACGGCGAGCCTGATCGCCCTCTCTTCGGGCCGCAAGCCGGGCGAGGTCGGAGTGGTGGCGGGGCGGTTGCCGGGCTCGGGCGATCCGGGCGCCGCGGAAGCCGCCGAGGTCGATCCGTTGCCCGCGGGTGTCGATAGCCTGGCCGCGGCGGTCGTACGCGCTGGCGGCCGTGTCGGCGCCGTGCTCTGGCCGGGTCTCGACAATCGCGCCCTCGAGCGACGGGCCGAGTGGGGCTTGGCCGACCGCGACACCACGGGCTACCCCTCCCGCTCGCTCAAGCTGACCCGCTCGGAGTGGACCGACGAGCGCTACGGGCTCGGACCGGGGCCCTCGCTCTATTGGGCCTTGCCGCCGACGGTGCGGAGCTACTCGACGCCGCTCACCACCGCCACGCCGTTCCAGCGGCCGCATCAGCGGGCCGACAAGATCTACGAGCTGGTCGCCATCGATCGGACCGACGACGGGGTCGAGAACTACGACGGCATTCTGGTGAGCTCCAACGTCGATCCGAAGAAGGGCTTCGTGGGGATCGCCGAGCCCGGCGCCTGGTTCCGGCTCGAGCTCGGCGAACCGGGCGCCGACCGCCGCAGCTCGCCCGAGGTGGCCTGGATCAAGGTGATGGAGCTGCAGCCGGACCTCTCGGCGGCCCGCATCTACGTCTCGGGCACGGCTTTCGCCCGCGCCTACCCGGCCTCGCTCGTGCGGGCGCTGGCGGCCGAGGGATGGGAGTGGGCGGGGCGGCTCGACGAGGCGGCGCTGGTCGAAGGACTCGCCGGCGGCTACGGCATCGACGAGCAGACCTTCGTCGAGCTGGTCGAGCGCTTCGCCGCGCGCGCGGTCGACGTCGCCCGCGCCGGCCTGCGCAGCTCGCCGCCGGACCTCGTCCTGCTGTCGCTGCCGGTGCTCGACGCCGTCGACCGGCGGACGCTCTTGGTCGACCCGCGCCAAGTGGGCTACCGGCAGGAGCTGGCGACGCGGCTCGCGGCGGCGCGGCGCGAGGTCTGGCGCGCGCTCGACCGCCAGATCGCCCGCCTGCTCGCCGACGTCGATCTCGGCACTACGGCGGTCTTCCTCGTCTCCGGCTACGCCAACGTGCCGATCCACTCCGAAGTCGATGTGCGCGAAGCCCTGCGCAGCGCGCCCGGATTGGCCGAGCTGACCGGCCGCAGCGACCGGAGCGCGTACGCGATCACCGCCGACGGCGGCGTCGCCCACCTCCGCCTCTCGGTCGCCGGGCGCGACTCCGGCGGCCTGCTCGAGCCCGCGCGGGCGCGGCGCCTGGCGCGGCGGACGCGCGATGCTCTCGAGGGGGTGCGCGACGGCGGCCAGCCGGTGTTCGAGCGGGTGCTGCTGCGCTCCCAGGCGAAGCGGTGGGGGTTGAACGTGCCGGCGAGCGGCGACGTCATCGCCTTAGCGCGGCCTGGCTACCGCCTCATGGCCGCGACGCCCGACGTGGTCGTGGTCGCACGCCGGGCAGGCGAGCTGGCCGCGCCCGGCTTCGCGGCCAGCGATCCCGCCAGCCAGGGTGTCTATCTCGCGGTGGGCTCCGGTGTGCGCCAGCGGCGGCTCGGCACCCCGCCGCGCGTGACCGAGGTCGCGGCGCGCGTCGCGCGCGCGATCGGCGTGCCGCCGCCAGGCGGCAAGCGCTGATCCGGCGGGCTCAGCCCGGAAACCTCAGTTGGCTTCTACTGCGAGGCCGGATCTGCCGGAGCTGACGTGCGTTCTCGCCCGTCGAAGCCTGCGGCGTATCGCCGGATACGCCTCGGCATCTCGGGGCTGCGAGCGCCCGTCCTCTCCGGCAGCTGCGGCCTCTCGCGACGAACCCAACTGAGATTTCCGGGCTCAGGCCGGCCGGGCGGCGATCGCCTGGATCAGCTCGCGCACCAGGTCGCGCATCTCGGTGGTGTAGGTCGTCAGGTCGCGCACCCGGTCCTCGAGCTGCTCGAGCGACAGCCGGCCCGGGACCGAGCCGCGATGCCGGAGCTTGTGGCCGAGCCGGTCGTCGAGCAGCTCGAGCCGTTCGTAGACTTCCTTGAGTCGCTGCGGATCCATCGGTCACCGCCCTTCCAGTTCGAGCACCCACTCGACCAGCATTTCGATGTCGCCCCGCTCGAGCTTGTGCGAGAAGCCGGGCATGGTCGCATAGCCGTAGGCGATGCGTTGATAGAGCGTGCCGCGGGTCGCGCCGGCGACGAGCTCGGAGCGGGTGAGGTCGACGCGCGGCTCGATGCCGCGGCGCGCCGGACTGCCGCGGCCGTCGGCGCCGTGGCAGGAGACGCAGTGCTCGCGCCACAGCTGCTCGACGGTCAATCCGGAGGTCGGGGCGCCGCAGGCGGCGAGGCCCGCGCCGAGCGGCAGGAACAGGGCGGCGACGAGCGCCGGCCCCCTCAAGGACTCTCCCCGCGCAACGAGGCGAGGTAGTCGAGCAGCGCCTTCATCTCTTCGCGCGAGAGCTGGTCGAAGGCCGGCATCTGGCCGAACACCCCCTCGCGCACCGCGCTCTCCCAGCCGTAGCGGTCGCCGCCGAAGTTCTTCCAGTAGTCGTCGGTCAGGTCCGCGGCGGCGTTGCCCATGAAACGCGGCGTGTTGCCGGCACCGTCGAGGCCGTGGCACTCGGCGCAGAGCTTGCGCCAGAGGCGCTCGCCCGGATCGCGCACGAACAGGTCGTCGCAGCCGCCGAGAGCCGCGGCGAGCGGCGCGGCCATCAGCAGCGCGGCGGCGGCTCGACGGGCCCTCATCGGGCGGGGCCCGCGTCCGCGGTGGCGGCCGGCCGCCGGTGGACCAGCATGGCCGTCGCCTGGTCCCGCGGCCGGATCACCAGCAGGTCGACGTCGACGTGCGACGGGCGGGTGGCGACCCAGGCGATCGCCTCGGCGACGTCCTCGGCGGCGAGCGGCGTCATCCCCTGGTAGACCTGGCGCGCGCGCTCGGCGTCGCCGCCGTGGCGCACCAGCGCGAACTCGGTCTCGGCCAGACCGGGCGCGACTTGCGTCACGCGCACGGGCTGGCCGAGCAGCTCGAGGCGCAGCGTCCGGGTGAGCGCGTCGAGCGCGTGTTTCGAAGCGGTGTAACCGGCGCCCCCGGGGTAGACCTCGAAGCCGGCGATCGAACCCACGTTCACGATCAGCCCGTCGCCCGAGGCGACGAGCCGAGGCAGCAGCGCGCGCGTCATGCGCAGCGTGCCGAGCACGTTCAGCTCGAACATCGCCCGCCACTTGGCGAGATCGGCGCCGGCGATCGTCTCGGTGCCGAAAGCGTTGCCGGCGTTGTTGACCAGCAGGTCGACCCGCTCGAGCCCGTCGCAGAAGGCGGCGACGCTCGCCTCGTCGGTGATGTCGAGCGGCCGACAGAGCGCTCCGAGCGGTTCGCCCACCGCGCGCACCCGCTCGAGCCGGCGCGCGCCCAGCACCAGGGAGAAGCCCTCGCGGGCGAGGGCTCGCGCCGCCGCCGCCCCGAACCCGGAGGAGGCCCCCGTCACCACCGCGACCCGGCGCCGATCGGTCATCGGGCGGGAGTGTAACCGAACCACCGGATGCCGGCGGCGCACCGCTTCACCGCCGCGCCGCGGGGCGAGTCAGACCGCGGCGGCGGGGCAGAGGTCGGCGAGGACGCAGTCCGCGCAGCGCGGGCGCGGCGCCTTGCAGACGGCGCGCCCGTGGTGGATGAGCAGGTGCGACCAGAGCGTCCAGGCCGTCCGCGGCACGAGCGCCATGAGGTCGCGCTCCGCCTTCACCGGATCGTCCTCGCGGGTCAGCCCGAGGCGCTTGGCGAGGCGGCCGACGTGGGTGTCGACCACCACGCCCTCCTCGAGCCCGAAAGCGTTGCCGAGCACGACGTTGGCGGTCTTGCGGCCGACGCCCGGCAGGGCGGTGAGCTCCGCCATGGTGCGCGGGACCTCGCCGCCGTGGCGCTCGACCAGCGCGCGTCCCAGCCCTTGCAGCGACTTCGCCTTGTTGCGGAAGAAGCCGGTCGACTGGATCAGCGGCTCGATCTCGGCCAGCGCGGCGGTGGCGTAGGCCGCGGCGTCGGGGAAACGGCCGAACAGGGCGGGGGTGACCTGGTTGACCCGCGCGTCGGTGCACTGGGCCGACAGGATGGTGGCCACGAGCAGCTCGAGCGGCGAGCGGTGGTCGAGCGCGCAACGCGCCTCCGGGTACTCGGCGGCGAGCCGGTCGAGGATCTCGCGCGTCCGCGCGAGCTTGCCGGCGCGGCTCTCGCGCCCAGCCGTGCGGCGGCTCACGCCTTCTTGTCGAAGGAGCGCACGAGCAGGTTGAAGACGGCGAGGAAGAGGCCGCCGGCGATGGCCCACAGGAAGCCGTCGATGCGCAGCTTGGCCAGGAAGAGATCGGCGAGCCAGAGCATCGCGCCGTTGATCACCAGGTAGAACAGGCCGAGGGTGACCAGCAGCAGCGGCAGCGACAGGAGGGTCACCAGGGGCCGCACCAGCAGGTTGATGACGCCGAGCACGAAGCCGGCCACCAGCAGGTAGAGCCAGCCGCCGTCCCAGTGAATGCCCGGCAGCAGCTGCGCCGCGGCCCAGAGGCCGAGCCCGTTGAGCAGGATCCGCACCAGGATCTTCATGCCTCGTCTCCTTCGGTCGGCGGCGGATCGTGCGGGCCGCGCACCATCTCCCAGGCGCGCTGGGCCACCCGCCGTTCGTTGGCGTGCGACAGGTTGGCGACCCCTTCGGCCCAGCTGAACCAGCGGGCGCCGTCGACCTCCTGCTGGTCGAAGTTCTCCTCGCTGCCTTCGACGTACTCGAGCAGATAGTAGTCGACGTGCTTGCGGATCCGCCGGGCGCCCCGCTCGACGAAGGTGTACTGGATCGAGGAGAGGGTCGCCACCACGCGGCCGGTGACGCCGGTCTCCTCGCGCACCTCGCGCACCGCCGTCTCCTCCGGCGTCTCGTTCTCCTCGACGTGGCCCTTGGGCAGCTGCCAGCGCTTGCCGCCGGCGGTCGAGATGAGCAGGATCCGGCCGTGGTGGAAGACGATGCCGCCGGCCGAGTGCTGGCGCTCGACCGGCGGCCGCCGGATGCCACGCGCGGCCACGCGGCTCATGGCGACAGCCGCTCCCGGGACCAGCCGGCGGCGCCCT
Organism: Acidobacteriota bacterium; assembly: GCA_014584695.1. Classification (GTDB taxonomy): domain Bacteria; phylum Acidobacteriota; class Thermoanaerobaculia; order Multivoradales; family JAGPDF01; genus JACTMI01. The sequence goes on from JACTMI010000014.1 coordinate 178,013, forward strand.
GGGTGTAGAGCCACCGCTCGTGCAGCCGGCTCGCCTTGGCGGTCCAGAACTCGATCCGCTCCGGGCGCAGGAGGTAGCCGCCCCAGAACGGCGGCCGTTCGATCCTGCCGCCCCGATGGCGCGCTTCGGTCGCCACCACGCGGCGCAGCAGCGCGATGCGCGAGGGCAGGGTGCGGCTCTGGTGCGAGGCCCAGGCGCCGAGCTGGCTGCCGCGCGGGCGGCCGCGGAAGTAGTCGTCGGACTCCTCGGCGGGGAGCCGCTCGACCGGCCCCTCGGCGCGCACCTGCTGATCGACCCAGGGCCAGTACCAGGTGAGGGCGGCGCGCGGGTTGGCCGCGAGCTCTTCGCCCTTGCGGCTCTCGTAGTGGGTGAAGAAACGGAAGCCGCGCTCGTCGAAGCGCTTGACCAGCACCATGCGACAGCTCGGGCGGCCCTGGGCGTCGGCGGTCGCGAGCGCGGCCGCGGTGGGATCGTACGGCGCATCGCGGGCGACGCGCGCGAACAGGTCGGCGAAGCGCGTGAGCGGATCCTCGCTCGCCATCAGTTGGCTCCCCGGTCGCCGCTTCGCTCGGTCCAGGCCGGCAGCTGCGCGGGATCGACGCCGACCGTCCGCAGCGCCGCCTCCCACACCGCCTCGGTCTCGCCGCCGAAGACCAGCGCCGGGTCGACCGGTGCGATCAGCCAGTCGTTGCGCAGGATCTCGGCGACCAGCTGGCCCGCCCCCCAGCCGGCGTAGCCGAGCAGCAGGCGGAAGCGGGCGGGAGGTCGGTCGGAAAGGGAAGCGAGCTCGGTCAGGTGCTGGGTCAGATGGACCCCCGGCGCCACCTCGGCGGCGCCTTCGAGCGCCGGCAGGCTCTCGCCGGGGCCGGCGGCGAACAGCACCGAGCCGACTTGCGGCTGCACCGGCCCGCCGAAGCGCGCGAGGACGTCCGGGTCGCCCCCCCAGGGCAGCTCGAGGTCGCGCAGGATGTCGGCCACCTTGAGCTCGGTCTGCCGGTTGACCACGAAGCCGAAACTCCCCTCCTCCTCGTGGGCGAGCAGCAGCACGACGCTCTTGCGGAAGAACGGGTCGAGCACCTGCGGCATGGCGAGCAGGAGCACCGGCGCGACGAGATCGGTCCCCGCCATGGCGGGAGTCTACCTGGAGCCCCCCGGCGCTCCGTCGGGCGTCAGGCGACCCGGCCGAGCAGCCACTCGACCAGGTCGCGGACGAAGCCCCAGCCGCCGGCGCCGCGCCGCGGCGGCTCGAGCTCGAACGGCCCGGGTGCCGCGTCGCGCAGCGCCCGCGCGCGCCGGGCCTCCTCGGCCAGCCGCTCGACCCCCAACCGCCGGGCGCGGTCGGCGGCGCCACTGCGGATCCAATCGAGCACCCGCTCGAGCTCGTGGGCGTCGAACCAGACGCCGTGGCGGGCGCAGACGTCGAGCAGGATGCCGCTGCGCTCGCCGTAGTTGCGCCGGTGCATGCGGGTCGAGCAGACCGGACAGGGCCGGTAGACGATCGCCGTCGCGGCGGCGGCGGCCGGAGCCCGCCCCACCGGTGCCGCGGCCGCCTTCCCGGCGGCGGCGGGCAGGGCGCTGGCCTCGCGGTGGGCGCGACCCTCGAGCTCCCGGAAGAGCTCGTTGCCGAGCCAGACGCCGCCGCAGCCGCCACACTCGAGGAAGCTGCCGGCCGGTTCGGCGAGTGGCCGGCTGGTCAGCCGGCGCTCCGGTGCACAGGCCGGACAGGCTCGCTCGGAGGCCGCGCCGGCGATCTCCTGGGGGTCGATCCGGAGCCCGCAGGCGGCGCAGTAGCGCGAGCGATCGGCGATCCGCGCCAAGCAGCTCGGGCAGAGCGTGTTGCGCTCGACCTCGGCGCCGGTAAAGGGCGCTCGGCAGTGGGTGCAGCGCGCGGCGCCCGCCGGTCGGGGAGCGCCACAGGACGAGCAGCGCACCACCGCCGCCTCCCGCGGCGCCGCCCGCGGCACCTCGAGGGTGGCGCCGCAGCGGCAATGGAAACGGGCCCGGGCCGCCAGCCCGGAGGCGTCGTATTGCCGTTGGCACTGGCGACAGGCGACCAGCTGGTGGAGAGAGACTCTGGAGGGGCTCATCGGGGAGACTCTTCGGCTCGACCGAGTCTATGCGCAACCGGCCGCCGGCCTTCGCCGCGGGCTCGCCGCACCCCTGCGATATCGTCGGGGGGCTGAACCGACCTGGGGGTTTTCGACGATCATGCGCGACAGTTTCGGCAGTCATGGCACGCTCGACGTGGGCGGTGCGAGCTATCGCATCGCACGTCTGGCCGCGCTCGAAGGGCGCGGCCTTTCGCTTTCCCGCCTCCCCTACGCCCTCAAGATCCTGCTCGAGAACCTGCTCCGGCGCGAGGACGGCCGCGTGGTCCAGGGGGCCGAGATCGAGGCCCTGGCGCGCTGGGATCCCGCCGCCGCGCCGGCGCGCGAGATCGCCTTCATGCCGGGCCGGGTGCTGCTCCAGGACTTCACCGGCGTGCCCGCCGTGGTGGACCTGGCGGCGATGCGGGACGCGATGCGCGCGATGGGGGGCGACCCGAACCGGATCAACCCACTGCAGCCGGTCGAGCTGGTCATCGACCACTCCGTGCAGGTCGACGAGTACGGCTCCGAGGCGGCGCTCCTGCTCAACGCGCGCAAGGAGTTCGAGCGCAACCGCGAGCGCTACCTCTTCCTGCGCTGGGGCCAGAAGGCATTCCGAAACTTCCGCGTCGTGCCGCCGGCGACCGGCATCGTCCACCAGGTCAACCTCGAGTACCTGGCCCGGGTGGTCATGACCGGGGAGCATGGCGGCGCGACCTGGGCCTATCCGGACACGCTGGTCGGCACCGACTCCCACACCACCATGATCAACGGCCTGGGCGTGCTCGGTTGGGGGGTCGGCGGCATCGAGGCCGAGGCGGCGATGCTCGGCCAGCCGGTGTCGATGCTGATTCCGCAGGTGGTGGGTTTCCGGCTGACCGGCGAGCTCGCCGAGGGGGCGACTGCCACCGATCTCGTCCTCACCGTCACCCAGATGCTGCGCCGCAAGGGGGTGGTCGGCAAGTTCGTCGAGTTCTTCGGCCCCGGCCTCGCCCGGCTCCGGCTGGCCGACCGGGCGACGATCGCCAACATGGCTCCGGAGTACGGCGCCACCTGCGGCATCTTCCCGATCGACCAGGTGGCGCTCGACTACCTCGCCTTCACCGGCCGCTCGAGCGATCAGATCGCGCTGGTCGAGGCCTACGCCAAGGAGCAGGGGCTCTTCCACGGCGCGGGCTCGCCGGAAGCGCTCTATACCGACACGCTCGAGCTCGCGCTCGGCGAAGTCGAGCCCTCGCTCGCCGGGCCGCGCCGCCCGCAGGACCGGGTGGCCTTGGGCGCGGTCAAGTCGAGCTTCGCCGCCGAGCTGCCCGGTCTCGCCGCCGGCAAGGGGACGAGCGGCACCGCCCGGGCGCTCGGTCGCATGGAGGGAGAGGGCGGAGTGGCGGTGGCGCTCGAGGGAGCGACCGAGGTCGCCACCGAGATCGACGGCATCCCCTGCGTGCTGCGCGACGGCGCGGTGGTGATCGCCGCCATCACCTCCTGCACCAACACCTCGAACCCGTCGGTCATGCTGGCGGCCGGCCTGGTGGCGCGCAAGGCGCGTGCGCGCGGCCTGACGGCGAAGCCGTGGGTGAAGACCAGCCTGGCGCCGGGATCGAAGGTGGTCACCGACTACCTGCGCGAGTCGGGCCTGCTCGAGGACCTCGAGGCGCTGCGCTTCCACGTCGTCGGCTACGGCTGCACCACCTGCATCGGCAACTCCGGGCCGCTGCCCGAGCCGGTGTCGAAAGCCATCGCCGAAGGGCAGCTGGTGGCGGTCTCGGTGCTGTCGGGCAACCGCAATTTCGAGGGGCGGATCAGCCCGGAAGTGCGCGCCAACTACCTCGCCTCGCCGCCGCTCGTCGTCGCCTACGCGCTGGCTGGCCGGATCGATCTCGACCTCACCCGCGAGCCGCTCGGCACCGGCGCCGACGGCCGCGCGGTCTACCTGGCCGACCTGTGGCCCAGCCAGGCGGAGATCGAGGCGGCGCAGCGGACGGCGCTCCACGCCGAGATGTTCCGGCGCCAGTACGCCGACGTCTTCGCGGGCGGCGAGGAGTGGCGCTCGCTGCCGGTGCCGGAGGGCGAGACCTACGCCTGGGAGGCGAGCTCGACCTACGTCCGCCGCCCGCCCTACTTCGACGACATGCCGCGCCAGCCGCGGCCCTTCGAGGAGATCCGCGGCGCCCGCGTGCTCGCCGTGCTCGGCGACTCGATCACCACCGACCACATCTCGCCGGCGGGCTCGATCAAGCGCGACAGTCCGGCGGGCGCCTACCTGATCGAGCACGGCGTTTCGCCACTCGATTTCAACTCCTACGGCTCGCGGCGGGGCAACCACGAGGCCATGGTGCGCGGCACGTTCGCCAACGTCCGCATCCGCAACCGGATGGTCCCCGACCTCGAGGGGGGCTTCGCCGTTCACCTGCCGTCGGGCGAGCGGGGCCCGATCTACGACGTGGCGATGCGCTACCGCGCCGAGGGGATCCCGACGGTGATCCTGGCCGGCCAGGAGTACGGTTCCGGCTCGTCGCGCGACTGGGCGGCCAAGGGGCCTTCCCTGCAGGGGATCCGCGCGGTCGTCGCGCAGTCCTTCGAGCGTATCCACCGCTCCAACCTGATCGGCATGGGGATCGTGCCGCTCGAGTTCCCGGCCGGCCAGAGCGCCGCCGCGCTCGGCCTCGACGGCACCGAGACACTGACGTTCGAGGGGCTGGCGGCCGGGATCGCGGCGGGTTTCCCGTCCGGGCCGGAGGTCGCAGTCGTCGCCGAGCGTCCTGGTGGGGAGACGGTCCGTTTCCGCGCCCGGGTCCGGCTCGATACGCCGCAGGAGCTCGAGTACGTTCGCCACGGCGGCATCTTGCAGTACGTGCTACGTCAACTGTTGGCCGATTGAGGGGGGACGGGGCCCCAGCGGACCTCGCCCAAAAAAACCCCGCGCGGTGGAGGGAGTACCGCACGGGGGGAGGAGTGGGAGCTGAGGAGATTGCCAGGGTGCGTCACCCTGTCGGCGGGCTCAACTCCCGATCGTGCCCGCCTCACCTGGTTTAACGTAGCAAGAGCCGGGCCGGATTCCCGCCCCGCGGGGCGGGGCGGCCCGGGTCTCCCCGTGGAGGTGGCGTGCGGATCTATCTGACCGGAGCGACCGGCTACATCGGCGGCGCGCTGGCGCTGCGCCTGCGGGCCGAAGGTCACGAGGTCCGCGCCCTGGTCCGGTCGAGCAGCCGGACCGAGCTGCTGGCGGCGATCGGCGTCGGGCTCTTTCCCGGCGATCTCGCCGACCGCGCCTCGCTGCGCGAGGGGATGTCGGGCGCGGACTGGGTCATCCACGCCGCCGCCGAGCTCGACCTCGAAGCGCCCGCCGAGCGGATGGCGAGCGCCAACGTCGAGGGCTCCGAGAACGTCGCCTCGCTCGCCTCGAAGCTGGGGGTGCCCCGCTTCCTGTCGATCTCTTCGATCGCCCGTTGGGGGGGGAGCCCGGACGACGGCACGCCCGCCACCGAGTCGACGCCGCAGCGGCTCCCGCTGCCCACCCGCTACGCGGTCACCAAGGCGGCCGGCGAGGCGGCGATCGCCGAGTGGGGCCGGCGCGGTCTCGCGGTGGTCACCGTCTATCCCAGTCTGGTCTACGGCCCGCCGGGCAAGAAGCGGGGGGCCAACGCGCTGCTGCGCCAGCTCTACCTCGGGCGTTTCCCGGTCCTGGTCGGGGCCGACCGCAAGAGCTCCTGGATCTTCCTCGACGACCTGATCGAAGGGATCGTCCGGCTGCTCGAGCGGGGGCGGCCGGGGGCGGGCTACCTGATGACCGGTGACATCGCGACCACCCGCGAGCTCGCCGAGCGGGTGGCGGCGCTCGGCGGCGCTCCGGCGCCTCGCCGGGAGCTCGGCGTCGGCGCCGCGCGTCTCTTCTTCCGGCTCGCGGCGCCCGTCTACCGTCTGCGCGGCCGTCGGCCGCCGGTGCCACTCGAGCAGCTCCGCTCGCTCGAGCGGCACTGGGCCTTCGACGACGCGCGCGCGCGCGCCGAGCTCGACTGGCACCCGCGGTCCCTCGACGACGGGCTGCCGGTGACCATCGAGTCCCTGCTGCGCGGCGCCTGAGGTTCCTGCCCGGGCTCCGAGCCCGGTGCCGGCCACGATATCCTCGCGCCGCCGATGTTCATCATCTTCAAGGACTACGGCTTCTCCGCCGGACACGCCATCCGCGGCCACACGCGCGGCTGCCAGAACCTGCACGGCCACAACTATCGCGTCCGTGTCCACGTCGCCGCCGAGACGCTCGACGAGCTCGGCATGGTGATCGACTTCGCCGACCTCAAGACCATCGTCGACGAGGTGCTCGGCAAGTTCGATCACGCCGTGATCAACGACATCCCCCCCTTCGACGTCCGCAACACCACGGCCGAGCTGATCAGCCAGTACGTCTTCGAGCAGGTTGGCCGCCGGCTGCCCGCGGGGCGCCGGGTGCGCCGGGTCGAGGTCTGGGAGACCGAGACCTCGTGCGCGATCTACGAGCCGTGAGCGCCCCGGCGCGCCCTGTCGTCCGGCTCAAGATCCACGAGATCTACCGCTCGATCCAAGGCGAGTCGAGCCACGCCGGGCGCCCCTGCTCGTTCGTCCGCTTGACTGGCTGCCAGATGCGCTGTGTCTGGTGCGACAGCGAGCACGCCTTCTACGAGGGGAGCTGGCGCTCGCTCGACGAGATCGTGGCGGCGGTCACGGCCCTCGGCTGTCCGCTGGTCGAGGTCACCGGCGGCGAGCCGCTGCTCCAGCCCGCGGTCCATCCGTTGATGAGCCGGCTCTGCGACCAGGGCTACGAGGTGCTGCTCGAGACCGGCGGCGGGCTCGACATCTCGCGGGTCGACCCGCGCGTTGGTCGGATCCTCGACGTCAAGTGTCCGGGCTCGGGCGAGGCGGCCCACAACCGCTGGGAGAACCTGGACCAGCTCCGCGCCGGCGACGAGGTGAAGTTCGTCCTCGCCTCGCGCGGCGACTACGAGTGGGCCCGCGCGGTCGTCGCCGAGCGGCGGCTCGCCGCCCGCTGCCCGGTTCACTTCGCGCCGGTCTGGGGCGCCCTCGACCCCGCCGAGCTCGCCTTCTGGATCCTCGAGGACGGCCTCGCCGTCCGCCTCGGACTCCAGCTCCACAAGCTCCTCTGGGGCCCCGAGCGCCGCGGCGTCTGAGCCGGGCGCGCCCTCCTCAGGGCTGGCTCCAGGCCCCCGTGTTGCCGCTCTCGAAGCCGTCGACGAAGATCTGACCGACGGGATCGTTGTCGTTGATGCGAACCGTGAAGCTGCCCGGCGTGCCGATCGCTGTCCCGGTGCTGGCGTTCGACAGTGGGATGAGAATGGTCTCGGCGGGCGCGGGCTCGTGGAGCGTGTCGTCGAGGATGGTCACCAGGAAGCTCCGGTTCGACAGATCCCCCGCCGGCCAGTTCAAGGTTCCGAAGGGCAGCAGGAAGTCGAGGCCCTCCGTGGCGGTGCCGCCGGCGTTGTCGTAGCCGACCGTGGCGACCAGGCGCGCGCCCCCGGTGCGTTGGACCGTGACCGTCACGGTACCGGTCGACTCCGGGACGGTGACCTGCGAAGTGGTGTAGCGAAGGGTGCCGAACGTGCCGGTGGCTGGGTCGAGACCATAGAGCAAGGTGACCTGCCCTTCGTCGGTCTGTCCCACCAGCACGTCCTCGCCGGAGACGCCGATCGCCAGGTCGCCGAACCCGCTGCCGTCGAAGTCTCCGATCGCGAGCGCGGAACCGAAGAAGTCCCCTGTCTCGGAGATATCGGGTACCGAGGGAGGGGCGTCCTGATGGAAGCGCTGACTGCCAGAGCCGGACAGGCCGATCGAAGCTGCGCCGTACAACACGTGGACGAGTCCCGCGTTCGAAGCGCCGCCGATGTCCTCGTCGGGTACGCCGATCGCGAGATCGTCGTAGCCGTCGCCGTCGATGTCACCGGCGGCGAGCCGGCTGCCGAAGTGGTCATTGGCCTCGCAGCTGTCCAGGATGCCAGTGACGTCCTGATGGAAGAGCTGATTCAGCGCGAAATTGAGCCCCGAGTTGCCGCCGTAGAGGACGGCCACCGCGCCGGCTTCGTCGATGCCGTTGACCCGTTCGCCGGCGATGCCGATGGCGAGGTCGCTGCGTCCGTCGGCGTTGAAGTCCCCGGCGGCGAGCGCGCCTCCGAAGCGGTCGCCCGGTTCGACGGCGCCCAGGATGCCGAAAGAATCCTGGTGCCAGAAGTCGTCGTTGTCGAGCCGGAAATCGCCGTAGTTGCCGAGCGCCGGATCGAAGTAGAGCACGTGCACCGCGCCGCCGTCCGCGCCGCCGGCGAGATTCTCGAACGGCACGCCCACGGCGAGATCGTCCTCGCCATCGCCATTGAAATCGCCGGTGACGAGGCTGTAGGCGAAGCCGTCGTTGATTTCCGCCGAGTCGGCGATGTCGCCGTTGCCGAGAATGAAGGTGTTCTGGTGGTAGGGGAAGCAGGAGATGTTGACCAGGACGACGCATCCGGGCAGGCCGGTCGAGTACAGGTCGAAGGCGCCGGCGCCCGGAACGACCAGGTCGACCGTTCGTCCGGGGGCCCCGACCGCGAGATAGTGCTTCGTGCTGGTGTGCCCGCCGGCGAGCGAGAAGCCGTAGCGGTCGTTGGCTTGCGGACAGGGATTCTCGCGGCTGGCGCTGAGGCTGCCACTCAGTGGCAGGCCATTGCGGCCGTAGAGGATGTGGATCATCCCGGCATCGGCGTGCCCATCGAGATCCTCGAAGGGGACGCCGATCACGAGGTCGTCGATGCCGTCGCAGTTGCGATCGTAGACCGCCAGCGCGGCGCCGAAGCCGTCGCCCGCCTCCGCCGTGTTGAGGATGCCGGCGCTGTTCTGGTGGAAGATCTGGTCGTTGTCGAGACGGAGCCCGCCCGGGGAGCCATAGTAGACGTGAACGGCCCCGGCGCCGGATTGACCGCCGACCGATTGGCCGGGCACGCCGACTGCGAGGTCCGCGAAGCCGTCGTGGTTGAAGTCGCCGCGGACGACCGTGCTGCCGAAGCGGTCGCCGCTGCTCGACACGCCCGTCGCGCTGCCGGTCTCGTCGATGTACTGGGCGCCGAGGGTGGTCAACTGGGTCTCCCCCGGGGTCGCGAGACCGACGAGCAGGAGCGCGGCGCCGGCGCGTGGGCCGCGAAGCAACGGAAGGGCGATCGGGCGCATGGCGGGACTCCCTGGGTCCCGGCGAAACCGGCGGATCGGGACCCGAAGGGAGTAGCGCGAGAACGGGCCGCGACGGCTCAGCCCGCTGCCGCAGGAGCGGCCGCGCAGGCTTGGTGGCGGCGGGTCGCTTCATCCGCGATCTGCCCGTCGGTGCCGACCGACAGCCCCTTCTCGACGAGAGCGGAGTAGATCTCGTGGGCGCGAGCGTACGCGGCGCAAGCGTCGCGCCGGCCCGCGGATGCCGACACCGCTTCGTTGCCGGGATTCTCCGCGCCGCTCTGGTGAGCGAAGCCGAAGACGAACCAACCGTAGGCCAGATTCGTCAGGATCCGCTGGGACTCCGGCTCGCGGACCGCCGCCTGCTCCAAGGGCTCGAGAGCGAGAACCGCCGTTCGGACGGCCTCGTCGGGCCGCCCGAGATCGACCAGGATCTGGGCGGCCTGAAGTCGGGCCACCGCCGCCTGCCGGACCAGCTCGAGGTCGTGCGGCTCCTGGCTGCCGAGCGCGTCGAGCAGCGCCGCCAGCTCGTCGTATCGGGCGAGGGCCTCGGGGTCACGTCGGGCCAGGCCGTACGTCGTGGCGAGCCGGTAGAGCGCGCGGGCCAGCAGCCTGGCCGCCTCGCGGTCTCCGGCGTCGCGCGCCGTCCCGGAGCGAGCCAGCTCGATCGCCCGCTCGGCCAGAGCGGTCGCGGCGTCGAGGGCATCCGAGCGGCCGCTGTTGGCGACGATCGTCGCGGCGTCGGTCAGCACGCGGATGAGCTGGTGCGCGAGATCGCGGTCCTGCGGCCGGCGCGCGAGCTCGGTCTCCAGCTCGATGGCCGCCTCTTCGAGCACCGGGCCAGCTTCGTCGAAGCCACCTCCGGCGCCGACGAGATAGGCGATGCGCGCACGCGCGACGACCCGCTCGGCGGCCAGCTCCGAGCTCTTGCCGGCCGCTGGCGACTCGAGCTGCGCGAGCGCCAGTTCGGCGCGTTTCCGCGCCTCTGGGATCCGTCCGAGCGCGAGCTCGAGATCGGCCGCGCGCAACCCGGCATCGGCGCGCCTGCGCGCGGCCGACACTGGGTCGGCGCCCACCGTCGCCGCCAGCCGCTCGAGCAGGGCGAGCTCGTGCTCGGCCGAGGCGAGGGCGCCGGCGGTGTCGCCCCGTTGGGCCTCGAACGGCCGCCCTTGGAGGTTGCCGAGCCGCCGGTAGCCGTCGGCGAGCTCCGCCAGGAGCTCGGGCTCGCCGCCCGCTTGCGCCGCCAGCCGGTCGAGGTAGACGAGCCCCTTGTCGAGCAGCAGGGAGCGGACGGCGAGAGCGCCGGGCAAGGTGGCGACCTCGTCGTGGACATCGTGGAGGAGAAACCTCGCGAGCTCCCGCACCTCCGCGAAGCGCTGGCGCGCCAGATCCCGCTCTTGACGCGCCAGCTCCGCCTGGCGGGCGCTGAAGAGCGCGGCGGCCGCGAGCGCCAGGAGAATCGCGGCGGCCGTGGCGACGCCGACGCGGTGGCGGGTGACGAAGCGCTGGGCGCGGTAGGCGGCAGAAGCGGGGCGAGCCGAGATCGGCCGCCCGTCGAGATGTCGGCGCAGGTCGTCGGCGAGCGCCTCGACGGTCGGGTAGCGCCGGCCGAGGTCGGCGGCGAGCGCGGTGGCGACGATCGTGTCGAGGTCCCCGCGCAGGCGCCGCCAGCCGAGCTGCGCGGCGCCTGCGCTCGAGGTGGCGCGGCGCACCACCTGGCTGGGCGGCATCAGGGACTCCGTCTCGATCCGCTCCGCACGCGCCGCGTTGCTCGTCTCCGCCTCGTCGTAGGGCAGCCGACCGGTCAGCAGGAGGTAGAGGACGACCCCCAGCGACCAGACATCGGTGGCGGTCGACAGCGGCTCCCCCCGCAGCTGCTCGGGGCTCGCGTAAGCGGGGGTGAGCGGCCGCAAGCCGAGGCGGGTGAGGGTCGCCTGCCGCTCGGCGCCGGTCTCTGGATCGAGCACCTTGGCGATGCCGAAATCGAGGAGCTTCGGCCGCCCCGAGGGCTCGACCAGGATGTTCGAGGGCTTGAGGTCCCGGTGCAGAACCAGCCGCTGGTGCGCGAACGCGACGGCTTCGCAGACCGCGAGGAAGAGCCGGAGCAGCGGCTCGATCGCCAGAGCACGCGTCGCGCAGTAGGCGTCGATCGGCTCGCCCTCGACCAGCTCGAGAACCAGGTAGGGGAGCCCGCCCGGCGTCGAGCCTGCGTCGAGCAGGCGAGCGATGCCCGGGTGGTCGAGACCGGCCAGGATCCTGCGTTCGGCCTCGAAGCGGACGAAGAGCGCCGGCAGATCGACGGCGCCGCGCACCAGCTTGAGCGCAACTTCGCGCTCGAAAGCGCCGTCGGCACGTCGCGCCCGGTAGACCGTTCCCATGCCACCGCGGCCGAGGAGGCCATCGATCCGCCAGGGCCCCAGTGCCGTGTCCGGCACGAGGTCGACGTCGGCGGCGTCGGTGCCGTCGGCTACGCCGGTCCAGCCGGAGCGTGCCGCGGCGGCCCAGGCCGGCCGGTCGAACAGCCCGGGAGCTGCGGCCTCCGCGGCGAGCAAGGCGCGCGCCTCGGCGGCCAGCGTCGGGTCGGAGCAGGTGGCCAAATGCGCTTCGCGCTCCGCGAACGGCAGCTCGGCGACCTCGGCGAGCAGCCGCTTCAACGCCGCCCACCGGGCCGCGGAGGAGTCATCCGGAGTCATCGGAACGCCGAGTGTAGCCGAGCCGGTGAGGCGCTGGAATTGACCGCTGCCACCCCTTCCCCTATCGTGCCCACGCCACCATGAAACGCGCGGACTCCAAGGGCTCGGACGCCCGCGACGTCACCGGCGCTGTCACCGGCCGTGGCGAAGTCACCGCGCTCCTGGCGGCCTGGAGCGGGGGCGATCCGTCGGCGCTCGAGCGATTGATGCCGCTGGTGTACTCGGAGCTGCGCCGGATCGCGCGCCGGGTCGTCGCCGTCGAGCGCCGCGACCACACGCTGGAACCCACCGCCGTCGTCCACGAGGCCTTCCTCCGCCTCTGTGGCGGCGCGCCGCTGTCGCTCGCCGATCGCCACCACTTCTTCGCCGTCGCGGCGCGCTGCATGCGCCGGCTGCTCGTCGACCACACCCGGCGCCGCAAGAGCGGCAAGCGCGCCGGTGACCTGCAGCGAGTGACGCTGCTCGACGCCGATCGCGCCGTCGAGCCCGCGAGCGTCGACGTCATGGCCCTCGACCGCGCGCTCGAGAAGCTGGCTCGGATCGACCCCGACCTGGAGCGCTTGGTCGATCTGCGCTTCTTCGGCGGCCTCGAGCTCACCGAGGTCGCCGAGATCACCGGTGTGTCGCTCGCGACGGTCAAGCGCGAGCTGCGCGCGGCCCGCGCCTATCTCGCGCGCGAGCTCGGCGCCGGACCCGCCTGAGCGGACCGCCCGCGAGCGACTGCGGGGCCGACTCCCTCCCGGACGGTGTCCCGAGTCGGTCGCGCCTTCCGTCTCCTCTCTCGAACCCCGGAAGCGCCGGGCTCGCCGTGCGTCGCCAGGCAATCCGGAACTCGAGGAGCAAGCCCCATGGACCGAGTCCGTCCCGTCGACCTCGTGCAGCTGCTCACCCTGGCCCTCGCGGTCACTCTCGGCGCCGGCTCGCCCGCCGCCGCGGGCTCGCTGCGTCTGAGCGACGAGGCCATTCCCCTCAGCGAGGCGAGGCGCCCGCAAGCGAGCCCCGACGGCCGGTGGGTGGTGTATACCCACGCCACGGTGGAGCTCACCACGCGGGAGCTCTGGAGCGTGCCCGCCGTCGGAGGCGACCCGATCCATCTCTCCGGCGTGCTGGCCGTGGGCGACGAAGTGGCCAACTTCGCGATCAGTCCCGACAGCACGCGGGTGGTCTTCACCCGGGTGCTGCGCAATCCGATTCGGACCCGCCTCTACTCCGTGCCGATCGGTGGCGGTATCGCCGTGGCGCTCCATCCGACGCTGCCGCCCGAGCGCAACACGGGCCACTACGAGATCACCCCGGACTCGAGCCGGGTGGTCTTCGTGGCCGATCTCGAGGTCGCTGGGGTCTTCCACCTCTGGGGCGTGCCGATCGACGGCGGGACTGCCGTGCCGCTCCACACCGGCAACCCACACGCCAGCGGCGACGTCTCCTCGGTCGATTGGCGGATCACCGCCGATGGCAGCCGGGTGGTCTACCGCGCCAACTACCTAGACCCGGCGAAGATCGAGCTCTGGAGCAACCTGCTCGACGGCAGCGACCCGGTGCGCATCAACGGCAATCTGGTGACCGGCGGCAACGTCTGGAGCTTCGAGCTCGCTCCCAACGGCACCCAGCTCGTCTACCGCGCCGACCAGGCGATCGACGAAGTCTACGAGCTCTACCGCGCCTCGATCGCGAGCGGCGGCACGGCGGTGCGGCTCAATCCCGCGCTGCCCGCCGGCCGGAGCGTTCGCGCCGACTTCGCGATCAGCTCCGACGGCGCGCGGGTGGTCTATCGGTCCAACCAGGCGTTCGCCCCGTTCGAAGAGCTCTGGAGCGTCCCGCTCGCCGGCGGCGCGAGCACCAAGCTCAACCCCACGCCGGTTCAGGGCGGTGACGTGCACGAGTTCGGGCTCCTCGCCGACGGCTCGACCGTGGTCTATCTGGCCGACCAGGTGACCAACGGCATCGACGAGCTCTTCTCGGTGCCGATCGCGGGCGGCACCGTGCACCAGCTCTTCCCTCCGATCGGCGGTCCCAGCTTCTACATCGACCGCTTCTGGATGGCGCCGGCCGGCGATCGGCTCGTCTACCGGGTGGTGTGGGGGAGCGAGGGGCGGCGTCTCTACGGCGTCAACGCCAAGGTGGGCATGGCGAGCCACTACGGGTTCTGGCCCTGGGGCGGTGGCCCCCAACCCGACGCCTCGGACGTCGCCTTCTCCCCCGACGCCACCCGCGTCTTCTTCCAGGGGGAGCGGCAGGACGTCGGCGGCGGAAACACGATGATCTACGGCATGCCCTTCCTCGGCCCCGGCTTCGAGCCGATCCTGATCAGCGGCCCGATGGTCGAGGGTGGATTGGTCTGGAGTGGGCCGGTGCCCCACCCGGACGGAGGCCAGGTGCTCTACACCGCCAACCAGGAGGCGCTCGACCGGATCCACCTCTACATCGGCGACCTCTGCCTCCTCTGCGACGGCTTCGAGGCGGGCGACTTCCGGCGCTGGCAGTAGCGAGAGGCCGGCCGAGCGTGGGCGCTCGCCGGCCGGAGCCCGGCAGGACACCGGCGAGGCGGATCCCGGGGATGTCCCGCCGGCGCGGTCTCCTCCGTTTGGAGGGACGAACCCACACCGATCATCGCCCGACGGGAGGATCTCGATGCTCGACTCGCGCTTCGCCCCAGCCCTGGGCGCCCTGCTGGTGGTCCAGGCCGCCGCCTGCCTCGGCGCCGCGCCCGCCAGCTCGGCCGCTCTGCGCCTGGGCGCCGGCCAGGTTTCGGGTACCACCGTCTCGGCTCTGGAGGTGAGCCCGGACGGCCGATACGCGGTGTACGCGCAGACCGTCCTGCCCGGGCTCGGGCGCGAGCTCTGGAGCGTTCCGGTGACCGGCGGGCCCGACCCGGAGCTGCTGAGCCCGGTGGTCGGGCCCAACGACGCGGTAACACGCCTCGCGGTCAGCCCCGACAGCCAGCGGGTGGTCTATCGCGTGGAGCACCAGAACCCGGAGCGGGGGGAGCTCTACACGGCTCCGATCGACGGCGTCGGCCTCCTGGTCAAGCTCAACCCATCCTTGCCGGTGGGCGGCACGGTCGGCAATTTCGCGATCAGCCCCGACAGCCAGCGGGTGGTCTATCGCGCTCTCCAGGAGGCCGGCGGGATGCCGCACCTCTGGAGCGTGCCGATCTTGGGGGGTCCGACGGCCCGGCTGGCGCCCGTGAGCATCCCGGCCGGCAGCGCGGTCTCTGACGGCGGCTGGCAGATCAGCCCGGACGGGAGCCGGGTGGTTTTCATCGCCGACTACCTGGTTCTCGGGCGGTTCGAGCTCTGGAGCGCACCGGTCGACGGCAGCAGCCAGCCGGTTCGCATCAGCGGGACGCTCGTCAGCGGTGGCGACGTCGCGAGCTTCCGCATCCGCCCCAGCGGCACTCACGTGCTCTACCGCGCGGACCAGGACATCGACAATGTCTACGAGCTGTTTCGCGTGCCGATCGCAGGCGGCACGGTCGCCAAGCTGAACCCTTCGCTCCCGGCCGGGCGATCGGTGACCTCGTATGCGCTCAGTCCGAGCGGCAGCCGGGTGGTCTACATCGCCGATCAGGTGAGCAACGACGTCTTCGAGCTCTTCCACGTGACCTTCCTCGGCAGCGCCTCGACCAAGCTCAACCCGACCCCGGTGACTGGGGGCGACGTCGAAAGCCTCGAGATCACCGGCGACAGCGGCTTCGTCGTCTACCGAGGGGATCTCGTCGTCGACGGCCGCACCGAGCTCTTCTCCGTACCGATCACGGGCGGCACAGCGCTGCGTCTCCACGCGCCGCTCCAGGCCTCCCAGTCGGTGGGCTTCGGCGTCCTCGCGCCCGCGGGTCACGCGCTCGTCTACCAGCTGGACCTGGGTGCGGGCGCGACACCTCGCTATCGCTTCCACCGGGCCGACGTCCGAACCGGCCTGCCGAGCGTGGAGGCGCTGTGGCCGGGAGGGCGGGATCACTCGCTCGCCCAGCTCGCCATCTCGCGAGACGGGCACTGGGTCTTCTACCGCACGGATGAGCCGCAGGGCTTTCGACTTTATGCATCACCTCTGGTCGGCGACGTCCGTCCGCCCCATCTCGTCAGCGCGCCGACGCTCGCCGACGGGTACGTCGGGCAGTATCTCGCGGTCCATCCCGACGACCGCCAGGTCCTCTTCGTCGGAGATCTGGACGGCTCGGGTCCGCGCGACGTCCACATCGGCGACCTGTGCCTGCTCTGCGACGGCTTCGAGTCGGGTGACTTCCGGCGCTGGCCGGTGGCGCCGTAGCCCGTCGCCGTTCGGTACCGTCACCCGCCGGTCGAGCGCCGCCGTTCGCCGGTCGGGGCGATCCCGGCGCCGCCGGCTCGCGTATCGTACGGGTCGAGGAGGGAGCCGCGGGGCGCTTGCCGCCCGCGGCGGCGGAGATGGCCGACGACCTGCGCGAGAAGCTCGAGTCCCTGAAGATCGATCGCGGCGGCGCGCCGGAGCGGCGCGGCGCGGGCCGGCTCTGGCTCGGCGTGGCGGCGCTCGCGGCCGTGGCCGCCGTCGCCGCCCTGCTGCTGCTGCGGCCGCGCGCGGTGCCGGTGGTGACGGCGCTCGCGACCGAGTCGGCGGGTCTGCGCGGCGGGCCGGCGGCGGTGCTCAACGCCTCGGGCTACGTCACCGCGCGCCGCCAGTCGACCGTCTCCTCGAAGGTCACCGGCAAGGTCGCCGAGGTCTTGATCGAAGAGGGGATGCGGGTCGAGGCCGGCCAGGTGCTGGCGCGGCTCGACGACAGCCAGGCGCGGCTGGCGCTGGCGCTCGCCGAGGCGGGGCACGAGGCCGCCGAGCGCGCGCTCGCCGAGACCGAGGCGCTGCTGGGCGAAGCGCGCCTTCGCCGCGGCCGCATCGAAGACTTGCAGCGCCAGGGGGTGAGCGCCCCGGCCGAGCTCGACGCGGTCGCCGCCGAGGCCGCCGCTCTCGCCGCCCGGCTCGAGCGGCAACGCAGCGAAATCGAAGTCGCCCGCCGCGAAGTCGCGCTCGCCCGCCAGAGCCTCGAAGACACCGTGATCCGGGCGCCGTTCGCCGGCGTCGCCATCTCGAAGAACGCCCAGCCGGGCGAGATGATCTCGCCCATGTCGGCCGGTGGCTTCACCCGCACCGGCATCTCGACCATCGTCGACATGACTTCGCTCGAGATCGAGGTCGACGTCAACGAGGCCTACATCCAGCGGGTCGAGCCGGCACAGAAGATCGCGGCGACGCTCGACGCCTACCCCGACTGGCAGATCCCCGGCCGCGTCATCACCACCATTCCGGCCGCCGAGCGCGACAAGGCGACGGTCAAGGTGCGGATCGCCTTCGACGCGCTCGACCCGCGCATCTTGCCGGACATGGGGGTCAAGGTGGCCTTCCTCGAGGAGGAGGGCGCGGGCGAGACCCGCCGGAGCGTGCGCGTGCCGCGCTCGGCGGTGCGGGGCGGGCTGGGGTCGGAGTTCGTCTGGGTGGTGGTCGACGAGGCGCTCGAGCGGCGGGCGATCCGGCTGGCGGCCGGCGGCGCCGATCCGGCGGAGGTCGTGGCCGGCCTGGTGGCGGGCGAGCGGGTGGTGATCGAGGGCCCGGCCGATCTGGCGGCCGGCGCGCGGGTGATCGAGAGAGAGCGTCGGTGAGGAGAGCGCGATGACGAGCGAAACCCTGGTCGAGGCGAGCGGCCTCCACAAGTACTTCGTGCGCGGCAGCGAGCGGATCGACGTCCTGTCGGGGCTCGATCTGACCGTCCGGCGCGGCGAGTTCCTGGCCCTGATGGGGCCCTCCGGCTCGGGCAAGTCGACGTTGCTCCACCTGATCGGCGGCCTCGACCGGCCGAGCGCGGGCGCGATCGCCGTCGACGGCCAGCGGATCGACGGCCTCTCCGACTCGCGGTTGGCCGACTGGCGCGCCCGCCACGTCGGCTTCGTCTTCCAGATGTACAACCTGCTGCCGGCGCTCACCGCCGAGCGCAACGTCGAGCTGCCGCTGCTGCTGGCGCCGCTCGACCGCGCCCGGCGCAAGCGCCAGGTGGCGACCGCGCTGGCGCTGGTCGGCCTCTCCGACCGCGCCAAGCACTATCCGCGGCAGCTCTCCGGCGGCCAGGAGCAGCGGGTCGGCATCGCGCGCGCGATCGTCACCGACCCGACCCTGCTCCTGTGCGACGAGCCGACCGGAGATCTCGACCGCAAGTCCGGCGACGAGGTGCTCGACCTCCTGCAAGCGCTCCACCGCGAGCAGGGCAAGACGATTCTCATGGTCACCCACGACCCGCACGCGGCCGAGCGGGCCGAGCGGATTCTCCACCTCGACAAGGGGGTGCTGGCGGAGGCGGCGGCGTGAAGTTCCTCCCCCTGGTCTGGAGCAACCTGCGCCGCCGCAAGGCGCGGACGCTGTTCACGCTGCTGTCGATCCTGATCGCTTTCCTGCTCTTCGCCTACCTCGGCGCGGTGCGGGTCGCCTTCCGCGCCGGCATCGACGTGGCGGGCGCCGACCGGCTGTTCACCACCCACAAGACCTCGATCATCCAGCCCTTGCCGTTCGCCTACCAGGAGCGGATCGCGCAAGTGCCCGGGGTGACGCTGGTCACGCATTCGACCTGGTTCGGCGGCATCTACCAGAACCCGAACAAGGGCTTCCAGGGGGTCTTCCAGGCACCCGTCGATCCCGAGCGCTACCTCGCCATGTACCCGGAGTTCCGGCTCCCCGAGGAGCAGAAGCGCGCCTGGATCGCCGATCGCGAAGGGGCCGTGGTCGGCCGTCGCACCGCCGAGCGCTACGGCTGGAAGGTGGGCGACCGGATCCCGGTCCAGGCGACGATCTGGCGCAAGCAGGACGGCTCGCGCACCTGGGAGTTCAACCTGCGCGGCATCTACGACGGCGCCGAGGCCGGGACCGACACCACCCAGTTTCTCTTCCACTACGCCTACTTCGACGAGGCGCGGGCCTTCGGCCAGGGCATCGTCGGCTGGTACGTGGTGCGAATCGCCGACCCGCAGCAGACCGCGGCCATCTCGGCGGCGATCGACCAGCTGTTCGAGAACTCGCCCAACGAGACCAAGACGGTGACCGAGAAGGCGCTGGCGCAGAGCTTCGCCGACCAGATCGGCGACGTCGGCGCGATCATCACCTGGGTGCTGGCGGCGGTCTTCTTCACCCTCCTGCTGGTCGCCGGCAACACCATGGCGCAGTCGGTGCGCGAACGGACCGGCGAGCTCGCGGTGCTCAAGACCCTCGGCTATCGCAACGGCACCGTGCTGGCGCTGGTGCTCGCCGAGTCCGGGCTGTACGCCTTGGTGGGGGGTGGCCTCGGGCTGGGTCTGGGGGCGCTGGCGATCGCCGCCGGCGACCCGACCGGCGGCTTCCTGCCGGTCTTCTACCTGCCCGGCCGCGATGCCGTGATGGGCGCGCTGCTGGTGGTCGCGATGGGGCTGTCGACCGGTTTGCTGCCGTCGCTGCGGGCGATGCGTCTCGAGATCGTCGACGCGCTGCGGAGGGGGTGAGGCGATGGGATCGCTCGGGCGTTGGCTCTCTCAGCTGGTGGCGGTCACGCTGACCGCGGTGCGCACCATTCCGCAGCGGCGCGGCGCCGCGCTCGCGACGGTCACCGGCATCGCCGGCGTGGTCACCGTCTTCGTCGCCGTGCTGTCGATCGGCGAGGGGTTTCGCCGCGCGCTCCACTCGGCGGGCTCGCCCGACAACGCCATGGTCCTGCGCTCGGGCAGCGACAGCGAGATGATGAGCGTGCTCCTGCGCGACGCGGTCGAGCTGATCGGCCAGGCGCCGGGGGTGGCCCGCGGCCCGGCGCTCCCCGGCGGGCCGCCGGTGGCGCTCGCTTCGGGCGAGCTGTTCGTGGTCGTCGACCTCGCCAAGCGCTCGACCGGCACGCCGGCCAACGTGCCGCTGCGCGGCGTCCAGCCAGCGGCGTTCGCGACCCGCGGCGACCTGCGCATCACCTCGGGCCGGCGCTTCGAATGGGGGCGCAACGAGATCCTGGTCGGCGAGGGGGCGGCCAAGCAGTTCGCCGGCCTCGAGGTCGGCAACCGGCTGCGCTGGGGGCAGAACGAATGGGAGGTGGTGGGGACCTTCGCCGCCGGCGGCGCGCTCTGGGAGTCGGAGATCTGGTGCGACGCGGCGGTGCTGCAGCCGGCCTACCGGCGCGGCAACTCGTTCCAGACCGTGATCGCCAAGCTGGAGTCGCCGGCGGCCTTCGAGCGCTTCAAGGACGCCCTCACCACCGACCCGCGCCTCGACGTCCAGGTGCTGCGCGAGAGCGAGTACTACGCCAACCAGGGGCGGACGCTCTCCGGCATCATCCGCGGCCTCGGCTTCACGGTCTCGGTCCTGATGGCGGTCGGCGCCGTGTTCGGAGCGCTCAACACCATGTACTCGGCGGTCGCCGCGCGCACGCGCGAGATCGCGACCCTGCGCGCGCTCGGCTTCGGCCGCGGCGCCGTGGTGATCTCGGTGCTCGCCGAATCGCTGCTGCTCGCGGCGGTCGGCGGCTGCCTCGGAGCGCTCGCGGCGTGGCTCTTCTTCGACGGCTATCGCACCTCGACCCTGAACTGGGACTCCTTCAGCCAGGTCACCTTCGCCTTCGACGTCACGCCGGTGCTGCTCGGACGCGGCCTCTTCTTCGCCCTCGTCATGGGCCTGCTGGGCGGCTTGCTGCCGGCCCTGCGCGCCGCCCGCCAGCCGGTCACCGCGGCCCTGCGCGAGGCCTGAACCGGTCGAGCTACAATCCGGGTCGACCGAACCTGGAGGAGAGACTCCCGATGCGATCCGCCACGCGCTTCGCCGCCGCCGCCCTGGCCCTGGCTCTCGCCGCTTCCCCCGCGCTCGCGGGCGAGATCGAGAAGAAGGTGCCGTTCGAGCTCGATCGCTGGATCGACCTGGGGGCGAGCGACGGGCCGGTCACGTTGCACCGGATCCGTCTCGCGCGGCAGGGTCGGGGGGCGAAGTCGAAGCTGATGCGGCCGGGCAACTCGGAGTATCTGGAGGACGTCCGAATCGAGCTCGAGTTCACCAACGACGCCACCCGGGACTGGGAGGCGCGCCTGCGCCTGGTCTGGAAGGATGCCCAGGGCGAGGTGATCGACGGCTACTCCGACACCGAAGGCCTCGATGACAAGTCGCGGCACGACGTCCAGACCGTGACGCTTTCGACCCTCCGCTACGGCCTCGAGCGGGCGCGCTCCCTCGAGCTGCGCATCGACTTCTACCCCGACTGAGCGCTCGACCCGGCGGTGGTCCCCACGCCGCCGGGACGCCGTGCGTGGACTCCGCTCGCCCACCGCCGCGGCGCCGCGGCCGCGCGATAGAATGCGCCGCGGCGCGGCGTGGGGCGCGCTGGATCCGAGCGGGAGCGAAGATGACGACGGCGAAGCTGATTCTCGACGGCAAGGAGCACGAGTTCCCGGTGGTGGTCGGCAGCGAGGGCGAGGTTGCCGTCGACATCGCCCAGCTGCGCGCCCGCACCGGGGCGATCACGCTCGACGACGGTTACGGCAACACCGGCGCCTGCCGGAGCGCGATCACCTTCATCGACGGCGAGCAGGGCATCCTGCGCTACCGCGGCTATCCGATCGAGGAGCTCGAGGCGGCGCGCTTCACCGAGGTCGCCTTCCTGCTCATCTACGGCCACCTGCCGAACCCCAGCGAGCTCGCCCAGTGGCGCGACAAGCTCACCCGCCACACCCTCCTGCACGAGGACATGAAGAAGTTCTTCGAGGGTTTCCCGGCCTCGGCGCATCCGATGGCGATGCTGTCGGCGATGGTCGGGTCGCTGTCGACCTACTACCCCGACGACCAGGACCTGGATTTGAACATCGTGCGGCTGCTGGCCAAGGCCAAGACCATCGCCGCCTTCTCCTACAAGAAGTCGATCGGCCAGCCGTTCATGTACCCGATCAACCACCTCTCCTACACCGAGAACTTCCTGCACATGATGTTCGCGGTGCCGTCCGAGCCCTACCGGGTGACGGCGACGGTGGAGCGGGCCCTCAACCTGCTGCTCATCCTCCATGCCGACCACGAGCAGAACTGCTCGACCTCGACGGTGCGCATGGTCGGCTCCTCGGGCGCCAACCTATTCGCTTCGGTGTCGGCGGGCATCTGCGCGCTGTGGGGGCCGCTGCACGGCGGCGCCAACCAGGCGGTGATCGAGATGCTGGAAACGATCCAGCGCGACGGCGGCGACTACCAGAAGTACGTCGATCTGGCCAAGAAGCGCGATTCGGGTTTCCGCCTGATGGGCTTCGGCCACCGCGTGTACAAGAACTTCGACCCGCGCTCGCGCATCCTCAAGGCCGCGGCGGACGAGGTGCTCGCCGAGCTCGGCGTCGCCGATCCGCTGCTCGAGATCGCCAAGGGGCTCGAGGAGATCGCGCTGCGCGATGAGTACTTCGTCGAGCGCAAGCTCTACCCGAACGTCGACTTCTACAGCGGCATCCTCTACCGCGCGATGGGCATCCCGACCGACATGTTCACCGTCATGTTCGCGCTCGGGCGGCTGCCGGGCTGGATCGCGCACTGGCGCGAGATGCGCGGCGAGGGCTCGCGGATCAACCGGCCGCGCCAGATCTACACCGGCGAGCGGCTGCGTCACTGGCAGCCGGTCGCGGCGCGCTGAACCGAGCCGGGCTCAGGAGGCGGTGGAGCCGTCGCCCGCGCCGCCGTCCCGATCCCCGGCAGCGCCGCTCTCGCCGTTGCGCCCGTGGCGGCGGTGCAACCAGGAGTGGAGCCGGCGGCGGAACTTCTCGAGCCGCTTCCAGGTCGCCGGCCAGCGTCCCATCAGCGCGCGCAGCTTGAGGTGGACGGTCTGGCTGGCGATCGACAAGAGCGCCGCCCCGATGGCGAGCGAGAGCGCCCCCTGGATGACCGGCAGGAAGAGGCCGGCGATGCCGACCAGCACCAGGAGCCAGCCGACCCCGAGCAGCAGGGCTCGCAGCCAGAGCGGCAACGGCAGCTTCTGGAAGCGACGGCGATGCTCGCGGGGGGTCCGTTTCCGCTTCATCGAGAGGTGGGGAATTTCGAGCACCGGCTCCATGGCGTGCCGACCGTAACACGCCGGGCCGATCCAGAAATTCCGGCGCCCGTAACACTTACGTCACGACCCCAACGGGGTTTGACAAACCGGACCAGATCCGTCCAGAATTCTCCTCGGAAGTTGAGACGATGTCTCAAGAGATGACACGGCTTCGCGAAGAGGATCAGTTTCTCCGCTTTCTGCGCTCCCGCGGCTTGCGGGTCACCGGTGAGCGGCTGGCGCTGTGCCGCCAGATCTTCGCACAGCACGGACACATCGACGCCGAGCAGGTGCTCTCGGCGGTGCGCGCGGCCGGGCACGCGATCTCGCGCGCCACGGTCTATCGGAACCTCGACCTGCTGGTCGCCGCCGGATTGGTGCACAAGGTCCGGCTGGGCGGCAATCGCGCGGTGTTCGAGCACGTCCACGCCGGGCAGAAGCACGATCACCTCGCCTGCCGGGGCTGTGGCCGAATGGTCGAATTCGTCAGCCCCGGCATCGCCGCCATGCTGGTCGAGATCTGCCGCGCGCACGGCTTCGCGCCCGCCGGCAACCAGCTGCAGATCCTCGGCGAGTGCCTCGCCTGCGCCGGGCGGGAAGCGGGCCCGCACGACGTCGTGCCCGCAGGTGAGGTGGCCCATGCTTGAGCCGCTCGAGCGCCCGTCCGGCGCCCTCGAGCTGGTGCCCCTCTGCCGGCTCGGTGCCGGGGAGTCGGCGCGGCTCGCGCGCCGGGAGCTGGCCGAGGGCGAGGGCTGCCTGCTCGCGGCGATGGGGCTCACCGAAGGGTGCCGTCTGGTGGTCCGGTCGAACGGCGATCCGTTGATCATCGAAGTGCGCGCGACCCGGATCGGCATCTCCCGCCGGCTCGCCGAGCGGCTGCTGGTGCGGAGCGAGCCGCGAGCCGCGCCGTGACCCTGGCGGCGAGCCCCGCTCGCGGCCGCGCCTCCGCGCCGCGGCGCCTGCTGCTG
This sequence comes from Acidobacteriota bacterium, assembly GCA_014584695.1. Taxonomy (GTDB): domain Bacteria; phylum Acidobacteriota; class Thermoanaerobaculia; order Multivoradales; family JAGPDF01; genus JACTMI01. The sequence goes on from JACTMI010000014.1 coordinate 201,957, forward strand.
ATCGGCAACCCGAACAGCGGCAAGACGACGCTCTTCAATCGGCTTTGCGGCCTGCGTGCCAAGACCGCCAACTTCCCCGGCACGACGGCGGATCTGCGCGTCGGCCGCCTGACCCCAGGGCGCGACGGCGCGCCGGTCGAGCCGGTCGAGGTGGTCGATCTGCCGGGGCTCTACAGCCTCGCGCTCGACCTGCCCGAGTCGCGGGTGGCGCGCGGGGCGCTGGAGGGCATCGCCGGCGAGGCGCCGGACGGGGCGATCCTGGTCGCCGACGCCACCAACCTGGTCCGTCATCTGCGGCTGGCCGGCGAGCTCGCGCGCGCCGGCGCGCGGGTGGTGATCGCCCTCAACATGATCGACCTCGCGCGGGGCCGCGGGCTGACCTTCGACCTCGAACGCCTGGGCGCCGAGCTCGGCCTGCCCGTGGTCGCGGTGTCGGCCCGGCGCGGGGAGGGAATCGCCGCCCTGGTCGCCGAGCTGCGCCGGATGCTCGACGGCGAGGTGGCGCCGGCGCCGGGACCGCCAGCGGGTGACGACGAGACGCTCGAGGCCTGGGCCGAGGCGATCGTCACCGCGAGCGTCGGCGGCGCGCATGCGCTAGGTTCGGGCGCCGACACGCTGATCGACCGTCTCGACGAGACCTTCACCCATCCGATCGCCGGCCTGCTGGTCTTCTTCGGCGTCATGGCCGCTCTCTTCTGGAGCATCTTCGCGCTCGCCACCGTGCCGATGGACCTGATCGAGGCGACCTTCGCCCACCTCGGCAGCTGGCTCGAAACGCACCTGCCCGCGGGGGCGGTGCGCGAGCTGCTGGTCGGCGGCTTGATCGGCGGCATCTCGGGCACGGTGGTGTTCCTGCCCCAAATCGCCCTGCTCTTCTTCCTCATCACGCTGCTCGAGGACACCGGCTATCTGGCCCGCGCGGCCTTCGTCATGGACCGCCTGCTCTGCCGCTTCGGTCTGCCCGGCTACGCCTTCATCCCGCTGCTGTCGAGCCACGCCTGCGCCATCCCGGGCATCCTCTCGGCGCGCCTGATCCCCGATCGCCACGACCGTTTCGCGACCATCCTGGTGACGCCCTTCATGAGCTGCTCGGCGCGGTTGCCGGTCTACGTCCTGCTGACCGGTTTCCTCTACCCGAACCGCCCCGCGATGGCCGGCCTCGCGTTCACCGGCTGCTACTTGCTGGGCTCGCTGGCGGCTCTCGGCACGGCCCTGGTGCTGCGCCGCACGCTGCTGCCGGGGCGGTCGCGGCCGATGGTGCTCGAGCTGCCGAGCTACAAGCTGCCGTCGCTGCGCGTCGCGCTCGCCAGCGCCTTCGAGCAGGCCTGGTCGTTCCTGCGCACGGTGGGGACGGTGATTCTCGCGATCTGCTTCGTCATGTGGTGGCTTTCGGCTTACCCGCGGGCCGAGCCGCCGGCCGCGGCGGTGGCGCTCGCCTCCGAGGCCGCGGCGCTCGAGTCCTCGGCACCGGAGCGCTCGGCGGCGCTCGCCGCCGAGGCGGCAACGGTGGCGCGCCGCGCCCAGCAGGAGGGGAGTTTCGCCGGGCGGCTCGGCCGGCTGGTCGAGCCGCTGTTCGCGCCGCTCGGCTACGACTGGCGGCTCAGCATGGGAGTGCTCACCAGCTTCGCCGCGCGCGAGGTCTTCGTGGCGACGATCGCGGTGCTGGTGGGCGCTCCGGACGACTCCGAGGCGGGCGTACTGGAGCGGATCCACCGCGCCACCCGCGACGACGGCACGCCGCTGCTGACGCCCGCGACCGCGGTTTCGCTGCTGGTCTTCTTCGTGCTCGCCATGCAGTGCCTGTCGACCGTGGTGACGGTGCGCCGCGAGACCCGGCAGTGGAAGTGGGCGCTGCTCCAGCTCGGCTGGATGTCGAGTCTGGCTTGGATCGGGGCCTTCGTCGCCTACCACGGCCTGCGCGCCGCGGGAATCTCCTGAGCCATGGGCCTGCCGCTCGACGACCCGCAGTTCTGGATCGTCACCGCCGCTGTGGCGGCGGTGGCGGGCCTCGCCGCCCACCGCCTGCTCCGCTCGGTCCGCGCCCGCGAGGACGCGCCGGGGTGCGCGAGCTGCCCCGCGGCGCGCGCCCTCCCGCCGGCGAACGCAGGTCCGGCGCGCCCCCCGGCGGGTCGCTGAGGGCTTTGTCGCGCGCGCTCGCGCTCGAACGCCGGGTCGGAGAGAATGTCCCCATGAGGCGCCATCCGGTCCTTGCCATCGCCATCGCCGTCGCCGCGCTCGCGCTGGTCTGCGCGACCCCCGCCACGCTCGCGCAGGAGGAGGTGCGCGACACGGTCGACGTCCGCGAGGCGGCGCTGCTGGTCGAGCTGCCGGCCGGCGTCGAGCCCTCCCAGGCCCGGGAGCGCCTCGAGGTGCGCGAGTTGGGGGTCGAGCGACAGGTGACGCAGGTCGAGGCGCTCGCCGGGCAGTGGCGCGTGCGCGTCGAGATCGACCCGGGGCTGTGCGACCCGGAGTCGAAGCGCGCGGCGCTCGTCGCCCTCGCCGCCGAGGCGGCGGCATGGGTCGCGCTGGGCGCGGTCGAGATCGCCGTCGCCGGCCCGCCGGCCGAAATCCGGCTCGCCTCCACGCGCGACCCGGGAGCCGTCGAGCGGGCGCTGCTCGAGGAAGCTGGACGGGGCCCCTGCGAGGAGCGGCCCCTGGCGCGCATCGGCGCGGCGCTCGAGCGGCTGGCCGCCGGCGCCGAGCCCGCCGCCGTCCGCGCCGACCTCTGGGACGGCCTGGCGCGCGCGGCGCGGGCCAAGGCCGATGCCGCGCTGGCCGAGCCCTGCGCGGGCGGGGCCTGCCTGCTGGTCTGGGTCGGTTCCGGCGGCGCGCTGCGCCCGGATCTCGCGGCGCCCGGCGCGCTGCGCGGCCCGGAGAGCGAGGCGGCCGGCGTCGCGATCGAAAGCGCCCGCCGCGACCTCGCCGAGGGGCTCGGCGTGCAGGGCTGGCGGGTGCTGGCGCTCGCCGACTTCGGCGCCGCCCGGGTGGCGGCGAGCGGGCCCTCAGCACCCGGCGCCCGGGGCACCGAGCCGCCGCCTCCCGGCCGCATCTTCCCGAGCCAGCCCTGGCTCGAGCGCCAGATCGGCCCCGGCCCCGAGGGCTACGAGCGCTACCTCGACCTCCAGCTCGCGGTGCTGCGTTTCCTCGCCTCCCGCACCGCCGGTGCCCTGATCGACGACGCTGCCAACCTCTCCCGGCGGCTCGCGGAGGCGCGCCGGTTCGCGCGCGTCTGGATCCGCACCGACAGCCCGCGCGACGGCCGCGCCCACGAAGTGGCGGTGGCCCTGGCCGGTCGCGGCGGACCGCGTCCGCTGACCGCCTCGACCTGGCTGGTGACCGGCGAGAGCGAGGCCCTGGCCGCCGCGCGCGCCCGCGCCGGCCGCTGAGCCCCGCCGCCACGGCATTCCTCTCCAGGCGACGAACCTCCTCCAGGCGAACCCGGAGCGAGCCACGAGGCTCGCGACCGCGGCGGGGTGAGGGCGGCGGATTCACTCCGGCGCCCGAGGGGAGGGCGCGTGCCCTCCCCTGTGCGAAAGCCGAAGGAGCGAGCCACGAGGCTCGCGACCGCGGCGGGGTGAGGGCGGCGGATTCACTCCGGCGCCCGAGGGGAGGGCGCGTGCCCTCCCCTTGGAGATCAGCCCAGCGGTAACCTCGACCCCGATCGGGGGTATTCAGAGGTGCGATGGGACGGCCGCCGGTGAGCGAGAGGGAAGCTGCGGACGATCGGGAGCGGATGCTCCGGGTGCGGGAGGGCGACCTGGCCCGACTCGGGGAGCTGTACGACCGGCACTCGAAACGTCTCTACAACTACTTCCTGCGCCTCGTTCGGGACCGCGCGGCGGCCGAAGACCTGGTGCAGGAGGTGTTCGTGCGCATGCTGAAGTACCGCCACACGTTCCGCGACGACGCCGAGCTCGCGCCCTGGATGTGGACGCTCGCGCGCCATGCCGCCACCGACGCTTGGCGCGGCCGGCCGCGCGAGGTCGCCGCCGACGAGGCGACTCCTGAGCCCGCAGCCGCCGAGCCGCACCCGCTCGCCCGGCTGGAGCGCGAGCAGGAGATCGAGCGATTGTCGGCCGCGCTCGGCCGCATCCCACCCGAGAAGCGCGAGCTGCTGCTCCTGGCGCGCTTCTCCGAGCTGCCCTACGCCGAGATCGGAGAGCTGCTGGGTGTCACCGTCGGCGCGGTCAAGGTGCGGGTCCACCGCGCGCTCCAGGATCTGCGCTCCGCCTACCAGGTCGAATGCGCTGGAGGTGCCTCGTGAGCGAACCGAAATCGCCCCGCTGCCTCGAGCTCGAGGCGCAGCTCGGCGCCGCGCTGCACGGCGAGCTGACGGCGGCCGAGCGGGCCGAGCTCGACGCCCATCTCGCGGTCTGCCCGCGCTGCGCCGCCGAGGCGGCCGACTTGCAGTGGCTCTGGCGCGGGCTCGCGGCGCTGCCCGAGGAGTCGCCGAGCCCCTTCCTCGCCGCCCGCTTCGACCGCCTGCTGCGCCAGGAGCAGGCGCTGCGAGCGCCGGTCGCCATCGCCGGACCCGCTGCGGGGCGATCCCGGCCGAGCGCCGGAGCGCTCGCGGCCGCGGCGGCCGCGCTGCTCGCCGTCGGCGTGCTGTTCGGCACCTCGCTCGGCGGACGCCGGGCGGCCGAAGTCGAAGTCGCCGGGCTGCGCCAGGAGGTCGGGCGCCTGCACGAGCTGGTCGCCGTGTCGCTGCTCACGCAGGCTTCGCCCTCGGAGCGCTTGCAGGGGGTCGCCTACGGGCGCGAGCTCGCTGGCCGGGACCCGCGGGTCGCCGAGGCGCTCTTCGCCGCGCTCGCCGAGGATCCCAACGTCAACGTCCGGCTGGCGGCGCTCGAGGCACTGGCGCCGGCCACCATGCTGCCCGCGGGGCGGGCCCGCCTGGTGCGCGCGGTCGCCCGCCAGGACTCGCCGCTGGTCCAGATCACCGCCATCGATCTGCTGCTCGAATCCGGGGGCGAGGCCGCCCACCGCGATCTCCGGCAGCTGCTCGACTCCCCCGACCTCGAACCGGCCGTCGCCAGCTACCTGCGCGACCGGCTGGGAAGGAGAACCTGATGAATCCGTTTCGAGCTACGCCGTTCCTCGCCCTCGTCTCCCTCGCCGTCGCGGCCGCGCCGGCGGCCGCTGACCCTCGCCCGGCGCGCGCCGAGCAAACCGTGCGCGAGAGCTACGCGCTCACCGAGAGCGGTGGCCGCCGCTTCCTGTTGATCGACAACGTCACCGGCGCGGTCGCCGTCGAGGCCGGTGGCGGCGATCGAGTGGAGGTCGAGATCGTCCAGCGCTTCGAGGCCAAGACTGCCGCGGCGCTCGAGCGCGCCCGCGCCGAGGTCGAGCTCAAGGTCGAGACCGAGCCGGGCCGGCTGGCGCTGATCCAGGACGGCCCCTTCCGCTGCGATCGCGCCGAGCGGCGATTCCTCTGCCGCGAGGCCCAGAGCGACCGCGATTACGAGGTGACCTTCGACTGGCGGGTCAAGGTGCCCCGCACGGTCGACCTCACCGTCTGGAACGTCAACGGCGGCGCCGTCGAGATCGCCGGGGTCCACGGCCGGATCGAGGCCACGAACGTCAACGACGCCGTGGTGATCACCGACGTCGCCGGCACGGTCGACGCCTCGACGGTCAACGGCCCGTTGAAGGCCAGCTTCGCCGAGCTCCCCGCGGGCGATCTCGAGTTCTCGAGCGTCAACGGCGAGCTCGACCTCTCGTTCCCGCCCGGCTTCGGCGCCGAGTTGCGGGCCAGAACGCTCAACGGCGAGGTGCTGACCGACTTCCCCGCCCAGGCGCTCTCGCCCGCGCGTCCGGCGGAGCGGCAGGGCCGCGGCCCGGGCCGTCACCGCTCCGGGGGCACGGCGATCCGCATCGGCGAGGGCGGCGGCCGGCTCGACTGCTCGACCGTCAACGGCGACATCCTGATCCGGGTCCGCGGCGCTCGCCCGTGACCCTTCCGAGGAGGACGACCATGTCTCATCCCAGACTCTCCGGGCTCGCGGCGGTCGCCGCGCTCGCCCTGCTCTGCGGCTCGGCGGCCGTCGCCCAGCCGTTCACCGAGCGGCTCAGCGTGCCGCTCACCGATCCCGCCCGGCCGGCGCGAATCGAGGTCGCCCTGGTCCAAGGCAGCATCACGGTGACCGGCGCCGCGGTGCGCGAGGTGATCGTCGAAGTGACCGGACGCGATGCCGAGCTGCGCCCCCGGTCTCGCTCCCGCGGCGACGGCGACCGCGCCGGCCTGCGGCGGATCCCGAACACGGCGTTCGGCGTCGAGCTCGAGGAGCGCGACAATCGGGTCGAGATCTCGACCGACTCCTGGCGTCAGCCGACGGACCTCAAGATCACCGTCCCGGTGGCGAGCGCGCTGGTGTTGTCGACGGTCAACGGCGGCGAGGTCGCCGTCGACGGCGTCGAGGGGGAGCTCGAGCTCCACAACACCAACGGCGCCATCCGGGTCGTCGGCGCGCGCGGGCCGGTCTCGGCCTCGACCGTCAACGGCAAGGTCGAAGTGGTCTTCCGCGCCAACGCCATCGCGGCGGCGCCGATGGCCTTCTCGACCCTGAACGGCGATGTCGAGGTGACGATGCCGGCGGCGCTCAAGGCGGACATCCGGATGCGCTCGGACAACGGCGAGATCTACTCCGATTTCGACATCGCCATCACCCAGGGCGAGCCCGAAATCGAGGAGAAGCGCTCGGGCGGCAAGTACCGCTACGTGCTGTCGCGCGAGATGCGCGGCAAGGTGGGCGGCGGCGGCCCCGAGCTGCTGCTCAAGACCTTCAACGGCGACATCGTGCTCAGGCGCGCGGGCGGCTGAGGCGCCGGGCGGCGCCGCGGCGCAGGGCGGCGACGCCGACCGCCGCGGCCGCCGCGAGCGCCAGGGCGCCGGCGGCGGCGAAGGCGACCGCGTAGCCGGCCCGCGCGCTGAGCGCCGCGCCGGCGAGCGGACCCAAGGCGAAGCCGAGCGACCCGGCGAGGTTGAAGCCCGCCATGGCGGTCGCACGGGCGGCCGGGCCGGCGAGCTCGGCGGTGAGCGCGAGGGTCGGCGGGAACATCACCGCCGCCGCCGCGCCGAGCACCACCATCCAGGGCGCGATCGCCGGCGCGGGCAACAGCCCCACCACCCCCAGCGCGGCGCCGTAAGCCGCCGCGCCAGCCGCCATCGCGGTGCGCGCGCCCAGCCGGTCGGCCAGCCGGTAGGTCACGGGCTGCAGCAACGCGAAGGGGATGAGGAAGTAGCCGAGCAGGCGGCCGCGCTCCGCCGGGCCGCCGCCGGTGGTGGCATCGAGGAAGAGCGGAAAGACCACCACGAACAGGCCCACCGTCAGGCGCTCGACGAAGTAGAACGCCCAGGGCAGCGCCAGCGCCGGCGTGCGCGCGAGCTGTCCCAGCACCGCGCGCGTGCTCTGCCGCTCGCCGTGGCGGGGCGGCTCTTCGAGCAGCATCGCCGCCAGTCCCAGCACGCCGAACAGCGCGGCGGCGGCCCACAGCGGCGCGTGCGGCCCGAAGCTCGCGGCGAGCGCGCCGCCGAGCGGCGCGCCGAGGCCGACACCGAGGATGAGCGACGCCCCGGCGGCCCCCATGGCGCGAGCCCGGTGCGGTCCGTCGGCGCGATCGGCGACGACCGTCATGACCGTCGACCAGCCCATCACCGAGCAGGCCCCCTGGACGAAGCGGAGGGCGAGCAGCGCCGCGACCGAGTCGACGGCCAAGTACGAGGCATAGAGGGCGCCGCTCGCGAGGAAGCCCACGACGACGAACGGCCGGCGGCGCCCGAGGCGGTCCGAGGCGAGTCCCCACAGCGGTGCGGCGAGCAGGTAGGCGATCATCTCGACGGTGAAGAAGAGCGCGGCGTCGGCGACCGTGCCGCCCAGCTCGTCGATCACCAGCTCCTTGAGGCCGGGGACGATCAGGGTCAGGTTCAGCATGGCGCCGAACAGCAGCAGACAGGGCAGCGCCAGGGCGGGGCGGCCGTCGGGGCGGTCGCGGGCAGGAGCGGGAGCGGAGGGTGTCATCGGGCGGATCGTCGCGGTTCGCCGGCGGAGGTTAGAATACCCGCGCTTCGAACGGTCAGCGAGGAGAAGAAGGGCGAGCGTGACGCAACGCGACAGCGGATCGGTTCTCGACGGCAAGTACGAGATCCTCGACCGTCTCGCCACCGGCGGGATGGGAGAGGTCTGGCGCGCGCGTCACGTCCATCTGCAGGAGATGCGGGTGATCAAGATCCTGCGCGCCGACCGCGCGACGGATCCCCACGCGTTGCAGCGCTTCGCGCAGGAAGCGCGCATCGCCACCCAGATCAAGCACCCCAACGTCGCCATCCTCTACGACTTCTCGCGCATGGAGGACGGCAGCTTCTACATGGTGTGGGAGCACATCGACGGCGAGGACGTCGGCTCGTGGCTGCGCGGCAAGGGGCCGTTCCCGGTGGCGCTGGCGGTGGAGCTCGGCATCCAGGCGCTGCGCGGCCTGGAAGCGATCCACGCCGCCGGCGTGATCCACCGCGATCTGTCGCCCGACAACTTGATGATCACGCGCGACCGCCGCGGCCGCCACCAGGTCAAGATCATCGACCTCGGCCTGGCCAAGAACCTCGACACCACGAGCGGCTTCGAGATCACCCAGGCCGGCATGTTCATGGGCAAGCTCGCCTACTGCTCTCCGGAGCAGGCGGGCTCGATCCAGGACGCGCCGCTCGACCACCGCAGCGACCTCTACTCCTTCGCCGCCGTGCTCTACGAGATGGTCTGCGGCCGGCAGCCGTTCGATTCCGAGAACCAGCACGGCTACGTGCTGAAGCGGCTGACCGAGTCGCCGCAACCGCTCGCCGGCCGGAATCCGGCGGTGGCGGTGCCGGCGGAGCTCGACGCGGTGATCGGTCGCGGGCTCGAGCGCGACCGGGACCGGCGCTGGCCCGACTCGCTGTCGTTCCTGCACGCGCTGGTCCGAGTGGCCGACCAGTTGCGCCAGGTGGCGACGCAGGAGATCCAGGTGGCCCGCCCCGCGGGTCCGGTGGCGCCGGCGCCAGTGGCGACCCCCGGCGTGCGCACCACCAGCCGGTCGGGCTCGAGCGGCTCGGAGCTGTCGCGGGAGGAGCGGATCGAGCTACTGGCGCAGATCGACCGCGCCGCCAAGAAAGTCAACGAGGCGACGCGTCTTTCCGACCTGGCGCGCGCGGCGCTCGCCGCCGGCCGCACGGCCGACGCCGCGCCCCTGGTGGCGCAGCTCGAAGCGATCTCGCCCCGCCATGCCGGGCTCGCCGAGCTCAAGGCCGCGCTCGGCGGAGCGCCGCCGCCGCGGCCGGCGAAGGCGCCCGCGGCGGCTCCGGCGCCGCCGCCG